>JBGSKC010000049.1:0-52479 GCA_041741415.1 Bacteroidia bacterium | reverse complement strand
GAAGCGGTCTGACTTCCCGCTTCTCAAAGCGGCTTCGCCGCCAGCCCCCGGCGGGGGCGTCATGTTAATAGCGCCTGAGGCACCATATTTTTTCCCCTCCCGGCGGCCTCATGGCCGCCGGAGAAACAACAAAAACAGGCTAGCCTGCGGCTATTAACATAACGCACCTCCGGCGCTAAGACCGGCTTCGCCTCCGGTCCCGGTTCTCGGCTCTCTGTTCTCGCATCCAAACCTCCCGCAGCGAAGCGATCTGACTTCTCCCTTCTCTCATCGGCTTCGCCTCCGGTCCCGGCTCTCGGCTCCCGGCTCTCGCATCCAAACCTCTCACAGCGAAGCGGTCTGAGTTCCCGCTTCTCTCACCAGCTTCGCCGCCAGCCCCCGGCGGGGGCGTCATGTTAATAGCGCCTGAGGCACCATATTTTTCCCCTCCCGGCGGCCTTATGGCCGCCGGAGAAACAACAAAAAAAGGCTGGCCTGCGGCTATTAACATAACGCACCTCCGGCGCTAAGACCGGCTTCGCCTCCCGCAGCGCAGCGATCTGACTTCTCGCTTCTCTAACCAGCTTCGCCTCCGGTCCCGGCTCTCGGCTCTCGCATCCAAAACTCCCGCAGCGCAGCGATCTGACCTCCCGCTTCTCTCACCGGCTTCGCCGCCAGCCCCCGGCGGGGGCGTCATGTTAATAGCGCCTGAGGCATCATGTTTTTTCCTCTCCCGGCGGCCTTATGGCCGCCGGAGAAACAACAAAAAAAGGCTGGCCTTCGGCTATTAACATAACGCACCTCCGGCGCTAAGACCGGCTTCGCCTCCGGTCCCGGTTCTCGGCTCTCGGTTCTCGCATCCAAACCTCCCGCAGCGAAGCGGTCTGACTTCTCGCTTCTCTCACCGGCTTCGCCTCCGGTCTCGCCTCTCGGCTCCCGGCTCTCGCATCCAAACCTCCCGCAGCGAAGCGGTCTCTTTCGCATTATTCCTCCCAATCCTTTACCCTCTCACCCTGAATCTGCGTAGCTTTGCCAGCCTTTTGCCCCGAGGCTTCCGCTTGGTTCTGGTGTTTCCCCCGGGCACTTTTTCCCAGCTTTGTTTGACCCACTCAAGGCCAATTGATCATGAAAGTCGCCGTTGTCGGTGCCACCGGGCTGGTCGGTACCGAAATGCTCCTCAAACTGGAGCAAAGCTCTCTGCCCATTTCCGAATTGCTGCCCGTGGCTTCGGCCCGCTCAGTAGGAAAAACAGTCATGTTCCGCGGTGAAAGCTACACCGTGAGGTCCATGGAAGATGGCATTGAGGCCAAACCCGACCTCGCGCTCTTTTCCGCAGGTGGCAGTGTGTCCAAAGAGTTCGGGCCCCGATACGCCGAGGCAGGAGCGCTTGTCATCGACAACTCCTCCGCCTGGCGCATGGAGCCAGGGGTGCCCCTCGTGGTGCCGGAAGTAAACCTCGACAGCATCGGGCAGGCACGCCTCATCGCCAACCCCAACTGCTCCACCATCCAGATGGTCGTGGCATTAGCCCCCCTTCACAGGGCATTCGGCATCAAACGCCTCGTCATTTCCACCTACCAAAGCGTTACCGGAACGGGCAAAGCAGCTGTTGATCAGCTCTTTGGCGAGCGCGATGGCAAAGCCCATACCCGCGTCTATCCCCAAAAAATCGACCTTAACGTGCTTCCCCAGTGTGATGTCTTCCTCGACAACGACTACACCAAAGAGGAAATGAAGCTCGTTCATGAAACCCGGAAAATCCTGGGCGCGCCGAACATCCGCGTGAGCGCAACAGCCGTTCGGGTTCCCGTGATCGGCGGGCACTCCGAGTCTGTGAACGTCGAATTCGAACGCCCCTTTGACATCTCAGAGGTGCGCCGCCTGCTGGCCGAAGCCCCGGGCGTCATTCTGAAAGACGATCCCTCCACCCTCTCCTACCCCACCCTGCTTGACGCCCATGGCCGCGACGAAGTGTTTGTGGGAAGGGTCAGAAGGGATGAGTCAGTGGACAATGGCCTCAACCTCTGGATCGTCTCCGACAACCTCCGCAAAGGCGCCGCCACCAACGCCGTGCAGATTGCCGAGGCCTATTTTGCCCGCGAACGCGCCTGACGAAGCTGGTGAACCCTGCTTTTTTTACACCACATGCAGCGAAGCGCAGAATCGGGACGTTGTTGCCCAAACGAATCCCCATGACTGCGCTTCGCCCTTTTTCCCTCCTGCTGCTGGTCCTGCTTGCCGCCTGCTCCGCGCTTGAGCTACCTGAGAAGGAAAGCCGCCCCGGAGCTGTTGATTTCAGCCAGCCCCAAACCGATCAGCTGAGCCGCTACCGGATTTATTCCACCACCTGCAACAAGCTCGACGAAGATTTTGAATGGACCGGCGACACCCTTCTCCTCTGGTGGGAGCAACAGGATGATCGCTGGTACCTGGCAGAAGCCCTTTCGCAGGGATCCCCCAACAAAGGCTGGCAACTGGATACCTTTCGCCAGGAAGTGCGATTCCATGCAGACTACTGCCTTCTTCCTCAGCGCTTTGGCTCCCGGCTATTTGGTTTTTACGGAAACGATACCCTCTGGCTCCAAAAACCGATTGACGCCCGCGTAAAGCAGAACGATTGCCGCATCGACATCGGGGGCGAGCAGTTTATCGGCGAAGAACTGGGCCTGCTGCCTGATTTCCGGATCGGCGAAGTCGAGGTAAAAGAGGTAATGGCCGTGTCCTGTGTCCCGAATATGTTTTCCGTTTCGGGGTATTTGCTGTATGATTCCCGCTATCTGCAGGTCAGTCACTGGGTCGCAGAAGACCTCGCGGGATCAGAGACAGTCAACGGACTTTTCCTGATGAAATAACCCTTTCGCCGACAGCACTGAGAGGAAGGAGCTGACCTGTTTTTTGGGTAACGGAAGAATCATTCTCCCGTGAATCAATCTTCCTTCCTGAGCCTTCAAAAACTGCCCGTGGAAGCAGGAAAAGAGGTTTTTTAGGCGAATAACGGGACGTTTGCTCCCTTTTCTACACCCGATTCCGGGCAAAAACAGGCAAAAGTGTCCATGGCAGCCTGGTTCATTCCGGGTTGCTTGGGGCATGAAACGACTGATCCACGCACCGTTGTTCAAATCGGCCCTGGCATTTCTGCTGGGCATCCTGGCATTTCTCACATTCGGCTCCAACACCTGCTGGCTTGCTGTGCCGCTGGCTGGCGCCCTGGCCATGGCCTGGCACCGCCGAGCCCATGCCTTCCGGTCGGAGCAGTGGCAGGGCTTGGCCTTGCTGCTTGTGTTTGGATTGCTTGGCAGCGGCTATTATCAGCTCCGGAGCTGGCAGCCGGGGCGGGAGCCTGTTGACAGCCTCGTCAGCCAGCGAACCACCCTGATCGGCATTGTTGCGCGCCCGCCGAAAGCCACGCCTTATGGCTATTACACCTGGCTCAACGCCGAGGCCTCCCTTTGCGATGGGGTGCAGCAACCTTTGAGTGGCACTTGCGTGGCCTATCTTGGCCGGGGGCAGGAGGCAGTCTTTGCGGTTGGCGACACCCTGCTTGTGGAGGCAGACCTGAGCCGGGCGACAAGCCGAAATGAGGGTTACCTCAGTTATTTGCATAGCCAGGGCATTTTCACCTCGGCAAAAGTTCGAAAGCACCAGGTGAAAGCTGTCGCCCGGCGTGGGTGGTTGCATCAGTTAAATGATTTGCGAACAGAACTTTCGTCTAAAATTGAAGCCGTGGTGCCAGAGGCTGGCAAACAGGGGATTGCCCAGGCAATGCTCCTGGGCGACAAGGGAGACATTCCCTCCGAACTCAAACAACAGTATGCCAGAACAGGCCTGAGTCACATCCTGGCAGTATCGGGCCTACACGTTGGGGTCATTTTTTTGGGATTGGGCATGTTACTGTATCCATTGCAGCGCAGCTCGTTGGGTACCAAAATCCAGCCCTGGCTGCTCTTATCCGCCTTAATGCTGTACATGATTCTGGCTGGGGCCGGGGCGGCAGTGGTCCGCGCGGTGGTGATGTTTGGGCTCATTCTGGTATTAAAAACGGGTCGGCACAAGGCTCACTTACTCACTGCTCTGGGCTTTTCGGCCTGGGTTCAAATGTTGTGGGACCCGGAAGTGGTGCTGGATGTGGGCTTTCAACTGTCATATGCTGCTGTGCTGGGTATTTTCTGGCTGTTGCCCTGGCTGGAAAAACAATGGCCCGAAGAAGCTCCTGTGATGGTAAAGCAGCTGTACAGCGGCCTCGGCGTCACGATCAGCGCCACAGTGTTTACCACTCCGCTTGTGCTGGCTTATTTTGGCACATTTCCCACCTGGTTTTTGCTAAGCAACGTGCTGGTAACCTTTCTTGGCTTTCCCCTGATTCTGACAGGATTTTTCACCCTGCTGGTGGTGGGCCTCAGCCCGTGGGAGGCACCAGGATACTGGATGGGGGAACTCTTTGGCCGCCTACTGGGCTGGCTGAATGATTGGGTAGCCGTGATTGACAGCCTTCCCTACGCCCAGTTAACCGCAGAAAATGCCTCCTTTGCCCATGGCTGGATCATTGGGGGGCAGTTATTGGTGGCGTTTGCATTGTTTAAATTGCCAGTTTGGTGGAAAGAAATGGAGCGAACCTCCTGGAGAAAAAAGCCCAACGCCTGGGGCTAACGACGCTCCGGACCAACCTTTGCGCCATCGGCTAGGGACGGTTCTTGTGACAGGTGCCGAAATGCCGTAGCTTGCTCCAAAGCCAGCAAGCAACATGAGCCAACTGTACCAATTCATCCAATACGAAGTCGTTGAGCGGGTAGCCTATCTCACCCTCAACCGCCCGGACAAACGGAACGCCCTCAACGACATGATGGTAGCCGAGCTGCGGGATGCCATCCATGCAGCCCAGGAAGATGCCATGGTGAAAGTAATTGTGCTGAGAGCCAATGGCACAGCCTTCTGCGCGGGGGCCGATCTCGAATACCTTCAGCGGCTGCAGGCCTTTTCGCTGGAGCAAAATCAGGAAGATTCTGCCTCGCTCGCTCAATTGTTTCTGGCCATTTACCGCTCCACCAAAGTCGTGATTGCCCAGGTCGAAGGCCATGCCGTAGCTGGTGGCTGCGGGCTGGTTACGGTATGTGATTTTGCCTTTTCTGTGCCCGAAGCACAGTTTGGATACACGGAGGTCCGCATCGGCTTTGTGCCGGCGATTGTGATGACCTTCCTGCTGAGAAAAGCAGGCGAATTGCGCGCAAAGGAGCTGATGCTCGGCGGACAGATGATTTCCGCAGAAAAAGCTGTTCAATATAACCTCGTGAACGAACTTGTTTCAGGGGCTTCCATGGCGGAGTTTGTTCACGGATTCGCCAGGCAGCTTTGCACCGACAATTCGGCAGCTTCCATGCAGCTCACCAAGAAAATGGTCGCAGACATGCCTGATTTTCCGCTTGAAAATTCGGTGAAGTTTGCCGCCAAAATGAACGCCCATGCCCGCATGACCGAGGACTGCCAGCGCGGCATTCAGGCCTTCCTCAACAAAGAAAAGCCCACATGGTGATTGTGTCCTTGCTGGCCATCCTGGGAGCAGGTGCCGTGATGTTGGGTGCCCTGCGCCGTTTGGCCATTCGCCACCAGGAATCGCCCGGGCCATGGACCCTCGGTCTGGCAATGGTTTGGGCCTTCATCTGGGTCGTCACCCAGGGCATTCGCCGCGTTCTTGGCTCCGAAGAATCCCTGCTGTTTCAGCGCTTTCACCCCTGGGTCGTTGTTTGTGCTCTCGTGCTGTCCTTTGGTACCTTTGCCCTGTTCTGGTATTTCCTTGATCAGCGCACCCAGGACCGGTATTTTGAGGAAAGGGTGGAGGAAATCGGGCAAAAAGAGGAGGAAGAGCCCTCGTCAGACTCCCGCCCTCATTAGTTGACAGATCCGGTTATTGACAGCAAAAAACCCTGTTTGATTTTGCAAAAGCAACATCAAACAGGGGAATTTTATGCTTCAGCTACCCCCTCATTGCGAGGAGGGTCTGCTTAGAAGTAGCGAAACATGCTGGCGCCATACATCGCGGCGTCCCCCAGTTCGTCTTCGATGCGCAGAAGCTGGTTGTATTTCGCGATCCTGTCGGAGCGGGAAGCAGAACCAGTTTTGATCTGGCCGGTGTTGAGGGCCACGGCCAGGTCGGCAATGGTGGTATCCTCGGTTTCACCGGAACGGTGGGACATGATGCTGCTGTAGCGGTTGCGGGTGGCAAGCTGAACAGCCTCGATGGTTTCGGTCAGGGAGCCGATTTGGTTCACCTTCACCAGAATCGAGTTGGCAACGCCCATGTTGATTCCTTTCTGAAGGAAATCGACGTTGGTCACGAACAGGTCATCGCCTACCAGCTGCACTTTGTTGCCGATGGCTTCGGTGAGGAGTTTCCAGCCGTCCCAGTCGTTTTCGTCGCAGCCATCTTCGATCGACACGATGGGGTAGCGGGAAGACCAGTCTTTCCACATCCCGACGATGTCGGAAGAGGTGAGTTCGTCGCCGGTGGAGTGGCGCATCACGTAGCGGTTTTTCTCCGCATTGTAGAGCTCGGAGCTGGCAACGTCGAGGGCGAGGAAAATGTCTTCGCCGGGACGGTATCCAGCCTTCTCGATGGCTTCGAGGATCACCTTGATGGCGTCTTCGTTGGAGGGAAGGTTGGGGGCAAAGCCGCCTTCATCTCCGACGTTGGTGGAGAGGCCGCGCTTTTTGAGGACAGACTTCAGGGCATGGAAGGTTTCGGCACCCATGCGCAGGGCTTCGCGGAAGTTTTCGGCCTTGAGGGGCATGATCATGAACTCCTGCACATCCACTGAGTTGTCGGCATGAGAGCCTCCGTTGAGGATGTTCATGAGGGGCACGGGCAGGGTGCGGGCATTCACTCCACCGACATAGCGGTAGAGGGGCATGCCAAGGCTCTGAGCTGCGGTGCGGGCCACAGCCAGCGACACACCCAAAATGGCGTTTGCACCGAGTTTTCCTTTGTTGGGGGTACCATCAAGGTCGAGCAAAAGCTGGTCAATGCTGGCCTGGTCATAGACAAGGCTGCCTTCCAGCTCCGGGGCAATGATTGTGTTCACATTGTTGACGGCTTGGAGCACGCCTTTTCCGAGGTAGCGATCTTCGCCATCGCGAAGTTCAACTGCTTCGTGCATCCCGGTGGAAGCACCTGAGGGGACTGCGGCGCGGCCAATGGTGCCGTCGGCACACATGACTTCCACTTCTACAGTGGGATTTCCACGGGAGTCGAGAATTTCACGGCCAGTGATGGAGATAATGTGGCTCATGTTGAATGGATTTTCCAGTTACAATAAAGGGGGAATCGACCTGGGTTGCGGCTCGGGAAAGGACTGCGGGCTTTTTTGCAAATTGCTCATGCAATTCGGCTGCGAAGATATACATTTCACCGACCAATTCCCCACCCTCTGCCATATGCCCTCCGAAAACCTTCACCTTGCCTGCCTACAGATGGACCTCGCCTGGCAACAGCCAGAGGCCAACTTCCATACTGCTTCTCAGCTCCTGGATGAGCTCTCCGGGCCGGTTGATGTGATCCTCTTGCCGGAGATGTTTTCCACCGGCTTCACCACCCGCGACCTGAGCCAGGCAGAAGCACTCAATGGCAGGGCCGTGCAATGGATGCAGCAGCAGGCGGCAACTCACGACTGCCTCGTTGGTGGCAGCCTGCTCATGACAAGCGGCAGCAGGCACGTCAACCGCTTTGTGTGGGTGTCGGGGGAAGGGCCGGTTGGCCATTACGACAAGCGGCACCTCTTTTCCATGGCATGCGAGGATGCCCTTCAGGCGGGCAAGCTGCAGGATGTGATTTCCTGGCGGGGCTGGAACCTGATGCCCCTGATCTGCTATGACCTCCGCTTTCCGGTTTGGTCGAGAAACCGGTTCTCGGCAGATGGGGAGGCGATGTATGACCTGCTTGTGTATGTGGCAAGCTGGCCAAGTGCCCGCATTCATCACTGGGATGCGCTGCTCAAGGCCAGGGCCATTGAAAACCAGGCTTTTGTGGCAGGGGTGAACCGGATCGGCACGGATGGCAACGGGTTTGCGTACAACGGCCACACCCAGGTGATTGATTTTTCAGGCAGGGAAATGCACGCACCTGAGGGCGGGGCTTTCCTGCTGGAAACTACGCTGAACGCATCAGAGCTGGCGGCATACCGCGAGCGCTTCCCTTTCTGGCGGGAGGCAGATAATTTCGGCTGGACCTGATCAGGAAAGGCTGTTAAACAAGGAGTTAAACAGAAAAACTGGTGCCGCAGCCGCAGCTTTCTTTGGCATTGGGATTAATGAACTGAAAGCCCCTGTCGTTCAGGCCGTGCTGATAGTCTACCATCATGCCGGCCACATACAGCGCATGGCGCTTGTCGAGCACCACCCGGAGCCCCTGGATGTCATATTCTTCGTCAAATTCACCTTTTTGATCGAAATCCAGCACGTAGGTTAACCCCGCACAACCACCGCCTTCCACACCCACGCGAAGCGGCTGATCCGCAGGGCGGCTTTCTTTAACCAGAATCTCTTTCAGGGCTGTCACAGCACGGTCGGTGAATGTGACCTGGGTCATTTGTACTTCCGTCATCTCGCCGTTGTTTTGATTGATAAAGCAGGCCTTTCCAACGTAAATTTACGCTCATCTGTTCAATTTTTCACCATGGCAGACCACCCTACTTCTCCCCTTTTCTCTGAATTTCCTGCCAGCACCCACGCCGATTGGCGCAGGAAGGCTGAGCAGGACCTCAAAGGAAAACCTTTTGACCGCCTGGTGTGGAAAGCCCCCGACGGGCTGGCAATCCAGCCCTTCTACCCCAACGAAACCTCCCATGAGGGGCCAGGAGCCAACACCCTGCCCGGAGAAGCTCCTTTTCGCAGGGGATCTGTTTTCCACGCCGATGAGCCCGGCTGGCAGGTGGTGCAGCCGCTTTCCGGCGGGGCCGACCTGACTGACAGAATCCGTGAGGCCGTGGATGCAGAAACAGGCGCTGTTCTCCTCGACGGCAATGCCTCATCCGGGGCATTGGCCCTGGTGCCTTTATCCAACATGGCCATTCACCTGCGCCCCACACAGCACCCTCTTGAGGCGTTTGAAGAACTGCTGGAAGCCATGAAAGGCCAGCCAATAGTGAGGCAACACCTCACCGGTACCATTGGTTCCGACTTTGTCAGCACTTCAGCGCTTGCCGGGAAAGCACCCTCTGCCACAGACACCGAGGAGCTTTCCCTCCTGCTACTGGCAACAAACGAGTATCCATGGTTCAGGGGCCTTGGCATTGACGCCACCCAACTTGGCGACCAGGGTGCCAGTCCGGCCCTGCAACTGGGTTTTGTGTTGTCTGCCACAGTTGAATATTTCGACAGGCTGGAATCTGATTCGATTTCGCTTACTACCCTGGCCGAAAATCTGCATATCACCTTTCCGCTTGGCAGCTCCTTCTTCCTGGAACTGGCCAAATTCCGGGCTTCGCGGGTTTTGCTCCATCACCTGCTTCAGGCCTATGGCCTCGAAAGTCCGGGGCTTTTGTCGCCCTTTGTACTGGCCCGCAGCTCAAAGCGCAACCTGGCTCATTACGACCGGCACAACAACCTCCTTCGCCACACCACCCAGGCCATGGCAGCCGTGCTGGGAGGCGCTGAGGCCATTGTCATTGAGCCATTTGACGTGCTGGACCAGCCCCAAAGCAAAACTGGCAGCCGCCTGGCCCGCAATATTCAGTTTCTCCTCAAACACGAATCCTACCTCGACCGCGTTCAGGACCCGGCCGGAGGTTCTTATTATGTGGAGGCGCTAACAAATGAGCTGATTACCAAAGGCTGGGAAACGTTTCAGGCCATTGAAGCTGCGGGCGGGCTTTCGGCCTACGCCAGCCACGGGATGCTGAGGATGGTTCTTGGCCAGCAGGCAGAGGAAGAGCTGCGCGCATTTCACCAGCGCAAGCGCGTGATGATCGGGGTGAACCAATCAGCTCACCCGCAGGAAACCCAGGCAGAGCTGCAGCTCCCCGCTCAGGATGTCAGGCTGGCAGCCAGCTTTGAGCGGCTTCGCAGCAACATGGACCACGCCGGGGCAGCCCGGGGCCGCAGGTTCAGGGCTTTTTTGTGGCAGTTTGGTGATGTGACCATGCGCAATGCCCGTGCGCAATTCAGCCGGAACCTCCTGGCTGCCGGAGGCTGGGAAGTGCTTGACAATCAATCACCTGACGATCAGGAAGCCACCTTCCGCGAAGCCGCCGGGGCGAATCCTGAACTTGTGGTGCTGTGCAGTGCAGACAGCCATTATGCCGAATCAGCCCCCGCATTGATTGCAGAGCTTCAATCGCAGTTTCCAACCAGCAGGGTGCTGTTGGCTGGCAAACCCGAAGGCTGGGAATTGCTGGGCGTTCATGGCTGCCTGTTTGCCGGGATGGATGCCTATGAATTTTTGGCCGCAGAACAGGAACGCTGGCTCGGAGAAGGAGAGGAGCAATGATGTGCTTCCCGCATCGGACTGTCTATCACAAAGTCCGCTAAATCACGACTTCTTCGCCAAATTTGAGGTTCAGCACACTTCTCACCCACGCTACTGCCGGGTAGATGAGCAGCGTGTCGGCAAACGCGAAGAGAACCTTATATGACCAGCCGTCGCCAATCAGCCCAACGATTTCTCCTACCGGCTTCACTCCGACAAAGAAAATGAAGAGCACCAGGGTGGTATCCACCAACTGGGAAATGATGGTGGAGCCATTGTTTCTGAGCCAGAGGTGCTTGCCCTTGGTGAGGCGTTTCCAGAAGTGGAAGAGGCGCACATCGACCAGCTGAGCAGCCAGATAGGCAACCATGGAAGCGGCCAGGATTCGCCAGGAGCTTTGAAACACTGTGGCAAACGTTTCCTGATCAATGGGAGAACCCGGGGCGGCAGGTAATTTCAAGGCAAGCCACAGGATAAACACGACAAATGCACTGCACAGAAAACCGATGTACACTACCTGGTCGGTCCTTTTCTGGCCATAGATCTCAGACAAAATATCAGTGATCAGGAAGGTGAGCGGATATGGAATCACGCCGGCAGAAATCACGAAGGTGGCAAAGCCCAGATCTACTGTTACAAACTTGCTGGCGATCAGGTTGGTGGCTACCAGCGCGGTGATGAACAAGGCCGCAAGTAGCAAATAAATGGACTTTGCCTGCTCCTGGAGCAGGACGGGATCCGCGTATTCTCTTTGTTTCATGCGGGGATAACTCAGGGTTTGAAAGAAAGTTTCACGGCAAAATCACGCCAAACAAACCAGTTTTTCGCCATCACACGGTTTCTGATTTTCCGTCATTTTACACTCCCTGGCGGGCCCTTACTTCCACTGCCTCCCACACCCGCAGGAGGTTGCCCGAGCAGATTTTTTCAATATCTGCATCGCTGTAGCCCCGCCGGAGCAGTTCCTCGATGAGCCGGGGGTAGGTGGAAACGTCTTCCAGGCCTTTCGGCACCATGCCCACGCCATCGTAATCGGAACCAATTCCCACATGGTCGATCCCGGCGATACGAACTGCCCGGTCGATGATGTCAGCCACCACTTCGATCGTACCAGGAATGGTATCCTGTTCACCAAAAAACTGCGGGATATACGCCAAAAAAGCAGAATCAAAGTGAAGGGTCCCTGTTTCTCTCATCCAGGCCTCAATGGCGGCGCCGTGGGTTTCCCAGGTTTTGGCAGGTAAACTTCCCGTGAAATAGGAACCAAAATTGATCATGATCACTCCGCCATTAGCCGCAAGCGCCTTCAGCATCTCGTCGTTCATGTTTCGCTCAAGCCCCGGGGTGAAATAACGAAGGGAAGAATGGGAGGCAATTACCGGGGCTGATGTGACCCGCAGGGTTTGGTAAAAGGCGCTGTCGGACACATGGGAAATGTCCACCATGATGCCGAGGCGATTCATTTCCTTCACGACTTCGGCACCAAACGGACTGAGGCCATTCCAGGTGCGGGTGGTGTCGTAGGAGGAATCGCAGATTTCGTTGTCTTTGGCGTGGGTGAGGGTGATGTATCGGATGCCGCGGTCAAAAAAATGGCGGAGGTTTTCGAGTTTCCCCTCTACTGGCGCGCCATTTTCCATGCCCATGGGCAGAGAGAGTTTGCCGAGCCTGGCATTTTCCTCCAGCTGGCCGGGGCTGGTGGCAATGGCAGCTTTATCCGGCAACGCAGCCACGAGGTTCTCCACCATGTCGATGAGGCTGTCGGCCAGAGCGAATGCTGATCCGGGCCGCAGTTGGTAGTCGGAAGGAATGTAAATCGACATAAACGGCGCGTTCAGCCCTCCTTTTCTGGCTCGCACAAAGTCAAAATGCCCTTCAGGCGTTACTTCTGCGAGGCTGAGATACTCGCGCTGGAGGCGAAAATTGGCCACTTTCATCCGAAAGGGGAGGTCCACATGCCCATCTACGATGAGAAACTTTTGGGCCAGGGAATCGGCACGCGCGGCGAGGCCTGCCGGAGCCGCGGGCTGGCTGCTACAAGAGAAAAGAAGGCATACAGCCAGCAAGATCCAGGCGCAAGGAGCTAAGTTCATCTGCGAAAGTTTTTTCCAAGATAGGGAACTTTCGCAATTCCTGACTACTTCGGAATTTGCGGGCACGAAGCCTCAACAAGGTTGCTCAGGGTCTTCTGACCGGAAGCTTCACCCGGCCTTTGAGGCCTTTGAGCTTTTCGGTAACGTCCTCGCCAACTTGCCGCTTAAGCTCCTCTTCCAATGCTCGCTGTGCCTGGATTTTTGCCGAGTCGGCCATGGACTGGAGGGTGTCCTGGGCTTGTTTTTTGGCCTGCTGGCCAAGGGCGCGCAGCGAGTCTTCAGCACGTTGCCGGGCTTGCTGGGCCTGTTTTCTGAGGCTGTCCTGGTTGAGGGTAACGTCGGTGCCGAGCCGGTTGCCCAACTCCTGCTCCAAAGCTGCAGTGGCCTGCCCTTGCAACTGACTTCCCGTTCCTCCACCTGCGCCATTCACTTTGGGATCTTGAAGGGTACCGGTTACCAGCAAATTCACCTGCACCCGCTCGGTGGGTTGCAGCACGCCGCCGGTGAGTTGCGACAAGGACTGCATGGCAGCAGTGCCAAGGCTGCCAGAGGGAGCGTCGAGCTTCACGTCGTAGCGGATGACCCCGGCGAGGTTCTGCGCGCCGCCGATGCTGAGGGCTATGTCTTTGATTTTGAGGGCGATCGGCTGAAACGTGAGCGTGCCGTTGTCGATCTGGAACATGCCTTTGATGTCTTTGAGGGTCCAACTGCTGAGATCAGACACCTTGGTGTTGGCAGCCAGGGTTTGTGTGAGGGGTGTCTGGAGCAGGCCGGTGCCGAGGAGTTCAAACAAGCCGAAGGCATCCAGTTCGTCGAGAATGGGGCTAAAATCTGGCCGCAGGCCTCCTTTGAGGCCTACTTCGAGGTTGCATTTGCCCTCGATGAGCTTGGCCACAGGGGCAAATTGCTGCACCACCGAAAAATAGCGGAAGGCATCTTTCACCCCGAGGTTGGCGATGTCAAGGAAAAAATCATACCCTGCCCGCTTCGGGTTGCGGGTGTCGTAGGTTCCGCCCATTAGCACCGAACCACCCAGCAGGTCCATCTTCACATCTTCCAAAAACAGCTGCTGATCCTTGATTTCGGCAAGCCCGCTCAGGTTTTTCAGGGTTAAGTCATCGTATTTTACCTCCGCGAAGTTCAGGTCCATCACCAAATCATACCCCGCCGGAATCGGATACACTTCCAGCGGAACCTCTTCAGCCCCTTCTGTCGTTTCTGTCCCTGCCGTATTCTCCGCTTCCTCTGACACCAGCCATTCATTCATGTCAAATGACGGCGAAGCCAGGCTGATTCTCCCCTGCAATTCTTCGCTGCCCATGAGAAGGTAAGCCAGGTAATTGCTCAGATAGCCGCTTCCGGAGAAGGAGCTTTTGCCTAGTTGCCCTGCTAACCCCTGAAAAGACAGCTTGCCGGGGGTGAATTGCGCCGTTCCCTGGCTCAGGGTAAATCCGGGCTGGGTATACCATAAATCGCGGTAGAACAAAGATTCCACCACCACGCTACCCTTGTTGACGAGGCGATCGTACTGCTCCGCTTCGATCTGGGAGTAAATGCCTTCGGCAAAGAGGTCGTTTACCTGAAGCTTGCCGCTCAGCTCCATGCTGTCGATGGGGTATAGCTGGAACATTTTCCCCAAGTCCAGCCCGCCTTTAGCCTGAAGCACATAATGCGGGTCGTCGAAATTATCCACCTTCAGGCTGCCATCCATTGGCACGCCGTCGAGTAAAAAATGGAACACAGGAATATCGAGCCGGGCGCCGACCAGTGTGCCGTCGGGGTCCTGAAGGGTACCTTCAAAGCGCAGGTCTTTGAGCTCGGTGGCGTATTCTTTGGATCTTACCAACCCATCCTGAAGGCTCATCAGGGCTGAAATTTGCGGGAAAGCTCCGGTTGCTTCATCGTAGCGGCCATCGAAACTGGCATCGAGGGTAAACAAGCCTGCCAGGTCGGTGGATTCAATGGGAAATACTTTCACGAGATCGGCGAGGTTCACCTTGGCCATGGCACGGCCCTGCATGGTGGGGCTAATGAGATTTTGCAGGCGGAGGTTGGCGAGCAACGGGTGGCTGCCCAGCAGGGCGCGAAATTCTTTGAGGTCCAGCCGGAGGGACTCATCGCGGCCATCCGGGTTTTCCACATTGAGGTCGAAGGCAATGTCGCTCACGGCTTCGGGCACACCGGGGTATTGCAAAAAAGCATCCTTTACCTGCAAAGCCAGCCGGTATGCCGGGAAGGATTGCTCGTTATACACACCCTTCAACCCGGCCGAAAACGCCAGCTGCCCGCGGGTCTGGAGGCCTTCGAGGTCGGTGAGGAACAACTGGGGAACCAGGGAAAGCAGGGTTCCAAAATCGGAACCGGGGCTCGACAGCGCGAGGTCCATGTCTATGTCGTCGCCGGGCATGGCAAGAAAGCCATCGAGGTGGAGTGGAAAGCGATTCAGTCGGAATTCATTGTCCAGGAAATCCACTTTCAGCACCTCCCCGGCGTGAATGTCGAGGTCGGCCCGGGCCTCAATTGGCAGGGCCCGGAGATATTCCACGCCATCGTAGCTGAGGCTGGTTTTGGCGATGGTAGTTTGGGTTCTCAGGCGAAAATCGGTGTCAGAAAAATCACCTTTGCCTTCGTGCTCAAGCCCTTCGAGGGTAGCGCTCATCGGGAGCGACTCATCCCGGTAGCGGATACTGGCCTCGCTGAGGGAGTATGCCTGAAGATCAAGCTGGAAGGGGGAGGAAGTTGATTCAGCTTCCGGGCTGGTGCTGGAGTCGGGCAGGGCGAGGTCGTAATTGGCCTGGCCGTCGGCAAGGACGTGGACGTCAAGCCTGGGCTGCTGCAGGCGAACCTGCCGGATTTGATAGGTGTCGCCGCTGAAAATGCTCCATAGGTTAACGACCACATCAATTTGCCGGGCAGTGAGAAGGGTATCGCCCAGAAAGGCACCCTGATTTGCTACAGACAGCCCTGAAAGGCTGAGCCGGGCATCCGGGAAGCTGCGAATGAGGGACAAAGACAGGTCCGTGAATTCGACCCTGGCATTCACCTGCGCATTGATCTGATCCTTGAGGAGGGCCTTGAGCTTATCTTCGAAAAAGAAGGGAAGCACAAGCAACAAAAAGAGCAGGGTGGCCAGCACGGAAGAACCGACCAGGAGAATTCGGCGCAGGAGAGGTTTCATGGCAAGGGAACTTTAGGTACTAAATTTCTTCGTCCAACTCGTCGAGAGGGATTTCTTTGCGGCGGCGGCTCCGCCCTTCGTCGTCATCATCGTCATCATCTTCGTCGCCATCCTCATCATCGTCGTCAAAGTCATCGTTGTCTTCGTCGTCGTCATCGGATTCGTCGTCACTGCCGGTGCCAAGCTCATCTTCAATTTCATCCTCGATAGCGGGATCGCTGGGTTTTTCGGTGCTGGGGGTTTTCCACGCGGGTTCGCCTTCCTCTTCTTCGTCATCGTCGAGGATGGCTGCCTTAACTTTGGTGCCGGAACCGCGAACGAGATCCTGAGAAAGCTCTACCCGCAGGCGTGTGCCGCCAACCATGAATCCATTGAGGGTCGTGAGGGCCTCCTGCCCCTCGCGATCGCGCTTCATTTCGATGAGGGCCATGGCCACAGCAGTGTTATCCAAGGTACGGAAAACCTTGATCGATTCAACATCGCCAATTTCTTCAAACAACTCAACGAGTTTGTCTTTGGTCAGAGAAGGGGCGATGGAAGTGACTCTCAGTCTCATCATGATCCAAAACGTTCAAAAAAGGGGGTCAACAAAAGAAGAAAGATAATACAGGAAGTAAGGAGACTTTTTTACCTTGGGAAGGAAATCAGACGGCAGGTGCAGGATTGTTAATCTTGAAAAAATGTTCGGCTTAGCTCTTCCTGTTTCCGGGTCAAGTATCAGAAAAAGTTAGAAAGCCTAAAAGCCTTTTCTTTTTTTTACTGGTGGTTTTTCTGCCTGATTCTTACCCCGCCCTTCCTGCCCATGGAATTTGCTGCTGTTTTGGGGTTGGGGCCAAGGAAGTTTTGAGGGCTGAGCTTGTCGAAGCTTGCTTGGAAGGTTTGACCTGGGATCGTTGCCGACCCTCATCTTGCTTCTCCTGGCAAAACGGCCTCCCCTCACATTGCGCAGCGGCACGCTTCCTACAACAGCTAGTCTATTTAAATTTATTTACATCATTGCAACATGGACGAAAAACAACGCCTCAACAACGAACTGGAAGACCTTCGCGAGCAGCTTGAAGCTGACAGTGAAGAAGTCACCAACGAAAGACTGGAGTCTCATAAGTCGCTGTTTGCCAGCTTCATCGATGGCTCTAAGGAAAAACTGGACAGCCTCCTTTCCGGAGAAACAGCCACCAAAGTGCGCCAAAGCCTCGAAGAACTTCAGGTGCAGCTTGCCCTCGGCAAAGCCGAAAGCCGCGAAGCCTTCGAAGAGCAAAAGCATAAAGTAGATGCCGCCCTCCAGGATGCAGAACACGGCTATGAAGCACTCAAAGACGATGCCGGAGAGGAATTCAATGAGTGGTCCAAAGAGTTTTCCAGCTGGAAGGATAAGCTCCAAACCCGCATGGACATTGCCCGCCTGCAATTTGCCCTCGGCACCTCCGAAGCCAAAGAAGAACTTGAAGAAAAACGCAACGACTTAAGCCAGCGGATTTCTTCCATCAAGAACCAACTGGACGAGCTGGAAGACGAAGGTGAAGAAAAATGGGAGTCCTTTTCTAAAGAAGTCGGCGAATCATTCAACCACTTCAAGGCTGCTGTTAAAGGTCTTTTTTCTTAAGAAACCAGTATCACCCAAAAAAATCCTCACAGGGGCGGGCCATCGGTCCGCCCCTTTCTGGTTGACATGGCTTACGCATTACTCAAGTTATGCCGAAGATAACGGTTTCGAGGAAGTCATTGGAGAGAGTGGCTCTGAGTCTTGCGACCTTTCCTGAGATTTTTTCTGGTTTCCTGGCTTTAATCAAGTTGAGCGCCATGAGTCTGATGGTGGCGAGATTTTCGGGAGCATGGTCAGCTCTGACATAAGATCTGTCCTCGTCGAAGGTGATATCAAGGGTCCAATGGAGGCTGTTTTCGACTCCCCAGTGTGCTCTTGCGCATCTGTTAATTAGCTCAGCATCAGGAGGGAGAGAGCTGAGGTAGTATCTTTTTTCGATGGTTGTCACTCCTTTTATTGTCCTGCTTGCCTCGACCCTGGCTATGGAGCACAGGGATGCCCATTGGCCGGACTGTGTTTGCTCCCCCCAGAGGTTGAAGCAGTCCGTTGCCAGACAGTTTCTTTGTTCCACCCTACCCCGGTTTTTTTCCAACCAATCGTGTTGGTCAACCTCCACCCGGTGCGGGTTGCCAGCATCGTACTGATCGAAAATCTGTTGAACATCTGAATGAAAGGTTGGATGGTTTTGTTTGAGGGCCATCAGGTAATCTGCTCCCTCTCCTATGATCCGGGCGGCAAGGTCCTTCTGGGTGTTGAGTGCATCCACTGTAATGATGGCCCCAGTTAGCTCCAGAAGATCCAGCAATTCCGAGATAGCCACCGTCTCGTTGTGCTTCTCATCAACTCGCTTATGAGAAAGGCAAAGCCCCTGGCCGTTGGACCATACATTGACCATGTACACATCTGACCCTACTCCACGAAGGCACTTACCGTCAATCGAGACAACCTCCCGCTCCGCCAGGGGAGTTTTTAACTCACTGACAATCAAGTGCAATGCTTCGCTCATGACCTCGGGCCTGATATGCTGCATCACCCTGCGGATCGTATCATGGGAAGCAATCCCATTCTCGTAGGCAGAATACTTACGAAGCCAGTCGAGACGATGAACCCCAAATTCCTGAATCTCGGTGAAACTATCGCAGCGGCTTGTCATCGCACACAAGCATAAAAACAGTATCTCATCCAAGCGGTGAATCTTCAGGTGATCACGCCGAAAATCGCGTAACCCGCCAAATACTCGCTCTACAAAACCAGTCGAATCCATTTCCTTTAATTTGAACCTCAAATACAGATTTTCCTCCAGCTTTCATAGTAGTTTTTAATGCGTAAGCCCTGTCTGGTTGATACCGGGTCGGCTTCAAACTCAACTCTTCTCGTATTTTTGCAAAAAAACCTCCGTCCCATGTCCAACCAACAGGCGCTTCAACACCTTGCCCTCACCTCCGACTTCGTTCCTGAGCTGGACGTGGCCCGGGCCGAGGGCGTCTTTGTGTTTGACCAGAAGGGCCGCCGCTGGATCGATTTTATCAGCGGAATTTGCGTCAACAACGTGGGACACAGCCACCCCAGGGTGGTAAAGGCCATCCAGGACCAGGCTGCCCGCTACCTGCATCCGCACGTGTATGGCGAGGTCATCATGACGCCGCAGGTGGCTTATGCTGAGCGCCTTAGCCGGTTTCTCGGCGAGGGGATGGAGCAGGTCTATTTCACCAATTCAGGCTCCGAGGCAGTGGAGGCTGCGTTGAAAGTAGCCAAAAAATTCACGGGCCGCCGCCAGCTCATTTCCTTTGAAGGGGCCTACCATGGCTCCACGCACGGCTCGATGAGCGTTTCGGGCATTCCTTCGGCGAAAGAAGGCTACGGGCCCTTTTTGCCTGAAACCCTCCTGATTCCTTACAACGATTTCGACGCCCTGGGCCAGATCACCACAGAAACAGCCTGCGTGCTTGTGGAAGTAATCCAGGGCGGAGGTGGTGCCGTGATGCCTTCCCCCGGCTACCTGCCCACGCTGGCGGCGCGCTGCCGGGAGGCGGGGGCCCTGCTGCTTGTGGATGAAATCCAGACCGGATTTGGCCGGACAGGCACTTTGTTTGCGCACCAGTGGGCTGGCATTCAGCCAGATATCCTCATTCTGGCCAAAGCCCTCGGAGGCGGCCTGCCACTTGGGGCTTTTGTGTCGAGGCGGGAGATCATGGACATCATCCGCCGGAACCCGGCACTGGGGCATATCACTACTTTTGGCGGCGGGCCGCTCGCAGCTGCCGCCGGGCTTGCCGCCTTCGAGGTTCTGATCGAAGAACAGCTCACTGAACGGGTGCCAGAGCTGGAGGAAATTCTCCTGGAGCGGCTGCGGCACCCCGCCATTGCAGAGCTGCGCGGCAAAGGCCTGCTCTATGGCCTGCTGTTTCACGACAAAGAAACCGCCTACCGAACCCAGGCCCGTGCCTATGAGCTCGGCCTGCTCAGCCTCGGCTTTCTCAGCATTGAACATGGCCTGAGACTCTGTCCGCCCCTTACCATCAGCCACGGGGAGATGCACATGGCTTGCGATATTTTGCTGGAGGCGATGGGAGAATAATTCTTTTTATTTCCGGCAAGGGTTACAGCTTTCTTTGGAGAAACAGCGTCCTGACAACGACGATTGTTCTGCGAAACCTATCTATCCTCCAAAGTCATGAAGCTTCTCATTTTTCCTAGCCTTTCCCTTCTCCTCCTTTTATCCTGTGAGCAACCGCGCGAGGAAATCACCACTTCCAACCCGCTCACCACTGCCCTGGATCTTGCAGTGGACGAACCTGCCCGGCGATACATGCAGGATCCCGACCATGTTGGCCTGGCCATCGGAATCTGGCAGAATGGCACCAGCCATTTCTACAGCTATGGCGAAACCACCTTTGGAAATGGCTTTTTACCAGACGAGTACAGCATTTACGAAATCGGCTCCATTTCCAAAACATTCACTGCAGCCATGATAGTCCAGTTCCTGTCGGAAAGGAACCTGACCGTTGATGAACCCATCTTTACGCTGCTTCCTTCAGACCTCCCTGAGCTGAGTCATGAAGGACAAACCATTCTTCTTAAACACCTGATGAACCACACCTCAGGTTTGCCGCGAATGCCCGGAAACATCTGGCGGGGCGTAGATCTCGACAACCCATTTGCCCACTACGACAGCACGAAAGTGTATGAATACCTGCGTTCCTTCAAGTTAAAAAAGACGCCTGGCGAAGAAATCGAGTATTCCAACATTGCCCCTGGCATCTCGGGCCTGATTCTTGAGCGCAACACCGGGCTTTCTTATGAAGAGAATCTCTTGCAGCGAATTGCGGCACCGCTGGGAATGCAGCATACCTTCGTCGATGACGGTGCCCCTGGGTCCTGGGTGCAGGGCTACACGGCCAAAGGGAAGGCCACTGAAGCCTGGGACCTTGCCGGCTTCAAGGGAGCAGGTGCCATCCGGTCGTGCGTTCACGACCTGCTTATCTATGGAAAAAGCCAGTTGGGTGGCGCGCCATCGGGGCTTGACAGCGTGTTCACAGTTTGCCACACGCCTACGGTTGAAGGCGAAGGCAAGGGCACTGCTTTTGAGGTTGGCCTGGGATGGATTTTGTTGAAAGTCAACGGAAAAACCTGCTATTACACCACAACGGCGGTACCGGTGGTTTTTCAAGTGCCTTGTATGTTTGCCCGGAAACCGAACAGGTGTTCTGCCTGCTAATGAACAGCTTTAGCGGCGATGCCACCTCATCGCTCGATTCGGAGCTGATTACTGCCATTATCCAATAGCCGAAAGTCTGCTAGCCTTCCGGATCAAAGGGCAATTTTTCAGGGTCTCCGGGCTGAATGCTGAGCTCCTTCCAGGGCGCACTCTCATCCTCCACCCGCCTGAAAATCAGGTCTTTCGATTCACCGATGACCAACTCTGCCGTTGTGTAGATTTCACAGCCATCCAGCAGATGTCCGCCCCAGCATTGCCCTGCTTCATCAGCCACAGCCAGATGAAGGTGAAGCCCTTCCCGGCTCAGGGTTCCGCTCAGGCTCAATATTTCGAAGAAGCCTGTGCGGTTGCTGCCCTCGTTCTGGTTGGCCAGCCGGAGCTCCACCCGCCGCAGGCTGCCCACACAGGTGATCACCCAGCCAGCCTGAATGCCAGAGGATAAGACATAGGCCAGGATCTCACGTTTGAGATCCTGGCCCGGTAGCAGCCTGATGGCATGAAATGCGGTGTCATTGCTTCGCATGGCAATCTGTCATTAGCCTGAACTTATTGGCTTTGGTGCTATTCCCCGGAATCTTCTTCGGCAGCCCTGGCATATCCATACCAGTCAATTCGCCGCGACACCAGCATCACAGCGGCAAGCACCACAAACAGGCCAAGGGTGCCGATAAGCAGGGCAAAATCCTGAAGCTGGAGCAGGGCAAAATTAAACCCAAACATCAGCACCAGCAGACCTGCCAGCACCAGGGTGAGGCGCTGGCTCTGGAGCACACTTCTCGAATACACCGTAATCAAGCCGATAACTGCAACAGCGCCGACCAGGAAGGCCCAGCCAAAGGCAATATGCTCGGAGAGAGAAAGCAGCAAAGCATAAAAAATCACAAGGGCAAGGCCCACCAGCAGATAGGAAATGGGGTGAATTCGCTGGCGATACATGATTTCGACGAAGAAAAAGATCAGGAAGGTGAGCGAAATCAACATCAGACCATACTTCACCGAGCGGGTGGTTTTGCGGTAGTGATCCACGGGAATCAGGAGATCCACCCCGAAGTTGTAGCTATTTGCAAACTCTACCCTGCCGCTGCCTGTCCAGCTTTGTGGAAAACTCCTGTTGAGGTGCAGCACCTCCCATTGGGCAGAAAAAGCCCCGGGTTGAATGTCGTGCTGCTTGGGCAGAAAAGAGCCTGCAAATTTCGGCGCTGCCCAGGGAGCGTCCATGTGGATTTGGGTTATTTTACCCAGCGGGGAAAAATACAGCCGGTTGCTGCCCTTGAGTTGAAGGTCAAATTGGAAGGGGATTTCCGCTTTATCCGCAGCATCCAGGCTCAGCCCCAGGCTGATGCCACCCGCCATGAGATCGGGATCTTTCATGCCGGGAGAAAAAGCCAGGCTTTGATCTTTCCATTGCAGGATTACCTGCTCCTCGATGCCGCGCACGTCGGTGATGCCCACCGAAACGAAAGCCTCGTCCCAGCGCATGTCTTCCTCTGGCAGGTTCAGCTCGGCCAGGTCGGGGAAAGGGAAGGCACCCGTTACCGAAAAACTCCCCCGGTACAGAACGGCCTCATAAATCCCACGGTGGCGGCGCTCCGGCGAGAGAGAAACATCTGCTTTGACTGAATCGGGAAGGAAGTGAGCAAACTCCGTTCGGATGCGGACATTGCCCTCGGCGTCTTTGTAGGATTCGACATAGGGAACTGTGAGAACCGGGCCGGTGAGGGTTTGGTCGCCGCCCCAGGTGCTGGAGATTTCCGATTCGGCGCTTTCCCGCAGGGATTCCCGCTCATAAATGAGGCTCCGGATTTCTCCTGTTGGGATCATCAGGAGCAAAATCAGGATGGCAATGCCCAAAATTCGCAGCATCACGGAGCCGCGTAACCACCGTTTGAAACGATCGAATGCCGAAGGAGTGGACATAAAAAAGGGAAGATGGGTTGATGAAAAATGACCAGACCGGGAACACCTGCAGCGGACCTGCGGCATTCAACAGTCAATCAAAGCTACCCTCTGTTGTTGCCGGAGGAAGGTTATTTAGGCAAACGCGGCATTCAGTCGAGTAATCGCGGGCCCGGGCTTATTCTGTTCCGCCCATTCTGGCTAAAAACTCCGATTTGCGGCGGGCCGACACGTCCAGCACTGTGCCATCTGTGAGTTCCACATAACCTCCTCTGCCCCGGGTGTAGTTTTTGAGGAACAGCAGGTTGATGAGGTGGGATTGGTGAATGCGGAAGAAGTTGAAGTCTGCCAGCATTTCATCGTATTCCTTGATGGTGCGGGAAACGAGAATCCGGCGGCCATCTTTGAGGAAAATGAAGGTATAGTTCCGGTCGGATTCGCAGCGGATGATGTCTTCGGGATTCACAACCGTAAAGCCGTTGGTCGTTGGCAGCACAATGCGCTTGAAGGGCGTTCCCACCTGCCGGATATTGCGCAGCAAAGCCTGCAACTGCTCGGCCTGCCCGCCGCCGCCGTCACCTTCTTTTTGCTTTTCCACCACCCGCTGCACGGCATTCTGCAACTCCTCTATGTCCACAGGCTTGAGAAGGTAGTCGGTGGCCGAAAACTTAAAGGCCCGCATGGCATACTGGTCGTAGGCCGTTGTGAAAATAAGGTCGAATTTAGGCTGATCGAGCTTTTCGAGGATCTGAAACCCATCGCCATCAGGCAGCTCAATGTCCAGAAACACGAGCCCCGGCTTGATTTCTTCGATCATGGCCAGGGCCTCGGCCACTGAGCCCGCCGATCCTGCCACCGTGACACCTTCACAATATTCTTTGACCAGCTCTTCGAGCAATTCGCGGCTGTGCTTTTCATCCTCAACAATGACGGCCTTGATCATCTTCTTTTCTGTGGGTGGTGTATAGAATGCAGACGAAAAATTAGTCTTTTTCGCTTAGCCTGCCAACTGCGGGAATTGGCGGAGAACGAATCCGGTAAGAACTACCGGAAATGCTTTATCGCGATGCCAAAGCCGCCTTCGCTGCAGCCGTTACAGCCGGGGCATTCCCCACAAAAATCTGGTCATCCAGCACGAGCACCGGGCGCTTCAGGAAGGTATATTCTTCCATGAGCAGGCGGCGAAAATCGGCCTCGCCGAGCTGCTGCTCATGGAGGCCCCATTCGCGGAATTTCATTGCCCGACGACTGAACAGAGCCTCATAGCTTCCCGCCAGGGCTTTCATATGGTCCACCTCCTCTGCCGTGAGGTTGGGGGTTTTGATGTCGCGAAGCTGAACTTCTTCGGGCAGGTCCAGTTCCTTCCTGATTTTGGCGCAGGTGCCGCAGGTGCTGAGGTAAAAAAATGTTTTCATGCCGCAAAGATAGGCGGCCTCACGGAATTTGCACCCGGATCTGCGCCTGATTGCCATCCAGCGACTGAAGCCACACCACATAGTGCCCGCGGGGCCAGGCTTGGGTGGAGAGGCGAATCAGCCCCTGTGCTTCGCCTTCCCATACAGTTTTTCCCTGCAAATCCATCACCCTGCCCGACCAGGCTGCCCCGGTGTGGCCAACCTCCAGTTGGTCATCTGCCCAGCGACCCAGCCACGAAGGCATGGCCTGAAACCACACCTCGTTGGAAATTGTGGTTCGCCCATCCAGGGTATGGCCTTTCACCACATACCAGCCCGACTGATCTGGTTTCGCCATTCGCCCCAACTCAGATACCATTCCCACCAGCATTTCCCCGCCTGCCTCTTTTTTCACCACCTCAAATCCAGCCCAGGCACCCTCACTGGCTACCCAGCGAAGCTCCCCCACCACAGCTTCCAACTGAAGGAAGCTCGGGTCGAGCAACACATCCACGAGGTTGCAAAGGGAAAAGGGAGACGTTTTTCCGCTTGCCTCCGTTGCCGTTACTGTCACCATCGTTCCGATTGTGAAGGTTCCCGGAATCGCAAAATCACCTGCTCCGTCAGAAACGACGCTGCCCAGGTAGCTGTAGCCCTGGCAAGGGGGCGTTCCCGCGCAGGCGGAAAAATCAACGCTGTACAGGTGGACTGTGCTGTTGGCCGGACCGCTTCCAAAAATACCTGTCACATCTGCTGTTGTGATCACGGGCTGGGTAAATGCGCCGTTGAGGCCGATGCCAGCCGAAGTGTTGCAGGCAAACAGGTTCCCGACTACTGTCAAAGGTTCCACAACGGAAAAATCATACACTCCATAGGGATTGAACCCGATTGTATTTGCCTCTCCTGTGCCCAGCCCGCCGATGGTTACGGGGCCAGCGGTCATGCTCAGGCCAATGCCAGCCTCGGCGGGTGTGGTTCCATTTGCCAGGTTGACGCTTGCTGTAGCATCTGTCCCGACCTCATTCGCCTGAACCACACCGCTGCCACCTGTGAGGTAGAGGCCATAATCTGTGTTGCGGATAAACTGATTGCCCCGGCTTGGTGCGCCCACCACAAAATTGGTGGAGTTGGCAATTTGGAGGCCCGTGGCAAACTGATCGAACGTGAGGCCATAGACTTCAAGGGCATTTCCGAAAAGGTCGAGCCCCAAATTGATGCCCGTGCCCTGCAGCACGATGTTGCCCAGGCTCCAGCCTGGCTGGGTGGTTCCATCCACCACTGTGGAATCTGCACTGGCCAATGGAATCCCGGTTGGCAGGGAAATCACGTGAGGGCCCGCGCCTGCGAGGCAGAAGCACACGGTGTCGGCCCAGGTATTTCGCTGGGTCCAGGTCATGGCCTGGGCAAGGGAGCTTTCTCCGGCGGTGATGGTCTTGCTCACGTTAATCTTTCCGGTTGAATAGCGGGCCAGAAACACGGAATTGCCACTGCCGGCATAAGGGCGTGAGTCGTCGTTGGCGCTGAGGTCGAGGTCGGTGTCGGAAGTGAGGTTAATGCCAACGACGAAATTGCCACCCGGATCGGCTGCGATGGCCCCTGCCTGGCTGTTTCGGATTGCGTTTTCTTCGCCGCCTGCAAACAGGAGGCTGCCATTGAGGGCATATTGGGCGGCGAAATAGCCTGCGTAATAAATCCCGGAGGTCACAGGGCCATTCAGAACCCTGGTACCCGCGCTGGGGTCGAAGTCAACTGAGCCCTGATATTGACCGGCCACGAAGAGGTTGCCGCAGGAATCCACGGCCAGATCGCCCAGCGAAATGGAATCTGTGCCGCCCAGCGGGTGAATCCACTGAGGCACGACAGCAGAGTTGTATCTGGCAAGGAAAATGTCGCCAGTACCGGTGGAGCTTCGCGTTTGGCCGCTGCCAAAGCTGCCTGTTCCCTGAAATTTTCCGCCAATGACCGGAAGTCCTTTTGCCAGTTCAACCTCAGAGACCTCATCCTGCCCTGTTCCGCCGATCGTGATGCCGGTAAAATAGACGAGGGTGGTGGTGTTGTCGAAATATTGAATCAGGAAGCCATCTTCTCCACCGCCGGACGTAAAAAAATTGTCCAGAATACCGGAAGGGTTCGCGTCAAATGTTCCGCTGAATTTTCCTCCCACATACACCAGGCCGCTGCTGCTCATAGCCAGATCCAGGCCGCGGTCGTTGCCGGTGCTGCCGAAGGTGTTCACATAGAGGGGAACGCCCGTGCTGCTCAGTTTTACCACATACCAGTCCTCGCCGCCTGCGCTGGTCTGAGGGAGTAAAGCTGCTCCGCCGTCAAAATCCACCGTTCCTTCAAAAGAACCTGTCACAAACACATTCCCTGCAGGGTCCACATCCAGGCCGAGGGCCAGATCCGTTCCAGTGCTGCCAGCCAGGTAATGCCATTGGTACACCAGGCTGGTGTCGTATTTCACAACAAGCAAGTCGGTGCTGCCGCTGCTGCTGACTGAAATGGTAGGAGGAGAAGCTAATCCGGTTTGAATGCTATTGCCATTTCCCCGAATTGCGCCGGCCAGGTAAATAAATCCATCTTTATACACCAGCGAGGCTCCTTCCAGCAAGTTTCCAATGGCAGTGATTCCCCTGTACCTGGAAAAAGCCCCGTTGCGGTCATAGCGGGCGAGAAAGACGTTCTGATTGGAAAAGCTGTTTCTTGTTCCGCCCAAGTTCGCGGTTACCATTCCGGCAAATGTCCCGACGATGTACACATTCCCCTCCGGATCCGTCACGGCGTCGTTCACCGTGATGCCGGGAAAGGCGCTGGAGTTGAGGGCGAAATCCCAGCGGAGGCGTTGTGCCTGCAAGGGGTTGAACAACAGGAGAATAAGCCCCAGCAGGGCGACAATGATGGATGGCATCTTGGTGAATAGGTGTGAAGGGAAAAAGAAAGCAGGATGCCAGGGGGGAAGCAGGTCCGTGAATCTTCAGAAGTTAAAAATATAAAATTGCCTTAATACACAGAAAACTTCCTGCGCAATCAGTCAATTCTGACGCCGGAACTTTCGAAGTTCCTCCCAATTCCGTTGTACTTCTTCCGAAACAGCCAGTTGCCTGGGCATCCATTCTATGGTCATGGCGGCTTGCTGGGCCTGTGCATACGCCCGAACCTGAACCAGAGAGGGCAACTGCATCACCAATTTTCCCCCGGCTATCACAGGCACCAACAAAGGGCTTCCTTCCGGCTTTGGCTGGCGTTGCCATTCATCAAACAAGGTATCACCCGCCCACTTACCCTCCTCCACTTTGCGCGCCACCTGGAGGAGCCCGGGCCAGGAGCCCTTGGCAGGGTCGTCAGAAAGCTTGGCGCAGAGTTGCCAGGGTTGTTCAGGGTGTTCGCGGTGAGCAGCGAGTTTGTAAACGCCAGTCAGAGCGGTTTCACCTTCGGCATTCACCAGTTTCGTTCCGACTCCCCACACATCGATGCGAGCTCCTCCTGCTTTGAGCGCAGCAATTCGGGTTTCGTCGAGGTCATCGCTGGCCACAATCCGGACATCGGGAAAGCCTGCCTCGTTCAATCGCTTCCTTGCTTCTATGCTCAGGCTAAGCAAATCGCCGGAGTCGAGCCTGATACCCGCCAGTTCATCCCCTTGCTCCCGCATGGCTGCGGCAACCTCAATGGCATGGTCCACCCCGGTGAGGGTGTCGTAGGTGTCCACCAGCAGCACTGTGCTGCCAGGAAAGGCAGCAGCGTAGGCCAGAAATGCCTCCATTTCTTCCTGAAAGCTCATCACCCAGCTATGGGCATGGGTGCCGCGCATGGGAATTCCGAAGCGCTGCCCAGCCAGCACATGGGAAGTGGCAGCACAGCCCCCAATGAACGCTGCCCGGCTGGCGCTCAGGGCCCCGTCAGGGCCGGGCGCACGGCGCAGGCCAAACTCCAAAACCGGGTCTCCATTTGCTGCATGCACCACCCTGGCGGCTTTGGTTGCCACCAGACTGGGGTAATTCATGAAGGTGAGCAGGGCCGTTTCGAGCAACTGCCCCATGATGAGGCTGCCACGAATGCGCAGCATCGGGGTGCCAGGCAGCAGGGCCGTTCCCTCCGGGACGGCGTCGAGATAACCATCAAAGCGGAGGGTGGACAAATACTGAAGAAAGGCATCCGGAAACAGACGTTGGCCGCCTGGATCGTGCAGGCTTGCCAGCCAGCCCAGTTCACGCTCGCCCCAGGCCCAGGATTGAAGGTATTCTACCACCTGCTCCAGGCCCACCGCCAAAGCGTGGTTGCCACCAAAAGGGGCCCGCCTGAAAAACAGGTAAAACACGCCTTCGGCTTGCTGTCTTCCTGCTTTCCAATAGCCATAAGCCATCGTGAGCTGATACAGGTCCGTGAGGAGAGGGGAATTCATTGGCAAAAGCTGGAAGTTGAAGAAAGCAGAATGAGGTGCCGAATGACGGGAATCTGCGAATGAAACCAATCGCGGAGCAAAAACCCAATATTTGTCTGACAACAGCCCGACAGCTCCCCTGGCAGAGGCGCATCTTGTGAAGCAGTTTTCGCCACCACCTTGCTTTCCCCGCCGGAATCAAATAAATTTTCCGCACATTCCCTTCAACTGCTTTCTCATGCGTGTTTGTTGCCTGCTTCTGCTGTTGTCATGTGCCTTTTCTCCTCTCCTCGGCCAATCTGAATGGATGCCGACGGAGACCGCTGGCTGGTACCGGGTAACGGGCGATCAGCCCACTTCGCCGGAGGCTGCCCTGGCCCATGCTAACCAGCTTTTGGCCCTGAACCAGGATTTTCTCTGGGAACAAACAGACCTCAAAGCTGATGAAATCGGCTGGCTTCATCATCATTACCGGCTTCTCTACCAGGGCATTCCGATTGATTGGGCTACGCTCAGGTTGCATAGCCAGGCGGGGGTGCTGCGGCATGTGCAGGTGTTTGCCCCCAGAATTTTGGGAGGACAAATCCAGCCCGTTATCTCGTCTCAGGAAGCCATCGATCTTGCGGTGCAGGAGGTAAATGCCAGCCGCTATTATTGGGAAGAGCCAGCGATGGAGCAAATGCGCAAAGACATTACAGGCAACCCCGCCGCCAGCTACCAGCCCGCGCCTGAACTCGTGTGGGCTGATACCGATTTCGACTGGAGCACTGAAGCCTATCGCCTTGCCTGGAAAATGGAGATATTTTCCCTGGAACCGCTCGATTGCCGCCTGGTGTATGTCGATGCCCTCACCGGCAGGATCTTGAAAACCCTGTCTCAAACCCAGCACGAAGGTGTGCCGGGCACTGCTGTTTCCCGCTACCGGGGCAGCCTGCCCATCGTGTCGGATTCAGTGGGAGCAGCAGATTTTCGCCTCCGCGACGACAGCCGTGCAGCCCTTGGCATCGTTACCCTCGACCTCAACAACGGCAACAACCTCTCGCAGGCCATCGATTTTCAGAGCAGTTCCTCGCAGTGGGATTTGACCAACGCCAACTGGGACCAGGCCTCGGCAGATGTGCACTGGGGCAGCGAAATGGCCTATGACGTTTTCTGGAACCGCTTCGGCTTTGACAGTTACAACGGACAGGGCGGTCAAATTCGCTCCTATGTTCACTTCGGGGCTAAAAGCTACGCCAATGCCTTCTGGAATGTGGACCACGCCGGCTACGGCGACGACAATGGCTCGCCACATGTGGGCCTCGACATTGTGGGCCACGAAATCACCCACGGCGTGGTGAGAAACACTGCCAACCTCGTGTACATCGATGAGGGCGGCTCCCTGAATGAAGGCTTCGCCGATATTTTCGGCAACACCGTGGAAGCCCTCACCGACAGCAGCCTGGCCAACTGGCTGGTGGGCGAAGACGCAGGAGTGACCCGAAGCATGGCCAATCCAAATGCTGTTGTTTATCCGCTTACGGGTGTGGGCCACCCCGATACTTACAAAGGCAATGGCTGGTATACCGGAGGACAGGACAATGGTGGCGCCCATGGCAATTCCACCGTGCTGAGCCACTGGTACTACCTGCTGGCCGCGGGCGGCACCGGCACCAACGACCTGGGAAAAGCCTTTCAGGTGCAGGGGATCGGGGTGGAAGATGCAGCCAGCATCGCCTGGCGAACCCTGGGCTTTTACCTCCACCCGACCGCGCAGTTTCGCGATGCGCGTGCAGCTTCACTTCTGTCGGCGGAGGATTTGTTTGGCCGCTGCTCGCCGCAATGGCAGTCGGTCGTGAACGCATGGCACGCAGTAGGATTGGGCGAACCAGTCCTCGACCACGACCTGTCGATGGTGCGGGTGGAAGTCCCGGATTTTTGCAGCCCACAGATCCAGGTGCCAGTGGTGGCGTACCTCGAAAACCGGGGCTGCGTGGCCACCGCAACCGGTACGTTGCAGGTCGTGTTCACCCTCAAAGACCCGCTCACTGTGGGCGTAGAGGTGCTTACCCTTCCCAATGGCCTCGCCCCCGGCGAAATCAGGCAGGTGAATTTTACTCAAACCGTTTCTCTGCCTGGCCCCCGCGACTATAACATCACCGCCACCAGCCTGTCTGTCACCGACCCCTTGCCTGCCAACAATGAATCGGCCTTGCTCACGCTGAGGCCGCGGATCCCGGCTTCTGATTTCCATGATTTCAACCATCCCTCCGCCCCCGACACTGTGGCCCTCTGGAGCGGCAGCCAGGCTAAGGCCGAACTGGTGCTCGGCGCGGGCGTGCAAAACTCCCGGGGCATTCGCATGGAAGGCGGAAACGGGCTTGCCTACCGCCTCGTGGAATCCTATCCGATGTGGGGTGGCCCAGCGGTTGATCCATTTGACTACAACCCCAATTTCAGTACCGAAGCCTGCCTCTGTCTGGAACCCGGCGCTGCAACCGCCCTTCGTTTCGACCGCAAGCAAACCTATTCATCCGCCCTCAAAGACCGCTTTTCAGACCAATTCCCCACCCTCAACGGCGATTCCATCATGTCGAGGCAAGGCAGTATTTTGCGGGTGAAAGTGAATGGGGAGGAAGTAGCACGCTATTTCCCCCTCACCCGCAACCAGGACCCATGGACCACCGAGGAAGTGGACCTGAGCACCTTTTCCGGTGATTTCCTGAGGCTTTGTTTTGAGGGGAAAACGATTTACAACAGGGCATTTGACCCGCAGGGAGTTGGCGACCGCATTTTTCTCGATAATCTTCAGGTGATTCGCCCGGCCACTGATCTAAAGGAAGCAGCGAGCCAGTTGAATGCCGCCATTCGGACGGAAACCAACGGCAGCGAAGCGATCGCATTCAGCCTGGAGCAGGCAGGGGAGCTGTCGTGGGCCGTGTTTGACCTCACTGGCAGGGCACTGAGAGAGGAATCAGCGGTGCTGCCAGCAGGGAGCCACAGCTTGCCGCTCCCGGAAGCCGGGCTGGCGAAGGGGCTGTATCTGATTCGGCTGGAGGCGGGAGGTAAATGGCAAACCTTGCGCTGGGTGGTGAACTAGAAAGCTTTATTTCCGCTTGCGCCGTTCGAACAATTCGCCCAGTTTGTCAAAATCCTTCTTGTAGAAAATGCCAAGGCCCGTCTGGTTGGTGTTGTTGTTCACCTGGGCATCCAGCGATTCCCTTGTAAACACTTCGAGCACCAGCTCGCTGGGCCGGGTGCCGACGGCCTGGGTTTGGCCCACGGGTGGCAGCAGTTTGATTTGGACGCTCACATTGCCGATGGCCAGGTTGGCGTTGTCGTCGATGAGGGTGCCGTCGCGCTCAATCACCACCCGATCGTTGAACAGCGAGGCCGAGAGCAGCAGGTTCACATCCTGAAAGTTGTTGGTGGCCACGCCAACGTTCACATTCTGGCCAATGGCCTGCCCCAGCCAATAGTTTAGCTGATTGGAAACCAGCTCCGAAATGCTGGTCGTAACGCCTGTGCCGGCGGCATTGGCTCCAAGGAAGCCCCCCACCGGCGCAAAGCGATTGAACACCATCAGGGAAAACACCTGCTTGTTCAGCTCCTGATCGTCGTATTGGATAGATTTGAGGTAGCTGGCAATTTGGGAGGCATCGCCTTCGGTGAGGTTGGGCAGCTCGATGGCCAGGTCAATGGCCGGGGCCAGCAGCGAGCCTTTCATGGCCATGTTGACATTGACAGCTGTTCGGAGGGCTTGTTCCTCGCCTAGCAGCTGCGAAATATCTGCCTGAAGCGGATAATAAGCGTCGAGGTTGAGCTGCGCATCGTAGGGGTCGCCCGACCAGACGATGGTGCCGCCGGGCCGAACAAGGAATTTTTTGTTGATGATGTTCTGCGCGGTGAACAGGTAATTCCCCTCGATGATTTCATACTCGCCCGACATGGTAAATTCCCCTGCCTCATTGATGAAAAGGTTGAGATTGCCTGTGCCCCTGCCCCGAATGATATCCCCGGCCCGTTCGTCGAAAATCAGGTCCACTTCGAGATCGGGGGTCATGGCCACCTGAAGGTTGATTTCAAAATCTTTGAGGCCAGTGCTGTAATTGCTTTCGGGCTGAACATCTCCGGAAAAGCGAATAAAATCGGGCCTGCCCTCGGTGCTTTCATCTTCGAGCGGAATCCGCAAAAAGGAGCCCCGGCCCGAAGAGGCCACCATGTCTAGCTTGAGCTTGTTGAGGTCGCCGGTTACAGAACCAAGGCCTTCTTTGAGCACGAGCCGCCCGTAGAACAAACTGTTGTCCTTTTTGGTGGTGTTCATCAGCAGAAAATTATCTGCCCCTTCCATCTGAAGGTCAAACTCAAAGTCGGTGAGGCCTTTGTGCAAAATGAAGCCATAGAGAATGGCAGGATGCTTGTTTTGATCAAACAGCTGGATCCTGGGAAAGCGGATGCGATCGTTTTGGAACACGATGCTGCCTTCGAAGGTGTATTTGGTTTTGAAATAATCCACTCCAAAGCCTGCCTCGGAGAAATGGCCCGTACCGAGCACGACTGGCTTGGCGAGGGAGCCTGTGAGGGAAAACTGTTCCAGTTCCACGCTCCCCTGCAATTCATAAAGCTGGGTTTTGACAAAGGGGTACAGGTAGTCGAATGGAAAAGACTGGGCCGTGGCTACGTTAAAGTGAAGCGGAGCCAGGGTATCGAGGAGGTCGTAATAGCCAAAAATCTGCAGGGTGCTGTCCTGTTCATCGACCAGGGCAGCATCGAGCTGGAGATGACCATTGGAAGACTGCCAGTGGCCTTCTGTGAAAACATCACCATACTCGAAGCCGTCGAGGGAAAAGTCGTCAATCCGGCTCACGATGCTCATGCATGGGTCGGTGAGGAGCTGCTGCATCCTTACCTCCACGTTAAAGAGGCCGTCGGGTTTATAGGAGAAATCGGTAAAATCGGAGACGATGCCCACCGGAATCTGGGCCACCGAGAGGGTGAGAACATCCTGAGGGTTCTCCGAAACTAGGCCATCGAGCCTGAGGTAGCTGGCATCAGACTGAAGAATAATGTTTTGAATGTCGAGAATGCCGTTGTGGAAGGTCAGCGAATTGCCGGACATGAGTACCAGGGTATCGCCGTTTGCGACAAAAAGGGAGTTTTCGCCCAGCTCATTGACGATCCTGCCATCAGGCAAAAACTGGGTTTCGCTAAGCAAACGAAGGGTGTTGCGCTGCTCATTTTGCTGAACCTGAACGGTCTGGGTAAACCTGTCATCCACCCCTTCCACCTCCACACTGATTCTGCCGATCTTTCTGCCCTCTCCAAGATCCAGGCTTTCCGAGGCCAGACCCACCAGCAAAGCCAGCTTGTTGTCGCTCGCCGCCTTGTAAATCTGACCGCCCGCACTCACTGACTCAAACTTTGCCCCCTCCAACTGCACCCAGGGAAGTTCTATGTTCACCTCGGCGATTTCTGTGGTGCCAAAGGTAAAATCAGTATCTGCACGGCTACCCTCTGCCACCTGCACCGGAACATCGAAAAATGCCAGCAGGCTGTTCAGGTCTTTTTTGGTTACCAGCCTGAAGCTCCCCTGGGTGTCCAGGCTGTCCGGCAGCTTGGTGCTGTAGTACCCGGTAATCAGGGAGTCGTCGTTGGAAAAATAGAGCTTACTTTCTTCGGCGAGCATGTTGGCGAGCCTGCCAATTTTTTGAAGGGTAAAATTGCCGCGCAGGTTGGCATCCAGCATTGGGCTCACCACTTCAAACACCTTTTGGCCTGTGCTGTTTCTCGTCACGTTGAGGGAGGCTTTGTGCATGGAAAAAGGCCGGTGGCTGGGCTGAAGCAGGGAAAATTCGTTCAACACAAAGCTCCCGGCTACCTGCTCCAGGGAGTCGCCGGAAAAATCGGCTGCAATTCGGGTGTTCACCAGCAAGGGACTTTCCCAGAGGCCATATCTGCTCAGGTCCACCTGAAAAATGCCCCCTCTCACCACGTAAGATGCAGGCTGTACCGCAAAGTCGAGGTCCACCTGCACATCTGCCTTTGCGCCCTTATCGAAGCCCCAGGCCTTGCCCGTTACCCGCTTCTGGTCTACCACCAGCTCGGCCGAAAGGCTGTCCACCTGCCTGCCCCACAAATCCGAATTCCACACGCTCGCAGAAGTTTCCAGTTGCAGGGCGCGAACAGACAGCCCCGACCCTTTTACCACAGCAAATGCATTGAACAGGCGGCTGTCCAGCACATTGCGGAAGCCCAAGGCGCGCAGGTTGAGGCCTTCGGTTTGGAGGGTACCCTCGTAGGTCATTTCCTTCACCTTGGGCGGCAAAACGAGGTGCAGGTCTGCCTGGAACCTCCCTTCTTCGGAAAGGGTGGCAAAATCGACGAAAAAGTCTTCGTAATGGCCTTTGAAACGCCCCTGAAAATCGACGAAGGTAACCGAGTCGAGCGAAGCAGGAATCCCGGGGTCCTTGAGAAAATAGCGCAGGTCGGCCATGTTCATCTGCCCGTTCACCAGTTGAATATCGAGATCAGTGCGCTGATAATGAAGCAGGTCGATGAGGCGAAATTTGGCCCGAATGTCGGTTTTGTTGCCAAACCGCAGGTGAACATCAGGACTGTAAAGGTCGGCCAGGCTGCCAGTGGTCGTTCCTTCAAGCCAAATGCTGCCTTCAATCGGGAGTTCTTCGCTCACAAAGCGCTGAATCGTTCCTGTGTGAAGAACGGAATTGGTCCAGGTAGCTTCGAGGTAACGGTCGAGCAGATCGCCGCGGAGAATGTCTCGGAGTTCGGTTCTGGGAAAATGAAAGTCTGCAAAGAGCTTGCTTTCGCCCTCCTCCAGCACGATATCGGTAAGGTCCACAAACGGAACGATCTCCTTCCAGCCTCTGGCGTCGCGCTCATGGGTGGTGTCGGCGCGGATTCCCACGGCAAAATCGTGAAGGGCCAGACCACTGAGGGAGTCCTGCACAGAGAGGTGGCGGATATCTCCGGAAAAAGCGCGGCCCGGCCCGATGATGCAGGAAGCCTCAAAATTAATGCCGCTAAGGTGCATGTCGCGCTCGTTGAAGCGGCTTCCGCGCAGGCTGTCGGGCAGCAGTTTGAGCGAATCGACGTAGCTGAAGCGGCTGTTGCGCAGCTCTAGGTGCTGAAGCTGAACCCGCAGCGGGCGCTGGCTGGGCTTTTTTTTGCGGGAAGAAGGCCCCAGCCAGGCCAGAATGTTGAGCTTACCGTCCATCCTTCGGGCCACAGGCAAATGAATGCCGTCAATCTCGATGGAGCGAATCTGCAGGTCGTGGACCGGGGTTTCATTCAGCAGATATTGCCAGATGGAAAAACTCAACAGGCTGATATCCAGCCGCTTTACCGATCCGATGAATTCGCCTTCCTCGGTTTGAAGGCTGAGGTCTACCAGCCTGGCACTCAGTGGCAGGGCAAGTTGCACTTCGCCAATGCTCACCTCTGCGTCGAGGGCCCGCTCCACCCACTCCTCACTGTGAACGACCAGCCAGGTCTGAACAGAGGGATAGCGAATCAGCCAAAACACCAAACCCAGGAGCAAAGCCAAACCACCCAGCACAAGCAGGGCCAGGTAACGAAGGCGATATGGAAAACGAAGTATTGGCAAATGAATTGACGATGGTCGGGCAGTGTCTTTGAAAAACGACTGTGTTGCGTACGCAAATTGCAAAGGGCAGGCCGAATTCCCTGCTGTCCGACCGCGAAACGCCAAGAAATCCTTAGTTTTGCCTCACCAATTCTTCTGATCGGCTACCCTGCGCCTTTTTTTGCAGCCCTCTTCGCCAGAACCCTTTTCCATGCCTGTCCTCCTCGCCATCGAATCCTCCTGCGACGAAACCTCGGCTGCCGTGTTCCGCGACGGCCAGTTGCTGAGCAACATCATCAGCTCACAACTCGAGCACAAGGCCTACGGCGGGGTGGTGCCGGAACTGGCTTCGCGCCTGCACCAGCAGCAGATTCTCCGGGTGGTGGAAGCGGCCCTGCAGGAGGCTGGCCTCCACAAAAAGGACCTCAGCGCCATTGCTTTCACCCGTGGCCCCGGCCTGCTGGGTGCGTTGCTCGTGGGAACAGCTTTTGCCAAAGGAATGGCCCTGGCGCTTGATCTCCCGCTCATTGAGGTCAACCACATGCAGGCCCATGTACTGGCGGTTTTTCTGGAGCCTGAGCCGCCTTCCTTCCCCTTTCTGTGCCTCACGGTGAGCGGCGGGCATACCCAGCTTGTGCTGGTCAGGGATTTTCTCGACATGGAGCTTATTGGCGAAACGATCGACGATGCTGCCGGAGAAGCCTTCGACAAAGCCGCCAAACTGCTGGGCCTCCCCTACCCCGGCGGCCCGGAAATCGATCACCGGGCCAGACAGGGCAATCGCCACGCTTATTCGTTTCCCAAACCCCAGCTTGATCGGTTCACCTTTTCCTTTTCCGGGGTAAAAACCTCCCTCCTCTACCTGCTGCGCGACGGGTTGCGGCAGGATCCGGCCTTTGTGGAGAATCATCTCGCCGACATTTGCGCCTCCTACCAGGGCAGGATTGTGGACATTTTGCTGGAAAAAATGGAAGATGCGGCCCGCTTTACCGGCGTGAAGCACCTGGCTATCGCGGGGGGAGTTTCGGCGAATTCTGAGCTGAGGGAGCGCTTTCGCGACATGGGCAAGCGGCTTGGGTTCAGGACCCATGTTCCGGCATTTGCCTACTGCACCGACAATGCCGCGATGATCGCCGTGGCAGGCTGGCATAAATGGCTCGCCGGCGACCTTGCCTCCCTTGATGCCGCTCCTTTTGCACGCGGCTTTGAGTAGGATTTCCCTGAACAACAAGAAAATTTCAAGCTGATTCCTGCTCAACCCAACACAGGACAGCCCTGCTAACAAAGTATTGTATCTTTGGGTTGATGCCCTTTCAACCTAGTCACATGAAGTTTTCCTCCCTCATTGGCGCGGCGGCGCTGTTTTTGACCTTGGCTGCCTGCTCGGAAAAAGAGCCTGTTATCCTTCGAGGAGCCAGTACCCTCTGGGTGTATGCTGATTCGGTAGAATCGAAAACGGAGGCATACCTGGCCATGCAAGAAAGCTGGATCGCACTGGCAACAGAGCAGGGCTGGGGCTTGCGATTTCTCAGAAAGGACCGGCCGATCCGGGAAGATTCCATGGGGCACGTCTCGGCGCTGGTGCTGTGGAAAACAGATCTCAGCAGCTTGTCGATTCAGGCGATGTCGGACATTGAGCGCTTTGTGCAGGGCGGGGGCGGCCTCGTAACTGTCGAAGCCAGGTATGAAACCCCCTGGTCGTGGCCCTGGGCCGAGGCTGTGGTGGAGCACTTTGGCGAAAAGAAGGCCCCGATAGCGCAGCCAGTGGCCGATATTCAGGCCGCGCAGGAAAAGCCCTCCAGGGTGGACAGCTCCTGGAATATCCAGCTCCTGCCGGGAGCAGTGGGGCCGAACTGGCAGGAAGTGTTTGCGAAAGCCCTCGGCAAGGGAGAGTTTTTCCCTCAGCGAATGAGCTCGCCCCGCGCTCCCGAAGAGAACCGCTTCACAATCAAGGTCCTGGACTCGGTGATGGTGGAACCCATGGAAATGGCGATTCTGCCGGATGGAAAGGTGCTTTTCATTGAGCGCAGGGGCAAAATGAAGCTCTACGTACCGGAAGAAAACCGCACCCGGGTGCTGCACAATTTCGACGTTTGCACCTCCGGCAACTACGAAGACGGCATGCTGGGCCTCACAATCGACCCGAAATTTGCCGAAAACCACTACATCTACCTCTACTACTCGCCCGGCTCCGACTGTTCGATCCAGTCACAATATCTCTCCCGCTTCACCCTCATCGGCGATTCGATCAACCTGATGTCGGAGAAGGTGATTCTCGAGGTGAATGTGCAGCGCCAAACCTGCTGCCACTCGGGCGGCTCCCTCACTTGGGATGCCGAAGGCAATCTCTACCTGTCCACCGGCGACAACACCAGCTCCAAAGAATCGGACGGCTATTCTCCCCTCGACGAACGCCCGGAGCGTGGCCCTTATGATGCCCAGAAAGGCTCCTCCAACACCCAGGACCTGCGCGGCAAAATCATCCGCATTCGCCCCGACCAATACGGCGGCTACGACATTCCCGACGGCAACCTCTTCCCGAAAGATGCCAGCGAAGGCCGCCCCGAGATTTACGTCATGGGAGCCAGAAACCCCTTCCGGATCACAGTGGACCACAAAACCGGATATGTGTACTGGGGCGATGTGGGGCCCGATGTGGGGCAGGACGGAAAATACGGCCCTCAAAGCTTTGACGAATGGAACCAGGCCCGGACACCCGGCTACTATGGCTGGCCCTATTTTGTTGGCAACAATTTCCCGTATCGCTACCGCAGTTTTGACAACGACTCCCTCGGCGATTATTTCGACCCTGAGCATCCTCAAAACCGTTCGCCCAACAACACCGGCGCCCAGTCTCTGCCCCCTGCCCGGCCAGCCTTTATCTGGTATCCCAAAGGGCCTTCCAAGGAATTTCCGCAGGTGGGGGCAGGGTCAAATTCGGCCATGGCAGGGCCGGTTTATTACCAGGATCTCTACCCCGACAGCTCCTCGGTGCGCTTTCCCGAGTATTATGAGGGCAAATGGTTCATCTACGAATGGGCCAGAAGCTGGATCAAAGTGGTGAGTTTTGATGAACAGGGCGACCTCGCCCGCATCGAGCCTTTCCTGCCGAAATGGAAGATTTCCAAGCCCATTGACATGGAATTTGGTCCCGATGGCGCGATGTACCTGCTCGAATACGGCCAGAATTACTTCGCCGACAACCCCGATGCCCGGCTCGTGCGCATCGAATTTGCCGCTGGAAACCGCAAGCCCAAAGCCAGCCTCAACGCTGACAAAATCGCCGGTCTGGCTCCGCTGGAAGTGCATTTCTCCGCCAAAGGCAGCTTTGACTACGACCAGGGCGATTCGCTCACATATACCTGGCAATTTGGCGACTCCCTGAAGGCGGAAGGCGAAGAGGTTGTTCACACCTTCACCGCCAATGGCCGCTACCTCGTGCAACTCACTGTGCAGGACAGTTCAGGGGCTTCCGTTGTCAAAACCCAGGAAATTCTTGTGGGAAATGCCGTTCCAGACCTCGCCATTGAATGGCCGGGAAACCGCAGTTTTTACTTTTCGAATGCGCCGGTTGCCTATCGCACCACGGTAAAAGATCCTGAGGACGAGGCCGCGGGCGGCATTGCGGCTGCCAGGCTGCAGGTCAAATCGGTGTATGTGCCGAACATGGATTTGCTCTCTACCATGACTATCGACGAGGCGCTGGCAGCGGGTAATTTCACCTACCAGCGCGGTAAAACCCTGATTGACGCCAGCGACTGCTCTTCCTGTCACGCCCTGGCTACCAAAAGCGTTGGCCCGAGCTACTACGACATTGCAGACCGCTACCGCAACCAATTTGACATGGTCGGCTACCTGGCTAACAAGATTATTGTGGGGGGGAACGGCAACTGGGGCGAAAAAATCATGGCGGGGCACCCACAACTCAGCTTGGAACAGGCCAGCGAAATGGCCCGCTACCTGCTGTCGCTGGAAAAAGGAAAAGATCCCGGCAAATTGCCAGCTTCGGGCAGCTTTGCCCTTCGCGACCACCAGGCCAAGCCTGGCGGTGCCTACTTAATCCGGGCCAGATATACAGATGGCGGCAGCAGCGATATGCCCGCTCAAACTGCCACTGACCTTTTGTTCCTGCGATCGCCGGTGCTTCAGGCCGAGCATTTTGAAAAAATGCGCGGCATTTCGAGGGCGACTGTACCTGATACTGATATTGAGGTTGTGACGGGGCTTTCCCACGGCAACTGGCTGGCCTACCGAAACCTGGACCTGACCGGAATTCAGGCGATCGACATTCGGCTGGTGCCTGGCCAGGGTGGCGAGCTGAGCCTGCGGGCGGGCAGTCCCGACGGGCCAGTATTGGGCACAGTGACTGTGGCTCCCTCTGCGGGATTAGACCCGAGGGTGCTTCGCGTGCCCCTCACACCCTCCGATGCTCTGCTGGACCTCTACCTGGTGCCCGGTCCGGGCTGCAACCTGATGGCGGTGGATTGGCTCACTGTGATTCCCACAAGGGGAAGGTGAGACCGGGGAAGCGAGAGCCAGGAGCCGGGAGCCGGGAACCGAGAGCCGAGAACCGAGATCCGAGACTGGAATCGGAGACAATCTTTTCTGACCTCTGATTTCTGACCTCTGACTTCTGCCTTCCGCCTTCCCGGCGCTGTCAGGATCCATTGCGTTGCTGTGGGTGGCATTGCCGGCCCTGCTAATTCTGAAAAAATCTTGTTCCTCATTGAATCCGGTTCGAAATTCATCTATATTCCCTATTCGCTACCTACCCCGCTTCTAATCGCATAGCTCATGGCATTTGTCTCACCACCCACCTCTGTCTCTGTTGGCAAAAAACTCCTGTTTGTTGAAGACGAAAAAGGCCTTCGCGACACGCTCAGGGAAATTTTCCTCAACCTCGGCTACACCGTTGAAGTCGCTGAACACGGCGCTGCCGCCCTGGAGGTATTCAAAGAACGGCAGCCTGACCTGGTCATTTCCGACGTGTCGATGCCCGTGATGGACGGCTACCAGCTCCTCAGGCAAATCAAAGCACTGCCGGGTGGCAAACGCATTCCGGTGATTCTCCTCACCGCCAAAGCAGCCCACGATGAAAAGCTGCACGGCCTTGAAGAGGGTGCCAACGACTACGTAACCAAGCCCTTCGACTATGCCGAGCTCCAGTTGCGCATCGAAAACCTTTTAAGCCTTGCCAATTCTTTTCAGCACGAAGGCAAGGATGATGAGCCTAATGATGAAATCGATTCTTTTTTCCTGCGAAACCTCAACCAGTACCTGGAAAAAAACCTGCGTGAGGGGCGGCTCGAGCTGGACCTCGTGGCTGGGACCTTCAGGCTCAGTCCGTCGGGCTTACAGAAAAAAATCAAGCGCCTCACAAACAAAAGCTACTCCCGCTATGTCAGGGAATATCGGCTCAAGCGCGCACACGAGCTTCTGATGACCAATCAATACAGCATTGGCGAGGTTGCCACCATCGTTGGCTTTTCTACCAACTCCTACTTCAGCGAATCGTTCCGCGACCTCTACGGCTTCGTTCCTTCAAAACTAATTTCCTGACCGACCCATGCCCTGAACCAGTCTGGCTGCTTTCCCCTCACCTTCCCATTCTGCATGATCCACATTCTCCACCTCGAAGACAACCCGCTGGATGCCAGGCTGATCCTCGAAAAACTGCGTGACGATGCGCTCGAAGTTGACGTGCGGCTGGTTGCCACGAAGCGATCTTTTGAAGAAGCCCTCGAAGAGGGACCCTACGACCTGATCCTTGCAGACTATTATCTGCCTGGGTTTGACGGGCTGAGTGCCCTTCAAATGGTGAAAGACAGGGGAATGTCCACCCCGGTAATCCTGATCTCCGGCAAATTGGGCGAGGAAGCAGCTGTTGAAAGCCTGCACAGGGGAGCGGTAGACTACATCCTGAAGGACTACCTCCACCGCTTAGGGCCAGCAGTGCGCCGCGCCCTTGAAGAACACGAACGCTTCCTGCGAACCAGGGCCATTGAGCAGGAATTGATCAAACAAGCACAGTTGTTTCACACTGCAGAGGAAATCGGGCAGTTGGGTGCCTTCGAATGGAATATCAACACGGGAGAGCTCTATTGGTCGGAAGGTTTGTTCCAGATTTTTGGCGAAGACAAGGAACTGATTCATCCCACCTTCGACCTGTTCATTTCCCACATTCACCCCGACGACAGGCAATGGCTCCAGGAGAAACTCCAACACAGCATTGAGTCGCGAACAGACTATCATTCCGAATATCGAATTTATCGCACCGACCAAAGCACCCGCTTTCAGCGAACGCGCATCTCCCTCCGCGAAGATCCCGCCACGGGCCACCTGACTATGATTGGCATTTGCCTCGACATTACGGAAAGCAAGCTGGCTGGCGAGCTGATCGAAAAAAGCGAGGAAAAATACCGCACCCTTGTCGAGCAGGCCACAGACGGAATTCTTGTCGCAGACAGTTCGCTGATTATCAAAGAAGTAAATCAAAGCGCGCTGGAAATTCTCGACACTGCCGAACCAGATCGCCTCGTGGGCCAGAGCCTCGAGAGCCTGCTGTGCCCGCAAGACCTGAAGCGCAATCCCCTGGATTTTGCCAGCATCCAATCAGGCATTCCTGTTACCGAAGTAAGGCATTTAACCACCTTTTCCGGCAACCAGAAATACCTCGAAATCACCTCCAAGCGCATTCCCGGTGACCTGATCCAAACCGTTTTCCGCGATGTTTCGGATCGCGAAGTAGCCCGTCGGGAGCTGGAGGTGCTCAACCAGCACCTCGACGATCGCGTGAAGAAGGCAACACAGGAAGCCATGCAAAATGAGGAGCGCTATCGGCTCATTTCCGAAAACTCTTCCGACCTCATCACACAAAGCGATTCTTCCGGCCTGCTGTCATACGTTTCGCCTTCCGTGCTCGACATGCTGGGATTTGAGGCCAATTTTTGCCTGGGAAAATATTTCAGCCAGTGGTTGCCGATAGAAGACAGGCCAAGCTGGCAGGCCCAGCTAACTGCAGTAAGCTCGCTGCAGCATCCCAGTTTCACGATGCAGCACCGAATGCAGCAGGCAGATGGTAGCCTGATGTGGGTAGAAACCGTTTGCAGGGGCATTTGCAATGCGTATGGCCAACTGACTGCCATCCAAACTGCAAGCCGCAACATCCATGCGCGCAAGCAGGCCGAGGAAGACGCCCGGAAAGCCCTGCTCAAGGAGCGGGAACTCAATGAGCTTCGCTCCCACTTTGTGTCCATGGCCTCGCACCAGTTTCGCACCCCCCTCACGGTGATCAGCAGCAACGTGCAGCTGATGGAATTGCTGAAAATTGACCAGCTCGACCCCCGCATCAAGCCCATTCTGCGGCGCATTACCCACGAAACAGCCCGCCTCACCGACCTGATGAACGATGTGCTGATCCTCGGAAAGCTCAACGCCAAGCGCCTCAAAGTCAACCCGGAATGGGTAGACGCGGAGCAATTTGTGCAACTGATCCTGGACACCCATTTTTCGCAGCAAGACGACCATCGAATCGTAGAACTCAGCATTTCCTATCCACTGGTACCGGTATGGATGGACCCCGGCCTCACAGAGCATGTGCTGATCAACCTGATAACCAACGCTTTCAAATATTCGCCAAGACGGCCGAATCCGGAAATGAGGATCGAACAGACGGCGGATCACTTCATCATAACCCTCAAAGACAGCGGGATCGGCGTGCCGGAGGAAGACCGCGACAACTTGTTTCAGTCGTTTTACCGTGGCAACAACACGACCGAATTTGCGGGCACCGGCCTGGGGCTGGTGATTGCAAAGGAGTTCATCGAGCTGCAGGGCGGCGAAATCGGGTACCAGCCAGCTGAAGGCGGCGGCAGCTTGTTTTGGGTCAAATTGCCGATCGGGCGCAGAGGCTTCGAAACGGTGTAGGCCCCAGCGTATTCCAAACAAAAAGTGGCAGTCCGGATGACTGCCACTTTCGTTATCAAGCAGAGAGATATTGCTTACTTGTGAAAGGTGAGAATGGGCACGCTCACTTTGCTTGTGATGCGACGGGTCACACTCTTATCGCCGAAGAGATTTCTCCAGGAAAATTTCTTGCGATTGATCATGGCGATCAAGTGGCTGTTGTGGAGGTTGACAAACTTCACGATGCCACCGAGCGGGTCGGCGTGATCGAAGAATTTGTACATCACCTTCGGGTAGTCGAGCGTGTCGGAAATGGTGCGCTCCAGGGTTTGGAGGTATTGTTCCTTGTGCTCGGGCTCGGTTTCAACATTCACGTGCGTAATGCTGAGCTTTGCATCAAACAGCCGGGCGATGGATTTTACCTGCTGAATCACCGAAGCGTCGTAATCGCTCAGGTCAACTGCGTAGGTAATGTGCTGAATATCATTGAAGTGGCTTTCCGCCGGAACGACAAAGACAGGCGCCTGGATAGTACCGATCACACGCTGGGCGAGGGTGCCGCGCAGGTACTGACTCCAATGCTGGGTGTTGTGGCTGCCCATGATCACGAGGTCGTAGGCCTCTTGCCGACTTTCGCGGATAATTTCCGAGACAGACAGTCCTCTCACCACCTTGAGCCGGTACTGGAGACCGAGATCATCCCAGGTCCGAAACAGCTGTTCAATAGATTGCCTGAACCGGGTGCCTTTCACGCGGGAAAAAAGATCCTGGGAAGGACCTTCGTGCACGAAGGCGCTGCTGCCGCGAAAGAGCCTCCGGCCGCCGTAATAGAACAGCGTAATCTCCGCTCCTGAACGCTGGCCGATAGAGGCAGCATATTTCAGCAGGTTTTCAAAATCGGAACGGAGGTTTACCGGGACCAGAATTCGGTTCATGGATGGTGGTGAATTGAATTGTGAACTAAATAAAAACAGGTTAGGGTGTTGGAGGGAAAAACAACCAGCCGAAATCGATTGCAAGTGACGAAAGCCAATAGGTGGATTGATTCATCTCACAAAAGTACTTCCTCACATGTTAAAAGCGATTTCCCCCTTGCTAACGAAAATTCGCTGGGGAAAGATGCAGGCTAATGTGTTTTTTTTCAAAAAAAACAAGGCCGCCTCCTTACAAGCTGTGAAAATATCGAAAAACGAAGGGATTTGCTGACAAAAAATAAAATCATTGTTTATTCATGTCAATTGCTACTCCCCTGGCCCTTCTTTTCTACCCATTCGCCTTCCAATCGTTGTCTCTGTGTGAACACCGAAGCCCGGCATGCTCTTCTTCGACGTACATCTCATTCGTTCTTACATATCCCGCTATTGCTTCTCCCTAGAAATACCCCTCGATTTGCCTGATTGTGAACGGCTTTCTCCTGAAAAATGCTATCTTTCCTGGCTTCCTTTCTCTTTGCCGGTAACCCTTCCACATGAGATACTTTCTCCTTTGCCTCCTGCCTGGCTCTTTGGCTGCATGTCAGCCGCTGCCCTCACCCGACAAAGCCGAACCATTCCCTGACAGCCTTTCGCCTCATTTGCTCTGCGGCCCCATGGGCGCCAATGAGGCTTCTGTATTTTTTCGCGACGGCGGGGCATTTCTCTATGGCGGGCGGCGCTTCGAAGATCATTTCAACATCAGCTACTGGAGCCTGGAAGTGGCACAGCTCACCTCTTATGGCTATGACCGCGAAACGATTCCGGCCCTGACTACCCCTCAATACGATAAGCTGGCAGATCGCATCAGCGCTTTCGGTGCCGACCAGCCCTGCCTCGTGCTTCGCGACGAAGCCGCCACCAAGGCCTTTCCGCTTTCCCTCATGGCCTACCACGAGGTCATCAACGAAACAGCAGCGGGTCTGCCGGTCATGGTGGCCTATTGCCACCTCGCCGATCTGGCCAAAGTCTATCGGCGCGACTACTGCGGCCACACCCTCACCTTTGCCGTTTCCGGCTACACCTACGCCGACCCCCAGATCTGGGAGGGAAAAAACGGCTTCGTGATCTGGGACCGCGACACCGAAAGCCTGTGGTGGCCCCTCATTTCCAAGGCCGTCTCAGGTGCCATGCAGCACCAAAATCTCCTCGAAATGCCCCGGCAACACTGGGAGCGCAGCACATTGGCCGCAGTGCTGGCAGACAACCCCGAAGCTCTCGTGCTGCGCGCCCGCCAGGATTGGACACCGCCTAGCTCATGGCCCCGCCTGGCCGCAGAAGATCTCACCTGCCGGTAAATCACAGCCAGGCGTTCATTTTTTACTTCTTCATTCTCAAAAAAATCCCCTTCCCGCACTTAGCAGAAAGGGGATTTTTCGTGGGGCTGTTTGCCTACTCCTCGCCGAGATAAGTATCCAGCCATTCGAAGAACACGCGATGCCAGAGCAGCCCGTTCTGTGCGCCGAGCACCCAGTGGCCTTCGGTGGGGAAATAGAGAAACCGCGAAGGAACTCCCTGAATCTGAGCGGCATGAAAGGCCTGCATCCCTTCGCTCACCGGCACGCGGAAGTCTTTTTCGCCGTGAATCACCAGGATGGGCGTGTCCCAGTTGCCGACGTATTGGTGAGGCGAATGAATTTCGTAGTTGGTGCGGGTATCGCGGGTAGGTTCCCAGTAGGGCCCGCCGATGTCCTGATTCGCAAAAAACAGCTCCTCGGTCGTGCCATACCAGCTTTCGAGGTTGAAGAGGCCGCAATGGGAAATGAAGGCTTTGAAGCGCTTTTCGTGGTTACCAGCGAGCCAGTAAACTGAATAGCCGCCGAAGCTGGCCCCCACAGCCCCGAGCCGGTTGTCGTCAACAAAGGGTTCTTCCTTCACCTCGTCGATGGCAGAGAGCAGGTCGTCCATGGCCTGGCCACCCCAGTCGAGCGAGATGTCTTCGTTCCACTGCTGGCCGAAGGAAGGCAGGCCTCGGCGGTTGGGTGCCACCACAATGTAGCCCTCGGCTGCCATGAGCTGGAAGTTCCATCGATAGGAAAAGAACTGGCTCACAGTGGATTGCGGTCCGCCCTGGCAGTAGAGAAGCGCTGGGTATTCCTCGGTTTCGTCGAAATCGGGCGGGTAGATGACCCAGGTGAGGATCTCCTTGCCATCTGTCGCTTTGATCATTCGCTTTTCCACCTTTCCCATTCTCACATTCGCCAAAATCGGCTCATTGGTGGTAGTGAGGGCCTCCATTTTGCCTTTGCTGTCAACGGCAAACAGTTCTGAAGGTGCGCTGATGGTACAGCGATCCACGACAAAGCCTTCGGAGGTTTCGGCAAATGCATTGATGTTGTGGTCGCCGCTTGTGATCTGGCGGTAGGTGTCTTTGCCGGGCTCAATGCTGCAAAGCTGGATCGTGGCAGCGATTTCACTTGTGAACCAGATGGTTTTCCCGTCGCGGCTCCAGACCGGGTGGTTGAAATTCTGGTCGATGCCAGCACTCAGCTCGTGGCGGCCTTCTTTGTCGATGGCGGCGGTAAATAATCGGTTGCGATCCGACTCATAACCAGCCTTTTCCATGCTGTTCCAGAGAATCTGCCGGCTGTCGGGCGAGAAAACCGGATTCATGTCGTATCCCGGCATTCCTTCGCTGAGGTTCGTTGTTTTTTCAGCGGCGATGTCGTAGAGGTAAATGTCGGAGTTGGTGGAAACGGCATAGTCCAGCCCGGAGACTTTTTTGCAGGTATAGGCAACAAAATGGCCGTCGGGGCTGAAGGCAATTTGTTCCATACCGCCAAAGGGCCTGAGCGGCGAATCGAAGCGCTCGCCTTTCAGAATATCGAGGGCCTCGCCCGACACCGTCCCATCGGCATAGTCCATCAGAAAAATGTGGCTGTAGGCGCCATCTTCCCACTCATTCCAGTGCCGGTACATGAGGTTGTCGATGATGCGGGCATTGGCTTTGGGCAGGTCGGGGTAGAGATCCTGCACAGAGGGATCCATGGGCACGTCCTGGAGGTAGAGGAGTTGGTTGCCTGTGGGCGAATAGAGAAAACCGTTGATGCCGCCTGCGATGTCGGTTACGCGCTTGAGATCAGAGCCGTCGGGGTTCATTTCCCAGAGCTGCACGGAGCCGGATTCGCCGGAGAGGAACCCGATTTTCTGTCCGTCGGGGCGAAATTTGCCATTAAATTCGCTCCCTTCGAAGGCCGTTACCTTCCGGACCTGGCCTCCTTTGGCAGGGATGGTGTAGAGGTCGCGGTTGCCTTTGTTGGCCGCTATGTCGTAGCGGGTAATGCCGTAGAGAATGAGGCTGCCATCCGGGGAAACATCCTCCAGAGAAACGCGGCCCAGCTGCCAGAGCATTTCAGGGGTCAGGAGGTTGGATTGGGCCTGAAGCTGCCAGCCTAGCAGCAGCAGGGAAGCCAGGACCAGCTTTCGTTTGCACAAGTTCATGTTTCGTGGGTAAAATGGAACAAGGAAAGAGAAGCGGGAAATTCAGGAAATCGATTGGGAAGCGCAAGACAGAGATGACAAAGATGGCAGAGATGACGATGATGATAGAAAATGATATCCAGAAGGGGGATGTCCAGGAGAAGACGTCCGGAAGGGTACACAATCGAATGTCAATGAAGGGAGTCCATTTCAACAGAACCGCCCTGTGCCAGCCGGAGTATTCCCCGATTTTTCCTCATCAACGTCTTTGTCTACCTTCACAAGGATGTTCCTTCGCACCGGAACACAACTTGGTTTTGTCGCTGGGAACCTTCCTGTTCGCCCCAATCCCTCTTAAGCAGATCTTCCCGCCATGCCCAATGTTCCCTTTTTGGACTCCCCGCTGCCCGCCGGGCCCAACCGCTCCTTTCGCTATGGCGACGGGCTGTTTGAGACCATGCGGGTGTTTGAAGGGCGTTTGTTGCAGGCAGATGCGCATCTTGACCGGCTGGAAAGGGGGATGCAGGTGCTGGGTCTTCGGGTTGAAAAAGGATGGAAGGCCGAATGGAAGGCAGGCCTGCTTGGCTGGGTGCAGGAGCAGGCTTTTGAAAGTCCTGCCCGTGTGCGCCTGCACGTGTGGCGCGCGGGCGGCGGGGCCTACCAGCCTGAAACGGATGAAGTCAATGCCATGCTGGAGCGTGCGCCGCTGGCGAGGGAATACTTTGCAGACCCTGAGCCCGTGAGTTTGTGCGATGCGGAGGGCCTTTTTTTGCAACATGGCCTGCTTTCCGGAATCAAAACCGCCTCGGCGTTGGTGTATGTGCTGGCAGCCCGGCAGGCTAGGGAGCGGGGGGTTGGGGAGACCTTGCTGCTGAGCCTTGGCGGCAGTGTGGCCGAGGCAAGCGCCTCGAATGTGTTTGGGGTGGAGGCTCAAACCCTGCTCACGCCCGATGTGGCGAGCGGCTGTCTGCCGGGCGTGATGCGGGGAGCTGTGCTGGCCCTTGCAGCAGAGCTGGGGCTGCGGGTGGAGGAGGCGCTTTTTCCGCCGGAAAGACTGCTGGAATGCGAGGCTGTTTTTCTGACGAATGCCATCCGGGGCATCCAGCCGGTTGTGAAATACCGGGAAAAGAGCTGGTTATCAGGAGAAAATGAGGTGGTGGCGGGGCTTATTAAGCTGTGGTCAGAAAAAATCCGGGAGGGCGGGGGGCAGGAAGCAGGATAAAGCGGAGGTAAGGTTTGGCAAAAAACAAATGCAGGGGCGGCAAAAAGGCAGCGGGAAGCGGGGAGAATTCGTTGGGAAAATCGGGTAAGATTAGAAAAACGGCGTGGTAAAACTATGCCAGTTTGCAGGCTCCATTTGTAATAATTCCGCTTCATTTCACCGAAAAACCGTAGCTTTACCTTAACTTGACGGAAATGACCAAGGGCAAATCTTCGAAGGGCGGAATTGTTTATTCAACTGATCCGGGCTATCGTCGGCAGGACGAACAAAGTGCTGAAGCGGCTACCCTGCCACCGGCGCGGCAGGACCTGCGGATCCACCTGGACCGGCTCAAGGGAAACAAGCTCGCCACGAGAATTGCAGGATTTGCGGGGAATGACAACGACCTGAAGGAACTGGGCAAGGCCCTCAAAAGCCAGTGCGGCGTTGGCGGCACTGCCAAAGACGGCCTGGTAATTCTTCAGGGAGATGTGCGGCCCAAGGTCGAAGCCTATCTCACCAACCATGGATACAAGTTTAAACGCTCCGGCGGCTGATTTGCTCTTACCACGTGTTTGATAGATTTTGCTCTCACTTGCTTGCTTATGAAACGACTGTTACCAATTCTCATTACGGTGATTGGCCTGGGGTGGCTGCTAGTTGGTGGCCCAACCCATGTTCAGGCTCAGCTCACCATTGCAACAGGTTCTCCATACAATCAGTATGTGCAGAACCTCGCAGGTCCGGGGGTGACCATCAGCAACATTAACATTGTTTGCGACACCCTGCCCACAGCACCCGGCCCCGCCATGGGCGGCTTCAACGCCTCCCTTACCGCTCTGGGGCTCACTTCGGGGTTGCTGCTTACCAGTGGTGCTGCCAACACAGCATTGCCTACAACGCCTGGTGCCGCCAGCAACTCCAACAACACCCCCGGCGACCCACAGCTAAATGCCCTCGTGGGGGGGATCACAAACGATGCCTGTGCGGTTACTTTCAACTTTGAAGCATCCTGCACACAGGTCACATTCAAATTCATTTTCGGCTCGGAGGAATACTCCAGCCCAAACTTCATCATCACCTTCGACGACGTATTCGGGGCATTTATCACAGGTCCGGGCTACACCCCCAACACCAACGTGGCCCTGCTGCCGACTACCCCGGCTACCTACACAGCTATTTCGCAGGTGAACCCGAATGTTAACAATGCTTTTTTTGTCAACAACCCTACCGGCGCATCTGGATCTGGTTTTTGGGGCCATACTGTGGTACTCACTGCCACCCTCAACGTGCAGCCCTGCCAGGTTTACACGCTTAAGCTTGCAGTAGCTGATGAGCAGGACAACGCCCTTGACTCCGGCGTGATGATCGAAGCCCTGACCTGCGGCACCACCCCTCCCGGCGTCATCGCCAGGAACCCGGTAAACAACAACAGCCCCAAAGCAGTCGAAGGCTGCGTCAACGGCATGTTTACCTTCTTCCGCTCAGACCCCATCGGGCAGGCGCAAACAATCAACTTCGACATCCTCGGCACTGCCACTCCCGGCCTCGACTACGTGGCCTTCCCCGACAGCGTCATCATCCCGGCAGGCCAGGACTCGCTGAACCTCATTGTCAATATCAACAACGACCTGGTAGCCGAGCCCAACGAAACCCTGATCGTGGCCCTCGACGCTTTGTCCTGCCTCGGTGATACAGCCATTCTCACCATCACAGATCCGTTCACTGTCAATGCCGGGCCAGATAAATCTGCCTGCGCCGGAGATGTTGTCCCGCTCGGGGTGCCCGCTGTGCCCGGCGTGATCTACAACTGGCAAAGTGGGCTGGGCTTCCAGGGCCCCAATAACTCCGCCACCCCAACTGCTGCTTTCAACACACCAGTCACCTCGACCTTCACCTACATCCTTAATGCTGCCGACGAAAACGGCTGCCAGGACAGCGATGATGTGTCTGTCACCTTCGTGGCCAAGCCCAAAGCTGCCTTCAACATGCCTGCCAACGTCTGCGTTGGTGATCCAGTAACGGCAGTGTTCACCCAGATCCAATCTCCTGGCTACACCTACATCTGGGACTTTGGGGTTGGGGCAAATGTATCCGGCTCCGGCGCAGGTCCCTACCTCGTAACCTGGAGCACACCGGGCACCAAAACGGTGACTGTTCAGGTTCAGGAGGGCAATTGCTTGTCGGATGTGGCCGTGAGAACAATCTCCGTAAACCCGATTCCTGTGGCGGCGTTCTCCGCTGTTTCCCCTGTTTGTGCCTTCCAGCCCTCTCTGCTCAATTTTACCGGTAACGCCAGCCCGACCGCTGTTTATTCATGGAACACGGGCGGCGGCTCTCCGGCCACCCCCACTGGCCTCGGCCCGCAAAACGTGACCTGGCCCACAGCTGGTGTGAAAACGGTGACCCTTCAGGTAAACGACAAAGGCTGCCTCAGCCAGGTCGCCACACAGAATGTGACTGTTTTCCCTGTTCCCTCTTCCGATTTTAGCATTCCGGCCTCCGTTTGCGTCGGCGACCAGATTCAGGTTACCTACGTGGGTGGTGCAGGAACTGGCGCCGCCTTCGCCTGGCAATTTGGCTCGGGCTCAACGTCGAGCGGAACGGGCATCGGTCCTTACAATGTGTCGTGGAACACCCCCGGCACGAAGACTGTGACGCTGCAGGTGGAGGAAAACGGCTGTATTTCGACTGTGACGAGCAAAACCATCGTGGTGAACCCTGCTCCTGTGGCGAGCATTGCCCCCGTTGCCAACCAGTGTTTCCCC
>JBGSKC010000048.1:0-4158 GCA_041741415.1 Bacteroidia bacterium | reverse complement strand
TGCAGGCTTAGCCATCGTTCTGCCCTCCAGATTTTTCCTTAATATCGCACATTTCCGGGGGATATCCCAGCGTTTTGGCTCCCTTTTTCTGCGTTTCCAAGCTGTGGGGGCCGATTTTGGGGTTGTTTAGGAGCGACTAATACAGGTCCAGATCATGTATGGACAGCCCCGTCCACTCCCCCCGCACCTCGTGGACCATCTCCAGGAGGTTAAACACAGCCAGGCCGGGGCGCTGCGGCCCATGCAGGCCCCTGCAGCCATCCAGGGCGCGGGTAAGCAAATTGGGTTGCTGGTGAGCGATGTTCCAGCGGCGACCCTGGAGGCGGGCGGCGTTGTGGTGCTCGCCCTCGATCTCGCCCAGCATGCGCCGCAGGTAGATCGAGAGGGCACGCGGGATCAGCAGGCCGGGGGGGCGCTTCCGGTCCACGTCCAGCACCAGGCTGTTGCGGAGGTGCAGGGCGGCGAAGAAGTCGCGAAAGTTCTGGTGGAGGAAGGCAAATGCGCCCGCCTCCTCCTTCAGCATGCGGAGGACCCTCAGCAGTTGTTCGTGGACTTGCTGGAAATGATAGGCCTGCGCGCCTTCCCGCTCGATTTTTTCCCAGGTACGCTGGCACTCCGGGAACAGGTGCATCAGGTCGGAGAGCTGTCCATTGAATTGCGCCAGACAGGCTTCTACCGCTTCCTTCAGTTCCTGGCGGCTGAAGCTGAACTGGCCCCTCAGTTCCATCTCATAGCCCAGTGCAGGCAGCACCTGCCAGATCAGCCAGCGATACAGATGGACATTTTCTTCCTCTATGTTGTGGATGGCTTCGAATTTCAGCGTCTGGGCATGGATAAAGTTCCACATCAGCTCGCCTGTGCTCGCGTTGGGCTTGAAGCCGCCTGCGCTGCCCCTGCCATCCCGCAGAAACTCGGAGGTGGCGGCATAGAGCGTCAGCATCATGGGGTTGCAAAGAAGCCGGCGCAGGTCGGGCTGGTCGGGGCCGGGCCAGGGCAGCCCCCGGTCCTGGAGATAGGCCCCGGCACGGGCTTCGTCGAGCGGCTGGAGTTCCAATCGTTGAAAATCCTTCGCCCAGGTAAGGTTAATTTCGTAGCGCGAGCTGAGCAGGATCTGAATCCCCTCTGCCTTGCCCCTCCACTCCTCCTGCAACTCAATGAGCAGGGATCTGGTGTCCACGCTGATCTCGTTGAAGCCGTCGAGCAGTAGGATGAGCTTGGGGTAGGGACGGTCCCAGTCCGCCTCCAGCCAGCTCCAGAGCTGCTGCTCTGTCTCCTTTGACACAGGGCGCTCGCCCAGGTAGTGGCGGGCAATGTACCAGGTCAGCCAGTGTTCCCGGTTTTCGGTGGTGGCCTGGTTGAATTCGTTGAGCTGCACAAAGATCGGGACAGGCCCTTGCTCCTCCTCTAAAAAACGCTCCCACAGGAGCAGGAGAGAGACGGTTTTGCCCATACCACCGTCCCCCTGCACGATGCTGTGGGGCGGGTTCATGTCCCAGAGTTTTTTCAGCGACTCCCGGCTGCCCAGGCGTTCCTCGCCCAGTTTGACATCGGTTTCGAACACCGGATGTTTGTGAAGGGAGGTAAGGAGCACTTCCGAAATGTCCAGATGCTCGAAGCGCCCTCCGGGGCCGCGAAGTTCCTCATATCGGCTGTTGCTTCCCGCACGGAGGCGGGCCCGCAGACGGCTTTGGCGGGCATCGGCGAGGCTCCAGTCGTCGCCTTTGGGATCAGGGCAGTAGAAGCCCCAGGGGAAATCATCGGGTTTTCCGGCACTTTCCAGCCCGATCCCTCTGTGGATACGGGGCTGGCCGCTGTGGCCTTCAATGGCCACCCTGGCATCTTCGAAGGCCCGCCGAAGGGATTGTCCGCCCAAAAGGCCCTTGTAGAAAGTCTTGCTGAAGACAGAGGCCTGCCCATCGTCGATTCCTGTATCTGTGGCGATAACCGTCTTGATACCTGCGTTCAGGAGCGCCGCTACATGAGCCCGGGTGGCACAGGCATTCAGGAAAACGAGCTGCAAGCCGGGAGAAGCTCCCAGAAGGGAAACAAGATTAGCCCCCGCGAGGGACTCGCCCTTGCCAGTTTGGTGCTCGAGCTGCAGGGCCTGCCCGTTGGCATGGCCTGCGAAGTGAAAGATCAGGAGGCTGTCGCGCATTTTCTGCACATCCTCCACCAGGTTGGCGACGCCGCCGTCAGAGACCCGCACATGGATCTCCCCGGCCTGCTTTTGCGGGTCAAAAAGCTGGTCGAGGCTGCGCCGCTCGGAGGACAGCGTTTCAAGGAATCTGCCGGGATTCTCTCTGTCGTTGGCAAAAGCCAGCAGTGCTACGGGGAGGTTCGACATGGGCAACTCGTATCTGGGGGATGTGCAGGGGGATGCATGAATACAAAACGGCGGGGCGGACTTTTCTATTGGACGAAGTTATTGGCGGGGAGAGATTTGATGGAGCACTACCCCTCATTTTTCCTTAAAGCCAAACGCCTCACATAATTGCTTGACTTCGACGTATCCATATTCATGGATATACTTCCAGATTTGTTTCCTGAGCGCTTCGTTTTTTCTTCCGTTGTTGTCATCAGACAGGATCTCTATCCAATAGCTCAAGTAAGGCCTGATATCAGGTACAGTGATCAACCCTGCTTTAATGTAATTGCTGAAAATGATGAGCTTATCAAAGAAGTTGTCGAATATCTTCTTAATGACTGCATCCTCAAAACTAAAAGTACGCCCTTCCTTATGGGTACCTAATGCCGACTCAAGTAAGCTATCTTCAAAGGCAAGCTTGGTTTTCCCTTCGATTTCGTTGGGAAGCAGCTCTATCACATTCCTGTTCCAGTCAAGCATAATCAAGGCTCTTCGCACGTCAGCATCGCTGAAGAACTCCTTGATCTCCTTCGAAACAAACTCCGCCCGCTTCCACCTCTGGGCTTTGGTGTACTCGTATATCCCCTTTAGGAGGAGGGATAAGGAAATTACAACAGCAGTCAAATCAATAAATGTACTTAGCATAAAGGTCTGATTAGCAACTATAACTTGATACCAAAGCTGTACGCTAACTAACGTGCCCGCCTCGGGGATACGTAGAGTACATTTCAGATGGGAACTCACAACATAAGCCAAACAACTACTTATTGAACTTTCCAAAACCCATACATGCCAGCAACCGATGCTCCTGGTATGCCAAGTTGCAAACCACCGATGTCTATATTGTAAGCGCCCAAATTAGGGAAACTGAGCCTTGCGCTTTGATACCCAATGCCCAAACTAAACTCACGAGTCGATACTATGCCAAATGTACCATCAAAATCGTCAATAGTATAAATGTCATCAGTTTGGAAGTCTACCCAACCACCCCAAATTGAAGCGGAAGCACCTTGGAGGTCGAATCCTGCAATTCCTGCCGCCAAATATCCATTCTTTTCGGCTACATATAATGGATCAGCGCTCCTTATTGTCCCACCTAAAACTCCACCACCTACAAAAAGACCCACTCCAGCTTGTGATTTTATTTTTATTTGCCACTTATTAGTTCCGCTTGTCGGCACTGATGCAGGTGGTGAAGTACTAATTACGGGAATAGAATATCTAACATATACACTTCTATTGAGATTTTCTTCAATTTTTTTATTGTCTACTATAGGATCCGCAGAACCCAATCCGTAGGCATCTATGATTTGTTGTTGATTTGCAAATTGATTAAAAACCAAATAGTCATGTACTGCTTGAGCCCGGTCATCTGAAAGTATTAGATTATCCGATTCATTACCTGTTTGAGATGCATGGCCCTCTATTGCTATAGAAATCCTTTCATCCGAAAGCGACCATTCTGCCAATTCATTTAATATTGGAAGATGCTCTGGTTTAAGTTTAGAATCATTTATGTCAAAATTGTAAAGCAGAATTCCTCCTTCGTGAATTCTTTCTTCTTGTAGTATTTCTCCTGGACCAGTAGAAATTCGCTTACGCGTTGCGTTTCTTTGTTTAATAATGGAAGCTGGCAATTTAGTTTTGGAAGAGTATCCGCCCAAGCAACCGCGTATTGCTGCAGATTTATTCTTGAGTCAAAGATTGAGGCAGCTCGACGGAGGTTGTTTCATCTTTAAAGTTGTAGGGCAGGAGTTCGTGAATGCGGTTGATGGGGTGTGCGGGTAATCGCT
>JBGSKC010000047.1:0-19752 GCA_041741415.1 Bacteroidia bacterium | reverse complement strand
ATCGCGCTTGCTTCGTGTTGTCTGCCATGGGCTTGCCGTCGGAAGAGGGGTATTCCAACATCAGCGCGTAGGGAGCAATGGGCTTTGAGTTGGACATGGTGTGAAAAGTTGGATGACGGATAAGGCGAAGCAGCTTGATGGCGTCAGGCAGAGCGAATGACCTGACGGAGAGTTAATTTACGGAAAAGGAAGAAAGGGGAAAATACAAATTTGCTCCAGTCTGGCATTTATTGCCCTTTTTTCAGCAGTGCGAGGTAGTTTTTGTTGAGGGTGATTTTTTTTGCCTCCTTGCTCACCTTGGCGGTTTGCCACTCGGTGGTAGGCTTCAGGGTAAGTGGCGACCCGTCAATCAAGACCTCCACTGGCATATCGAAATGCGGTACACAGTTTGCCCAACGGTAGCGGAGCTTACCCTTTTCGAGCACATACTCCAACTGCGGGATGCGTTTGTCGCGAAGATATTGGTCAAAGAATCCTGTCAGGTCCATGCCTAGCGACTCGGCGAGGTAGCTTTCGATCTGAAGGGTTGTCACGGTCTGGTGGTAGAAGGTGGTATTCAGGCCGCGCAGGGTGTTTCGCCATTTTTCATCGTCGTTGAGCAGGGTTCTCAGGATGTGGAGCATGTTGGCCCCCTTGTAATACATGTCGCCGGAGCCTTGCTCGTTCACATCGTAGGGGCCGATGATGGGTTTGTCGTTCTGGATATTGAGGCGGGTTCCGACAACATAGGCCGTAGCCGCTTCTTTGCCGAAATGATAATCGAGGTACAAGTTTTCCGAATACGCCGTGAATGACTCGTGGATCCACATGTCAGCAATGTCTTTATAGGTGATGCTGTTGGCAAACCACTCATGTCCCGATTCGTGGATGATGATGAAGTCAAACTTAAGGCCCCAGCCGCTCATACTCAGGTCGCTGCCCTGGTAGCCATTTTTATATTCGTTGCCATAGGTCACCGAGCTTTGGTGCTCCATGCCGAGGTAAGGCACTTCAACCAGTTTGTATCCGTCTTCATAAAACGGATAGGGTCCAAACCAGTGCTCAAATGCTTCCAGCATCATCGGAACCTGCTCAAACTGCTTTCTGGCCTTTTCTTCATTGGCCCTCAGCACATAATAATCACAGGAAAGCGGTCCTTTTTCACCCTCATACACCTCAGAGAAATGGACATAATCCCCGATATTGAGGTTCACGCCATAGTTGTTGATGGGGTTGTTGACTTCCCAATGGAAGGTTTGCCAGTCTCCGGTTGTGTCAATGCCGGCCAGGTGACCATTCCCCACCGAAACCAGCCCTATCGGCACGGTATAGTGCATGTCCATGCTGTCGGGTTCGTCATACATGTGGTCTTTGCAGGGCCACCACATAGAGGCGCCTTCTCCCTGGCAGCTGGTAGCCACAAATGGCTTGCCGTTGCTGTCTTTTTTCCAGGTAAAACCGCCTTGCCAGGGAGGCATTTTGCTCACAACGGGCTTGCCGCTAAAGTATAGGGTAATTTGGCGGGTTTCTCCCTGCGCGGCTGCTGGCACCTCAATCCAAAACACGTTTCCTTCGCGCTCAAAGCGTAACTCCCCGCCGTTTTGAACTGCTTTGGTGATGGCCATCGGCGGTTGAAGGTCAATCTGCATGCGTGTCGCAGGCTCCAGCACGCGGTAGGTTATAACGTTCTGCCCTTCAATGGCTCTTTCTTCGATCTCCACTTTGATGGAAAGATCGTAGTGGAGCAAATCCCACCAGGCACGCTCGGGTGTCACAGATCCACGGAGGCTGTCCTGCCGGGTAAAGGGTTGGGCGGTGGCCGTGCTGGCTGCGAAAAGGAGGAAAAAGGGCAATATTTTGCGCATGGTGAGAAAGGAAAATGAATATAAGGGTGCCTGAAAACGAAAGAGCTGTTTAAATTACCATTTTTCTGGAAGTAAACAGCACAGCCGACGATGATCAGGAGGGTAGGGGAGAGGTTGGCAAGGCTAGTATTGCGTTTTTTCCTGCAAAGCCTGCCACGCCTCAAACGGCAGGTGCGCCAAATGCTGGCAGGCTTGTTTCATGGGAATGCGCCGTTGTTCACATGGCAGCTCTATTTCCCGATAAATGAAGGCATCGTCAAAGCCTGCCATGGCGGCGTCGTTCTGGTTTGCAGCAAAATAGACGGCCTCTGGTCTTGCCCAGTAAATGGCTCCCAGGCACATGGGGCAAGGCTCGCAACTGGTGTATAATTCGCAGCCCTGCAGCTGAAAACTCCCCAGATTCTGGCAGGCATCCCGGATGGCCATCACCTCAGCATGGGCGGTCGGGTCGAGGTTGGTCGTTACCCGGTTCACGCCCCTGCCCACCACATGGCCTTGTTTAACCACCACCGCCCCGAAGGGTCCGCCGCCCTGGCGCACGTTCTCTTCGGCCAAACGTATGGCTTGCAGGAGAAATGACGTTACTTCTTCGTTCATAGGCGATATCTTCGATCAAGCTGGCAGGAGACCATTCAACGAAACAAATGAGAAACCCAATCAAAGGCAACGCTTTTTCACACCTGATCCTGCCCTTTTTCTGCCTTCTTCCCGCACTGTGCCTCGCTCAGCGCAGTCCTGCCCGCTTCGATACGCTCCTTTCCCTGGTTCAGAATCAATTGCATGCCGGGGTGCTCCAGCAAATGGGTCTTTCGGGCAAGGGTGTCCGGATTGCCGTGCTCGACGCGGGTTTCCTCCATGCTAACCAACACCCCGCCCTGGCTCAGCTTTGGGAGAAAGGTGATGTGATTGACACTTGGGATTTTGTGGACCAGGACTCCAAAGTCACTCACCACTCCAACCACGGCACGCAGGTGCTTTCTGCCCTCGCTGGCCAATATGGGAGCCGCTTTCTGGGGTTTGCCCCCGGAGCGGAATATTTGCTGTATCGCACCGAGCACGAACGCAAGGAAAGCATCTCCGAAGAAGAAGCCTGGATTGCCGCACTTCATCGCGCAGAAGCCATGGGCGCCGATATCGTGGTCTCCAGCGTGAATTTTACCTATGCCCGCTATGATTTGTCTGATCTGAACGGGGAAACCATTTCTGTGAGCAAAGCTGCCGCCGAAGCCGCCGCCAGGGGCATTCTGCTGGTGGTGGCCATGGGCAACGAGGGCGACAAACCCTGGCGTTTCATGGGGGCCCCGGCTGATGTGCCTGCCGTCCTTTCGGTGGGTGCCACCATGCCCGGCCTGCCAATGAGGCTGCCCTTTTCTTCCGTTGGGCCGAATGCCAAAGGGGTGGCCAAGCCCGAACTTGCAGCCCCCGGCTATGTACTCGTTCCAACCGGAAAAAAGGCTTTTACCGAAGGGGCAGGCACCTCCTTTGCAGCTCCCCTAATCGCCGGGATTGCGGCTTGCCTTCTGGAGCAGGACAGCACGCTGCGCGGGGAGCACCTTTACCAGCGGCTTTGCCAGTTAGGCCACCTCTACCCCTACTACGACTACGAAATCGGCTTTGGCGTGCCAGATCTTCGCAAACTTCTTTCTCCCGCTCCGTTGGTAGATTCCAGTACCTTCCGCGTGTTTTTTGTTGGCGACACAGTATTTGTTCGCCTCGACTCCGCCATTGTTGCCGACTCAGCGGGGCACGACCAGGGCCGGGTCTTGTATTATCATTTGCTCAGTGCCGACAATACCCTTGCAGCGGCCTATCAGGTAAGGATCCCTTCTGGGCTCAATGGGTATTATTTCCTTCGGCGAAGGCAGTCAAGGGGCCTGCTCAGGGTTTGGTTTGAAGGCTATTTGTGGGAATCGCGTATGGAAATGATGGAGTAGGGGAGGGTTGGGGCTAATAGGCTCACATCAAAGCATTCGCCTGACGACTTACCCGAGCGCTGATTTCATGGCCTTCACTGATTCCTCCAGTGTGACATAGTGTTTCCAGCCTGCTTCGATGGCAGACCCTGGCAGCACATTCTGCGGATATGGCTCCACATGCAACTCCGCGGCAGAGCCGTGGAATTCCGTTGCACCGGTAGCCTCGCGCAAGGCCGCCACATTCTCCGGACGAACTCCCGCTCCCGGCAAAATGGCGATCCTGCCGGCAGCCTGCTTCACCATCTTCTGCAGCAGCTCCATGCCATCCCAGGCTGACCCTGCCTGCCCGGAGCTCAGTACCCGGTTCACGCCGATGGCGATGAGGTCTTCCAGCGTCCGGAGCGGCTCATCCACCAGGTCAAAAGCCCGGTGAAAAGTGATTTCCAGGGCTGGCGCAAGATCTCTCAGGCGCTGAATCCAGGCCAGGTCGGGCTTGTTGTCGGGAAGCAAGGCTCCAACAACCACACCCTGAAGGCCGTTATGTGCGGCCCAGGCCAGCTCCCTTTCCATGACCTGTTTTTCGGAAGGCTGATAAACGAAATTCCCCGAACGGGGTCGCAGCATCATCATGCCTGGCAGGCCGGTTGTTTGCTGGACTTCCAGCACCAGGCCAGCCGAAGGGGTCAGCCCGCCCAAACCCAATACCGAGCAGAGCTCCAGCCTGTCGGCGCCGCCCCTTTGTGCAGCAAGGGCCGATTCCAGGGAGTCGATACAGATTTCAAGCAAGGCCATGGGCTGGCAGGATGAAGCGGCTTACTGTTTAATGAGCCGGGCGGCCTGGGTGCTGCTTTGCAGGTCGGTGGCCTGTAGCAGATAAACGCCGGAGGAAAGGTTGTCCAGTTTCAGGATATGATATGTTTCATTCACCTCAACTTCCTGAATCACCTGGCCGTGAACATTCATCAGGCGGAGGGTGCAGGGCACCATGGTCTGAGGGATGGTGACTTTGACGAGGTCGGTGCCGGGGTTGGGAGCAAGCTCCAGTTCCATGGGCAGGAACCTGCCACGCTCCACAGAGGTAGTGCCTCCGAGCCGCCAAACCTGACTGACCACCCGGTAGCCCCGCGGGTCGTGGGTGCGCAGGTCGGTGCTGTCAAAAGGGAAATAGTCGTTTTCACCGAGATAGGCCTCCGTGATTTCGGCAAAATATTCTATATAGTTGGTTTTGGCATAGGCTGCCTGGGCGAAAGGTGGGTTTCCGAAGCCAGGGTTGTAGAGTACTGAATTGTATAGCCCTTCGATCATGGCTGAGTCGTAGGCTGCGATAATGGCCGGCTCGTTGTAACCGAGCACCTGGTCGTGATAGGCATGGCCTAGTTCGTGCATGATGATCCATGGCTGATTTTGCCGGGACCAATTGAGAAAGTAGGTAAGGTTGGCTATTTCGACGGATTTAGCCTTGGCAGGGTTGTAGCCGTTTTGAATAAGCCAGTTTACATCAGGGTGATACCAGGCCCCGGTACCTGCCACAGCCCACTCCATGAAAATGGGGACTTTCCGCAGCGAATCCATGATGTCGTCGGCAAGGCCGAGATAGACTACTTTGCCCAGCAATGTGTCTAAGTAGCGGATCCCTTCCTGGCTGAGGCCGGGGTGGTCGGCTTGCATTTGCTCCGATACCAGTACCTGAAACCCCTGCAAAACATAGGTGTCGAACCCGGCTACAGTGATTTGGCCAAAGGAGGGAAGGGCACAGCAACCAAAGAGCAGCAGGAAGGCAGCGCGCAAGATCATGGGGAAGGAAAGTGAGTGGATGAATGACAATAGGATTCCCTAAGATAGGAAAAGTGTGAAGAATTCTTCAGCTGGATTTGCCTCATTGCCACAGCTGTTCAATACGGGACCCGGGCCAGCCTGACAGGGTCGAGAACCGTGATCTCAGAAAGATGGGTGGTTACCAAGCCCTCTTCTTTGAATTCGCTCAGCACCCGAATCACGCACTCTTTGGAAGTGCCAACCAGGCTGGCAAGGTGGTCGCGACTGACGGACATGGTGAAAGGTCCTTTGTTGCCCTCCACCATGAACTTGTCGCGGAGCTGAACCAAGGCATCGGCAACCCGCTTGCGAACGGAGTCATAAGCAAGGTGGAGCAGTTCTTCCTCCTTTTCACTCAGGTTGTCAGACAACATCCGGATGAAGCGATTCGACACATCGCGGTTGTTGTACACGAGCTGGTAGAAATCATCCTTTGGAATGATGATCAGGTCGGTATCTTCCATGGCCATGGCCGAGTCCTGATAAGGGGTGTCGCGGAGCAAAGGCAGATAGCCGAGAAAATCTCCTTCTTTATACAGACCCGTGGTGTATTCTTTGGCGTCTTCGTTGGTTTTGAAAGTCCGAACCTTGCCGCTGTTGATGAAAAAAATGCCGTGGGGGAGATTTCCTTCGTGAAAAATGGCCTCCTTCTTTTTGTAATAACGGGCTTCCCTGTTTTCAGTCAGGGCGTGGAGGGCATCATGGCCTTTGGCGTCGCGCAGGAATTTATCAATGCCGTCGGCATTCCGGTCGTAGTCGCGATTGAGGATTTCCCCTTTCCTCAGGCGCATGTCGATAGCGTCGAGGAGTTCCACATCATCAAAAGGCTTTGTGATGTAGTCGTCGGCACCGAGGTTCATTCCCTTGCGAAAATCACTTTTTTCTGCCTTTGCCGACAGGAAAATGAAGGGGATAGACGCGGTATCGGGGTTTTTACTCAGCATCCGCAGCACGCCATAGCCGTCGAGTTCGGGCATCATGATGTCGCAAATGATGAGATCAGGCTGCTGATCCTTGGCCAGGGCCACGCCAGCTTTGCCGTGTTCAGCGGTGAGGACATGGTAATCGGCCAGCTCAAGGATTTCGGCTGTGTTTTCCCGCATGTCGGGATTGTCTTCGATCAGGAGAATTTTCTTCTTGTTCATCACGAAAGGTCGAATATAAGGGGAAAGGTAGGCATTTCTGCTGAGTCATCCAGTGGGGTAGGTGTCTCGCCGGGGGAAGGTTACCACGAAAGTTGTGCCTGCCCCCAGCACCGATTGAAACTCCACACTTCCCTCCATGAGGGATACGTATTTTTTCACGATGTTCAGCCCCAGGCCAGTACCCTGAATGTTGGTGGCATTATGTGCCCGGTAAAATCGCTCAAACAGGTGAACCTGTTCTTCTTCCGGGATGCCAATTCCTTTGTCTTCTACCGATAGCCGGATGTATCGGTTGAGCACCTCTGCCCGAAGCTGAATAGGGCTCTCTGCCGGCGAATATTTGGTGGCGTTCGACAGCAGGTTTATGAGAATGTTTTTGGTTAAGCGCTTGTCGAGCAGCACTTCCCGCTCGCCCTCGAAATGCAGCTTCAGGCTTTGGCCAGGTTTGGCAACGCCTGCCATTTCTTCCATCACCTCCTCCACCAGGCCTTCGAGGTCAAACCAAACCAGCGAGGCTTCCACCTTGCCTTCTTCCAGTTTGCTCAAGGAAAGAAAATCATCCAGGATGCCAGTGAGGTTGGTGACATTGGATTTGATGCGCTCAATGTGTTTGTCTCTTTTGGGCTGATCTTCTGTTTGCTGGTAGCGTGAAATGAGGGAAACAGAGGATAGAATCGCGCTGAGCGGGGTTCGGAACTCGTGCGAAGCCATGGAGATAAAGCGCGACTTCAGCTCATTGAGCTGTTTTTCTTTGCTCAGGGCATTCCGCATTTCTTCTTCCACCCTTTTTTGCTGGGTGATGTTGAACGAAACCACCAGGATTTGCTCAATGTCTCCACTGCCATCAAACAGCGGTACCGCCTTAAAGGTGTAAGAGTCCTGCTGAATGTCAAATTCAAAAGTCAACGATTCCCCTTCCAGCACCCGCCGGAGGTAGTATTCCATCACGGGTTGTTTGGATTCTTGCACCAGGATGCAGGCTCTCTGGCCTTCGAGAGATACCGGGTCGAGGTTGAGCCTGCGCAGGTCCTGGCCGTCCAGCAGCAAAAACTGGAGATCCCGGTCCAGCACCATGATAAAGCCATGAGGAAACTGGTGGGCAATGCTGGAATAGAGTTGCTGGCTCTGCCGAATTTCTTCGATGGCCCTGGCAAGGTCTGAGGTTCGGCGTGCTACCCTGGCTTCCAGGTCGAGGTTGAGCTGGCGAATCTGGACGAGGTTACGTGCCTGCTGGATGGAGTACCGGACGCTGCGGTTGAGCTGGTCGGGGTTGAGCTGGCTTTTTACCAGGTAATCTGCTGCTCCCACTTGCAGGGCCCGTGCGTCGATCTCGCTGTCGTCCTGCCCGGTGAGCAAAATCATAGGAGCTTCGCACCCGATAGAAATGGCTTCTTCGATCAACTCCAGGCCATTGTGGGCACCGAGGCGGTAATCCACAAGGTACACGTCAAAAGAATCAGACCGGATAGCCTGCATGGCTGCCTCGAAAGTGCTTACCCAGGTAAGCTGAAATTCCCCGTGCCGGATATCGTCCACGATGTCGCGGGTGATGAGGTAATCTTCCTCGTCATCATCAACAAGGAGAATGGAAATGAGCGAGGTTGTGAGATCGGCTTCCTGAGGGGCGTGGCCGCTTTGTGTCTCCTTCATAAGCGGGATTCGGGGAGTTGAACAACCTGGAACCAGTACTGGTAGATGGAATCCATGATATGAACCAGTTTCTGGAACTCGCTGGGCTTGGAAATGTAGGAGTTTACCCCGAGGGCGTAGGAGTGGCGAATATCCTCCTCCTGCTGGGAGGTGGTGAGAATGATGACAGGGATGGAACGCAGAAGCGGGTCTGACTTGATTTCAGCGAGGGCTTCGCGGCCATCCATTTTTGGCATATTGAGGTCGAGCAGGATAATGCCGGGACGCGGATAGGCTTTGTGGTCCTGGTAGGGGCCCTGATGCTTGAGGTAGCGAAGTAATTCTTCCCCATCTTCGACAAATGAGCAGGGATGCTTCATCCCGCTTTCTTCCAGGGCTTCGATGGTCAGCATTCTGTCTTCCGGATCGTCATCGGCGATCAGGATAGGGATGGTTTTGTAAGTTGTTCTGATCATGGTTGTGATGTTAGTTGAGGGGGCAGGCCATGGAATTCAATGTCGTGTTGATGCTGGGACAGGGTAACGATGAAGGTGGAGCCTTTCCCGGGCTGACTGGTGGCAGTGATGTCGCCGCCGTGCTTGTTGGCGATTCTCCGGCAAATGGCCAGGCCGATCCCGGATCCTTCAAAACGCTGTCCTTCCAGCCGTTGGAAGATATGAAAAATTCTGTCTAAATACTTCTCCTCGAAGCCGATTCCGTTGTCTGTTACCTGGATTTCCACCTTCCCGGGAGTAATATTCTCCTTCACCTCCTGCACCTGGATTCTCGGAGGCTCTTCTCTCCTGAATTTGATCCCATTGCTGATCAAATTCTGAAACAATTGCCGCATCTGGGTGGGGTCGCCCTGAATAGTGGGCAATGGCCCCACCTCTATAGATGCTCCTGTTTCCTGAATGAGCAATTCCAGGTCGCCAAGTACTTCCTGCACCGCTTGATTCAGGGAGACCTCCTGAAAGGGCAGCGCGCGCGTGGAAACCCTGGAGAAACTGAGCAGATCGTTGATGAGCCGTTGCATTCTGGTGGCGGCGGAGAGCATTCTCTGGAGATAGTCCTGGCCGCGCTCGCTCAGATTGGAAAGGTCTTTTTCTTCGATCCGGCTGCCGAAAGCCCGGATCTTCCGGAGTGGTTCCTGCAAATCGTGAGAGGAAACGTAGGCAAAGTCTTCCAGCTCTCTGTTGCTACGCTGCAGCTCACGGGCGTAACGGATGAGTTTTTCCTCAGCCAGCTTCTGAGCGGTAAGGTCGTGGATGATACCAGTGAAAATACGAAGCTCTCCCCGCACCTGCACCTCGCTGATGGCCAGTCGGAAAGGAAACAAGGTCCCGTCTTTTTTCAGGCCAATGACCTCTCTCCCGATGCCGATGATGCGGGCTTCGCCCGTTTCCATGTATCGCCTCATGTAGCCGTCGTGCTGGCTCCTGTCGGGGTCTGGCATGAGCATCGACACGGCGTTCCCGAGCACCTCTTCAGGGCTGTAGCCAAAGAGCCGTGCCGCAGCGGGGTTGATGGTGTCCACCATCCCACATTCATCGATGGAGATGATTCCATCGATAGCCGTATCAATGATGGCTTGTAGTCGCGAGGCTTGTTCTTCTGGACTCATGTGGGCGATTTTCGAAAAAAGGAAGAAAGCCAAAGGCCGCCCGAAAAATAAGAAAATAATAATATGTTCACCAAGGAAGAAGATGGAGCTGTTTAGATCTGAACATGATTCCCTTTTTTACAACAATCTCTTGGCCACAAGCCGCCCGAGGATGCGCCATGCCTGGCTGTTTTGCTGGCCTTTTGACAAAGAATAGGAGGTGTACCGCACCTTCACCGGCACCTCGCACCATGACAGCGATTTCTGACGAATAACTACCAGCAGCTCGCTGGCGTGGGCCATTCCCGGCTCCTGCAGCCTGATGTTTGCCAAGGCCTTTGGCCCAAGCGCCCTGAGCCCGCAGTGAGCATCGCTTAGCCACAGCCCCGTGCTGAATCCGTGAAACAGGCGGGCTAACCTCAATAAAATGGCTCTGCCCGGAGGCATCCCATTCGCTTCCCCTCCTTCCAGAAAGCGCGACCCCAGAGCAATGTCGAAAGTTTTTAAAGATGATACCAACCGGGGAATGTCGTCTGCATCGTGCTGCCCGTCCGCATCAAAATGAACCACCCAGGCTGGGCCCTGCTGCCTGAGCCAGGCCATGCCTGTTTCCAGAGCGGCTCCCTGCCCCAGGTTGATCGGATGGCGAAGCACCTTTGCCCCGGCAGCTTTCGCCACATCTGCAGTTTGGTCGCCTGAGCCATCATCCACCACCAGCACCCTGTATCCGCGGTCTGTCAACTCCTTCAGTGTGGCGGCAATCACGCCTTCCTCACGAAAGGCAGGCATCAACACCCACCCTTCACCCGGATTGAAGCCTGAAGAAGATGTACTCATAAACAAATGATTACCCGGCACTCACCACTTCCTCCCGCAACACAAAATCATGCAGATCCCGGATTCGTTCAAGTACCTGCTTGATATCGCTGACGTCTTTGTATTCCAGGGAAAGATTTTTTGGTGTCTCTTTTAGCTTGACCTTCACCGGGAATGTTTGCACAAATTCGAGGACGCGGGTGAATTGCCGGGTTTGGAAAAAGGAAGACTGCTGGTCGGAAATGAAGTAAAGCCGCAGGATGCCATCCTTCAGGGCCACCCGTTCCACCCCGATCCTGCGGGCGGTTTCGCGAATTCTGGTGGCATCAAACAAGGCAAGCACAGGCTTGGGCATGGGACCAAACCGGTCGATCATCTCGCGCTGGATGTTGCGCAGATCTTCCTCTTTCTCTGCTCCGGCTATCCGGCGGTAGTATTTCAAACGCTCCGGAATTCTTGGCAGATAGCTTTCCGGCAGCCTGATGTCCAGCTCCAGGTCGATCTTGCAATCGTCCACCAAAATCTTCTTGTGCTCGTCGATTTCGTCCTGGAAAAGGTCGGCAAAATGTTCCTCTTTCAGTTCCCGGATGGCCTCATCCAGGATTTTATGGTACATGTCGTAGCCAATTTCACTGATAAATCCGCTTTGCTCGCCGCCCAGCAGGTCTCCGGCCCCCCGGATGTCGAGGTCGCGAAGGGCAATGTGGAAGCCGCTGCCAAGGTCAGAAAATTCCTCCATGGCCTTGAGCCGCTTGCGGGCATCCTGTGTGAGGGAAATTTCGGGAGGCGCAAGCAAATAGCAGAATGCCTTCCGGTTGGAGCGGCCCACCCTTCCGCGCATTTGGTGCAGCTCAGACAGGCCGTATTTGTTGGCTTCGTTGATGATGATGGTGTTGGCATTCGAAATATCGAGCCCCGACTCTACAATGGTGGTAGCCACCAGCACGTCGAAAGCGCCTTCGATGAAGTCGCTCATCACTTTCTCGAGTTGCGGGCCTCCCATTTGCCCATGCCCGATGCCAATGCGGGCATCCGGCACCAGCCGCTTGATGCTGCCCGCCACTTCTTCGATGTCTGTTACCCGTGGATGAATGAAAAACACCTGACCGCCGCGCTTGAGTTCGTAGGCAATGGCATCGCGCAGCACAGTTTGTTCAAATCCCGTGACCACCGTTTCGATGGGCTGCCGGTTGGGAGGCGGGGTGCTGATGACAGACAAATCCCGGATGCCTGCCAGGGAAAATTGCAGGGTTCTGGGAATGGGCGTGGCTGTGAGGGTGAGGGTATCGATTTCAGCGCGAAGGGATTTTAGTTTTTCCTTCACATTGACTCCAAAACGCTGCTCTTCGTCGATCACAAGCAGGCCCAGGTTTTTCCATTTCACATCATTCGAAACGATGCGGTGGGTGCCGATGAGAATGTCAATATCGCCCTTGGCGAGCCGGTCGAGGATCTGGCGCTGCTGTTCAGGGGTTTTGAACCGGTTGATATAATCGACGGTAACGGGCATTTCCTGCAGTCGCCCTGCAAAGGTTTTGAAATGCTGGAGTGCCAGAATGGTGGTTGGCACCAGCACGGCTGTTTGCCGCCCGTCAATGGCTGCTTTAAAGGCAGCCCTGATCGCGATTTCGGTTTTGCCGAAGCCCACGTCGCCGCAGATAAGCCGGTCCATCGGGTGGGGTTTTTCCATGTCATTCTTGACATCTTCGGTCGCTTTCACCTGGTCGGGGGTGTCTTCATACATGAAGCTGGCTTCGAGCTCCCGCTGCAGGTAGTTGTCGGGGGTGTAGGCAAAGCCCGGGCTCGACTTTCGCCGGGCGTAGAGGGAAACAATGTCGAAGGCCAGTTCTTTGATCCGGCTCTTGGTTTTCGAGGTGGCTTTGCCCCACGAAGGAGAGCCCAGGCGGTGGAGTTTGGGCTCGGAGCCTTCCTTGCCCGAGTATTTCGAGATTTTGTGCAAAGCGTTGACATTCACAAAGATGGCATCGCCATTTTGGTACATGATCTTGGCGGCTTCCTGCAAATGTTCGCCCACCTGCAAGGTGTGCAAGCCTGCGAATTTGCCAATGCCATGATGCACATGAACCACATAGTCGCCGGGAGAAAGTTCCTGCAACTCCTGCAGGGTCAGGGCCTGGGAGCGGGATTGATTGGTTTTGGATTTGTACCGGTGGTAGCGGTCAAAAATCTGGTGGTCGGTGTACATGGCCAGCCCGAGCTGCTGGTCGAGGAAACCCTCGTGCAGTTCGCCAATGATTCCCTCCAGTTTTACCTCGGAGTCAATTTCCTCGAAAATTTCATTCAGCCGTTTGATCTGCACCTCGCTGTCGCTCAGGATCAGGTTGCGGATGCCCTTCTGTGTGTTTTCCTTGAGGTGGGCTGCCAGCAGGTTAAACTCTTTGTGAAAAGCAGGCTGGGCTTGTCCTTTCCAGGTAAGTGCCTGTGTTTGAACCTGATAATAATGTTGCTGCGCAAGCTCAACCACCGAAAAGTCGCGAAGCTGCTGACGGAAATCGTCGGGATGGAGATACAGGTCGCGGGGAGCTTTGCTTGTCGCCGCACCACCACTGTTCTCGATGAGCCGGGAAAAATGTTCCTCCGCCTTGTGAAACAACCGCTCAAGGTCGGCCTCAATAAAGGGGATGCTTTTGGTGAAAACAACGGTTTGGTCGGAGATGTATTCGAGGAAAGAGACCTTTTCTTCGGTGAGAAGATGCCGCTGGATGTTGGGAATGAGGGAAACGCGCTTTACCTGCCCTTCCGACATCTGGGTAACCGGGTCGAAAACCCGGATGGTTTCGATTTCATCGGCCATGAACTCAATGCGGTAGGGGAGGTCATGGGCAAAGGAAAACACATCCAGGATGCCGCCCCTCACGGCAAATTGCCCGGGTTCATAGACGTAGTCTTCACGCTCGAAGCCGTAGGCCTCCAAGGTTTCGACAACAAAATCCATCCCGCAGGTTTCATTTTCCCTGATTTCGAGGGTGTTCTTGATGAGGGTCCGTTTGTTAATGACCTTCTCGTTGAGGGCCTCAGCAAAGGTGATGATGACCTGGCGCCCGGCTTTGGTGTGATTGAGGGCATTGAGCACTTCGGCACGCTGGAGGATATTGGCATTGTCCACTTCCTCAATCTGGTAGGGGCGCTTGTAGGAGGCAGGAAAAAGGAACATTTCCTTTTTGGGAAGGAGGGTGCTGAGGTCGTTTTGAAAGTAAAGGGCTTCCTCTTTATCATTGAGAATGAGCAGAATAGGGCGCTGCCATTTTCGCCACAGGGCAGCAACGAGCAGGGCAGCCTGAGAACCGGCAGTGCCTTTGATCTGAAACTTGCCCCTGGGTACTTCCTTGAGCTGCTTGCCAAAGGCGAGCAATTGCGGTTCATCCAGATAGGTGTGGAGAAGGTCTTCGATGTTCACAATGGGCTGCTTGTCCATGAAAAATAGCCCGAATGCGGCTTTAAGGGCCGAATCCAGGCGTCGAAAAGCAAAGTACAGGAACGAAACCGGAGAAAACAAAGAAGGTTTTCGGCAAGTAAGACACGTTTAGTGAAGAGGGCGTTTTTTGACCATGCCGCCTTTGGTGTCTTTGATGGAAGACATGATGAAAAATGCGGCGGGGTCAATTTTTTCAATTTCTGTTTTCAGCTGCGTGATTTCCAGGCGTGTAACTACAGCAAAGAGGATGTCGCGGGTTGCCCCCAGTGCAGGATCCTCCTTGCCGCCCCGGCCCAGATACACAGTGCAAGCCCTGCCAAGGCGGTTGATAATGATCTCCCTGATGGCGGTGCTGGCCGGAGAAATAATCGTGACGCCGATATATTCTTCAATTCCGTCGATGATAAAGTCAACTGTTTTGGAGGCTGCAAGATAGGTAAGAATGGCGTAGAGGGCGATTTCAATACCGAGCAGCCAGGCACCAACAGTAAAGATTAAAAGGTTGAAAATGAGGATAATATCGCCGATGGTAAGGCTGGTTTTTCGGCTCAAAAAGACCGCCAGCACCTCGGTTCCATCGATCACAGCACCGCCCCGGATGCTGAGGCCGATGCCCAAGCCGAGAAAAAATCCGCCAAAAACAGCGATCAGGAGCTTGTCTTCGGTAATAACCGGAAACGCAATACTGTGAACCACAATGGCCAGCAGCGCAATGGCAAAGATGCTTTTAATGGCAAAGCTCCAGGAAATGACCCGAATGCCCAGCACCAGAAAAGGAAGGTTGATGGCTACCAGCAAAATACCCAGGTTCCAGCCGGTCTGAACCTGAACCAGCAGGGAAATCCCCGTTACGCCGCCGTCTATGAAATCATTGGGAAGCAAAAATCCGCGAAGGCCAAAGGCTGCGGAAAGCACTCCCAATGCCATGAAAAACAGGCTTTTAACACCGCTTCGCACCTCCACCACCAGACTGCGAAGCTCAAGGGCCATGGTGTCGTGAGTCAATGGACGCCTTTGCGACTTGAGGCGCTCACTGGCCAATTTTTGCAGGAAAGAAAGCAGGAAGGGGTGCATGAGCAGTAATTGTTGTTGGTTCGGGAAGGTAGAAAACTTTGGCGAGAGTGAAGGTTGGCTCTCGGACTTGCGTGCTGAAACAATTTGCTTCACCTTCTTAAAAATTAATGTTTCTCATGATATTTTTTCTAACAAACCGTCTTACTTATAGGAAGAATTGAGAAGAATCCGATCTTCGCCTGCTGGATTGGCAGATGGAGAAAGTTGTAAACATCATTCCAGATAACCCGAAGGTTATATGTCAAAGGCATTCAACACTGCGGCTTGCTTTCTTTTGCTGCTGTGCAGCATCACAGCTACTGCCCAACAAGCGACCTTGGCTGCTGGCGGCGACGCTTCAGGTAGCGGTGGCACCGTTTCCTATTCCGTGGGGCAGGTAGCTTACACCACAGTGTCAGGTTCTTCCGCAAGGCTTAGCCAGGGAGTGCAGCAGGCTTACGAGATCTATTCGGTGGGGATAGAGGATTGGGCGGCAGGAATGTTAATGAACGTTTTTCCCAATCCCACAACTGATCAGGTCACCCTCGAAGTAGCAGGCTCTCACCCTCTCCCCATAGCCTATCGGCTTACTGACACCCACGGCAGGCTGATTGGCAGCGAAACCATCACAACCAGCCAAACGCTCATCGACATGCGCCACTGCGCAGAAGCCACCTATTTTCTCACGGTGACTGTGGCTGACAGACAGGTTCAGACTTTCAAAATCGTAAAAAATTAATTCAGTGAAAAAGCTGTACTCCTTCCTCGTGGCTGTTGCTCTTTCAGCCACGGTATTTGCCCAGGCACCCCAGCGGATGAGCTACCAGGCTGTGATCCGCGACGGCAGTGAGGCGCTCATCAAATCCGCGCCGGTTGGCCTGAGAATCAGCCTGCTGCAGGGATCAGCCACAGGATCAGAGGTGTATGTGGAAACGCATGCCTCCACAACCAATTCCAACGGGTTGATCAGCCTGGAAATCGGAAGCGGAGCGGTGGTGTCGGGTGTGTTTGCGACAATCAACTGGGCAAACGGGCCTTACTTCATCAAAACCGAGATCGACCCGTCAGGAGGAACCAACTTTTCCATTACTGGTGTCAGCGAATTTCTGAGTGTGCCATACGCCCTTTATGCACTCAGCGGCACTCCAGGCCCGCAGGGGGATCCTGGCGTGCAGGGGGTTCCGGGTCCTCAGGGTGCTGCCGGGCCCCAGGGCGATCCCGGGCCCCAGGGGGTTCCGGGTCCGCAAGGACCAACTGGCCCGCAAGGGGCAACTGGTCCGCAGGGAATGACGGGCGACGACGGACCTTCTGCCTACCTGGTGGCTGTGTCCAATGGATTTGTTGGCTCAGCAGCTCAATGGTTGAATAGCCTGGTTGGAACTGCCGGACCACAAGGGGCTACGGGCCCGCAGGGTGCTACAGGTCCGCAAGGAGCCACAGGCCCAGTCGGGCCACAGGGCCCGACAGGCCCGCAAGGACCTGCCGGAGGTCCGCAGGGTCCCGCAGGGCCCCAGGGCCCCGCCGGGCCACAAGGCGCAACAGGCCCACAGGGTGCAACCGGGCTGCAGGGGGCTCCCGGGCAACAAGGGGCAACGGGCCCGCAAGGCCCGGCCGGAGGTCCGCAAGGTCCGGTTGGCCCACAGGGACCTGTCGGGCCACAAGGCGCAACCGGCCCACAGGGAGCGACAGGGCCGCAAGGGATTGCCGGACCACAAGGAGCAACCGGCCCCCAGGGAGCGACAGGGCTGCAGGGAATAGCGGGAAACAATGGCTTGTCTGCCTATCAATTAGCTGTAGTCAACGGGTTTGTAGGTACTTCAACGCAGTGGCTCAACAGCCTCGTTGGCCCGGCCGGACCGCAGGGAGCTCCAGGTGCCACAGGGCCACAGGGAGCGCCAGGCCCGCAAGGGGTTGCCGGACCGCAGGGTGCAACTGGCCCACAGGGAGCCCCGGGTGCCACAGGGCCACAGGGAGCGCCAGGCCCGCAAGGGATTGCCGGCCCTCAAGGAACAACCGGCCCTCAGGGAGCTGCTGGTGCTTCTGCCTATCAGGTAGCTGTGACAGGCGGGTTCGTTGGCACGTCGGCGCAGTGGCTTAGCAGCCTCGTTGGTCCCGCTGGACCGCAGGGTCCGGCGGGACCACAAGGCGCAACTGGTCCGCAGGGAGCGCCGGGAACCACAGGTGCCACAGGTCCACAAGGGGCTCCGGGTCCTCAGGGGGTTGCTGGCCCTCAGGGAGCAACTGGTCCGCAAGGAACAACTGGCCCACAGGGTGTTTCCGGTGCTTCTGCCTATCAGGTAGCTGTGACCGGCGGGTTCGTGGGTACGTCCGCGCAATGGCTCAGCAGCCTCGTTGGCCCGGCCGGACCGCAGGGTGCAACTGGTCCACAGGGAACTCCAGGAACCACAGGTGCCACAGGAGCACAGGGGGCTCCTGGTCCTCAGGGGGTTGCTGGCCCTCAGGGAGCAACTGGTCCACAAGGAACAACTGGCCCTCAGGGAGCTGCCGGTGCTTCTGCCTATCAGGTAGCTGTGACTGGCGGGTTCGTGGGTACGTCGGCGCAGTGGCTTAGTAGCCTTGTTGGCCCGGCCGGACCGCAGGGTTCTGCGGGACCACAAGGCGCAACTGGTCCACAGGGAACTCCGGGAACCACAGGTGCCACTGGTCCACAAGGTGCTCCGGGCCCGCAGGGGGTTGCCGGCCCTCAGGGAGCAACTGGTCCACAAGGAACAACTGGCCCTCAGGGAGCTGCCGGTGCTTCTGCCTATCAGGTAGCTGTGACTGGCGGGTTCGTGGGTACGTCGGCGCAGTGGCTTAGTAAACTCGTTGGCCCGGCCGGACCGCAGGGTTCTGCGGGACCACAAGGCGCAACTGGTCCACAGGGAACTCCAGGTGCCACCGGCCCTCAGGGTGCGACCGGGCCGCAGGGCGTAGCAGGGCCGCAGGGAGCAACTGGGCTGCAAGGAACTCCAGGTGCCACCGGCCCTCAGGGCGTTCCGGGTCCACAGGGAGTTGCCGGGCCACAAGGGGCGACCGGGCCACAAGGCCCCAGTGGAACATCCAACGCGTGGGGTCTGTCAGGCACTTCAGGTACTGTTGACGGAACCAACTTTATTGGAACAACAGACAATAAGCCATTAACCATCCGGGTCAACAATCTATCATCCGGCAGAATTGACCATGTGAAAAATAATTCCTTTTGGGGATACAAAGCAGGTTTGGCCAATACAACCGGGATTTCAAATACTGCCACAGGAGCCAACGCACTTGTTTCCAATACAACAGGAGACTTTAACACTGCTATCGGGTCAAGTGCGATGTTCTCCAATACCACCGGCACTTCCAACACCGCAATTGGATCAAGCGCGCTGTCGGGTAACACAACCGGCAGCTTTAATACCGCTAATGGAGTAAGTGCCCTCAGCTCCAATACAACCGGCATCCAAAATACAGCGAATGGGTCAAGTGCACTTCGATTTAATACAACTGGACAAGACAACACCGCCAGCGGATACAATACCCTTTACTCCAATACAACCGGGGTCAATAATACGGCGAGTGGAACCAACGCACTCTTCAACAACACAACCGGAAACCTGAATACAGCGACAGGATCTTCGGCGCTGCTTTCGAATACGACAGGTTACGATAACACCGCCAACGGAGTCCAGGCACTATTCGCCAATACAACCGGAAATAGCAATACTGCGAACGGAGTCTCGGCGCTTTACGCTAACACTACCGGGAGCACTAACACCGCGACTGGAGCCGCGGCGCTCTACTCCAATACTACCGGGAGCGATAACACCGCGACTGGATCTTCTGCACTTATTTTAAATACAACCGGATTTAAAAACACTGCGAATGGAGTCCTGGCGCTCTACTCCAATACTACCGGGAACAATAACACCGCGAACGGAGGCTCAGCGCTCTTTTCTAATACAAGCGGTACTAACAATACTGCAAATGGAACATTTTCCCTTAATAACAATACAACCGGATATAATAACACTGCGAGCGGAGTCAGCTCACTCTACGCCAACTCAAACGGACATGACAACACAGCCAACGGGTACAATGCACTTTGGACCAATACAACCGGCGACAATAACACAGCCAATGGAACCAATGTGCTCTTCTACAACACAACCGGAGACCTGAATACCGCCATGGGATCTTCTGCTCTCATCTTCAATACGGTCGGATCTAGAAATACAGCAATCGGAATCGAGGCACTTTTCAACACTACGACCGGAAGTGACAACACCGGAATTGGAGCAGGTGCGCTTTATTCCAACAAGTTTGGCGTTTATAATACAGGCCTTGGAAGGAATGCGAATGTCTCTTTAGACAGTGTCCTCTTCCCCTAGGCCGCTACCGCTGAATAGTAGAAATTCTCCTTGGCTTCTTCAAACTCATCCGGGGTGAGGTACCCCAGGGAGCTGTGCGGGCGGACGGTATTGTAGGTCATCCACCATTGCTGGATCTCCTGGTT
>JBGSKC010000046.1:0-24967 GCA_041741415.1 Bacteroidia bacterium | reverse complement strand
GCTCCCCTCTATTCCAGCCAGGGACAGAGAAGTTCTTAAAGTCTTTACCATGCCTAAAGACCAACACAACCCCAATCAACTTCGACTTTTTTAGCCTTTTGAGTTTCCATCCCAGGTCAACTTATTCTAGGCAAGGACATCCCGGCTCTCGGCTCTCGGTTCACGGCTCCCAACCTATCCTATCGCAATTATTCCCTTGCCTCGCTCGGCAGGGAGCCTATCTTTGAGGCATCTATTCCCAGATTTCTCATGAACGTACTTCTCATTGGCGCTGGCAACATGGGCCAAACCTTCGGCCAGGGCTTTGTTCAAACCGGGACAGTCAGCCCCAAAGAATTGTTTGTCCTTAATCGCAGCAGTTCCAAGGCAGAGGCCATCCGGCATTTCAGCCAGCACCCCATGTGGTCGGAGCCAGGCGAATTTCTCCGCGACATGGACCTGCTGATTTTGTGCGTTAAACCCCAGGATTTCAGCGCCCTGGCCACCAGCATCAGGCCCTTTCTGAGCGAAGGCCAGATCGTGCTTTCCATCATGGCAGGCATCACGGTGGCGCGCCTCCAGGCAGAGCTGGGCCTTTCCAAAGTCGTGAGGGCGATGCCCAACCTGCCCTCCCAGATCGGTATGGGCATGACCGTTTTCACCATTTCCGAAGAAGTGAGCCGGGTTGAAACCTTTACCGTGCAAAACCTGCTCAGCACCACGGGCAAGGTCTTGTTTGTGGAAAACGAATCACTGATCGATGCCTCCACGGCGATTTCGGGCAGCGGCCCTGCTTATGTGTTTTATGTGATGGAAGCCATGATGGCCCGGGCAAATGCCATGGGTTTCAAGGAGTCTGAGGCGCGGATGCTGGTGATGCAAACCTTCATGGGGTCAATTCATTTGCTTCAGCAGGACGACCTGAGTTGCGAAGAATGGATCAAAAAAGTGGCTTCCAAAGGCGGAACCACCGAGGCCGCTTTGGCCCAGTTTCAGGCACACAGCCTCAAAGAAGGCCTTTGGGCCGGACTTGATGCAGCCCGGAACCGCGCGGAAGCACTGAGCCGATAACGTGCAGGAGCCAGTCTTTTTTGGCAGAACCCCTTTCAAAGCGTAGTTTTGACAGAATAAACAGGATTGAGCGTCACATGCCGATGGGTTCGCAACTGGTCATTGTTCCTACCTACAACGAAAAAGAAAACATTGCCCTCCTGATCGACAAGGTCATGGAGATTCTGCCAGACGGGCACATGCTCGTGGTGGAGGACAATTCCCCCGACGGAACAGCCGACATTGTTCGGAGAAAGATGGGTGAATACCCCGGCCGGGTGTTCATGGAGGAGCGGGAAGGCAAGCAGGGGCTTGGCACGGCCTATTTGCACGGCTTTCGCTGGGCACTGGCCCGTGGCTATCACTACATTTTCGAGATGGACGCCGATTTTTCTCACAACCCCGAAGACCTGCCAGCTTTGCTGGATGCCTGTCTGCACGATGGCTTCGACATGGCCATCGGGTCGAGGTATGTGAACGGGGTGAATGTGGTGAACTGGCCCATTGGCCGGGTGCTGATGAGCTATTATGCCAGCTGGTATGTGCGAAAAGTGACCGGAATGCCCATCCAGGACACCACAGCCGGGTTCAAGTGCTACACGGCCCCCGTGCTGGAAAAGATCATGCGGCGGCCCGTGCGCTTTGTGGGCTATGCCTTTCAGATCGAAATGAAATTTCGCGCCTGGAAATATGGCTTCAAACTCAAGGAAGTCCCCATCATCTTCCGCGACCGCACCATGGGCCAGTCGAAAATGTCGTCCGGGATTTTCAAAGAAGCATTTTTCGGGGTAATCAGCATGAAAACGCGGAGCTGGTTTCAGAAGTGGACATGAAAATCGCATTCCGGGTTCCCCATCTGGCCTTCCTATTCTCCCTCCTCTTCCTCCTCCTCCACGCAGGCATCAGGCTGGCGAGCCCGGGGCCCTCGGTCTTCGACGATGCCTTCATGTTTGTGCGCTACGCCAACCAGTTTCTGGCCGACGGCCACATCGGCTGGAACCCCGGCGAGAACACATTTGGCTGCACCAGCCTCGGTTACCTCGGCTGGATCACTTTCCTCCAAAGCCTCTTTTCTTTCTCTGCCCCCCTGGCCAAGGTACCACTGCTGCTCAGTTCCCTCGGTTTTGGGCTAATGGCCCTGTGGCTGCTCGGGCGCATGATGGCGGCCATCCGGCCTGCGGGGTTTCCAGCCTGGTGGTGGAGTATTCCCCTGCTCGCCAGCCTGCCTTTTCAGGTCAATGCGCTCAGCGGCATGGATACCACGCTTTCGCTAGCTGCCAATGCCCTTGCTGTACTATTGTGGGTGAGTTCCGCCCGGAAACAACACCGCCTGAACTGGCTCCTGCCTGTTGTTGTGAGCTATCTCAGCTTCCTCATTCGCCCTGATAACGCCATTTACGCCCTCGCATTCGGTCCGCTGTGGCTCTGGAGCCAGGGAAAATACCGCGCCATGTGGCAGGCCGGTGCCGCTCTTGCACTGCTGTTTGCCCTTGATACTGTCCTCAAAACCCTGTATTTCGGCCATCCGCTGCCTCTGCCCTATTTTGCCAAATCCTCCAACCTGCTCGAAGGCTACCTCGGCGTTCACCGATGGCCGGTAGGCAGCTACCTGCTCAGCTTTCTGCTGCTGGGTGCACTGCCGATGCTTGCCCTCCTGCTGCAGCCCGAGCCACGAGCTCTCAACTGGAAAGCCTGGCTCGCAGCCTGGCTCCCGCTTGCCCCTACCCTGCTGGTCTTGTCGCTTAGTGTTCAGATCATGGGCTTTCAGGCGCGGTTGTTTTTGCCTTCGCTGCCTTTTCTCATGGCAGGTCCCTGGCTTGCAGTTTCCGGTAAAACGATCTCCGGCAGCAGGGCGCTGTCGATGGCACTTTTCGTGTGGTCTCTGGTTGGATTTGGTGGAATCGGGGTGAATGAATGGACCGAACGACGGCAGGAGGCCGAGGAAGCTGAGGCAAATGCGATTCTTCAACAGCACGACAGCAGACCCTCCTCTGTGCCGCCGGATGCCCTCAACCTGCTCACAGACTTGTTGCCGGAAGGCAGCAGCCTGGCAGCTACCGAGCATGGCTTTCTCTCCGTTCGCCACCCCGGAATCCGCATTCTCGACCTTGCCGGGCTGCACGATCCTGTTCTGGCGCGGCAGGGATTAACAGAAGACTGGCTCCGCAATCGGGAGCCCGACCTCATCTGGATGCCGCATAGCGACTACACCGGCCTCAGAACCAAGCTGTTACATAGCCGGGCATTTCTGCAACATTACCTGTACTTTCCAGGATTGTTTGAATATGGCCTGGCAATTCGCCGCGACAGCCCGGCAACAGCGGCTCAACTGGCCCTGCTGGCATCCTGGGGCCTGTTTCCGGCAAATGAAACCTCAGCCCGCTGAGGAGCTTCTGCATCGGGCAAAACAGCTTCAGGCAGTGGCTGCGGCCCGCCTCAATGCTGGCACAGGCTTAAACCGGGCCTCGCCCGTATCCTCAAATAGCAGATCCAGCAGGTTTACCACCTCTTTGAGTCCGATTTTGCGGGCCCAGGCAATGGGGCCTTCGGGATAATTCGTGCCCAGTTTCATGGCTGTGTCAATGTCTTCTGCGCTGGCCGTTCCTTCCTGCATCAGCAGAAAAGCCTCGTTGATGATGAGAAACAGCACCCTCGGCGCCAACATTCCCACCTGATCGGGCAATGGTTCCATGCCAACGCCAAGCCAGTCGGACAGCGCCGCAGTCAGGTTTTTCTCTGTTTCGCCGATGTAGGTGCATTCCCAGACACCCCGGTCGAGGAAGCCGGGCAAGGCATTGAGGCCCAGCACATCGCATCCTTTTCCCCGCACTGGTGCACAAAGATCGGCCAGGGAGCGGCGGACACTGCACCCTAGCAGCAGCAGGGAAGGGTGCTGGGCATAGCGCGCCATTCTTTCTGGGTGAAGGTCAAGCTCCAGGTCGATGATCAGGTCGAAACGGTCGAGGTCTGAAGGGGGCAGCTCCCCCTGGTAACGGGGTTTTGGGCGAAGGCGGCGCAGCGCCTCTTCTCGCAGGGAGGGTGGTCCGATGAGGGCAAATGAGCTGAGGGTCATGTAGCGAAGTTGAACAGGATATCCTTGGAAAACAATCAAATGGCACCCGATACCGGAACAAGAAGCCCCGGACCTGTGTAGAGCAACCAGCCTTCGACCGAAGAATAGCCCATTTTTGCCAGCAATTGCATGTAATCAGCTACCTGGCGCTGATGGGCCTCGCGCTGAGTCCCTGTTTTGAAGTCAATCACCACACAGTCCCGGCCTTTCACCAGCACACGATCGGGGCGGCGTTCTTCCCCATCCGGGCTGAGAATGGAAGCCTCTGCTTTCACTTCCCATTCCCCTGAAAACCAGGAAGCTACCGGATCACGGGCGAGCAATTGCGACAAGATCTCCTGCAAGTTGCTGGCTTCCATGTCATTGACCATTCCCTTTCGGGCCACGGCTTCCACTGCTTCCGGGATGTCGGCGGGGGTCAAAATCCGGGAAAGCGCCTCGTGCAGCGCCAGGCCCACAGCAATTTTTTCCGAAACTTCCTCCCGGATCGGCCCCTGAGAACGCAGGTAGTACCGGGGTTCACGGTTGTCGGCAGGCGGCCGAAAATGGCTCATGTCCACGCTGATTCGCGCAGAATGGCTTTCTTTCTTTCTCACAGGGGCAGTCATCACTTCTCCTTTCACATAGCGGTCGCCATCCTGCTGCAGCAATCCCGTTTCACCTGTCGACAAAGAGCGAACAAGGTCCCCGGCTGTTTTCCAGCTGGCTTCCACAGCTGCGACCCTGGCAGGCTCCGGAACGTGCAGGTACAACCGATGCTCGGGCCGGGTCATGGCCACATACAGCAGATTGAGGTTGTCGAGGTGGGAAAGAATGCGTTCGCGATCAAAAGCCTCCTTGAAAGCACTTGCCTCAAGGCCTTTTGTGTTGTGGACCGGCAAAACCGGAAAATCAGTTTCATAGGCGGTTCCCTCAGTGGAGACCCACATGATTTCCTTTTTTCGGAAATCCGGGGGAAGGTCCCAGTCCACCATCGGCAGCATGACGACCGGAAACTCCAGCCCCTTTGACTGGTGAATGGTCATGATCCGGATGGCATCCTGGCTTTCGGCCCCTTTGACCGATTTTTTACGGCCATTTTCTTCCCACCACACCAGGAAGCCCTGGATGCTGGTATCGACTTTGGCACTGTATTCCCACACAGCTTCCAGAAAGCCCAGCACATAGGCATTTTCGCTGCCTCCCTGGCCCGGAAGCTGTCTGACAAGTTGAACAACAGCCTCATACAGTGGCAGGGAACGAATGGCATGGAGGCGAAGCTCGTTCCGGGAGGCACCTTGCGGCACAAAGCGCAGGTTCCATTCGGCTGCCTGCTCTGTCAGGTCGGTGTCGAGGGTCTGAAACTGAGCCTGGAACAATGGGTCATCGGGAAACAGGCAAAGCCGGAGGTTGATCAGCAGCCAGCGAACCTGCGGGTGCGCTTCCAGGCGAAGAGAATCTGGCGAACTAACCTGAATCGCGATTTTTTCGCCGGAAGGCAACAACAGGCCTTCCTTCAGGAGGTGCTGCGCCAGCTCAGCGCCTTCTTTGCCCTTCCTCACGAGGATGGCCATGTCCTGAAAGCGGTAACCAGCGGCGTAGCATTCGGCCACCCAGGCAAGGGTATGATTTTTTGCCTCTTCCCGAAAAACAGTCTTGGATAAACCCTCCACGATGGTAGTCTGCAAACAAACCCAGCCAGGCACAGCACTGCGCCTCGCCTGCTGAGAAACGTCTTCGTAGGCGCGGCCCAGAAAACGATTCAGGGCTGTATTGTCTGCGGAAAGGTCTGCCTGCTCAAAATCCTGCACGAGCCGCCGGGCCGCCATGGCAAAAAGGGAATTGTTGTAGTCCACAATTTCCGGGGCGGTGCGCCAGTTGTCCTGCAGCGATTTTCTCTCCACCCATGTCCTTTCTTCCTCCTCAATCCTGATCATCAGCTGGGGGTTGCCGTTTCGCCAGCGGTAAATGGCCTGTTTCACATCCCCCACGATGAGGTTGCGGTAGCCGTAGCCCAGCGACTCCTCGATGAGGGGCCAGAAATTAGCCCACTGCAAATCGGACGTATCCTGAAACTCGTCGAGGAGGAAATGCTGGTAATAATGCCCGGCTTTTTCATAGACGAAGGGCGGGTCGGCTTCGCGGATAACCTGGGTGAGCAGGCGGTTGGAATCGGAGATGAGCAGCACCCGATGCTCCTTCCGGTAGGCTTCGAGCAGGCGCTCGAGGTATCCAAGCAGTCCGAAGCTGGCAGCCGTGTCAGCAATGGCTACATCGGTGTTGTAACCGGTCCATTGCTTGTCAAAAAAATCGAGGAGATCCTGATGCACGCTCAGCAGCCCGTCGGCGAGGGCTTGTTCAATCCGGGAAGCCATCGGGGATTTTTTTGCGGCCCAGGAGGAAGGTTCTTCTGCCCCCTTTCTTACCCGGGTTCCGGGCTCCCATTTGCCGGCTAAAATTTTGCCATAATATCCCGCCACGCCGCCGTCGCCGTAGGAAAAATCACTGACAGCCAGGCTATTCCTTTCGATCATCTCAAGGCAGGCTTTGGCGAGGGTTTTCATTTCCTGCTCGAAAGCCTTTTTCCGGCCCCAGGCTTTTTGAGACAATGCTCTGGCGAGGGCCAGGGGGTCCTCAATCTTGCTGAGTTCTCCTTTTACCAGATCAACAAACACCTCCTGAAACACCTGTCGGCCCAGGTGGCGAAGCTCCCTGAGCACATCCCAGCCTTTTTCTTCCTGCAGGTTTTGGTGGAGAATTTCTTCAAGAAGTTCGAGCAGGGGTGTGTTGGGATGGATGTCAAGCGCCAGAGATTCAATCAGGCGGTCGAGGACGAGTTCCTGGTTCATTTCGATCTCATACCCCATGGGCACTTCGAGCTCTTTGGCGAAGGCCCTGAGGATGCGCTGGAAAAAGGACTCGATTGTGGAAACGGAGAAATGGCCATAATCGCCAAGGATGCGACCGAGCAGAAACCTGGCCTGATGAGGCACCCAGGAGTCGGGATCTGGCCGCGACTGAGCAAGTTCTTCGCGAATTCCCGCATACTCCTGGATAGACCGGATGCTGGCAGGCGTGGCCTGAGAGAGGTCAAAGAGCTTTCCCAGAATTCGCTGCTTCATTTCCTCGGTGGCCTTGTTGGTAAACGTAACGGCCAGGATATGACGATAGAGGAAGGGCCTGGGCAAAACGAGGCGCAGGTACTGCTGAACCAGGGTAAAGGTTTTGCCGGATCCGGCGGAAGAGCGGTACATGACCAGGCGGTCGGGGGCAAGTTGCGTCATGGCAGGAGAGAGAGTGAGGGGGAAAAGTTAGGGAAATCCGGCACAAAAAAAACCCGGCATGACGCATGCCGGGTGGAAAATCTGGGATCGCTGGGTGTGCCTTAGCTGGCTGCCCGGATGTTGAGCATTTCTTCGAGGACTTTTTCATGGTGCACAGACTGGTTGAGAAAGGCCCTGATGACGCTGCACTGGGCGCGCATGGCCGGTTCTTCCAGCTCAGGGAGGCGTTCTCTCATTTTTTCAACAAGCTCCATGGCCTTCGTCACTACCTGACGAAGCTCTATGGCTTCCTGAATCATTTCCTGGGTTTGCATGAGCGTAGGGTTTGAGCAAGAGAAAGATCTCCTGAAGGAGAGGCACGACCAAAGTAGGCTAAATATTGCAAAAGACGAAATCTTTCCTTTGAAACTAGTTCCAAATCCGGCAAAGACCGCGGGCAAGTCCTTGTCTCTACGTCGTTTCCCGTATGGTGCCGCGAAGGAAAATGGTCGAATCTTGTTCATCAGATTCATCATTCTACTAACAGATCAACTTTTTTCGCTATGAAACGGCATTTAATTTTGGCCCTCTTCCTGCTCACCGCCGGTACAGCCTGGGCCCAAAACAGTTCTTTGGCAGTGTACTTCAAATTTGTGAACGTAGTGGAAGGTTATGACCACGACTGCAAAACACAAGTGTTTATCGACGGCGAACTGGTTGGCACATCCGGTGTGGTTCGGGAAACACAGGGCGAATCTGTGGTGGTACCTGTATCCAAAGGCAGGCACGAGATCAGAATAGTGAACTGGGCCTTGTATGAAGGTACCTGGGAGGAACACACTGTGGCCAACAACTACAGCTTCGACGCGATTTATGAAGGGCAGCGAACCATCGCCAAGAAAAAGGAAAAACTGTACCTGGTTTTTGACGTGGACAACGGCCCAAGCCATTCATGGGGCAAAAAGAAGAAAAAATAGCCTGCGTCCCTCCTGGCAATTCCATGCCGGCAGCGCCATTGGGCCGGGAATCGAGTTTTGTCCGTACCTTTGGGGCATTACCCGAACCGAACGATTTTCATGAGCGAATCCTCCTTCCATCCCGATACCCTCGCCATCCGGCTCCAGACGGAACGTTCTCAGCACCGCGAGCACTCGGCCCCGATGTTCAACACATCGAGCTTCATTTTCGAAGATGCTGAGCAGATGCGGGCCATGTTTGCCGACGAGGTGGAGGGCGACATTTACAGCCGGTATTCCAACCCCAACAGCAGGGAATTTGAAAGTAAAATGGCTGCTCTGGAAGGCATGGAGGATGGATTCGCCACTGCTTCGGGCATGGCAGCAGTGTTTGCCAGCATGGCAGCACTGCTCTCGCAGGGCGACCACGTGGTCGCCTCGCGGGCTTTATTCGGGGCCTCCCACACGATCCTGACCACCATTCTACCCCGCTTTGGGGTTTCGCACACCTATGTGGACCCGGCAGAACCCGAAGCTGTTTGGCAGTCCGCAATTCGCCCCGAAACCAAAATGATCTTCGCCGAAACCCCCTCCAACCCCGGGCTGGCACTCGTGGACCTGGAGATGCTGGGCCGGCTTGCCAGGGAAAATGGCTTGTTGCTCAATGTGGACAATTGCTTTGCCACGCCCTATCTGCAGCAGCCAGCCCAATGGGGTGCCCACATCATTTCCCACTCCGCCACCAAATTCATTGACGGCCAGGGCCGTGTGCTGGGCGGGGTGGTGCTGGGAAGCCATGCCCTGATTGCAGAAGTGCGGAAATTTTGCCGCGCCACCGGGCCGGCCATCGCCCCGTTTAACGCCTGGATCCTCTCCAAAAGCCTCGAAACCCTTCATGTTCGCATGGACCGGCACTGCCAGAGTGCCCTGCAACTTGCCCAATGGCTGGAAACCCACCCGCAGGTGGCCAGGGTAAATTATCCTTTTTTGCCCAGCCACCCCCAGCACGACCTCGCCCGCAGGCAAATGAAGCTCGGTGGTGGCATCGTGACCTTTGAAGTAGAAGGCGGCCTCGAAAAAGGCAGGGAGTTTCTCAATCGCCTGAAAATGTTGTCGCTATCAGCCAACCTTGGCGACAGCCGCAGCATTGCCACCCACCCTGCCTCCACCACCCACGCCCGGCTGAGCGAAGAGCAGCGCCAGGCGGTTGGCATCACCCCCGGACTGGTGCGCGTGTCAGTTGGGCTGGAACACCTTGGAGATATTCAGGCAGATATTGAGCAGGCTTTGGGCTAATTTAATTTGTTAGCCGCCTTTCCTCTACCCCATCCGGCCGCGGCAGCAAGTTCGTTCTCCACAACAGCAAGCCATACACAGCGACAAGGGCAAAGCACAGCATTGGCACCACAAAAGAGGCCCCGATGCCATAGAGGTCGGAGATTTTCCCCTGCAGAACGGGGATCAAAGCCCCGCCCAGGATGGCCATGATGAGCCCGGCGCCGCCGATTTTTCGCTCAGCGTGAACGCCCTCAAGTGCCAGTCCGAAGTTGGTGGGAAACATCATCGACAGGCAGGCCGACACCAGCACCAGGGCATACACGCCAACAGGGCCTGAAGCGAAGACTGCGACTCCGGTGAAGAGGACCCCCAGCAGCGCCAGCCAGGTGAGCATTTGTGCCGGAGAAATGAATTTCATGAGCCAGGTGGCCACAAAGCGGCTCACCATGAACAGTACCAGCGACCCGATGTAGTAGTTGGAGGCACTGTCTTCATCAATGGCGAGTTCCTGCATCACATACCGGATGATGAAGGACCAGGCACCGATCTGAGCGCCGATGTAAAAAAACTGCGACAGCACTCCGCCGACATAGCGGCGATTTTTTAGCAGCCTGGCAAAGGTTGGCAACAAAGCCAATTGGCCGCCCTCATCGCTGGCTTTGGGCATCTTGGTCACCCCGATGATCAGCACGAGCACAAGCAGAAAAACGGACAAGCCCACATAAGGCCCCATCACAGCTTCCAGTTCCTGGCCCTGAAGATCAGCCAGCAGAGCGGGATCCATCGCAGCGCGTTCTGCGGCACTCACCTGCTGCAACTCCGAGAGGATGAAAAATTTACTGAGTACCACCCCCGTGATGGAACCGATGGGGTTGAATGACTGGGCCAGATTGAGCCTGCGGGTGCCCGTTTCTGGGTCGCCCATCGCGATGATATAAGGGTTGGCGGTGGTTTCAAGAATGGAAAGGCCACCTGCGAGGATGAACAAAGCGGCTAGAAAATGGCCATAGACCATCGTGAGACTGGCAGGATAAAAGAGCAGGCCTCCGATGGCAAACAAGCCAAGCCCGATCAGGATCCCTGTTTTGTAGCTTGTTTTGCGAATGAGCAAGGCTGCAGGCAGTGCGAGAACGAAATAGGCACCGTAAAAGGCAAGCTGGACAAACGAAGTTTGGAAATCATTCATGCTCAGAATCCGCTTGAAGGCGGAGAGCAGGGTGTCGGTCATGTTGTTGGCGATGCCCCACAAAAAGAACAGGCTGGTAACGAGAACAAGAGGCAGGATAGATTTGCGCATACAGACGGGCTCATTTTGACCAAGTTAGCAGGCACTTGTGAGGAATCTGTCCGGTAAATGAGGGATGGTTCTGCGGGGGCCAAATACAAAGGCCGGGACCTTTTCAGGCCCCGGCTTTCCCCCCTGGGTTTCCCGGACATGGTCCGGGAAATTCGTGTGAGAGCAACTGTGGCGGCGAGCCGATTACCAATTCCCGGGCTCGCCGTGAGATCACAATTGTTCGAAATGCAAGCTCTCCATAGAAGTGAGGTTGTCGTCGCTCAGCTCAATTTTGGTCTCGGAAAAGCTGTCGAGCACCCAATCGTCGCTGAGTTCTTCGAGGTCTTTGGTACCGGCAATGGTGATGACAAGCCGGGGCAGGCCATCGTCCACAGTGCGTGCCCAGGTGCCGGCTGTGGAGGTGCCGCCGGGCGCCACTGCTCGGAACACGCCATTGTCGTCGAAGTAGAATTCGAAGCCGCTGTAATCGGAGGTTTCGTTTTTGAGCTCCTCCACGAACTTGGTCACCTGCCAGGCACCCGAGTTGGCGAGGGCTGCACTGTCAACGGAGATGTCTTTGCCAAGGTCGCCGAGCGAGGTGCTGCAGGCTGTTGTGGTGAGAAGCAGAGCGAGGGCTGGAATCAGGATGTTTCGAAACATGGTGTTGAACAATTAAAAAGTAAAAAGGTGTTTGCTTGTTTGCTGAAGGAAAGATCCTGCTTAAGGATCTGCCAGCAAAAACATCCATGCAGAAGTGGGAAAAAGGAGGGCGGAAGCAGGAAATCGTGATGAGAGCCATGTAGTGGGGTCATAAAAAAACGCCGGGAAGATCCCGGCGTTTTGATTTGGTTGACATAGCAGGAGCTGGCCAGCTTCAGGCATTCTGCTTGACGGGACAGGTGCTGAGGCCGAAAATGGCATACAGCGGGCAGAAGCTCACGAGGCTGGTGGCGGCGAAAATCACCGCGACAACGCCAAGAATAATGGCAACCGTGCCATTGATGATGCCACCGAAGTACAGACCAGCGACGGCCAGGGCGATCAGCACACGAATGATGCGGTCGATGTTTCCCATGTTCTTTTTCATAGCGAAGAAATAAGTTGGTGAAGGATCAGAAAGAAAGGTCATTTGTTCAGGGCCTCTATGGCCAGCACAATGCCAGTAACCAGGCCGAGACACAGAAAGCAAACAGCAAGGAGTTTGAGAACGAGTTGCGCTTTGGGCTGATTCATGATACAAGGGTAGGCGCAAACAAGGGCCGCTTCAGTGACTTAGGTTACAGAAGGGATTTTTTTTCAGAATGCCGGCTTATTTGTGGAGGAAAACCCTCATAGCTCCCGAACTTCTTCTAAACTGAGCCCTGTAAAATCAGAAATCTCGGCCTCTGGAATGCCCTTTGCCTTCATCCTGCGGGCAATCTCGAAGCCTTTCTGCTCTTTCCCTTTTTCCATTCCTTTTTCCATTCCTACCTCCATTCCTTTTTCCAATCCTATTTCGATGCCTTCGAGCACACCTTCCTCCCGCGAAGTATCCACCACATTTTTGAGGTCGCGGTAGTATTTCAGGCTGTCTTCATAGGCTACACGCTCTTCCGGCGAAAATTTGGCGATTTCCGCTGCTTCAAAAAGTTTCAGCTCCGTTCCAAAGAGCCGTTTGAAACCGAAATCGGTTAAAGGGTTGATATATCGGTCTTTCAGGGCACTCATTGCGAAGACAGCCAAACAGATTCCCGAAAATTCTGCTGAACAAGATACTCGATTGACGGGGTCCGATCAACTTTGCCTGTCCGATTTATCCTGAAGGTTTGGACCACAAGCCAAAAGGTAATCAGCTCAATGGGTTCAATGGCTACTTCTCCTTACCTCCACCTCATTCCTTCCCAGCCGCACATGGCCCTCGGTTTCGAGTTTCTTCAGCACCCGCGACACCACTTCCCGGGTTGAACCCACTGCTTGTGCAATTTGCTGATGGGTCACATCCAGCAATTCCTTGCCCGTTGCCTCCGCCCGTTTTTCCAGATAAGCCAAAATCCGGGCATCCATCCGCTGAAAGGCCAGCACATCGATCGTTGTCAGCAAGCCGTCGTAGTATTTCTGGTATAACTCCAGGTAGTATCGCTGCAACGAAGGAAAACGCCGGTGCCAGTCCGGCAACTCCTCCACCGGCAGCAACAACACCTCGCTGTCTTCCTCCGCCACTGCCATTACCCGGCTCGGCATTCCCTGAAACATCGCGCTGAAAGACATGATACAGCTCTGCCCCGGCTGAATGAAGTAGAGCAGCAACTCCCGCTCTTCTTCGATCTTATCAACCCGCAGCAAGCCCGAAATCACAACCGGCACCGAAGCAACGTGCGCCCCTTCACGAAGCAGCACAGCCCCTTTCGGCACCTGCCGGATCATCCCCTTCCTGGCAAGAATGGCGATCAGCTCAGGCTCAGGGCTAAATGGCAGAGGCGGTAACTGGCTCATAATGTGAGGGTTATTGCCTGGCTATCCACAGCCTCCGCACTTCTGCCCCCTGCCTCATTTCCACGAGGTAAAATCCCACGCTCAGCTCAGCTGTTGGCAAGTCCACGCGTTTGTCGCCAATGCCCGTCGGCCCATTCGCCTCCCAAACCAACCGGCCCAGCACATCTCGAATCTGCACCTGAACAGGCAAATCCAGCCGCTGGCGGTAAATCAGCACTGCATCTTCTTCCATCGGGTTGGGTAATACTGCCACCCGTGCCAGTGGCCTGAGATCGTCAGCTGTTTCGGGAAACAATCCCAGATTCATGATGATATCGCCTCCATCGGCCAGGGTAAACGGGGCACTAAACCCTGCCAGGTCCAGCCCTGTTCCACCGGCATACCAGCCATTGGTCCCTGCCAGATCCGCTTTCACCCGGTATTCTCCCGGCAGCAATCCCGCCATCAGGTAGCGCCCTTCGGCGTCTGTCGCGATGCTGGTCACAAGTTCCTCTGCCTGCCAAAGGCTCACCAGATGACCATCCAGTTTCGGTTCTGTGCTGCCAGGCTGGCCGTTCCGGTCGCGGTCTGCCCACACAAGGCCCCGCACCTGCCCTGGAACCACCACCGGCAGGGGAAACAACTGCCTTTTCGGAATCACCTCCCGCTCTGTTGACGGGCTTTCCCAATACAGGTTCACCTCTGCCCCACCCTCAATCTCCATGTATTCAAGGCGAATGGCGTAGCGCTGCTGAGCCTGCAACACAATCGTGGCGCTTACATCAGTCGGGGGTTGAGGCACCCACTGGTCAATTAGCAACTGATCATCCACCCAAAATCGAACGCCATCATCCGAGCGAACGGTGAAACGGTATTCCTCCGAAAAAACAGGCTCCACGAACCCTTCCCATCTCACGGTAAAGTAATCGTTGGGCAGCCCGGGGCCCGGACTCCCGTTCCCCCAGAGAAAATCAACTGTGCTGTCGAGCCGGATCAGCACAGGGTCACTGGTAAAATCCAGTTCCGGAGAAATGAAATAACTGCCTGTGAGGCCAGTTCCATTACCCAGCACCCTGGTCTGGTAGTTCAGGCGAACCTGAAGGCCGGTTTCCGGCAAATATTCTTTCCGAAGCAACTCCACTGAGCCATTGTCCCAGGAGTCAAACAGATACAAGGTGTCGGCTACCTTCTGGCTTCTTGTGGCCTGAAGGGTTCTGAGGAGGCCAATCATGCCCGGTTGCTGAGCGGGCAGCGTGAGGGTTCTGCCGTCGAGGTTCACTGTTACGCCTGCGGGCCCGTCCACAAACACCACGGAAAGATCCGGCTGAAGGTCAATCTGTTTCAGACCGTGCAGACCTGCGCTGTCCACTGCGGAGAGCGACACCCGGAACCACACATCCGGATCAGTTTCATACACTGATGGCACCACCCAGGTCCCATTGGAAGAACCCACAAAAGGCCCCGCTCCGGGATGCTTGTGGAGGTCGTGATGCAGGTCCACCCACCAGCTAAGGGCCGAATCCGGTAACTGGCCTGTTTCGGGGTCAAAGGCCCTGCCCAAAAACGAGAGGGTATCCCCGCCCCGGAAAAGCAGAGTGGAATCAGGCAAAAGAATCTCGGGCCGCGGGCGGCGGTTGGCCGTGACAGACAGCACTGCCACCCCCGAACTGTCTGTTCCGAAGGTATTCGTCACAACGCTCTGAACCTGCCAGCCATCCATCAACAAAGCCGTGACCGGGATGGTAAAATTCGGGAGGGTATCCGGCTGAATCTGGCCGTTGACAAACCAGGCAAAATGAAGCGGACCAGTTCCCTGGGCATCCACCCGAAAGGTAGCGGGCTCGCCAAATGGCACCAGCAGCGACTGTGGCTGCCGCGAAATGTGAGGAGGGCCGTCGCCTACATACCTGAGCCGCCAGAGGGTGCCCTCGTCTGTGGAGGTGTTGTCCTGCTCAGAACCGCCGCCCAACCCGCCGCGGGAGAGGTAATAAATCCAGCCGTTGTATTCGTCGATCAGCATCCCGAGTGGGCGGTCGATGCCGGTGGCAAACACCTGCTCAACGCCGTTTTTGTCGCGCCAGTGCAGAAAACCCTGGCAATAATCCCCCCAGATGAGGCTGTTGTGAAAGGCGGGAGGCAAGGCTGTGCTTGCTTCCGGCACATAGAGCAGGCTTGTGATGGCACAACCGACGTTGTGGTCGTAGGCAACAAGGGGGTCGCTGTATTGGTTGGGTGCAGGCTGAAAGGTTCTCGGGCCTTCGATGAGGGGCCAGCCGTAATGATGCCCGGCCTCCACGAGGTTCACTTCTTCGTATTCACCGCCGCCCACATCCCCGGCATACATACGGTCATTTGCAAGGTCATAGGAAATGGCAAATGGATTCCGGAAGCCAAGCGCATAAATCGCCCTGAGGTTGCCGGTGAGCTGGTTGTAAAATGGGTTATCGGGAGGGATGTTGCCAGAAGCATGGAGCCGGAGAATTTTTCCATGGAAAGAATTCAGGTCGGAGGCTTTTTCAGCATCGGCTCCTTCTCCGGTACCGATATAGAGCATTTCATCCTGACCAAAGGCCATGGCTCCGCCATTGTGGATAGTGCCGGCCATTTGATCAAACTCCATGAGGATTTCTTCGCTGCCCGGAATTGCCAGGTCTCCGTTGGCCAGGAAGCGGCTCAGGCGGTTGCGGTTGGCACCAGGAATGGCGTAGTAGAGGTAAACGTAGGGCTGGTTGTCGAAATCAGGATGCAGCGCGATGCCCTGAAGACCCCGCTCGTTGTAGTCATCCACCTGAACCGAAACAAAAGGCGCAGGAAGCAACTGCCCGGCTTCATTGACAATGCGAACCTCCCCGTGCTTTTCGGCGATCCATACCCGGCCGTGGTGGTCCAGTGTCATGGAAACGGGGTTGAGCTGGTCAACAACCAAATCCTGTACAAAGCCCGGCGGCAGTTGAACCTGCTGCGCCACGGAAAGGGCGTGACTAACACAGAGTATCACCAGAGAGAAAAGCAAATTTCGCATAGCAGTCATTCGTCCAGGTAGGAAAGATACAAAAGAAGTCAGAAGTCAGAGGAGAGAAGTCAGACTGGAGCGGCTTCGCCTTTCCGGGGTGCAATCAATCGCGACTCTACCGCAGGTCGGAAGTTAGAGGTCGGATGCCAAAGGTCGGAAGTCAGAGGTCAGACTGGAGCGGCTTTGCTTCTGGTCTGACTTCTCTCAGCGATGCGGTCTGACTTCCCACATCCCAAACCGACTTCGTCTCCGGTCCCGGTTCTCGGTTCTCGACTCCCGGCTCTCAAAAATGGAACCCATACCCAAAAAACACCGTGCTCATCCCAAAAGCGCTCATCGCGCCAAGGCTGAGGCCGAGTAAAATCAGGGCAAAAGGCACATACACCAGCTTGCGCATCCAGGGATGCTCCCAGCCCAGGCGGTGCAGCAGCGGCAGCAACATGAAGGCGATGCACAGCCCCAGGAATGAGATTTGCAGCATTTTCACACACACAACCAAAAACACGACGCCCAACAGGATTTCCAAAGCCTGGATCTCCACCCGGTCGGGGTGACTTTTTCCGATGAGCTCCTTCCACCAGGCCGCCACCCGACCGGAAGATGCCTCCCTGCCACCAGTTGCCTCCTGGTTTTTATCGCCGGTGACGAGGAAAATGGCCTTTTTTGTGACCAGGAAGGCGATCACCCCAATAGAACTGAGGGGCCCCAATGCGGCATACATGGCAGTGCTATGGCTCAGAAAGCGAAACAGGCGCAACGGCTGCCGGATCAATCCCACGATGAACACAAGTACCGGGGCAAAGAAGGTGAGCAGGGTAATGGCGAAAAAATCCCAGGTGAAAATGGCGTTGAACCCCGAATCCAGCCCCAGAATGGGCAGCACGATCTCACCGCCCCCGACAGCCAGCGTCAGCGGCTGATCAACCCCAAAAAGCATCGGCATCACCAGATTGGCATTCACCATGAACAGCAGGTAGAACAGCGTCAGAGGCAGGTTCATCGTCGGAAACAAAATGTCCAGCTTTTCCATCCAGGGCACGTTCCGGGAGCGAAGCAATGGCCCTGCCTCTTTGTACAAAAACTCACAGGTGCCCCGGGTCCATTTCATGTGGCGAATGCGGAAAGAGCGAACGTCCTCGGGAAAATCCTCGAAACAAACCACTTCCTCCACAAATTTTCCACGGTAACCCAGTTCCCTCGCCCGAATGGCAAAGCCCAGGTCCTCGCTCACGATGTCGGGGAAACCGCCAATTTTCTCCCAGATCTCCCGGCGAAGAATGGCCCCGTGGCCCAGAAACATCACAAAGCCGAAGCGGTTGCGGAGGGGCTGGTACCATTTCCAGTGCAGGTCGATGCCCACGCCCAGGGCTTTGGCAAGCGGAGAAGTCTGGCCGGGATTGGCCCGGTGGTTGGCCTGCACAAAGGCGCAGGAAGGGTCGGCTTCGAGGTGGGGAACCAGCCTGATAAGGAAGTCGGCGGGTAAAATCTCGTCGGCATCGGCGATGGCAAAATAGGGCTCACTGACAGCCACATTCGCCAGTCCGTGGTTCATGTTGCCTGCCTTGAACGCCTTGCGGTCCGGGCGGCGCACCACCTCCACCCTGTCAGGGAAGCGTTCGGCAAACACATCCACCCGGGCCTGGTACAAAGGATCATTGCTGTCGTCGAGGAGATAGACTCTAAAAGCAGGATAATCCTGGTTCACGCAGGACTCTGCGCTCGCTTCCACAAAATCATTGCAGGTTGTGTACAGGATTGCCACCGGCGGGTAGGTTGTCAGGACAGGAAACTCCTCACTGCCCCGGCGTTTGTTCGCTCCCCTCACCCAAAAGGCAAACAGAATGACCCCGAGGTTATAGAAACCATACAGCCAGGCGAATTCCACAAAAAAGATGAAAAACACGAGGCTGGCCCAGGTGGCAGGGCTGTGAGCCATGTCGGTGAGGCTCCACAACCGTGGGTGAAACCAGGCGATACTGGCCACCCACATGAGCAGGATGGCTGCATAAAGCTGGCCTCCTGGTTTGCCGGATCTGGCTGCAACAGCCTTTGCTGCCACCTGTTGGATGATTAATTGAACAGACATGATGCTGGATATTGAAGGGCAATTGAATAAAAAAAGAGGCCAAACCGCTGCGACCCGGGAAGCGGGATCCTGAGTAGTGAGACTGGAAAGTCATTTGCTTCACTCCCCAACTCCGAACTCCCGAGAGAGAACTCCAACTCCCTCACTGCTCCAGCCTGAGCCGCAGTCCCACGGCAATGTTGGTGAGGGTTTCGGCATTGTTGCGCTCCCATCGGGCGAGGGCAAACACCCAGTGCTTGCGACCCAACGGCTGCTGGTAGAGCAGCCATGCCCCAAACGTGGTACCGAGGCCCGGGTCTGAGCTGGCGATTTCAGGAGCGAAAGTGGCACCGATGTTCCATTCTCTCCCGCTCGTGGCCTGGCGGTATTTAAGGTTCAGGTTGCTGCGCACCTGGACAGGCGATGCGGGTTTTCCCCAGAGGTAAAACAATTGCGGTTCCACCCATACAGAAGGCAAAGCTTCCCAGATCAGGCCTCCGTAGGCCATTTGCTGGTTCTCTTTCAAAGGGTCATTCAGGTACAAAAAGCCCGTTTTAACCGCAATTTTTCGATGCAAATACCAGGTCGGCTCGAGCGATAGAATTTGCTGATTTCCCCGGCCCGGAATGAGGCGCTGGCCAGCTTCCGCCGCCACAATGAGGGTTCGGTGAGGCATTAACTTGGCTCCCGCAAAATAAGCCAGCGAGCTGGTGTCGCGGCTGAACAGGGTTCTGTGGTCGAGGGTCAGGCTATTGTCCATTCTCACCCACGCACTGCTGCGGGGATTGGGGTTCCAGGCAATTTGCAGAGCCCGGAGGCCAAAGCGGGAGCTGGTGTCGAGGCGGCTATATCCACCCCACAACTGAGTTTCGAAATAGGCAGGGTTGCTTTGAATGGCCCTGCCGAGGAAATCTTTCGCTTCTCCCTCCGGCATCTCGTCCAGATGCTTGCGGGCAGCCACCTGGCTTCCGGCCTGCATTTCCACCTGCACCATGGCCTGGTGCCACTCGGCAGCTTCGTCGGGGCGAGTTGCCAGAAGGCGGCGAAACTCGCTGCGGGCAGTTTTGAGGTCGCCCGACCAGAGTGCCACGTAGGCAAGGCCTTTTTCGGCTTCCAGATTGCCCGGATATGCCGTCATCACAGACTCAAAGGCCGCTTTTGCCTGCGGGAAGCTGCCCTTCCAGGCGAGGGTCCAGGCCTTTCCAAGGGAAGCCTGAAGGTCGTTGGGCTGCTGGCGAAGGACGTGGTCGAAGCCAGTAAGGGCGGAACTGTACTTTCCTTGCCAGGCCAGTTGGTAAGCAGCGTCGAGGCCAGGGTTTTGGGCCAACCCCGCTATGGTACTGAGCAGCAGGCAGGGTAAGATTGCAGAAAAGAATCGGTTCATGAGGAATGGCGTTGAAGTTTGATGAACCAATCTTAGCTCAAAGCCTTTGGAGGGCTCTGCTCAACCCTGCTGAAGCGGGAAAAAGGGCTGCGGAGATCCCGCTTACCCCCCCTGCAACCAGCGCTTGAACTCGGCTGAGCGCTCGCTGGGAACGATCGCTTCGAGGTGGGCGGCTGGTTTGAGCTGTATTTGCACCCGGGATTTGGTGTGGGTATACATTTTGTCGATCGATTCGAAACTCACCAAAAACTGCCGGTTCACCCGAAAAAACCGGGCTGGATCCAACCGTTCCTCCAACTGCTCCAGGTTAAAGTCGGAGGGATAGCACTTGCCGTCTTTCAACTGCATAAACGTGAGCCGGGACTCGATATAGAAATAAGCAATCTCTTGAATATCAATGGTTTTGATCTGCTCTGGCAGTCTCAGCAAGAAGCGCTGCTGCCATACTGGCCGGTCCTGCCGGATCGACCGGGCAAGGCCCTGAACATCGGCCGGAACCGGGGCCAGCAGGTCTTTGAACCGGTCGAACTTGTCCAGTGCGCTTTTCAGCTCTTCCTGCCTCACTGGTTTGAGCAAATAATCAATGCTATATGCGCCAAATGCCTGAAGAGCGTATTCATCGTAGGCGGTGGTGAAAATGACAGGAAACGACCGGTCCGATTGCTCCAGCACTTCCAGCGACAAACCATCAGCAAGATGAATGTCAAACAGCGCCAGGTCGGGGGCGGGATGCTCTGCCAGCCAGGCCAAAGCGCCCTCGACCGAGTCAATCACGGCTTGAATGTGTGCGCCCGGCCGAAGCTCGGCCAGCATGCGCTGAATCCGTTCGGCAGCAGGTTGTTCATCTTCCAGCAACAGGATATTCATTTGCTTCACATCAGCAGAACACTTTACTGTGTTCCGGCTGCGAAATCACGATTGGCACGAACTTTCCCAAAAAAAGGCTGCCGGACCGGCTTTTGAGAGGGTTAAATCGGATGCCCAACCTCAGGGTTTGCAGTAAATGCCTCTATAGCGAGGCTTGTGCCTGCCTTTTGCCCTGATCGCCAATTCGCTTCCATGGTGAAGGAAGCGGGGCTTTTTGCCGTTTTTTAATCTGGCCAACCTGATTTCTGATTGCCTGACTTATCTGTAACTCCTAAATTGTGGAGGCTAGTGACTTTCTCCGCATGAAAACTGCTCTCCCGCTCATTTTACTGCTTACCCTCGCCAGTTGCCGCTGGCTCGACCGCCCTGAGCCCGGCCTGCCCCCTATTACTTCCAGAGGTGCAAACAGTTTTGGCTGCCTCATTGACGGGGAATTGTTCCGGCCCAAATCTCCTTATTTTTGGAGCAGGTTCAATCGGGGCCTTGCTGCTTTTATTACTGACAGCTCAGTTTATCTGATCGCTAACCGGATTATTCCTGACGATTCGGTGGACATAGGGTTTACCATCCAACTCGATCGGGTCTCAGTTGGAGATACGATTTGGCTGGGGAGCGAGCCCAACGATCCTTTTTTCCCTACCCGATCAGCACATTTCCACAACGATAACACCCGCGAAGGCTTCTCCACCTGGAACGAAGACAGCCTTACCTTTTCGGGGTATGTTCTCCTGAGCGCCATTGAGATCATCCCCGACAGCACCTTCGCCTCCGGGGTGTTTGAATTCCGTGCGAGAAACCGGGACAGTACCCGCATCATCGAGGTAACCCAGGGAAGATTTGATGCCCGAAATTTCGAATAACCCGCCGTCTGGTTTTTCACTTCTCCCTACCTTGCAGGTTCAAACCCTGTTTTCATGCGCCTTGACCCTTCGCTCTCCCTCGCTGAGCTGGCCGCTTTCCTCGGCTGCCGCTTCCTCGGCCCTGCTGAACATACCGTCTCCGGCATCAACGAAATCCACCGGGTGGAACCGGGCGACCTCACCTTCGTGGACATCGAAAAATACTACCGCAAGGCCCTCGACAGCGCCGCCACCACCATTCTTATCAACAAAGAGGTAGAAGCGCCTGAAGGCAAAGCCCTGATAATCAGCGATGATCCTTTCCGCGATTTCAACCGCCTCACGGAATGGCTGCGCCCCCTCGCCAGCCTCGATACCAGTGGCGAAGCCAGCCTTGGCGAAGGCGTCCGAATGGCAAAAGGGGTTCACCTGGGCGAGCGTGTGCGGATCGGAGCCAGAACCCAGATCGGGGCTGGCGTGGTCATCGGGTCGGATGTGACAATCGGCGACGACTGCTTCATTCACCCCAACGTCACGATTTACGAACACAGCCAGATCGGCAACCACGTCACGATCAATGCCGGAACGGTAATCGGAGGCGAGGCATTTTACTTCAAAACACGCCCCGACCGCCGCGACAAAATGCTTTCCAGGGGCCGCGTCGTGATCCATGACCATGTGGACATCGGCTCCAACTGCACCATCGACCGGGGCGTCACGGCTGATACCACCATCGGGCAATTGACCAAGCTCGATAACCTCATTCAGATAGGACACGACACCGTGATCGGGGCGCGCTGCCTCATCGCCTCACAGGTGGGCATTGCTGGCTGCGTCAACATCGAAGACGATGTGATTCTCTGGGGCCAGGTGGGTGTTGTGAAAGACCTGACGATCGGCAAGGGCGCTGTGCTGATGGGCAAAACCGGCGTGATGTCATCGCTGGAGGGCGGAAAAACCTACCTCGGCATGATTGCCACCGAGCTGCGGGCCGCATTGCGCGAAACCGCTGCCCTGAAACAACTGCCAGACATGGTTCGCTGGTGGCAAAAACGGGAGTCCTAAGCTGGTTATTCAGACCATTTTACCAGCACATTCCCGATTTTTTCCCCTGAAGCCACGTAGCGAAAAGCCTCCTGAATGTCTTCAGGCTGATAGACCCTGTCAATCAATGGCCGGAAGCGGCCTCGTTCCACAAGGTCGGCGATGTAGCTGAGGCTGGCTTTGATATCGAGCGGAATGGGGAATACCACCTTCTTTCCGCCTGTGAGCGGCGTCCAGAGTGCCAGAAAGGGGTTTTCGTTGCGGGGGCCTAATTCGGAAGACAGATAAGCCCCTTTGGGCTTGAGCAAGTGTTTGCAGGCTCCGAAGCTCCTTTTTCCCACAGCGTCTAACACAAAATCATACTGGCCGGGGTCCCTGGTGAAGTCTTCCTTCAAATAATCGATCACGCGATCGGCTCCCAACTGCCGGACTGTTTCAAGGTGCGGCGTGGCGCAGACAGCCGTGACGGTAACCCCTTCGGCTTTGAGAAACTGAATGGCAGCCGAGCCGATGGCCCCGGTTCCACCGTTGAGCATGACCTGCTGGCCCGGCTGAATGGGCACGCTGCTGAGAAAGTGATAGGCATAATGGGCAGCCTCGATGCTGGCAGCGGCTTCCTCCCAGCTCTGGCCATTGGGCACCTTGCGGAAAGCTTTATCAGCCGAAAAACACACAAACTCCGCATGAGAGGCTGCGCCGTTGTCGTTGAAACCCAGCACCCTGTCGCCGGGGCGAAACTCCGTGACTGCTGAACCTGTCTCAACCACTTCGCCGACAAAATCGGTGCCTGTAACCGGGTTCCGGGGGTTGACGAGCCCGGTGAACAGGCGCATGATGGCGGGTTTCGCAGTGAGAACGCCGATGTCGGTGCGGTTCACAGTGGTGTAATGAACCTTCACCAGCACCTCGCGGGCTTTGGGTTGAGGGATGGGGAGGTCGCGAAGAGTAAGGACTTCGGGGCCACCATAGTGGGCGCGGAAAGCTGCTTTCATGAGGGAACAGTAAGGATGAAGATAGGTCCGAATGGGAATAAGAGGTGCCGGAAGGTCAAATGGTTGAAAGCTCGGCATACATTTTCCCGGAAACCAGCCGTCACCCGGATCAGCTTTCCAGATAAATCACCTTTCCTGTTTCGCGGGAGCGATAGGCGGCTTCGATCACCCGGATCACATTTCGCCCGTCGGTGGCCGAAACGGGCGCTGCAGCCTGCTCCCTGATCGCCTGAAAGATCCCATCATAGTATGCCAGGTAGTTCCCTGCCGGGTTAGGCCCTGCGGTTTCCACAACCTGCCCATTGACGCAGGTGCGAATCCTCCCCGCCTGATCTGCAGGCTCCTGCCCCCAGCCCGGCTGCCCGGGTGGCTGTTTTGCCGCGAGCGCTGCTTCCTGCGGGTCCATCCCCGATTTGACCCAACTCCCCGATTCGCCCAGCAACACATACCTCGGAAAATCGCCGCAAACAAGGTAGCCCGCCTTCAGATTCGCTTTCATACCCGGATAGCCCAGCACAAGGTGAAAATGATCGGGCACCTGGCCATTCGTTCGTTGCACCTGGAGATCGGCCCAGATCCAGTCGGGAAGGCCGAACAACAGGAGGGTCTGGTCGATGAGGTGAGAGCCGAGGTTGTATAAAATGCCCGTTCCCGGCAGGGCCTCCTCCTTCCAGGAATCACGGATTTTGGTGCGGTAGCGGTCGTAACGGGCTTCGTATTCGACAAGCCGGCCCAATTTGCCAGCGCTGATGACTTCCTGAAGGGTGAGAAAATCGCTGTCCCAGCGGCGGTTGTGAAACACCGAGAGGATGAGTCCGCGGGAATTGGCCAGGGCAATGAGCGCATTGGCCTCGCCGGTGGTGACCGTGAAAGCCTTTTCGACGACGACGTGCTTGCCTGCTTCGAGGGCTTTGGCAACCCATTCGGCATGGGTATGCTCGGGGGTGTTGACGATGATCAGCTCCAGTTCGGGATCGGCGAGCAGGGCTTCCGGATTGCGGACGATGCGGGCGGCAGGATAATCGAGGCTGGCCTGGTCGCCCCGGCGCTGGCAAATGGACCGAAGGGCAAAGCCCGGATGAGCCTCCAGCAGCGGGCCGTGAAACACCGAACCAGACATGCCATAGGCGAGCAAACCAGTTTTGACAGGGTGCATAGGAGAAGATTTTGACTGAAACAGCCACCCGGCTTTCAGGCGGCTTCAAGAAAGCAAAAAAAGTGGAAAGGAGCGGCGAACGGGCCAATGAGAACCATAGCGGGAAGGTTGAACCATTCACGAGCCAGGCACAAAGGGCTCAAAGGCAAGTCAAAATGCCGTACCAGAGGCATTTTTTTGCTATCTTTCGCCAAAGCAAAGGCGATGATCACACACCCCGATCAACTGGACCTCGAAGGCAGCTACACCTATGCCGACTACCTCACCTGGCAGTTCACCGACATGGTGGAGCTGATCCGGGG
>JBGSKC010000045.1:0-37495 GCA_041741415.1 Bacteroidia bacterium | reverse complement strand
TACGATGACACTGTTGATAAAGTCCAGCAAAATGTGGTGCAATTCCACGTCGGTCAGGTCTTTGAACACCACTTTCAATGCTTCGAGGGAATTGCCCTTCCTGCTGTTGTTCAGTGCCAGAAAGGCCCGCTTGATCCAGCTGCCACCCATGGACAGCAAGGCAGAGTCGCCGATCTGCCCCAGGTCGTTAAGCAGGTACACAAACTCCGGGATGAACTTTTTCAGCTCCTCGTCAATGCCCTCAAAATAGCTGGCCACAGACCGGATCTTCCAGCGCCGCCTGCCGTGGTAGACAATGATCGGGATCACGATGGTGAACTTTCCTTTGAACCCCGGCTGGCTGGCCTGGGCCAGATAGGCGTTCACCATGTATTGCAGCAACTGAAGCCAGGGATGCGGTGGTATGTAGCTCTTATGCTCAAGCAGCAGGGTGATCTGGACCCGGGAGGCTCCATAGCGGGCTGTGTACACCACATCGGAGAAGTACTGCTCCAGGTTCTTGCTCAGGTAGCTCTCCTTTTGCTGCTCTAAAGAACTGAGGTCAATCTGCTCTGCCATTTTTTTTGGCATAAAATACTGCACATACTCCTCCATCAGCTCGCGATGGGAGAATGCCGTCCTGAAAAAGCGGTCGTGAGGGTGATGAGAGGGGCTGGACATGGAGCAAAGCTAATAAAAATAGATTTTACTGCAAAATAATTGCAATAATAATTAGCTTTTTCATTTCCCACATCTGCTAACACCCTCGGGGCAGGAAAAGTGTCCAAATCACGGTAAAGGCTCCAGCCTCACCACCCGCTCCCCAACCCGGACAGTGAGCTGCCCCAGGTCCTGGCGCGGCAGCAGAAAAAACACAGTTGACTAAACGCTCGCCTTTCGACCTGATATATGTTAACAAATGCTTAACAATAAATTAATATCAAATCATTTTTTTTTCCTAGCTTCAGTTATTGTTCCACTTAACTATTGTCAGCGATGAAAACTTATCTTCTTGTTGTGTGTGTGGCCTTTACATTTTCTCTGATTTTCCCGTCGAAGATTTCTGCCTCAGTTGAGGGGAAGCCTAAGAAAGGAAAAGAGGTAAAAGTAACGGAGAATGATCCTGAAAGGCTCAAAATTCCTGGTGTTTTTCTCGGCGTAATAACCACTAACAATGCATATGCAATCATGTGTCGCGGAGAAGAGGGCAAATGTGCGGTAGTTTTAAATAGTGGGGCGATTAAAATCTTCCCTGACGGAGTGGAAACCTCGCTTTGCAACTGCAACTATCTTGGCCATACTACAGGCGATGGTGGTTATTTTGATTCACAGACGAATGAGTGGGTCGAAGAATATATTATCACTGTAACTCCTTGAGTTTTTCAATTGAACACGGCCCACATCAGTAAGTTTAAAACTAACTGATGTGGGTATAACTTTAAGAAAATGAGACATAGTATTGTATTAATTGGTGTTCTTTTTGGTTGGTTATTGAACTGTAACGCAGGTCAGTATAAAGTAGTCATTACAATCAACAATAATGATTGTCTGTTCCACAACCAAGGGTTGGAATCGGTGTTTGATATTGATCAAAAGTTAAGTCCGACATTTTTCTTTAATCAAATTTCCAATGAAGCAGCAAGAAAATACCTCAGAGTAATGGGGGCATCCGAGCAAAATGCTGAAAATGCTATTATTGGACCTCCGCAATCTTTGAGTCCTTTTATTCTATCACGGATATCAGGCCCATCAACTGTGTACCTGCTTCATGCTACAGACGAAAATATAACAGATAAAGATATCACCTTTTCATGCCCTCTTTCCGAATTAGAAGAGCATATTGAAAAAATAAATGCACACGTTTCTACATGGAGCTTAACCAGCCTCCATGATTCAGTGTTAAAGTCTCAATCAGCTTTTTTAATGGTTAAGCCCGCCATTGGGGGGGGATATGTTGTTGTTGATTTCATCTTGTCAGAACTGTTAATATTTGGAAATAATGGAGGATCTTATGCAATTAACAGTGATTCTATTCCCTTAGAAACTGTCCTCGCAAAGATCGACACAACTAGTTTGAATGTATTTCACAATAACATCGCCCTTCTTTCTAAACAGCCATACACAAAGACAAAAATTGTTGCCGTTGATACAGCATTTTCACATTATTGGGTGCTACTGGAGGTTCCTAAGTTTACGCAAGATTCCAAACGAGACATCTCTATGGCATACCAGTACTGCTTGGCAGTTCTGTCTCCCACGCTAGAACTAATTGAAATAATTCCGATCAGAGGCAGTGAAAAGTTGCCAGATGGCTATCTTATTTCCTGGCGAAATCACTTCAATATTTTAGAAAACGGAGATATGCTTGTCTCTGTTGATCGGCATAAAGCAAACAACAGTCACAATAAAGTATTGGCGATTTTTTCTCACAAGGAAGATTTTTTCGAATTTTTAGCGTTTGAAGACCGATTCCTGATGCCAAAGCCGGTTTGGAAATCCTATGGACATACGTTCGGGCAGTATATTTTCATTGATTCCCTAATATCATTTACACTATATGATATTTCCTGTAATTCCAGCATAAAGGACTGTTTTTCGCTAGGTCTCAGTGAGGTAATTAATCAGGAATATGGTATTTTTATTGACAAAAAGACCGGAATTGAAATAAAATATAATATTAATGGCGTCGCTTTTTACAAAGATTATTTGCACTTCATTGTGTGGATCCAAAGTGTGTATTACTTCTTTGTTGTTGATGCAAATACGGGTCAAATCTTAAGGAATGAACCTTTCTATTTTGAAACTTTACCCAGTAAGCCTCAATCTTCATATTTAATTGATTCTACCAAAGCATTTTTCAGGCTTGAAAATGGGGATGTTGCTCTTTTTCTTTTGGAATAACCCCGTCAGAATTTCCCTTACCTCTCATTGAGCTCCAGCCTCACCACCCGCTCCCCAACCCGGACAGTGAGCTGCCCCAGGTCCTGGCGCGGCAGCAGCACCACAAACACCGTTGGCGAGTCGGATTCCCCGGTCCCTGCAATGTCTATGCGCAGCTCCAGGCCGCTGTCGGCCCATGCAATCCCGCTTACCTGAGCATTGCCCCCCTTTCGCTGATACACCACAAGTGCCATCATCCGGTCAAAATCCTGCCGGGTAAACAGCACCCGCTCCTGCAGCCTGCGGCCCCAAAGGGGATAAAACAACCGGTCCCAATGCGCAGAGTCCTGCACCAGGAAGCAGGAAAAGGCGGGTAATTCGCCAGGTTTCCGGAGGTGAGCGCCTTCGAGCAGCAGCCAGTCAGGTATCTGGCGGGCCTCCCGCAGGGTGGTGGCGTTGAGGCTGGCTAGCAATCGCTGCCGCTGGCTGAGGGTGGCAGCCAGGTCTTTGGGAGTAAAGGCAGGAGGAAACATCAGCAGGCCCGGCGGGATAGGGTAGGGGGATTGGCCAGTTTCCCAGGGACCTGTTTGCATTTCGGTGAGGGAAATCAGCAGGTTTTCGGGTCCAAGCATGCGCATGGCCGGGGTGAGTTCAATCCGGAAAATGGTGGACGACACCCTGCGCGGTCCGGGCCGTAGGGTTTTGGTGCGGGCTTCGTATGCAAGAGAGAGCTTGCCTGTGGCGGGATCAAACCGCGCTGACGGCGCAGAGAAGGTCCATTCCACGGGGTCGTGGCGCACCACGGCAACCAAGAGGTGACGGCGGAAGTCGGTGCCGCCCAGAAATGCTGCCGGGCAGTCGAAAAACTCGCGCAGGCGAGCCGAGTCGGGCAGCAGCCAGCCGAAGCTGCCCTCCGGCATCCAGGGAATCCAGCCGGGTTCCAGGCTATGGGCGAGCGAGTCGCCCTGCGGGTCCCAGCGAAGGGCGTAGGCGCAGTCCTGGCAGGATTCTATGCGAAGGCGCTGGTCGGCGAAAGCTGGGGAAAAGAGACTGAGAAAGAGGAGAATGGCGGCGATGGCTGGCAAGTAGATTCAATTTTTGGTAATTTAACAAAATTGGAAGGTTTGGCTATGTCTTTGTATGAATTTGGGGGAAATTGAAAAAAATGATGCCTCTACCCAACCAAATCGGGTGCGAGCTGCGTGTATGCCGCCGAAACCTCTTTACTAACCATTTCTCCGGATTATGAAACGATTGCAAACCCAGGCAATGATGCTGTGGCTGCTGATGCTGCCAATGCTGGCCTTTGGCCAAACCTTCCCCGTAAGCGGCACTGTGACAAACCTCAATGGCGCGCCGGTGCCCTACAACACTGTGACAATCATGTATCCGCAGAACAACGGAAACTGGATTGTTGACAGTACCTCGACTGACACGTCAGGCTTCTACTCCTTTGCGCCCATTTCTCCGGGTAATCAGGGGGTGTTCATAATTTTTGCCAGCTGCGGCGCGGGCGACTCCATTCTCTACAATCCTGCCTCCACCGGATTTACAGTGAACCTCGTTTGCCCGGGAGCAGGTGCCTGCCAGGCTGCCTTTACCGTAGGCTCCACGCAAGGGTTTACCTACAACTTTGTGAACCAGTCGATTGGGGCCACCAGCTATTTATGGAGCTTCGGCGATGGCACAAGCTCTACCCAGGTTAGCCCCAGCCATACCTACGCCAACGCGGGTACTTATACTGTTTGCCTCACCGTTTCAGGTGCAAACGGATGTACAGATCAGATTTGCTATACCTTCATCGTGTATTCCACCGGTGGATGTGATGCTTCCTTTTTGACAGTTCCCATTAACAACAATACCTTCTTTTTTACGCCATTAGACACCACCCAGACCGGGGTATTGTACTCATGGTCCATGGGCGACGGCACCACATACAGCACCCCGTTTGTAACGCACAGCTACGCTGTTGCCGACAGCTATCAGGTTTGCCTGGCTATTACGAACCCTGCCACCGGTTGTGCAACCTCGTTTTGCACCACAGTTGTGAGCAGTGGCAGTGGCGGATGTCAGGCCAGCTTTAATTACTTCCAGCAATCGTCTTCTGCTGTTCAGTTCCTCAACACTTCCCCTGCGGTTGGAGGTGCAACCTACCACTGGAATTTTGGCGATGGCAATACCAGTACCCAAACCGATCCTTTCCATGTGTTTGCAAGCCCCGGTACTTATCAGGTTTGCCTGGTTACCTTCACTGCAGCCTGCCTGGATTCCTTCTGCCAGACCATTACCATTCTTCCCAACAACCCCGGTGCTTGTACTGCTACTTTTTCCTACCAGGACCTTGGGTTTGGTAGCGTTCTGATTACGGTGGACAGCCCGCTGGTGAATGCTACCTACTATTTTGATCCCGGTTTGCCAGGACTGCCTGTGTCAGGAGGGCCTTCGTTCTTCTATCAGTATCCCAGCTCCGGCACTTACTACCCCTGTATCACGGTAGTGGATTCCTCCTCAGGCTGCCAGGCTACTTTTTGTGATACCATCGTGCTGACAGTTCCTTCCTTTTGCAGTGCCCTCTTTGCCTACGCTTCCACTGCAACAGCCGGAACCTATCAGTTCTACGACTCCTCCTTTTCCAGCAGTCCTATTGTGAGCTGGTTGTGGGATTTCGGCGACAGCACCACCAGCACTTTGCAGAATCCCAGCCATTCCTTCACAGGAAACGGCCCCTGGCAAGTTTGCCTTACCACCACAGACAGCATTGGCTGCACCTCTGTTCACTGTGATGTGGTTTATCCATTCAACACACCAGGCACCTATTCCATCTTCGGCATTGTTCTGACGGATTCCATCATTGGCTCTGAAAGCATCGTGTACCTGATCCAGCATGATTCTGTGGCCAATACCCTCACAGCAATTGACTCTGTTGTTGCGCAGTTTGGCTTCTACCAGTTCTGGGGCCTGCAGCCAGGCAGCTACCTTGTGAAAGCAGCCCTTACGCCGAATGATCCCTTCTACAGCAGCTACCTGCCTACCTACCTTGGTGATGTTGTCACCTGGAACCAGGCTACAGCTACCGTTCTGACCTTTCAGGATGTGTTTAACTTCCCTATCTCATTGGTTCAGGGTACCAACAATGGTGGACCTGCTTTTGTGGGCGGTCTGATCTCCCAGGGAGCCAATAAAAATGGCGAGCCGCTTGAAGGCATCTCCGTGCTGCTGCTCCACACCGACGGCAGCGCCGTTACCCACACTGCCAGCGACGAAAACGGCGAATTCAGCTTCTCAAACCTCGCCTACGGCACCTACCTCATCCACGTGGAAGTGGCCGGCAAGCCCTGCGAGCGCTGGGAAGTGACCCTCGACGCTGGCAACCCGAGCTTCACCCTCGCCGACTTCGAAGTGCACAGCACCTTCGTGGAAGCCATTGGCAACACTACCAGCATCTCAGGCCAGCTTGATCCTGCCTCAGTGGTGGTATTTCCCAACCCTGCCAAAGACTTTGTCACGATGGAAATGAACCTGAATGACAAGGGTGTCAGGGTGGAACTGATGAATGCTGTGGGCATGATGGTGAGCAGCGAATTTCTGCCAGCTGGCGTTGACCGCCATGAGCTGAGCCTCCGCGAGCTTCCAGCCGGGATTTACCTCCTGCGCGTAACGACACAAGAAGGCAGCCTTTCCCGCCAGATCATCAAGGAATAGCGAGAAAAAATGCCTAATCTCATGCTAGTGTGATTTGTTTGCTTCCCCTCCGCCATGCCGGCGGAGGGGGGCTTTTTTCCTTCCCAACTCCATGCAGCCAGATCCACAACTCATTCAGGATTGTCTCAGACAGGACCGCAGCGCTCAAGAGCGACTGTACAAAGCCTGCTTTGGTACCCTGATGGGCATCTGCAGGCGCTATCACCGCGACAGGGAAGAGGCTATTTCCGCCCTCAACCTGGGCTTTTTCAAAATCCTGAGCAACCTCGGTAAATACAGGTCCGAAGCGCCGTTTCAGGCCTGGATCAGCCGGATCATGATCAACACAATCATCGACGAATACCGCCGCAGCCAGCGATACAAACAATCGCATGTTGCTGTCGATTTTACTGAACAAACAGCCTACCACGAAGAACCAACCTTTCAGCGAAGCGATTACCAACTGGACGCCGAGGAAGTGGAACAACTTCTTCACCGGCTGCCTCCCACCACCAGGGCGGTGTTCAACCTCTTTGCCATGGACGGGTATTCGCACAAAGACATTGGCCAGCTGCTTGGCATCTCGGAGGGAACCTCCAAGTGGCATGTGGCAGAGGCCCGCAAACAACTGACGGCCTGGCTCCAGGCCTACCGACCACATCTGGTGCCAGACAAAGCCAGGACAACGAACGAATGAGACCATGAACGAAGGACATCCATTGGACGATTTTTTCCGGGATACCCTCGCCAACCGGGAATTTACCTACCAGGACAGCTACTGGCAGGGAGCACTCGCCATGCTCGACCGCGACCGTCGACGCCGCAGGTTCCTGCTCTGGTGGTGGTGGGGAGGTATGTCGCTGATGCTGCTGGGCTGCACCGCCGCCTGGCTCTGGGAAGCGCCTGCCCCGCCTGCAAGCCTGTTTGCCAATGAACTCTCCTGGGCAGACTGCATAGCCCCGGAACCTGTCGCAACTGCGCTGGTCACGGTTTCCGCCGCCGAAATCACCAGCCCCGCTGCCACCGAAACCAGCTCCCCGAAACGCCGCACCTCCGGAAAGCGCAGCCGCGAGGTAGCTTCTTCCAATCCCCCTGCTTCGCCAGTTGTGGCATCGCAGGCCTTGTATGAAACGCTTTCTCTGCCGCCGCAGCGACGCCAGGCAGACTGGGAGGCCCGGATCGACAGTGTGCTGCTCCGTAGCTACCGCCTAAGCCCGCCCGGGCAGCGCTTCCCGCGCTGGCAAGCCACTGGCGACTGGCGGCAGCATCGCTTCCATGCAGGCCTGGTGGCAGGCGCCCAGCTTGCCCCCGCCTGGCGCGGGGATCAGGTCAACGGCCCGTCCTCTTCCCCCGTCATCGGCTTGGCAGCCCGCTATGTGCTGGCTCCCCGCTGGAACCTCCTCGCAGCTGCTCTCTACCAGCAGCGCGGAAGCCTCGGCCGCCAGCGTAGTTTCCGAAGCATCGACTATGGTTTTGGCAGCGAAGAGGAGATCATTCAACTCAACACCCAGACCCTGCATTTTCTCAGCCTGCCCGTGAGCATCGAGTTTCAGCTGGCGCAACGCCACGGGCTGGCCATCGGGCTGGAGCCCGCCTGGCTGGCAGGCATTCGCACCGGGGTAAGCCGCACCACGCTGAGCAATGGTGTTAACCCCCTGACAGAAACGGAAGGCAATACCTGGCGCTATCCGCAGGGATATGAACGCTGGGACCTGGCCCTGCAGATCGGTTACCGCTACAGCCTGGGCCAGCAACTTCGTCTGGGAACTGTGGCTAGCTATGGCCTGCGGGACCTTACCCAAAACGACTATTTCCAGACGAGCTTCACCGACCGGCAGATCGCCTGGCGGCTCTGGCTCGAATTTGACCTCTTTCATCCCACTTCTCAGCGTTCTTCCCGATGAAGCCGAAGCTCACAATATGGATCGTCCTGCTTCCCCTGCTACTTGCAGCCTGTGGCGAATTGCCCCTGCCGGAAGAAGAGACTGGCCTGCCCGTTTTTACTTTTGAAGGAACAGCGGGAACCGATGCTATTTCCCTGACAGCCGGGGAAGAAGGAAACTTCATGACAACGTTTCAGGTAGAGGAAGAAGGGGTGTTTGTGTTTTCCGGCGAATTGGGTCCCGCCAGTTGCGAAACCTGCGGCCCGGCCCTGGGCATTGCCCTGCTGGATGACCAACCCCGAAGTCCGGGCAGCACCATCCCGGAATCTCAGGCACCCGGCGAAGGGAGTTATGACTATTTCCTTCGCGACGACGTGCAGGAGGTGGCCAGGGTAAATTTTCAGCTGGATGACGATGGCGGCCCGATGCCCGAGCAGATGTTCTGGGATCTTGGCGATGGCAACCTGGCCCAGGCTGTTGCAGTTACCCATACCTACCTCGATACCAGTTTGTCACAGGTAACGGTTTGCCTCACCACGAGGCACCAGGGGGGCTGCGAAACCAGCGTTTGCAACGTTGTGAACCTCAAGGACACCGCCTGCCAGGCAGCATTTCAGTACACGGTAAACCCTGCGAACCAGTTTGTGACCTTCCAGGACCAATCGAAAGGAAAGCAGCCATTCCGGTATGAGTGGAGCTTTGGCGATGGGTATGGTGCCACACTGGGAAATCCTGGCTACTACTATGGCCAGGGTGGCAGTTTTGAGGCCTGTCTTCGGGTGGAGGATGCGAATGGCTGTATGAGTGAGATTTGCCGGGAAATTTCGCCCGATCTGAGCACCTGCACCGCGGGCTTTACCTACCGCGTGCAGCGGATCGAACTGGCGGGCCCCGGGCAGTCGGGGCGGGTAAAGCTCGACTGGCGCGACAGTGACGGCGTGCGCTGGCAATCGGCTACTGTGAAGCAGCCTGCCGACGCCTATTTTGAGATCCTGGAGGCCAGCCGCTACGAGGACAACCGCGAGGGCCTGCCGACCTGGAAGATTCGTTTTCGCCTCCGGGCGACTGTGGTAAACGATACCGGAGAAACGAAGGTGATTGAAGGTGAGGGAGTTTTTGCGCTGGGGATGGGGTTGGAGTGAGAACGGGATGCGAGAACCGAGAGCCGAGAACCGGGACCAGAGGCGAAGCCGGTCTTCCCACCCTTGTCAGGGTTTGGCTTCGACCCTGGCAAGGGTTTTGGGAAGCGAGAAGCCAGACCGTTTCGCTGCGAGAGGCGAGATAAGAGGCGTAGCCGATCCAGTCTGACTTCCGACTTCTGACCTCTCGCATCTGGCAAGACCGCTGCGCTGCGAAAGGCGAGACTGGAGGCGAAGCAGGTCTCAGCACCGGAGTGCGGCATGTTAATAGCCGTCGGCGGCCTGGTTTTGTGGATTCTCCGGCGGCCCCAGGGCCGCCGGGCGGGGGAGAAAAACTTGCTGCCTCGCAAGCTATTAACATAGCGCCCCCGCCGGGGGCTGTGCGGCGAAGCCGCTTTGATGTGGGCCGGTTGGGCCGGTCGCCTGTCGTGGTGAGCAGGGCCTCCAGGCCCGTCGCCGAACCATGACCAAAGCCGAACCATGACCACCCGGCGCCCTCCTTCGGCGACGGCCTGAAGGCCTGCTCAGGATGACGCGAAAGCAGGCGACGCCCTCCCACGCCCGGCGGCTGTCAGTGTGAGTATGACTGCGAGTCAGTCTGGCCTCCCGATTCCGGGATGGCGTCGCCGATTCGCCGGAACCCAGGCCGCAAGTTTTGCTAATTCGTCCAGGGTTCCTTGTCTTTGGCATTCATGACGACCTGGCCATCATAAAGGCTGATTCCTTGCCATGTTCCAAACCACAGTTGTCCTTTGTTATCTTCAAAAATACTTTGAACAACATTGGAAGCCAGGCCTTTTTCGGTGATGAACAGCGTGAAATGTACTCCATCGTAGCGGTAAACGCCATAGCCTTCTGCCGAAAACCAAATATTCCCCTTGCTGTCTTCGCAGAAATTATATGTCTCAGTGCCCTCAATGATGCCCTCTCTGGTAAAATTGGTAAAATTTTGTCCATCGAGTTTACTTACTCCGCCATTGAAAGTCCCAATCCAGATATTTCCCTGGCTGTCTTCCATGATATCTGCAGTGCTATTGTCAGTTAGTCCGTTTTCAGTTGTCGAATGATTGAATTCGCCATTTTTGTATGTAAAAATTCCATTGCCATCGGTGACGAACCACATCGTTCCGTTGCGGTCTTCCAACATTTTAAAAACTAATTTATCGGAAAGCATAGAAAGATGGTTTTCAACTTTTGTTTCTGGTAACAGGAAAGGGGTGAATTGTTTCCCGTCAAATCGATCAATTCCGCCAACCGATCCCACCCAGATGATTCCTTCCGCATCGATTGCCAGCCCCCATATTTCGTTATTCTGCAAGCCTTCTTTTACCGAGAAGACTGTAAACTTTTCACCATCATATTGAAGCAGTCCGTCGGATGTTCCAAACCAGATATTTCCTGCCTGATCTTCAATAATTTCTCTGACTGTCAGGCGTGGGTTAATCCCTTCGGTTGTTATTTTGTTCAGTGTTTGGCCATCGTACTGCACAATTCCACTTCCGTTTGTTCCAAACCAATAGTTCCCTTTTTTGTCCTGGTACATTGTTCTCACAAATTCTCTCACCATTCCATTCAGGTTGGTGTGAATTTGCGGAAACGTCGTGGTTTGATGAAGATCGGCTGAATGATCACGTACTACAGTTTCTATTTCAGCAGACACTTTTTTTTGCTGAATCTGTTTGGAGCAGGATAAAATCTGGAAAACAACAGCAATCAGAACCAGCATTCCTGCCTTATGTGTGTTTATACTCCTGATACCCTTCATGTTATTGGTGTTAGGGTTGTAGCTAAATCCTGATTGATTTGAGCTTCCTTAGCCTCAAAATATACATCAATATTTTTTCAGGATATAAAAAAAGGTATCTATTTTATTGGGAATCCGGTTCGGTTTCAGAAGCAGGAAGTCAGACCGCTTCGCTGTGAGAGGCGAGACCGGAGGCTAAGCCGGTTTCAGTCTGACTTCCTGCTATCCGGCTATTGCATTTTGTTAAACATGTACCGGCTGATTTTCCACTCGCCGTTTACCTTCTGAAGAACAAAAAGCTCTCTGTTTTCCTCAGCTACTGTCTGACCAGTGGCATGAATGACCGTGCTGCCTTTGGAGGTTGTCCGGGCGAATGCATATTCGCCATTCACAACAATCTCGTCGATGAAAAATTCAATCGATAACTGAATTTGTGAAAAGACAAATTCGTAAGCTGCTTTTACCTGCTCCTGTCCAATTGCAGAAGGGGCGCCGGAGGGCATAAATACCCCATCGCTTGTATAAAGCGGAAGGACCTGGCTCACATCCGATGCATTCAGGGCATCGCGGTAGGTATAAAGCAGTTTCTCAATGGCCAATGTTTCGGTAGTTTGGTCCATGTTGATGGGGGTTGAATTGTTTGACTTGTTTGTGGGTTGGTTCTGGCAGGCAACAAAGGCCAGCAGCAGAACAGCAGAGCTGAAAAAGGTTCTCATTGAGGAAGGGTTTGACTGATGACCGGGATGACTGGGTCAAAGGTGAGAAGGTACCGTCGTTGATTTCCTTAATCTTGTTTAAGAAATAGCCTTATGGTCCGTTGAAGGATCAACTTATTTCATGCTTTTCTCCTTCCTGATCTTGCTCAGAAACTCCGGGGTTATGCCCAGGTAAGAGGCAATCTGCGTGTTGGGCAATCGGTTGGAGAGATTCGGGTATTGTTCTAAAAAGTTTTCATACCGCTCATAAGCAGTACTGCTGAAGGTTTGTAACAAACGGTTTTGAAGTTCTATGTATTTGTTTTCAATGGTAACACGGAAATTCCTGTCAAACTTCGGATAGTTGCTATACAAATGCCAGAGGTCGCTTTTGGAGATAAGATAGACAACCGAATGCTCAAGTGCTTCTATATACAATTTTGATGGCCGCTCATTGTGTAAACTGTCAATGTCTGCGATCCAGTCATTTTCAATCGCAAAGGAAAGGTTATGCTCTGTGCCAGATTGGCTTACGCCATACATTTTGAAACAGCCTTTTGAAACAAAGACAAAATATTTGCAAACATCCCCCTCCTGTAAAAGAAATTGTTTGCGCTTTATTGTCTTCTCAACCAATCTGCTTGTCAGCGCATCTTTTTCTCTGCTGTTTAGCGGAAGATATTTGTTGAACTGCGCAACGATTTGTTCCATTTTCTGCCGTTCAATGAAGGTAATGCGGAAACCTTACTTCTCACACATCTCCTTCAACTTATCAAGAGCTTTTGGGTAGGTCTGGTTCATATAATCTATAAATTCTTCAGCAGTGTCTAAGTCAACAGTTACAGTTGTCGTTCCATTGTTTTCTTCGAAAGTATAGTTTTCAAATCCGTTGGCCCATTTTTCCGCTTCCGGCCCTTCTGTTATTTCTTCGTCTGCTTTGAGAAGGCCATAATGCTGAATGGAAACAAAACTGTTGGGAACATTTTCAACTATCCTGGAAACCATTCCACCTTTCTCACCATTTTCATCAACGCCGACGAATAGAATTTTTCCTCCCTTGTCCCAGCTTCCTTCATAGGTCGAAGTTGGGTTAAACACTGCTACCCAATCTTCATAAGTTGATTTGCTGGTGATGCCAAGCATAGCATCACATACCCTTGCAGCAGGCGCATGAATGCTCACTTTGAATTGTAATGCTTTCATAATCTAAAGGCTTGCAAAGATAATTCTTTCGATTTGTTGTTTTTCTGTCAGACTTTGCAGTCATTTAGCATAGCTGAAACCGCTGTGAATGGAACTGCCTGCCTGTTTTCCTGGTTGCTTCGCCTGAAACAACTTCCATTGAATATAAGCAGGCCCAGGCCCAAAGTCAAAAATTAGTGCATGCAACCGATTAGCTGGTGTGAGCGGAATCATGCTGCTTTCACCCTGAATGTTGGAGCCGGGAGCAGTGATCAAAGGCGATTGAGACCGCTGTTCTGCGAGTTCCTGCCTTTTGGCTGGAGGGAGACAGCACCTTCTTTCATTTTCGCTTCGGGTGAACGAGGAGGGAAAACGAAGGATGCTGCTTTTGGGAGCATCAGGAAATAAGCCATGAATAATGCAGGAGCAAAACAATGGCTCGCCGAAATCTTCCTCCGCAAGCTCAGCATCGATGATTGGCTGCCAACTTCTGTGTAATTTGCGTGCCAAAGCCTCTTTTCATGCCCAACACCCCGCTGACTTACGTCTCTGAGCTGGATCCCCGATGGAAGCAGCACCTGATGAATGTGCTCGAACTGGCCACAGGCCGCCAGCGCCTTGCTACCCGCTACGAGCACCTCCAGCGCCTCGACCTTGCCCCGGCTGATGTATGGGGCAAAGCCCTCGAATTGCTCGAAGTAGGCTTCCGGTTCAGTGGCCTGCCGTTGGCCGACATCCCCCGTGAAGGGCCACTGGTGATCATCGCCAACCACCCCTTTGGGGTAGTCGATGGCCTCATCATGGGGCATCTTGCCGCCTCCACGCGACCGGCTTTTTCTATGCTCGTCAACGCCGTGCTTGGCGGCCAGGATCCGCGGATCGAAGCCAACCTGCTGCCGGTGGACTTTGCCGAAACCAAAGAGGCCGCCCGCATCAACATTGCCACGCGGCAAACAGCGCTGGAGCGTCTTCAGCGGGGGGAGGCTATAGTGATTTTTCCATCAGGGGGCGTAGCCACAGCCCCTGGCGTGCTCGGCAAAGCCGAAGAACTGCCCTGGAAGCGTTTTACCGCGCAGTTGATCCAAAAGTCAAAGGCCACGGTGTTGCCAGTTCATTTTCACGGGCAAAACAGCTTTCTATTTCACCTGGCCAGCAAAATCGGACCCGCCTGGCGGCTGGGATTGCTCCTGCGGGAGGTGCGCAACAAAATGGGTACCACCATCAATGTCACCATCGGAGCACCCATCCTTCCCTCTCAGCTCTCCGCCACCACCCGCGACGAGATCTTAGAGCAGTTGTATGCCGCCACTATTGCCCTCGGAAACCAGCAGGAATAATGCTAGGGGAAATCGAATAATTCGCACATTCGACAGAGGCGACAGCTTGGAAATGTTTGTGATAATCAATAGATTGATCTGACATAACGAACCTTTCACCCTATCCTTCTGCCCCATGCGTACCCTTCAAATTAATCACCTTGCTGTGGTGGCCTGCGTGGTCGCCCTCAGTGGCCTGGGCTTTCTCTGGTATGGACCTTTATTCAACGAGCTTTGGATGAGCTATGTAGACCTTGATATGGCCATGCTGGAGGCCAATCCGCCTTCTGCCACTACCTGGATTGCCAACCTTGTGGCCACCATCGTTCCGGTGTATGTGCTTGCCTGGCTGTTTGTGCAGCTGAAAGTGGAATCGTTTGTTCGCGGTGCCCTGATCGGCATCCTGATCGCCTTTGCATTTGTTCACCTCCGCCTGATGGCCGGCAACCTTTTTGCCATGCGACCCTATGGCCTCACCTGGATTGACGGCGGCTATGAAATGGCTTCCCTGGCCATTGCCGGAACCATCCTGGGTGCCTGGCGCAAGTACAAAACAACTGTCTAGCCTGTTCTGATCAGCCTTTCAAGCCTTCTTTCCGCGTTCTCATGCCGGGAAGGAGGCTTTTTCATAGGTCCATATTCCCTGCATTCTTCCTGCCGATGCTTTTCCCGCTGGCCTAGCGCTGATGTTGTAGCTTTCTCCTAACTTAGGGCAAGAGAAATGGTATGGGGAAACGAATCGCGTGTTTCTGTTTGTTGTTGTGGGGAGCGAATGTCATCATGGCGCAGCGCTTGCCCGTGAGGTTGGCCGAATTCCAGGTATACGACAAAGCGGTGGAGGGCTTCGAACTGCTCCTGCCGCTGTCTGCCGGGGTTTTGCGGGAGTCGCTCGTGGCACATCTCCAGGCGAATACCAGCCCCAGCTCCATCTTTGAAGACCTCGTCTTGTGCGAGCAGGTCCGCTACGCGCCCATCTCCGTTTGGCAACCCATTTCGTTGATTTTTTTGCTCGAACCGGCTTCACCCCACACCGCCCGCCTTCGCGTTGCCGCCCTCATCGATTACAAGACCTCCATCACCCCCAGGCAATTTCCCGACCTGGCGCTTCGCCTCCTGCTCGACCTTGACCTTCTCGTGCGCAATGCCACCGGCCAATCCCTCGATTTCGACGCTCTGTATGCAGGGTTGTCCACCAACGAACTCCGACAGCAATACGAAAACCGCCTGGCTCAGCAGCGCTGGAACCTCGTGGCTGAGCGCCGCCCTGAGGAAGTGGTGCAGAATGCTGGTCTTTACCTGCGTGCTTCCGGCATTTCTGCCGACAGCAGCGCTGAGCGCCTGAGCGACGAAGCGGTTGTTGGCGAAATGTCGCGCCGCCTGGAGAACTACCTCAGCAATGCCAGTCTGGCCTTAAGTCCTTCCGTTCCCACAATGCCTGCCCCCGACAGCCTTTCGCGGCAAATGTGGCAGCGGGAGCAGAACCGGGCGGATTCACTGGAGAAAATTGTGGGTGAACAAGCCGCTCAATTGGCCCTGCGCGAAGAGGAAATGCAGGGTTTGCTTGCCAGGCTGTCGTCGTGGAGCGAAGAAGCCGCCTTGCCGCTTGTGGTGCCAGAGCGTGATAGCCTGCGGCGGGAGCGGGAGTTGGTGGCAGGCTTGCGTGCCGAAGCCGGGGCACGCCGCCGTGAGCGCGACAGCCTGCTGCGCCTCGTGACGATCCTCGAGCCCGACCCCATGCGGGTGTCGGCGAGGGAAGCCATTTACCTGAGACAGCTCGCCCGGCTGGAAGCTGCCCAGGAGGCACTGGCCGAGCGAAACTGGGAGGTATCGATGCGGGAAAAGCTGATGCGGCAGCGCGAACAATTCTGGGCGGAGCAGGAAGCCGACAAAGAAAATGCTGCGATGATTCAGCGAATTTCGGACCTGGAGGAGGCGTTGAGAGCCGCCAGGGAGCGCGCCCAGCGTGCTGAGCCTATGCCGCTGCCAGTGGAGCCTGGCATGGTACGCAGCCAAAATCAGGAAATACCGGCACTTGTGCTGCGGAGTGCCCTCCCCCTGAGCTGGGTACGCGAGCAGTGCCTCAGTTGGGCCAGCCTGCAGAAACTGCCAGTCGAAGGCAGGGAGGACCTTCTGGTGATCGTCTCAGACCAATTGCCGGGACTGGAAGGGCAGCGGTTTCGCTGGCAAATGAGCCTCCTCGCACGAGGCGAAGGTACCCTCATCTATGCCACCTTCCAGGATGCAGGCGGCCAGTACCTCGACGTGAAAAATGGCGACTGGCTGACCAAGCAGGCTGAGGTGCTGTTGCAGGCAGTATTTCAGGAGTAATGGTTTCCTTTGGTCCGTATTTTCTCCGCTTCTGTCACATTCAGAGGGAAAATTCGTTGTCTATCCAGCCGGAGAATCAGTTATTTACACCAACGGATTCCCATTTTTTGGTTCAGGAAAAACCTTGCTATGCAGCTACGCAGACTCGTTTTCTCATTGATCATCCTGTGCCACGGGGCATTACCGGCACAGCCCGGCACAGAGCCGGAGGGCGACCCCCTCGCCGACCAAAAGGTGATTCGCCAGCGGTCGGTGTTGCTCAAAACCCAGGAAGACCTGCTCGCTGGCTTCGCCGATGTGCAGATGTTTCCGCAAATCGGGGTGGTTGACTACTACCAGGATGAAGGGATGCTGGACAGGTTGCAGGAGTTGCGCGAACTTGGGGATCCGCTTCAACTGGAGCTGGTTCTGCAGCGGCACATCGCTCAATTTGGCATCCTCAACTTTCAGCGCGACGTTCACCTGTTGTGGGAGCTGGGCCATGTAAAACAATCACTTGGCGACACCGTGGGGGCCATTTTTTACTACGAGCTGGCTGAAATTCACCGGGTTGGGGCGGGAGCCTTGCGGCTGAATGTGGAAACAGACCCCGATCGCAACATCACCCTGATCGAAATCAAGGCCCCGCAGGCCAGCGACTGGATTCCGGTGGAGGAGTATAAAAAGCTGCTCAACCTGCGCAAACGCCTCGATCCGCTGATCCCACCCAAAAATGTGCTCGAAAGTATGGGGAAAGCGGTTAATGGAAATGATGCGGATTATGCTCCTTTCATGCACCCCTCCGACTCTGTGCTGATCTTTACTTCCCGCCGCGATACCTCCGGAAGAACGAAGGGGGAGTATCTCGATCCTTTCGAGCAGTTTAATGAAGAACTGTATTTTTCTGAACGCGACTTCCTGGACGGCGTCTGGCGGCCCGCCAACCGACTGACCAATGACATCAACACTGAATTCAACGAAGGCTCCGCCTGCCTTTCGCCCGACGGCAAAACCCTGTATTTTACCCGCTGCAAATCGCCCGATGGCCTTGGCGACTGTGATCTGTATCAGGCTACCTACGACCGAGGGCAATGGATAGGGGTACACAACCTCGGTAAGCACGTCAATTCAAAAACCTGGGACTCCCAGCCCAACATCTCCGCCGACGGCCGAACCCTCTTTTTTTCCTCCAACCGCCCCGGCGGCTTCGGAGGCACTGATCTCTATATGACGCAGTTGCAGGAAGATGGCAACTGGTCGCCTGCCCGCAATCTCGGGCCTGTGATCAACACCCCGCGCAGCGAGGTGACGCCCTTTTTTCACAAAATCAATAACACCCTCTACTTCGGCTCCACAGGGCACCTCAGCAATTTTGGCAGTTACGACATTTACAAATCCCGCTACATCGGCCTCAACTGGGAGCCACCCAAAAACGTGGGGCCACTTGTAAATACCGAAGGAAACGAATACTACTTCTCTATCGACGGCAAGGGCGAAACCATATTTTATGCCAATGCCCAGGACAAAGAGCTTGACCATGTGGAGCAAAACTTCGACATTTTCTCCTTCCCCATGCCGATGGAAGCAAGGCCGGATGCCATTGCCAAGCTCCGCGGCGTCCTCGTTGACTCTGTATCTGGATATACCCTGCAGGGAACCGTGATGATCGTGGACCTTGATAACGGTGTCGAAATTGCCCCCAAGCGTATCAATGAATTCGGCTATTTCGAATTCGACCTCATCAACAACAACCGCTACCGGATTTATGTGCTCGGCGACGATTTTCTTACCGTCCGCCAGGACTTTACGATGTCGAGCGATACCAGCTTCGACATTTTCACTCAAAGCATTAATCTCGACAAACCCATCGTATTTGAGGCCATGAAGTTTGGGTCGAATTCTGCGAAGCTCCGGCCCGAGGTACGCCCTCAACTCGATTACATTGTTCGTTTTCTCGAAACCTACCCCATGTTTAACCTTGTGGTGGAGGGGCACACCGACTCCGACGGCCTTGATGAAAGCAATCTGCGCCTTTCTCAGGATCGGGCCGACGCGATTTCGGATTATATCATGAAACGGGGAGGCTTTGAGGAGGAAAGAATCAAGGGAATTGGCTATGGAGAAACCCGCCCGCTGGTGCCCAACGACACCGATGAGCACAAGCAAATGAACCGCAGGGTGGAGTTTAAGCTCGTTTTCAACCGCGAATACAGCGGCGAAGACACCTATCTGCCCATGGAGGAGGAGCTGTTTTTCGACACTGCCGACGACCTTCTCGATGATTGGAAGGGCATCAACGATGGCTTTGAAGACTGGCCCGAAGAAGAGCGGGAAGCCTGGGAGGAAGAGGTTCAAATCGGCGAAGAGCTGGACCTTGATGCCGAGCTGGAGGCAGATATCCTGCGCATGATCGAGGAAGAAGCAGGGGAGGAGCTGGAAGAAGATCCCGAACTCGCTTTGCCCGATGACGACTGAAACCTGAGAAAAATCACACCTGCGACAACACCCCGGCGATAACAGCGGTGAAAAACGCGGCCACGGTTCCACCGATCAGGGCTTTCATTCCAAGCTCAGAAAGGGTAACCCGCTGGCTTGGTGCCAGAGCCCCAATGCCTCCGATCTGAATGCCGATTGAGGAAAAATTGGCGAATCCACACAACGCATACGTCGCGATGATAACGGATTTGCTGTACACCAGGCTGCCGGTTGTTTTCATGGTTCCGAGGCTTGTGTAGGCCACAAATTCATTGGCCACGGTTTTTTCCCCCAACAACTGACCCACCAGCATGCTGTCTTCCCAGGGAACGCCCAGGAGCCAGGCAACCGGGGAGAGAACCAAGCCAAAAATATATTCCAGGCTCAGGCTTTGGAAAGTGCCGCCGGTGCTGCTGGCAATCCATTTGTTCAGGCCAGTGGGGCTGCCAACGAGGTCGGAAAGGATGATGTTCACTCCTTTGATCAGGGCAATGAACACCAGCAGCATGATGCCCACGTTCACGGCCAGTTTCAGGCCTTCCGAAGCTCCATTGGTGATGGCGTCGAGCAGGTTGCTGCCGATGCGGTCTTTGGGAACTTCGAGGTTTTCCAGGAATTTTTCCTTTTCAGGCAGCAGCATTTTGGCGGCCACCAGAGAAGCTGGCGCCGACATGATGGAGGCCGTGAGCAGGTGGGTGGCAAACAGCTGTTGTTCTGCGAGGCTTTCCCCGCCGAGGTAGCCCACATAAGCACCAAACACTGCCCCGGCGATGGTAGCCATACCGCCAGTCATGAGGGCCATCACCTCAGAGCGGGTCATTTTTGCCAGATAGGGCTTGATCAGCAGCGGAGCCTCTGTCTGGCCCAGGAAAATATTCCCCGCAGCCGCCAGGCTCTCTGCTCCTGAGAGCCGCATCGTTCGCTTCATCACCCAGGCAAAGCCATACACCACCCTCTGCAGCACCCCAAGATAATAGAGCAGGGAGGTGAGCGCAGAGAAAAACACCACCACCGGCAGTACCTTGAAGGCAAAAATGTAGCCCATTCTATCAACGTCTACCAAATCGCCAAACAAGAACACCGTCCCAGCTTCGGTCCAGCTCAGCAAGCCCACGAATCCTTTAGCCAGGTAGGAAAAAGCTGTGTTCACAGCAGGTACCTTCAGCACCAGCAAGGCAAACACGAGCTGTAAAGCCATGCCACTGCCCACCATGCGCCAGTCTATCGCCTTACGGTCGCTACTGAAAAGGTATAGCACGACTACCAAAAACACCAGACCAAGGATGCCGCGCCATACATCTTCGAATGACAGGGCCGTGTAAACCAACTGCCCTCTGCCGCTGAGTTTCCATTCGGTGGCCAGCCCGGTTAGCAAAACCTGGCCACGGGCATCCATGTTAACAGCAAAGGCTTCTTCCCGCCGTGGCGATTCCAGTCCCCGCTGGTCCACCCAGGCAATCTCCCTGCCCGCAGAAAAATACCGGATCCGGGAATCATTGCCCTCTGCCTCAAACCGCACAGAGTCCACGGCGCTGGCCTGGCTGATCAGTTCGTAGAAAAATACAAGGCTGTCTTGGCGCAGTTCCCACTGCCCGGTTTCTTGTGTGCCGCCCCAGTCGCGCTGAAAGGTGCCATCTGCCCGCAGGTCCAATTGGCCTTGTTTCTCTTCCCCTTGCTGCAGAACCCATTGAAAAACAAGGGTATCGGGAGAAAAATCCTGCCCCCTGGCTGAAACGATCAGGCCCAGCAAGAGGAGGGCCAGCGGGAAAAACCGTTGGAAACATGCATTCATCTGCGCTCGAATTAGGCGACCCGCCGAAACTAGGAAAAAAATAAACAGGTTGGACAGCTTTCTCAGTAAGCTGCGGTTGCGGCGAAGGCTTCGGCGCGGAAAGGCTAGACCTGAATCACGCCGGGGTTGAAGCGGGGGAGCTCCGGCTGGTGGTTGGCCATTTCGATGCCGGTGGAAATGATGCTTCGGGTATGTGCCGGGTCAATGATGTCATCGACCCACAGCCGGGCAGCGGCGTAATAGGGGGTGGTTTGGGTGTCGTATTGAGCCGCAATGTCGTCGAGCATGGCTTTTTCTTCCTCAGGCTCGATTTGTTTGCCAGCCTTTTTAAGCGAGGCCACCCTGATCTGAAGAAGGGTTTTGGCGGCTTGCTGGCCACCCATCACGGCCATCCGGGCAGTAGGCCAGGCAAAAATCATCCGGGGGTCGTAGGCCTTGCCGCACATGGCATAATTGCCTGCTCCATAGCTGTTGCCCAGCACAAAGGTCAATTTGGGTACCACCGAATTCGCCACTGCATTCACCATCTTCGCCCCATCCTTGATAATCCCACCCTGTTCGCTCCTCGATCCGACCATGAAGCCGGTTACGTCCTGGAAAAACACCAGAGGAATTCGCTTCTGGTTGCAGTTCATGATGAAGCGGGCTGCCTTGTCGGCGGAGTCGGAGTAAATCACCCCGCCAAACTGTACCTCACCTTTGGCAGATTTGACAATTTCCCGCTGGTTGGCTACAATTCCAACAGCCCAACCATCGATCCGGGCATAGGCCGTGATGATGGATTTGCCATACCCGGCTTTGTACTCATCCACGGAGCCCTGGTCCACGATGCGGGCCAGCAGGTCCAGCATGTTGTAGGGCTTGGCGGCCACCGGCATGATGCCGTAGAGTTCTTCCGGCAGGAATGCCGGGGGAAGGGCGGCAATGCGGTCGAAGCCTGCTTTAGGACCATGCCCAAGTTTGGAAATGAGCGAACGGACGGTTTTGAGGCAGGTTTCGTCGTCGGGCACTTTGTAGTCTGTCACACCCGAAATCTCAGAGTGCATGGTGGCACCGCCGAGGGTTTCGATGTCCACCTCCTCGCCGATGGCGGATTTGACCAGATACGGACCTGCCAGAAACACCGAGCCGGTGCCTTCCACAATGAGGGCTTCGTCGCTCATGATGGGAAGGTAGGCACCGCCAGCCACACAGGGGCCCATGATGGCGGCAATTTGCGGAATGCCCCGGCTGCTCATCACGGCATTGTTGCGGAAAATTCTGCCGAAATGTTCTTTGTCAGGAAAAATCTCATCCTGCATGGGCAGAAACACCCCGGCGCTGTCAACGAGGTAAATGATCGGCAAATGATTCTCCATGGCGATTTCCTGGGCCCGGAGATTTTTTTTGCCGGTCATGGGAAACCAGGCACCTGCTTTCACGGTGGCATCGTTGGCGACGATGACGCAGAGACGGCCTTCAACTCTGCCAATGCCCGTAACGACCCCGGCGGAGGGACATCCACCAGCCTCCTGGTACATGCCGTCGGCAGCGAGGGTGCCAATTTCGAGAAAGTCGGTGTTGGGGTCAATGAGCAGTTTGATTCGCTGCCGGGCGGGGAGCTTGCCGCTGGCTTTGTGCTTTTCCATGGCTTTGGCACCACCTCCCTGAAACACTTCCTGCCGTTTGTAGTAGAGCTTTCGAAGTAACTCTTTGTATTGATCGACTTGCTGGTTGAAGGCGATGTCGTCGGTGGCGAAGGCACTGGAAGAGGTGGGGCGCATGGGCAAATGGATTGGGCGGGTAGGGTAGGGAGAAAAAGCGAAGACCCCGGAGGGCTTGTCAATCGAATGATTCCATGTCGGAGAGGCGCAGTTCGCTAAGGCGGATGTTGAGCTGTGAAATGAGATCATGTGCCCTTATGCGGTCGTCTTTGCGAATTTTGAGCTTCACTTCGCCGCGCTCGGCACCGGGCACTCCCTCAAGGTCGCTGAGGCGTTGAACCCGGATGATGACTTTGGTGCCCAGCCAGTTTTTCTTGTATTCTGCTGAGTCGAGCACTTCGATTGGAATGCGAAATCCCTGAGGGCGGCCCTTCACCAGTCCGCCAAGGAGGTTGTCCTGCACCTGAAATTCCAGCAGCAGATCGTCTTGCTCAATGCGCAGGAGGCCGGAGGCTTTGGCAAAACCGGCATACAGGTCGTCGATGGTGAATGGAACACGAAGCGTTGGCTGGATCATGTGAACAGGCTTTAGGACAAAGGTACGAAAACCTGCTTGATACGGCCTCATCAGGCAGCCTGTTCTCCGAGCAATTGGCGAATACGGCTTATCAGTTCGGGCACGCGCACGGGCTTGACGATGAAATCGGTAACTCCTTCAGCGAGGGCCTGTTTTTGGGCGATTTTTTCGCCCCTGCAGGTAACCATTACAAAAGGGATGTGGGCCATTTCGACATTGCTCTTCACCCTTCGGCACAGCTCCAGGCCATCCATTTCAGGCATCATCCAGTCGCAGAGAATTGCATCCGGAATGCGTCCCTGCAAAAAAGCCAGGGCGGGCTCGGCTCGTTGAAAGGCTGCCACCTCAAACCCTTCCTTTCCAAAATTATAGGCAAGGAGTTCTAATAAATCTTCTTCATCATCGATGATCAGGAGCAATTGCCGCATGATACTGGTGTGAAACGAGGTCAATGGAAGGGAAAACCGATATTCGAAGTTTTCACCATCGTGTAATTCGATTGTTACCTCAGAATTAACCTCTGGAATGGGCGATTGAGCAGGTGCAAGGTTTCTACGAAAAGGGAACCAACTTGGCCGCTTCATGTTTGAATGGGCGCTTGAATGTTTATTCTGGCTGAAATTTGTACCCCACACCCTTTACAGTTGTGATGTATTCTGCTCCGATTTTTTCCCGAAGTTTTCTCACGTGCACGTCCACGGTCCGGTCAGTTACGTGCACATTTTCCCAAATGTGAACCAGCAGCTCCTCTCTGCTGAACACTTTTCCTGGCCTGGAAGCCAAAAAGTAGAACAGCTCAAATTCCTTCCTTGGCAGGGCAATGGTTTCATCGCCGCGGCGCACCACATACTCGTCTTTGAGAATCTCGAGGTCGTGAATGCTGATTACTTCGGCGTTGCGGCGGGTTCCTGCGTGCTTGCGGCGAAGCAAAGCCTTGACGCGGCTCTTGAGCACCCGCGGCTTGATGGGCTTGTAGATGTAGTCGTCAGCCCCGGCTTCAAACCCGGCCACCTCCGAATACTCCTCCGAACGCGCCGTCAGGAAGATGATCGTAACTTCCTCCAGGCCCGGCGTGCGCCGAAGTTCCATGCAGGTCGAAACGCCATCCATCTTGGGCATCATGATGTCGAGCATGATCAGGTCGGGCAGCTCTTTTTCGGCAATTTTGAGGGCGCTCTCACCATCTTGTGCCCGGAAGACATCGTAGCCTTCCTGCTCAAAGTTGTAGGTCAACAGGTCGAGGATGTCTTCCTCATCGTCCACAACCAATATTTTTGCAGTAGTTGCCACAGTCAGTTTGTCCGTCAGTTGGAGTGATTTTCACCTGAAATTTTGCTCCTTTTCAAAGGCCCCACAAGGTGCCCAACAGATTTCACGATCTCATAACCAGATATTTACCCGGTTTTCCTTTGCACTTAACCTGCGGCTAACACTGTTTTGAAAATGGCGTTCCTGCTGCGATTTTTCGGATTTTTTCTCTCAGGCTGGCTGCTCAAAAACGGGAATTTGAATCAACACCAGGGTGCCTGTCGGGCCGCCGCCGGGGGCTGTTAAGTCTTCTATTCTGAGTTGTGGCGCCGGACGCCCTGGTACAGCCAGTCGCTCGAGGCGCTCCTGGGTTACCTCCAACGCCATGGATTTGTGCCTCGCGTCCTGCTGGCTGCCCAGCTCCTGCGCCCGTCGCCGACCCACGCCATTGTCACGGATTTCGCATACCAACTCCTCTCCTTCTTCCCGGATTCGCAACGACACCAGGCCCCGCCGCTCAGTGAGGGAGGAAATTCCGTGAATAATCGCATTTTCGAGAAATGGCTGTAGTAGCATCGGTGGCAGCCACACGTCTTCCGGGTCGAGGCTATCTTCTATCTCCACCTCAAAATCGAAGCTGTCGCCCCGGCTGAATTTTTCGAGCGCGAGGTAATCTTCCAGCACTTGCTGCTCCTGGGCCAGGGTCACCCTCGCATGGCGGGAGTTTTCGAGCACCTGGCGCATGAGCCGGGAGAATTTGGAGAGAAAATAACGGGAGCTTGCCGGGTCTTGCCGGGCAATGAGGGCCTGGATGGAGTTCAGAGCATTGAAAATGAAATGCGGATTCATCTGGAGGCGGAGGGCCTTTTGCTCCAGCTCAATGAGGTCGCACTCCAGCTCCAGCCGCTGGCGCTCGCGTGCAGCGCGCTGCCTCACCTGGTTGATTCGGAAGCGAAATATGCCCACGATCAGGCTTAGAACGGCGACAGATGCTGAAATGCGGAACCACCAGGTTGCCCAAAATGGAGGGTTGACCTCCAGTTCGATTTCCAGCGGCTCGCTCCAGGGGCCTCCGGCAAACCCCGCTTTTGCCTGAAAGCGATAGCTGCCCGGTGCCAGGTTGGAGTAGGTGGCAGTTTGCCGTGGGCTGGGTGGCGACCAGTCGGCCTCCGCCTCCAGCATTCGCCACTGAAACAGCACCTCGCCGGGGCGCTTCAGGTCAATTCCCTGCAAGTCGAAGCTCACGTGATTCTGGCGAAAGGACAGGATCCATGGGCGAAGGAACTCATTCCATGGCCCCAGCACATTCGGAGCTTTGACGGGGTTGAGAGGGGTGTAAAAAAGGCGAATTTCGTTCAGTGACAATTCCGGTGGGTGGGCAGACTCGGCTTCGCCGCCAGCCTGCCAGCGGCCCATGCCGTTGATGGTTCCAAACCACATGCGGCCTTCCCGGTCGCGCATCGCTGCATTGAGGCAGGTTTCTATTCCCCCAAAGCCTTCTTCAGGGCCAAAATGATGCACCTCAAGCAATTTGCCGTTGCCGCCAAGGATCAGCCTGTCCATTCCTCTTTCACTCCCAGCCCACAAATCACCCCATTCGTCAAAAGCCAGCAGATAAACGACTTGTGAACTGAGCTCTTCCCGGATCCGATGAAGGGCCGTGCCCTCAGCCCCTGTTTCCAGCCGTATAATCCCTGCATCAGCGGTTCCCAGCCAGAGTGCTCCTCCGTCGTCAAAGGCCATGGAACGAATATCAAGCTGAAGGCTATCTGGGAGTACCTGCTTCCACTGGCCTGGCTGGATGCGGAGCAATAATCCGAGGTTGCGCGTTGCCGCCCAGATCCTGCCGTCGGGCCCTGGCATGATCTGGTTCAGGCTGGCCTGGACGCCCCCCACCCGTATTGGTTCTTTCCCGATCACCCAGGAACTGCCCGTGCTGTCTTCCTGCGAGCGCACGTGGGCAAGGCCCATGGAGGCTGTTCCTGCCCACATGCCGCCATCGGCTGCCGGTGCCAGACTGCGCACCCAGTCGCTGGGAAGCCCGTTTGTCTGATCCAGCCAAATCATGCTGCTGTCTGTTACCATGGCAATGCCACGCCCTTCAGTGCCCACCCAGATCCTGCCCTGCCTGTCCTCGGCAATGGCCTTGTACTTGCTTGGGCGAAAGCCCGGCAGACCGCTCAAATCGGTGAATTGCTCATTCTCCATTCTAACTAGCCGTTGTCCGTTTCCGATCCAGATGCGGCAGGCTCGATCTTCGTGCAGGGCATACACTGCCTGTTCGGGCAGGGCTTGCCGCCGGTCAAAGAAGGCAAAGGGCAAGCCCGTATAATGGCAGAGGCCGCTCCCGGAGGTGCCAAGCCAAACTTCCTGTCGGCTATCCACCAGCAGGCATTTCACATATCTGTTGGGCAATCCTTCTGTTAGCCCGAAGCGGCTCCAGGAGGAGTCGGCAGGGTGCCAACGAGCTGCACCCTGGTCCTGGGTGGCCACCCACATTTCGCCTTTATCGGTAAAGGCGAGGTCGGTTACGAGCAAGTCGAGGCCCCATGGCAGCCTCAGCGGCTGAAATTTTCCATTTGACAACACATAGATGTCCTCGCCATAAGCGCCAATCCACAGGGTTCCGTTAGCAGCTTTCCGAACCACTTCGATGGGTTTGGTGGCCGAAATGCCCGTCGGCAGCGGCAGCCGCTGGTTGCCGTGAAGAAGGATGAGCCCGCCCTGGGTCGCCACCCAGAGGCTGTCGCCTGTCCACGCCAAAGACCGCACCATGCTGGTTGTCTGGTCAAGCCGGAACAAGCTGTCTGACCGCCATTGCCAAAGCCCGCGTGAGGTGCCAATCAGCAGCCGATTATCGGGAGTTTCGGTTAGAGACAACACCGAAAGCTCCTGACCGGGAAAGGAAAAGTGTTCGAATTCATGGCCGTTAAATCTGGCAAGGCCTTGCTGGGTACCCAGCCAAACCTGCCTTTGCTTGTCCTGAAACAGGCAGTTGATTTTGGCATTTCCCAGGCCGTCTGCCAGGGAATAGCGTCGAAAGGTTCTGCCATCCCATCGATTTACGCCGCCTCCCTGGGTGCCAATCCACAAGTAGCCCTGGTGATCTTCGAGGAGGGCAAATACCTGTGACTGAGCGAGTCCTTCGGCCACGGAGTATTGACGAAATCCTTCCTGCTTCGCAAAAAGCCAGCCGCTGATCATGCCAAAAAAGAGAAGGAAGCGGATCATGAGAAGCAGGCAAAGGAAAAAGTCGGAGGGAGGTTAAAGCCAGGGAGATTCGCTGCGGCCCGGCCACATGGGCTGGGCTCGACGTTTGTAGGTAACATAGGTTTCTGGTTCAGTATAGCGGCGGTCGCGCAACAGCCAGCCGAGGATCGCCCCGGCCACAAAGCCGCCGATATGCGCCCAAAATGCGACATTATCAACCGCATCTCCAGCCACGAGGGAGGCCGTACCGTCGAGGAGCTGAAGGATAAACCAGTAGGCCAGAAACACCACTGCCGGTATCCTGAAGAAGAAGGGTATGTAAAAAATGGGCAGGAGCATGGAGATTTTGCTCCGGGGAAACATCACGAGATAGGCTCCCATCACACCCGAAATCGCGCCTGACGCCCCTATGGTCGGGATCAGGCTGCCGGGATCGGAGAGAATATGGGCGAGGCTGGCCAGGAGCCCGCAGGCAAGGTAAAACGCCAGGTACTGGATTTTTCCCATTCGATCTTCCACATTGTCGCCGAAGATGTAAAGCGTCCAGATGTTGCCGATGAGATGAAGCCAGCCACCGTGCAGGAACATGCTGGCAAACAAGGAAAAAGCCCCAACTTGCACTGCAAAGGACCAGATGCCTCCCGGCCCGGCAAATCGAGCGGGAATCACACCAAACTGTTCCACGAGGGCCATTAGTTCGGTGTCGCTGAGCGAAACCTGAAACAGGAACGCGGCGACGTTGAGCGTAATGAGGCTCACATTAACCACGGGAAAGTGCCGTGTCGGGATTGAATCGCGGATGGGGAACATGTCCCCGAAGGTCGTTTTTTTTTGTTAAAAAAGGAATGCCGGGTGTCATGAACGCAACCGCGCCATCAACAGCATCAACTCCCCCGCCCGCGAAGAAGTCCGCTCTGCCTGCGAACAGTTTTTGTAGCTGGAACTCCAAAATAAAACGAAGAAGGGCACCCATACATACAGATACCCTTCCTCTCATCGCCGGAACCTTCTTTTCAGAGAAAGTCCTTCCTTTTTATTGCCTCAAAGAAGCCATGTCGATCACAAATCGATACTTGACATCGCCCCTGAGCATCCGTTCGTAGGCCTCGTTGATGTCCTGGATGCGGATCATCTCAATGTCGGAGGTAATCTGGTGCTTCGCACAGAAGTCGAGCATTTCCTGGGTTTCGGCGATGCCGCCGATCATGGAGCCTGCAAATGTTTTCCGCCCCGGAATCAGGCTGAAAGGTGCCACCGGCAGCGGGTCCACAGGAGCCCCGACCAGCGCCAGGTGTCCGTCCCGCTTCAACAGCCTCAGGTAGGCATTGATATCGTGCTGGGCAGAAACACAATCCAGGATAAAATGGAAAGTGTTGGCATGCTCCTTCATCTGTTTTTTGTCGGTTGACAAAATCACTGCATCTGCCCCAAGGCGAAAAGCATCTTCTGTTTTGGATGGAGAAGTGGTTATGACAACAACCTCAGCTCCCATCGCTTTGGCCAGTTTTACCCCCATGTGGCCCAGTCCGCCAATGCCCACAATCCCTACTTTTTTGCCGGGGCCTGCTTTCCAGTGCCGGAGCGGGGAGTAGGTGGTAATGCCTGCACACAGCAATGGAGCAGCGGCAGCCGGGTCAAGATTGTCGGGCATTCGAAGCACAAATGCCTGATCAACAACGATTTGTTCGGAATAGCCTCCCAGCGTATGGGTGCCAAGGTGTTTGTCGGGAGAACCATAGGTTCCTGTCATCCCGTTTTCGCAATAATTCTCCAACCCTTCATGGCAGCTTTCGCACTCACGGCAACTGTCTACCATACAACCCACCGCCACCATGTCGCCGATGCTGAAGGTTCTGACTTCATTGCCGACCCGCGATACACGGCCCACGATTTCATGGCCAGGCACGCAGGGATAACGGGTGCCGGGCCATTCGTTCCGGGCGGTGTGAATATCGGAATGGCAAACGCCACAATACAAAATGTCGATCTTTACATCTGCAGGGGCGAGGTCTCGCCGCTGAATATCCATCTGTACGAGGTCTGCTGTGGGGGCATCTGCGCCGAATGCTTTGACTGTCTGGTTACTCATTTCCTGTTTTTGAGTCAACCTACGAAAGCATTCCTTCTGCTACAAATCGACCCGCGAAAAAGGGGTGAACCCAGCGGAATCACCCTTCCATGGCTGGCCAAACCTGCCGCAGACACTCAAAAGCCTCCCAGTAGTCGGGCAATCGGCGGGAGTCGTCGATGTTGCTCAACATAATAATGCTGAGACCTGTTGCGCGGTCGTGGAGGTAACAGGTGCGAAAGCCGCGCCACCATCCAAAATGGTAGGGCAGAAAACCACCATCTGGCTCGCGGCGCAGGCGCCAGCCAAGGCCATAATTGTAGCCACGCTCAGGGCTGCCCGGCTGCCAGGCTTCCAGCTGACTGGCTTCTGCCAGCAACTCATTGTGCCAGATTGCACGCTCGAAGGCTTCCATGTCGCTGATGCTCGCGTAGAGGTTTTTATCTCCCCAAACGCCGTCAATATAGTCCTGATCGGCAGCATAATAGCCTTTTCTGCTGGGTTTGTAGCCCAGTACTGCAGGCCTGTATTCGCCGCCACGGGCATACACAAAAGCATCCTTCATGCCTGCCGGGCCGAGCAGATGCTGCTGAAGAAAGGCCGGGAAGGGCATTTCAGAAACAGCCTCTACCACCTGCGCCAGCACTACATAGTTGGTGTTGCAGTAATTGAAGCCTTCGTCGGGGGTGAAAAAAGTAGGGGGAACATGCCCCGCATGCTGTTGAACAACATCGGAATTGGACATGGGTGTTTGCAGCTCTTCCCAGTACCAGCTCGCCACGGCCATGTAGTTGCCCAGGCCCGAGCGGTGGTTGAGCAAATGTCGAAGCGTTTGATTAGGATAAGGCCATGTTGGCAAATGGCAGCTCACGGGGTCGTCAAGGTGCAGCAGGCCCTCGTCGCGAAGCTTGAGAATGGCTGCAGCGGTGAACATTTTAGACACCGAAGCCAGCTGAAACGGCCTATGTTCTGTAAGGGGAATGCCACTTCCGAGTCGCTCTTCGCCCCTCACGAGCCTGGCAATGGGTTGACCTTTGTGCATCACCACCATCGCACCATGAAAGTCAAGCGCTTCCATTTCCTGCAACCAATCATTCACCTTTTCTTCCACCATGAGACGCACCAGTGCCTCTTCAGCACCTGCCCAGCGACCATCGGGGCGCAGGTTGAGAACAGCCTCAGGTGCCAGCACGAGGGCCGGGAAAGCACTCGTTATGACAATCAGCAGGCCCATTACAATCAGGAACTTCTTTTTCATGAAAACCATCCGACACAATCAACACACCTTGCACGACCAAACAAATGCCGCGCCGCCAGGCCACTAAGCCTTTAGCTTCTGCGCAAAATATCGATTTCTCCCGTCATTTGATCACTTTTTCATCCACCACGGTGCCATCTTCGGTTTCAAGGCGCAGAGTAAAACTGGCATCAGGGCCCTCCACATGGTCAAACTGGTAAGAAAAATTCCGCTGCCCGGGACCCAGCCTCTCAAAACTGGAAAGAATTCTGATCAGCTCTCCTTCACTGCTGTACAATGCCACTGTTCCCCGGCCCAGCGAAGTAGTTAAATTAATATTCCAGTTCCCCTGCACCTGGCGCCTCAGCTGAATGCCTCCTTCGTCGATTCCGGTATTCACTGGCTGGCTGGCCAGCACACGCCCGGCAGCCACTGCCTGAATGCTGTACCGGTGGCCCGGCAACACAGGTGTACCAGCCAGGACCCTGGTGCGATGAAAGCCCGGCTCGTATAGTTTTTCATCTGCCAGAACAAAATGAAGACGATTGTTTTCATCATACAGGCCAATTGTTACCTGCTCGCTGGCAGGCAGCTCAAACGACAGCACCGCCTGCTGCCGAAGATCCTTCAGCTCCACAATGCTGTCGCCGTAGGTGATTTGTTTCTCCTGAAGCACTTCACTGCCTTTGTGCAACCTCAGCCAAAACACCTCAGAGGAATCGCCCACGTGGCTGGCACCTACCCTGACCTGGTGAAATCCCCGCTCATAATCCCGGTTGGTGAGGTAGGAGCGAATCTGCTCTCCGGCGGCGTTGAAGAGGCTCACACTAGCCCCCGGAATGGGCTTGTCGGTCAGAAACTCGAGGCTGGCATCAATGTGGATGATGCGGTGAGGGCGGGGCTCAAAGTTGAAATTGGAGATGGGAATACCAAATTCCCTTTCCAGCACGCTGGCCAGGTTTCGGGTCTGGACGGTGTCCAGGCCAAAGACAGTTCCTGCTCCGGATTTGCTCATCGCGGCCCAGATGGCGGATTGTGAGGTGGAATTCTGGTAGTTGTGCCGGGCGATGGTTTGGGCAAGTGCGAGGAGCCCGTCCTTAGCCATTTGGTTAAACTGGAATTTGCTCTGGTTCCGGGGGGCAGCATTCGAGGCCTGGGTGCACATGGCAAATACAGCCTGGATGATCCGGCCACCACCGCGCAGCACCACTTCGGCAGGTGCCGTCACGATCAGGTCCTGCTGTTCTTCATCAAGGTTGTCAAACATGGTTCCCGGCTCAATCACAACCTTCAGGGGCATTGCCTGCCTGTTTGTGATCAGCACTTCAAGGCATTCCCCTGAATAGCCTCCTGTGCCCATGGCTGTAACTTCGAGGAGTCCTTTGCGAATTCCTTCTGCAAGGGTGGTAGTGGACTGGGCAAGGAGAAAGTTTGGAAGCGCAATAAACAAAAACAAGGCTGTCACTGCCAGCCGCAGGAGGGTGGGGGATACTGTCATCGCGGGATGGGTTAACGAAACAATGGAGGAGGGGAGGTTAACTGCCTGAGAGTGGAACGCTGGCCAGGACAGAAAAATGCGATCCGGGCGACAAAAAGAAAGAAATGCAGCATTGTTGCTGCCTTTTCCGTTTACCAGCCATGAGCCTGACTTCCAACCCAGGATTTCAACCATTTCAATCAAATCTAATGAAACAGTCAATATTATTGATCACCATAGCCTTGATGGTCGGTACCATAAGTTGCCAGGAACCGGAATCTCCCCAAGGACTGCCCGCTTGCCTGGAGCGGTATGTAGAAGAGCACCAATCGATTTCTGTGAACAAAGGGCAATACAAGGGAGAAGCCTACTATGTGGTTAATCCCGACTGCTGCGACATGTTTGTGGAGCTGTTGAATGATCGCTGCGAATACATCTGTGCTCCCTCCGGCGGGTTTACAGGTTCGGGCGATGGCACCTGCCCGGCTTGGGTACAGGACTGGGAAGCGACAGAGGAGGTTTGGCGACGCGAATAGCTTGCTTGTTTTCAGGCTAATAATGCCCTATAAACTCAGTACCGATCAGGTGCTGGTGGTCATTAACCCGGTCGATGTACCAGAGGCCGGTTTCGCGGTGCAGCACGGTGAGGGAGGTATTGTGAATGATGGTTCGGTAGGTCATGGAAGGAGCAGCCTGTGTTAATCCTGCAACGAGGGTTTTGATGGCAAAACCATGCGAGAAGGCCGCGACCCGAAGGAGTTTGTCTGTCTGGTCAAATCGCTGCACGATTTCATCGAGCCAGCGGTACATGCGTGCTTCGACGTCGCGCTGGGATTCCCCTCCGGGCGGGCGGAAGTCATAGGGATCGGCGCGAAGGGCGAGGAGAAGCTCGGGTGTGTAAATGTCTGCGCGGAGGCGGCCTTCCCAATCGCCCTGGGCGAGTTCAACAAGCTCGGGGCGTACCTCGGCGGGCGGCGCCTGGTGGAGATAGCTGCAGGCGATTCGGGCAGTTTCCTGTGCCCGCAGGGCGCTGGAGGCGAACACAGCATCAAATACCTGGCCTTCTGCAGCCAGGCGGCGGCCCAGCCGGTGAGCCTGGTCCTCCCCGCGGCCTGACAGCGGCAGGTGATTGCTTTGCCCGCCAACCAGGTGGTGGTTCACGTTGCCCTCGCTTTCTGCGTGGCGAATGAGAAAAACTTGCAGCATACCGTTCAAATCCCCGGCAAGAACGGTCAAGTTTTGCGCCTCTCCAAACCCGCCCGCAACCCGTCTTCGGAATAAGCCCAAAACCGGGCATAGGGTATTTCACAGAAAAAATACTTCCATTTTTGGAATGAAAATTTCCCTATTTTCGCAACTGACCAAGGAAGCGGTTTTGCACTGGTATCATTTTTGACCCTGCGCTCATACCCAACAAAGACCGCTCTCCCAATCCGGTCCGACTCATGCGTTTATTTTCCTTTTTTCTCATCGCAGGCCTTCTGTTGTTGCTCGCTTCCTGGCCCTGGCTGGCGTTGCCCGGGCAAATCCAGGCCGAGCATACCCCTGTGCCGGTAGTGTGGGAGAACAACAAGATCTGGAATGCCGGTGATGGCATGTCGCATTTTTTTCATTGCCTCGAAGACCTCCAGGCCAACCGTCGCGACAAGGTGAGGATTGTTCATATCGGCGATTCCCACATCCAGGCCGACTGGTTTTCAGGGGCTTTGCGAATGAGCCTTCAGCAGGAATACGGCAATGCAGGGCGCGGTTTGGTGTTTCCTTTTCGCCAGGCCAATACCAATTCTCCGCAGGACATCCGCTCCAGCAGCAACGTTACCTGGTCTGCCCGCCGAATTTCTTCCAACGTCAGCCAGGTTCCTGCCGGTATTTCCGGCTTTGGGCTGTGCACCTTTTCCCCCGATTTTCGCCTGTCACTCGCCATTACACCCAATCCTCTCGGACTGGATTATCGATTTGATCAGGTGAGCTTTTTCACTGACCAGGGGCCTGCTTCTTTTGATTTGTGGGTGAACGAAGGGCAACCCGCTCCGGTCGTTGCTCCGACAGCCTCAGCCCGCCGCCATCAGGTGCAGGGAGGAGAGTCTTTGACCTCCCTTTCCCTTCGCTATGGATGCAGTGTGGCCGACTTAATGGCCTGGAATTCCCTGGCAGATACCCGCATTCTGGTGGGGCAGTGGTTGCTTGTGAGCCAGCCAACCCAGCCTTCGATGGGGCTTTCACGCTCGGCCGAGGGCCTGACGGTAGATCTGTCCACTCCGGGAATCCGGCCCTACTTCAGCACAGTCAGGCTCAATGGGCCTGTGGAGCAGGTCAGCTTCTCGGGCTTGCGCAATGGCGTCAATCAAACACAGCTCACCCTCTATGGCATGGTGCTGGAACGGTCGGATGCGCGGGGAATTTTGTACCATGCCATAGGCGCGAATGGTGCCAGGGTGGAGCATTACCTCACTTCGAAGATTTTTTGGGAGCAACTGCGCGCCCTGGAACCAGATCTCATCATTATTTCCCTGGGCACCAACGAAACCGTTCCGGCTAGTTTTCGGGCAGAAGCTTTTGCAGAAAAGATCCAACAGATGGTAGATTTGGCCCTTGAAGCTTCGCCGGAAAGCTCTGTTCTTTTGACTACCCCCCCCGATGCCCTTCGCCAAAGAAGCCAGGCAAACCCCGCTATGCCCGGAGCCAGCCAGGCCCTCATGGAGCTTGCCTGGCGGCAGAATTACAGCGCCTGGGATTTTCTGGGCGTGATGGGAGGAAGTGGCTCGATCTTTTCCTGGCAACGCCAGGGGCTTGCCCAGCCTGACGGCATTCACCTTACCAAGCCAGGGTATGAACTCCAGGCCAGGTTGTTGCACCAAGCCCTCGTAGAGGCCTATGGACGATACCTCACTCATCCATCCAGATAACTGGAGCCGGCTTTTGGGCCGACTTTTTACCTACGATCCTCAGCACCCGCTCATGTTCACGAGCTGGGAGTTTCTGGTGCTTTTCCTGCTCTTCATGGCAGGCTATCTCGGTTTTGCCGGCAAGAAAACCCTCCGGGTAACTTATATCCTCGCCTTCTCGCTGTTTTTTTATTACAAAACAGACGGCCTCCATTATCTCCTGCTTCTTTTTTCGACCCTGGTAGACTTCTTCTTCGGCATCATGATTTATGCCTACCAACTGGAAGAAGTGCCCTACAGGACCATCAGGGTGTTTGGGAAAGAACGTGCGATCATCGACCTGAAGCGAATGGCTGCGATGAGCCAGTCAACCAATGGCCTGGTGGAATCGGTGTTTCCGGAAAGCGGCCCGGTCCTCTGGGTGATTGAGCCGATGCGACTCCTTGGTGAACTGATCCTCACGGCCCTCGACCGGGGCACCTACTGGATCGTGGCCCCCTACAAGGAGTTTGGCCGCCAGCGCATGTTCCTGATGTTCAGCATCGTGACCAACCTGGGCCTGCTGGCTTTTTATAAATACACCAATTTTTTCATTGGCACAATCAACAACCTCACAGACGGCTCGATTGATTTTGCCGACATCGCCCTGCCGGTGGGGATTTCCTTTTTCACCTTCCAAACGATGTCCTACACCATCGACATCTACCGGGGGAGGCTGGAGCCGTTGGTTCGGTTCATCGATTTCGGCTTTTTCGTGAGCTTCTTTCCGCAGTTGGTGGCTGGGCCGATTGTGAGGGCTTCTCAGTTTATTCCACAAATCCGTGGTGAGGTGAGGGTGACCCAGGAAGACCTGGGCCGGGGCCTGTTTCTGATCTGTATTGGGTTGTTTAAAAAGGCAGTGATTTCCGATTTTATCGCCAGCGGCTTCAATGACCAGATTTTTGAGGAACCAGCCCTGTACACAGGATTTGAAAACCTGATGGCTGTGTATGGCTATGCCCTTCAGATTTACTGCGACTTTTCGGGTTATTCAGACATTGCCATCGGGTTGGGCCTGTTGATGGGCTACCAGCTTCCGATCAATTTTATGGCGCCATACCAGTCGGCTAGCATCCGCGAATTTTGGCGGCGATGGCACATTTCCCTGAGCACCTGGCTGCGCGACTACCTCTATGTGGCGCTGGGCGGAAATCGCAAGGGTATGGTGCGAACCTACGTGAACCTGCTCCTCACCATGTTGCTGGGAGGCTTGTGGCACGGTGCAAGCTGGCGGTTTGTGGTGTGGGGAGCTTTGCATGGGGGAATGCTGGCGCTGGACAGAATGCTGTCTGACACCCGTGACTGGCTGCGAAACCGCATTTTTCAATGGTTTGATGAGCTCGACCAGCGCTCGGTGGCAGCAGAGCAGGGCCTGGCCCGACAATCCACCGCCTTTGAGGTTTGGCTGGTGAACCTGCGCTGGCACATGCAGGGCCTGGGCTGGCTGAGCTTTCGGCTGGGCGGGCACATGCTGGGTTTGCTGTTTACCTTCCATTTTGTGTGCCTGGCCTGGATCTTTTTCCGGGCTGCCACCTTCGACAAGGCTCTCACCATGATCCAGACAATCTGGTACAACTTTCATGGGGAGGTGGCCTGGCAGGTGATGAGCAGTTACAGCACGGTGTTTTTGATGATGCTGCTCGGGTATTTGCTGCATTTTGTGCCGGAGGAAGTAGACCGGCGAATGGAACTCAATTTTTCACGGCTGCCGCTCCTGGTTCAATCTGTGGTGCTGGCGGTGGTAATGTATGCCGTTTTGTGGAGCCAGACTTTTAATGGCGGACAGCCTTTTATCTATTTTCAGTTTTGAGACGGCTAGGTTGAGACCGCTTCGCTGCAAGAAGTTTGGATGCGAGAACCGGGAACCGAGAACCGAGAACCGAGAACCGAGAGACGAGATGTCCTTGCCTAGAATAAGTTGACCTGGGATGGAAACTCAAAAGGCTAAAAAAGTCGAAGTTGATTGGGGTTGTGTTGGTCTTTAGGCATGGTAAAGACTTTAAGAACTTCTCTGTCCCTGGCTGGAATAGAGGGGAGC
>JBGSKC010000044.1:0-20030 GCA_041741415.1 Bacteroidia bacterium | reverse complement strand
AACACTCCTCAGGCAATGGTGCCCCAGAACAGGAAATCGGTGCAGGGAATACCCTACACCGATTTACAGAATCCGATTAGCACTTTCCCTGATGTGGACCTACTGGCTCATCAAAAGTTCGGGATGACTCATGTTTTGTTTTGGGAGAACTTTGAGAAGGGAAAGGAGTTAATTGGTTGTATGTTGCTTAACGTGAGTGTTTTGAAAGCGAATTGCACATGAAGCGAATGACCTTGAATCCAGTTGTGACAGGTGGCCTCCTGGCGATGATCCTGCTTACCTGCTTCTCTCCTTTGTCGGCGCAACAACGCGTTTGGGTGATGCTCAGCGACAAGGGCGACCTTGGCCCTGTCACACAATGGCTCAGCCCGGCGGCGCTCCGGAACCGGGCCAACCAGGGCCTCGGACTGGATCTTCGCGACGCGCCCGTGTCGCAAACCTATCTCCGGGAGCTCGCTGCCTCTGGCGCAGTAGTGCAATATCCCAGCCGCTGGCTCAACGCCGTGTCGGTGGAAGCCTCGCCAGAAGCCATCGAAGAGATTCGCTCGCTTCCATTCGTGAAGGGAATTCGCCCTGTTGCCCTGCTTCGTTCTCTGCAAAGCCCCCTTACCTTAGACTGCGACACCGTGGGCTATCTGGGAACCGCTCAGCGCCAGCTCGGTATGCTGGGCCTCGACCAGCTTCATGTAGCAGGGTTTACCGGCAAAGGTGTGCGCATTGCAGTATTTGACAATGGCTACCGGAGAGTGGATTCACTGGCAGGCATGGCCCATTTGTTTGAAGAAAACCGCATTCTCCATACCTGGGATTTTGTGGATAATGAAGAAGCCGTGTTCGATTCCTGCGTCCACTGCAAGCATGGCACCTACGTGTTTTCGATCCTGGCGGCCCGTCAGCCCGGCGGCCTGAATGGCGGTGCCCCAGATGCGGATTACCTGCTTTTTCGCACAGAAGACGATTACGGAGAAACCCACCAGGAGGAAAGCAACTGGATTGCCGCCGCTGAGCGGGCCGACAGCTTAGGCGCACAGATTTTTACCACTTCCCTTGGGTACAAAGATTTTGACGCAGGGGAAGGCGATTATGAACACGGAGACCTCGACGGCAACACTGCCCTGATTACCATTGCGGCAGACATTGCAGCATCCAGGGGTATTTTGGTGGTGAACAGCGCAGGAAATAATGGCAACAACGGCATCAATGCTCCGGCGGATGGCGACTCGGTTCTGGCGGTGGGGGCAGTGAATGAATGCGAAGAAATCGCACCATTCAGCAGCAGGGGCCCCAGCGGCGACGGCCGCATCAAGCCCGATGTGGTGGCCATGGGGCAAATGGCCTATTACTACGACACCGACGGCAGCATTCGCAAGGGAAACGGCACCAGCTTTTCCTGCCCGCTCATGACCAGCCTCGCTGCCTGTTTGTGGCAGAAACATCCCGCCCTCACCGCATGGGAGCTTCACCAGGTTTTGATTCAGGCCGGGGATCGCTATGAAACGCCCGACATGGTCTATGGATATGGCTTGCCAAACGCTGCCCGCGTCGAGCAGCTGTTGTCTGGCACTGAATTGGAACCGGGCAAATATGCAGAATTCCGCGAGGGAGATCTGGTGGTATTTCCCAATCCCACCAAAGGCTACCTCCGGGTTGCCTGGCTGGCCCCTGTGAGCCCGGCCAACTACACAGCCGAGCTGATTGATGCCTCCGGGCGCAGACACATGCTCCAGGCCAGCGGGATCGGTCCCAAAGAATGGCAGCTCAGCATTCCGCTGGACCTGCCTGCCGGCTTGTATGTGCTTTCGCTGAGCCAATCTGGCGCGGGCAACCCGGCCTATGTTCGGAAAGTGGTAGTGGAGTAGGGGAGATGCCGATTTGTCTCCTCAATTCCCCATCAATGCCTTGTATCGCCGTTCATCGACGCCAATGGCCAGGATGCTGATGGTGCCGTTGTTGCTCTGGAAATGGGAGCGCCAGCGGAAATAGGCATTGTTCTGATCGGAAAGGGCGGTGGCCAGCGTTTCAGTGCAGTTCACGATGTACTTCACCGTCATGACACCATCGGTGATCAGGTAGTAATATTCCTGCAGGTAGAATTCGTTCTCGGCAGATAAATTGGTCAGGTATTGATTCACCACCTGCTGGAGGGAGTCGCGGTCGGCATTCCAGTGCAGGTTGTTGACAGTGAGCATAAAATAGCCGGGATGGAGGTACTGCTGAACATCTTCGTACCAGTATACATCATTCGAAGCGTCGAGGGTGGTGATTGCGCGCCGGAGGGTTTCGGGATCCTGAAACTGGATGCGCGACCATGGAATGGGCTTGGCCTGCTCGCGAATGAGGTCGAACTGATTGGCAGGGAAGGAGTAGGAAAACCCATCCACCGTAATATATCCACAATAGAGATTGAGCTGGAGTGTTTTGACCAATTCCCCGTTCCGGTAGACCTTCAGGGCATAGTGATAGTCGCATTTATCATCGAAGGTCATTTCAAAATCCCAGCTTCGCTGCAGTTCCCGAAGCAGGCGGGTGTCTTCGGTCACAAAGGAGCCAAGTTCCGTCTGGATTGGGAGCTTTTGGTAATTGTGCACTGGCACACCAATGAGGGCCCAGGACCCGGAGGAAAAGTCGAGGTCTCCCAGCACGGGTGTGGCGGGAAGCCTACAGAAAAGAAAGCTGGCGAAAAGGAAAAGGAGAATGGACTTGTTCATGGGAAATGTGGGTTGCGTCCGGGTATCCGGTGGGGGAAGTGGCAATTTGTCTGATCGTTAACCAAAATCTATTCCATCTGCTTTGCTGGTGGCCTGTTACAGGTCACCGCTCTGCAAAGAGGGCTCATCATCGGTCATTTCAGCTGAGCGAACGAGCACTCTCTGCTCAATGGCGCGGGCTGTGGGCGTGTTGGCAATGCCGCCCATTGCAGTTTCTTTGTATTCAGTAGCCATGCTGGCGCCGACTTCGCCCATGGCATAAATCACCTCATCCACCGGGATCACGGCAGAGTCGCCCGCCAAAGCCAGTTGTGCCGAGGAAAAGGCAATCACACTGGCTGATCCGTTGCGCTTCACGCAGGGAAGCTCCACCAGCCCGGCTACCGGGTCGCAGATCAGGCCAAGCATGTTCATGATGGTAATGGCCACCGACTCGCAGACCTGGGTAAAATCCCCTCCCAGCACATATACAATGGCCCCTGCGCCCATGGCAGCTGCAGTTCCTGTTTCGGCCTGGCAGCCCCCTACCGCACCAGCAATTGAAGCCTTCTTTTCGATGATAAGCGCAATCCCAGCGGCGATGAGCATGCTTTCCAGCAGCCGCTTCCGCTCAATGTGGTGAAGGGTTTCCAGCGTGGTGAGCACCCCCGGCATAATGCCAGAAGCTCCCGCAGTAGGCGCGGCCACAATTCTGCCCATGCAGGAATTGACCTCCTTCGCCGCCAACGTATTGGCCAGCAACAGCGTGAACGACGGCCCCAGCACATGGATGTGACTGTCGCGCACCTTTTTGGCCCCGTTGTTCACCATGCCGCTGAACGAAACCATGTCTTCCGTGAGGCCCGTGTGAACGGCGTCCTTCATCACGGCGTAGGCCTGATCAAGCCGCGCCCAGATCTCACCTTCACTGCGGCGGTGCTGCTTGATTTCGTAGTCCAGCACAGGTTGCCAAACCGGCACCTGCCGGGCATCCAGGTACTGGCGCCATTCTTCAAAGCTGTCGAACAACATAAAGAAAGAAATAACTACACAAAAAAAGCGGTCAAAACGCAAGGAGGGCTTCAGGCAGGGGTGATCGGGCCGCATTTGCTACATTCATCTGCCTTTTTCTCTTCGTTAACCTGAAAGATAAGAAGAGAAGTCGTATTCTGAACGAAGGGAGCAGGGAAAAAACGGAGGGTAGGAATGTTTTCGGAGGGAAAGCCTAGCTAAGCCTGTGCATCAGGAGCCGTTCAAGCCAGGGCTTATCTTCATACTCTGCCAGGCTGCCAAGGTTCTCCTGAATTTTCCTGGCCAGGTCAAGGTTCTGCGGATTTCTATGCAACTGGCGCAGCGCTTCGGCAGCGTGCATGATGCCGTTGTAGAACTGGCTGTAAGGATCTTTCGGATGTTTTCTTTTGATAGCTCGCTGGAGGAGAGAAATCATTCGTTCGAGCTTATCGGAAGGGTCGTTTCGGAGAAACACACTTTTAATGTGTACCCAGGCGGAGTAAGTTTCAAAAACGGGCAGGTAACCCTTTGTTTGCTGAATGTTCTTCATGACCTGATCCAGCTCTTCATCGTTCTCCTGCTCAAACAAAATCATGGTTTGGAGCAACTGCTCTGCCTGGAGACGCTCATGTGGCTGGGCGATCTGGCGGGAAATTTCTTCCAGCACCTCGGTTGCCCTGTTGAGCATTGGATGAATGGCAGCCTGGCGATGCGGGTCGGGGGCAGATTGGACACGGGGAGTTATGATGCTGACCGCTGCCATTTGGGTTCTGAGCAGTTGAAAGTAGGTAATGGCATCGCGAGGAAGAATGTTTTTCTGCCAGAGCATTTCATTGAGCTGGTTTCGGGCTGCGAGCAAAGCAGGGTTTGGCAGGGTTCTTTCCCAGGAGCGGGAGCGGTTGAGGCAGCTAATGGCGAGATTGGCGGCAAAATCGGGTTGCAGAGTGTGCATGCTCGAATCAAACAGGGAAACCCATTCTGACAGTTGGGAGGCAGCATCGGGAGGCAGGGCAGGTCTATGCAGGGTCCAGTCGAATAAGGTCAGCAACAACGGCAGGTAGGGCACAAGATCGGGAGAGATTTCTCTGGCTTGTGCCAGGGCAGCGAGCTGCAGGACGTTCAGCGGAATTTCCGGCTGGTCCAGCACTGGCAGTGCTCTTTCCAGCACATAGAGCACCTGGGCTGCTTCTGAAATGGCTTTTGTAGAGGGGGTTTGGGGTAGAGAAAAGCCTCTTATTTTCTGTTTGTTGACTTGATAAAGGTGAAATTCTTCCGCAGTGAACTGAATCTGTGCCCAGTTGAAGTAGTAGCGATAATCCAGTTGATCCGCCTTCAGGGCCCGAAAGTTTGCATTGCTCTGCTGAAAAAAGGTAGCGAACAGCGGACCTTCCTTGTCTTTTCGCAGGAGGGCATACAGCAAGAGATTGGTGAAAAGCGCAGGGCGATCCTGGAGCTGGCGAATTGCGAGATAGGGCTCAATGATGCTGCACAAGTCGAGGTTGAGGTTGGCCATCAGGCGCGCCTGAAGCGTAAACTGGGGGAATGCTTTCTCCCACCATTCGTTGAGGCTGGCTTGTGGCACTTTGTCGGGAAAATTCAGGGCTTCGAGGTTGGTCCAGACGACCTCAAACCAGGCCTGATGGCTGGACTGCCGCCCGCTGAGCACCATGGCAACCCAGGCGGGGCACTGCCTGCGTTCTTCCGGGTTGAGCAAATGGAGTAAACGAGGTAGTTTTGGAGGCTTTGACACAGATGATTTAAGAGGGTTGAAATTCAAAAAAGCCAACTCAATTTAGTCCCATTTTTGCATACTAAAAGCATTTTTAGATAAAATTGCCTGCATATCTATTAAGGTTCATTCATGATCTATGCAGTATAGTGGTTTTTCTATTGTTCTTTTTTCGGATGAAATTTGGATGAAAACAATCTGAAGCCCCCGCAGCCACTTCGGCTATGTCCCTAAAGTGCTAAACACGCCACATCCCACGAAGGAGAGTAATCATTCTTCGGGTAAGCTCAGAAGTTCGGATCACCTCCCTACATCCGAACCATGAATCACATAGGAGGAGGCTTAATCGCCTCTTTTAAGGAGGGTGCGGTGGCACGGCCCTCCTTTTTTTTTGACTTTTCCACAGGTACTGAACGCAGGTAACTCGCGGAAAATGAGGCATGGCCTTACATGGTACTCTTTTGAGAAAAATATCTTCCTGCAGGGAAAAATGTCATTTCTCATGCGACATCTCTTTTGAAAGCCTATCCTAACGGCAGGTGGTCAGCAGGAGCATGCGCCTGTTAAACCATCGGCACCAGCTTCCAGGGCCAGGAAGCGGATGCCAGCCCGGCGGGTGGGTACCGTTTTTTCACCTCTTCATTTTTTCGATCATGATCTCTGTCACACAAAACGGCTCGTTCCGTTCCGGGGCCCGCATGCGCCCATTTTTCAGTGCTATGCTCGTTTTTCTCGGCCTCTTTCTGTTCATGGCCCAGGGTGCCAGTGCCCACATCCTCATCGACCCCGAGTATGACCTCGCCCCCCGCGAGTCGGGTGCGCCGGTGGTGTATGCCTCGCCCAATCCTGCCAGCAGCACCATCACCCTTCACCTCCAGGAGAATGTGACCCTCACAGGGATCACCATCCGCGACATCGACGGGGCGCTCGTGTTTCAATCAAGCTACAACGAAGTGCCCTGGTCGGTGAGCGCCATGACGCCCGGCACCTACTTCCTCGTCCTGTTTACCGACGCCGGTGAGGTGCCGCTGACCGTTACTGTGGTAGAGTAGGGGCGAGGTTTAGAAAGGGTAAAAAGCCAGGATCCTCCTGGTCCGCACCAGGAGCCGACGCAGGTCGGCTCCTGGTTTTGCTTTGACAGGAAGGGAGCGTATTTTTCCGCCCGGTTGCAAAAGCGTAAACAGAGAAACAGCGGAAACGAGGCTTTGATGCATGCTTTTTTCAAAACAACCCTGGACCCGTTTCCTCCCACCTTGTGCGCATGACAATCATTGACCGCTACATCATTCGTCAGTTCCTCTCCACCTTTTTCTTCATTCTCGGCATGGTGGTGATCATCGCGGTGATGGTGGACCTGGTGGAGCGAATCGACAACTTCGTGGAGAAAAAGCCGCCCTTCATGGCGGTGGTAACGGATTACTACCTCAATTTCATTCCCTACTGGGGCAATCTTCTTTCTCCCATCGTGGTGTTTCTCGCTGTGATTTTCTTCACATCGCGCCTGGCAGGGCGCAGCGAGATCATTGCCATGCTGGCAGGAGGCACCCATTTCTACCGCCTCATGATGCCCTATCTCGGCACAGGGCTCTTTCTCGCCCTTCTGGCCTTTATTCTGCGGGCATTTATTATTCCTCTTTCCACCGAAGAGCGCATCGAATTCGAATACCAATACCTCAAAAAGCGCCCCTTTATCAACAACAGGCACGTTCATAAAAAGGTCGCGCAAGACACCTATCTCTACATTGGCTACTACAACAGCGCCCGGAAAGAAGCTACTTCCGTAGGACTCGAGCAAGTTGTGGACGAAGACATTGCCGTGAAGCTCGATGCGCGAAAAATGACCTGGATCGACAGCCTGGAACTGTGGCAGCTCAAAGACGTGCGCATCCGAACGATTGATGGCAGCCAGGAAAAGCTGGTCTATCGCGATCAAATCGACACCACCTTTCTTCTTCACCCTGATGATCTCTACGTGAAGGATCAAAAGGCCGAAACCATGACCCTGCCGCAGTTGGTGGAGTATATCGACCTGGAGCAAATGCGGGGGTCTGACATTCTCCGCGAACTCTACATCGAGCGGCACCGCCGATTCTCCGATCCTGTGGCCCTCGTTATTCTCACCCTCATCGGGTATGCCATGGCCACCCGCAAAACACGCGGTGGGGTTGCCCTGCAAATCGGCATCGGACTGGGAATTTGTTTTCTGTATGTGGCGCTGCTTGTTACGGGGCAGGCCTTTGTGGATGAAGACTTTCCTGCGCTTGGGGTTTGGCTCGCAAACCTTATTTTTATGCCCGTGGCTGCTATTCTGCTGTGGGTTGTGCCGAAATAGGCACTTCTTTTCCAGGTATCACCAGCCAAAAGCCTCATTCATCACCCAATCGAGGAAAGCTTCCAGTGCTGAAGGCGTTCCATTGAGCTTGTGCAATTCCACCGACACAAACACCTGGTTGGTCTCGCCATTGGTAAAGCGCGAGCGTGCCACAAACGTATTCGGGCCCTGCCATCCGCCCACACTCACCAGCCCACCCTGGAACAGGGCGTCGTTCGGATCTTTCGGGTAAAACGGATCGGCTCCCGTGATAAAGGTGCCGCACACCAGCGGTGCCAGCTGTCCTGCCACTGCTCCCACCGGGCGTAGGACGCTGTCGCGCGGGATCCTTGCCTGGCCCACAGAGCTGCTCAGGCTGTCCATCGGGGAAAAGCCAAACAACGGCGAAGCCAGAGACACGGTCGGGTCGTTGAAGGTGGCCGGGAATTTGGTCGTGACAAACAGCTTACCGCCTTCATTCAAAAAGCCCTGAAGGGCTGAAGCTGCTACTTCCAGCGTGAGCTGCTGGCCGAGGCTCGGCAAATCGCTCCCGTCTGAAAACCAGAACACCTTGTCATACACCCCGAGGATCAGGCCCAGGGTGGGATCCCAGGTCGTTGGGCGGTTGCTGCGAATGTCGATCCAGTCGAAGCCAGTGTACACGCTTCCCAGCACCTGACGGTAAAGCTGGTCTGCCTCTATGTCGGCGTGGTCGTCCACCACCAATAAATCGCTGGTCTGCTGGCGGAGGAAAAAAAGGTTTGTCGAATCAATCTCCGAATAGCTCCCCGCAATGTCGCGCGCCCGTAGGTAGAGGCGGTTGTCGCCAGCTACCGTTCCGTCAGACAGGGTTTCAGCGGCTTCTACTGCATCGGGCCCTAAAAACAAGCGAATGGCCTGGGTGCCAGTTTGCCGGGGTTGTTCCGGCAAAAAGGACAAAAAGCTGATGTTGCGGGGAATGGCCACCCAGGCACCGTTGTTGACTTTCACCTCTACCTGCTCAATGGTTTCATTGCCATCGGCATCGTTAATGGAAAACAACACCGATCCGGCTGAGAAAACAGTATCAGCAATTACAGACAGGGTGTCGAACAAGGCCACTGGCGGGCGGTTTTTCAGGGGAATGCGCAAAAATGCCGGATCCGGGTCGCGGGCCTGGTCGTTGTCCACCGCCCGCACATACAGGTCGATGTCAACCGTGTCGCTGCCCGCCGGGATGTCGAAGCGAAACAGGGAATCCGACTGGGTGGTGAAGTCCCACACCTGGCCGTCGAAGGAAACCTCGTAGCCAACCACATATCCGTCCTGGTCCTCACCCGACCAATAGAGCTGAACCACGCTGTTGAGGCGGTTCTGGCCGGTGAGCTCAATGGATTCGAGGAAAATCCTCGTGTCCGGCGCGAGGTTATCGAGGGGCGCTCCTTTGTCGCAGGCTGCTGTAAAAGCGGCCAGGGCGATGAGGAGAGAAAGGCGGAGGGAGCTTGTCATGAGGAGAAATCTCAAAAAGAGCGCAGAGGCCTGGCGAAATTCGGCAGGGCCTCTGCGCCGAACAAAAACAGAACCGGTTCAGGGCAGCAGCCCCTTCCATCCTTAGTCGATCAGCATGACTTTATGGCGGCCCACCAGCTCTTTGTCTGTGCGGATGCTCATCAGGTAAGTGCCGCGTGGGAGCTGGAGGGTGGAGAAACGAAGCTCACCTTCGCGGCCCACCAGGGATTTCACAGCTACCACCCGTCCCATGAGGTCGGTGAGAACGGCTTCGGCTTCCATGGCAGCAGGAAGGTCATAGCGAAGCGTGATTTGCTCGCGGGCCGGGTTGGGAAACACCACCAGGGTGGAAGCATCCAGCAATTCTTCGAGGCCCACGCCAATGCCGTTGGGGCAGTTAACACCGGAGTAGCTCACGGCGTCGTCGTTGTTGCGGGGCAACAGCTTCATCGCACCGAAGCTATGGTACATGATCCCGGAAAGGCTGGCCATTGTATCGCCAACTTCAACGATACAGGCAGGCACTGTCATCACGCCGAAGTCGCTGATGTAAATGCTGTCATTCACATAAGAGAATGCAAGCGAGCTGAACGCGGTGCTGGTAACACGACCGGCCAGCACGCGGCATCCACCTGCCGGGTCAAACTGGTCGCTTCCCACGCGGTATTCGGCAAAATTCGACGGGCTGTCGGCGTTTTCATCCACCACATACACGCCTTTGCCAGTGGAACCTACCAACTTCACCACCATGCTTTCATAAGGCTCGGTGTTCGCCACGCTGTATGCGGTAAACAGGTTGGGGTTTAATTCCACAGCTGCTGGCAGGGTGTTTCCGCTGCTCAGCACATTCACGCTGTTCACCACCATCACGGTCATGTCGAAGCTCTCCTGAATCGTTCCCGACACCTGAACCTGGTCGCCGCGGCTCAGGCTGTTGAGCGACTGGTTCTGGGTGAGGGCAAGCCCGGCCCATTGGGTGGCACCTGCCTGCTGGATATAGACATAGCCCAGGTCGGTGCTGCTGGACGTAGCGGTTACAATGCCGGTGAGGGTCACATCCTGGCCGGCATAGCTGGAGTTGTCATTGTTGAAAGGGGCAAACTGCACATCGCTGATGGTGAGGCCGTTGTCGCGAACCACAAAAAACAGCGGGTCGATGTTGCCGCCAGCCGAGTTGATGTCGGGGTTGCAGGCAGTGAGGTTGTCGTTGTCGGTGGCGCAAACGTAGTATTTTACCACATCTCCATCCGAAAAGGCGGTGTTGGGGATAGTTCCTGTGTAGGTGGTGCCATTGCCAGTCATGGGAACCGAGAAGAAGTTGGTGCTGCCCAGTCCGATGGCATAGAAGAGGCTGGCGGAGGTCACGGTGCCGTCTACATCGTCGATGGTGGCCGTGATGTTTACATCATCGCTGCCTTTGGGGGCCACCGGGTTGCGGGTGATGTTGGAAATGAGGGGGGCAGAAGAACCAGCCTGAATCACATAGTCTTCCGTACGGAAGGGAAACAGCTCATAGCCACGGCCATTCGCACCGAAGCAACCATTGGCAGAGTGAACCAGCACGCCGCGCAGGGTGTCGTAAACGGTGCCGACGTTCGGCGGAACGAAGGTGCCACCAGAAGCGGGCAAGCGCTGGGCCAGGAAACGGTCGGAAACGTTCATGATGTTGCCGCCGCCATCCACCACGCGGAAGCTCACCCGGGCGTTGCCGGAGAAATAGTCCACCGTGCTCACAGTCACATCATAAAACTCCACATACTGGCCTTCCCATTGCTCGCCGGTAACGGGCAGGTTGATCTGCGAGGCGTCGTTGAGCTGGCCGATGGTGACGGGGCTGGCCAAAACAGGACGGTTGAGGCCTACAACGTTGATTTCGAGGGGCACAATTTCGGTTTCATTGCCGAAACGGATGATTTTTCCCAGCACTTCCACTGAGTCGCCTGCGGAGAGGTCGAGCACATCGTCGCCGGGAACTGGCGTAGGCACAGTATTGTCTGTAAAGAGGTCAATGCCATTGAAAGGGCCAGGGCCGCTTTGCAGCCAGATGTTGCGGCCACCAGCAGCCTGGGCAAGTCCGCCATTCATCACCACGGTGCCGTATGTCCACACGGTGTCGTTCAGGTAGCTCGAGGTGTCGATACAGGCGGCCAAATCTGCTGGCTGCACAAACTGGATCTGGTAGATGCTCACTGTGTCGTAGGTTTGAGCAAATCCGCTCAGGCCCAGCACAGTGATCAATAGGAAGAGCAATTGTTTCTTCATTGGAATGGGTTTTGGAAGGTAAACTGTTAGAAGGGTTGTTGTAGATGGCAGCGACGGCTTATTTGATCACCACAAATTTGCCCCGTTTTTTCTCGCCTGTTTCCTCATCGATCACCACAAACAGGTAGATGCCCCGTGCAATGATCTGGGTATCGGCGGAGAGCAAATCCCAGGCATGCTCGCCACCGGAAAAGACGGTTTCGTTGGGATTGGAGTAGGTCTGGAACCAGCGGGTATCGCTGCCGTTGTAGGTTTCGTCGTGCTGAATCACGTCCACGAGGTCCCCGGCCAGGGTGTAAACCCGGATTTCGCAGCGCCGGGGCAGGTTGGCAAAATAGAGCTTTCTGTCTTCCTCAAGGGTGCTGGCCCCTTCCCAGTCGGCCCGGGCATAGTAGGGGTTGGGATAGACAAAGGGCTCGCCGTTGGCAAAGCCGTTGTTGGCGGGTTTGCCCGCAAACACGCGCTGAAGATTGGCCAGCGGCGCGGATTCCAGCGGAGGCAGGTTGTTGACTTCGTCGCCGCGGTCAAAGGCCGTGAGGGCCACCACATGCTGCCAGCCGTTGGCGATGTTGTCGAAGCGGTAGGAATACCAGTAATCGGTGCTGTCGCCCTCAAAGCGGCGCGGACTCGCCAGCCGGATCGGCTCAAAGCCCGTGTCAAAGCTTTTTTCATTGCCCGGCAAATCCCACTGGCCCACCGGCTGCAACGCCTGGATGATGTCCTGGGTGTTCTGCACATCGAAGCCAACAGCCGTTTTGTACAGCCGGTATCCTTCGAAATCCTGCTCTTTGGAAATCGGGTCTACACTGGCCTCAGCATTGTCGCTCCAGAAAACCTCGATGGAGTTGTCGCCGGGAACGACCTTCATGGCAGGCAGGTTGGGTGGGGTGGGCAGGATGAAGCGGGTGATTCGGCCATCTCCGTCGAGGTCTTCGCCGGGATCGAGGCGGCCGTTCTGGTTGGCGTCTTCGCCATCATAGGCGCGCTGGGCCCAGCCTGCATTTTGGAGGAGGTTGACACGTTGTGCGTCGGTGTTGGCGGCGGCGGGCAGCCCGTCAAACACCCGGCGGGCGCAGACAAAGGCAAAAGCCACTTCCACGGTTTCGCCGGGAAGCAGGCGCGAAAAGGGCCCCGCCGACACGAGGTTGGAGCGGTTGTTGGGTGGGTTAAGCTGCTGCTGAATCAGGGTCCAGTCGGCGTCGTAGTTCAGGCCGCTGGTCATTTTGTTGTATTTCTGGAAATCGTTGATCGGGTAAAAATACCGGGGGTCGGCGGAGTTGCGGAACTGCCAGGAGTTGAAATGGACCTTGAAATTGGACGAAGAAGAGGGCCCGCCATTGAGCTCGGCACCGAGGAATTTGGTGGCGATATAGCTGTCGGTGTAGCCGATGTCGCCCGTGGCGTCAAACTCATAGCCCATGTTGAGCGAGTCGATGTAGCCGTTGCCGCCTTTGTTGAAGAAGGCTGTTCCGCCGGGCGGGGTGATGTTCACATTCCGGATCACACCATCCATCCAGAAGCCAAGAAACAGGGAGTCGATGGGCCTGTCGGAGACGTTTGTGATGCGGAAATTGTAGATGAGGAAGAAGTTGGCGAAGGCAAAATTCCAGTTGTAGGCCTCAAAATCGACAGAAATGCCCAGCGGGGTGAGGTGCTCATTGATGGGAATGGAGCTGGTGCCGGTGTTGATGGCAATGGCCGTGTCGGTGAAGGTGGAAATGTAGTCCTGGTGAGAAACGGCGCGCGGGTCGTAGAAGGGGGAGTCGAAGAGGGAGGAGCGCTCGCGGAGGGAGGTTTTGGAGGTGAACTCAAACCCGGCTTTGCCGGTGGCATACCCCGAGGCGTCGTCCACGGCGCCGGTGGAAACGGCGATCTGGCCGTTGACGAGGCCGCCGACCCAGAGGCCGCCATCGAAGACGTGCTCAATGCCCGAATTGGCGGGATATTCAACGGAGGGGAACCCTTGTACATTGAAGCTTCCGGAGAAGCTGTTGCCAATAATGCCGAGGTTGGATACCGTGGCGGCGATGTTGCCGGCGGAGGTAACTTTCTCGTCATAGATGTCGGGCCCTTGTGCAAACAGGGGCAGGGAGGCGGTAAGGAGGCAACAAGCCAGGGCAATCGTTCTCATGCGGCGTAAAAATAGGGAATTGCGCATTGCTGCCTGTAAAGAAACCGTAAAAATATGGGATTCCCGCGGGGAGAGGAAAATGGGCGGGGCAGGGGAGGGAGTGGACCGATTGGTGAAAGCCAGGCACAATGCCAATTTTACCAGACAGCAGATATTCCGCTTTCGGGTCAATTTTCGATATTTCCATTCATTCGCCGAAATCCTTCTATCTTAGGCCCATACCCTGCACCCATGCTACGCTTCCTGCTGTTGATGATCATGGTAAGCTGGCTGCCACTTATTGCCCAGCAGCCAGCGTCTTTCCGCTGCGACTACGCCACCCTCATGCGCGAGGGCGATGCATTCTACACCCAGCAGAACTACCGTGCTGCCCTCAAAAAATACAACGCCGCCCGTGTTTGTGACCCAGGGCAGGGTGCGGCTGTGGATGCGGCGATTGACAAACTGTTCAAGGCGATTGAGCAGCAGCGGGACGATGCTAAAACCCAGCGCCAGCGGGCTGAACGCGCCCTTCGGACTGCTCAGGCAGAGCGCCGCCGCTCCGACAGCCTCCTGCTCGTTACCCGCGCCGAAAAAGCCCGCGCCGACTCCGCCCTCGCTGTCTCCGGGCGGGTACTGGGGCAATTGTATTTTTATGCAGACAAGTTTGGGTTGACCATCAAAAATTTGGGTGATGAATTTGAGCCAAAGTATCGGTACGGCTATATCGATCGCCAGGGCCGGGAAGTGATTTCTTTTCAGTTTGAGGAGGCCACGCCCTTCAGTCGGGATGACGGCTTTGCGAGGGTGAAAATCGAGGGGAAGCCTTATTTGCTCGACACGACAGGATCCACTTACCTGCTCGCCACGTCCCTGGCGGAGCTGGGCCCGGAGACCGAGGCGCTGGACCTTCATGAGAACCTCCCGGATTCCTTGCCGGAGGACATCGGGAAGCACGGAAATTTGAAGGTGATCCTGGCGTATGGGGATTACTCTGATGGAGTTATGATGCGCAGGCTTCCTGCTTCGATAGGGCAACTCACGCAGCTTCGGCATTTGAATCTACGGCTAAATGACCTGACTAGTTTGCCTCCCGGGATGGGAGCCTTGAGCCAGTTGCAGAAGTTGTATCTTAACGGTAATCAATTAGAGAGTCTGTCTTCCGAGATCGGGAAATTGAGCCAGTTGGAGGAGTTGTATCTGAATGACAATCAATTAGCCAGCCTTCCTTCTGAAATCGGGAATCTGAGCCAGTTGCATGCGTTGAGTTTGAATAGAAATCAATTAGACAGCCTTCCTTCCGAGATCGGGAATTTGAGCCGATTGCAGGTTCTATGGTTATCCGACAATAAATTAGACAGCCTTCCTTCTGAGATTGGAAATTTGGGCGAAATGAGGGGGCTAATTTTATCCGACAATCAACTAACCAGCCTTCCTACCGAGATCGGTAATCTGAGCCAGTTGCAGGTGTTTTATTTGTCCGACAATCAATTAACCAGCCTTCCTTCCGAGATTGGGAAATTGAGCCAATTGCAGGAGTTGTATTTGTCCACCAATCAATTAACCAGCCTTCCTCCCGAGATCGGGAAATTGAGCCAGTTGTCTTGGTTGGATTTATCCGGCAACCAATTAGCCAGCCTTCCTGCCGAGATCGGGAACTGGAGCCAGTTGCAGAGTTTAACTTTGTCTAACAATCAATTAGCCAGCCTTCCTGCCGAGATTGGGAACCTGAGCCAGTTGCAGCAGTTGTATCTGTCTGATAACCAATTAACCAGCCTTCCTGCTGAGATCGGGGAATTGAGCCAGTTGTCTTGGTTGGATTTATCCGGCAACCCCCTCCCCGTGGCTGAAAAGTCCCGCATCCGGGAGCTGCTGCCCAATTGCGATATTCAATTCTGATCGGCCCAAGTTCGGGAGGTAAAAAACTTCCTTTTCCTGTATATTCGCCAAAGCCATCCTTCATGTTGCCTGCTTCTGTCATCGAATGGGATACTCTCCTTGACAACATCGCCTCTGGCCGTGCCATCCTCTGTCTTGGTGCCGAGCTGTTTGCTTTCGATGGCATCCACATGGACGAGCGGTTGAAACTGGCCGCAGGGACCCAGGTGAAGGCCTACGACGACGGGCTGTTTTACTTCGGCAGTGGAAGCGACATCGTGCCATACAGCAAAATCAAGCGCGCCTGGCAGCAGCCCGTCCCGGGCCTGGAGCCTTTGCTGGCACAGGTCGCCAGGATCCCCTTTCAGGTGCTCATCAGCCTCACACCCGACCATTTGCTCAAGGAGGCCTTCGAAAGCCAGGCCATTCCGCATCAGCACGCGGTCTATGTAAAGCGTAAACCTGCCCCGGAGATCCTGCCGCCGGGGCCAGCATTGCCCCTCGTGTACCAGTTCCTGGGTGAGCTCGAACAGCGCGAAAGCCTCGTTCTCACCCACGACGACCTTTACGATTTTCTGGAGTCTGTCATCGAGCATCGCAGCATGCCGGAGGTGCTCAAAGCGCGCATCCGCGAAGCCTATACCTTTATCTTCCTGGGTCTTCCTTTTGAAAAATGGTACATGCAGCTGTTGATGCGGGTGCTTGGTCAGCACACCAATAAAAACGCGCTGAAATATGCCGCCAACCATGCGGTGAACCACCAGACACAGGCCTTCTGCTTTGAGCAGTTTAACATCCTCAGTGTACCTGAACAAACCGGGGCCTTTGTGGCGGAACTGTACCGCCGATGCGAAGCGGCAGGGTTGCTGCGCAGCGACAAACCTGCTGTGTCAGTTGCGGCCCGCGTCCGTGCGCTCCTCAAAGAAGACCGGCTCCGGCTGGCCGTTGACGAACTCCTCGACTTTTTCGAATCGCTTCATCCCCCGGATCCTGATAATCTTAATCTGCTGATCGCGCTGTCGGGAAGTCTGAGCCAGTTGGAGCGAAAGCAGGGGTTCGGCAGCATCCCACCTGAGGAGGCAAGGGTAGAACGAGCCAGGCTCAGGGAAAACCTTCTGGGAATTATCCAAGAACTGCCAGCATCATGAGCCGACTCTCCCGCTATCCTGGTGCGCAGCCCTTTAGCGACCAGCAGTTTGGGCAATTTTTTGGCCGGAAAGAGGACACCAGCCGCCTCCACAGGCTTGTGCGCCATGAGCCGCTTGTTGTGCTGTATGCACGCTCCGGACTGGGAAAGTCTTCCCTGCTCAATGCCGGGCTCGTCCCGGCCCTGCGGCTGGAAGGACAGGTTCAGCCGTTGTCAGTTCGTTTTGGTGCCTGGACAGAGGGAAAAATGGAAACCCCGCTGGAAACCGTTGTTCAGGCCATCCGCCAGCACGCAGCCATTGAGGGGTGGGCCTTTGCCAGCCTGGCAGGTGCACAAAACAGCCTTTGGGAAGCTGCCAAATCTGCCCAGGGGTTGGGGAAAATGCCTTATCTCCTCATCTTCGACCAGTTTGAAGAACTGTTCACCTACCCGGCAGAGGCCATCCAGGCTTTTGCAGCCAGTCTGGCTGAGGCATTGTTTACCCGCATCCCTCAACGCTACCGGAGCGCACTGGAGCACCAGCTCGAAACCAACCCGGACGGCCTCGACGAAGACATGGTTCAGCGGCTGGAAGCCCCGCTTGGTTTGCGGGTGGTCATGGCGATCCGCAGCGACAGGCTGAGCCTGCTCGACAGCCTCACAGGGCAATTGCCCACCCTGCTCAAGCACCTTTTCGAATTGCCGCCGCTGGACGAAGCTTCAGCCAGGCAAGCCATTGAAGAACCTGCCAAAAGCAGGGAGGAAGAATTTGAGACACCACCCTTCACCTACAGCCCCGAAGCCCTTCAGTTTCTGCTGAATCACTTAACCAAAAGCGGCAGGCAGGGCATTGAGTCAACCCAGCTTCAGATCCTGTGCCAGTCGGTGGAGCGGAAGGTGAACCGGGCAGATCAGGTTGTCCGGATGGAGGACATCGGCGACCCGGACATCATCATCGGCAGGTACTACGAGGAGCAACTGGCCACGCTGGGTGGGGAGGCAGAGCAGCTGGCGGCGAGGAAGCTGATTGAGGAAGGCCTGGTTTTCGAAGAGGAAGAGCGGCGGCTGAGCCTGTATGAGGGGCAGATTTACAGGACCTACGGCATTACCCAGCGGCAACTCCAGGTGCTTGTCGATGTGCATTTGCTCCGGTCAGAGCCCAGCCTGCAGGGCGGTTACACCTACGAACTCAGCCATGACACCCTGGTGGCTCCTGTGCTGGAAGCCAGGCGCAAGCGCCGCCAGGCAGAGCAGGCAGCCCGGGAGGCAGAACAGCGCAGAATCAGAGAAGCGGAGATTGCCTCTGCGAAAGCGGAGGCAGCCAGGGAGCGCAGGCGAAGGGTTTTTTCCAACGTGCTGGCTGCAGTGGCAGTGGTGGGATTGGTGGTGTCTGTCTGGCAGTCGGGGAAAGCTATTGAGGCAAAAGAACTGGCAGAGAACGCTAAAGAGGAGGCAGTGAATGCCCGGGAAACGGCCGAGGCCAGTCTCAGGGCCCCTGAGCGGGAGAAGGCGACGGCCCTTGTCCGGGACGGTAACGCTTTCCTCCAAAACGGAGAACCTGCCTTTGCCCTTGGCAAATACACCGAGGCTTGGGAGTTGGATTCCAGTTTTCAGGAATTGCCAGGCCTGATGGACAGCCTGCGAACGGTGCTTTCACTCCCTCTCCGCTAGGTTCTGGAGCGGGATGAGCAGATTGACTTTAGTACTTGTGCGTTTCCTCAACAAGTTTTCGCTTTCTTCTTTAGAAAAGAGAACTCCCCATTTTGGCATCTCTGCTTTGCAGGTGTTTTATGAAATGGGTTTGAACAATTTATTCTCCTTCCATGGTCCTCATTGCTGCTGGGCATGTACGGCCAGGTATTTACATTAACAGCGTATGCGCCGCTCCAAAGCAAGAGTGCTTGGCTCCTTGGGGCAAGGGGCCGCTAGTGGAATCTGTGTAGCAAGTGTAATTTCCTTGTGCCCAGGAGCACGAAAAGATCAACAGACAAAGCAGGAGGGAACAAGTTCTTTGAAGGGGTTGGAAATGATTCATAATGGTTGGTGTTAAGGGTTTTTCAACAGTTTGTAGCTTCCTGTGCGCTCCTGCTGCCGGATCCTGAGCAAGTACAAGCCGGCGGCGAGGTGGGAGGGGAGGAGAATAGTTACCTTGCTGAGATGAGCATCGGCCTGGATCGTTTTTTCGAAAACGAGCCTGCCATCGGTGGAGAACAGTGCGATCGTGGCTATTCCATCTTGCCATTCGCCTGCAACGGTGAGCTGCTCCTGCACTGGATTGGGATACAGGAGCCAGCCGCCTTCGGGGATTGAAAGTGGGGGTGGGAGAGAATCCTGTTTAAGACGAGCAATGAAGATTGAATTCTTTCCAGGGAACGGATTACGCAATTGTATAGAATCCAATATGGTAAAAGAGCTGGTAAATCCTCCCGTAATATAAAGGTTGCCTCTATTATTTCCCTTGAGATATCCTCCGGCTTCATCCCCTGTCCATCCTACCTGTTTGAACCATTCTAACTCGCCGGTTTCAGATGAATGTCTCAACATGAGGATATCTGAAGAGAGCGCAGAAGGAAAATTCCCAGAGCTGTAGATGATTGTATCTTCAATGACTTGTTCAAAAGAAAAGGGGCCTATGGTGTAAACTACATCATTTGAGCTCCAAATTCTTTGAGCGTTATACCTGTCTTGTCCAAAAGAATATGCCCAAATTGGGACGAGCAACGAATCTAGTTTCATTAAAAAATAGCCTCCGCTCAAACTAATTGTATCGTAATAAACTTGTCCGTTGATTCCTCCAGACAGATATAAGTTATTTGACTTATCTGCTAACATGTGTTTTATACTTATGGGAATTCTATAAAAGATTTTTTCAAATTTCAATTCTCCCAAGTGATTGAATTTGAATAAAAATGTGTGTGAGCCAGGACCGCTAGTATAAATCTTTTTATCGTATACCAAAGAATCTCCAAAAGACCCCAACAAGTAAGCACTTCCGTCGTCAGAAACTTCCATATTGGAAAATGTTCTTGGGTATGATGTGAGAGGAGATAGTGTAATCACAAAGCTTGTACTCCAATTAGTATCTATTTTAGCAATGAACATCTCATTTTGAACAGCTAAATTTCTGGCTATCAAAGTATCCCCAAAATGCAAAGTATCAGAAGAAAAATGCCCAGCTATCCAAATGTTGTTATCGTGATCCACTTCCAATTGCTGGAGAACCTCATAGAAATCACCGCTAATAACATGCACGTCGAGCACTTGACCATCTGGTGAGATTTTACAGATAAATAGTCGCTCCTGAAAAACTAATCGCTCATCCGGTTTCTTTCTATGACAAGGAAAGTTGAGCTTGGCCAGCGGGGTGATGGGCCTGAGAATCGGCTGCAGGGTTGGTGATATGCTCTAGGATGCGCCTGAGCCAGGCA
>JBGSKC010000043.1:0-237309 GCA_041741415.1 Bacteroidia bacterium | reverse complement strand
AATGGCCACGATGCTTGGTTCTGCCTGGGCATCCAGTCGTTTTCGCTCGCTTTCAACCAGATAGGCGCAGACCTTGTCAATCAGCCCGCTGGCTTTCCAAATCCGGTAGTAGTAGTACACGCTTTCCCACTTGGGGTAGCGACTTTCCAGGTTGCGCCATTGGGTTCCGGTGCGCGTGAGCCAAAGAATGGCATTGAGCATCGTGCGCATGGAATGAATCTTGGGACGGTGGCAGCCAAAGAATTTTTCAATAAATTGCCACTGGGAGTCGCTCAGCTCGGCAAACTTTGTTTGCATAATTTGAAAGATTGGTACCTCCAAATTATCTGAGCGGCCCCACTTTTTAAAATCGTCAAAAAATCAGCCAGTTAGGTTCCAAACATGGTCTAAGTTCAGCGACTTGCTGTCTTTGTTATCCGAAAAATAGTCCTGTGGTTGGAAGCTTAAATTTGGAGTAGCCGTGACTAAGTCTATTGGAAACGAATTTAATCGCGAGGGTGCCGCAGTAAACAAGCAGCTTGTGGCGTATCTGCTACAAGTCATGAATCATTATTGGACTAAAGTCAAGCTTCTGAAGGTCCGGGGGCACTTCTCTGGCTCCAACAAACATGTAGGAAACACCAAATCCAAGTTCTCCAATCACCCCAATCGAATGAGTATCTGCCGGGAAGCCCCCTTGTCATTCGCCTTGCGGTCCCGGGGTTCCTTCTCCGGCAGCAAAGCCGGAAGTTTCATATCAATCAAAGATATGATCAATAGCTTAGCTACCTTTGAAGCCATTACGAGCGTGGGTGGATTTCTCTCTTATGAGGCACTTTGCTTTCGGTGGCTTCAATCGGGTGGAAACCACCTTTCTCAACGCATTATTATGCCCAACCCATCCGCAGTTGGGTGACAAGCATTTGCAACATGCTATTGTGATTTATTAAAGACTTAGCCCAGACCCAAAATGGACCGAGGAATTGAATTAGAACAGAAGGAAGGCTTTGCTCCGTACCGCGGCGTTAATCACTTGCTGGTGATTGGGGTGGATAAATACGAACATTGGAACACATTGAACAACGCTGCACGGGATGCGAAAGCGATTCGCGATTTGTTGGTTGAGCAATATGATTTTGACGGGCAATACGCTGTAAGTCTTTTCGACCAGGCAGCTACCCGAAAGGAGATTATCGCCGCATTAAGAAGATACGAAAAAGGAAAAGAGAAGGCACTTTCGCCCCAAGACAACCTGCTGATCTACTTTTCGGGGCATGGTGCAATGAATTCTAATCAAACATATGGCTACTGGATTCCCTGCGAGGCTCCCAAAGACCTGAACCAGCGAGAAGATTTTGTTTCCAACGCTGATGTCAAAGAGAGCCTCAGCCATATTGACGCTCACCATGTTCTGATCATTTCAGATGCATGCTTTGCCGGTAGCCTGATTACGCGGAGCACCGATGTGGAAACGCTCTACGAAGCCTCCCCTTCTCGTCGTGTGCTTACTTCGGGCCAGATTGAGCCGGTGTATGATGGGTGGCCCGGTGGAAACAGCCCCTTTGCGCTGGCTTTACTGGAAACATTGAGAGCCAACAGCAAACATTTGACTACCAAAGAACTAGAGTCACTAGTAGCCAGGAAGACTGTCGAGCACTTAAACAATATGTTTGCCAGGTTTGGAGCCAAGCCTCCGTTTACTCCTAAACCAGATGGCTCACATATTTTGGGGCTGGAGGACAAAGGGGGGCAATTTGTTTTCCGGCCCAGGCGCGACGAAGCGGCAGACTATGAAGCGGCAAAGGCAGTTGGCTCTTCACAGGCGCTGGTTGATTTTCTTCAGGGTTATCCAGAATTTCCTCAAAAAACTGATGCGGAAGACCTTATCCGTGGGCTTCAAGACGAAGAAGCCTGGGCCAAGGCTAAGAGGATCAACAGCATACAGGCTTATCACTCCTACTGGCAACATTCAGGTACAGGCAAATATCGCGACGAGGCTCTGCGTCTGATGGAGAAATTATACGCAGACATGGAGTGGGAAAAAGCCAGTCGCCGCGACACCATCGTTAGCTACGAAGGGTTTATAGAGCGCTACCCGAACAGCGAACACCGCTCCAAAGCAGAGGCTTCTATTGCCGATCTCCTCGCAAAGGACAAACCCCTCCTTAATAAACTGCTCCAGAAGCCAGGTAGACGTATTCGCTGGGTCACCATTATAGGCATTGCGGGCTTGTTTTTTCCGATTTTGATCTCGGAGTTGCTATCCTCCTGGCTTGTTCTTAAGTCGGGCAAGACCTCCCCAACTTCCGATCTGGCCACTTCCGATCAATTGAACTATTCTCCTCCCGATAGCGCCTTCCATCCCCCCACCTCCGGTTATACTAAATTCGACCCTGAAAACACAGTAGAGCTTTCCGCCCCCTATATATTCCCCCAACTCGTTTTGCTGGGCGGCTACCACCAGGACATTGCACGCTACGAGGAGGCTGGCAAAACAGGTTATGTGCGAAGAGACGGCAACCGCATTTCCCCAGCCCGGTATGACCGGGGCGAAGACTTCAAAAATGGTGCAGCGATCGTGCATCTGAATGGGAAGCGGGGCTACATTGATTTATCAGGAAAGGAAATTATTAAGCCACAATATGATTTGGCAAACGATTTTGATGCAAACGGATTCTCATTAGTGGTTAATAAGGGGCGAAAATTTTTTATTGATAAGACAGGGGCAGAGGTCTTTCCCGAGGAAAACATGGTATTTATCACTGCTGGCACCTTCCCAATGGGAGGCGGAGAATACAGCTCCAATCCGCCCCTCGAAAATAAATCAGTGAGCGGTTTTCGGATTGGTCAATATGAGGTAACAAGGCGACAATGGCGAGCTGTGATGGGTAAGAATCCTTTGAACCTTAGACAATCAGGGTGCGATAATTGTCCGGTCGCGAGCGTATCCTGGGAGGAGGTGGAACAATTCATTAAGAAGCTGAACGAAAAAACAGGTCTAAAATACCGACTGCCTTCGATAGCGGAATGGGAGTATGCAGCAGGGGGGGGCAGCGGCTCACGAACGAAATATGCAGGTACGGACAGCGAAAGCAGTTTGGGTAGTTATGCTTGGTATAGCCCGAACAGCAGAGGCGATACTACCTATCCTGTTGGCGAAAAGACCTCCAACTCACTAGGCCTCTACGACATGAGCGGAAATGTTCAGGAATGGTGTCAGATTTCAACAAGCGCTTCTTCCGGGCTGGATAACCGTGCTATTCGCGGTGGAGGCTTTCGGGATGCTGCAAAGTTTTGTGAGGTTCGGACAAATTACCTCCTCCAGGAACTTAATTATAGAAAGGACGACATCGGCTTCCGCCTCGCCCGCTAGTTTGGAGGCAGTCCAGCTTTCGTATGAGTCGGGGTCATCAAGACCTGCCCCCAACCTTGCCCTAAACAACTACAAAGGCAACCCGACAAAAAGCCAGAAAGACCCCGCCGCCTCAAGCGCATAGTACCACTCCCCAATCGCTGGCAAACATGCCGTAAACGAGCCGGGAAGAGTACGATGATGCAGCCAAGGTGAACTATTTTGTGGCGTGCCAGGCCCGCAAGATGCGGGATATGCCTGACGGAGAAGGAAGAAGTTTTCCCTCCAAACACATGAAAAACCTATCTTCACCCACACCTATGATACACCAAATGAAATCCTCTCCCCTTCCCCTGCAGGAGTCTGTAAAGCACCTTCTCCTCCTCTACCTGCTCCTCCTCACAGCCCCGGCCATGGCCCAGCAGCATGTGGAAAAGACCTCCCACCTGCCGGGCGATGCTTCCGGGGTCGCTCCTTCGGCCAGTGAGAATGACCGGAAAGAGGACAGTACCGGCTATGAACACCAGAGTCCGCCGGTTACAGATGAGTTTGTCGTGGCGGACCAGGAGCCCAAAGTGCTGAACTACAAGGAGGTAAGAGCCTTGATGAGAGAATCTGCCCAAAGGCTTTCCAAACCTGAAGCAGAGCAATTAAATGGAACAAAAGCGGTGATGCGGATTCAGGTTGACAGATACGGGAACTACCTCAAACACAGGGTGGTCAGCTCAACAGATCCGCTTTGCACCCAAATCGTGGAACAGCACATCAGCCAATTGGTCTTTTCTCCGGCAGTTTACCAGGGAAAGCCAATCGTTTTTTGGGTCAATTTGGCGTTTGAATTGTAGGGAGAGCCGTCGGCGAGCCCCTTCGGATCCCCATATATAGTTGAACCCTTTAGCTTCATTCCCCCTCACCTCCCCAAACACTCCCGCCGGATCAGGTCCACTTCGGCCTGGAGGTAGGGGCTACCGTCCGGGCGGAAGATGTCGTGGAACCACAACTCCGGCTCGGAGCCGTCGTGGTGAGACGTATCCGACCAGGCGTAGATCGTGTTCGTTTTTCCGCTGACAAGCCCCCAGTTGATGGCGCTCACCTGCTCCCGTTTCAGAATCGGCAGGATCGTTTCGAAGGTGTTGCCGTTGGTGCGGGCCATGTACTCTGAGCAGAGAATGGGCCTGCCATATGCGCGGAGCGAGTCTATCGCTGCCTGCATTGAGGCGGGGTCGGTGTAGTTGTGAAAGGTAATGATGTCTGAGACCTCCAGCTGGTACATGTTCAGGTCGTGGTATCGGGCATCCCAAACCCCGCAGGTGAGTGGCTGGGTAGCAGGGGTGCTGCGTGCCCAGGCAAAAACAGCCTGAAGGAGGGTCATAGAAGTATTTCCTTTGCCAGAGTTGCCGGGTTCATTGTAAAGGTCCCAGAGAACGATACGGCTGTCGGTGGCAAAATGCGTCATGACATCGCGCACGTAGCGGGCGAGGATGGGAAAGTAGGCTGTATCACCACTTTCTTCCTGGCCGGGGTCCTGGACCCAGCCTGAATTGTGCACCCCCGGCCGGGGCTCGGGCTGCGGACCCGGCTTGCTGGAGCCATTCCAGCAGTCGTCGAGGAATACAAACATCGTGCGGATACCGAGTCCGTCGGCAATGTCGAGGTATTGCCCCATTCGCTGTTTAAAGCCTGCGCTGTCCTGCTGCCAGGCTTTGTGGTGGAGGTACACCCGCATGAGGTTGAACCCGATTCCGGCGGCGTAGCCGAGTTCGCGGCGGATGGTGGCAGTATCAAAGGTTTCTGCCTGCCACATTTCGAGCTGGTTGATGGCCGTGCTAGGGATAAAATTGGCGCCACGCATCCACCCGTTTGTTGAACCCCAGGCCTGCGCCTGTTCTGGCGTCCATCGGGTTCGTGCACCAGGTGCGGCGGGTGCGGCAGGTGGAGTTTGGGAAGAACAAGCTGCTGTAAGCAGCAAAGCGGTGAGCATCACGAGGGTAGTACGCATAAGGAGCAGAAGGGAATAGGGTTAGCCAAAGATACCTCACAATATAGGAGAATAAGTGCTTTCGTTCCATCTATCCCGAACTGTTAGCGGACCCGCGGACAGGGAAGAGGCAGCGGAATGATCATTGGGAGGGATTGCAGCCCCCATTTTTGTTTTCCTGCTTTGGCTGTCAGGTTCAGGCAAAAATCATGGATGCTGATGGAGCCGATTCATCAGTGCCTGCCAGACTGCGGCATGCGCAATACTCGTTCGATGGTGTCATCGTATGCCGTTAGAAAATCAGATGCTCCGCTCGAAAATTGTAGTTCATAGTGTTGGATCGCGGCATCTATTTCCGCTGCTGCATCCAGGGTAAGTTCATAGCCATACCCCATCAGCTCCCGTATCTCTTGCGCAGCTCTTCCCGAAAATCGCTCCCGCTCAGGGTAATTGCTTTTCCTGCTTCATAGGCATTTATCCTGCTGAGCACTTCCGCCTCCTCTTGTTCAGAAAGCATACCATCGCGCGAGGATTCAGTCCATTGCTCGTAGGATAGCATCTGGCTTAAAGCCGCAACCAGGGCAAGCTGCTCCTGAGGAGTCAGGGCTCTGGCTTTTAACAGTGCTTCTTGAAATGCTTTGCTCATCACTCAGCGTGTTGACCTGACAGGTTTTATAAACGGAACTTCATGATGAAAACGGTTTTTTCCTGATACGTGTTCAGTTTCGCTGAGCGGAGCCGCAACGACCTGGAAGCACCTGTTCATGAAATCCAATATACACATTTTTACCCCCACACCACACCCCGGTACAGGTCCTGCATCGCAATGTCCGCCTTCATGCTGCGGAGGCTGATGGTGGCTTCCAGTCCTTCATTAACCCGGAACTGCCAGGAGCCGTTGTCGTCGCGCGAAAAGACCTCCACAAGCGGCTGTTTCTGTGAAATGAGCACGTATTCTGAGAGGGAGCCGAGGGTGCGGTAGAGTTTAAATTTTTCGCCCCGGTCGTAGGCTTCGGTGCTGTCGGAGAGGACCTCAGCCACCAGAACGGGGTTGACCAGGGCGTTAGGGTCAATCGCTGAAAATTGCTCCGGACCGCAGACCACAGCCGCTTCGGGATAGAGGAAGCAGTCCTCAGCTTCGATGCGGATGCGCAGGTCGCCGTTAAAGGTTGTACAGCCGGAGCGACGGGTCAGGAGATTAAACTCGGTTACGATATTGCTGCCGAGGACACTGTGATTACGAGTGCCACCCGCCATCGCAAACAGCTCACCCCGGTGATACTCATGCCGGATGTCTGAGTTTTGCTCCAGTTCGAGATAATTTGCCACACTCAAGCGAAGGCTCACCGCTGCTTCTGCCATAGGATGCTTGTTTAGAGAAAGATACGCTTTTTACAGAAAATGGGCAGCGGAATATTGACTTACCCTTTCCCAAACAGGGCATCCAGGGTGAGCTGGCTGTCCACCAACCCCAGGCTGTGTGCATTTTCGCGCAGGCCAAACGGGGTGATCAGCGTTAACCAGACCTGCTTACGGGTGCCTGTGGCTTCCTTGAAAGCTGCTACCCGGTTGCGGAGCCGCAGGGCTTCTTCTTTCGTCAGGCTGAATTCTCCGGCGTAAAATTTGATTTCAAACAAGTGAATGACATGGTCGCCCCGCTCCAGCAGCAAATCTACCTGAAAGCCGGGCTGAGATTCTGTTCCTCGCTGTACATATGATCCGGCTTGGGTCAGTACGCCGGAAATACCCAGCGCTTGTTTGATAGAGGGCAGATGTTTCAGACAAAGGTTTTCAAAAGCATACCCAGACCAGGTGACAAAGCTCTGCTGCCTCGAGAGTTGCTGCCATTGCACCACTCCGCGCTCGAGGTAAGGCTCCATGAACTGCAGGTAAAACAGCGAAAACTCGTCGGTGAGGCGGTAGAGCTTGTCTTTCTTTTTCTTGTCGAAAGGAGCTGTCAGAGAGAGGAAGTCCGAATGGAGCAACTCCTCAAGGGCAGTGCTCAGCCCGCCGCCGTCAGAGAGGCCAGTGGCCTGAGCGATCTCACTGTGGGTTAACCCCTTTTTTCGGGCAGCCAGGGCGCGCACGATCGCAAGGTGGACCTTGGGCGAGTCAAACAAGGCCCCAAATAATTTGGAAAACTCATCACGCAGAAGGCCTTCAGGAGCAAAGCAAATGGCCTCGATGTTCTGGGCCGCACTGTTACCGCCTGTTACTTCATTGAGGTAAAGCGGAACTCCGCCCAGCGCCATGTAGAGGTGAGCAAGCTGGTATCGGTCGAAGTAGATGTTGCGCGATTCGAAAAAGGCCTCTGATTCGGCAAGGGTAAATGGCTGCAAGTGAAGACGTCGCGTGATCCGGTTGTGTAAGCCGCCTTTGTGATTCACCACATGACGGATCATCCAGGAGGCAGCCGATCCGCAGATCACAACTACGATGGGCTGGTTGACGGCCCAGCTATTCCAAAACCAGCTCAACCCTTTCAGAAAGCCTGATTTATGTGTAGCCAGCCAGGGCAATTCGTCCAAAAATACAACCCATTTGCCCTCTTTGGGCCTTTGTTCCAGGGCTTTGGACAATTGAAAAAAGGCATCAAGCCAGTCCCGCGGCTCAGTGTCCAGGCTCTCGCTGCCTGTCATCCTGGCCATTTGAAAGGAAAAATTTCGGAGCTGTTCACTTCGGCTGGCGTGCTGAATGCCTGTAATCTCAAAGTCGAGCTGCTGCTGGAAAAAGGCTTTGATCAAAAAGGTTTTACCAACCCTTCGCCTGCCAAGTACTGCGACCAGCTCTGCCTGAGGAGAGGAAAGTGCCTGTCGAAGAACCTGTTGCTCTGCCAATCGGCCTGTCAGGGTAGTGGGAAGCATAACCAAATGAATTGCTCGCGGAATCCATACAAAATAACCTGCATTCCGCGAGTATTCCAATCGATCACTCGCGGAATCTTCCCTTTTTGTCCCACATTCCGCGAACAATAACCCCGATCACTCGCGGAATCTGCCCTTTTTGTTCCACATTCCGCGAGCAATAACTCCGATCACTCGCGGAATCTACCCTTTTTACCCCGCATTCCGCGAGCATTCGGCGTTATGACCCGGGCTGTTGCCTCCCCAATCCTGTCGACGGAGCAGTTCCTGCATCGTGCCTGCCCGGGCCGGAGGGATGAGCGGCATCCAATCACCCAATCTTCACGAAAGTGAGGCCTGCTTCTTGCAAACTGGGACACCCCGGGGTTATCTTCCAGCGTTAAAGCCTGTGGCATTCATCAGGAAATCGGCAGGAAAAGATGAAGACAACATCAGACAAGACAATCCCGGCCATCATCATGGCGTATGGCATGGTCCTCAATTTTCCACTATATCTTTTTTTTGATCAGGAATGGACCACTTTTGGAACAGGATGGGCTGGCTTCTGCGGGTTGCTCGTCCTGTTTGGATGGTGGAAAATAGAATCGTATGAGCTGGATGAAAATAAGCTGACCAGGAAGAATGCCGGGGGATTGTTTACGCGCATCATCGACCTTAGCAGCATAGCCAGGTACAGCAAAAAATCAGTGAATACAAACTTTTACAGCAACCCGCTCAGCATCGTTGGGTTCTTCTCCAACAACAAAAAATACCTGATATTCAGGCAGATCACGATTATCACGGACAGTGGAGCCACCATGAAACTCGACGAAAGACTGATGAGCGCGGAAGACTTTAATACGCTGTACAACACAATCAAAAAAGCGACGAAGGGCAAACAGGCCGTTTCATCTGCGGCAGGGTGATGACCACCGCCGGGTAGCGCGCCGTCGATTCGAACAGCTTCGTGTCCAGGTATCGGGGTAGTTAGTAGCGCGTAACCTGAGGCCAACTCCTCACTCTCCCTCCTCCAGCAATTTCTCCAGCAGTGCCTCATACTCCTTCCGGAAGGCCACATATGCCTCCCCGGTCCCCGGGCCGCTGAAGCCGGTGTGAACCCGCTGCACCTGCCCCCGGCGGTCGAGGAGAATCGTGGTAGGGAAGGCCAGGACAGTGCTCAGGGCAGGCAATTTTTCGGCTGCGGCTGTTTTGCTGGCAGACAACGAGGCAATGGCCATCGGGTAATCTGCCTCCAGCCGCCGGGCCATGCTGCGCACCGCCTCCTGCGCCGCAGCCAGGTCCTGCCGCCGCTCAAAGGCCAGCCCCATGATTTCCAGGCCCCGTGGGCCGTAGGTGTCATGCCATTCGGCCAGCAGACGGGTTTCGTCCATGCAGTTAGGGCACCAGCTTCCCAGCAACTGGATCAGGACCACCTTGCCCTCTGTTTCGGCAGAAGGAAAGCGCAGGGTATCGCCGCGAAGGTCGGGAAAGGCAAATTCCAGGGTCTCGCCTGGCTTGAGAAAAGTGAGGGTGTTGGCGTCGCGCAGGCTGGCCGCACTGTCTGCTACTGCCACCCAGGGCTCCTGCCAGTGGTTGCCGGAGTAAAATTGCCCCGCCAGGCTGTCGCCCTGTATCCTGGCGGTGAATAAAAAGGCGTGTGAGCCATCGAAGGCGGAAAGCCAGAGGCTGTCTCCCCGCAACTGACCAGCCAGGTAGCGGTAATCGCCGGTTTCGGTGAGGAAGGTGCCTGTGAGGGTGTCTCCCTTCGCTTCAAACAGCCCTACTGCCGGGTATTCGTCTGCTGTGCCGGGACTAAATCTCACTGCCCATCGGGCTGCCAGTGGTTCCGGCTGGATTGTGGCTGCTTCGTCAAAAAAACGCCCCCTCGCTGCAGGTCGCGCCCGGAAGGGAATCCGGTAGGCTGGGCCACGCGATTCATCTGCCCAAACTCCCGTCCAGCCATCTTTCCCCTGATTCACAAGCAGAAACGACTCAAACACCGGCAGGTCAATCAGGAAGGAGTCGCCCTTGGTTTTGATGTCGAGGTCCGGCACGGGAATGCGCTCGCTGCCGTTGAGAATCCACATGGGGGTATCGGTTTCCGGTTGCCAGGTGAATTCAAAAGGCAGGGAAACCGAATCAGAGAGGAGCAGTACCCCGCGCCACGGCAACGGGGCAGCAGCCGGTGGGGGAGGCGTCTGGCAGCCAAACAGGGCAACCAGGGAAAACAGGCAGAGCAGTCGGTTCATGTTGTTACATCAAGTCTTGCCCGATGTCGTTCCGGTGAAAGCTTCCTTCAAACCGGATCTTCCGGACGTTGGTCAAAGATTGCTGAATGGCCGCCGGGATATTGTCGGCCAGGCTACTGATGGCCAGCACGCGCCCGCCTGCGGTTACCAGTTGCCCGCTTTCCATGGCAGTGCCGGCATGAAATACAAGCGAGCCCTGAACTTCTTCGAGGCCCGTGATGACCTTCCCTTTGGGATAAGACCCGGGATATCCACCGCTCACCATCATGACGGTGGTGCAGGTGCGGGGATCGACTTCCACTGCGTGGCCCTGAAGCTGGCCGGTGGCAGCCGCCAGGCTCAATTGAGCGAAATCGCCCAATAGCCTCGGCATGAGGACTTCGGTTTCGGGGTCGCCCATCCTGACGTTGTATTCCAGCACCCAGGGCTTTCCGTTCACGACCATGAGCCCGATGAACACAAAGCCCCGGTAGTCGAGCCCGTCGGCGGCTATTCCGCGAACTGTGGGCACCACGATTGTCTGTTCAACCTCTGCCATGAAGGCCGCATCTGCAAAGGGAACCGGCGAAACAGCTCCCATGCCGCCTGTGTTGAGGCCGGTGTCGCCTTCTCCGATTCGCTTGTAGTCTTTGGCAGAAGGCAGCAGCACATAGTCTTTTCCGTCGGTGAGCACAAACACCGAGATTTCAATTCCCTGCAAGAACTCTTCGATCACCACGGTGCTGCCGGCCTCGCCGAAGGCTTCGCCGGAGAGCATTTCCTTCACAACCTGGCTGGCGTGGTCGTGTGTTTCGCAGATGAGAACGCCCTTTCCGGCAGCCAGACCACTGGCCTTCACCACTACGGGCAGCGGGTGGGTGGCGACATATTCCAGCGCTTCCGGTAGCTGATCGCTGTGGAAGGAGGCATATCCTGCTGTAGGGATGCCATGGCGCTGCATGAAAGCTTTTGAAAAATCCTTGCTGCCTTCGAGCATGGCGGCGTCGCTGCCAGGGCCGAGCACGGTGAGGCCAAGTGCGCGCAGAGAATCGGCCAGACCTTCCACCAGCGGCTGCTCCGGGCCTATCACAATGAGGTCAATGCGCTCGGTGGCGGCGAAGGCTGCAATGCCCGCCGGATCGTTCGGGGAGAGCGCTGCATTGCGGCCTACTGTTGCTGTGCCGGGGTTGCCAGGCGCGATAAAAACACCCTTGCAGGAAGGAGATTGGGCATATCTCCAGGCCAGGGCGTGCTCCCGGCCACCGGAGCCAATGATGAGAATGTTCATGCGGCAAAGGTAGAGAAAAGGTTGGAGTGAGGGCCCGCGGGGGAAGAAAGACTTTGGAAACGGAAAGATATTTTATTCAAATTTTCGTAATGTTGACTTTTTCGCACAATGGATCTGGGGATTTGAAGCCCGTGTTTCAGCTTTGCATCAGTTATGTCATTGAAACGCGAAGGTATGCTACGACCCTGGACTTTGTTTGGATCTGCCCTGGCCCTGCTCTTGTTGTCTTCCTGCGCCTGGGAAGAAGATCTCTCCCGCCTCAAGACCCCTGAATGGCAGGGCTCGCTGGCGGCCCCGGTTGCCAAAGGCAGCATTCGCCTTGGCGATGCCCTTGACCAGATCGGCGACTTTTCCTACCTGAGGGTTGACCCCGACGGCACGCTGGTCTTTCTGGCAGATTTTCCCCTTGCCAGTTACTCCCTGCCCGAGCTGGTGAGTCTGCCTGATTTTCAGGTAGCCTTTCTCGAACCGAGTATGGGTGTTCCTTTCCCCATTGAAGGTGCCACCCTGGTGGATCTTTCTGCCGGAACCCTGCAATACAGCATTTTTCAATCTGTCTCGCAGGATGTCCGGGTTGAATTTCGCATTCGCGACCTCCTCTCCAACGGCCAGGAAACCCGCTGGGTGGTACTGCTGGAAGAAGCAGGCACCTTTGAAGGGTCCCTCGACCTCGCCGGGAGCAGCTTCCAGCCTCGCAACGGCCTGATTTCGCTCAGCTACGACGTTTACCTGCAAAACACCCAGGAACCAGCCGCTGTTGACCGCGTGATTCTCGGTTTCAGTGACCTTGAAATCGGGTACATCGAGGGCAGCCTCGAAACCATGGAGCTGAGCCTCGGCCAGGATTCCCTGCCCGTGAAGATCGACCTCGACATGGAGCTGCCCCAGCTCACCTTGCTGGAACCCACCATGGACATCATCATTGAGTCGCAGGTGGGCATGCCCAACCGCTTTACCTTTGCCAGCTTTTCCTGGATTGGTTCCGGGGGCGAAAGTCTGCCACTGATTTATGCTCCCTTCACTGACGGTGCCAGCCTTGAGCTTCCCGCCGGACCCAAGGCCTGGGCAGAAACCCGCTTTTCGCTCAACCGCGATAACTCCAACATCGTGGACCTGCTTGCCTCGGGCATTCCCACCGCCATTGTGAGCGAGCCCCTGATCGAAGCTTTTCCCGCAGGCAGCGGCAGCGGATTTCTCACCGACCAGGACAGCATCAAGGTGCGCGTGGAAGCAGAAGCTCCGCTGGCCTTTCAGTTAGCCGAATTCGAACTCACCCAGTCCTTCGATCTGGACCTCGACATCATCGACCTCATTCACTCGGGCAGCCTGGTGCTTGTCACAGAGAATGAGATTCCGCTCGACATGAGCCTGCAGGCCCTGCTGCTCGACGAGCACGGCCAGCTAATTGACTCCTTGTTTGACGCTCAAACGCCTCTGCTGGCCGGGGCAGCAGTCAACAGCCAGGGAACGGTGACCGGATCCGGGCAGGAGCGACTGGAACTTGTGTTTGACGAAAGCACCCTCCAGGCCCTCGACCGTGCCAGCAGCATCCAGTTTCGTGCCCGCGTGAGCAGCAGCCAGGGTGGCCAGGTGCCTGTTCGCCTGAATGCCGACCAGCGCCTCTCCTTCCAGCTTGGCGCCCTCGTCCGTTGATGTTTCCAGCCCATTGTTCTGAAAAAATAATCACATGACACTCACGACTTTCCGTTTGGTGGGGCAGGGCCTCCTGCTGCTGTTGCTCTGGCCGATGGCCGGGGTGCAGGCCCAGGGTGAGCTTTCGCCATTTTTTCTCCCGCGCAGCCTTCAGGGCAACCTCCTCAACCCGGCTTCCAGCGATGGCGGCACGGTGTCCATCGGGCTGGCTTCGCCTTCGCTGCTGGTGTCGCACTCGGGCTTTGCCTTCGGCGATCTGGTGCAGCCTGTACCGGGGCAGGACAGCAGCTTCCTCGCCTTTGACCAGCTCCTTAGCGAGTTAGGCGACAACAACCGCGTGCAGGGCGAGCTTCGGGCAGATTTGCTGTCGCTGGCCATTGGCATTCGCTCCTTCCGGCTGCTGGCGGGGGTGAGCTCGCGGGCAAGGCTCGACATGAGCTACCCCAAAGATCTCATTCGCCTCGCCTGGAACGGCAACGCCCCCTACCTCGGCGAAACCATGAGCATAGGCCCTGCTTTTCGCGCCATTGCCTGGCAGGAGGTGTTTGTGGGCGGGCAAATGAAGGTTGGAGAATCTGTGCAGGTGGGCGGCAGGCTGAAGTACCTCTCCGGCACCGGTTATGCAGGTACCCGGCGCAGCCAGTTAGCCTGGACCACCTCTCCCGAAACCTATGCCTGGGACCTTGATCTCGATTATTCGCTGCAAACAGCAGGGCTGGACCTAGGCGAGCTCGGCGACAGCATTCAACTTTCTCCTTCGGTGTCCCCTTTGTTTTTTCAGCAAAATCACGGGGTCAGTGTGGAAGTGGGGGTGTTGTTCCGGCCAATCAAACAACTGGAACTGGGCTTTTCGGCGGTTGACATCGGATCGATCAAATGGACTGGCATGGCCCGTCGCTACGATGCTGCCGGCAGCCTGACCTTCGACGGCGTGGACCTGAGCCCTCTGTGGCAGGGCGACAGCATCGACTTTGCGGGCCTGCCCGACAGCCTGCTTCAGGCGATCACGGTCACGGAAACTGAAGAAACATTTTCGACGGCTCTGCCGGGGCGCTATCAGGTGAGCGTGGCGCTGGAGCCGCTGCGCTGGGTGCGGGTGAGCTCGATTGTGCAGGCCGAATACGATCGCGGCACCTGGCGGCCTGCTTTGGCCGTGGGGGCGCAAGCCCGGGCTGGCAAATGGCTGGATTTCGGCCTGAGCTGGATGGCCCGCGATGGCCAGTGGGACATCATCGGGCTGCAAACAAGCCTGCGGGCCGGGCCGGTGGTCACCTACCTCATGAGCGACCACATCCTGGCGCCGCTGCGGGCCCGCCAGGCCCAGATGGCCCATGTGCGGCTCGGAATGAATATCCAGCTGGGCTACAAAAAAGACAAATAGCAGAAAGACTTTCTCATCGTCATCACGTGAATCGGCTGCAGGGCTCCGGATGAGCCTTGCAGCTTTTTACTGAGGAGCGTATGCTTCTTTGTAAAACTGGTAACCCAAGATCCGAGCTGTTGGGGCGAGGAGAAATTTGAGCGTTTTGAGAATTGGCTGGGGCGGAGCGTCCTGGGTGGGAAAGGAGTCAAACCTGGACCCAAAAACCGCCAGTTGGAACAGCACTTTGGGTGGCTTTGAGTTAGCTTCATTCTCGTCCCAGAAAGGATATATCTGCGACAGGCAGTAGGCAAAATCTACAGGCAGTTTACTTGTAACCACCACCGCAGAATCAGTTTCGTTGAAGGGCCTGTGTGCCACGCCTCTGGGAATCACGATGGTTTCGCCTGCCGACAGGTGCCTGATTTCTTCGCCAACCTGCATCGACAACGTTCCCTGGCTGACAGTAAATACCTCGTCAAATCGCTCATGAAAATGAGTAACCGGGCCGGGCGCACCAGGATCGAGGGTGATTTCAGCCGTCAGGGTGTCCTGCTCAGCTTTAACTACTTGTTGTGTGAGGCCTTCAAGGTTGGAGCGGAAAGATACTCCTGTCTTAAAATAGGTCTGATAATCAGGAGCTTGAACAGGGAAAATGAAATGATGGAGCAGGAGGCCGACGATGAGGTAGGCTGCAAGGGTTGCCAAAATCCACATAGATGCTTTTTTGAAAAAACGCTTCATAGGGGTAATCGAAAGGAATTTGCGGGAGGCAATGAAAATTTTGAATATTTGAACTGAAAATCATTTCGAACAAAGTTATTTTGTTTGAATTCTGCAACAGATTGAAAAAATAGTCGCTGGTTTGATCGGCTGTCGTCGGGGAAGCTGATTGGCAGGGTCCCGTATGAGCCTTGCAGCTTTTTTTGGTGACGAGGGAAGTAAGGTTGCGGGGTAAAACAGAGGCGGAATAAACGATAATTGATCTTCACATATGATTAAACTCTACTATATTCGCCGAATCCAATCATTCAGAAGTTTGAGCAAAACGACCCACACCCTGTACCTTGCCGTGATGACCCTGATCGTCATCGCCACGACCGCCTATCTTTCCTACGTTGGGTATAGCTATTACAGCACTCCATTTGAGGAGCGGTTTTACCATCCGCAGCATGATTGGTTCAAACCGAGCGGCGCTTATGGGCATGGATTGGGAATTATCGGAACGCTGCTCATTCTGATTGGGGTGGTGCTGTACATCGCGAGAAAGCGGTATAATTTCCTTGGCCGGGTGATCCGGCTAAAGTATTTGCTGGAGTTTCATATTTTCCTGTGCAGCCTTGGTCCTGTCATGGTGTTGTTTCACACGGCGTTTAAGTTTGGCGGAATTGTCTCGGTCGCATTCTGGAGCATGGTGGCGGTTGTGGCAAGCGGCGTTGCTGGGAGGTTTATTTATATTCAGATTCCGCGGAGCATTGAAGGCCGGGCTTTAACATTAGGAGAGGTTAAGGAAATCAGAGAAACGCTGAGTGAATCCCTGCGGAAAACAATCCAGGGTCCGGAGCTCGCCGGGTTGGCGATAGATGGCGCAGGGATTGGTTCGGGAGTCCTTTCTTTCCGGGAAGTGAAAACCAGGCTTGGAGCGCTACAAATTTCCAGAAATGAGAAATCCATGATTCTCAAAATGATAAAGGCTGAAAAATCTCTTTCGGGAAAGATCAATCGGCTGGAGTATATGAAAAAACTTTTTCAGTACTGGCATGTGGCTCACCTTCCTTTTGCCCTGATCATGCTGATCATTGTGGTGATTCACGTGGCAATTACGCTGGCATTTGGCTATACCTGGGTGTTTTGACCAGGAATGACAATGGTCACCCAACTGGGATATGGCATTGGGATTGACCACCTTTGAGAATCGAACCTGTAAGTTATGCTTCTGCGGTATTTCATCTTCTTGTGGCTAATAGGGTCCATGGCCTGGGCCCAATCGCCACATGGCGAGTTCCTAATAGTGGATTGTGCGGAATGCCACAACCCCAACGGATGGGACGTTTCTCCTGAGGAGGTGAAGTTTGATCACAACAGCACCCGCTTCGAGCTGACCGGCGCGCATAACCAGGTAGATTGCCGCACCTGCCACAGTACCCTGGTGTTTGAAGATGCTCCCAGCGATTGTATGTCCTGCCACCAGGATATTCACAGCCAAACCGTGGGCAATGATTGTGCCCGCTGCCATACCTCCACTTCCTGGCTGGTGGATGAAATCCCCGAATTACATGAGTCAAACGGGTTTCCTTTGAGCGGTGCCCACGCCAACCTCAGTTGCGTGGAGTGCCACCAGTCTGAAACCAATTTGCGGTTTGACCGGCTGGGAAATGAATGTCTGAACTGCCATTTGGACAATTACCAGCAAACCACGCAGCCTAACCACCAGCAGGCGGGCTACTCAACCGATTGCCTGGAATGCCACAGCCCGCTGGCCTTTGGGTGGAATGCAGAGGTGGTCAGTCACGATTTTTTCCCTCTCACCCTCGGCCACGATATACAGGATTGTGCACAGTGCCACAATGTGAACGATTTCTCGGCCATCACCCCTGACTGCATTGCCTGTCACGCACAGGATTTTGCCTCCGCGACCAATCCCAATCACCAGCAGCTGCAGTTCTCCAACGACTGTGCAGCCTGCCACACCACCGACCCGGACTGGCGGCCTGCTACCTTCGACCACGACGGGCTGTTTTTCCCGATCTACAGCGGATCCCACCAGGGGGAATGGAATGAATGCGTGGACTGCCATACCAACCCTGGCGATTTTTCTGTGGTGAGTTGCACCAACTGCCACAAGGACCCGGAAACTTCCAATGAGCACAACGGCATCACGGGCTACGCCTATGTCAGCTCGGCTTGCCTGGCCTGCCACCCCACTGGCGAAGAAGACGGATTTAACCACAATTCAACCGGCTTTCCATTGACGAAAGGGCACGCCGGGGTTGATTGTATCGAGTGTCATGCCAATGGATTCCAGGGAACCTCTCCGGAATGCGAATCGTGCCACATGCCGGATTTCCAAAGCGCAAGCAATCCCAATCACCAGGCCCTGGCCTTCTCCAACGATTGTGCCAGTTGCCACACCACCGATCCCGGCTGGGCACCAGCGACATTCGCCGACCACAACAGCGTGTATCCGCTCAACGGAGCCCACAACAACGCCAGTTGTGTGGAGTGTCACAAAGGGAACTACAACAACACCCCCAACACCTGTGTCGGTTGTCACCTGAGCGATTACAATGGAGCGACCAACCCTAACCATGCCCAGGCACAATTCCCGAACGATTGCGCCACCTGTCACTCAGAATCTGCCTGGTCTCCTTCTACTTTTGACCACGACGGGGAGTACTTCCCTATTTACAGCGGCAAACACAACAATGAGTGGAATACTTGTTCGGAATGCCACAACAACCCGGGCAACTACGCTGTGTTTACCTGCCTGACTTGTCACAAAAAAACATCAACAGACAACGATCACAAAGGCGTCAACGGCTACAGTTATGTGAGTACAGCCTGCCTGCAGTGTCACCCCAACGGAAACTAGAGTGCATCACCCTGAGGCCACATTCCACCCAAGAGACGAGTCACCATGGAGGTATTGATCGAACAAGTGCTGGTGTATGGAACCGTTGGGGCGGTGTGTGTGCTGGTGGTCTGGCTGTATCTCCGGGGCAAGGCAAAAGCCAGCCAGGAAACAGAACGCAAAGTGGCCGTGGCGAAGGAGGAAGGGCTGTTTGAGCCCGTTTCGCTGCACCCCTACATTGACCTGAATACCTGCATTGGAAGTGCCGCCTGCGTGGCCGATTGCCCGGAAAAAGACATTCTGGGGATCAGCAACGGGAAGGCGACCGTGATCAATACTTCGAATTGTATCGGGCATGGAGCCTGTTTCCACGCCTGTCCGGTGGAGGCAATCTCCCTGCGAATCGGCACAGAAACAAGAGGTGTGGACCTGCCCCATGTGAGCGAGCATTTCGAAACCAACATCAGGGGCATATATATCGCCGGGGAGCTGGGGGGAATGGGCCTGATCAAAAACAGCGTGGAACAAGGGCAGCAGGCACTTGAAAGCATTGTGAGGCAGCGGAAAAGCCCGGTGCCCGGCGTGGTGGATGTGGTCATTGTGGGCGCGGGCCCGGCGGGGATTTCGGCCACCCTCGCAGCCAAACAACACGGCCTGAAAAGCGTGACCCTGGAACAAAACTCCCTGGGGGGCACCGTGTACACGTTTCCCCGCTCCAAGCTCGTGATGACGGCCCCGATGGACTTGCCCCTGTATGGAAAGGTAAAACTGTTTGAAACCAGCAAAGACGAACTGCTCACCCTGTGGAAGGACGTCATTGACAAGCATCAACTGGTGATCGAAGAGAATACCAAGGTTGAGCACATTGTTCCTCAGGCAGACGGAACCTTTCGGGTGGAAACAAATACCGGTCAGCAAATCATGGCTCACCATGTGCTGCTGGCCATCGGCCGCAGAGGGAGCCCTCGCAAACTGGGCGTGCCGGGCGAAGAAAGCCAAAAAGTTGCCTATCGCCTCCTGGAGCCTGAATTGATTGCAGGAAAGAAAATTCTGGTGGTGGGTGGTGGCGATTCCGCTATTGAGTCGGCGTTGCTGCTGCAGGATCAAAACGAGGTTACCCTCTCTTACCGCTCCGACAAATTCGCCAGGCTCAAACCGAAAAACCGGGATCTGATCCTCCAGGCGGAGAATTTGGGCAAGCTCAGGGTGCTGTATTCATCGGAATTGCTTGCCATTGACGAGCACATGGTGACCCTGAAGACCCAGGACCATCCTTCCGGAAAAATGATGGCCAACGATCTGGTGTACATTTTTGCAGGCGGCGAGCTTCCAACGACCTTTCTTACCCAGGCTGGCGTGAAAATCACCAAGCGGTTTGGGCATATCATGAAAAAGCACAAGTAGGCAAATGAGGATTTCGGCTTATTTTTTTCTTCTGTTTGGCCTGCTGTGTTCATTGGCCCAGGCGCAGATTTCTCCCGGAGCCCTGGCCCAGGCACATGCTCATTTGGAGGGGATGAGCAACTGCACTCAGTGTCACGACCTCGGGAATCAGGTTTCCGATAAAAAATGTCTTGCCTGCCACACAGAAATTCAAACCCTGATCCGCCAAAACAGAGGCTATCACGCCGACCCTGTGATCAAAAGCCAGCGTTGTTTCGACTGCCACAGCGACCATCACGGCCGCGGGTTTGACATGACCCGATTTGATCAGGATGCTTTCAACCACGACCAAACCGGATATCGCCTCGAAGGCGCCCACGATATGATCGACTGCAAGGCCTGCCACGTTCCTGAATTCATCCAGTCTGCCGATATCCGGAAACGACCCAACACCTTTCTCGGGCTCGACAGAAAATGTTTGTCGTGCCACGCCGATTTTCACCAGGGAACCTTATCCTCCGACTGCGCCTCCTGCCACGACCTGGAGGCATTCCGGCCGGCGCCCAAATTCGATCACCAGCGTGCCGATTTCCCATTGAGGGGGGCTCACCTGGAGGTGGACTGTATCGAATGCCATGAGCAGACCCTCCGCAACGGGAAAGAATTCCAGGTTTTCGCAGATGTCCCTTTCAAAGATTGCCGCTCCTGCCACACTGATCCTCACGAGGATCGTTTTGTGGGGGCTTGCACCCAATGCCACACCGAAGTTGCCTTTGACCAGTTTGCAGGGAAAGGAAAGTTTGATCACAACACCACCCTGTTTGAGCTGAAGGGAAAGCATAAATCAGTGGATTGTTTTGCCTGTCACAAGGAAAACAGCGACCCGCTGCGGGTATTTGGCGACCGTGCGGGCGTGGCAGAGTCAAATTGTGTGGCCTGCCATGACGACCACCACGACGGGAAATACGGATCGAATTGCGCCAGTTGTCACCAGGAGTCCAGCTTTCTGGCGCTTAAGGAGTTGAGCAGTTTCAACCACGATGTTGCCGATTTTAAGCTGGAAGGCCTGCACGTGGAAGTGGATTGCAAAAAATGCCATCCCAAGCGGTTTTCCGATCCCATTCCATTTGCGACTTGTACCAGTTGCCACAAAGATTATCACCTCGGAGAGTTCCGGCAAAACGGAGTTTCACCCGACTGCGCAACCTGCCACAGCGTGGAGCAGGGATTTGAGTACAGCCTCTATTCGATCGATGATCACCAGGCCAGCGCCTTCCCGCTCCAGGGGGCCCACATGGCGACTCCCTGCTTTGCCTGCCACGTTGACGAGCGAAAAGACCGCTGGACCTTCCGGAACCTGGGCAATGAATGTGTTGATTGTCACCAGGACATCCACGCCGGATTGTTGCCGGAGACCTATTATCCGGACAAACGATGCGAAGCCTGCCACACGAATGATTCCTGGGCAGCGATCAATTTCGACCACACAAAAACAAGCTGGCCGCTCGAAGGTAAACATGCCGGGGTAGCCTGCCGGGCCTGCCACTTCGAAGAAACACCCGGACAAAAACCGGTTCAGCGTTTTGCCAGCCTGGAAACCAGGTGTGAATCCTGCCACGAGAATGTCCATGGAAATGATTTTGCCATCAATGGCGTCACGACCTGCGACCGATGCCACGTTACGTCGAGTTGGATCCCGGAAAAATTCGACCACAACACCACCAGATTCCCTCTGGAGGGCCGTCATGCCGAAGTAGCCTGCCAGGACTGCCACCTGGTGGAGGCTGAGGATGGAACTACCTATATCCTGTACAGATTAGAACAATTCGCCTGTGTGGATTGCCACCAGTAGTTCCAACCTATGAACCAAACTAAGTTCTTCTTCCTGCTCCTCTTGCTCCCTTTCCAAACCGCCCTTAGCCAACCGTCTCAGGAACCGCTCAAGGGGGAGGTCACTTTTTTGACCTCCCGAAACGTGTATGTCAAGTTTCTCAACACCAGCACCATCGCTGTTGGCGACACCCTTCGGCTCGGCGTCTCGCAGGAGGCCTGTCTGGTGGTGGAGAACAAATCTTCGAGCTCCTGTGTGTGTGTACCAATCAATGGATGCCAGCCTGAAAAGGGGGCAGGTGTGTGGCATTTCCCCAGGTTTGTGGCCCCTGCGCCCCCGGCTGCACCGGCAGAGTTGCCCCGGGAGCAACCCCGGCCAACTGAAAAGACTGATGAACAGGAGTCCGAACCAGGATCGGTGATCCGCGGGCGGATGGCCCTTTCGAGCTACAGCAACGTGGCCGGCAGCCGCCCGGACCGGCACTCGGCACTGGGTCAGGTCGCTTTTTCTGTTGACAGGATTGGCAATACCGGTTTCTTTTTCGACAGCCACGCCACTTACCGCCAGATTTTTCCCGGAGATTCCGCCAGCTTTTCGCTGCCCACAACCTACCTGCGCGTCTATGGTCTGGCAGCAGGATATGAGGCTCCGGGGTTCAGGGTGGTGTTGGGCAGAAGTATCAATTCAAATATTTCCTCCATCGGGGCCATGGACGGGCTTCAGCTTGAAAAACGATGGGGTGGCTTTGCTGTGGGCGCCATTGCGGGAACCCGCCCCGACCTTCTGACTTATGGCGTGAATCAGCATCTGAGACAGTATGGACTCTACCTGAGCCAGATGACGCAAGGGAGCATCGCACAGAGCCAAACGACCCTTGGACTGCTGGAGCAGCGGCTCGACAGCCAGATCGACAGGCGCTATGCCTACCTACAGCATTCGAGCAGTTTTTCACAGACCTTCTATTTGTTTGCGTCTTCAGAACTTGACCTGTATGGCAAGATCAATGGGGTGGACTCTACCCTGCTTCGCCTGACCAACTTGTACCTCTCGGCCCAGTATCGGATGAGCCGGGCTTTCAGCATCATGGTTTCCTATGACGCCAGGCGGCACATAGTGTATTATGAAACCTTCCAAACGGAGGTGGAGCGCCTGCTCGATGACGACCTTGCCCGGCAAGGAATCCGGGTTCGGGTGAACCTGAAGCCAGCCCGCTACGTGCAGGTGGGCCTGAGCGCCAGCCGCCGTTTTCAGAGCAACCAGGAAAACAAATCTGACAATCTGTATGCCTACACCTCTGTGACAAAACTGCCGTGGGTAGGGGGGAGCGCTTCCCTCACCTTCAACTACAACATTTCCAACTACCTCAAAAGCCAAATCGCAGGGCTTCGATACTCCCGATCCTTTGCTAAAGGCAAACTCACAGCCGAGGGGTACTATCGGTATGCCCGATATGCCTACGGCAAAGGTGACAGCTTTATTCCCCAGCAGTATGCTGGGGGCAGTCTTGGCGTTCAACTTGCGCCAAAGCTGATGCTCAGTGTGTCGGCGGAGCGCAGCTTTCTGCGGTCGGAGGTAAACGACCGGATCACCTTCAAGCTTTCCCAACGAATTTATTCCCAACACCAAAGCAGATGAACATTCAACCACGATTCTGGCTCTTGCCCCTGATGTTGCTTGGCACTGCCTGCGACGGTGGTCCTAAAGTTATTACCGCCGATTCAACTGCCCAGGAGAGCCCGGCCGGAGGAAATTCAGGCATTTTTATGCCCTCCATGTCGGCGGGGCAGGCAACCACCAGCGCCAGCGTTCACCAGGTCAAAGTCCTCGAAACTCTGCCCACAGAGCGCTATGTCTACCTCCGGGTTTCGGAGGGTGAAGAAGAGTTCTGGATTGCCACCAGAAAGCAGGAAGTTAAGGTCGGCGAAACGTATTTCTACCGAGACGGCTTGTTAAAAACCAATTTCGAGAGCAAGGAATACAAGCGGACTTTTGACCGCATCTTCCTGGTTTCCAACCTGGTGACGGAGAGCCATGGGCTGGCTGCCGGGCAACCTGCTCAGCAACCGACTGGATCAGCATCCCCGGCTCCGGCCACGAGTGCTGGCTCCACCGCCATGCGGGTTGCCGATTTGGTCCGAAATGCAGACAAGCTTCAGGGCCAGAAGGTGATTCTCCGCGGGGTGTGTACCAAGGTCAACGCCAATATCATGGGCAGAAACTGGATCCACCTCCAGGATGGGTCCAAAGATGACTACGACCTGGTTGTCACCACGCTGGAGCCTGTTGCAGTGGGTGAGCAGATTCAGATTGAAGCCGTGGTGGCCCTCAACAAAGACTTTGGATCCGGCTACCGGTACGCGTTGCTCCTTGAAGAAGGGCATTTGATGAAATAGGGAGATTTCCTCTTATCCCTGAAAGCACGGAAGAATCAAGAGATTCCTCCGTGTTTTTTCCTTTTGTAGTAAGCCACTCCCGCCACCACCACTACAGCAGCCACAGCTCCATACACCCAGGTTGGCACCGGAACCGGGTCTCCGCTGGCATAGGAGTGAAGGCCTGACAAGTAGTAGTTCACGCCGAAATAGGTCATGAGCACAGAGGCCAGACCGAAAATGGTGGCAACATTGAAGGCAAACAAGCCTGTCATTTTGGGAATGATCCTCATGTGGAGGATAAAGGCATAGATCAAAATCGTGACAAGCGCCCAGGTTTCTTTTGCGTCCCAGCCCCAGTACCTGCCCCATGATTCGTTGGCCCAAACGCCGCCAAGGTAGGTGCCAACGCTGATCATGAAAAGCCCGCCGAGAAGGGTAAGTTCGCTGAGGTACGACATCTCCCTGACCATTCTCTGCACCCTGTCGCGGTTGGCAGCGGTCATAAAGGCGATGAGCAGCAGGTTGATCAACCCGATGATGGCTCCCAGCATGAGGAAGCCATAGCTGCCAGCTTCGAGCGAAACGTGAATGGTGAGCCAGTACGACTTCAGCACAGGAACCAGCGGTGTGATTTCCGGGTCGAAAGCGCTCAGGGTTGCCACAAACAAAATGGTGGCAGCCAGTGCCATCGTGGCGGCCAGTCCGCCAAAAGATTTTCTGGTAAACAGCACCCCTGCCAGGGTGGTCGTCCAGGCAATATAGATCAAAGATTCATATCCGTTGCTCCAGGGTGCCCGCCCCGAAACATACCAGCGCAGGCCCAGGCCAATTGTGTGCAGCGAAAAGCCCAGAGCCACAAGGCCAAACAGGATGAAATAGGCCCGCGACAGGTTTTTTTGAGGTTGAAAAACGGAGTAGAAGAGAAAAAACAGAAAGGCCAACGCCAGGAAAAGGTCCAGTGCTGCCAGCCGGGAAAAGACATTAAGCTGGTTGAGCCAGATTTCCGCCCGGATTTTCAAAGGGGAAGGGACAATCTCTCCGCCGGCGCGTTGCTGAAAATTCGCCAGCTCAGTCAGCATGCCATCGGCTTGCTGGTAATTTCCACTTTGCATAGCCTGCACAAGAGCAGTTCCATAGCCTTGAAAAAAGCGCTCTGCCAAAGCGAGGTCTTCGGCGTTCGCTTCCTGCGCCTGGTAGGAAAGCCATGTGTGGTTGGGGGTGTTGGGAGCCGGCACTACTGCCAGCATCCGCCCCGAAAAGCACATGTTCAGGATGTTCACACGCTCGTCAATCTTGAGCAGTTCTTTTTCAAATACCCCGCGGTCTGCCTGGTTCATCGAGATGCTTCTCCTCACCTCGTCACGGAGCTTGTATTCGCCGTTTTCATGAAAAAACTGGTCGTAGGAGGCGTGGCTTCCCTCCAACTGAAGGATTTCTGCCAGCTTTTCATGCTTCCCGAGCTTGACCAAAGGAACCCCATACCAGGCCTTGCTGTTGATGAACATGCTCAGCAAAATCTGGTCGGCGGTGAGCCCGTCTATGCTTTCGGTTCTGGCTACTTTTCTCATCACCTCCCTCGACAGGGTGTGCAAGGGCTTCATCCTGCCGTTGAAATCCTGAACCACCAACCGGCTCCAGGCTGCTGCATGTTCTTTTGAGACAATATTGTCGAGATGGGCACTGCTTGTCTGGCTGATGCCCATCGCAGGGATCAGCATCATCAGCACGACCAAAGCAGCTTTCCCGTTCCGGATCTTTTCCAGCTGTTGCAGCACCTGATAAAACCGGGTTTTTTTGCTAAAAAAGGTCATCGCCAGCCCGATTGTGAGGAGGGCATAGCCAAGATAGGACACCAGAGACCCCCAAAAGTCGCTGTTCACACTCAGGTAAGTTCCTTGTTCGTCCTGGTCAAAGGATGACTGAAAAAACCGGTATCCCCTGTAATTGAGGATGTTGTTCATATAAATCCGGAAAGGCCTGTTTACCCCGGCTTCCTGGTCGATCAGCTGCACTTCGCTGGCATAGGAAGAGGCATTGTCGGTTCCCGGATACCGCTCCAGAATGAAGTCGTGGAGTTGAAGGGAAAAGGGAAGGATCATCTCCTTTGCGCCATAAGACACTGCCAGCCGCATGTCGCCAAAGGCAAAGTCCTCCGGGCGCCCTGGCACGCCCTTAGCGCCATAGACCCACTTTTCCTGAGACTGGCCATTGACATTTACCTCCACGAGGAGGGCGGTAAGACTCTCATTTTTCACTTTTTTGTCCTGAGATTCCATCACCAGCCTGCCGTTGGAGACATACTCCGGGAACACAAAATTCACTCCGCTGCCACTATACAAAGCCCGCAAGGCCAAAGGAGCCCTGGCCCCCGCCGGGAGCGTGTCCCGTTGCTGGGTTGCCATCACCATGTAGGTGAGTGGTTGGCTGTATTCAACAAGAAGAGAATCTCCGGCCAGGAGCACATTCACCGCACCTGCAATGGGGGCGTCGGAAAAATGGAACACAGTTCCGCCCCAACGCTCCGTTTTTCCCCACTCGAGAAAGTATTCTTCGCGGCCATTGCCGCCAGCGATTACCACCTTCAGGATGGGGCCCCCGTCGAGGCTCTCTTTCAACTGGTAGGTAGGATTGGGCATGAATTCTTTCACGTTTACCCGAATTTCCTGCTGCCCGATCAGGTAGGATTCTTGCCATTCAGGACTTCCGAGGGAAGCAAACAGCACAGGCTCATCGAAGCTGAATGATTCGCTCCCTTGCTGTGCCTGAAACTTGAGGTAGGTGTTGCTGGAAAGAAAGCGGTTGGAAGCCTGCTGCTCCCGGATGTGCATCACACCTTCAAAGCCGAAATACCGCGTTAAGGCGGCTCCCGCCATGATGATCAAAATGGCAGCGTGGAAGGTGAGCAACGACCATTTCTTTTGCTGAATCATCCGGAACTTCCAGATATTTTGCACAATTGCGCCGCAAAAGAGAGCCAGTAAAAGCTCAAACCACCTGGCCTGAAAAATCAGCTTTTGTGCAGCGCTGGTGCCGAAATCATTTTCGATGAAGGTCGCTACCCCGATTGCCGCGGCAAAAATCAACATATAGGCTCCTGCTGCACGGGTGTTGAATAGTTTCTTTAGCCAGGATGCGACTATTGACAGAAAGGAGTTCATTTGCTGAAATAAGTTGGGAATAGGAATAAGCCCAGCCCTGGTACAAAGAGTTTACCTTCGTACAGCGGATGAATTGAACAATTGGTGCAAGAACAAGGCCATTGCACAAATTTAGGCACCCGGGCTCGGAATCAAAGGCCAAGTTGGGTTGCCCTTCTCATTCTGGCAAAGACTTTTCTCAATTTACAGGTTTCCCCGAAGGCCGGGCAGGCAGCCTGAATTCACTCAGCAAACACCTCCTCCAGCGGCACCGACAAGCCCGGGAACAGGGGCGTTTCGATCGCATCGGGTTCGGTAAGGGGGGCAGCTGCCAGGTATTGCCCCTCCGGTTGAAGCACATACCGGATGACGTTGCGGTTTTGCGGGGAAACAACCCAGTATTCCGGCACGCCGCTGGCTTCATATAAGCGGAACTTTTCGCGCAGTTCCCAGCGGGAATTTCCCGGAGACAGGATTTCCACAACCAAATCAGGGGCGCCATGGCAGCCGCGCTCATCCAGCCTGGAAGGGTCGCATACCACGCAGAGGTCGGGTTGTACCACCGTTCGGATAGAATCGGCAGTTGCTTCTCCGGGGCGGGGGAGCCGAACGTCAAACGGCGCTGCGAAAACCTTGCAGGGACCATGCTTGCAAAATGTCCACAACAGCCCGTGAAGGTTACCGGAAATGCGCTGGTGGGCCATGTTGGGAGCGGGGGACATTAAATGAATCCTCCCCATGACCAGCTCTACCCTTTCCTGGATTTGCCAGAGGAGATAATCAGCATAGGAATAGGTACGATTGAGGTCGAGTTGATCAAACCGGGTAATGATCATGGCAGCATGGATTGTTGAAACTGATTTAGGTCTTGTCAAGATAGGATAAAACGCAGAATTGGGCTTACTGGTGTTGAGAAATGTACGCTGCCCAACACCAGACCAGGCGGCTGCCATGTTTCTCAACAAAAGCTATCTGCAAAGATAAAGGAGACCCCGCATCTCCTTACTTGATCTGAATCCTGACTTTTGCTTAACAAGCCTGCCAAAAAAAACCAGGATCCCGCCATTGCTGACGGGATCCCGGTTTTGGGTTGTTACGAAGGCTTACTGCCCGCCCAGAATCATCGGCAGGCCATTTTCGCCACTGCCCACAATGATGATTTTGGAGTTGGGCGAATTTGCCAGCTCGAGGGTCGCTTCAATCCCTTTGTCGGCCAGAATGTTGGAGGTCAGCGAAGCATTCAGAATGCGGTTGGCTTCGGCTTTGCCACGGGCTTCAGTGATCTTGCGCTGGGCTTCCAGCTCTTCCTGCTGCAGAAGGTACTCATACTTGAGGGCGGCCTGCTCGGCTTCGAGCTTGGTTTCGATCGCAGATTTCACCTTGTCAGGCAGGCTGATATCGCGAATCAGGGCCTCGCGAAGCTCAACATGGTTTCGCGCAAGCGCGGTTTCGATGTCGGCGCGAATCAGGTATTGAACCGTGTCTCGCTTGGTGGAGTACAATTCTTCTTCGGTAAACCTGCCAATGATTTTCCGAACCGAAGAACGCACTTCGGGCCTCACCAGGGTGTTGAGATAGTCTTCGCCGAATTTTTCATGCAGGGCCGGGATTTCAGCGTGTGCAGGGTTCACCCGCACAGAGATATCCAGTTTGATGGTCAGACCGTTGGAAGAAAGAACTTCCATGCTCTCTTCCTGAGTGTATTCCCTCACGCTATACACAGCCATGGAGTTCCAGGGAGCCACGACGTGAAAGCCGGGCTGAAAGGTCATCTCTTTTTCGAGTCCTCCGCTGAAGGGGCGGAAGATCACACCTTTTTCCCCGGCATCGATGGTGATGAAGACGCCGGAGGTGAGAATAATCAGTAAAAACAGGCCTAAAAAGACCAGAATCGCGGTAGTCGCAACACGTTGCTTGTTCATAGCTCAGGATCAATTTGAAGGAAGGACGGCGGCTGCTATTACAAGTTGAAGAAAATTTCACAATTCTCTCAATCTCTGCCCAACCCTGGGTGCCTTGATCCTGTGGCCTGGCTCAGGCTGTAGTAGTCTTTCCCTGGAGGGATGCCAGCGCCCGAAGCCTGGCCAGCAGCGGCGGGTGGGAGTAATTCACAAACACATACCAGGGGTGCGGTGTGGCGTGGCTCAGGTTCTTTGCATGGAGCCGCATCAGGGCTGTTTGCAAAGGGTAGGCACCATAGGTCTCTGCGGCAAAGCGGTCGGCTTCGTATTCATTTTTCCGGGAAAGGAGATTCATGCCAATGCCCAGCAGGGTAGACAAGGGGCTGTAGAGCAAGCCAAAGGCGATCAGGTTCAGGTGAATGGCCCAAACCTCTCCGCCCAGCGCCTGGGAAAGGCTTGGGGAAAACAGCAGCAGCGACGACAGAAACAGGGTCAACCCGCTTTGCAGCAAGCCAATGGCAAGACCCTGGTAAATATGTCCCCGCTTGTAATGCCCCACTTCGTGGGCCAGCACTGCCACCAGTTCTTCCTCGGTGTGCTGCTCAATGAGGGTGTCATACAACACTACCTTCTTCTTTTTTCCCAGGCCGGTAAAGAATGCATTGGCTTTGGATGAGCGGCGAGAGCCGTCAATTACAGAAATGTGAGACAGCGGAAAGCCCACCCTGCGGGCATAACCATCGATTGCCTGCCGGAGGCTGCCCTCGCCTAACGGGCTGAGCCGGTTGAACAGCGGCAGGATCCAGCTGGTGTAGAACAGGCTCATCACTACACTGAACACCGACATAAACAACCAGAACCAGATCCAGAAGCTGGGGCCAATGGTTTCCACCAGCCAGATCAGCAGGGCCAGGATCGCTCCGCCCACGACCATCGTGAGGGCATATCCCTTTACCTTATCGAGCCAGAAGGTCCTGGGCGTAGTTTTGTTAAATCCGAATTCTTCCTCAATCACAAAGGTGTGGTACCAGCCAAACGGGAGGGAGATGCATTCATTCGCCAAAAACAGGACGAGGAAGAAAAGCAAGCCAAGCGGCACGTCGGCATCGGTAACAGTACGAAGCTGCTGGTCGAGCCAGCCAAGGCCGCCGAATGCAAGTACGGACAATAAAATTGCTGCCGAGACCAAACTTTGCAGCAAGCCAAACCGGTAGTTGCGGTGGTGATAATCGTAGCCACGCGCATATTCTGAGGCAGACATATGATCGGCAAGTGCAGCAGGCAGCTCCCGGTGGTGAGCCTTGAGGTTAAGCCAGTCCAGGGCCGTTTCAATCAGTTGACTGATCAGCAGGATGACTAGTATGATGGACAGAATAAGGACGTGGTCCATTGAGGCTGGTATTTGGGCTACAAGTATAACGATTTCTGAAGGATTGCACCTGATCAGATCTGTCCAGGCAAACAGGACCCTGTGGGCGGGTGAGGTTAATCAGTAATTCGGAGGCACCACATTTTTGTAGTGGCCATTGAGCTGAGCCCGGGTTTTGAGCCGTTCCGTTTCCCGCACCACAGGGAGGATATTTACAATGTGGTCATAGATGAAATTGAGTCGCGACAATTCATTGGTCATGGCCAGCAATTCCACCTCCTGGGCCAGGCTCATGCCCACGTGGTGCCCCACCCGGAAGCCGGTGATCTCAGTTGGTGCTTCCACCACATTATTCATGATGCCGAGGGCGTCGAACAATTGCAGCATCAGATCCAGGATCTCATCCTGAAGGTTGAGAATCCGCTCACTGTCAATGCGCTCTTCCTTCGGAAAAGTTTTTCCCGTGCCGCCAGGGTAGAGTTTGTTGGGGCTAACGGGGAAAAATTGCGCTATGTGAAAACGGCTGTAGGCCTTTATGGTAACGTTGGATTCGCCGCCGGGAAACTCTTCATCAACCGAAGCGACTTCCACCAGGGTCGCCACATTGGCCATTTCCTGCTCCAGCACAGGCGGGATCCCAAACATTTTCTTCTTCCCCGGCCAGCAATCCTTGATCAATTGCTGATACCGGGGCTCGAAGATGTGCAGCTTCAGGGTCTCTCCCGGAAACACCACCAGGCTGAGCGGAAACAATGGAAGGATATCAGGCATGTCGGACGGAAGAGTGGGATGGAAAATTATCCAAAAAAACCTGCTAAATCGCGCTTTGTTTTCGCCAAAAAGATTCGGCCACCAGCCAAATAAATACAGAGCCATACTCCAGCCCTACCAGCCACATGGATTCTGCGACCGGATCAGCCATGTAAGCGAGGTAGGTCCAGGGCAGCCAAACCGACCAAATGAGCGGGAAACGCCTGTTCACCAGCGGGGCCATGGCCACCAGGGTGGTGATGTACCAGGGGTGAACAATGAGGCTGAGGAAAAAATACAGGGTGAGAGAAAACAAAGCGGGCTGAGCCCAGGGGAGGCGCTTTCCTCGCCATTCGAGCAAGGCATAGAGCAAAATTCCACCGGCTGCCACCCGCGTGAGCCAGGGCCCCCAGGTGCGAATGGTGTTGTACCCGATTTCCTGATAGCCCCACCATCTCACCACATACCACACCCCGGCATTGAACTCAAAGCGGTTCACATACAAGGTCAGGCTCTCGCGTAGCCCGGCGATCATGTCTTCGCTCAGCATCGGTAAAAAACCGAGCGCCAGCACGGCAGCCACGATCAGGCCATAGCGAATGCTCGCTTTCCAGCCGATCCGGCGAATCAAAAAGGGCAAAAATACCAGCGGCAGCAATTTGCTCAGCACCGACAGGGCCAGCAGCACCGCAGAAAGGTCGCGTTTGCCCGACTGCAAAGCCAGAAAAGCTCCCAGCAAACACACGATCATCAGGGCCTCGAAGTGGAGGTTGCCACACAACTCCACCAGCACCAGCGGGTTGAGGGCATACCACAGCAGCAGGTGGCGGGGCTTGCCCATGCTGCCGAGCAGTGTCCAGAGCAGCCACAGGGTGCCGCATTCGGCCAGAAAGACCACCATTTTCAGCAGCAGCAGGCCCGATTCCAGCGAGCCCGTTGTTGCGGCCAGCACAAACAAGCCCTGGAGCAATGGCGGGTAAACAGTAAAATATCCGGGGGAATTGAGCTGATCAAACCATGCCTGGCTCAGGCCCAGGGCCTCCAGCCGGCCCGGCTCTGCGGCCAGTTGTTCGGGCAGAATCGTGAAGGGGTTCACACCAGAAAGCCAGAGCTGGCCGTCCCACAGAAAGCGAAAATAATCGTCAGAGAGCTGTGGCGTGGCAAACAAGGCAATGAGCCGCAGCACCACGGCCAGGCCTATGCCGGTGAGGGCCCGCTGGCGGTCTTGCTGCGGATCCGTGTTAGCCCCCACCCACAACCAGATGGCATACAGCCCGAACAGCAGCATCCAAAGCAGCATTAGCCGCTCACCCTCCTGCCGGGACGTTTCATACAAGAGCAGACCCAGAAGAATGCCCGCCGGGACAGCGCCGAGCAGGAGGTCGCGGGTGCCAGCCGTGCGCGACCACATCAGGTGTGGCTTCATGGTGGCAAGGTACGGAGCGGAGGGGAGTTTGTCAGTAGCTCTCCAACCTCAGTCGGAGCTGCGTCGGGCGGGAGACAAATTCTCCCCTTATACTCTTATCCTGCCACCTCCTCCGCTACCAGTGCCTGAAAGCGGCTGTCGTGGTTGATGAAGGCCTTTGCATAGGCGCAATTCGGCTGAACGTTAATTTTTTCCTGAAGCGCGAGCTCCAGCACATATTCCAGCAGCCGCCCGTGAATATTCATGCTTCGCAGCTCCGGTGAAGCCGTCACGGCATCAATGCGCCAGGTGGCGGCGTCCAGTGGGGTGTAGGCCACCATCACCTCGTCTTTGCCCATCGTGCTGGTGAACTTGTGGGCTGTTTCATCATGGTTGACCCGTAAATTGAAGGCCTGGCGAAAATCCTTTTTCATTGTTGATCGATTTCGTGGTTTCTAACCGGCCTCCCGGAATCAAGAGCAAATTCAACGGGTGTTGAACTATTCAAAGATGGTAGATAGTTTTCGCTATGTCAGCTTCTTACTCGCTCTTCCCTTACGTTGCCCAACACCCGTTCGCCCCACATTCCGCTCCGTTCACCCCAAAAAAAGACCGGAGGCCTCTCTCGAGGGGCCTCCGGTAGATTATTCCGGGGTTAAACCTTACACGTGAACTTTTGCCACCACCAGGTCTTTCACAGCTGTCACAATGGCGGCGGTGTCGTAGCCACACTCTGCCCAGAGCTCTTCCTGGGTGCCGTGGTCCACAAACCGGTCGGGCACACCCAGCCGCACTACCTTGGCGCTGTGGCCTTTATCCGCCATCCACTCAATCACCGCAGAGCCAAAGCCACCCATCAGGGCACCATCTTCTACAGTAATCACGCGGTCGAAGCGGGAGAATACTTCCTCCAGCAGCTCGCCATCGAGCGGCTTCACGAAGCGGAGGTCATAATGTGCAGGGCGAATGCCTTCCCGGGACAGGGTGGCAATGGCTTCCTGGGCAAAGTTGCCGGGGTGGCCGATAGTCAAAATGGCGACTTCTTCGCCATCGCTGATTTTTCTGCCCTTGCCCACTTCCAGTTGCTTCAGGGGGCGCTGCCAGTCGGGCATCACGCCCTGGCCGCGCGGGTAGCGGATCGAGAAAGCGCCTTCCTCCCACAGCGAAGCTGTGTACATGAGGTTGCGGAGCTCTTCCTCATCCATCGGTGCCGACACCACCATGTTGGGGATGCAGCGGAAATAGGCGATGTCAAATACACCGTGGTGGGTAGCACCGTCAGCACCGGCCAATCCTCCGCGGTCGAGGCAAAACACAACCGGGAGCTTCTGCAGGGCCACATCGTGAACCACCTGGTCGTAGGCCCGCTGCATGAAGGTTGAGTAGATGTTGCAAAATACCTTGAGCCCCTGGGTGGCCAGACCCGCAGAGAAGGTCACGGCATGTTGCTCGGCGATGCCCACATCAAAGGCGCGGTCGGGCATTTCCTTGAGCATCAGGTTGAGCGAACAGCCGCTCGGCATAGCCGGGGTAACACCCACAATGCGGTCGTCGGCTTTGGCCAGCTCAATGATTGTTTTGCCGAAAACGTCCTGGTACTTGGGTGCCTGCGGGGAGGTCACCACAGATTTAAAGATCTCTCCGGTCACCTTGTCAAACAGGCCGGGTGCGTGCCATTTGGTCTGGTCTTTTTCGGCTAATTCAAATCCTTTGCCCTTCACCGTGATGCAGTGGAGGAGCTTAGGTCCGGGAATGCCTTTCAGGTCGTCGAGCACCCGCACGAGGTGGTTGATGTCGTGGCCGTCGATGGGGCCAAAGTAGCGGAAGCCGAGGGCTTCGAACAGCATGCCGGGCTTGGTGGCTGCGGTGAGCGACTGCTCCAGCTTGCGGGCGATGTTGCGGGCCTTGGGGCCGAATTTTTCCAGTTTGCCGAGGAGCTTCCACAGCTCGTCGCGGATTTTGTTGTAGGTATGTGAGGCGGTAATGTCCGTCAGATACTCCTTCAGCGCACCGACGTTGGGGTCGATGGACATGTTGTTGTCGTTGAGCACGACGAGCATATCTGCTTTTTCCCAGCCACCGTGGTTCAGGGCTTCGAAGGCCATGCCGCCGGTGAGGGCGCCGTCGCCGATCACGGCCACCACTTTGCGGTTGTCGCCCTGGTGTTTGGTGCCGAGGGCCATGCCCACCGCTGCAGAAATAGAGGTGGAAGAGTGGCCCACCCCGAAGGTGTCGTACTCAGACTCGGAGCGTTTTGGGAAACCAGACACTCCTTTGTAGAGGCGGTTGGTGTGAAACTCTTCCCTCCTGCCGGTGAGCACCTTGTGGCCATAAGCCTGGTGGCCCACATCCCACACAAGCTGGTCGTGGGGAGTGTTATACACATAATGCAAAGCTGTAGTAAGTTCTACCACCCCCAGGCTTGCGCCGAAGTGCCCTCCGTTGACCGAAACTGTCGAAATGAGAAATTCTCTCAGTTCGGTGCAAAAATCATAGAGTTGATCGGGAGAGAGTTTTCTTAAGTCTTCAGGTATGGTCACCTGTGACAACAGTGGGCCGGCTTCAACTTTCATATGCGTAGAGCGCAATTAGGAGGGATAAGACAGAGTGCAGAACTAACTGCCTTGGTTCGGGAATGTTGCAATAGACGCAAAATTAGCTTAAAACCGTTGTAATTCGAAATGCTGCTCTTGATGAGACCTTACCAGCGGCTTCTGAAGAATTATTCGCCGGAGCAGAACTTCGCCGGAGCAGAACTACGCAGCAGCCAGTGGCAAAGAGTTCTTTTCTGAGGATCTTGCCGCTATCTTTGCACCATGATTCGCAAGCCGAATATTCGAAAGCATACGCTCCCGGAGCTGGAAGCCCTGTTTGTGAAGCTGGGGGAGCCAAAATTCCGCGCCAGGCAGGTCTATGAGTGGCTGTGGCAAAAAGGGGTGGGATCTTTTGCGGAAATGACCAACCTCAGCAAGGCTCTCCGCGACAAGCTCGAGGAAGCCTTTGCCATCGACAAAGCGGAAATTCTGGCGGAGCAGCGCAGCCAGGATGGCACCATCAAATATGCCTTCCGGCTGTCTGGTGGCCACGAAGTGGAGGGCGTTCTGATTCCGACCAGCAAGCGCGTGACGGCCTGCGTGTCGTCGCAGGCGGGCTGCTCGCTGAGCTGTGCCTTTTGCGCCACCGGCTTCCTCGACCTCAAGCACAACCTGCACCACTACGAAATCTTCGACCAGGTGCAGCTCCTCCGCGACAAGGCAGAGGAGGAATATGGCCGCCCCCTCACCAACATCGTGTACATGGGTATGGGAGAACCCCTGCTCAATTACCGCAATGTGATGGCCTCCATCGAGCGGGTAACTGCCGAAGATGGCCTCGCCATGTCGCCACGACGCATCACAGTTTCTACTGCGGGCATTGCCAAGATGATCAAAAAACTGGCCGACGACGACGTGAAATTCGAATTCGCCCTTTCCCTGCACGCCGGCAACGACGAAAAGCGGTCGAAGGTCATGCCCATCAACGACAGCAACACGCTCGAAGCCCTGCGGGAGGCGCTGGTATATTTTCACGACAAAACCGGCACCCGCGTAACCTTCGAATACTGCATTTTCAAGGACTTCAACGATTCCATTCAGGATGCACGGGAGCTGGCAGCCTTCAGCCGGGTGGTGCCGAGCAAGATCAATGTGATCGAATACAACCCCGTGCCGGAGGCAGGCTTTGTAAACACAAGCCCCGAGCGGATGGATGCCTTCATTGCCCACCTGGAACGCGAGCGGGTGATCGTGAACGTGCGGCGCAGCCGCGGCAAAGACGTGGATGGCGGCTGCGGTCAACTGGCCCTGAAGCGCTGGGAGAAGGCTTAATACAGGTGCTTTTGCTGCCTCTTCATTCCTTCTTTCCACGCAATCCCTTACCTTTGGGGCCATGCGATTTGTCCCCCAATCCTGGCACCTGTTGCTGCTGCTGGCCGCGGCCGGTTTTCCGGGCTTTCTGGGCCAGCCACCGCTGTTTGACTGGGACGAAATCAACTTCGCCGAAGCTGCCCGAGAAATGCTCGTTACGGGCAATTTCCTGCAGGTCCAGATCAATTTTCAGCCCTTCTGGGAAAAGCCACCGCTGTTTTTCTGGCTCCAGGCCCTGTGCATGGCGGTCTTTGGGGTGGGGGAATTCGCCGCGAGGCTTCCCAACGCCATCGTGGGCATTTTCACGATCTGGATGCTGTTTCGGGAAGGTCGCCACTGGCGAAATGAGCTGTTCGGCACGCTGGTTGCCCTATTTTACCTCGCCACCCTGCTCCCGGCGATGTATTTCAAAACTGGCATCATCGACCCCACCTTCAACTTTTTCATTTTCCTGGGCCTGATGCAGCTCTTCCGGCATGAGGATCTGTGTGTTGCGGGACATCGCCCTCCGGCGCGGTTTGCTTTGCTGGCGGGGATGTGGATCGGGCTGGCGGTACTCACCAAGGGCCCTGTTGCAATGCTGGTAACCGGGCTGGTGTATGGGCTTTATAAGCTGATCTGGTCGCGGAAACAATGGCCCTGGCTGGCCGGGCTGTGGTTTCTGCTGGCTTTTGTGCTCACAATCGGCAGTTGGTATGGGGTCGAAACTGCTGTTCACGGCCCCTGGTTTGTCAATGAATTTCTCCGCTATCAGGTTGCGTTGCTCACCCAGGACGTAGCCGGGCATGCCCAGCCTTTCTATTATCATGGTGTGGTGTTTTTGCTAGGCTGCTTCCCGATGGCGGCTTTTGCCCTTCGCGGTATGGTGCTTGGTGGCGGCACCGATCAGGAGCGATTGCTGCGGCGACTGATGATCCTCTGGTTTTGGGTGGTGATGGTGCTGTTTTCGGCGGTGAAAACAAAAATCATCCACTATTCTTCGCTGCTATATTTCCCCGGGGCTTTTCTGGCAGCAGATTTAATTCACCATTGGGTGCTCACCGGGCAACGCCCGCGCTGGGATACCTGGCTGCTGCTGGGTCTTGGGCTGGTGGCCTGGGGGCTGGGCCCGAGCCTGATGAATGTTGCATTGGCCACGCAGGACAGCTGGATAGGCCTGGTGAAGGATCCCATGGCAGTGGCTGCGCTGGAGGTGGATGCAGGCTGGACAGGTTTTGAGTGGCTGATCGGGCTGGGAATGCTGGCCGCAGGTCTCTGGTTTATCAGGCAGATAAGGCAGGGCAGATATCTGCAGGCATTGTGGGGCCAGGCAATTGCCACCCTGGTATTTCTCAACCTCATGTTTGTGTTTGTGGTGCCGAAGATCGGAGCAATGGTCCAGGGGGCACCTCAGGATTTTTTTGAGCAGGTTCAGGGCAAGCCAGTGTATGTGATGTCGGCACGGTATAAAAGCTATTTGCCATATTTTTATAGCCAAATCCAACCACCTGTTCAGGAAAAAATGCCCCCCGCCGACTCGCTGGTCTGGGGAAAACTGGACCGGGATGTGTACCTTTCGGTGAAAGCCCCCCGCGAAGATGCTGCCTTCCAGCAGCAATTCCCTACCTTTGAACGATTGTATGAGCAAGGGGGCTTTGTTTTTTATCGTAGAACCTTCAACAGAACAGCAGGTTCAAGGTTAGGAGGGGAAGAAACCATGTCCCACACAGAATGAGCAAGATGTCATCGGATCGGCAGCAGATAATACAGCAGTTTCGCTTAAGCAGGGTCATTTGGCCATTTTTGATCGGGGCCCTGATCCTTGCTTATTCAGTATATCAAATCTCCAATGAGGAAATCGACCTTGACGCCATCGCAGCCCAGTCGCCCTGGCCCACAGTAATCACCTGGATTTTGGTGGGGTTTGGGGTGATGTTGGTACGGGATATTGGCTATATCTGGCGGATGCGCATCCTCACCGACCACCAGCTCACCTGGAAAAGCGCTTTGCAGATCACCCTGTTATGGGAATTTGCCTCAGCGCTTACGCCTTCTGTGGTAGGCGGCTCAGCAGTGGCGATATTTATGCTCATCAAGGAAAAGATCTCAGCGGGCCGATCTGCGGCCATTGTGTTCATCACCATTTTCCTGGATGAGCTCTTTTACATCATAGCTGTTCCGCTGGCATTGTTGGTTGCCGGGCATGGGGAGGTCTTCGAAATGCTGGAAGGAAGATCTGGATTTGGAGCTATCGTGACCACCTTCTGGGTAGCATATTCAGTGCTGGCGATCTACACCTTGTTTCTGGCTTTTGCCCTGTTTTTTAAGCCAGCTTCCACGAAGGGCCTGCTGATGTGGCTGGTTTATCGCCGTCCGTTTAAGCGGTGGCAGGTGGCAGGAGAAAAGCTGGCTGAAGACTTGTTCAACGCTTCGCACGAGTTCAGGCAGAAGTCTTGGCGCTACTGGATGCGTGCCTGGGCGGCGACGCTTTTGGCCTGGCTGGGGCGTTATCTGGTGCTTAACGCGGTGCTGGCTGCCTTCACAGACCTCACCCTGGCCGAGCACATTACGGCTTTTGCCCGCCAGACTGTCATGTTTGTCCTGCTGATTATTGCTCCCACGCCTGGCGGGTCTGGCGTGGCTGAGTACGTGTTTGGACACTTGTTTTCGGCATATTCTCCAGCTGGGTTTGTGCTGGTGCTGGCCACAGTGTGGCGGCTGATCAGCTACTATCCCTACTTGTTTGTAGGCATTCCTTTGCTACCGCTTTGGCTTCGGCGGGTGTTTCCGCCCCGCAGCAAGGCAGGGCCTCGCAGCACCCCGCAGCTCGAGATTGGGCCGCCAGGCAAATGAAAAATCTGAATACAGAAATTGGAAAATACCGCCAGAGGCTTCATCTTTGCACTCCCGGGTCGTTAGCTCAGTTGGTTTAGAGCGCTGCTTTGACAGAGCAGAGGTCACTGGTTCGAATCCAGTACGACCCACTCAATAAAAATATAAGCCTCCGAGATTCGGGGGCTTTTTTGTTGAAGGCCAGGCCCTGGCATGTGGTAGCTTGCCTTACTGGGATTTGGATTTGGAGGTCAAACTTTATTATTTGGTTTTGCGTTCGGTTTTTGTTGGTTTGAGCAGGTCGTTCGGCTATATTTTTCGCCTCGTGTCAGATTTTTTTTCGTAAAAAGGAAAACGATGCAACAGGCAATTCACATTTTTCAAAGAGAAGGATTCTCAACAGGGCTTTTTCTCCTGCATAAGATTGTATTGCCAGCATCGAACCTGCTCGACCTTATCAGCGATAAAGCAAAGTCCCTTGGCAGAAAGCTTGCCGTTATCCTTCTGGCCTCAGTGTTGTTTGTTCCTATCTTGGTTTTTGCTGGCGTATTTTTTTTGGTGTGGCACCTATGGCTAAAGAATACACTTCGGGCGGCCACCAACGACCTGCAAGCCTTCAATAACCAGTTTGAATCCCTGCTTTCAAAAGCAGAATCAGGGATGCAAGGTCCGTCAATGGCTGATTTCAATATTTTTTCAAAAGAGTTCTACAAAGCTATGACAGAAATGACGGCATTTTGGAACAGAAATGCCGATGTGATTCGGGAGGGTTTTTTGGATGAATCCCGGGAGGCATCCAAAGGTCAGATGGGATTCTTTCTGAAAAAACTAACTGCCTTCCTGGAAGAGAATAAACGGCTTTTGGCGCTCAGCACCCGTTATTTCGCTATGCTGGAACAAGAGATGTCAGGTAAATTCTTCCGCACAGTTCCGCTCAATGAGCTGGATGCCCAACGGGCTGCAGTCTATGATTATCTGGCCTGATCCCTGACCTGTTCTTATGTTTGATCAGCCATATCCGTTCAGATCGGGGCCCCGAATTCCTGAACCACAGCCATCTGGCTACCTGAGGGTGTACACTTATGTTTTTCATACCGAAAACGGACCTTATGTTGTGCGGCTGGAAGAATTAATCTCTTCTTTTTTTGCAGTGAAGTTTTATCCAAAACGGCTTAAGCATTCCCCGAAAAAGTACAGTCAACTAACCCGGTACGGAAACGCCAGCAGGGTTTTGGCTACCTGTTTGCATGTGATGCTTGACATGCGGCGAAAGGTTCCTCCGGCTTCTTTCGGGTTTCAGGGGGCATCACTGTTGGGCGAAGGGATTCAGGGAACGAAGAGATACAGAATTTACAAGAGAATATTCCAGACTTTCTTCTCTCCGGCAGAGTTCCGTCACCTTGACTATCCCAGCCAAAGTATGTACTTGATCCTCAGCAACAGACAGTTGATGGCCCAGGCCAATCTGTTGGAACTGCTGGAACAACACCTTGTCAGGCATTTCTATATCGATGGAAAGTGAAGCAGATCTGAGCATCTGATCCGGCAGCGCGACTGGGATACGTTGACCTCACCTCTCCTTCACAAACTTCACCCTCCGGATCCTCCCACCATCCAGCAGCAGCTCCTGTCCGCTGAAGGTCAGGGTGTAAAAATCAACCAGCATGGTGTGGGGGCTGATCAGCAAGCCAGTCGATTTCTGGTCGCCCCGGCTCACCCGGTACTCCCGCTCTGCTGTGAATTCCACGATCAGACTGATTTCTGTCTCTTCATTCAGGTAACTGCCATTTAGACTAGCCGGATCAAATCCCCGGAAATCCGCGTCCACCCTCGTCAGGGTATAGGGCGGATGGGAAGGATAATAGGCCGTCACGGTCCTGTTACCCGCCTCATTCTGCCTGAATTCCTGCTGAAAAGCCGGATCATACACCTGCCGGAATACATTCCCCGCCGCCCGCTCCAGTTGAACATCATTCCTCCCTGCCCGCGCCAGCACCAGCTGCCCTTCCTTGAGAAAAAAGCGAAACGTGCTGCCCCCTTCATCCCGGTATACGCCCTCCAGCTCGCTTTCAGCCACAAATGGGCCGGGCTCTCCGGGGGCAATAGGGTAGTCAACGCTCTGCTGAGGATCAACGCCCAGCAGAACGTCTGCAATGGCCTGGTTCTGATCCACCACATCTGTCTTGCCGCTGTTGCTGAAGGTGAGAACAGCAAGGTTTTTCTCCGGAAACCGCAGAAAGGTCGCTTTCCAGGCCCCGGTTCCGCCGTGATGAAACACAACCGGCTGCCCGCGGTGGGTTGAAAACTCGACGCCGTAGCCATAATCGCCACCACCGGAAATTCGCTGCTGAGACAACGCAATCACCTCCCGGCTAAAGCCATCTGCCTGGCGGGTTTGGAGGATTTGTTCGAAGCGCAATTGATCGGGCAGGGTCGTGAACAGGTTGCCATCGCCCACTGCGTTCCAGATCCAGGCATAGGTGGTCCAGGTATCGAAGTTGAAATATGGCCTGGCCACCGGCCCGGGGATATTCTGGTGGTCGGCCTCGAAACGGGTGTTGGGCATGCCGAGCCGCCGGAACAGCTCCTCTGTGAAGGCTGAAAATGATTTTCCCGAAACGCGGGCCACGACTCCTGCAAGCAGGAGGTAGTTGGAGTTGGAATACAGATAGCTGGTTCCGGGAGGAAAGTTGAGGTCTGTTTGCCGTTGCAGCATAGCCACGATGTCTTCATTGTTCATCGTTTGCTCCCACCAGGTGAGGCCCTGGAGGCCCATCAGGTCATACACATCGCGGATCCCGCTGCGATGGGTCAGCAAATGCCGGATCGTAACGGGCTCCTCCACCATGGGCAGCAGCTCCGGGAAAAAGGTGCGGATGTCGTCATCCAAGCTGAGCTTTCCTTCTTCCAACAGCGTCAAAACAGCCAGGGCCGTGAATTGCTTGCCGTTGGAGGCGATGTTGAACCGCGTGTCCGGACCAATGAGTTGCCTGTTGTCGAGATCACCAAAGCCTGCGTAGCGGGTGTGCAGCACGACTCCGTTCTGCACGATGCCGCAGGCAACCCCCGGAGCATTTTCCGGCACATCCCGCCGCACGAGCGAGTCGATGGTGGCCAGCTGGGAAGGGGAGAGGGGAGTCTGTGCAAATGTGAAGAACCAGCTGATCATCAGCAGGGAGAAAAGGGCAGAGCGGTATATAAACATGGTGGAGTTGTTGTCTGAATGTGCTGCAAAGTTGGCGGCAGAAAGGGCCGCTGTCGCGCCAGATCACGATTTGGCACTATCTTTCAGGTGGTTTTGGAGGAAATCTGCGGGGTTGGCGCCTGTTATTTTTTTAAAGGCGCGGTTGAAGGTTGATTTTGAGTTGAAACCACAGGAAAAGGCGATGCCAAGGAGGGTGTGGTGTCTGTGTGCGCCATTTTCCAGTTCCCGGACCACGGCCGCGACCCGGAGACGGTTGACGTAATCATTGAAATTCACCCCTGCCCCCTTGTTGATTGCCTGGGAGATATTGCGGGTGGTGGTATCGAGCAGAGTGGCGAGGTCGGAGAGGGTGAGGGCCGGGTTTTGGTAAAGATGCTGAAGCTTCATGGCTTCTTCGATGCGGGCCAGCAGGGCGGGGGCATCGAAATCTGGATTGTCGGATGCAGAGGCCGCAGGGGCCGGATCTGCTTCGGGACTACTCAGGTGTTGTGGTGTTTCCTTCAGGAGCGGAGCCGATCCCAGAAGCAAGGTTTGCCGGTAGCCCTGGATTGCCAGGAAATAGCCCACGGCAGAAACCGACAGGTAGTACCAATATTTTCGCCCAAACGCATCCCATTCAGGGTTCAGGACAAAGAATAATGCCCTGAGCAGCAGGATGACCAAAAACACAACAAGAAAGGCCCTCACCCAGCGGTAGGCGACCTCCTCGGCGTAGCTCAGCTGATCGAAAATCTGCTTTTTATACCGCTGATACCTCGCCAGGCTGACTGCGAAATAAGCAGTGAGGGAAATGAATCCCGCGATCTGGTACCAGGGATCAAAGTCTTTGTCCTTTCCGTCGGGGTCCGGGACCAGCCCCTCCGCAGATGTGAGATCAGCCAGAAACACCGCCAGAGAGTATAGCAGGTACAACAGCCCCGGCAAAAAGTGCAGCCAGTCGCGGGGCGAGATGGCCAGCCGCGGATACAGCAGGCTGTTGAGGTAAAACAGCATCACGGGGCCAATCACCAGGACCTGCTGCAGCGGCAGGTAAAAGAGGGCTTCCCGGTAGCCGTCGAGCCCATACCAGCCGGCGTAGCCCAACATGAAGGGGCTGATGTACAAGGCCAGCAGCAGCAACAGCAGGCCCAGCCAACCGGCAGACCGAACCTGCTGGGCCCTGCCGGTGAGCCAGACAAGTCCGCTGAACACGATTCCGTGGAAAAAAAAGACCAGCAGGGTCGAGCTGAACAATCCAAAGTTGAAGGGCATATCTTTCTCGCGTATGAGCTGTCGGTCGGGCCACCCGTCTTTGTGGCTCCGGTGGCAAGATACTCAGGGGCGGTCCTGTTTGATGCTCCCTGTGTACAACTCAGCATGGGAGGAAGTGCCGGGTCACAGGGAATTGGTTATCTTTAGATGCATTTTTTCTGCTGAACCCTGAAGTGCTATGCGTTCAATAAATACCCTGATTTTCAGCACTTTTTGCCTCTTTTTCCCACTTTTCTCTGTGGCACAAAGCCCCGGCCGGACCTTGTTTTATGATGCCGACTGGTTCCTGTGTGACAGTGTTGGTGCCGTTTACCGGTCGGCCTGGTTTTACAGCGACAGCAGTGCCGGCGGCTATATTGAGAGCACTGATTCATCGGGCATCCTGCTGTCCAGGCGGTTTTTTTCAGATATGCAGCAGCTGGTCAGGCATGGCAGCGCTGTTTTTTATCATCCCAACGGAACGGTTAAATCTGCTGCGAATTATGAATATGATGAACTCCACGGCGAACGGCTGACCTATTACGCGAATGGCCAACTGAGACGCCGGGAAGTATTTGAAAACGGAACCATGCTGGAGGGGCACTGCTACACCCGCGAAGGAAAAGACACTGCGTGGTTTGAATATGAAGTCTTGCCAACATATGAAGGGGGAATGACTGCCCTGTACCAGACAATCAACAAAAACATCCGCTACCAGGAGGCCAGCAAAGCCGGGCTCGGGGGCCGGGTGGTGGTGCGGTTTGTGATCAGGGAAACAGGAGAAATGGCCCGCCTGGAGATCAAAGAGAGCGCACATCCGATGCTGGATGCCGAAGTCTTGCGGGTGTTTTCACAACTGAAGAGGAGCTGGCAGCCTTGCTTAGAAGACGGGGAGCCTGTTAGTTACCGTTTCGAATTGCCGTTTGTCTTCAGGCTGTTGGACTAAGGAGCAATGCCAGGGCCTGCTGTTAATACAGGCTCCCAAACCGCGGATTGACGAAGTTATTGAACCTCGACCCGATCCGGTAATTGATCCCGAAGTAGGTGAAGTAAGTGAAGCTGGTATCGAGTTGCTTGATTCTGAGCAAAATATCTTCGTCGGTGAAGCCTTCTTTGGAAATGTTGATCCGGTCCCGGACGAAGGAAAAAAAGCCGCCGCCATTCAGGGAAAGGCCTTTCACAATCTGCCACTCGATTTCGGGGTTGAGGTAGGCGTTGAAGAGCTTCGGGTTGTGGAGAAATTGTTCCATTCCCAGGCTTAGGCTCACGGATCCCCAGCGCTGGGTCTGGCTGAACTCAATGTTCAGCCCGTGGCGAAGCAGCACCTGCTCCAGTTTGTTGTAGAGGGTGGTGTCGGTGAAATTGAAATACTCCGGCCCGATCGAATATAGAAAGGTGAACTGCCTGTTTTGAACTTCCTCATACGGATAGAGGTTGAACTCCAGTGCCGGCTTGATGGCTCCTGCCAGATCCGTGTTGCTGAACGTGGAGGACTCCAGAAAGCCATACAGCCCCGCCGACCAATGCTGCCCCAGGCTTTTGGCATACATGCCGCGGACAGTGTAGCTTTTGATCAGGCTGGTGAATTTATCCCCGTTCAGCAGAAAAAAACCCGACCGCTCGTAGGAGTAGTTGGCGTTGAACCGGAGCTTGTGCTGGTCGGTGATGCGGTTGGCCGAAAAACGCCCCGACAAGCTGGTATTCCGGAAACTGGCTTCTCCGCTCAGGAACCCATTCCCGCCAAGGTTGAAGACCCAGTAGTTCCAGGGATCCGGCTCCGCTGCCGCTGCTGCCTCGTTGCTTTCTGAAGGTGCATCCGATTCGCCCGCAACCTGGTAGTCAATCTGATCTGCCAGCGGCGAAGCCAGCAAATAGGGCAGCAGCCCCCGCTTGAGCTCTTTCACAAACTGCTCCCGGGCGATTGCCCCGGTGGCGTTGGGGTCCACCACAAAACGGAGGGTATCCACCATGCTGGCATATATGCCGCTGCCGATGAACACCAGTTGTACTTCGCCGCCGCCTGCGCCGGTTTCCTGGCGGGTGGCCAGCACATAGATATCCGCCTCCTGGCGGTTCATCATGTAGTTGACAAACCGAACCTCCTGCTTGAGGTAGGTAAAGTCACAATAGCCCATCTGGCAATCGAGGTACAGCCCCGGGCGCGACTGCGCGGTGGCCGTTGTGCCAACAAGGCTGCTGATGACCAGGAACAACAGGCCCGCAAGAAAATGCCGCATGATCAATGGGTGTGGGGATGAAAAGGAAAGGTAGAGGAGAATGTTGGGCGGAGCAAGGAGTGGGTTTCATTTAGCAAGGTTCGCCAGCAACCCGTTGAATGCGCCCGTCTTGAGTTCTCGCTTTCTTTGATAAATTCCCTTGCTCCCCAGACAAAGAAAGCTACCTTTCCCTGCGAAATACTTACGGGGATGATGAAATTACTGCTATTCGCCTCATTCTTCCTGCTGATGGCTTGCGACACTCCCCCTCCGCCCGCTTCTTCCGGCCCTGACAGCTGGAGCCAGGTGCCTGCCCAAAGCGAATTTTTCCGGTTCACCGGCAGGTTCTGGCCTTCGGATTCCGGGATGCGCTACGCCTGGTCTGCCAGCAGAATCGACCTCCGCTTTCAGGGAACGGCCATTCACCTGCTCCTGGAGGTACTGCCGGGGGCCGAATCTGCCAAGCCGCTAACAGAATACCTGCTGCTCCGCACGGATGGAAAAGACAGCCTCCTGGTGCTGGAAGCAGGTGCCCATCGCATCCGGCTGGAGAACCTGCGCGACACAGTCCACGACGTCATACTGTTCAAGCGAACGGAGGCCCTCGTGGCAGAGGGGTTGTTTCTCGGGGCAGAGATTCCTCCCGGTGCTTCCATGCTGGCCGCACAGCCAGCCTTGGCGCGGCGCATCGAAGTCATCGGCAACTCAATTACCTGCGGCTATGGCAACGAAGGAATTGGACCTGATTGTTCGTTTTCTGCTGCCGAAGAAAATGCCTGGTACACTTACGGCCATATGGCAGCGCAAGAACTTGGGGCTGATTATCAGGCAGTTTGCTATTCAGGCAAAGGTGTTTTTCAAAACTACGACCGCAGCCACACGGGAACCATGCCGGAGCTGTGGCAGCAGCGAAGCCCGCAGGATACCGCCCTTTGGGAAGGAAGCCCTGCTCCCGACTGGCTGCTGATTAACCTGGGCACAAACGATTTTGCCCACGGAGACATTAACCTGGAAGCCTTTCGGGCTGAATATGAGGAGCTGATCCGGACGGTGCGGTCGCGGTATCCGCAGGCAAAAATCCTGTGCCTTACCGGCTCGATGATGCAGGGCAGGCAGCTGGCCACCCTGGGCAACCTGCTGGACAGGATGGTGGCGGAGCTGAGCGGGGCGGGCGTGCAGGGCCTGTATCGCTTCGAGTTGTCGCCGCAAGGGGAGCTTGGATATGGCTGCGACTGGCACCCAAGCGTGGCGCAGCAGCAGCGGAATGGCGCAGAGCTCTCTGCCTGGCTGAGCCAAAACTGGTAGCCAAGCGGTGGAAGGGGAGAACGTAAACAGACCGAGGCGTGGTCAACGTCCCGGTCTTAGAAAAAAGAAAGATGTCTAAAATTAGCTTCAGGAAGTTTTTGGCGCAGAACTGGGGGCCTTTGCTCCGCCTTTTTTAGGCGCCATGATCATGATCATGCGGCGACCTTCCATTTGAGGGGCCATTTCCACCTTGCCAAAATCTTCGAGCTGTTCGGCGAAGCGGTCGAGCACTTCCTGGCCGCGCTCTTTGTACACGATCATCCTGCCGCGGAAGTGGACATAAGCCTTGAGCTTGTTGCCATCCTGGAGGAATTTTTCGGCATGGCGGAGCTTAAAGTTGAAGTCGTGTTCGTCGGTGTTGGGGCCAAAACGAATTTCCTTCATTTCCACCTTGTGTTGCTTGGCGGAATTGGCCTTTTCGCGCTTCTTGAGCTCGTATTTGAATTTCGAATATTCAACGATGCGGCAAACAGGCGGCTCGGCCTTGGCAGAAATTTCTACGAGGTCCATGAGCATTTCTTCTGCCATGCGAAGGGCGTCCGAAAGTGGGACGATGCCGTCGCCGAGATCGCCATAGGCTTCGGTGAGGGCTTCTGTGTTGACCAAGCGGACTTTAGGAACCCGAATTTCCTGATTAATGCGGTGCGCTCTTTCTTCTCGTTTTGGAGCGGGACGGGGGCCTTTGGATCTTCTTACTGCCAAGTGTTGCGTTGTTAAATGAAAGCCATGATAAATGCCAAGGCAAATTTATCAAAATTTACGCCATTTCCAGCATAGAAATCAAGTGGTGTTCTGCTTTTTCAACGCGTTTCTTTTAGGCTCAGCTCCCATCCCGGTGTCACCAGCCCGCCCTGGTTTGCGGTCAGCCTGCCAGAACCAGCGATATTTCGCCCTCAACTGGCTGAGAATGAGAGAGGCGAGCATGATTATTCCAAGTATTGAAGGAAAATATTAAACCAGATATGTTGATAATTTATATTATTTGTCTCTGAAAATCAGCATATTAAAACCAATGACGAAGAAAAGCGTTGGTAACACATTAGGAATCTCCTATCATTGCCATCCCAATCTTAACTCCTAGCTGCATGCATCCCCACCGCCTGGAAGTCATGAATACCATTGAGCCGCAGTTAACAGCCCTGATGGCCCAATACCTGGTGCCCATTGAGGAAAACTGGCAGCCCACCGACTTTCTTCCAGACCCTTCCCGCGACACTTTTTTTGAAGAAATCCGCGAGCTGCGTGAGTTAGCCTGCGAACTCCCCTACGATTTTTGGGCCGTGCTGATCGGCGATACCATCACTGAGGAAGCGCTTCCCACCTACGAATCCTGGCTCATGGAAGTGATTGGGGTGGATCAGCGAAACAGGAATGGCTGGGCACAATGGGTGCGCGCCTGGACCGCCGAGGAAAACCGCCACGGCGATTTGCTCAACAAATATCTCTACCTCTCCGGTCAGGTCAACATGCGGGAAATGGAGACATCCACCCAGTTTCTCATCGCCGATGGTTTCGATATCGGCACCGACCAGGATCCCTACCGCAATTTCGTTTACACGAGCTTTCAGGAGATGGCCACCAACCTCTCCCACCGCCGTGTGGCTTCCCTGGCCAAGAAGCACTCCAACCCCGGCCTCGCCAAAATGTGCGGCATCATCGCCGCCGATGAAGCCCGCCACGCCCGCGCATACATGCACTTCATCAAGCTCATCTTTGAATTCGACCCCAGCGAAATGATGCTCGCATTCGAAGACATGATGCGCAAAAAAATCGTGATGCCTGCCCACTTTGTCAGGGAAACAGGCCAAAAGATCGGCGAACTCTTCGCCCACTTCTCCGATTCAGCCCAGCGCCTTGGCGTGTATACTGCCCACGATTACGTGGACATCATGCAGCGCCTGCTGGTTGAATGGGAAATTGAAAAAATCTCCGGTCTCAACGACCAGGCCGAGCGCGCCCGCGACTACCTCGTGGCATTGCCCAACCGCCTCGCCAAAATCGCCGACCGCATGAGGGTTCCCGATAAAGCCTACTCCTTCCGCTGGATCGGCGCATGATGCACAAAGGGAAAATCGCGGTTGCCTGGCTGGTTATAGCGTTTTGAGATACTCCAGCAAAGCTCTTTGGGTGGCTTCGTCCAGCTCGGCACCGTAGGTGTGCCCCTGCTTCCCCTGCCCAAATTGCCGGGTGTCATAGATAATCGGGCCGCCTTTTCCAGCCGTAACAGCCAGGCCCATTTTTTCATGGTCGTAGGCGGGCGAAGAAGTTCTCGACCAAACCCCGGGCCTGGATTCCGGGGCCAGCACTGCGGCCAGGGTTGGCACAGAACCATTGTGGAAATAGGGTGCAGTGGCCCAAATACCGTCTAACGGTGGAGCCAAATAGCCCGCACTCGGGAGCATTTGTGCCTGTGGAGCTGATTTGCCAAACCAACTCGCATTGAACCAGCCCGGCAGTCCCGATTCCTTCAAAAAATACAGCGCATAGGCCGGGTCAGTGCCAAGCTGGCTCAGGTGAACCATGGTGTTGGGAAAGCTCTCAAACCTGCCATAGGTGCCGTGGCATTTTTCGCAATGCACTTCAAATGCCTTTTCTCCCCGGGCAGCCAGCTCTGTATCGATGGTGCCCGGGTAGGCTGGTGGCTCCAGCGACTCCAGCCAGGCGACAACATCTATAAAATGCCGCTGGATCTCGCGGGCCGTGGCTGTATCCGGGATGCCCATCATGCCTGCCTGCATCAGGAGCTTGGTGAAGTCGCCCCGGCCCATGCCGTTGTAATAAAGGGCTTTTTTCTTTTTCACATGCCACAAGGGCGGAATGTCGGAGGCAATGGTGGGCCCTTGTCTGCCAAACTGAGCTTGTTTTTGGTAGGCAAGCGTGAGGCTGTCGCGGTGAGCGGCAAAGGCTTCCTCCAGGCGAAATGCCGGGTTGAGACCCACCTGATCGGTTTTGATCCAGGCAAAGGAATGCGCCAGCAAGTGCACGAAGTGCTGCGATGTTTCCCATTCTGGCTCCGTCGATTTTCGCTTTACCAGCCAGGGAAAAAAGGAGCTTTGCCAGGGCTTTACGGTGGTAAAATCGCTGTTGATGTCGCCCAGGCCCAGCGAAAGTTTGCCCTCGCGGATCGTAGCATGACAGGAAAAGCAGCTTCCGCTCACCACGGTTTCGCCATTGGGGGCTTCAAAGGCGATGCTTTGCCAGCTGATGAGGGCATTTTTTCCCTCCCGCCACAACAGCGTGTCACGTCGGCTGCTGTCTTTTCGAACAAAAGACCACGGGAAGCCGCTTCCCACATACCCGCCCTCGGTGAGGTATCGGAACCCTTGCTCAGGGCTTCCGGCTTTTCGTTTCTGCGCAGGGGAAACACGATACACCGGGTCGGAGGGCGAAACATCCAGCAAGTGCTTCCAGGACTTCCCACAAGAGATGCCAAAAACGACGAGGAAAAGCAGATAAACGTAGCGGCGCATGGGCAATGTTGACAAAGGTGGCAGTGAAGATAGCGAGGAAGAGGAGAAGTCAGAAGGAGTTTTGAAGGATGGTTTTGGGCGAATAAACCCTATTTCTGGTTTCAATGTCGCCGGATCACCTGAACTTGCGTGGAGATATTTGCTTAAAACGCTTGTGGCGATTCGCAAAAGTTTTATCCTTGCCGGACCGCTTCGCTGCGGGAGGCGAGACTGAAATCGAAAGAAAGAAACCACAAACGCTGGTAGAAACGCGATGAATCGCTTCTCCGCGACAAACAGGCCCGACGCCTCAACCCATAACTCAACCCTCCCAAGCCCAAAACTCCCCCATGATTGCACCTACTGCCGACGGCTCAGCGACAATTTACAGTGAAAGATTTCAACAACACTACCACTCCCTTCATGGCGCGGAGCAGGAATCAAGACATGTGTTTATCCATCATGGCCTGCAAGCCTGGGAAGGCTCCGGATCGCCGGTGAGGGTGTTTGAAATGGGCTTCGGCACCGGCCTTAATGCCCTGCTAACAATGCTGGAAAGCCCGGTTCCCGTTCACTATGTGGCGGTGGAAGCTTTTCCGATTTCTATGGCTCAAATGAGCAAATTAGGCTATGGCGATAAGTTGGGCTGTCATGAGCTGTTTGAAGCTTTGCACGCAGCGCAATGGAACAGCCCGGTTCAGATCACGCCCACCTTCACCCTGGAAAAATGGCAGTTGCCCCTCGAAGACTTTGGCGGCACTGAAAACATCGATGTGGTGTATTGGGATGCGTTTGACCCCAAAGCCCAGCCCGAATTGTGGACGGAGGCGGTGTTTCGGAGCGTGGCAGGCTGGACCCGTGGCCCGGCCCTGCTCACCACCTATTCCGCCAAAGGTGACGTGCGCCGTGCCCTGCTCGCCGCAGGCTGGCTCGTGGAAAAACTGCCTGGCCCGCCAGGCAAGCGTGAGATGCTGAGAGGGAAGCAAGGATAATGCGGTATTACGCCTCTTCTCCCTGACAAATTTCAACGAAGATTCATTATGCTTCTGTCGGCGCAGGGCCTATTTTAGCCTTTCAACTTCATACCTGATGCGCGTATTCGCTTTCCTCCTTCTGCTGCTGCCAGCTTCGTGGTCTTTTGCCCAAACGCTTCGCTGGGTCACGTTCACAGACAAAGGTCCGGAAGCGGCCGCTCTTCTGGCCCGGCCCGGCCTGTTTTTGTCGCCCGAAGCCATTGCACGCCGTCATGCTGCCGGTATCAACCATGACTTCAGCGACCTGCCAGTGTATCGGCCCTATTTGCAGGCCCTGCAACAGGAGGGAGGAAAGATCCTGATGGTTTCCCGCTGGTTCAATGCAGCGCTCGTTGAAGGCAGCGAGGCTGTATTCGACAACAACCAGCCCTTTTTGATCGCCGCACAACCAATCATGAAGGTTCAAAGCCGCCTCGCTTCGCTGGAGGCACAAGACGAGGAAGCCTGGAATTATGGCCAGGCTACCCTTCAGCTTGAAATGCTGGGCCTGCCCGACTTTCATGCCAAAGGATTTGACGGAAAAGGCGTTCGCATCGCGGTGCTGGATGCTGGTTTTCCCGGCGTGGATACCCTCACGGCTTTCGCTTCCCTGCGCCAGCGCCAGGGCATTGTGCATACCTGGGACTTTGTCGATGACACGGCCAATGTGTATGGTGCCGCTGCCCATGGCACCCGCGTGCTTTCCACGATGGCGGCCTGGAAACCCGGCGAGATCATAGGATCGGCACCCGGGGCCGCCTATCTGTTGTTCAGAACCGAAGACGCGAGGCGGGAAATTCAGGTGGAAGAATTTTACTGGCTGGCTGCTGTGGAGCGCGCCGACAGCCTGGGCGTTGATTTAATTCACAGTTCGCTGGGCTACAACCATTTTCAGGATTCTCCCGGTTATGAATATACCGACATGAACGGCGACAGGGCCATCGTTACCAAGGCTGCAGACATGGCCGCGGCCAAGGGCATTCTGGTAGTTACGAGTGCCGGCAATGAGGGCAGGTCCACCTGGCGGCACATCACAGCCCCCTGCGACGCAGATTCTATTTTGTGTGTGGGTTCAGTCACGCGCTGGCACGACCTGAGCACCTTTTCCTCTGTGGGCCCCACGGCAGATGGCCGCATCAAGCCAGATGTGGTAGCCATGGGCACAGCCACTGTAACCTACGGCCCTTCTGCCCGCACCCAGCTTTCCAATGGAACTTCCTTTGCCGCCCCGATTACGGCCGGGCTCGCAGCCTGCCTCTGGCAAGCCCACCGGCACCAGTCAAACATGGCCATCATCCAGGCCATCCGCCTGAGCGGCGACCAGGCCGGTCGACCCGACTCGGATTATGGCTATGGCATCCCGAATGTGATCCAGGCCGACAGCCTTCTGCGCAGCAACGTGGACCTGTTTTCCCTCACCATTGCCCAGAGGTCCAAGCCGGCACGCGGGCAGGCAGCCCTGGAAGCCAGGCCCCAGCCGGCGGCAGAAGGTGCCAGGCTCTCCTGGCGCTGGGATGCTTTGAACGTTATCGTCACCCTGCCCGCTTTTGATCAGCAGGTGAGCAAAATCCGCGTTCAGCGGGGGAGGGATTTGGTTCTGGTGAACCCCAATACCCTCAAGCGCGAGGGCCCGGAATTGTGGTTCGATACCGAAAGGTGGCTGCCCGGTGAGTACGAGATTGTGATCGAAGCACTCGACTGGCAGGAGAAAGTGACCTTCTCAGTGCCCAGGGGGTAGACCCTGGCAGTTTGTTCCGTTTTCACTGTTAACCTTCGCTTCTATGCGCTTGCTCTCCACAGAACCCTATCGCTTGGCACAAACCCTTGCCGTGCTCCGCATGGTGGTGGGGGCTCTCCTGATTTTTCATGGCAAAGAAGTCTTCCAGCCCGAGCTGATGAAAAGCTACCTGGACTGGGAGCCTTTTCAGGGAGAAGGAGGTGGTTTTCTGGTGTATCTGGGCAAATCAGCTGAGCTTGTTGCGGGCATCCTGCTGCTGCTCGGGCTGTTCACGCGGGTTGGCGCTGCCATTTGCATCGGAACACTCGGCTACATCACCTTTGTCATGGGGGAGGGCCGCTTCTGGTACGAGGAACAGCATCCGTTCATGTTTGTGCTGTTTGGCCTGCTGTTTTTGTTCACCGGACCCGGAAGCTGGAGCCTGGATGGCAGGCTGTTCATGCGGGGGAGCAATTCCTCTTCCGGGCTGTTTTAGGCTGACGTGCATTCAGCAAAAAGGCCACCCGATGAGGCGGCCTTTGTAACTTATCGGTTGCTTTCGCAGACACTACAACGCGGGCACCAGCAAAATGCTGTCTGTGGTGACGGGCGGGGTAATGTCGAAGGGTTCTGAGGAAGAGGCAGGGATCGGTGCGTTTTCAAACAGAAACAGTGGAAGACTCAGTACTGCCTCTGCATCTTCAATGCGAACCGTCACTTTCGGAAGAGAGGAAGTGGATCCGTCTGTCCGTTCTTCCACCTCCAGCACCGTGAGCGATACAATACCCAGGTTGGCACCCTGCAGATTGCCGAGGAGCGGGGAGTAGTTGATGCTAATGTCGCTGTCATAGACCACGGCGAGGATGGTTTGGCCGAGGAGCATGGTGAGGCCTGTGGCACGCAGCGGCGTAACAGCAGGCACCTTGTCGAGCAGCACCTCGCGGTCGTCGTCGGGATCGGAGGCACCGAGGCCCGGGCCGGGAACCAGGTAGTTTTGGATCCCATTGGAGAGCGGCCCTGCCGACAACCAGGAATCGGGGGTTTCGCGGAGGGCAAACCAGCCTTCATCCCCTACCTGGCCGGTGTAGAGCACGATTTCGTCGCCGATGTGGTCTTCGAAATACTTCAATGGCTGGCGCAGGCCAATGTCGGCGAGCTGGTCGTTGACATCCCTTTCGGAGAAGTCGTTGGGTTCATTTCCATTGTCAATACTTTCTTCATCGATCAGCAGGAAAACAGCATAGTCAGCCTCGGGGGGAGCAGGCGTGGGCGTGGTTTGGTCGCATCCTACAGCGATCCAGGAAGCCATGAACAACAGGAACAAATGGGGGAGGTGATTGACATGCTTGCTTTGGGTCATGCGAAAAATGGATAAGTGTGAGTGATTCGTCTTATTAACCTCTTCTGGCAGGCCGAAGTTGCATGAGCGGGAGCGTGGCTTTATGAAAGCTGCTTTTTTCGCAAATAGCCCAATGCCGCCAATTGGGGATCCCTGTCAGGAGCCGCATCCTAGCTGAGGTACTTCTCCACGATCAGGGGCAGCTCGGACCTCTTGTCTTCCTGGTGAATTTCCTGGTGAAAGCGGTTGAGCTTGAGCAAGGCAGGTAAAATCTGGCCCAGCTCTTCGGGGCGGAGGTTGCCTGCCACCACATGAGATACCAGGCCCATGTGCGCCATTTGCTCTTCCAGCACCTGGGTGCCTGCATCCGTGATGGCCACGCGCTTTGACCTGCCGTCGTTGGGGTCATCAAACATTACCACCAGGCCCTTTTTGTGCAGGCGCTTGAGGATCTCGATGCCGGAGGTGATTTCGAGCAAATGCTGGGAAATCAGCTCCGACTTGGTGAGGCTCCCCTGATAGCGAAGCGTGAGGAGGAAGGTGAAATCGTCGAGGGTGGACAAAGGGCTGCCTTCGAGGGCCTTTTTTGTGTAATGCTTGGCGTAGCGAAACAGGTAGGTGACCATCATGGTGAGAAGAATTTCCGGGGTCATCCCTTCGTCATCGTTCTGCCGGGGTTGGTCAAAATCGGCCATGGCAGGCATGGGGTTGCCTTCCTCTTTGTTGCGCTGAAGCAGCCAGTGTATGAACCCAGGCAAATGCACCTCATGGCTCACGGCCTGGTGGTCGAATTCAGCCACCAGATCGAGTAGTTGCTTGAGAAGCGGGAGGGTTCGGGTCATGTGAGCGTTGGGTTGAAGAATGAAGAATGATCAGGTAAAACGATGAGAGGAAGGGGAATGAAAAAGAAGTGGAAGCAAAGAGAATCTGAATTTAATCCAACTTCGTGTTAAATTTTTACATTTTACCTCAAAGTCGAAACAAACGAATGGGGTCGAAGTTCTTTGCCAATCGAACGCTTTATCCAACCCCATTCAAAGATGAATTGTTTCTCACTTCCTGGCCGCTTCCAACTTCAGGCCTTCTTTCTCTTCGTTTTGAGCCTGGCTGGTCTCCAGGCCACTGCCCAAACTGGCTTGATCAGCGGCCGTGTGTATGACGACATTACCAACGGGCCGCTCGAATATGCGGCGGTGCAGGTACTCGGTACCAACCAGGGCGGCTTCACCGACAGCCTTGGCCGTTTTCAGATCAGCGGAATTGCCCCGGGCCTGTATGACATTCAGGTTACCTACGGCGGGTATGAGCCAGCCAAAGCCCTGGAGATCCAGGTCACGATCAGCAAGCCTTATGTAGTGGACATCCCGATGCGGGAAGCAACCATCACGACGGGAGAGGTAACCATCGAGGCGGCGCCATTTAAAAGGATCGAAGAATCGCCCTTGTCGCTCCGCACCATCGGCACGAGCGAAATCAAGCGCAACCCTGGCGGCAACCGCGACATTTCCAAGGTCATTCAATCTCTGCCGGGCGTAGCCAGCACGGTGAGTTTCCGCAACGACATTCTGATTCGCGGCGGTGGACCCAACGAAAACCGCTTCTATATCGACGGCATCGAGGTTCCCAACATCAACCACTTTGCCACCCAGGGCGCCAGCGGTGGGCCTGTGGGTCTTATCAACGTCGATTTTATCGGAGAAGTGGATTTTTACTCCGGTGCTTTCCCCGCCAACCGCGGCAACGCTTTGTCGTCGGTGTTTGAGTTTCGCCAGCGCGAGGCCCGCAACGACCGCCTCGGTTTCACTGCCACAGTAGGCCCCAGCGACCTGGCCCTCACCGTTGAAGGCCCCACCGGCGAAAACTCTTCCTTCCTCTTTTCGGCGCGCCGGTCCTACCTTCAGTTGCTGTTTCGCGCCCTGGCCCTGCCATTTTTGCCAGCCTACAACGATTACCAGTACAAGCACAAAATCCGCCTCGGCCAGCGCCACGAGCTCAACATCCTGAGCCTCGGTGCCCTCGACGATTTTTCCCTCAACCTCGGCGCCGACAGCACCGACCAGCAGCGATACATCCTCAACTACCTCCCCGTGCAAACCCAGTGGAACTACACCATTGGGGCGAGCTACAAATACTTCGGCGACGGCGGCTTCTGGACCGTGGTGGCCTCGCGCAACATGCTCAACAACCGCTCGGTGAAGTATCCCGACAACGACGAATCGCAGGCTCCCTTGCTGGATTATGTGTCGAGAGAAATCGAAAACAAGCTGCGGGTGGAATACACGGCCCGGCAGAACGGCTGGAAATGGAATGTGGGGGCGAATTACGAATTAGCCAAATACACCAACGACACCTACCAGCAGTTTGGCTTTGGCGTGGTGGACTTCGAGTCGGAGCTTAATCTGCATAAATTCGGCGTTTTCGCTCAAGTGAGCAAGAGCCTGATCGAAGACCGCCTCACCCTTTCCCTCGGCACCCGGATGGACGGAAACAGCTTTTCGGAGGAAATGCAAAAGCTCTGGCAGCAGTTTTCGCCCCGTTTTTCCGCCTCATTTGCCATTACGCCCCGCCTGAGCGCCAATTTCAACACGGGCATTTTTTATCAGATTCCGCCATATACCGTGCTGGGTTTCCGGCAAACCGGCACCGGCGAACTGGTGAACAAAGACGTGACCTACATTCGAAACCGCCAGGTGGTGGCTGGATTGGCTTTTGATGCACCCAACAACGCCCGCATTTCGGTGGAAGGCTACTACAAAACCTACGAGAACTACCCTTTCCTGCTGCGCGACTCTATTTCCCTGGCCAACATCGGCGGCGACTTCGGGGTGGTGGGCAATGAGGCTGTGTCCTCCACGAACACAGGGCGCACTTTCGGGCTTGAGCTGCTTGTGCAACAGCGTTTTTATAAAGGTTTCTATGGCATCGTGGCTTATACCCTCGGGGTGAGTGAATTTCAGGACAAAAACGGCGTGTATGTTCCTTCTTCGTGGGACAGCCGCCACATTGTGGCCCTCACGGCGGGCAAGCAGTTCAAGGGTAACTGGGAAGTGGGGGCCAAATGGCGGCTTACCTCCGGCAACCCATACACCCCCGCCGACGTGGCTGCCACCAGCCTGATTCAAAACTGGGAGGCTACCGGCCTTTCTGTGCTCAACTATGACCTGCTCAACACCCAGCGCCTGCGCCCCTTCCACCAGCTCGACCTGCGCGTGGACAAAAAATGGTTCTTCCAGAACTGGAGCTTCAACCTGTACCTCGACATCCAGAACGCTTATCTCAACACCATTCCAGGACCTCCTTTTGTGGATGTTGTGAAGGACGAAAACCTCAACCCCGTGGTGGATCCCAACGACCCGACCCGCTACCTGACCTACCAGCTGGAGAACGATCTGGGCATCATTCAGCCTACGGTAGGGATTATTTTCACGTACTGACGGCTTCTGTTTCCTTTCACAGGATTTCTCCCTGAACATTTTGATCCTTTCGGGGACTGTAAGGAATGTCAGGCTCAACAATATCGGGATGTCCGGGCGAGGGGTTTTCCCCCTTTTCCCGGACATCACTTTTGAGGAAATATGGCTGGCACCCTGCCGGAAGGCTACCCGGGGAGGTGGGCGTTTGATTTTACAACACCCTTATTCCCGGGCTTGCAACGCTTCAATCATTTTTTGCTGCTGCTCCACCATTTTTTTCAGGTCTTCGATCATTTGCTGCTGCTCCTGCACAGCTTTGACGAGGGGCACCACGAATTCGGAATAGCCGAGGCTGTAGGTGTCCTCCGGGGTCGTTGGCGCATGCACAGCCTGAAAAGAGGTGAAGCCAGTTTCCATCACGGTGTTTTCCACTTCCTGGGCGAGAAAACCTGCGGAGCGGGAAAGCGAAAGCTCGTTCAATTGCTCTTCCCGGCCTTCTGTGTTCTCGCGTATATGCTGGGCATAGCGCAGGTGGTCGAAATGATAGGAAACCGGATTGAGCTTCATAATGAAGGCCAGCCCGGGCACATCGCTCTGGATGTTTTCTTTGAACCGCGCATCGGAGGGGAAGCTATACGGAACCTGACCCTCAATTACGGTTACCGATGAGCTTCCTAAGCGGACTTTGTTGCTGGCGCTGACAGTAGCAAAGCTGCCAACGGCAGTGGCATAGGACAGACTCCCGAAGGAGACATTTGAGGCATATCCAAGGCCGGTATTATGAGTGCCCTCGGTATTGAAAAGGAGTGCATCTGCTCCAATCGCGGTGTTAACATCCCCGGTTGTATTGTTGGAAAGCGCATCCTCCCCACTCGCTGTGTTTTGGAATCCGGTGGTGTTAGAGGAAAGCGCATCGACTCCATTTGCGGTGTTCTGGCTACCTGAAGTATTGGAATACAGGGCATTATTACCATTCGCCGTGTTAGTGGATCCAGTGGTATTGGAGCGGAGGGCATCCTCTCCCGTTGCAGTATTTGAACTTCCGATGGTGTTATAGAAAAGGGCACTATCTCCATTCGCGGTGTTTTGACTACCCGTAGTATTGGAGTAAAGCGCACTATTTCCATTCGCAGTGTTTCTGGATCCAGTAGTGTTTAAGAACAGGGCCCTGATCCCGTTCGCGGTGTTGTCGCTGCCGGTGGTATTGGAGTTTAGCGCAGCAAATCCATTTGCGGTGTTATCGCTGCCGGTTGTATTGGAGTACAGGGCACTCGACCCATTGGCTGTATTACTATTTCCAGTGGTATTGGAGTAAAGCGCGTTTACTCCATTCGCTGTGTTACTGTATCCGCTGGTATTGAGGTGCAGTGAGCTTTCTCCATTTGCAGTGTTGTTGAATCCAGTGGTATTGGAGTGCAGTGCTTCTGTTCCGGTAGCGGTGTTACGGAATCCCGTTGTGTTAGCGTAAAGTGCACTATCCCCATTGGCTGAGTTTCGAAATCCGGTTGTGTTGGAGAAAAGCGCCCTGTTTCCAACCGCAGTATTCTGAAATCCAGTGGTATTGGAAAGCAGAGCCCTGTTTCCATTGGCCGTGTTGTTACTTCCGGTGGTATTGGAGTAAAGGGCATCATATCCATTCGCAGTGTTACCAGCGCCAGATGTATTGCTATAAAGCGCATGGGCTCCATTGGCGGTGTTTTGCGATCCGGTCGTATTGGAATACAGCGCGTCTGTTCCAGTTGCGGTGTTGTTGTCGCCAGTGGTGTTGGAGCGAAGCGCCTGTGCTCCTGTGGCGACATTATAGATTCCTCCTGTGTTAAAGTAAAGTGCCCAGTATCCACTCGCAGTATTGAACACTCCGGTTGTATTGCTGCTGAGTGCGCTGCGCCCGGTGGCAGTGTTTCCAACTCCGGTGGTGTTGCCATAAAGCGCAAAGGATCCATTCGCTGTATTATTAAACCCAGTCGTATTGGAGTAAAGGGCACTTATTCCATTTGCTGTGTTCAGATATCCAGAGGTATTGGAAAAAAGCGCATTGGCTCCGTTCGCGGTATTTTGGTACCCACCATTGTTAGAGAAAAGCGCCTTGTTTCCATTCGCAGTGTTCTGGTAGCCATTGGTGTTGGACAATAGTGCCGACGCCCCGTTCGCGGTGTTGTTGCTTCCTGTTGTGTTGGCGAAAAGCGCGCTGTCTCCGTTCGCCAGGTTATTACTTCCGGTAGTGTTGGAGTAAAGTGCCCTGCTTCCATTCGCCGTGTTTTGAGACCCAATGGTATTGGAATAGAGCGCATTGTTTCCAGTAGCTGTGTTCTTCGACCCGGTTGTATTGGAATAGAGGGCCCGAAAGCCATTCGCAGCATTTTCATCTCCAGTGGTGTTGAAGTGAAGCGCGCTTGTTCCGTTAGCTGTATTGTTAAATCCGGTTGTGTTGGAGTAAAGCGCACTTGTTCCATTCGCCGTGTTTTGATAGCCCGTGGTATTGGAAAATAGCGCTCTGTTTCCATTCGCTGTGTTTTGATAGCCCGTCGTGTTGAGGCGAAGGGAACCTGCTCCGGAAGCGGTGTTGTTGCTTCCGGTGGTATTGGAGTACAGCGCGCTGTCTCCACTCGCGGTGTTGTTATTCCCGGTTGTGTTGGCGAAAAGCGATCCGCTGCCGTTCGCGGTGTTTCTGCTTCCGGTTGTGTTGCTGCGAAGGGCGTTGGCTCCGTTGGCGGTGTTGTTCGCTCCCGAGGTAATGGCCCCCAGGGCCAATGCACCGTTTGCGGTGTTGAAATTTCCGGTAGCCGTGGGTCTGCCTGCTCTGTACCCCCAAAAGGAATTGCTCTTGATATGGTCGATCCGGGCGGATGGCTGGTTGTTCACCCTGATCGTGAGGGGGACGCTGTCTGTTGTTCCAATGAAATTCGATCCATCGGTTGTGCCTGTACTTCCCGTCAGGCCCCAGGCATTGGCTGCACCGCTGGGTCCGGCGGGTCCAACCGGTCCTGCGGGGCCAACGAGGCTGTTGAGCCATTGGGTGGAGGTACCCGCAAATCCATTGTTCACAGCGACCTGGTAGGCGGATAAGCCATTGCTTCCATTTGCTCCCTGCGGACCTGTCGCTCCCGGAGGACCGGTTGGACCTTGTGGCCCCGTGGCACCTTGTGGCCCCGTGGCACCTTGTGGACCAGCAGGCCCCTGCGGTCCTGTTGCGCCTGTTAAGCTATTGAGCCACTGAGCAGAGGTACCCACAAAACCATTATTCACAGCTACCTGATAGGCAGATAAGCCATTGCTTCCACTTGCTCCCTGCGGGCCAGTTGCACCTTGCGGACCAGCAACGCCTTGCGGGCCAGTTGCTCCCTGTGCTCCTGCAACCCCCTGTGGACCCGGAGCACCCTGGGGCCCGGTGGCACCCGGAGTTCCCGGAGCACCCTGAGGGCCAGTTGCACCCTGAGGGCCAGCAACCCCCTGTGGACCCGGAGCCCCTTGTGGACCTGTGGCTCCTGTGGTTCCCGGAGTTCCCTGCGGTCCGGCCGGGCCAACGAGGCTGCTAAGCCACTGCGCCGACGTGCCCACGAACCCGCCTGTCACAGCTACCTGATAGGCAGAAGCACCAGCTACTCCCTGTGGTCCGGTTGCTCCTTGAGGACCAGCAACCCCCTGCGGACCCGGAGCCCCCTGTGGACCTGTGGCACCCGGAGTTCCCGGAGCGCCCTGAGGGCCTGTTGAACCCTGAGGGCCAGCAACCCCCTGCGGACCCGGAGCACCTTGTGGCCCGGTGGCTCCCGGAGTTCCCTGCGGACCAGTTGCACCTTGCGGTCCGGCCGGGCCAACGAGGCTGCTGAGCCACTGAGCCGACGTACCCACAAAGCCATTCACTACGGCTAATTGATAGGCTGACAAGCCATTGCTTCCTGCTACTCCCTGCGGCCCTGTCGCTCCCTGGGGGCCGGTTGCTCCTTGTGGTCCTGCAATCCCTTGCGGGCCCGGAGCGCCCTGGGGGCCGGTTGCACCTTGTGCTCCGGCAACCCCTTGCGGACCTGGCGCTCCCTGCGGTCCGGTTGCTCCCTGCGGTCCGGCAGGTCCTTGTGGGCCAGCCGGGCCTTGCGGACCTCCGGCAGGTCCTTGCGGGCCCGTTGCGCCTTGTGGCCCGGGAACCCCCTGTGGCCCGGTTGCACCCTGCGGTCCTGTTGCGCCTTGTGGTCCTACGGGGCCTTGTGGCCCTGCGGGACCCTGCGGACCTCCGGCAGGTCCTTGCGGGCCTGTCGGGCCCTGTGGCCCGGCTGGGCCTGTGGCTCCTTGCGGACCCGTAGCGCCCTGAGGGCCAGCGGCCCCTTGAGGCCCGGCAGCTCCAACCAGGCTATTTAGCCATTGAGCTGCTGAGCCAACAAATCCATTGGACACAGCCACCAGGTAGGCAGAGGGTCCGTCGTCGCCCGTCATTCCCTGCGGACCAGTTGCCCCTTGCGGGCCAGTTGGTCCTTGCGGACCCGGAACACCCTGCGGACCGGGATCGCCCTGGGGGCCGGTCGCCCCTTGCGGACCCGGAACCCCCTGCACGCCAGGATCCCCCTGCGGCCCCGGAGTGCCGCTGAGTGCATAGAGGGCATAAGGCACACTCAGAAATTCGCTGACACCAGTAATGGAAAAGTTGGTTCCTCCTGACGGGTCTATCTCGGTTTTGAGGAAATAAGGCCCGTTTGCCCAGTTGATTGTCGCAAACACACCCGACACCACCGCTCCGCTTCCGATTTCCAGGCTGATCAACCCGTTGGAATTGGTGGTGGTGGAATGCGTTTCCACATACACCTCCGGCCCTGTGGCTGATCCCTGCAGCAGGCTGATTCTCAGGCCAACCTGAGCGGATTTGATGAGCGCCTCACTGCCGTCGCGGATCACAGCCTGGTAGCTCATCCGTTGGGGTGCCTGGGCAAATACCGTGGCTGAAAGAGCAACAGCCACGAGGAAGGAGTACAGCTTTTTCACTGAATTAATTTTTTACGATTTTGAAAGTCTGAACCTGTCTGTCTGCCACAGTTACCGTGAGAAAATAGGTGGCTTCTGCGCAGGTGCGCATGTCGATGAGCGTTTGGCTGGTTGTGATGGTTTCGCTACCAACCAGCCTGCCGTGGGTGTCAGTAAGCCGATAGGCCATGGGGAGCGGGTGAGAGCCTGCTACTTCAAGGGTGACCTGATCAGTTGTGGGATTGGGGAAAACGCTGAAAGCTATTCCTGCGACCCAATCTTCTATCCCAACCGAATAGATCTCGTAGGCCTGCTGCACTCCCTGGCTCACTTTGCCACCGGAGCCGGAAATGGTCGTGTAGACTACCTGCCCCACGGAATAGGAAACAGTGCCGCCGTTACCCGAGGCGTCGCCGCCAGCAGCCATGGTTGCCTGCTGGGCGTTGGCTGTGACGCTGCACAGCAGCAAAAGAAAACAAGCCGTAGTGTTGAATGCCTTTGACATAGCTACCTTCAGGTTATCTGACGAAACGAATTTTTGTGGTCCGGCTTTTTGCATCAGCCAGGCAAACAGGCGCAGATCACCTGTGGCTTTTCCTCTTTCAAGTAAGACGTTTAGTTAGAAAAAATATCATGAGAAGCGTTAATTTTTAGGGAGGAGAAGCAAATTGTTTTAAAGTGATTGGCCTGACCTGGGCCTGGCGTAACTGTTCATGGCAAGCCCATTGGACTCTCTGGTGAGAGAGGCGATCGCGCTGGAATCTCGCCTGATAAATGCGTATTTTGCGCTTCCTTTCCCTTGCGAGTCATTCCGGCATGGATCATTTGACAGCCTTCTTCAGCAATCCTGAGTTATGGAAATACGCCTCCATTCCGTTTGTGAGTGGGTTCGTGGGCTGGTTTACCAACGTGCTGGCGCTCAAAATGACCTTTTATCCGCTGAAGTTCTGGGGGGTCTGGAAGCTGGGCTGGCAGGGCATCATTCCGTCGAGGGCGGGGGTGATGGCAGGCAAGGCCGTGGATTTGCTCACTTCCAAGCTCATTACAATCGAGGAGCGCTTTGAGCAGCTCGATCCTGAGCGCGTAGCCGAGGAAATGGAGCCTGCGCTCAACCGGATGTCGCGCCAGATTGTGGACGAAGTGATGGCTACCCAGGCACCAGAGCTGTGGGAAAACCTGCCCCGGCAAATCAAAGAGAGCATTTACCTCCGGGCCTCCGAAGAAATCCCGGCCGTGGTAGCCGACCTGATGCACGATGTGAAGGAGCGAATCACCGAGCTGTTTGACCTCCGCCGGATGGTGGTGGAAAAACTGGAGTCGGACCCGGATTTGCTCAACCAGATTTTCCTGCAGGTTGGCAGCAAAGAATTCAGGTTCATTGAGCAATCGGGGTTTTACTTCGGGTTCCTGTTTGGCCTCCCGCAGATGGTCCTGTTTGCTCTGGCCAATTTTACGTTAGATCTGAGCCAGGACTATACCAATTGGACCCTTCCATTGGCGGGGCTTCTGGTAGGCTGGGCCACAAATGCGCTGGCTCTCCGCATGATTTTTGAGCCGGTGGAACCCAGGCGATATTTTTCTTTCATCACCTTTCAGGGCTTGTTTTTGCGCAGGCAAACAGAAGTGGCCGAAGCCTACGCCAGGCTCATTGCCCAGCGGGTGCTTTCGGCCCGGCAGATCATGGACGAACTGGTGGCTGGCCCTGCTTCTGAGCGCCTGTTCGCCATGGTTCACCTGCACATCAAGCGCGGCATCGACGCCAGTGCTGGACTGGTGAAACCACTGTTTCAACTGGCACGGGGCACCCAGACGTATGTGGCAGTTAAAAACAAAATTGCAGCCCGCTTCGAGGAAGAACTGCCGCACTCGCTCCGGTACATGCTCCCCTATGCCGAGGAAGCGCTAGATATTCAGCGGTCGCTTCAGTTAAAAATGTCGGCATTGCCCGCTGCTGAGTTTGTAGGGTTTCTGCGGCCCATTTTTCAGGAAGACGAATGGAAGCTCATTCTGGTAGGTGCCGTGCTGGGCTTTCTGGCGGGCCTTGTTCAGATGCTGCTGGTGTTTGCACCTATGTAAGGTTTGAGTTCATTCTTGCTGTTTAATGGCGCAGAGCTGGACCAGTGCCGCAGAATTTCCTGCTGATTTCACCTTTTGCGCAGCCAAACGAGCCGGTGGCGCAGCTTTTGATCCTTCCCTGCATATCGTGCCGCCCCCCATGTTCTTTTGAGTTTCACGGTGAAACCGGAAGTTACGGTACCTTCTATTCGCTGATCTGGTACATGAACATGCTCTATTATTTTGTTACCCGCCCTCTGCTCCTGTTGCTCTGTCTCCTTCAACTGGCTCACGCACAAGCCCCTGTGGCTCAATCGCTGGAGGACATCATCAACCGCTATGTGCTCACTTACGGCTTATCGCAGGGCAACCGGTTTAAGCTGGCTGCCTACACCGAGCTGAAAGGCCGCTACGACCCGGCTGCGAAGGCAATCGTCCTGGATTTTGGTGCCCTGGGCTACCTCACTTTCTATGAGCGCAACTGCCTCCTTCGCCTGCCAAACAACAAAATCTATTCGCTCGACCACTACGAAACCGGCACGCCCAAGGTCGCGGAGATGGACCGTCAGCTGGACGCTCTTTTCGAGCGAATTATCCTCCTGAGCGACGGAAACGCCTCTGAAGAACACATTACTTTCGTGGACAGGCACCTCGCCAAAAAGAACCTGGAGCCCTTCGACAAGCTCTTCATTCGCCATATTCTCGTGCATTTTGGCCAATACAATCCCCTCATGCAGGAGGTGCTGTTCTATTCTGCCGATTTGCCGACGCCTCCTGCGAGTGATCAGGGAAATTTAATTCGCCAGCCATCCATTCCTCTCAAAATGAGACTGGATGCCTCCACATTGAGAGGCTGGTATTTACAAACGAATGCCACTGTGTTTGTGAATAATGCGGAGCGGCAAGTAAGATTTGCCACCGGAGAGGAGTATGATCCCAACGTGTCTGCCTTCAAAGTCTTTAGCCAGAAGCTGTTTGTGCAGGCGGTGCAGTTCCTCGCCCAAACCGAATCACAGCGTCTTGCCCGGCTGCAGGAAAATGGCCAAACCATGGACCGCATGGTGACGATCGACTCCGATATCGAGGCGGCCCACACCTTTGGCAGGCAGGAAGACCGCACCCTCGCCCAGTATGAGCGCAGGTGGCGCGAAGAGCGAGCCCAGGGCATCCAGCCCCTTTATACCCAGTACAACTGGATCCCGATGATGCTCTCCATGCTGCGCAACGAAGAGGTGAACATTGGCGACGAAGATGTGATTTGCTATTTTGTGGATTTGGCTGTGTTCGACAGAATTTATGCCCAGCTGGTTCCCAGCGAGCGAACCAAGGTTGATGGCTACCTGGGCAAGCTTGGCAGGCAGGCCCCAACGCCCGCCTGGGCCGTGCGTGGCGAGTAAAGCGCCCACCCGCTTTCTGAAGCCCTCCTTTTCGGCCTCGCCGGAAAGGAGGGCTTTGCCTTTGTCTGCTGGCAGACAAAGGCCCGGAGGATTTCCTGTGAAATTGCTTCCGCTCCTGGGAAAATTCCTTTGGGGGCGGTAACTTCCAGCGAACCTGCTCCTCACCTCTCTCCGCATGCACATCGTTATCATCGGCAACGGCATCGCCGGCATCAGCACCGCCCGCCACCTGCGTAAGCTCGGCGATCACCAGATCACGGTCATTTCCTCCGAAACCGACTTCTTCTGGTCCAGAACGGCCCTCATGTACATTTTCATGGGCCACATGACCTTCGAGCACACCAAACCCTATGAAGACCATTTCTGGAAAAAGAACCGCATTCAACTGCTCCGCAACTTCGTGACCGGCATTGATCCTGCCGGCAAAACCGTCTCCCTGGCCGAAGGCGGCAGCCTCCGCTACGACAAGCTCGTGCTCGCCACGGGGTCAAAGTCTGCCCGCTACGGCTGGCCGGGCCAGGACCTCGCAGGCGTGCAGGGCATGGTGAGCTACCAGGACCTTCGCTCCATGGAGCAATTTGCCCGCGACACCCAGCGCGCCGTGATTGTGGGAGGCGGCCTCATCGGAATCGAAATGGCCGAAATGTGGCTCTCCCGCCATATTCCTGTCACCTTCCTGGTGAGAGAAAAAAGCTTCTGGAACAAGATCCTCCCCGCCGAAGAATCGGCCATGATCACCGAAGAAATCCGCCACCACGGCATCGACCTGCGACTCGGCGATGAGCTCAAAGAAATTCTCCCGGATGAAAACGGCAGGGTAAAGGCCATCGTCACCGGCAAAGGCGACACCATCGACTGCCAGTTTGTGGGCCTCACCGCCGGGGTTGTGCCAAATGTTTCCCTCGCCAAAGGCACCGAAATAGAAGTGGGCCGTGGTTTTTTGGTGAATGAATACCTGGAAACCAGCGTGCCTGACATTTACGCCATCGGCGACTGCGCGGAATTGCGGCAGCCAGGGCATCGCCGCCGGGCAATTGAGGCCGTGTGGTACACCGGCAAACTCATGGGCCCCGTGCTGGCCAAAACAATTGCCGGACAAAAGACTCCCTACCGCCAGGGCGTGTGGTTCAATTCCGCCAAATTCATGAACATCGAATGGCAGACCTACGGGGATGTGCCAGCCGAGATCGGCGGGGACCTGGACAGCATTTTCTGGCAGGACACAAAGGCCAGCCGCCTGGTGCGGATTGTGTTTGACACCAGCACCAAGGCTGTGATTGGCTTCAACGCCCTGGGCATTCGCCTGCGGAAGGAAGTTTGTCTTCGCTGGATCGAGACCGGCACGCCGCTGGAAGAAGTGCTGGCCCGCCTCGAACTGGCCAATTTTGACCCGGAATTTTATGCCGCCTACGAGGCCGGGCTCCGCGAAGCCTATGCCGGGCGCTTTGGTCAGAAGATTCAGCCAAAAGCCAAAGCCCGGCTTTCCGATGTGTTCCGCTTCCTTCAGCCCAGCCGCTGATTCATTTTTTTCGCCGCCTTTCTCCTGCCTTCCACCATCCGACAGAACCTGATCTCATGCAACCCAATCCTTCCCTTTCCCTGTCCAACCCTGAGGTGAGGCACCTCAGCGCCATGCACAAAATTGCCCTTGCCCTCGTGGGGCTGGGTTTGCTCCTGATGGTGAATGCCCTGCTCGGCGGTGCCAGCGCCGACTGGATGCTGTGGCTGCTGCTGGGCAGCCTTGGCGGCGGCGGTTTGCTCTATGCCTATGCCGAATATGCCCACAAGCCTGCCGGGATCCAGAACAACGGAGCCTGGTTTTTCTCCGAAAGCGCACGCGGCAGCGTGGGTTGGATCATGGGCGTGGTGTTCACGATGTTTTATGTGTCGCTCTACTGGTTTCCCGAATGGCTGGGCCTGAGCGCTGACGGCAACCACACGGGGCTGGTGGCTTTGTTTAATCCGCTGAGCTACCTGCTCAAGGGGCAGCCCGCCAGCCAGTGGTTTGTGTATGGCAGCTTTTACACCCTGGCGATCCTTGTGCTGGGAACGAAGTTCATCTGGAAATACCGCCACAGCCGCTACCAGGTCATCCGCACCAGTTCGGTGATGTTCTTCCAGCTTGGCTTCGCCTTTCTGATTCCTGAAATCCTGGAGGGCCTGAACCCGGACAAAGGCTATTTCGGGAAAGACATCAAGAATGTGTGGCCGCTGGACTACGACTTTTTCTACGACTGGCACCTCAACAACCTGCTGGCAGGCGGCTCGCTTGGCCTTTCGATGCTGGTGTGGGGAATTGCGATGTTTCTGGTGGTATCGCCGGTGCTGACCTATTTTTTCGGCAAACGCTGGTACTGTTCCTGGGTGTGCGGCTGCGGCGGCCTGGCCGAAACTGCCGGGGATCCCTTCCGGCACCTGTCAGACAAGTCGGTGAAATCCTGGAAAATTGAGCGCTGGCTCATTCACAGTGTGCTGATTCTGAGCGTGTGGATGACGGTGGCGGTGCTGTACACCTTTTATCAGAACAACCAGGGAACAGCCTTCTGGGTGTCGAAGGAGATGTTTGTGTGGGGAACGAGTGCCCTGCTGCTGGCGGGTGCCGGTGCGTTGTTTTTCTGGCGGAAGCGCTTCGAGCATATTCGCCAGGACCTTCGCTGGCTGATTTCCGGCCTGCTGGTGGCAACGGTGGGCGTGATGGCGATCGGGATGTTCTCGGGGTCGCAGCACATTCTGGGTGTTGACAGCTACAAACTGCGTCAGTGGTATGGCTTTTTCATCGGGGCAACTTTCTCCGGGGTGGTGGGCGTGGGATTTTACCCGCTGATGGGCACGAGGGTATGGTGCCGTTTCGGCTGCCCGATGGCGGCGATTCTAGGTTTGCAGCAGCGCTTTTTCTCCCGATTCCGCATCACGACAAACGGCGGGCAGTGCATTTCCTGCGGCAATTGCTCGACCTATTGCGAAATGGGAATTGACGTGCGGGCCTATGCCCAGCGCGGCCAGAACGTGGTGAGAGCCAGCTGTGTCGGCTGCGGAATCTGCGCGGCTGTGTGCCCCCGGGGCGTACTGAAACTCGAAAATGGCCCCAACACCGACGAAAGCCGGATGGATGCTTTTATGTATTGAGAAGGGAAAGGCCCGGCTGTGAGTTGGAGGAGGGTATTTCTACAAGTGTATCAGAGAACTTCCTTCCATTCTCCTCCGCCTACTCCTCCGCCCTGCCTTCGCTTCGCACGAGGGTGACACTTCCGGAAAGCTCCTGCCGGATAGCCTCTGCCAGGGCTTGCAGGTCTTCCGCTTCGAAAGATTCGAACTCATGCCGGGCCCGGTCCCACACCCAGGTGATCAGGAGGGAGTCGCCCTGCTGCGCCACGGTCCACGAGAATTCCAGATCCAGCTTGCCGATGCTTCCCTTTCTGGCATTGTCGGCGGGGAGTGCCCATCCTGGCGGGAGTTTCACCGTCATCTGCACCGTTTCCTGGAGCGGAAAACCGAGGTGTACCGGGAGGGTTCGGCCTTCTGAGACGATGGGCAGCGTATTGCGCCAGTCGAAGGGATCGAGTGGAAAGCTCAGGCGGTCGCCGGCAGGCCCCGGCAGAACGATTTCTTTGGCCGGGAAGCTAAGCGAATATGGCGACAGCCCTTGGTCCTGGGAAGCTATGTCGAAAGGGTCGGCTGCGGAAAGCTGAAAGCCGCTCACGTCCATGGTTTGGTGCCACGGAATGGCGGGGTAGCCAAAATAGGTTTCATCCACCTGGCCAGACAGGCGGCCTTCCTGGTCCAGGGTGAGCCGGAGCTGGTGATTGGCGAAGGAGCCGGGGGAAGGAGGCAGCGGAATCCATCGAAGGGTTTCTTCCCCGATTTCCCAGCCCTTGCCGTTGGCAGCGGCGAGAGGCAGCCAGTGGTAATCCAGCGGGGAGCCTGCGGCATCCAGCAAAAAGGCCTGTCCATCCGCCACCACCTTCACAATCAGGTGGTTGAATTGGTCCCAGAACGGTGCTTCCATGGGCTGGCCGTGAGCAGTAGTGCTCACAAACACCCTGGTAGGTTTGAGGCCAGCCCCTTCGAGGAGCAAAAACAGCAGCATGTTGAGATCGGCGCTGTTGCCGGTTCTGGCCAGGTAAACCGCTCCGGGATCCTGGCTCACAGCCTCGCTGTAGGTTCCGTTCCAGTCGAGGTAGCGCTGCACATGCTGATAGATGGCGGCTACTTTTTCCTCCTCGGTGAGGGCATTTCGGGTGAGTGAATAGGACAAAGATCCCAGCGCATCGATCACCTTTTCATCCACGGCCATCACGGTGCCCAGTTCCAGGGCGTAGCTGATGTCTTTCCATTCTTCCTCTTCGGAGAGCCTTTCATATGGAAGCAACTGAAAATGAATGTGAATGCGATGGTCGTGGATATTGGGCACAAGCGGATCGGCGGGAACGGCTGGCAGGTACCTTCTCACCCATTGGTAGCGGGCAGAGGAAACAAACTCCGTAGGGGCGGTTTGGGTCCTGAAGGCAAGTTCGCCGAAATACAACAGCTTCACTTCGCTGTGCATGGTGGGAATTTCGCGCTGGAAGTACCAGGGCCTGAGCACATCGCCGGAGGTAGTGACCAGAGAGTAGCGAAACTCCAGCACGTTGCCGACCTTAAGATCGGGGAAACGAATCACCTTGCACAGGCTGTCGGGGCCAAGGGTGCTGTCAGGGAGGGTGGCCAGTGGCAAGATGATTTTTTTAGGTTTGCCTTTTTCATCGAGAAAATGAAGCTGGGCGCGCAGGCCTGCCACTTTTTCATCTTTGCGGAAGCCAATTCGTTGTTCCGCATAGCGAAGTCCTTCCTGGGAAAGCACCTTGATCCGGGTAAAATGGACCAGCCGGGCCTTTCCATTTTCGTAGTCATAGGGGGCCCATTCACCTGCATCGACCATCACAACGGCTTCAGCGTCGGGTGCAAACGTATAGGAGGTTGCTTCAAGGTCTTGCCGGGAAACATCGCCCCAGCGATTCAGGACGGACTGGCCCAGCAACAAGGCGGGAGAAAACGCCAGAAGCAGACAACACAGCAAAGCGGGCGATAAGAGGAATTTTTTCACGGCGCAGGAAATAGAGGGGAAAGGTAATGAGATATGGGGAGAGAGTAAATGCTAGGGCGAAACCACCATGGGGTCCATGGCCCGGAGCTGCCAGGCTTTTCCGATGCGGTATTTGTTGCGGCCAATGGAGCGCATGAGCAATCCGCTGGCGGAAATGGAGCCTGCCAGGATGAGGCTGCCAGGGTCGGGTGGCTGATTTTCCAGGATCGAATTCACGACACCGATGCCGATGAGTGCCCCGCCGCCAACCAGAGCAGCGCCAGCATACATGTTTCGAAACGCGGACCACCAGTTGCCACGGGTGTTGTAGACCACCGTAATTTCCCGGATCGGGACGTAGTCGCGAAAAACGTTGTTGGTGGCATCGCCTTCATTTTCGATTTTCACCACCTTCACGATCACAACCACGCTGTCGCTCACCGCTTCGATCACACCGCTGAACTTTCCCTGGCTGTCTTCGGTGCCAAACCGAATCACATCGCCCGGCTGGAAGAAAATTCGCTTGAACCTGCCCGGATTTTCCAGGGACAGCACTTTTTGGGAAAGAAGCGGGGCAGGCAGGGCGGAGAGCAGGAGGAAGAGAAGGCTGGCGAAGGTGCTGTTGCATTTCATGCGAAAAAGGTAAGGAGCAGGGGCGAATCAAATGAAAAAAAATCTTGTCCGAATCAAAAAACCAACCTTATATTTGCACTCCACATTTGAGCGGATGTGGCGAAATTGGTAGACGCGCTAGATTCAGGTTCTAGTGGTAGCAATACTGTGGAGGTTCGAGTCCTCTCATCCGCACTTTGAAATGCCATCTGACGCCAGTTGGCATTTTTCTTTTTCTGGCAATCCAGTTTTGCGGGCCTCCCCTAAACAAGCCGATTTTCTCCTGTCCCACTTCATCAAAAACTGTATCTTGCGGCCACTCCACCACGCCCGCATGAACCGCTTCCTCAGCCTGTTTGCCCTCTTGCTGCTGCCAGCCACGCTGGATGCGCAGATTTTCCCTGAACTGGGTGCCCAGCGAGCTGGCATTTCCGCCCTCACTTTCCTCAACCTCGACCTGAGCCCCCGATCGGCTGGTCTTGCAGGGGCCAATATCTGCCTCTCCAACGATGCCTTTGGCACTGTTCTCAATCCCGCCACCCTCGCCGATCTCCAGGGCCTCAATGTTGCCGCCTCGCATACTTTCTGGGCCGCAGACATTGACTACTCCCTTCTTTCCGTTGTGAAACCCACCAGGGCAGGCGTGTTTGGCCTTTCGCTCACGGGCCTCAACTCCGGCCCCATGCCGGTGAGAACCACCTTTCAGCCCGGCGGCACCGGCGAAATGTTCTATGCCTACTACCTCGGTGTAGGCCTCAGCTATTCGCAAAGGCTCACCGACCAGTTTGCATGGGGAGGAACCCTGCGGTATGTGCGCGAACAATTGGCTGAATTTCAGGCTAATACAGCTGTGGTTGACCTCGGTTTTTTGTATACCACCGATTTTCGCGACCTGACCTTCGCCGTGGCCATCAAAAACTTCGGCGGAAACTCGACCCTCCAGGGGAGCGTGGAGTCAGACACCACTTTCTCCAACAAGCCCCTCAACCTCGAGTCTTATCCCGCGCCTACCCTCTTTCAACTGGGCCTGTCGATAGTGCCCTGGAAAAGCCTTGACGGGCATCAGAAACTAACGGGCTACCTCCAGTTGAATCACCCCAACGACAACGCGGAAAACATTCGCCTCGGTGCCGAATACGCCTACCGGAATCTGCTCTTCGTGCGGGCAGGGTATAAAATTAACGTCAAAGACCAACCCTTTCCCACTGCGGGCATCGGCCTGAGAATGCGGTTGGGAGCCTTTCCTTTCCGGTTCGACTACGCCTTTGACCAACTTCAATACCTGGGCACCATCCACCGGGTGGGCATTCAACTCGACTTTTCCTCTGAAACAAGATGAAGCCTTCGACTTGCGTTGCTTTGATCCTCGGCGGACTCCTTGCTGGAGGCTGTGAGGGTTTTTTTGGCACCAAAACCCCCACTGAATTTCTCGACGTGCCCCAGTACGACGACAGAACAGTGGCCTATGTGCCGATCAGGCCAGTGCTGGAGGGCTTTAGCCGGCCTGTAGATGTGATTGCTGGCTGGGATGAGCTGATTTATGTGGCCGATGAGGGAACAGAAGAAATCATTTCGTTTGATCAGGCGGGAAATGAGCTGGGGCGGTTTCCTGTTCCGGGATTGAGCAGCATCGCCCAGGATCGTCGGCTCGACCTCCTGGCCACCGGCACACTGGATACCGTGATCAACGGCAATGCCATTACCCTGCCTGCCATTTACCGGATCGACCTCAACAAAGCAGGCGCTTATGGTCTCGGGCAGGCCAGCATAAAAAAGGTGATCATTCACCCTTACTACTTTAAGTCGAGCACCCCGACAAGCCTGGATGCTCAGGTGAGATTCCGCGGAATTGCCCCCCTGGCCGACAATCGGTACTACGTGACGAGGAATGGCGTGTCGAATTCGCCGAATCAATTTGGCGGCCCCGATGATGCCGTGCTGCTCTTTGATGCCGACGACAACTACCAAACCCCGGTGGCCGTAAGCACATCTCTGGGGTTGTTTCGTGACTATTTCAAACAACCGCAAGGCATTAGCACCCTGGCGATGCCGCCACAATCACCAGCAGTAGACCGTCGGGGCGATTTTCTGTATGCTGCTATTTCTCCTGCCGCAGCGCTGAAAGTCCAGTACATTGCCTTGATTGAGAGCGAGTTTGGAGCCAGTTATGAGGTGCGGAATTTTACCGTGGGAGACACCAGCCGGGCTGATGGCTTTTTGTATGAAGCGGGAAAATTTGACACCCCGGTGGATGTGACCATTTCGGGCGACGGAACGAATTATTTTTTCGTGGTGGATGCCCTCCGCGATTCGGTATATCAGTTCAACGCCCTTGGGTTGGAGGGCGTAAATCCTCCGGCGGGGTCGCGCTCCAGCAAAGCAGTGCTGGCTTCTTTTGGCGGGCGCGGCACAGGCCTCACCCAGTTCAATGAGCCAAGAGGAGTGGCCTACCTCAACCGGATTCTCTACGTAGCTGATGCAGGTAACAGCAGGGTGCTTCGTTTTCAGCTCACCACGGATTTTGAGCAGTAGCCAGATGGGTTCTGCAGCTACTCCCCGTTACCCGGTCCGCAAAAATTACACTTGTGGAATTCCGGGCTTTTTCGGTGATTTGTCGGGGAATACTGCCTCGGCATTCGCCTTCATCCCAGGCTGAGGCCTCCTGAGCGCCCTTTTTATGCAGCTCAGGTCATTCACACGCTATGAAGTATTACATCTCTGACGCACCCTTGCGTCTGCGGGAATTTGGCCGCAACATTCAATCCATGGTCGAGCACCTCAAAACCCTTGAGGATAAAGATGTGAGAACGGCTGTGGCCCATGAGATTATCAAATTCATGGTTTGCCTGAAGCCATCGATCAAAGAAAACCCCGACTACAAGCAAAAGCTCTGGGATTACCTCTACCTGATTGCCGAAGGGGAGCTGGATGTAGATGCTCCTTTCGAATTTCCCGATACCAAGCCAGCCCACCACCCGGTTGGTGTCCGGATGCCTTATCCCAATCGCAAGCCCCGCTACCGTGCCACTGGCAGCAATCTCGACCTGATGGCCCAGCACGCCGCAGGCATGGAGCCTGGACCAATTCGCGATGAGTACATCAACATGATGGCCAACGCCATTTACCTGCTTAGCACTGCTGATATCAGCAAGGCCAACAACCCCGAAGAAGCCGTAGCTGAGCAAATCGCCAAGCTTTCGAACGGAAAAATTCAACTCGAAGCATCTCAGGTTCGCATCAACAAAGTGGCCCCCACCCATCCGCACCAGCAACCGCAAAAACCCGGTGGCAGAGCCAAAAAATCCAGAAACAGGCCAAAAGTTCGCGCCCAGAAAAAGCGCCGGTAGGCCTCAGAAAGATTGCGCGATCTGGTGTTGACTGCCTGTAGTGAGTTCTTCTACCGCTTTAACAGCGTGGCGCCCGAAAGTAGAATTCGCCTGGAAAAAAAAGAGAGTGCGGGCTTAAGCTGCGTGCCTCTCCGACTCCTGGATCAAATCCTTCACGCGCTGGCGTGCGCGTGCGAGCCGCATTTTGACGGCTGAGTCCGAAATTTGAAACCGCTCGGTCAATTCCTTGATGGAGAGATCCTGCTGGTATTTCATCAGGAGAATGGCCTTGTCTTCGGGCGCGATTTTCTCCAGGGCGTGGTGCAGGACAGAAGAGCGTGCCTGAAGCGGTTCGGGATCTTCCATGTCTTCGCAGATGTCGAAGGTTTGGTCAATGGCCAGGAAGTGAAATTTTCCCTGCTTTCGGTAGTGCTCCACGCAGAAGTTGTAGGTGATGGCATAAAGCCAGGTAGAAAACCGGCTTTTTCCGCTGAATTTGTAGAGCTGGTGAAAAACCTTCACCATGATGTCCTGAGCCATGTCCTGGGCCACTTCCCTGTCGTGGGTAAAGCTGCTGCACTTGCGCTGTATTTTGCCAACGTATCTCCGGTAGAGCCAGGCAAACAGCTCGGGGCGGTTTTGTTCGAGGATGGCAGCGACCAGCGCTTCATCACTCATGTTTGCAGGGCAAGTTTCGCGCTGGGAAGCAACTGGTAAGTGGGCGACAACCGGGGCGAACGATGTGAACATGGGCAGGTTAATAAATGGTCAGGGGAATTATGGAATGTTTGACACCCCTAAATACCGGAATCGAAAGGCAAAAGATTGAGGAAAAAATAGAAAAACTAGGAAGTCTGATTTTCGAAGTAAGTTATAAAAAAATGCCCTCTCCGCATGGAAAGGGCATTTCGTACGAAAAAACGATTCGTTTATCGGTAGGTAACAGCTTTCACTGCATCGATGATCCGCTTGGGGTTGGGTAGAAATGCCTCTACCAGGGTCGAAGAATAGGGCAGCGGGGTGTCGCGGCCAGTGACGCGCAGCACAGGGGCGTCAAGATAGTCGAAGGCGCGCTTCTGGATCATGTAGGTTAATTCACCAGCCATGCCAGCGAGTGGCCAGGATTCTTCCACAAACACGCAGCGGTTGGTTTTCATAACCGACCGAACAACTGTGTCATAGTCGATGGGGCGAACGGAGCGCAGGTCAATGACCTCAGCTTCAAGGCCTTCTCTGGCCAGTTCTTCAGCGGCGGCGAGGCAAACGTGGACCATTTTGCCAAATGAAACGATCGTGACATCTGTTCCGGCCCTTTTCACCTCAGCTACCCCAATCGGGATCACAAAATCTTCGCCGTCGGGCACCATGCCTTTGTCTCCATACATCACCTCCGATTCCATCACCAGCACGGGGTTGGGGTCGCGGAGGGCAGCTTTGAGCAGGCCCTTGCCATCAGCCGGGGTGGAAGGCACCACTACTTTGAGGCCCGGGGTGTTGGCAAACCAGTTTTCAAAGCTTTGGGAGTGGGTGGCAGCCAATTGGCCAGCGGAGCCGGTGGGGCCGCGAAACACGATGTCGATGGGAAACTGCCCGCCCGACATCTGGTACATCTTGGCGGCGTTGTTGATGACCTGGTCGATGGCGACGAGGGAGAAGTTGAAGGTCATGAACTCGACAATCGGCTTGAGGCCGAGCATGGCTGCACCCACGGCGATCCCGGCGAAGCCGAGCTCTGAAATGGGCGTGTCGATGACCCGCTTGGGGCCAAACTCTTCGAGCATGCCCTGGCTCACCTTGTAGGCACCACTGTATTCGGCCACTTCTTCGCCCATCAAAAAGATGCGCTCGTCGCGGCGCATTTCCTCAGACATGGCCTCGCGAATGGCCTCACGGAATTGTAGTTCTCTCATGCGGTGGAGGATGATCTCTCTATTTGCGGCGTGAAGATAGAAAAACCTGTTTCACTTTGGAAGTGAATTACAAACCTTCGCTGTGAAAGCCTTCTTTCCACCGACGGAAGGCCGTTTTTTACTCAATTTTCGACGCTCCCTGCACCCAGCTCCACACGATGCAGCCCTGCGCCAGGGCGTAGGTGAACATCACCCAAACGGGCTGGGCAGGAATGGGGAGTTGTTCCTGGCCAAATTTTCCTAGTGCAATGAGGCTGTCGGAGAGAAGAAAGAGGAGTGCACCCGCCATGAGCAATCCAGCCCAGGGGGCGGAAAATGCTCTTGATTTGCCCCACGCAGCCAAAGCCATGAGCGAGATGACCCCGGCGTAGGCGCACACTGACAGGCGCATGTCGGCGGGAATGCCTTCCCACAGCAACCCCAGCAGCGCACCTGCAAACCCCAGAAATGGGAGCGCCATCCAGGGTCTGATACGCAGCAGCCCGCCTGGCCGAAGCAACATTCCCACCTGAAACACAAGCAGGTAGAACACATGGGCCACAAAAAATGAAGCAAGGCCGAACAGGAAAAACTGGTTTCCCGGCAGCATCAGCAGCAAGTCGCCCAGCCAGGAAGCAAACAAGGCTGCAAACAGCCAGCCACGCCGCGGAATGCCAGGCCCTGCGCTCCATACCAGCAGCATTAGCCCTGGCATGAGCAGACTTTTGGCCACACGGTGCAGCACAATGCCTTCGGAAGCCAGGCTCAGACCAACCAAATCCAGCATGGCTATCAAGGCATAGCCCGCCAGGACCCAGTTGGTGAATGTGCGGGAAACAGGCTGATCGGCTGCGCCGCCGGAGATGATCTTGTTCATGTGGTGGAATGAGAAAAGCTGGCAGACCGGGGAAAATTTCCTGTCAAATTTCTCCCCAGGCACCCTTCAGGAAAATCCTGAGCCGACAGGGTGCATAAATGAGGCTTTTTTTTTACATTATCCAACTATGCCGGCGATTGGAAACCCAAACTGCTTCTTTCGGGCCCTTTTTTCAGGCAGCGGGAGAAGTGCGGTAAACCTTCGGTGGCATTGAACTGGATGTACTACTCTCTAATTCGGCTCGCAATGAAGCAGTATCCCACAGACCACATCAAGAACATCGTGTTGGCTGGTAGTGCCAAAGCTGGCAAAACTACCTTGGCCGAATGTATGATGTTCGAGTCCGGCGTCATCAGCAGGATGGGGTCGGTTGACGACGGCAACACCGTCTCAGATTATCACGAGGTCGAGCTCGACCGCCGAAGTTCCGTGTTTGCCTCCATCATGCACGCCGAATGGAGAGACACCAAAATCAACATCATTGACTCCCCCGGGCAGGATGATTTCATCGGCGAGCTCATCGGCGCCCTCCGCGTGGCCGACACCGCCCTGCTCATGGTTCATGCCCAGTATGGCGTGGAGGTTGGCACCGAAATCGCCTGGCGATACCTGCAGAAATACAACAAGCCCTCCATTTTCGTGGTGAACCAGTGCGACCAGCCCAAGGCCGATTTTAGCCAGGCTGTCGAAGACATCAAAGAACGCTTTGGCGAGGGCGTGGTGCTCATGCAGTACCCGCTGAACCAGGGCGAAGGCTTTAACGCCATCATCGACCTGCTGAAAATGACCATGTACCGCTTCCCCGATGGCGGCGGCAAACCTGAAAAACTTCCCATCCCCGACTCAGAGCGCGAGCGCGCCAACGAGCTTCACAATACCCTGGTTGAGGCCGCAGCCCAGCACGACGACCAGCTTATGGAGTTGTATTTTGAAAAGGGCGAATTGGACGAAGATGAGCTGCGCAAAGGCATCCGCATCGGGATGCTGGCCCGGGCCATGTTCCCCGTATTTTGCCTCTCTGCCAAGCGAAACATGGGCTCAGGCCGCCTGATGGGCTTTATTGGCAACGTTTGCCCCGCTGCCGGAGAAATCAGCCCCGAAACCACCACAGAAGGCGAAGAACTCCTTGTCAGCGATCCCACTACCACGTTGTTTGTGTTCAAATCTTCCAACGAGAAGCACACCGGTCAAATGAGCTATTTCAAGGTTTGCTCCGGCACCGTGGAGGCAGGCATGGAATTGTTCAACACCAGCTCCCAGGCTCGTGGAAAGCTCAATCAACTCTTTGCAGTCGATGGGAAGAACCGCCACCCGGTCGAAAGACTCTCTGCCGGAGACATCGGTGCTACAATCAAATTCAAAGACACCCATACCAATCACACCCTTCGCGGCAAACCGGACGACGTAGCCCTTGAACCCATTCTGTTTCCCGAACCCCGGATGCGCGTCGCCGTGGAGCCTGTGAAGCAGGGAGAAGAGGAAAAAATGGCCATGGCCTTCCTCAAAATGCACGAAGGCGACCCCACCCTCAAGCTTCAGTATGAAAAGGAACTGAAGCAAAACATCCTGTCGGGCCAGGGAGAGCTGCATTTACAAACCGCGAAATGGATCATTGACCATGTATACGGCTGCCCCGTAACCTTCCAGGAGCCCCGGGTTTCCTACCGGGAAACCATCCAGAGGGTGGCTAATGCCGATTACCGCCACAAAAAGCAGTCGGGCGGAGCAGGGCAGTTTGGCGAGGTGTATCTCCGCATCGGTCCCTGGTCTGAGGGAATGGTTCACCCCACCGACATCAAGGTGAAGGATGGAGAGGAGATTCAGCTCGAATGGGGCGGAAAGCTGGTGTTCTACAACTGCATCGTGGGAGGGGTGATCGAAAACCGCTTCATGCCGGCGATCCTCAAAGGAGTGATGGAGGTGATGGAAGAGGGACCGCTAACAGGGTCATATGCCCGTGATGTTGTGGTGTATGTGTATGATGGCAAGATGCACCCTGTGGATTCTAATGAAATTTCTTTCAAAATTGCCGGCGGTGCTGCTTTCAAAAGGGCCTTTACGGAGGCGAATCCAAGGCTGCTGGAGCCAGTTTACAGGTTGGAGGTAATCGTTCCGGAGGACTACATGGGCGATGTGATGACCGACCTTCAGGGCCGCAGGGCCATTGTGGAAGGGTTTGTGACCGAAGGCCGCAACCAGCGCATCACGGCCCGGGTGCCCCTCGCCGAGATGAGCCGCTACTCTACAGCCCTCAGTTCCATGGCGCAGGGAAGAGCCACCTTTAACCTGAGTTTCCTGGAATATAGCCAGGTGCCCGGCGAGGTGCAGGCTAAGCTGGTGCAGGAAAATGCGACAGCTCAGTTTGCCTGATAGCTGGCTGGCATTGTTCACAGCGGAGAAATCATCCCTGCAAGGGGCGATTTCTCCGTTTTTATTTTCTTGAAATGTAATCGTCGTTTTTATTGTGAACATTGTTTATTTTGGCGCAATGCTGACGGCTTCCACTGTTCACAAACAAATGCCGCGTTTTTTGGGCGTATCATTGCAATACCTGGTTTCCAAATTGTCAATCCTTTCACCCTCTGATTTATGCACGTTATTCTCGGATCCACCGGTGTCATCGGCACCGAACTGGCCCATGCGCTTGCCGCCCATCAGGTTCCTGTTCGGCTGGTGAGCCGCCAGCCCAAGCACATTGCCGGAAAGGAAGAGCTGTTCCCAGCTGATTTGCTCCGGCCCGAAGAGGCCGACCGGGCCGTTCAAGGGGCTTCTGTGGTGTATCTCACCGTTGGGCTCCCATATCAAATTGCTGTTTGGCGCCGCGACTGGCCTGTTCTCATGAAAAATGTGATCGACGCCTGCGAAAAGCACAAGGCTCGCCTCATTTTCTTTGACAACGTGTACCCCTTGGGCAAGGTATCGGGCTGGATGACAGAGGAAAGTCCGATTCAGCCTTGCAGCAAAAAAGGAGAAGCCAGGGCCGAAATCGACCGCATGCTGATCGCTGCCTATGAGCAGGGAAGGATCCAGGGCTCCATTGCGCGCGCTGCCGATTTTTACGGCATCACGCCGCTGGCATACTCCTACCTGATGGTGTTTCAGCCCTTTTCCCAGGGAAAATCGGGCCAATGGATGGTCAACGCCGATAAGCGCCACTGCTTTACCTACGTCAAAGACGGGGCTCGGGGAATGGCTTTGCTGGGCATGAACACCGACACCGATAACCAGATTTGGCATTTGCCCACCGACATGAGCGCGCCCACGGGCAGGGAATTCATCCACCTGGCCGCGGAAGTGTTTGGTGCGAAGCCCAAATTCATGACCCTTCCCCCCTGGATGTTCACCGTATTAGGCTGGTTCAACCCGATAATGAAGGAAATCGGCGAAATGCTGTACCAAAATGAGGTGGACTACCTGTTTGACTGCAGCAAATTCAACAAGCGTTTTGGAAAGCATGCCACTAGCTACCGTGCCGGGATGGAAGAGATTGCAAAAGAATTGAAGGCAACTTCAAAGGCATAGCGGCAACGGAGAAGAGGGAGCCTGTGTTTGGAGCATCCGAACCGGGAATTGCGAATTGGAATGCTGGGATCGTTCAGATTTTCTGGACGATCCCAGCATTAATCAGTGATCATGCTACACTTTTTGGTTAGAACTCAGAAGCTCAGGCCTGGATCTGCCAACATCTCCGTCGTTGTTTATCAGCAGTCTCCCCGTTTTACCTCCTCAATCCCATCTGCCAAAAACTGCCTGACAAGGTGCAGCTGCGCAATCTTTGCATCGATTTCCCTGATTTTGGCCCACAGCACCTCCTCCTTTCTTGCCGCTGGCAGGTCGCCATTATACCAGTCGTCCAGCAGTTCTTTGATCTCCTTCAGGGTGAACCCGATTTCCTTCGCCTCCCTGATCAGGGCTATTTTCCCGACGAGTTCCTCGCTGTATTGCTTGTAGTTGTTTGTTTTCACCTGCTCATCGGTTTCCCCTTTGAACAGCCCGACGTTTTCATAGAACCTCAGGGTGTGAACAGTTACCCCTGTGCGCTTAGCCAATTCACTGATGAGCATGAGGCCGTTGTTGATGTGGAAAAATATATTTGAAGTATAGACTATACTCTACACTTGTCAGTTCTAAAGATATGGTCTAGGTTTGGATTTTCAGGTCAAACTTCGACTCATCATGAAAAAATTAACCGATTTATCCTTGTTGTTTACCGCCGTTGCGGTGCTGGAATTCTTCTACTTTCTCTGCGGAATGCTTCCGCCATCGGTGATCCCGGCAGTGACCGGCTGGGACCTGAGCATCGACGGCCACTGGATCGCTAAGCTGACCGGGCTGGCCCTCGGCTTCATGGGCTACATTGCCTGGATTTTCCGGAAAAACCCACACATCGGCGTAGCGAAAGGGTTGGCTGCCTACCAGATGGCGAGCGCCACGATGGATTGGGTCATGTGGCTGACCTTCCGGGATGAGGGCATTTTTAGCAATTCCCTGGCCCAAACCACTGTTATCGCCGCGATCGCCTCCCACTACCTGCTGGGTATCCTGATGATTGTGGGAATCAGCCGGGCAGGCAATTCTCATCGCGGAGCTGCGGGGATGGCGGGGTGAGAGATGGGGCCATCGCGGTCTCCACATCAAAGGAAAGTTCTGTAATCGAGTGTTCTATCCTGGAGAAGTGGCATAGATAAGTATCCGCTTCGATCTCACCCCACTGCTTCATTTCATCTATCTTGCCCAGGCGACATCCAGCGTTTAGCGCTTGCTTGTACGCCTCGTCCATAGTTGGGCCGCCATTTCTACAGATGTCAAGGAAAAGATCAATCGCTTCCCGCAACTCTCCCTTCCCGATCCTTTGCCGGATCAGGTCCAGGTGAGCGAAAAGAGGTGGCGATTCCTGAATAACTTCCGCACAAGCTCGCCAGGGCGGTGCTGCCGAAATAGGACAGCACTCCCCGGATGCAGCGTGCGGAGAAAGTTATGAGGAGGGAAGGTTGGTGCGTTTTGGGAGGGGAAGGGCTTTGTTTAGGGGTAAAGCGAACCTGCGAACATTCTGGCTATTTTAATAAATTCGGGCTGCCGATGCATGGATTTACTAACCCTCTCTCATGCTCTCGATCTCCCAAATCCAGTCCGAACTAAGTCTCGCCTACTTACACGCACTCTCTGTCTCATGTGGGTATTCAGTTGAAACGCCCCGCATCGACATGGACAGTGTGGATGCAGTGATCAGCGCCTCAGGAAAGCTCCACGCCACTTCAATCCTTAAGTCTCCTCGTATAGAGGTTCAGCTAAAGGCCACTACCAGATGTGTTGTGAACAACCAGGGTGAGCTCAGCTTTCCCCTTGAAATCAAAAATTATGACGACCTGAGGGTAAAAACGGTCGTTCCTCGCCTGCTGGTGGTTTTTTGTATGCCAGCGGATCAGTCCGATTGGATCACTTGCTCACCCGATGAGCTGATCTTGCGAAAGTGTGCCTATTACCTTAATTTAGAAGGGATGGAGGAGTCTTCTAACTCCACTTCTGTAACGGTTCGCTTACCACTCGCCAACTTATTAAATCCGGACTCTCTCAAGCGCCTTATGCTCAATGCCTCCCTAATGTTTCGCCTATGATTCGCACCGCATCGCGCCATGATCTCACCCTGCTGAAGTTTACCGAGCTTCAGGCCTACCTGAGACATACAGGCTGGGTTCGTGCTGATGTTCCGCGGGAAGACATTGCACTCTTTCAAAAAAAGAGCAAAGATCGTGAGTTTGAAACCATCCTACCCCTGTCAAAGGATCTTGGCGACTATCTTCCGCGAATTCACGAAGTGATAGAAGCCATCGCCCTGGCCGAAGCCAGGCCTTATGATCAGGTACTTACAGATCTGTTCCTCCCACCTGCCGACATCCTGCGCTTCAGGCTCATGGAGCGGGCTACCCAGGGGGGAACAATTCCATTGATGGAAAGTGTTGACCTGCTGGAAAACGCGAAGAAGGCCATTTTCACTGCCGCCTGCGACCTCATTCAGCCAGAGCGCTACCATCGTCGCCTTTCTTTAAAAGGTGCCCAGCAATTGATCGACCAGTGCCACCTTGGCCAAACAGAGCATGGCAGCTTTGTACTTTCCATCATTTGCCCTTTCCTGAATTCCACTTCAGCAGATGCGCCGGAAACCCTTGGCTATTTTCATCCTGCTGCTGATCTGCAGGCATCTTTCACCCGGCGTGTGACCCGGCGATTAATGTGGTCCCTTCATACCATTAAGGTCGCCATAGACCGGGGCGAGCACGAGCGGATTCTTGCCATGGACGCCACCGAGGTGATCAGTGCCAACCTGCTGGAAAGCCTTCTGGACCTCAACACAAAGGAAAATCGTGAGGTGGAAATTTCGGCTTCCTGGTCGGGCTTTGCAGGGCCCGCTCCTGACCTGCCCGGATCAGTGAAGTTTAGCAGCGACTATGTGCCCGTGATGGAGCAGTTGATTGGCCAGCTCAGGCCCAGCGACATTGAGTCTTCGAATGAGTTTGTGGGGCAGATTTCGCAAACCAAAGCCGATCCTGACCCCCACACCCGGCAGGGCGGCGAAATTGTGCTCAATTACCTCGCAGGCGATGCCGAAAAAGCCAGTAAAGCACGTGTGCTGCTTTCCCGCGACGACTACAACCAGGCACTCGAAGCCCACAAGCACGGCAAAACCGTCAAAGTGACAGGCACCATGCGCCAGCAGGGCAGAACCCGTGTGGTTGAAGAGGCCAGGCTGGAGGTGGTGGGGTGAGAGAATCAGGTCTCTCCCCCCCTCACAAAAACTCCCTCATATACCCAAACGCCTCCGTGAACTCACCTTTCCATAGGAGGGTGGCGCGGGCGAGGGCAGGCGGGAAACCGGCGGCGCGGGGACTGCTGGCGGTTAAATCGGCATGGCCCAGGGCCAGCAGATGCTCCAGCAGCTCTTCGCTGAACAGCTCCGAAGCATCCGGGGAAAACTCGCAGGGTAGGTTTGTCACGGCCATCACCGCGATGCCATCGCCTGCAAAGCCCAGGGTGGACGTATCCGTCGCGGGGTTGTAGATGAACACCGGGTCGGTGATCCAGGTCTCCTGCGAAAACTCAATCGCCCCGTCGGGGTCGCAGGAAATGTCGCCGATCACTTCGAGGGTTTTGTGCTGCGCCCACCAGGCCGCTGTGTCCCGGCGGGTAAGCAGGCGCGGGTATTTCGGGCTCCAGAGGATGCAGTTCATCAGCATCGTGAGGTAGGGAAAGACCTGGTCGAGGTTGCTCTCAAAATGCGCTGGCTCGCTCAGGTATCGGCGATACAGCGCATCCGCGTCGAGGGTTTCGGCGCGATAAAGACTGTCGGGGCGCAGGCGAAACATCTGCGGAATGTCGAGCAGCAGGACATACACCTTGCGGCGGTCGCCATGGGCAAAGGTGTGTTCCAGTTGGTCGGGCCGAATGTATTCCACGGGCAGGTGCGCGAGGATGCTCTGGGCGCCGATGCTGGTTTTGCCGGTGCCGAGCACGGCGATGATCAAGGGTGGCTGCGAAGCCGGGGTGCCGTGTTGGCGGATCTGCTCACCGGCTGCTTCGATTTCCCGGCGCACGAGGGTCAGGTCTTCCCGCTCAATGGCCTGCGGAATCGCCTCGAAGGGGGAGAAAATGCCCTTGTCTTTCCATCGTTTGCCAAGCGTCCAGAGGCTGTCTGTCATCCCGGCGTATCCGGCGAAGTAGGTAAAGGCTGTCACGAGCCTGCGGCCCTGCTCGTCGGTGAGGAGTTCGTAGTCGATGAGGGTGATGTTGCGCTCGACCATGGCGCGGAGGAGAGGCCTGTTTTTGGGCTGGCCTTTGTGGGTGTGGGAGAAAAATAGGTAGGCTTTTCCGGGAATGAGCTCCGGGATGGCCACTTCCTTGAGGCCGAGGATCACATCGGCGGCGGCGAGGTCTTCGGTGAGGCGGGCACCCTGTGCCAGATAGGCCTCATCGGGGAAGGCCCGTTTTGCTTCAGGGTGGCCGGGGGGAAAGCCGGGCTGAACAAGGAGTTGTATGCCGGCTTGCTGAATGGTCGGGACCTTCGCGGGGGTGATGGCAACGCGTTTTTCTCCGGTTTTACTTAAATCTTCTCTACGGATGCCGAAAACATGGGGCATGGGGGCAGCAATTTTGCGGGTGACGAAGGCCGGGTGGGCAGTCAAAAAGAAAGGAACATTGCGAAAGAGGCACGCAGGTCTCCTCAATGGAAGCCCGAAGCTACGGAGCCAGTGTCGCAATTGAAAGAATGGCAGGAATCCACGGGCGGGTATCAACCCTCCCAAGGAATCCTGTATCTTTGTTTTCAACAAGCAAGTTCACATACCTCATGGAAAAGTTTTGGGCAGCTACGAAGAAATACTTTCGCCGATTCTTGATTTTCGGCTCATTGGCAACTGTGCTGATCCTGGCGGGCTATCTGTTGTTTGCCCGTTATGTCCACTTTAGCGAAGGAGTGCGCTCCGGCACGGTGGTCAAGTTCAGCCAGAAAGGGGTTTTGCTGAAAACCTGGGAAGGCCAGTTGCAATTTGGCGAGGCGAGCAATTTGTGGGATTTCTCCGTCTATCCCGGCGACAAGGAAGTGCGCGCTGAGATCCAGGAGGCTGTGCGCAAGGGCGCACGGGTGCAGGTCACCTACGACGAAAGCTTTGTGGCGCTGTCCTTTTGGGGCGACACCAAATACTTCGTCAAGGACGTCGAGGTCATCGAGTAGGGCTTAGCCCTGCAGGAGCTGGTCTCCCAGCTTTTTGAGCCACTCACCGAGTTGCTTGCGGTCGGCTTTGGCCTCATTGACCTGATCGAGATCGGCCTGGAGAGAGTCGAAGCGGGTGTTCATCTCGCTGAGAAGGCTTTTTCGCAGGTCCTCCATTTCTTCTGTCAGCCGGGCTTCCAGCTGGTCGACCCTGGCTTTCCACTGGTCGGCTGTTTGAACTTGCGAGTCACCGAGCTGCTTGATGCGGCTGCTCAGCTCCTGCATCTCCGTCCCGAAAATGATGCTTTTAATGGCTCCCAACTGATCCACGGGATCGGGATTGGCCACGCCGTTGTTTTGTTGCTTGTCCATGTCGCTAGTTGTTCTGAAATAAGCGTTCCAGCGTGATTTGATCCACCAACCCGCTGGGATAGAGTTGGTTGGCCTGTTGAAAAGCGAGCACGCTGGCCCGGGTTTCGTCTTTGTAAATGCCGTCAATGGGCATCTGGTAGCCTTTCTCGGTCAGTTTTTTTTGAATTTCGAAGACCAGGGCGCTTTGGTCGAGGGGTTTGGCGAGAATGGGATTGTCCAACAAACGGGCCACATCTGCCGGCAGGGCAGCAAAGCTGTCGCGGGGATGTTTGAGCTGAATTTCCAGGGCGCGCACACTGCTGAGCATGAGCTGGTAGGTTGTGACAAATGGTCCGGATTCCGGATCGGTGGGGGAGTCGGTGAGCACGTCCACGCCATGTTTGGCCCAGGCAAAGCGGCCATACTGGGCCAGTTCTTCAACGCCGAGCAAATACTCCTTCACAAGAAGCGGGCTTGGCTCCTGCCAGTTGATGGTGGAATCGATGGCATAAGCATAGGCGTCGGAACTGCGATGGCGACGCCATGCGCGGTATTCAAACACCAGAATCGCCAGCAGAACCAGCGCCAGGAGGAGGAAAAAAAGTTGCTTCATAGAATCATTGCCAGGCTCAGAATGCTTCGTGCAAGATAGGAATTGGCGTCATGCTATCCCAATTCCGCCCGGAAACCTGCCACAGAGGCCTGTTGTGGTTGGGCATTCTCGTGGTTTCGTTGTTATTTTAGGCAGATGTCTTTGAGGAATTACACAAAACAGGATTCATGAACCTATTTCTCCGCCGGGCTGCTGCCATTCTTCTCTCTCTCGTTTTCTGGCAGGCCCTCCCCGCTCAATCGTCCGGCGAAAGCTCTTTGGACGAAACAATCAATGCGGTTGTAACACCTGCCACCCACGCCATCGAGGCCGTGGTGTTTTGGTCTTTCAAGCTCAAAGACGATGTGATGGTCGGGGAGGAAGGGGTCCTGCTCTCCCGCGATGATTTTTACGAAGAGCCTCCTTTCTCTATTTCCTACGACGAAGATCAGGCAGCCATTCCCTACAACAAACGCTTTTCCCTGGTTGCTACCGACTCCGGGCTCTTTGCCCGCAGTGCTGATGGGCAGTCGGTAGCCGTGGTTCCCGGCCAGCCAGCCAGCCTCGACGGCTTTTCCTTCACAATGACCCCCAACGCCGGGTCGGTGTATAGCCTGGCGCCCGGCGCAGCCTACCATTTCACCCTCAAAGAGATCATGTTCCTGCCCTTGAGCATCGTGCTGCTCATTGCCGGAGCTATCTTTTTTACGCTCTATTTCGGGTTTCCCAATTTTCGCTTTTTCGGGCTGGCCATCAATATCGTTCGGGGCAAGCACAGCGACGGCAAAGATGCCGGGGAAGTGTCGCATTTTCAGGCACTCACCACTGCGCTATCGGCGACAGTAGGCCTTGGCAACATTGCCGGGGTGGCCATTGCCATTTCGATTGGCGGGCCGGGGGCTACTTTCTGGATGATCCTGGCCGGGTTCCTGGGCATGTCGGCGAAGTTTGTCGAATGTACCCTCGGGGTGAAATATCGCAAAATATCGCCCAGCGGCGTGGTGTCAGGTGGCCCGATGTATTACCTCAGCGAAGGCTTGAAAGGCAAAGGCATGGGAATGCTCGGCAAATTCCTGGCTGCATTTTTTGCTGTCATGTGTATCGGCGGCTCCTTCGGCGGCGGCAACATGGCCCAGGTGAACCAGGCATTTTCGCAAATCGCCGGGCTTGAATTTGTGCAGGGAACCTGGCTGGCCGCAAATGGCTGGTTCTTCGGGCTTGTCGTCGCCATCATGGTGGCACTTGTCATCATCGGTGGGATCAAAAGCATCGCCAGGGTAACGGATAAACTGGTGCCCTTCATGGTGGTGCTGTACATGGCCGCCGGGTTTGTGATCCTGTTCATGAATGCTTCGAGCATCCCCGCCACTTTCGGCCTCATCTTCTCCGGAGCCTTCGCCCCCAAAGCCATTGCCGGTGGTTTCTTCGGCGTGCTCATCCAGGGCTTCCGCCGCGCAGCCTTCTCCAATGAAGCCGGGGTCGGATCAGCCTCCATCGCCCACTCCGCCGTTCGCACCAATTACCCCGCCTCCGAAGGCCTAGTGTCTCTGCTTGAGCCCTTCATCGACACAGTCGTGGTGTGTACCATGACCGCCCTCGTGATCATTGTCACCGGCAACTACGTCACCACCGAAACCGAAGGCGTTGCCCTCACCTCCCGGGCCTTCTCCTCCGCCATTCCCTGGTTCAAATACGTCCTCACCCTCGCGGTTTTCCTCTTCGCCTTCTCCACCATGATCAGCTGGTCCTACTATGGCCTCAAGTCCTGGACCTACCTCTTCGGCGACAGCCGCCTGAGCGATGTTCTCTACAAAGTTCTGTTCTGCGCCTTCGTCGTGATCGGGGCCGCTGCCAGCCTCAAGCCTGTGTTCGATTTCTCCGATGCGATGATCTTCGCCATGGTGTTCCCTAACGTCATCGGCCTCGTGATCCTGGCACCGGAAGTAAAAGTGGAACTGAACAAATACCTGCGGAAAATCCGCGGCCAGGAAGCCTGATCCTTCTGACCATTCCAGAACAACAAACAGCCCGCCTCTGCAGAAGCGGGCTGTTTTTTCATCAATCTGCAGCCTTATCTCAGCAGCACAAAGTTGAACGGAACATTCACCGAGCAGGCCACAGGCTTTTCATCTTTGATGCCGGGCTGGAAGGTAAGCAGCGGCACATTCGCCTCCACGACAGCTGTCAGCATGGGGCGGCCCTCTGTCAGCACTTCGTGGGCAATATAGCGGCCTTCTGCATCAATGCTGATCTTCACGATCACGGTGCCCTGTTCGCCTGCGTCTCTGGCTTCTTCGGGGTAGCCGATGCGCTGTTTCACCTCATTCAGATTGAGGGCAACAGGATCAACGTCGAGCTGAACCAGCGTTTCGGCCTGCAGGCGGTTCCCATTTTCGGGGATGGAAATGATGTTCTGGGCATGGCAACTGCCGAAATAGGTCAGCAGGAGCAAAAGCGGCGCTGCCAGGGCGTATTTCCAGCGCCGGGCAGGGTTGTTGTGGTGAGTAAGCATGTCAATCCGATGTTGAAGGTGAGAAAATGAAAATTCGTAGGTCGAGGTCAGGCGCGGGCGAATCCATTTGTGCAGCATCAGGGCTTTGTAGCTGGCTGCCGAAGAATTGGCCATGGCGGCTCGGTCGGCGAGGGTTTCGTGGTTGGCAATCATGAGCCGTTTCATCCAGTAAAATGCAGGGTTCCACCAGGCCACAGTTAGCAGGAGGTCCATCCAGAGCCGGTCCAGGCTGTGCCCCTGACGGATGTGCGCCTGCTCGTGCTGCAGAATCAGGTGTTGCTCGTTTGGGCTAAGATTGATCGTTTCATCCCAAAACAGCCATTTTCCAAAACTGGCCGGACCCAGCCTGCCGCCGGTGAACAGGCAGGGAACACCCTCCAGCCACACGACCTCACCGCAGGAGCGGCGAAAGGACCAGAGCCGCAGCAGGTGCAGGATCCTGATTCCCCCGCTTACTCCCATCCCAGCCAGCCAGACCATCATCAGCCAATCCAGATAAACCGGGCCGGAGACACCCTCATCTGAAATGAGAACGGGTGCCATCATCACTTCGGCAAAGCCACCGGGGCCCCAGGGTGTGGGAGTTTCGATCCGGATCTGCGGCAGCAGCAGCGAAAGAGCCGACAAGGCAAGCAGCATCCAGCGGTTCCAATGGGCCATTTGCTCGCGATGAAGCAGCAACCGGTAGTACACCATGCCGATCCCGCTGATCAGCAGCACTTCCAGGCTGGTAACGAGGAGTTGGTTAGTCGTCATGATCGGGAGAAGTTTCGGGGGAGTCCTGGGTTTGGCGAAGCAGTTGATCCAGTTCCTGCATGGTGAGGTCGCCGTTGGGGGAAAAGGCGGAGAGCATGTTGGCGAAGGAACCGTCGAAATAGCGCTGGAGGAAATTCCTCATGTACCGCTTCGCGTATTCCTCCTTGGTGATCAGGGGGCGGTAGCGGAAGGTTCTGCCGAAAGCCTCGTGCTGCACAAAGCCCTTTTCCTGCAGAATGCGCAGGATCGTGGAAACGGTGCTCTGGGCAGGCTTGGGCTCGGGAAAAGCGTCCATGAGGTCTTTGAGGAACGCCTGCTCCAGGCTCCAGAGCTTGTGCATGAGTTCTTCTTCGGCGCGGGTGAGTTGCTGCATGAGGGAGTTGTGAGTTTTCGGCAAAATCCTTTTCCGGTCCCGGCTCTCGGTTCCCGGTTCCCGGCTCTGTGTTGGGAGTTTTGGGTCAAATCCTATTCCGGTCTCGGTTCTCGGCTCTCGCTTCCAAACATAATCTAATTTTTTAGACGAACAACTAATCCAATAGATTTTTATTTAATTTTTTAGTTGATCGCCGCTTCCCGGCAGAAATACTCCGGCTTGGGGCATTTCCCTGCGCCGCAGCTCGTTAAGTTTGCCCACTGAATCCTGACCAACTTTTTCCACATGAACCGCATTTGGATCCCGGCCCTCGCCAGCCTCCTCGCCTTCGGCTGCAACAACTCCGCCAGCCAGGCCGACAGCCAGGCGGCAACGCCTCCCCCGGCTGATACGCTCCGCTATGAGCAGGAGTCCCACCTCAAAAATGTGCGCCAGCTCACCTTTGGCGGCGACAATGCCGAGGCCTATTTCAGCTTCGACAACCAGTTTCTCACCCTGCAGCGCAGCCACCCGGCCTCCGGGGTTCCCTGCGACCAGATTTTTGTAGGGAAAATCCCCACGTCTTCCGACCAATCCTTCGACCTCCAGCTCGTGAGCACCGGCAAAGGCCGCACCACCTGCTCCTATTTCATGCCCGGCAACCAGGAGGTGATCTTTGCTTCCACCCACCTCAACGCCGATTCCTGCCCGCCTACTCCCGATCGCAACGTGATCAAAAAATACGTCTGGCCGATCTACGCAGAGTTTGAGCTCTTCGTCTCCGACCTTCAGGGCAATGTGCTGCGCCAGCTCACCGACAACGACGCCTACGACGCCGAGGCAACCCTCTCGCCCGACGGCAGCAAAATTGTGTTTACCTCCACCCGCAATGGCGACCTCGATCTTTATGTCATGAATGTGGATGGCAGCGAGCTCATCCAGGTCACCAACACCCTTGGCTACGATGGCGGGGCCTTTTTCTCCCCCGACGGCATGAAGCTCATTTTCCGGGCCTCCCGTCCTGCCACGCCAGAGGCACAGGCCGAATACAAAGAGCTGCTCGCCCAGGGCCTGGTGGCTCCTTCCGACATGGAGCTGTACATTTCCAACATCGACGGCAGCGACCTGAAGCAGATCACCAGCCTCGGCAAGGCCAACTGGGCACCCTTCTTCCACCCATCTGGCAACAAGGTTATTTTCTCCTCCAACCACGCCTCCGCCAGCGGCCGCTCCTTCAACCTCTTCATGGTGAACCTCGACGGCACCGGACTGGAGCAAATCACCTTCGACCAGGAGTTCGACGCCTTCCCGATGTTCTCCTACGACGGCAAACAGCTTGTGTGGGCCTCCAACCGCAACAATGGCGGCACCCGCGAAACGAATTTGTTCATCGCAGATTGGGTGGAGTAGAGAGGTCAGAAGTCGGAGGAGAGAGGTCGGATGGGATAGGGGGACAAGTAAGGTGCGGGAGGACCGGCTTCGCCTCCTAGCTCCTGAGGAGCGGTATGTCAATAGCAAACCTGGCTCACTTGAGCCAATTTCCCCGGCGACCTTCAAGGTTGCCGGGGAAGGATGTCTCTCAAATGCCGGCCACTCTATTGACATGGCGCCCCGCTGGGGCTGGGAGGCGTCGCCAGACACTTAGAGGCGAGATATTGAGAAGCGAGATATTGAGAAGCGAGACTCACAAATTTTAGGGTTTTAACCCGGCCTTTCCCGCCTGTGTGCCTCCCTGGCTTCGCCCATTGCGAGCGAGGCGGTTTCCAACCCCTCGATCGCAACGGAGCCGAGAGCCAGGACAGGAACACTCACAAATCTTCAGGGGTTTCACCCTGCTCACCATGATCATCGGGAGACAAAAAACCCTTGTCACGGTTGAAGCCAACCTCTGACAAGGGTGCAGAAGACCGGTTTCGCTTCCAGTCTCGCCTCACGCTTCTCAACGTCTTGCAGCGATCTAATTCAGCGCCCAGGCTCTTTCGCCTGGCTGATAAGGCGCGCAGCCGTCGTATTTGCCGGGAACCTCCACATAGCGAAGGGCCTTGGTGGCACCTACTTCCGAAGTGAAAAAGCCCCACAGGGTGAGCTGCTTCATCATGCTGAAGTAGTGGGCCTTCTGGCCGGGCTCCAGGGCCTTGGCGTGGGCCTTGGCCTCTTCGTCGATGCCGACAAGCAGGGCATGCTTTTCCTCTGCCGTGAGGTCGAGGAATTCCTTCTGGTGGGCTGCTTTGGCGGCTTCGTTGAGCTTGCCAATGCCTTCGAGGAAGATGGTCTGCTCTTCGGACTCGTAGCAATCCTGCACGATGGTGCGCATGAATTCGCCGATTTTCGCCTCTTTAGCCCCGGGAGCCGAGGCTGTGGTGGGCAGAATGGTTTCGCCTACTTCGTCGAGGAAGAGGACGTTGTTATCGGAAAATTCGACTGTGGAGAGCGCGATTGGTTTTTTTGCACATCCTTGCAAAAACACCTCGGCTCCCACGATGGTTCCGCCCAAAATCAGCGAAACCCTGCTCAGTGCTTCTCTTCTGTTCATGCGATTTGCCTGGTAAAAGGTCGTATCGAAATCGTGTTTCGGACCGGGTGAATCAAAGATTTTGTTTGTTGAGTTCGCTCACGGCATAGTCCACGGCGCGCGCGGTGAAAGCCATGTAGGTGAGGGAAGGGTTTTGGCAACCAGCCGATGTCATGAAGGAACCGTCGGTGATGAAGACGTTTTTGGCATCCCACATCTGGTTCCATTTGTTGAGCACGGAGGTTTTGGGGTCTTTGCCCATCCGGGCGGTGCCCATTTCGTGGATGCCGCGGCCCGGGGTTCCGTCGCCGTCAACGCCCTTCACATCCTTCACGCCAGCTGCTTCGAGCATTTCCATGCCGTCCTGCAGCATGTCTTTGCGCATTTTCAGCTCGTTCTCCTTCAACTCGCAGTCAATGGCCACCACGTTGAGGCCCCATTTGTCTGTCTTGGTTTTGTCGAGGGTGACTTTGTTCTCGTGATAGGGAAGGATTTCGCCGAAACCTCCCATGCCCACCGACCAGCGGCCTGGCTCCATGAGCGCTTCCTTGAGTTCGGCACCGATGGAGTATTCGGCAATTTCGCGGTTCCAGCCTTCCCGGCTGGCGCGGCCCTGGTAGCCGAAGCCCCGGATATATTCGCGCTTTTCACCGTCGAGATTGCGGAAACGGGGGATATAAAACCCGTTGGGACGGCGGCCTTCGTAGTATTTGTCTTCGTAGCCATCCACAAAGCCGGAAGCCCGAACGCCGAGGTGGTGGTCCATCAGGTTATGGCCAAGTTCGCCGCTGCTGCTGCCGAGACCTTCCGGCCAAATGTCGGTAGCGGAATTCATGAGCAACCATGCGGTGTTGATCGTGGAAGCGTTCAGGAAAATGAGCTTTGCCTTGTATTCGTAGGTTTGGTTGGTTTCGGCATCCAGCACCTCTACGCCGGTGGCTTTTTGGGTGTCTTTGTCATAGAGCACCTTCGTCACGATGGAAAAGGGCCGGACGGTGAGGTTGCCGGTGGCCATGGCGGCGGGCAGGGTGGAGGATTGGGTGGAGAAGTAGGCTCCAAACGGACATCCAAGCCAGCACTTGTTGCGATATTGGCACTGACCGCGGCCTTCAAGCTCTCCGGTTACGTGGGCAACCCGGCCAATGATGAGGTGACGGGCTCCTTTGAATTGGTCCTTGATCCTGGCCGCTACGTCTTTCTCAACGCAGTTGAGGTCCATGGGCGGCAGGAATTCACCGTCGGGCAGGTGGGGAATGCCATCTTTGTTGCCACTGATCCCGGAGAAGCGCTCCACGTAGTTGTACCAGGGTTCAATGTCTTTGTATCGGATAGGCCAGTCGATGGCGATGCCATCTTTGGCATTGGCCTCGAAATCAAGATCCGCAAGGCGATAGCTCTGGCGGCCCCACAGGAGGGAGCGCCCGCCTACGTGATAGCCACGAAACCAGTCAAACCGCTTGACTTCGGTGTATGGGCAATCTTTGTCGTTGGCCCACCAGTCGAGGTTCATTTCGTTGAGCGGATAATCCCGTTTCAGCACGGGGTAGTCCTCGATCATTTGCTGGGTGCGGGTGCCGCGGTGCGGAAATTCCCATGGCCCTTTCAGCGCGCTTTGGTAGTCCTTCACATGCTCCACGTTTTTGCCACGTTCCAGCATGATTACCTTTAACCCTTTCTGTGTCAGTTCTTTGGCAGCCCATCCGCCGCTGATGCCTGAGCCGACCACAATCGCATCAAATTCCATGTCCGCCATAGAGGAGTAGTTGTAGTTAACGTTTGGTAGGAAAAGATAGGAAATTAAGTCACTAACCCCGTCCGGTCAAAAGAGGTTTTCCGAAAAAAACAGGAAAAGCGACGATTCGGGCTGTTCAGCAGACGAACGCTGGCCTGCCTCCTTTTTCGCAGCGCGCCTACCTGCCGAGGGTTCTCAGTTTCCCCGCCAGTTCCCGGATAATGCCCTTATCTGCCGGGTCGTAGATCCAGTTGGTGTCAAATTGCTCAATCACCTCGGCGTTGGGGTCCTGGTGAAGCGTGAGGGCGTGAAAGGCTGTGCGATGGTGCTGCTGGTGGTGGCGAACCCGCTCCAGGATGTCGTCATCGATTTTGTACATGATGAAGTCGGAGATGATGAGCACATCGGCATCGCGGTAGCCTTCCGTTTGGAGCTGCCGCAGGGCTTCATTCAGGGCCATGGAGAGGTCGGTGCCACCGTGAAAGGACATTTGCAGAAAAGCCACAATATCGTCGAGGGAGCGCCCGATGTCGAAAAGGTCAATTGTTTTGATGCCGGTGGAAAAATTGATCAGGAAGGCGCGGCGCTGGTCGCGGGCTGCCAGCTTGAGAATGGCAAAGCACAAAACCTTGGCGATTTCTTCTGGCTGCCCGTTCATGGAGTCGCTGGTGTCCACGCAAATGATGAACGGCCCGCGGTCCTTTCGTCTGCTGCGCTGGCTTACCTCAACGAGGCGCTGCGGATCGGGCACGAGCTGCGAATACTGGTAAGCGAGGGTCTGGAGCTGCTGGTCGGCAAACCGCTTGAGAAACACGCTTTCGGTGTCGGGATCGGCCATCAGGGCCAGCTCGCTGCTCAGCACCGCCTCCAGGTCATTTCCCTGCCTCACTCCCACAATCTCGGCCTTTTCGTCGGTAGGCTCTTCCCACATGTGGCGCACGATCACCCGCTCGTAGATCTCCTCCTCCGTCACAATTTCGGCTTCGCGCAGCCGCCCCAGCAAGTCAGCCAGTTCTTTCACAGATGCTTCGTTGTTCAGCAGCTCGGCATATTTCTGCAGCACATCGAAATGCTGGTCCTGCCAAAGCTCCCGCGACATGTCCCAATATCGGCCCATGTATTCGGCAAAAGGCGCCACGAGGTGAAAAAGCTTCTGGTACTCTTCGGCCTTTTTTTCCAGGTTTTCCTGAAAGGGGGCTTCCTCTTCCTGGAGCTTTCGCAGCTGATAATCAAGCAATTTGGCACTTAGCAAGGCATCCCACTGGGCCAGAAAATCGCGCATCACGGCCTCAATCTGCTCCCTGTCTTCCTGGCTGAGCTTTTCCGGGGCGCGCTCCCCGATCAGGCGCTGAAATTTGCTTGCATAAAAATCTGCGTCCATCTCATGCCGCGCATAGGTGCTCCCCACAAACTGGGTGAGGTAACGGTAGCGCTGAACGAGATCGCGGAAAGGCATCACGGTGGCTGCCGAAAGCCGGGAGGTTTCCTCTTCGAACGGGTTGGTTTCCCGGGCCCGCTGGTAGGCCTTGCGAATCCAGTGGAGGGTATCGCTGGCGATTTGTTCGCCGATTCTGGGCTGTGCCAGCACCAGTTGCCGCAGGTTGGGCTGGTCGAACATGCGGTCGAGGGCCTGGCGGAAATACCGGAAATAGCTATCATCCAGTTCGGGAGGCAGACTGGAAGGCAGGTTGAGCTTGGCCAGCAGGTACTGCACGAGGTATTTGCGGGTCACTTTGTCCAGCACTGTGCCGAATTCAATGAAGCGGTCGAGGTCGGCAGTAAATGTGGAAGCGGGTGAAGGATTCATTATGCAGGGAAGAGGTCTTGATGGAGTCAACCTCCCGGGACTGGTTTGGTTCAGGCAGAGAGGCAGAATTTACGGCTGCAGCCTGGTTATTCCGGCAGCAGCTCGGGGTGGTCGGGCAACACGAGGGTGAAGGTGGACCCTTCCCCGAGCTGAGAGCGTAGCCGGATTTGTCCGCGCAGCTTCCCCACGGTTTCCTGAACAATATAAAGCCCGATTCCTGAACCCTCCGACTGGCGCGATGCCCTGAAAAACATGTTGAAGACCTGGCTCTGGTGCTCTTCTGCGATCCCGATGCCGTTGTCACTCACCTCAATTTGCACCTGGTCGCCGAGTCGGGCAGCCGCAATGCGCACCATCTGGCTGGGTTTCTCCTGATCCCGGTATCGGATGGCATTGGAAATGAGGTTGTTGAGAATGGGCCGGAGGCGCTGCGGATCTGTATGGATCATCAGATCATTTGGCACAAAGTTTTCGATGTGGAGAAACCCCTCCTGGCTATATCGCAGCGATTCGATGATCTCCTCTGCCACAGCCCGCAGATGAACAGCCTCCGAGCTGAGCTGGATGCGGGTGTTGCGGGAGTAGTTCATGATGTCGAGGATAAAGCTGTCCAGCTTGTGGATGCTTTTTTCCATCAACTCCATGTACCTGCCTTTTTTCTCCTCCGATTCTTCCATCCGGATAATGGAGACGAGGCCAAGTAATGACACGAGGGGCGCGCGGAGGTCGTGCGACACGCGATACACAAAGCTGTCGAGCTCGCGGTTGACCTTGGTAAGTTCGGCGTTTTTCTCCTGAATGCGCTGCTGGGCTTCCCGCAGCTGTGTCACGTCGCGGATGGCCCCGTCATGATACACCATTCCCTGCTTGTCCACCTTTTTGACGCTGCTGATGAGGCCCCAGAAGGTGCTGCCGTCTTTCCGGCGAAAGTGAACTTCCTCGTTGATAAAGGAAGTTTGCACCTTCACGATGTTCACAAAATCATCTCTCCGGCGGGTATCCACATACAAATCGTAGGGGTCGAGGCGCAGCACTTCTTCGATGGAGTCGTAGCCAAACATCTCAACGAATGCCTGGTTCACGAACATGATGCCCCGCTGGGGTGAGCTGCGGAAAAGTCCTTCCTGGATGCTGTAGCTGATGGAGTCAATGAGCTCCTTTTGGTATCGGGAGTCGGCCTCGGCGGCCCGGGCTTGGGTGTTGTCGCGCAAAAAGAGCGAAATGCCAGTCATGGTGCCTTTGTCTTCCCGAATCGGGGTAAACGACACCTGGTAATAGGTGGTCTGGCCTTCGTAGTCGAAGATGGTTTCCCCTTTCCAGTTGCCTCCTTCCTGAAGCCTTCCCAGCACCTGGTCCCATTCCCTGTCAGAAAACAAAGGCCAGGCCTCCGAAAAGCGCCTTCCTGCCGGGAAATCGGATCCCAAAAACTGGCGAAAGAAATTCCTGCCGGATTCATTGGTTTCGAGGAGAACCCCGCTGAGGCTCATGGAAAAAATGGGATCCGGGGCGCTGTTGAGCAGGGCACGCAGGTGGGTGAGCCGCCGCAATTCCTGGGTGGCTTCGTTGTCGGCGGGATGACTTCCGTTCGCATGCGAGGACATGAGCGAAGGCTTATCGTCAGAGGTAAGGGCCTGTGTGCTAGCCTGAATGGCTTCCATGAGGGAAGCTACGGGAAAAATTCGTTTGTTCACAGAGGGGTACATTCTGGCATGCATGTCGAGCAATGCCAGAATGATGGGCGAGCCGGTGATCCATACCTGCTGGCTGCGGGTTCTGAGAATGTGCAAAGCCAGAATCAGGTTTTTCCGGGCTCGGTAGGCTACGGCTGGAACCTCGCTCAGGTCGAGAATGACCTGGGGCCGCATAGCCTGGGAACAGGGGTTGTGATGCTCGAATACCCGCAGCAGAATATTGGCATCTTCTTCCTTTATTTTCCCGGCCACCCGGAGAAGCATCACCTCCTGGTGAACGCAAAACACAGAGGCCTGAAAATCTCCCTGCTCGCCAGGGTAGTGGGCCAAAAACCGAATCGGAATGCCCCCGGCATGAACCACGTCCTCCCGCGTGATGGTAGCGGGTTTGGGACTGGAGTCCTCCAGTTGGTGGATCCAGTGGTAAAGTGTGACTTCGGCAAGGGTTTCTGAAGCTGCGGGTCTGCGGCTCATGCAAAACAGAAAAAGGGATGGAATTGCTGATTTGAACTTACCCTGTTCGGGGGGAGAAAAAAACCGCATTCCACTGCATCGTTCGCCCGGCTGAAGCATCTTTGCACTGGGCGAAAATGGCTTCAATTGCCCATTTTTCAGCATCTTGCCAAGCCCTCCTGCACTGGATTCTTCGGTTTTGGCAAAAGTCTAACGCATGAGCCCTTCTGCCGGCTCGCAGAAAGGATGCTGCATTCAAAGCAAATTTGCTCTGCCCGAAAAGAATCTTTCGGCATTTCGACGTTTTTGGTATCTTGAATGGTCGCTTTTCCCGATGAATCCCTACCTCCTACAACCCTTAATCAGCCACTCACCATGCCAGTGCCCCTGAGTCAAGCGCCATTTCCCTTCGAGCGACATGATATCCGCTCGGGCCCCATCACCCGACCGGGTTTTCCGGATTTTGGGGTGATTTTTTCCTCCCAAATCAACGCCTCCCCCCAATCCTACCACCCTGCCGACCTCGAAGGGGCCGTCATTGAGGTGCTGGAATTGCAGCAGAAAGGCGATCCCAACCGCTTTTTTACCATTCTTGGCGGGTATTTCTGCGAACGAAACCCTGGCGGAAGGCCCAATGAAGTGGCCATCTCCCGGATTTTTGGCGTCGCCCTCGATGCCTCTCTCGGCTTCGGCCTTCAGCCCGGCAACAACTGCCTCGTGGACCACTGGGAAATGAAAGACCTCTCCGGCTCGGGCCGGAAAAACATGATGGACGAGCGCAGTAAGGGCGAAAATGGCTGGACCTTCATTGTCAATTTTAAACCCTTCCGCCAGCAATATCCCTATTCCGGCAAATTCATGGGCATCACCCGCGAATGCCCGCAACTGCTCACCCTTGAGCTCACAACCGGGACTTCGCTGGAAAAAGAGGTCGAAGTCCTGGCCAGCGCCACCATTTTCCAGGGGCCGGTTCGCGGCTACCGCTGGGATTGGGGCGACGGTAGCCAGCCCGAAGAAACTTTCACCCCCTCGGCCAGCCACAAATATTCGCGCAGCGGCGGCCAGGACCAGTCCTACCAGGTCACCCTCAGCATCCTCGGCCCGGATGGTTGCTCTGCCTCCCTGAGCCAGCCGTTTCTGGTGCCGGGCTATTGCCCTGTCATGAAATTTGCCTCCACCGAGCTCACCTATCCCGGCACGGAGGAAGCCAGGGTCACAGCCCAACTGGCCGGCAACCACGAGCCGGGAATGCGATACAGCTGGAACTGGGGCGATGGTTCGCCTGTCGATAACACCGACCTGCCGCAAGCAAGCCACCCCTATCTCCGGAGCAATGTATCTGCTCCCTTTACCATTCAAGTCGAAATCCTGGGGCCAGGCTCCTGCCAGGCTCATTTGTCCTCTTCGGTGGTGGTGGCCCCCAAGCCCTGCCCGGAAGTATCAGCAATCCGCGTCCTTACCGGTTCTCTGAACGGAGATTTGTTTGTCGTCAGTGTTGAGGCAGATGTGCTGCGCGGCCCTGCCGACCATTTCGTTTGGAACTGGGGCGATGGCTCTGCAACTGAAACAACAACCAAGCCGGAGGCCAGCCACTCTTTCACCCCCGGCCAGGGCGAAGCCCTGCAGCGCACCGTGACTGTGACGGCAATGGGGCCGGGCAGCGCCTGCCAAAACAGTCTCTCCACGGTTGTCACGATCCCCGGCCAGTGCCCCGTGGTGGCGCTTGCTGCCAAAGTGCTGAATGTAACTGATTTGGATGCTTTGGTCGAACTGGCGTTGAAAGCCACCGGCCCGGCACCCGCCCAATGGACGATTACCTGGGGAGACGGAAGTCCGGCAGAGGTGGTCACCGGCCTGACTGCCACTCACCGCTATCAGCGGCCCGCTGGCGACGCACAGCACATCGACATTCTGGCCCGGGCCGAAGGGCCGGGCAACTGCCTCAGCAGCACTTCCACCTCTGTGATGGTGCCTGGGGCCTGCCCCGCTATCGAGTCGGTGGAATGGAGCTGGCTGGAGCAAACAGGTGGAACCTGGCTGCTGGAAGCAAGTGTCACTGTGCTGGGGCCGAGGCCCAATCAGTTGACCTGGGACTGGGGCGACGGCTCGCCAGTAGAATCGGGCGTGGCCACCACCCTCCAGCACGCTTATCCGGGCCTTCCCGGCGAAAGCCGCTCCTTTACCTTAACCGTTGAAGCCTCGGGGCCCGGTTCCTGCTCCAGTACCCACTCCGAGCTCATTGAGGTTCCCCCGCTGCCCTGCGCTACGCTCCGGCAACTAACGGTGAGCCCCGGCGCCATTACCAACGACCACCAAACTTTTCATTTTTCCGCCACCTTCGACGGACCCACTCCCACCTCCTTCCGTTGGAACTGGGGCGACGGGAGCCCGGAAGAAACTACTTTGGTGGCACAGGCCTCCCACGATTTTGCCCGCCAGGCGGGCCAGCCCATGAGTTATCAGGTGCGGTTCACCAGTTCGGGGCCGGGAGTTTGCTCTCTCCAGAGCGAAACTTCCGTTTCGCTGGATGCCTACTGCCCGCTACCGGGCCAGCTCTCGCTGCAACTTGTGCCAGCAGCAGGAGATTCCTACGAAGTGCAGGCCACCCTCGATGTGCAGGGTCCGCCGCCCGCATCGTTCACCTGGAACTGGGGAGACGGCAGCCCGGAAGAAACAACCCCGCTGCCTTCCGCCCTGCACACCTATGCCGCTAAGCCTGGTCTTGCACAAGCCCTTACTGTGAGCGTAACAACTTCCGGGCCGGGTGTTTGCCCCGATCAGACTGTTCAGCAGGCGCTGCACATTCCTGCAGGATGTCCCACTGCCGACCTCGTTCGTGTGGTGGCCCAGAGCCAAACCGACACAGAAGCCAGTTTTGACCTGGAAGTGACGGGTGCAGGACAGGCAGAGAGCTATGTCTGGAACTTCGGCGACGGATCGCCGCAGGTTACCACCACTGCCAGGACGGTGAGCCATCAGTACCCCCGATGGGCTGGGCATGCGCCGGAGTTTGAGATTACGGTGGACCTGATCGGGCCGGGCCCCTGCCGCAGCCGGGCCAGCACCCGGGTGGTGGTGCCCGCCGGGGAGGTTTGCCCCATCATTTCCCGGATCGATACCTACCTGGCTTCCGAGACCGCAACCCATGTCCGCATGGGCTTTATCCCGGTGACCCTGCAGGGCGCGCCCGGGAGTTATACCTGGAATTTCGGCGACGGAAGCGCTCCGCTCACGACGACAGATCCCGAGGTTGTGCATGAGTTCAGCCGCCAGGCCGGGCCTTTGCTCACGGTGTCGGTGGCTTCATCAGGCCCCAACACTTGCAGTGCGAGCCAGTCGGTGGAAGTTCGCCTGCCTGGGACCACGGCCTGCCCTGTGATCGGGCAGCTTGCTGTGAGCGGCAAGGCTGGCACCCAGGCCAACAGCTGGGTGGCCGATGCCCAGGTGGAAGTCCTGAGCGGCAAGCCCGACCGATACCTCTGGGACGCAGGTGCCGGGACTGTCACGACGCTTCAGCCTCTGGCTTCCTTCACATTTGACCAGGCCACCCAAGCCCGGAAGCAGACAATCAAAGTTGTTGCTGAAGGCCCCGGGACCTGCCGCAGCGAGGCAACTGCCTTGGTGGAGATCCCTGCCCGGAAGGTCAAAGACCCCTGGTGCGAGCGCTGGCCCTGGCTGGTGGCATTGCTGGGCGGCCTGTCGATTGGCGGCTGGCTGGTGTGCCCTGCTGATCTGGCTGAAGGGAGTCCTTCCAGTTGGCTGGGCTGGGTGTTGTTTTTGATCATGGGCCTGTGGGCGGCGTCTATCTGGTGGTGGGACCGCCAGGGTCGCCGCAAGGGCTGCCCTCCAGGCATCTGCGACGGGCTGGCCATTGGCTGGAGCAGCCTGCTGGCCAGTACGGGCGTTGCCTTCCTGCTGCAGGGTTGTCTGCCCGGCTGGATCTTCTGGGGGCTGGGGTCGCTGTTGCTGGCCGCTGTCTTTGGCTGGCTCTGGTTCCAGCGCTGTGCCCGCAAGGCCGGAGCCCGGGTGTTTTGGATCTACTTTGGCGTTTCGGTGCTGGCATTTGCGCTGGTAGCGTTGCTGCTGGCCATGCCCGCTCTCACTTGTGTCTGATCTGCCACGTAGCTTTGTATCATTCTGTCACCCCCGGTTTGCGCTGAGCAGGCCGGGGGTGTTTCAGGTTTGTTGGGGCAGGCTTGGAACAATCGCCCGGAGCCGCTGTTAAAGAGCCTTGTCAGCACTCCGGAGCATTCTCCCTACCTTTCACGATATTCGACCAGCCAGGATGCCAGCAGAATCCCAGACCCAGCCCCACCCCAACGAAACAGAAGCCCCCGGCAGGGGCATTCACACGCGGATCTCCTCCCTGATCGCTGCTTTGTGCCAGGGCTTGTGGGAGCGGGAGGAACCCATGAAGCTCGCCCTGCTCAGCGCCGTGGCAGGAGAAAGCATTTTTCTGCTCGGCCCTCCCGGTGTGGGGAAAAGCCTCATCGCCAGGAGATTGAAATTCGCCTTCCGCGACGGAAATTCCTTTGAATACCTGATGAGCCGCTTCAGCACGCCTGATGAAATTTTTGGCCCGGTATCCATTCGCAAGCTCAAAGAAGAAGACAAATACGAACGCCTCACTGAACGCTACCTGCCGGGCGCCAACATCGTGTTCCTCGATGAGATCTGGAAGTCGGGGCCTGCCATTCAGAATGCCCTGCTCACCATTCTCAATGAAAAAATTTACCGGAATGGCGAGGCAGACGAAAAGGTGAACATCCACGCCATCATCACTGCCTCCAACGAGCTGCCTCCGGCGCAGGAATCGTTTCAGCCATTGTGGGACCGCTTTCTGTTTCGCTATGAAATGGGTGCCGTCAAAAACCAGCGGGCATTTCTGAACATGATCACCGACACGCGCGACGTGTATCAGGACGACGTTCCGCAGGAGCTGAAAATTACCCGGGAGGAGCTACAAGCCTGGGGCCAGGCCATCGACGAGGTGGCGCTGCCGGCAGAGGTGCTCAACACGATCCAAGTGCTGCGCCTGCGGCTGGAAGAAGGGCTGGGGGAGGCGAATCCGCACCTGGTGTTTGACCGCAGGTGGAAAAAGATTGTCCGGCTCCTCCGCACTTCGGCCTTTCTCCATGGCAGAACTTCGGTGGACCTGATGGATTGTTTTCTCATGGTTCATGCCTTGTGGAGTCACCCCGGACAGCTGGTGCCGCTGCGGGAACTGATGGCGGAAACCATCCGCAAGCACGGCTATTCGATCGCCATCAACCTCAGCATGCTGCGCCGGGAAATGGAAGAGCTGGAGGCGGAGGTGGATGCTGAAATTCACATTCGCCACGTTGTGACGGAGGACCGGCTCCAGCCGTTTCAGGAGACCTTTTTTGCCTTTGTGCAGATGGAAAAGCAGTTTCAGGGCGAATGGATCAAGATTGCCGAGTACCAGAAGCTGAATGTGAACGAGGCCCAGGTCATCAACATTTACGACGACAAGCAGATTCTCCGGCACCGGCTTCAGGCCCGGAAAAGCGAGAAGGAGCACCATGTCGAGATTACCTTCAACGGCACCGAGTTTACCCTGCCGCTGCGCACACACAAGGTGGAGCGGACGGAGGTGCTCGACAAGGCAGCTCATCCGCTGCTGATCAGCCACTGGAACGAACGGGTCGAAACCATCGGCAGCTACCTGCGGGAGCAGCAGCGAAGGCTTCGGGAGGAGCAGCCGCGGGAAGTGAGCGGGTTGCAGGAGCATTTGTTTGTGCCGGGCAGCCTCGCGTCGATTGTGCTGGCCAACCTGCGGGAGGTGGAAGAAGTGCTGGCGAAGCTGAGCCTGCGGCTGGAGAAGGTGCAGTTTGCGTATGATAGGTGAGAGAGATGTGTCGTTCACGAATGTGGCGGCTCATCTTCGGGTGTTTTAACCACAGATTTTCACAGATTGCTGCACAGATTTTCACAGAGGGGAAGGCTTTGTTGGGGAATGTTTGTAGCGGGACTGCTCATGGGATCTTCCAGGGTTACTCACCACAGATTTTCACAGATTGCAGCACAGATTTTCACAGAGTGGAAGGCTTTGTTGGGGAAAGTTTGTGCCGTGGCTGTGTAGCCAACTGTAGCGCCAGGAGCATGATTCCTGTTAAACTGCGCGTGGATTCGGGAAAAAAGTCAGCTCTCTCTAAAAATACTGCCCCAGCCCGATCACAAAGCCTCTTTCCTCTCTGTTGTATAAATCCACTCCGTAATCCACCCTCAGAATGGCGTCCCAGGCCTTTTTGTAGATGAGCCGGATGCCCCCTCCGGCGAAGTGCCGGAAGCTGTTGGTGTCGATCAGTTCCTCTAAGGTGCCACCGGGTTTCCGCCAGGTGCCAAGGTCTGAAAAAGGCACAATCTGCGCTGCAAAAAGGGTGGATTCAAACACGGTGTGGCGATATTCGAGATTGAGGGTGAGGGTAGCCGTGCCTCGGTCCACGCGATTACCCGAGCCGCGAATGTTGAACTGACTGTCCAGAATAAATGGAGCAAATGGCGAATTGCTGTTGGTGGAGACACCCAGCCGCAGTCTCATTGCCAGGTTTCCACGGCTGCCGAAGCGGTGATAGTAGTGTGTATCGTTGAAAACCATGTGAAACCAACTACGATCCTGCAGGGCATACACTGTTTCATAACGGGCCAGGTTGTCAAACCCATGGCGATAGAAAAAATGGTTGTTCACATAGTTGAGACGGTGCATGATTTTGAACAGCACTTTGGGTTGCTCCAGCTGAGCGGGAGCACCGGGCAGGAGGGTTTGTCCTTCCTGGAGCCGGTGGCGTTCCACGAACAATAATCCGCCTGCTTCCAGCATGTGGCGGTTAAGCTCAAACTCGTAAAAAGCCGTTCCGCCAATACTGTGATTCTCAAAATCATACGTCAGGGCACCTTGCGGAAAGAAAAATGGCTCTTCAGAAGCGAAGCGAAACAGGCTGCCGGTAATCCCCCAGCGGCTTCCCCGCAGGTACGGCATCCGGTAATACAATTGAAAATTGCTCCGCCCATTGTTGTTCAGGTAGAAGGCAGTGAGTTGCATTCCCCTGCCCAGAAAGTTGACATCGGTGGAGCCAAGCTGGAACCAAAGGTTGCCCCTTACCCCGCCAAAGTTGACAATTGGGAAAAATGTATGGTTTTCGGTGACTTCAAACGTGACGATCACCCCCTTCGGGATGGTATCGAGCCGAACTACCGCATTGGCGAAGGCCGTGAGGTTGCGGAGGCGCTGCGCATCCTCTTTCAGGCGCTGGATATCAACCGGGTCCATGATGGCGGTTTGCAAAAATCGCTCAGCATGGCTTTGCCGTGTATGCTTTAATCCTTCGAATCGCAGATGAATCACATGCAGGCTGCCTGATGTCTGCGCCACCGCGCCCAGGTGGAAACACAGCAACAGGAAGGTGACTAAGATGCGCATGGAGACCCGATTTTTCCGCAAGTAAGCTAGCGATTAAACCGGACCCCAATGTTAAATGTTCCTGCCCGGCCATTGTTGGTGGCTAAGAACTCATTGGTGAAATAGGAATAAAGGGCTTCCAGTTCAAATTTTGGCGTAAACTGGTACTTCGTGCCTAAGCCTGCCTGCCAAAAGTAGCTCAGCTCCGGCAGCCAATAGGGAGAGTAGTTTGTCAGCAGGTAAACAGTGGATTTTGCCGTTGGGAAATAACTCCCTATCAGCGTGACGGGCGTAGAAAAGCGATTGAATGCCCCTTCGTCGCTATTGCCGATGTCCTCCCAGAGGGCATCCACTTCTGCGAAAACGGAAAAATTGCTTCCGATGGAAAAGTCGTTGAAAAACTGTGTCCACCAGGTTGGCCCGTTCCAATCCAGGTAAGGGCGATCGGCGGTTCCTTCCCAATCGTTGCGCAGGGGAAACCAGAAGGCGCTTTGAATGGAGAAGTTAGGCAGCCTGCCGCTTGGAGCGAACCTGATTTTGGGGCCAATCGTTGCGAGGCCATAACGCGCAGTGGACGATTGCTCAAAGCGAAACACCCCCAGCGGCGAAGCCGGCAGTTGGTCAAAAGTGGCCTGCCGGTAGCGCAGTTCAAGCCCGACATTGAGGCGGTTGGTCACGCCATAAAGCGAACTGATGAAGGTTGTGTAAAAATTGGCGCGCTCGGTGGGTTCACCGTTTTGATCGCCGGTGATTTGAGTATAGAGGTTATTGAAAATTTTGGTTTCGCTGGTTCCTTTGGGGATGGCAGCAGATACCACGTAGCGGAAGTTGTTGTTCGACTTTTGCTCATCTGTCGGGATGATGCCTGTTTTCAATTCGTTCAATGACCAGTCATAATCATAAAAACGAACCTGATAGCTCGCCGGAATGCTATTGCTGCGATACCGGTTGATAAACTGCAAGGCGTCGTTATTAAAATCCGCGCTGTACCAGTCGAAAATTTGCGAAAGCGCCACCTGCCTGTCGTCGTCATTCACCCGGATAAAAACAGGATCGTTGAGTGCTTTGCGCGTTTGCTGCTCCAGCTGCACCTCCAATTGCTCCGGGCGGTAGGCAAAATCCGTAACCGGCGGGCAACCTGTCGCGCCGCAAACCAGGACAAAGTGGAGTCGCGGATCGGGATAAGCGGAGAGCAGCCACTTTTTCTCCAGCTCGTTGAGCGAGCAGGTTTTTCCACCAACGAGGTATTGTTTGTTATCAAAAAAATAGGCGATTTCCTGCACGGAAGAAAGCGGATAATTATCCACTACTCCTTTGATAACCAGCAGGTTGTAGGCATTGATGTAAAATGCTTTTCGTGTTGCCTCGTCCAATTGCTGAGGATCGGTCTGCCCGATTTCCTGCACCAGCTCCTGCAAAGCTGCGGGATTCTGGTAGATGGCTGCGTAATTGACCAAACCATCCTGAACGAAGCTTTTCAGAAAAGCATCTGTCCGGTCAAAAAAGGAGGCAAATGCCGGTGCTAAAAAGCCCAGGATCAGGATATGGCAAATGATCACAGCTTTCATCGTACAGTGTTTTTAAGAAAAAACGCGATGTTAATGCCTATGTTCAGGAAGTCCCCCTGTTTAAAAGCCAAATGTCCCGGGTCCGACAAACAGCGCCGGAGGATTTCAGGCGGTTCGTCTCAACTGGTTTCGCCGCCCCGGAGCGTCGCAGCTCCAGCCTACCCCACCTCCGCCTCCCGGAAAGCAGCTCCCATGTGCGGAATCGCCAGCTAAAAAACCCACGGTGGCAGATCCGGACAAGTGGACCCCACAGCCCTTTTCGGTTGTCAGCAAAAAGCACCGCCAAGATGGATCTCTTAGCGGTGCTTGTAACACATTCAGGCGAGGTTGATCAGCTTGGCAGCATCACCTTGTTGATGGCGTGTACCACACCGTTGGAAGTTTCGACATCGGCGATGACAACCTCAGCGTCGTTGACGAATACCTTGCCATCTGTAAGGTGGATGGTAACTTCCTGCCCGTTCACTGTTGCAGCTTTCATGCCATCTGTCAGGTCAGTTGACATAACTTTGCCTGCAATCACATGATAAGTCAGGATGCCTGATAATTTTTCTGCATTTTCAGGTTGAACCAAAGACTCAACTGTTCCTTCCGGAAGAGCAGCGAAGGCTTCATCAACAGGGGCGAATACAGTAAACGGTCCTTCACCGCTTAATGTGCTTACCAAATCTGCGGCGGTCACGGCTGCGACTAAGGTTTTGAACGATCCGTTGGCAACGGCTGTTTCCACAATGTTCATAAAAAATTGCTTTGTAAATGATGATACAAGCCTAACAGCAACAGAATAGTATTGTTCAGGTTTGCGGGCTAATTAATAATTTGATAATGTAAAAACACCAGCAATGGGTTTTACTATGAAACCGCATAAATAAACCTGGATATTGTACAAAAGTGACCATGTTTCGGCGGCTTCGTGCTGTGCATTCTGATAAAATTCATTCAATCGTGTGGCCCGGGCCTGCAGGGCAGTAGATTGAGGCCCGTTTCCCGAAACCGGCCCCAGCCCGGGTTGCGCTGGCCGTGGTGTTCGTGTATCTTGTGGAGGAAGCGGCACGAAGGCCCGGGCACAGCTGGGCATCGAAAACGCACCCAACACTTACTGAAACAACAGGAAGCAGCCTCAAAGTGTGAGTATGAATTTTTCAAAGGTAGTGCCAAGCGTGTTCTACATCGATATTGCGGACGGAATAGCCTTATTTGTTGGCTGTCTGCAATTCACGATTGAACATCAGGATTTAAAGGCTTCGCAGCCTTATTGTGTAGTGGGAAAAGACGGGATCAGGATCATGGTTTTTCAAGACGAGCAATTAGCCAGAGAACACTATCCTGAGCTGCGGATAGAGACTGATCATATTGAGGAAGTATTTGCCAGGGTATCAGCTTCTCATCCGCATCTGCTGCACCCAAACCTCAATGAAGTTACCCTGAGACCCTGGGGCGCCAGAGAATTTGCGATTGCAGACAACCAGGTGGGCATCAGGTTTCAGCAATGGTAACAATTGAGACTAACCAGTAACAATGTGTATGCGATTTTGCCCCATCAGAATGGAGCGGGGGCGTTCGCATTTGGTTTCCGGCTTCGGCCAATATTCGTCGCCTGTGGAGACGCAGTGAATCGCATCTTTGCAACCGCCCCAGTTTCCGCCTCCCCCCCAAAAAAAAAGACTCCCGGCGGCTAACCAGGAGTCAAGGGCGTTTGGGCTGTGAACGTATTCAACTAAGCTCTTGGGAGCTAATGCTGTTCAAAAAAACCTTCAGACCCACACTGGCCATTTCCCACCCACTTCCACAGCATCTGGCAGGCCTGAAGGATATTGTTGTGGCTGCTCACTGGTTCCACTTTGGTAACCATCACCGAAACTGTCAGACCTGGAAAAGTCAGGAGCCTGTGAGCAGAACAACGAGAACCAAGAACGGAAAGAACGAAAGGTGTTTGCTTGTTGTCGTTTGTGCAGGTAATACGCTGAGGCGGCAGGCGAAGTTCAAAGAGAAACTGCCTTCGTGCGGGAAGAAGAATCAAGCGTGTCGAAAGGCTTTGCCAACGTGTTTAGACAGGCTTGGATGGGGTAGGCTTGCCAATTGAAAAATTCCGCAAAATGGCCTCCTGAATAGCTTCGATCTTGACGGGCTTGGTGATGTAATCATTCATCCCTGCGTCGAGGCATTCTTCCCTGTCGCCGAGCATCGCATTGGCTGTCATGGCGCAGATCAGCGGGCCGCGGCTGCCGAGCTTTTCGCGGATTTTGCGGGTCGCCTCCAGCCCATCCATCACCGGCATGCGCATGTCCATAAACACGAGGTCGAAGTTTCGCCGGTGAACCATGTCCACGGCTTCTTCGCCATTTGCCACGATTTCAGGTTCATACCCGAGCTTCTGAAGCATACGCCGGGCCACTTTTTGGTTCACAAGGTTGTCTTCGGCAACGAGGATACTCAACTTAGGTAGCTGGGGAGTCTCCTCTTCGGGCTGCGCAACGAGCGGCTGCGGATCTGGCTGAGTGCCCTGGCCGAGGACCCTGGCGATGTGTTTGTACAACTGCTCTCTCCGAATCGGTTTGTGCAGAAACGCCGAGAACAATTGCTTATTGATGCCCTGAACGCCCTGGCCAAGAGAGGTGATCATGATCAGGGGCGGGGTGTTTTCCTTGAGTTGCTGATTTAGTGCCTGGGCCAGCTCGAGGCCGTCCATGTCTGGCATGTGCATGTCCAGCAGAATGAGGTCGAACGACTCCGTGGCGGTGAGGCGAATGGCGTCGAGCGGATGATCGCACAAAGCCGGGACCAGGTCCCAGGTCTGAAGCAAACGCTCCAGGATGTGGAGGTTGGTGTGGTTGTCGTCCACGACCAGGACTTTGGACCTTGTCTGGAGCGGAGGCTGGTTTTTGAGGGTTGCAGATCGGAAGGTTTCCTGACTTTGGCGCTTGACCCTGAGCGTAAAATGGAAAACAGACCCTTTTCCTGGCTCAGATTCTGCCCAGATCTCGCCACCCATGAGCTGCACCAGCTTCGCGCTGATGGCGAGGCCGAGGCCTGTACCGCCAAATTTTCGGGTGGTGGAAGCATCTACCTGCGTGAAAGGCTGGAAAAGTTGCTTGATCTTGTCTACCGGAATGCCAATGCCCGTGTCGCGCACAGAAAACTGCAGCTTGGACACTAAGCCAATCTGCTGGACCTCCTTAACCGATAACACAATTTCCCCTTCGGAGGTGAACTTGATGGCATTTCCCACGAGGTTCACCAGCACCTGGTTAAGGCGGGTGGGGTCGGCGACGAGGTCAACCGGCGTGTTGGGATCGCCTTCGTAGGTGAGCTCCAGGTTTTTGGAGAGTGCCCTGCTGGAAAGGAGATCGAGTACGTCTTCAATGGCCTCGGGCAGGGAAAAAGGATGCTGCTCCAGTTCCATGTGCCCTGCGTCGATTTTGGAAAAATCGAGAATGTCGTTGATGATGGACAGAAGGTTGTCGCCACTGATGCGGATGGTTTCGACGAATTCGCGCTGCTCATCCTCCAGGTTGGTGTCGAGCAGGAGGCCCGTCATGCCGATCACGGCATTCATGGGTGTGCGGATTTCGTGCGACATGGTGGCAAGAAACTCGGATTTGGCCTTGGCGGCCTGTTCTGCTGCATGCTTGGCCTCCCGGAGCTGGGCTTCCTGCTGCTTGGCAGGGGTAATGTCGGATTCGATGGCGATAAAATTAACCAGCTTTCCCTGTGAATCGAAAATCGGGTTGATTTCCATGGAAATCCAGTAGGCGTTCCCGTTTTTGTGATAATTGAGAATCTCGGTCGAAACCGGGAGGCGCTGGGCGACCCTTTCACGGATCAGTTTCTTGGTGGCAGGGTCAGTGTCGGGTCCCTGCAAAAAGCTGCCCGGGGCTTTGCCCTTCACTTCTTCCAGGCTATAGCCGGTGGTACGGATGAAGCCTTCATTGACCCATTCGATTTTGCCGTCTGCATCCGTGATAACGACCGTGTTGGAAGTGCGGCTGGCAACCAGCGAGAGTTTGTGAAGCTCGAGCTCGCTATTCTTTCTATCCGAAATGTCTGTCATGGAGCCGGAAATGCGGATGACGCGCCCGTCGGAATTTCTCACCGCCCTGCCGCGGCCTGCAAACCAGAGGTAGCTACCATCCACGTGCCGCATCCGGAATTCTGCGGCCAGCATTCTTTTGCCGGTTTTGATATGCTGTTCAAAAATATTCAAAATAACGGGAAGGTCTTCGGGGTGCATGAGCTGGCCAAACTGCTCGCGGCTCAGGCCGAAATCGTCGGGCTCCATGCCCAGCATTTCTTTCCAGCGGTCGGAAACATACACCGTTTGCTTTTCGAGGTCCCACTCCCATATGCCGTCGTTACTCCCGGCGATGGCGTTTTCGTAGCGTTCTCTGCTTTGGCGAATGCGGTCCTGCAGGGCGATCAGGTTTGTAAGGTCCCGGGCCATTCCTGCCAGGGCCTGGATCTGGTCGCCCGACCACACCGGATGCAGGGCCAGTTCAAACACTTCGCCCTTTGCTCCATTGATTCTCACTTTCTGGCGTTTCCCCTTCAGCACATTCGGCACAACCTCTTGCCAGTCAGGACCGATGAACTTCTCCCAGGGGAGCTTTTCACCAATCTTGACTTCCTCCTCCAACAACAACTTCAGCTGTGCGAGGAAAGCCTCATTGGCAGAAATTAGCACCTGATCAGGCCGAACCGCAAAAATCAGGTCGGAACTGCTGGACAAAATTCCTTGCAGCAGTTCTTTGTTTTGCTGCAAGGCAGATGCCCCCTTTTCCTGATCGACCTGGTCAATTTGTCGTTGCCATGAAACAACAGAGCTGCCTGCTATGACCACGCCAAACAAGGTGAGAATGACAGGAGCACTCAGATCTCCGGCAAGTTCCTGCTGGCTCAGCAGCAAAATGGTCAGCAGGCTGCTCGAAATGGCGAGCGTCAGCAACATCCACATCGATCGGATGGCCAGAAAGGTGAGCATCATGGTGACCAACAGCCCAACTATTCGGGCAGAAGGCCAGTCATGGGTGTCAACCTGCAAAATGTTGATCAAGGGAAACAGAATGTACTGTGCTTCGAGGATGGTTAATCGTGCCGATGGCGGAATGGACCGTAGCTGGCTAAGCAAAAAACAAAGAAGCTGCACCCCGCTGACGAGCAGCAGCAGCCATCCCGATGCGTGTTGAAGGTCAATTGGTTCCGATAAAACCAGGTTGAATGCCCACATTCCGATCATGCCGATGAGGGTGTAGCCCCATCCGATGTAAAAGGCACGCTGATGGTGGTGGCGAATAGTGTTATCTGCTTCCTTCATTCCAATAATGCACTTTCCCTGAATTGTGAAGGCCCAGGGTAATTCATCATCAAAAGTGAGGAGCTTTGGAATGGATACTCACTCAGCCTTGCCCAAAGCCTTACGGATGTAAGAAGATTGGGAGAAGCCAACCTGATATTGAGGAAAAAATATTTCAGTTATCGGAATTTCTGGAGGCAAACCAGCGAAAAAGCTTGTGGGCGGGCTCCGAAGAGGGCTTTGGTCTGGGCCCAGACCTCACCAAAGAGGGCGCTGCTGCGGTATGCGTTCAGGAAAGTTTCCTCCTCCCAGTGGCTGTGGGTGTAGCGGACGAGCGGGTTGCCGGGGTCGCCGTGGAGTTCGAGGGAGAGGCAGCCTTCAGCCTGGCTGATGCGGGCTGAGTAGGCGTTGAACAGTGCATCGAAAGCTTCGATGCTGTCGGGGCGGAATTCCATTCGGACGATGCGGAGGATCATAACACGGCGCGATGACGGCGTTGGCAACGGTGCAAATATGGGGAGCGGGGAGGAGACAATGCCGAACTCCCCCCATGAATAATTCCCTTTAAAAAACTAAATTTGGCTTTCGTCATTTTGTTAGCTCATGACCAAGCCCCCTCTCCTGCTGGCCGCCGAACAAGCCCTTGGCTATACCTTCGGGAAGCTGCTCGACATCCACGCGCACTTCAACGACCCGAAGGTCTATCCCGACTCCTACCGCGAGGTCATGACCTGGCAACAGGAGATGGTGCGCGACGGCCACGGCGGCACGGCTTTCATCGATAACGAGGGCCGCCTCCTTGGCCTCAACCTCTATGCCGAAACCCTTGATCCTGAAGGCATCCAGCGCCTGCTGGCCCTGGACCAGCCCGATCTCCTGGCCCTCAACCTGAACCAGACCAGCCTTACCCGCTTCGCCTTCACGGCGCGGCAGCCGCAGCTGATGTACGTGAACCTCAGCCAGAACGAAGCCCTTACGGAGCTGCGCTTCGACCATTGCCCGGCACAGCTCCGCATCCTCGACCTCTACGACAGCCGCGTGCAGTCCCTGGACCTGCCCGCCGGGCTGGAGGCCCTCTACCGGCTCGACGCCGCCCGCAACGAACACCTCTCCCGCCTCACCTTCGGCGGGCCCTGCCCCCAGCTCTGGTTCCTGGACCTGAGCGACAACCAGCTCACGGAACTGGACTTCCCAGCGGGCTTCCCGGCCCTGCAGTACCTGTTTCTGCGGAAGAACAAGCTAGAAAAGCTGGGATTTAGGGGGGGATTGGAGGGGCTGGAGACGCTGGATGTGCGGGAGAATGAGCTGCGGGAGATTCCCTTGTCCTATTATCAGGCCTTGCCCGCTCTGACTCATTTGTTTGTGCATGGCAACTCTATCACCAACATTCCGGCGGAAAACATCCCGCAAGATGAGCGTGCCAATGCCTGGGATGATGTGCGAAACTATCTGCGCTCTCTGGCAGAAGATGAGTCTGTGCCGAACGATGAAGTCAAGCTCATCCTCCTGGGCAACAGCACGGCGGGCAAAACCTCTCTGCTCCGCTACCTTAGGGAGAAAACATACAATCGCATCCCTTCCACCCACGGGATCAAAAATGAAATCTGGCAGCCTGATCCGGGCCAGCCTTTCAAGATCAATGTGTGGGATTTTGGTGGTCAGGAATTTTATCATGCCACCCACAGGTTATTTCTTTCGAACAATGCGGTAAATGTGGTGGTCTTCGAGGCGGGCACCAATTTTCAGGGGGAAGCCGAAACCGAGATCACCCTCTATCGCCAGGGACACCCGGTGCCGGAAAACCTGAAACTGGAGCATTTTCACTTCAGCTACTGGCTCAAGAGCATTCAGTATTTTGCCCAAAGCCTGCCGCCCATTTGTCTCGTGGAGAACAAAATGGATAAGAAGGGGGAGCTTGGCCCGGAGGCTATCAGCGACGAGATCCGGGAAACTTTCGGTATCAGTGCCGACCGAGCCTACGCACTCAGCATAGAAGAAGCGGCGGCAAAGAAGCGGCATCAAGCCCTGAAGTTTCAGCTTTTTGAGGAGGAGTTACATGGGCTGCTTCGGAAGACCTGCGCAACATATGAAATCAGCCGCAAGTGGCTGGACATCAAGCAGGCCCTGCGCAAGGAAGCACAGCGCTCCTACTGGCTGGACCATGCAGGCTATGTAGCCTTCTGCGAAGCCCTGCGCCCCGGCATTTCGGAGGTCAAATCCGGTGAAAACAAATCGCTGCTGGACACCCTGACCGATTACCTCCACAACATCGGCGTGATTTTGTACTATCCGCAGGAACTGCCCGATGTTGTGTTCATCAATCCGGAGAAAATCATAGACGCCATCTACCGGGTGCTGGACTACAGCGTGATGGAGCAACAGGAAGGGCGCTTTACCCGCGCCGAGGTGCAGGAGCGGGTAAAGCAGTTCAACGACGAACTGGGCGAAGGCCAGCCGCCGCTCGACCCCGAAGCCCTGATCAGCCTGATGGAAAAATTCGAGCTGATTTTCCCTACCAAAAACGACCCGAATACCTTTGTCGCGCCTCAGTATCTGCCTGGAAACCCGCCAGCAGGCTCATTTGCCAAGGACTTCAATAAGGGAGTAGCCCGCTGCCAGCACCACTTGTTTACCCTTCACTTCCCCGATTTTCTCCCTAAGAGCGTGATTGCCCGCTTCATCTGCCGCCAGGGAAAGCTTGCAGAAGATACCTACTGGAAACACGGGATTCTTTTCGATGTGCAGGATCCAACGCACGAAACTCCGTTTTCCGTGCTGGTCGAATTGGCAGAAGATCAGCGGATCTGCGTCCGGGCGGAGCGGGCGGTTCATGCGGTTGCCCGTCAGCAGCTCGACATCCTGCTAGAAGTGGCGCAGCAGCCTGGGAATGTGCAAATTTCGGCAGACGGCCAGCATTTTGTGCCTTGGCAGGCTCTGCAGGAAGCTGTGGAAGTAGGTAATCCCAGGATCAAGTCAAGCACAGGGGATTGGGTGGACGTGGCCAAATTTGCGCTCGTGCTAAATGATCAGGCAGCAGGCCATCCCATGCGCCATGCCGACCCCTCTTACAAACAAACCTCAACCAACTCGCCTATGAACCCCATCCAAAACCTGATCGCCAACGGACGCATTGAGGAGGCACTGAAGTTGCTGGAAGCCCATCTGGATGACAGCGACAAAAGCTCCTTCATCTTGCAGAGCGCCCGCTGGAACCGGAATGAGGCGGGCAAACGAGAAGGGACCCTGGACCAGCGCGATTATCAGCTGGAGTACAATCGAATCTGTAATTCATTGACCTATTTGGCTGGCCAGGTGAGTAGTCCTATCCAACTGCCAGATGAGCCTTTCTCTGTCGAGCCGAAGATTGCCGTTTCAGGTAAACGCAACATTTACTTCTCCTACGCCTGGAAGGATGACCAGCCCGAAGGGCCAGAAACCCAGCAACTCATTCAGCGGCTGCTGGACTCGCTCAAATCAGACGGTTTTCCGGTGGTGCGGGACAAGGAAAGCCTTCCTTACGGCGGGAGCATCGGGGAGTTTATGAAGGATGTTGGAAAGGCACCTCTGATTGTCGTATTCACAAGCCCGCAGTATTTCCGGTCTTCCAATTGCATGCACGAGTTGACGGAGATCGGACGCACTTCCACCTGGAATCAGAGCCTTTTCAGAAACACGATCCTACCTGTCGCGTTGGAGTTTGTAAATTTTGGAAGGCCTGATGTATTGAGAACATATCTTTCGCACTGGAAAAGCGAGGAGGAGAATTGGCGGGAGTTTTTCAAGGAGCAAGATAGCGGGCGCTTCCCAGAGCAATACAAGCTGTTCCGCAGAAGCAGTGACATCAACCAATACCTGGGCGACCTCACCGCCTGGATCAGCGACATCAACGCTGCGAGCATTCAGCTCCATACGGAAAACGATTTTGCTCTCCTCAAAACCACGATTCAACAGCGACTAAGAGACTTCAATGCCTGATCTCCCCCACACCCTCCGCGAAACCCTCCCCAACGGCACCGCCTTCGAGATGATCCTCGTCGAAGGCGGCCGCTTCTGGCGGGGCGAGGGCGATGAGCGCCACGAGGTGCAGCTCGGCGACTTCTACCTGAGCCGCACGCAGGTGACACAGGCGCTTTGGGTGGAGGTAATGGGAAGGAACCCTTCCTCCTTCCCGCACCCGCAGCGCCCAGTAGAATCCGTCTCCTGGTACGACTGCATCGAATTCTGCAACGTCCTGAGCGAAAAGCAGGGCTATCAGCCAGCCTATCACATCGACCGTGAGCAGAAGGATTTCAATAATTTAAGCCAATATGACAGATTGAAGTGGTTAGTTAATATAAATTCTGGCGCAAATGGCTATCGGCTACCTACTGAAGCAGAATGGGAGTACGCTGCTCTTGGCGGATGTTACGCTAAGCCCTATGAGTATACTGGCTCACCCTGTGAAAATGAGGTATCTTGGATTTATGCCGATAATAATGACCTCAGCCAGCCAGTGCGTCTTAAAGCCCCCAATGCTTTGGGTATATTCGATATGATGGGATATGTTTGGGAGTGGGTTTGGGACTGGTGCAGCAAGAGTTATTATGAACAACTTGCCCTTCAATCTTTGCCAGCCCACGCACCTGCAGGTCCTGCCAGTGGATCGCTTCGAATGGCTAGAGGAGGCCGACTACATAATCTTACAGATGTAAATTTTTGTTATTTCTTTAATGACGAAAAAATTGCTTCCAATGAAGTCCCCAATACTGGGCTCCGTCTCTGTCGACACCAGGCCTAGTAGGTCTCAATAGCTGATTTTCTGCTATGTCCATGCCCACCACCCGCCCCGCTCCCCTCACCCTCGCCACCCTTGAAGACCACATGATCTGGGTGGAAGGCGGCGTGTTTGATATGGGTGGCGAGGCACATGACGACGAAAAACCCATCCACCCCGTACAGCTCGAAAGCTTTTTCCTTTGCCGATACCCGGTCACCCAGGCGCTCTGGGAGGCCGTGATGGAAAGAAATCCCGCCGCATTCTCACACCCGCAGCGCCCGGTAGAATCCGTCTCCTGGTACGACTGCGTCGAGTTCTGCAATGCGCTGAGCGAGCGGCAGGGCTACCAGCCTGTCTATCAGATAGATCGCAAGCGAAAAGACCCCAACAACCGGTACAGCAACGACGACATAAAATGGCTCGTAACCATCCAGCCCGGTGCAGACGGTTACCGCCTGCCCACCGAGGCCGAGTGGGAGTACGCCGCCCGCGGCGGGCGCTACAACCAGCCGTTTGACTATGCAGGCTCTCCCAACCGGAACGAAGCTGCATGGTGGGACCCGAACAGTCAGGCCATCAGCCAGCCGGTGGGGCTGAAAGTGCCCAATGCCCTGGGGCTTTTCGACATGAGCGGGAATGTCTGGGAATGGGACTGGGACTGGTACAACGGCGCGTATTACCAGCAGCTTGCGAAGCAGCCCGGGCCGGCCCCCGCGCCCGCCGGCCCCGACTCCGGGTCGAGCCGGGGAGTTCGTGGGGGCTCGTGGCTCAACCCCGATGGCACCTACCTCCGCGTGGCCTATCGCATCAGCAGCAATCCCGACGACCGCTTCAACTCTATCGGTTGTCGTCTCTGCCGGTACCCGCGTAGGTAGTTACCCTTTAGCGCTCTTTACCCTCTTACCCTTTGCTTCTTCCCTCGCTTCGCGAGGGCGAAATTTTTTTGGAGGAATTTGGGAATGAAGTAGAATGTACACTATTTTGTATTTCAAATCGCGATACAAAATGATTATTCATCACGGCATGCGCCCCCAGGACATCGTGGTGTTGCTCAAACTGGCAGCGCTGGGCGATGCACGGCCCTATATCAAGGACCTCGCGACGAGCATCCACCTGAGCCAAAGCGAGACCAGCCAGTCGCTGGCGCGGTCCATTTATGCCGGGCTGCTGGCCGAGGACCAGCGCACCGTGATGCGCGGGGCCTTGCTTGATTTTCTGCGCTACGGGCTGCGCTACGTCTTCCCGCAGCGGCCCGGCACCCTCGTTACAGGCATGCCTACCGCCTACGCGGCTCCCCCGCTGGCGTCGGAAATCGCCTTCAACATGCCCCTCGTATGGCCCTGGCCCGACGGCAGCGTGCAGGGCCTGGCGATCGCGCCGATCTACCCGACCGTGCCGGCGGCCTGCGCGGAGGATCCTCAGCTGCACCGCCTCCTTGCCCTCTGCGACGCCCTCCGCACCGGGCAGCGCAGGGAAGTGAATTTAGCCACTCAATACCTCGAAGCTTATCTGTTGCAGCATGAGCCTGTTGTTGGATAATTGGGAAAGGCTGGCAGCGGTAGCACGCGCCCTTGGCCCACTCCATGAGCGTGCAGTGTATGTCGGCGGTGCAGTGGTGGGCTTCTATGCCGACCGGGAACCACAGGAAGAGCTGCGCTTAACGAAGGATGTGGACTTTTTCCTGGAGATCGCCAGCTTTGCAGAACTGGAAAAGCTGCGTTTGCAGCTCAGGCAGCTTGGGTTCCAGCAGTCTGCTGAAGACCAGGTACTATGCCGTTTCCGGCTGAATGACATCAAGGTCGATGTCATGGCAACCCGGGAAATCGACTGGGCTCCAGCGAATCCATGGTTTGAGCCGGGGCTTCAGCATCTTTGGAAAGTGTCGTTGGAGGGGATTGATTTTCAGCTTTTATCTGCCCCTTTCTTTCTGGCTACCAAGCTGAGTGCATTCAACAACCGGGGCGGCAGCGATCCCCGGGCAAGCCATGACATAGAAGATATGGTCTACGTGCTTCAGCACCGCGAAGGAATCGGAGAAGAACTGGCAGCCGCTCCGGAGCCTGTGCGGGCATTCCTGAAGGTTTTTGCCAAACGGGTGCTGGAGGAAACTATCTGGCAGGAAGCTGTGATGTTCAATCTGCCCCCTGGCCGACAGATGCAATCATTCGCCCGCATTCAGCAGATTTGCCGTACTTTACCAGCATAACCTTTTGAAATGTCTCCTCCTCAACCCCTTACCCTCGCTACCCTCGAAAACCATATGGTCTGGGTGGAAGGCGGTGTGTTTGATATGGGAAATGAGAAATACGTTTACACAAAACCCATCCACGCCGTCCAACTCGACAGCTTCTACCTCTGCCGCTACCCGGTTACTCAGGCGCTTTGGGAGGCAGTAATGGGGACCAATCCTGCCGAATTCCCTCACCCTCAACGCCCGGTGGAGCGTGTCTCCTGGTACGATTGCGTCGAATTTTGCAACACCCTGAGCGAACTCATGGGATACCAGCCTGCTTATCACATCGACCGTGATCACAAAGAGCTCCGTCATCGAAATAGCAGCGATAACTTAACATGGGTTGTCACGATCCTTCCCGGCTCAGACGGCTACCGCCTCCCCACCGAGGCGGAGTGGGAGTATGCTGCCCGTGGGGGGGGCTACCCGCAGCCGTTTGAGTTTGTAGGTTCGCCGAACCAGAACGAAATCGCCTGGTGGGACCGCAACAGCCAGGATCTTAGTCAGCCCGTGAGCCTCAAAGTTCCAAACACTCTCGGGCTGTTCGATATGAGTGGCAATGTCCGGGAGTGGGTCTGGGACTGGTATGACGGTACATATTACCGGCAGCTTGCACAACAACCGGGACCAGTCCCTGCGCCAGTTGGCCCCAGTTCCGGATCGAGCCGCGGGGCTCGCGGGGGTTCGTGGCTCAACGACTTCCTTGATTACTTCCTCCGTGCTGCTTCTCGTGGTTATTATGTTCCCGGCAATCGTATCAACGATGGCGGTTGTCGCCTCTGCCGGTACCCGGCCCGATAGGGCCTTACCCTCTAGTCCCTTCGACCTTGCTCAGGGCAAGGCTCTTACCCTCTTACCCTTTGCTTCTTCCCTCGCGAAGCGAGGGTGAAATTTTTTTGGTTTTTTTCATGTGGTATGATCCTCCTTGTTGCAGGAGAATAGGGCGCTGCTGGCGGTGCTTTTTTGATTTTGACAGACAGTCTTGGGCCTCATCGCTTCGTTTTCGTATATTCGGCAGATACCCAACACAGAAGCGATGCGCGTTGACGAACTAAAGCTGGGATTGATCAACAGGATCCTGCACCTGGACCAGCCGGAGCTGCTCCTGGCTGTCTGGAAACAACTGGAAGCCAGTGTGCCTCCTGCCAGCAAAAAACCAGTCCGGCAGGCGGGCTTCGGCAAAGACCTCATCGGCAGGATCGCCCCGGATTTCGACCAGACCCCGCCGGGATTTGAAAGGTCTATGCCGCGCTAACACAAAACCCTCTCCTCCAACCTCCCATTTGCGCCACAACCCGGGCCGGGTTAACTTGCCTGCCCTGGCTGGCGTGCCATCGCTGGGGGTAACAGCTGAACCACAATGCCACGGGCATGGAGAAGGGTCATTTTCTGAAGAACATCTTCAACGAGCAAAACTTCGACAGGCAGGACCTGGAAAAAATCATGGGTCAATACCAGCGCCTGGAGTTTGCCCGGAATGAGTACCTGATCCCGGAAGGAAGCCAGGCCGACTTCTACTACTTCCTGGAAACGGGCTTTGCCCGCTCCTACGTCATTGACCTCGAGGGCAACGACATCACCACCAAGTTTTTTGGCCCGACCGACATTGTGATCGACTGGCACTCCTATTTCCTCAAAACGAAGTGCCGGGAGAATACCAAGGCCATTACCCCCTGTGTGGCTTGGAAAATCACCTTTGACAACTTCATGAAGCTGTTCAGCATCGAGGCCTTCCGGGAAGTTGGCCGCACCCGGCTGGTCAATCATTATTTTGAGCTGAAAACCCATTCTGTTTCTATCATTGCAGATGCTGCGAAGGACCGTTACCTCAACCTCCTGAAGTCAAAGCCCGATCTGATCCAAAACGTTCCCCTCAAGCAGATCGCCACCTACCTCGGGATCACGGACACCTCGCTGAGCAGAATCAGAAAAGAAATTTCCGAACTCAAATGACGCCCTTAGCCCAGCACTTCGTTCCCCAGTGGATTTCCGTCCTGTTTCTGGTTTCCATTCCGCTGCCATTTCTGCTCATTCTGCAGGTGGTGTGGCGGGAGGCCCGTAAGCTCGGTCAGCGGCGCACCTTCCCGGTCGTGGCGGCCTTTTTTGCCGGGTATCTGGCTTATATCGCTTTCGGGAGCTTCAGCGGCTGGTTTAATGAGGTGTTTTTTCCGCCGAAAGTGCTGCTGTTCACCACTTTTCCTTATGCCCTCCTGCTGTTCGGGCTTGTGCTCAACACCCGTGCCTGCAAGGCGATTGTGGAAAACGCCAGCCTGGAAAGCCTGATCGGGCTGCATATTTTCCGGCTGGTGGGGGTGTTTTTCATCCTGCTCGCCCTTCACAAGGCACTGCCCAAGCCTTTCGCGTTCATCGCCGGGATCGGCGATATGCTCACTGCGATCAGCAGTGTGTGGGTGGTGCGGGCCCTGCGCGACAAAAAAAGCTACGCGAAAAAACTGGCCAGCTGGTGGAACCTGTTTGGCACAGTCGATATCCTCTTCACCGCCATTGCCGCCAATGTCCTGACCAAAATCTCCATAGACACCGGCACAATGGGCGTAGATACCCTCGCCACGTTCCCTTTTTGCATCATCCCGGCCTTTGCGCCCCCTACCATTCTGTTCCTCCACTGGACCATTTACAGGAAGCTCCAACATTTTCCCGGCTGAGCTGCATTCTTGTCCTATGACAAGAACGAAGGCTGTCCCACCCGCTACTTTTGGTTTGTGATCCATTATTAACCAACTGACTTATGGGACAGCAAAAAGAGTTCATGCTCGTATTCCGGTACGAGCCGACTGCCGGTTACCAGCCCTCAGAGGCCGATTTGCAGCAAATGCACCAGCAGTGGGGTGCGTTCATCGGAGGCATTGCCATTCAGGAAAAACTTGTCAGCACCCACCAGCTGGGCATGGAAGGCGTGCAGGTATTTGCCGATCAATCGGTCAGGGAGGGCGTGTATGTGTCTGAAAAACAGACCCTTGCCGGCAACATGATCCTGAGGGCCGCCAGCATCCGCGAGGCGGTGGAAATCGCCAAAGGTTGCCCCATCCTGCACATGGGCGGTGCCGTCGAAGTGCGTGCTATTCAACCGATGTGACAATCTGACCACAACATTCAACCACCATTTAACATGAAAAAGAACATGATTTTCGCAGGACTCGGAATTGCCCTGGTAGCATTTATTGGCTTCGCCTTTTACAAAGCCAGCGGTTTGAAAACGATTCACATCGTGAAGACAGTCACCGTCAGGGGCTCCATGCAGGAGGTCTTCGACATGGTAAAGTACCTCGGCAATTTTCCCAAATGGTCGCCTTTTCTGGCACAGGACCCTACGCAAAAGTATGAGGTGAAAGGAACGGACGGCACGGTGGGCGCTCAGTACCACTGGAACGGAAACGGCGGAAAAGACCTTGGTTATCAGGAGATTGTGTTGGTAGTAGAGAACAGATCTGTCGGCATGAAATGCGACATCCAAAAGCCATTTGTGGCGCAGCCGACGTTTGACTATTCCTTCGCCGAAACAGCAAGCGGGATTGAGGTCACGCAGGATTTCAAGCTGGAATCCGGATTGGTGGAAGCGCTTTTTCTGTGGCTGTTTGGCGCAAAGGCTGGCATGGAAAAAACCAACCAGCAGGGCCTGGATTTGCTGAAAAAGGCGGTGGAAGCCAGGTAACAAGCGGCATCCGCAAACCGGGACATTAGCTTGCCGAAAACAACCCTCGTAAGGGTTCCAAAACCCTTACGAGGGTTCGTTCTCGCCACTCATGCCAACCATCCTAAAGTAAAATAACCCTCATAAGGGTTCGTTCTCGCCACTCGCGCTAACCATACTGAAGCAAAATAACCCTCATAAGGGTTCTAAACCCTTATGAGGGTTCGCTACTGCCTTGATGAGGGTTCGTTCTCGCCCTTGTGAGGGTTTTTTAATGGGTTATGAAGGTTCGTATATTACTACTTTTCGTCAACCACCCTGAAAAACAACCCGAAAAGGGCCCCGATACAATTCCTATGGATGCTACCTTCGAAGCAGGCAAGTACTACCACCTCTACAACCACGCAATTGGAGGGGAAAGCCTCTTCCGGCAAGAGGAGAATTACAGCTATTTTCTAAAACGATACGCCAGCTTTGTCCCGCCAGTGGCTGATACCTTTGCATACTGCCTGATGCCCAACCACTTTCATGTCCTCATTCGGATAAGGGAAGAAAAAGACCTGAAGCATCACTATGAACACCTTAGGGAAGCAAAACAGCAACAGCCTCAGGTGATAGATGAGGAAGGCAACCTGGATGTACATCTGTTTGTGATGCTCCAGTTCAAGCACTTTTTAAACGGCTATACCCAGGCGATCAACAAGCGATTCCAGCGGAAAGGTGGTTTGTTTCTGCACTTCCTCCGCCGCAAAGAGGTGTCGGATTTTGACTACTTTACACGCCTTGTGCAGTAAATCCACTGGAACCCGGTATATCACGGCTTTTGCCCAGAACCTGCGCACTGGCCTCACTCATCCTACTTATCGATGCTCTGTGAAGCTCCAACCCGGCTCGCTAGGGAAGAGGTTCTCAGCTGGTATGGAGGCGTGATGCCCTTTGTCTCTACCCACCAGAAAAAACCGGAAGAAAGTATTATGTTAGATTTTTGAAACGCAAACCATGCTAAAGCATAATAAAACCTCATAAGGGTTCAAAACCCTTATGAGGGTTCGTTCTCGCCCCTCGTGCCAACCATGCTAAAGCAAAATAACCCTCACAAGGGTTCAAAACCCTTATGAGGGTTCGTTCTCGCCCCTCATGCCAACCATACTGAAGCAAAAAAACCCTCATAAGGGTACCAAAACCCTTATGAGGGTTCGTTCCTGCCCTTATGAGGATTTGTTCTCTCCCTTATAACCCACCCCCCATGGCCGACAACAAAACCCAAAAAACCGCCCAAAATGTGCGGGAGTTCCTCGCAGGGGTGGAACCCGCCCAGCGCCGCCAGGACAGCCTCCGGGTGCTGGAGTTCATGGAACAGCTCACCGGCATGGAAGCCCGGATGTGGGGGGCCAGCATCGTAGGCTTTGGCGATTATCACTACAAATATGAGAGTGGCCGGGAAGGGGATTCATTCAAAGTCGGCTTCTCGCCCCGCAAACAAAGCCTGACCCTCTACCTCATGGGGGGCTTCCAGCGCTACGATGAGCTCATGAGCCGCCTCGGCAAGTTCAAAACCGGGAAGTCCTGCCTCTACGTGAACAAGCTCAGCGACATCGACGAAGAGGTGCTCCGCGAACTGATCAGCCAGTCGGTGGCGTATATGAATGAAAAATATGGCTGAGCCCAGCCGCCTCTGACACGGTCCGTCCCCGCTTATGAATTTGCCCATGGAGCGCAGCGTCATTGTCTTCATTGCCACCAGCCTGGATGGCTACATCGCCAAGCCCAACGACGACCTCAGCTTCCTCTCCATCGTGGAGCGCGAAGGGGAAGACTATGGCTACGCCGCCCTGCTGAACAGGGTGGACACGGTGATCATTGGCCGGAAAACCTACGAATGGGTGCTGGCACAGGCAGGAATGTTTCCACACGCCGACAAGGAAACCTATGTCATCACGCGGCAGGACCGCCCGGCCAGCGGCAGGATCACGTTTTACAACGGCCCGTTGGACCAACTAATCACCCGCCTGAAAGCAGCGCCCGGCAAGGCTATTTTCTGCGACGGCGGGGCAGAGGTTGTCAATGAAATGCTTCGCCAGGACCTCATCGACGAGCTGGTGGTGTCGGTGGTGCCGGTGATGGTGGGAGAGGGAATCCGCCTGTTTCAGGACGGGCGCCCCGGGCAGCACTGGCGGCTCGATTCGGCCCGGGCCTTCGAGAGCGGCCTGGTTCAGGTTCGCTACCTGCGGGAGCGCAGCAGCTGAGGCTGGAAGCGGCGAACCCACCACACCGGAAAACCATTCTTCCTGCTGCGGGTTCATTAAGGACAAAGTGCAGGACCCTGTTTTCGGAACAACGAATCGCCCATGAACTTTTGCAGCCATTGTGGAAGCGGCGAGCTTCGGCAGGAAATTCCGCCGGGCGATAACCGCCTGCGGCATTATTGCCCCGGCTGCGGCACCATTCACTACCAGAATCCCAACATGGTGGTGGGATGTTTGCCCATTTTTGAGGGGCAGATTCTGCTGTGCCGCCGGGCCATTGAGCCGCGAAAAGGGTTTTGGAACCTGCCTGCAGGGTATCTGGAAAACGGCGAAACCGTGGAAGAAGGCGCGCTGCGCGAACTGTGCGAGGAGGCCGGGGCCGAGGCAACGATCATCCGGCTGCATACCCTGTTCAACCTGCCGACAGTGAACCAGGTGTACCTGTTTTTTCTGGCACACCTCGCAAGCCCCCGCTTCGACGGCGGCGAAGAAAGCCTGGAGGTGCGCCTTTTTCGCCCGGAGGAAATTCCATTTGAGGAAATGGCATTTGCTTCGAGCGCATTTGCGATACGGCAATACCTTTCCTTCGGGGAAGCCTTCCCGGAAGTTCACAGGGGCAGCTGGCCATGATTATCTGCGGTGCTGGCCGCGCAACGACTCCCAGCGACCCGGAACCCAGGTCCAGCCACCTTCTGCCCGCAGCCAGCGGCCAGGATGGTAGGCTTTGTTTTTGGGACCCTTTTCGCAGTGGCCATTTACCCACGTGTAGCAAAGCTGGTCTTTGTCCCACACCCATTCGCCCTGCACCCATACCGCCCCGTCTTCGCAGGGCTGCTGGTTTCGAACAGAAACAGGGATCTCAGGAATTTTTTCCACGACTTGCTGGCTCAGGCCAAGGGAAGCACTTGTGGCCATGAACAGAAAAAGTGCTGCATGTTTCATGGAATGGGGATGAGATCGAAAACCGGGGATGAAGGGAAAACAGCGGAAATTTCGATCTGCAGAAGTGGGAAAGCAAATGAATTTTGCGTTACGGGAGTTGTGTACGTTAAGCTTGTCGAAGCGTGTGCTGGGAATAATGAGGTGGGAAGTAAGCATTTTCCTTGCTTACCTGGTTCCCGAAGAAGCGATGAATCGCATCTCTGCTAACGTTGGTTGTTCCCGTCTTCCAGGCCAGTCCCGGTTCTCAAGGCATCTTATACACAATGGAATTGATATTCATTCCTGCCCCAACGGAAGCCAGCACGATCCATTCGCCGGGGTGCATGGATTGTCCTTCGAGCTGGCCCTTCATGATCAGGTCGTAGAGGGTCGGGACTGTAGCCACAGAGCTGTTGCCCAGCCAGCCAACGGTGAGCGGCATGAGGCGGGAAGGAATTTCCTTTTGCCCGTAGAGCCGGAACAAACGCTGGAGAATTGCCTCATCCATCTTGGCGTTGGCCTGGTGAATGAGCACCTTGCTGATGTGTTCGAGGGAAATACCGGCCTTGTCGAGCGACCATTTGACCACCTCCGGCACATGGCCGAGGGCATATTTGTAGAGGCTGTGGCCGTGCATTTTGAGGAACAGCTCATCAGCGGGCCGCTCGGGGTTGAAGGAGCGCTGCTGCCACAGGAGGTAGGCCTCTTCTTTGGTGTCGGAGCGTGTTTTGAAAGAAACGATGCCAACAGGTTGCTCCGATTCCCGCACTTGAAGGATCACAGCTCCGGCCCCGTCGGCATAGAGCATCTGGTCGCGGTCGTGAGGGTCGGTGATGCGGGAAAGGGTTTCGGCGCCAATCACGAGGGCGCAGGTGCCGTCTCCGGCTTTGAGGAAATAGTTGGCGTGAATGAGGCCTTGCACCCAGCCCGGGCATCCAAAGGGCAGGTCGTAGGGAATGCAATCGGGGTTGGCAATGCCGAGGTTGTATTTTACCCGCGAAGCAATGGTGGGAACCTGGTCTGAGCGGCGGGTGTCGTACTTGATGTCGCCCCAGTTGTGTGCCACAATGATGTGGCCAATTTCTTCGGGGTCGATGCCTGCATCGGCAATCGCGGCTCGCGCTGCGATCGTGGCAATGTCGGAGCAAAGCAGGTCGTCTGTAACGTATCGGCGCTCCTGAATGGTAGTGATTTCTTCGAATTTCCGCACAATTTCTTCTGAAGTGCGCGGAATCGGGTTGCCGTCCGCATCCAGGAAGGTTCTGTCCAGGAAATCTTCATTTCGAACCACCCTTGTGGGTAAATATGATCCGGAGCCGGTGATGACCGTATAAAGCGCCATGTGTCTAAATCAGAAATTCAGTGGAAACGGCCGGGAAAATATGTAAATAAATTAGTTTTCCCGTATATGTGTTGAATTTTTTTCACCCTCATCTCCTGAGTTTTTTTGCCTCATGATTCCGCCACTGCCATCACAATCCCCAGCAACAGCAGTTGCCCCGGCAGGTCTTCGAGCAAACCTTCATACTGGATTCTGAAAACATGCTCTCTTTTGGGGTGCCGGACGATCTGAACAAGCGGCACGGTCACGCCCCGTTGACCTGCCTGACGGGGAGGTATGATTTGTTCCACCTGCCAGCCTGATCCTGTCCGCCGGAGCAGCAGGCTGTCGCGCCCTTGCCGAAGGGTCCAGCCAGAAACAGTTTCTGCTGCCTTGCACCGTACCTGTCCTTCTTCCAGCAGCAGACTGTCGGTCCCCGGCGTGTGAAACCAGCGCAGCCTTCCTCCCATGTCGCTCATCCACCGCCAGGTACTTGTGGTTTCTGTACCGGATTCAAACACGAGGTAAAACGGCAGATCTTTTCCATCTGCGAGCACCTTTACCCAGGCCCAGCCGCGCGGTTCCGGGCCGGGTTTTCGCCTGGCCGATACCCATGTCTGGGCATCGCCAACGAGCGGCAACAGCCACAGCCAGCCAGTTAGGACCACGTGCAAAAGGCGAGCAGAGATCATGGCGAAAAATCGGCATTTTCTATGTAAATGGAAACAGGCCTCCCTGCTTTCGCAGACAGACCTGTCCTTCCAACCATGAAATTGTATTGCAGGGGAGTGGCAAAGAAGTATTGCCACTGCAAAAGGGGCTGTTTTTTGCGTGAAAGGTTGGTTTGTCTGCCCCGTTTCGTCTTGGTAAAATCAGCTCTTCACAAACTGAACGTTGAAGATCAGTTTCACTTCATCGCTCACAACCATCCCGCCAGCTTCAGTCGTAGCGTTCCAGGTAAGGCCGAAATCCTTGCGCGAAATTGCGCCCACGCCCTCAAATCCCACTTTGGTCTGACCATAAGGATCCACCACCACGCCGCCAAAATCAACAGTGAGGGTCACAGGGTGGGTTTGATCTTTGATGGTAAGGGGGCCATGAACATGATACTTGCCTTCGCCAGCGGCTTCAAAGGAGGTGGATTGAAAGCGCAGGTGAGGATAGGTTGTGGCGTCGAAAAAATCGGGCGATTTCAGGTGTCCGTCGCGCTGCTCATTGTTGGTGCTGATGCTGTCGATCTCTGCAGCGAAGCTCACATTGGCTCCGTCAAATCCGTCTCCAGCACTTTCGAGCGTGGCGGTAAAGCTGGAGAACTGGCCCGTTACGGTGGAAATCACCAGGTGCTTCACTTTGAACTGGATCTCGGAGTGGGTTGGGTCGAGATTCCAGCTTACTTTTTCAAGGGTCTGATTCATAATGATGGTTCAATTTTAATGTTTAAACACTGAATTTAACGCACGGAATACCCAAAGGTTTTGAAAGCAGGGAAAAAGAATTACTGGCTTGCGCGGACCACGATGGCTTTGCCTGCCTGTAGCTCATCGCCGATCACGGTGTGGGGCAAGTTGGGATACAGGCGAAGGTCCACACTGGCACCCATGCGGGCGAGCACTTCGGCGGTTTCCTCCACCCGCCAGGCAGGAATATGCGGATCGGCGTCGGAGCAGCCGAGAAAAACGGGCACGCCGTCAAGGAAGCCTTCATAATGGCGGCTGGTCTCCTTCGGGCCGATCAAGCCGCCGCTGAACACAATCAACCCACCGTAGGAGCGGGGGTTTCTGGCTACGAACTCCGAGGCCAGGCAGGCTCCCTGCGAAAAACCGCCTACCACAATGCGCTCTGCCGGGATTCCCGCGTCGATGGCTTCCCGCACAAGAAATTCGATTTTGGCGATGCCTGCGCTGATGCCGGGTTCATTTTGATGAACGGGGGCTAAAAAGCTGAGGGGGTACCAGGTGGAGTTGGCAGCAGCCGGCGCCATGACATGAAATGCCTCCGCACCAAGGAAGGGCGCCAGCTCAATGATGTCTTCGGGCGAAGCTCCCCGACCGTGTACCAGGATCAGGGCTGCGGGTGCCTCTGTCAGGGCCGGGCCTTGTCTCAGCACGGGCATAGCGCCGTGAGGGGCCATCAAATAGGAGCTGGGCGACATCATGAAGAGGATAAATAAGAAATTCAGACTTGTCTCAGCAGGGCATCCACCACATACACCTGGTTTTCGAACTGTTTGTCGTGCTGGCCATGGATAGAAGCCGCTGGCTGCGCCATATACATCCGAAGCTGCTCCAGGGTTTCTGTGCGGCACATGAGGTGGTAGCCGGGGGCTTCGTCTTCTGTTTTCGGTTCTTCGATCCGGCACAACGAAACCTCCGAAAAGAAACCCGTTTCCTCCATGGCAGGCACCTGCTGGCGAAGCATATAGTCGAGCCAGTTCGCTTCTGCGGCAGGGTCGATAGAAAAAGTAAGTGAATAGGTGTACATCAGGGGAAATGATTTCCTTAAAAAAGCTCGAGAAGCAGTTAAATGGGGCCCATCTTGCGGTCCATTTCGTCATACAAGTCGCGCCAGCAGCCTTGCAGGGTCAATTCATATTCCTGCAGCAGTTCGAGCATGTGTGGATGGTGAAGCTGGTTGCCGATGTTGATATTGACCTTGTCAAGGATTCGCCGCAGCACAAACAGGATGTGCTGCCATTCCTGGTACTCGTAAAGGTACTGTCGCTCCAGAAAGCGCACCAAATAAGCTTGGTATCGGGGCATGGGGCACTGGCATACCCATTCTGTAAGCCTCAGTTGCTCCTGGTAATCGATTTGCTGAAGCTGCCCATAAAACTCCGGCAGGATCTCGGGGTCCTGCTGAATGAGGATTTTGTCGAGCAGGAGCTCAACAAGGATGTGGGCGAGAAAATAGCTGCGTGGCAGGGCCGACTCCGGAAAGGCGTTCCTGAGAATTTGCGCGAGGCCTTCTGTTTCCCGGACAAAAAAGCGGCAGGAATGAAAAACGGCATCGGCTTCAAAATGGCGGCGCACACCTTTGTAGAACAGCAGGTCGTGGAGCCGAACCTGTTCCAGCGAAATCTGCGGCAGGGTATGCTGCTTGAGCTTGATGCTCCGATCGAAGATGCCCACCAAATCCGGCGTGATGATCCCCAGCAAAAAGGGCGGTTCGTCCGAGCGGTGCCGGTCCAGATAAAAGTGGGAAATAAAGTTCATTCGCCTGATTCCTCCGTCTGAAACAGGCGCAAATATGGCAGTTTTTTTCGGTTTGCCCTCACGCCTGGTCTGCCAGGAGCCTTGCTGCAAGCTTTGACTGAAAAAGAGAGGGGAAAGAAGCCCATTAAGCCTTCTTTCCCCTCCAGATCTGTGACACACGGGCTTATTTCACTCCGTGCATCAGGCGATTGAGCAGCGGCGACACAACGATCAGGAACAAACCGATCCCAACGGTCACATAGCCGATGTTCGAGTAAATGTCTGTGTAATTGGCCAGGCTGGCAGCCACATCCACCACGGCGTCGGCAGCTCCTTCTTCGCCGCTGTGTTCGCCACCCGTGAGCTGGGCCAGCACCCCGGCGAGGTAGTTTGAACCAGCAAAAGACAAGAACCAGGCTCCCATCACGGTGCCCACCATAGATTTGGGCGCAAGCTTGGTCACCATTGAGAGTCCGATGGGCGAAAGGCAAAGCTCCCCAGTGGTGTGGAACATGTAGAGCAGGGTGAGGGTCCAGAGCGGCACCAGCGAAGCAACGGCAAACCAGCCGCCAACCTGCACCATCAGGTAACCAATCCCGAGGAGGAAAATCCCGAGGCCAAACTTCATCGGGATGCTGGGATTTAGCTTCCGCTGGTCGAGATAAACCCACAGCCAGCTGAAGAAAGAGCCAAAGACAAGGATGAAGAAGGGGTTAAAAAACTGGGTGGTGGCAGCGCCCATTTCCCAGGTGCCGATCATCCGGTCCACGTTGGTTTTGGCAAACAACGTAAGGGAGGTTCCCGCCTGCTCGAAGCAAGCCCAAAACACAATGTTGAAAAACATCAGCACGATGAGCACTAAGATGCGGTCGCGCTGGACGTTGTCGGAATTGAAAGCAGTGTAAAGCAAGTTGCCGATCACATAGACTGCGGTGGCTCCCAGGAGCCAGCCCACTGTTTCGTAATTAACCAGGAGGGTGTAGAGAACAGGAATCAGGGCGATGGAACCAATGATGGCAATGTGAAAGCGGGAGAGCGGCCCGATCCATGGCTGGTTGAGCTTCACAGGGTCGGGAGCAGCAGAGCGGGCGCGAATTTGCTCTTCGGTGTCGCCACCCATGATCCGGCCCATAAACAGGAAGGAGAGCACGCCGAGGATCATCCCGAAACCGGCGAGTCCGAAGCCCCACTCGTAGCCATAGGCTTTGCCCACTTCCGCACAAACGGTGGTGGCCAGCAGCGCCCCAATGTTGATTCCGATGTAGAAAATCGTGAAGCCAGAATCTTTCTTCGGGTCGCCTTCCTTGTACAGCGTACCTACGATGGAGGAAATGTTAGCCTTAAAATACCCATTTCCCACAATGATGGTACCCATTCCCAAAAACAACCATGAATCCTTGGCGATGCTGGGAACCAGGTAGTTACCCAAAATAAGAAACTCGCCGATGGCCATCAGAATCCCACCGAGGAAGACTGCATTTCTGTAGCCGAGCAGTTGATCCGCCATCCGGCCGCCCAGCACAGGAGCGGCATAAACCAGCGCCGTGTAGGCACCGTAAATCCCGAAAGCTTCTGTGTCTCCCTTCAGCAGGGTGTCGATCAGATACAAGGTCAAAAGGGCGCGCATGCCGTAGTAGCAAAATCGCTCCCACATTTCTGCCATGAACAGGACGTATAGCCCTTTGGGATGTCCGGTCTGTACTTCGCTCATAGTTCGTTGTTGGTGTTGGATGAAGGGGGAACAGTGTGGTTGAACAAGGATAAAAACTGCTGGCAATCCCCGGTTTTTTCGTTTTTTTCAAATTACCAGCAGATTAAATATAAGCAGGTTTTCGAATGTGCAAGCATGCCGCACCGGCTTTCAGGAGGCAAACCAAGGGTGCACAGGAGTAAATCTCAGATTTTCAGGCCGTTTCACCAGCGCCATCAAGCCTTCTTCTCTGCTCAGTTTTCCAGCGTGCCGGGCTGGGGCATTGCCGTGCCACCATAGCGAAGCCCTGCCCCGAAGGGGAAGAGGGGATTCGGCGAATCGTAGGGCACATCCTCCTTTTGCTGAGTCAATGCCTCGGGCGAGGAAGGAAATTCAACCGGCAGCCTGCCCTCGGGCGAGGCTTTGCCAAACACCACATCCACCACCGCATCTTCCTCCACACCGAAATGCGCCAGCAAGCCCCGGCTTGCGGCAGCCAGCTCCGGAATCACCGGCGGACGATCCACTTTCATCACCAGCACGGTGGGCACCTGCGCCATGATCGCCAGGAGGCGGTCGCGCTCTTCAGGTTCAAAATGCAGCCTGCCCTGGTGAAACATTGACTCAATGAAATCGCTGTCGCGGGGATCCCAGGGCGTAGCCAGGTGCAAAATGGCCAGCTCCGCCTCCGCAGGATCCGCGACTACATTTGCCAGGCCAGCCAGCGTCGCGGCATCGAGTCCTTCCACATAGATTTTTTTGCCTGCCGCCAACGGCAGCAATGGCTGCCCGGCTTCGATGCTGTCATTTTTCAATAACACAATCGACCGCCGCTGCGCAGCTTTGCCTTTGGCCACAAATTCCGGGCTGGCAACGACCTTGCTCACTTGAGCCACATCCACGTAGGGGTCGTCAAATAGCCCCATTTGAAACTTTGCCCGCAGCAAGCGCCGTGCAGATTCGTCAACCCGGGCTTCGCTTAGCTGTCCGCTTTCCACCAGGGCCACAATTTCTTCGGGAAGCTGGTCGCCGCCAAACTGGTCCACGCCCGCTTCAATCGCCTTGAGAATCCGGCCCTGAAGCGTTAGTTCCTCCACGCCATAATTTTTCGCCGGAAACTCAATCACCCCCGGAATGCCTACATCCTTCAACACGCTCCAGTCGGTGCAAACAATGCCATCAAAGCCATATCGCTGCCGCAGCAAGTCGGTAATGACGTATCGGTTGAAATTAAAGCCCACCTCTTCCATGCTCTGCTGGTCGTTCGGAACGCCGTAGTAGGGCATGATCATGGCGGTGCCAGCACCAAAAGCAGCTTCAAAAACCTTCATGTGAAGCTCAAACTGGCCGCCGGGATACACCTGGTCCTTTCCGTAGCGAAAATGGGCGTCATCCCCGTCTTTCTGGGGCCCGCCTCCCGGCCAGTGCTTGGTCATGCAGGCCACCGAAGCTGGTCCGAGGCTGTCACCCTGAAAACCAAGAATATAAGCAGCTGTCATTTTGGCGGCTAAAGCGGGGTCTTCGCCAAAGGTGCCGTTGGTTCGCGCCCATCGGGGCTCAGTGGCGAGGTCGGCCATGGGGTGCAGCGCTGTTTTCATGCCCACGGCCCTGTATTCCAGGTTGGCGATTCGGGCGAATTCCAGCATGGCGAGGGAGTCACCAATGGCGGCCATGCCGAGAGGCTCGGGCCACTTCGAAAAGCGGCTGTCGAGCAGCCCTCCGGCGATGAAATTCCCGGCGGCGTGGCGCGGGTCGGTGCTGATGGTAACTGGAATGCCCAGGCGGTCCTCTTCGGCCATTTTTTGCAGGGCATTGTACCAGGTGGCATGGGCTTCCGGGTCCGCGATTTTGAAGAGGTTAAAATGGCGAATCTCTTTGCCGACCACCAGATCGAGGGTGGAGCCAAAGAAAAGTGCTTCGGGCGAAGGGCGGTTCAGCACGCTGCCATCCATGCCCATGCCGATGGAAGGGTGCCACATGAGTCCGGCTTTTTCGGCGAGGGTCATCTGGCTGAGCAGGTCTTCGATCCTGGCTTCAATTGGCTCACGGGCGTCTTCGTAGGGATCGAGCTGGCCGTTGGCGTTGAGGTCGCGGAATTGGTGGCCCTGTTGCGTGAGGGTGGCTTTGGAGGTTAACTTGTCGGCCAGCCTTGAGTTGCTGAGGGCATTCGACCCTTCAAACACCAGCCAGATCACGAGCAGCAGCCCCAGCACTCCAGCCAGGGTGAACAGGAAATAGCGCAGAATTTTTTTCATAAAACGGGAGTAGAGCTTGATCAAAGATAATCAAACCCCGGTGGCGAAACAGGCCTAAGGCCGGTGAAGGAGGTCGTGGCTCAGGTGAGTCTGGCCGCTTTGAGCTGCTCAACGATGCGCTGTGCTGCCGGGCAAATCTCGACATTGTGCAGGGTAAGCTTCCAGATCTGGTGGAAGCGCTTTCGGTTGGTGTGGGGGTACTCGCGGCAGGCTTTGGGGCGGTCTTCGTAAATTTGGCAAGTGTTGTCCTGGGCTAAAAAGGGGCAGGGTGCCTGGTTAAGCACGTAATCATTGTCGGCGTCGAGGTGCAGGTAGGCCTCCACAAAAGCCGAAGGCTTGAGCCGGAACACCCGTGCAATTCGCTCAATGTCGCGATCGGTGAAAATGGGGCTTGTTGTTTTGCAGCAGTTGGCGCATTGGAGGCAATCAATGTTGGCAAATACCTCTTCGTGCAGGTCTGCCACCGTGGTGTCCAGGGCTTTGGGCTGTTTTTGGTGCAGTTTTTTCAGAAATGCTGCTGTTTCAGCCCGCGAGGCCTTTGCCTTTTCAAGATCCTGCCGCATGTCATCTGTCATACCCGCTTTCCTTCATTTTCTGGCAAACATACACCCCTGTTTCAATAGTTAGCCTGGTGCCTGCCGTTTCCGGCCGGATTCTTCCCGGAACATTCCCTTTCTTAACTTGCCCGCTCAACCCAGTAGCTCATGGCTCCAGCCCTCACTACCATCAGCGCCGCCGAGATCCGGGAAATGCCCCGGGAATACCGCCGCACCTTTATCAACTGCCTCAGTGGCTTCAAGGGCCTGCACCTGTGTGGCACCATCGACCCCGGGGGGCGGCACAACCTTGCTTTGTTCAGCAATGTGATTCATGTAGGGGCCAACCCGCCGCTGCTGGGCGTTTTGTTCCGGCCAGATGCCGCGCCACTCGGCACACTCGATAACATTGTGCAAACCGGTGTTTTCACCCTCAATCAGGTGAGGGAGGAATGGTTGCAGGCGGCCCACCAAACCTCTGCGCGATATCCGGGCGGGGTTTCAGAGTTTGAGCAAGTGGGTCTGACCCCTGTCGCCAGCACCTGGCATGGAGTGCCCTATGTGCTGGAAGCTGAGCTGAGAATCGGGATGGAACTCCGTGAAAAGCACCTCATTTCGGCCAATTCTACCACCCTCGTCGTTGGCGAAGTTGTTGAAATTCAGGTAAATGGCGAGGCCATTGGTCCCGACGGATTTCTTGATCTGGCGGCTCTTGGCAGTATTTCCTGCCTGGGGCTCGACAGCTATTATCGCAGCGAGGGACTTGGGCGGTTTCCTTATGCGAAGGCTCCCACAATTAGCGATTAGCCTGCGATTTTCGATTTTTTTTAATTCAACAACTCTTCATGGCTGCACATAACGACCTTGGTAAACGCGGCGAAGACCTGGCAGAAGAATTTTTTCAGGCAAAAGGATACCAGGTGCTCGACCGGAACTACCGCTTTGAAAAAGGCGAAATTGACCTCGTGGCCCTGCGACTCGACCCTGCCGAACTTGTGTTTGTAGAGGTGAAAACCCGCTCCGACGACACCTGGGGACATCCGGAGGAGGCCGTTACAGACGCCAAAAGGAAGCTGATTTTTCGCGTGGCGGAGTGTTATCTCTATGAAAAACACCTCCAGACCGTTCCTGTTCGCTTCGACGTGCTGTCAATTAACCTGCGCATGCCGGAGCATCCTTTGTTTGAGCACTTCGAGGATGCCTTCCGGATGTGGTGAACGAGCTTGCCGGAGAGCAGATGCAGGGCTATATTTGCCCTCCCTGGCGCGAAAATACAGGCTTTCTGCACCAGAGTTTATGTTTTGCCTGCCATTAACCCCAACCCTGTTTATGACACAGGAACAAATAAGAGGCCTTCGCGAGCGCTCCGACGCGCTGAAGGGCTATCTTTGACGTCGCTCCGAAGCTTGCCGTCATCGAAGAAAAAACTGCTATTTCCCACCAGCCCGACTTCTGGGAGCACCCCGAAGAGGCCGAAAAGGTGATGAAGGAAATCTCCAACCTCAAATACTGGACTGAAACCTGGAAAAAGGTCGATGCAGCTGTGGGGGAGGCGGAGATCATGTTTGAAATCATGAAGGAAGGAGAGGCCGATGAAAACGACCTTCGTCCTGCCTTTGAAGCAGCGGAAAAACTGGTCGAAGACCTGGAATTCCGCAAAATGCTTGACAAAGAAGAAGACCGGCTTGACTGCGTGCTGGAGATCAACTCCGGGGCAGGCGGCACCGAATCCCAGGACTGGGTGTCGATGATGCGCCGCATGTATATCATGTATGGCGAGCGCCACGGCTACACGGTCAACATCCTCGACGAAGTTGAAGGCGAGGCGGCGGGCTACAAGAGTGTGGAGATGGAAATCCTGGGCCCTTATGCCTACGGCTACCTGAAAGGCGAAAAAGGCGTGCACCGCATGGTGCGCATCAGCCCGTTCAACGCCCAGGGAAAGCGCCAGACCACCTTCGCTTCGGTTGACGTGCGCCCCCTGATCGACGACACGATCGAGGTGGAAATCAACGCTGCAGAAGTGGAAGTGACAACAACCCATGCAGGTGGAAAAGGAGGCCAGAACGTGAACAAGGTGGAAACGGCAGTGCGCCTCAAACACTTGCCAACGGGCATCATGATCTTCTCCCAAACAGAGCGTTCCCAGCTTCGCAACAAGGAAAAAGCGTTTCAGCTGCTGAAAAGCCGCCTGTATGAGCTGGAGCTCGAAAAGCGCCGCAAGGAAGTTGCCTCCGCCGAAGCCGAAAAGGAATCCATTGAATGGGGCTCCCAGATCCGCAACTATGTGTTTCATCCCTATAAACAGGTCAAAGACCTCCGTACGGAACTGAAATCCCAGGATCTGCAGGCGGTAATGGACGGCGACCTCGATGAGTTTATCAAAACCTACCTGATGGCTACCGGGGTGGAGAAACGGGATTAATCCAAAGCCGGCTGCGAGAAGGCAGAAGGCAGATGTCAGATGTCAGAAGCGAGAAGGCGAATAATTCGTCTTCGGCTCCAGGTCTGGCTCTTTCAGCGAAGCAGTCACGGCTCTCGCTTCCCTCTTCCCGCAGCGTTCCCGCCTCCCTCACGGCAGGTGAATCATCACGCTTCGGGCAAAAGGAGCCCAGAATGCTGTTTGAATACCCGCCTCGTGAAGGCCGCGGCTGGTCCATTCGTTGCAGGTTTGAAACAGGTGGTACCTGCCGTTGGCCTCAAAAAAAAGATCCCCGCCGCCGTAGCCCTGTCCGATGAGCAGCGGCAAACCTTCGGAATGGAGGGGAATGGTTTGGAGCAAATAGGCGCAGAGCCTTTTGTATTGGTCGTCGGACAGAAAGAGTTGGCGGCACTGCGTGTGCACTTGCGGTTGCTGGCTCCAGGGGGTGAGGTGAAGGGCTGCTTTGCTGGGCGCAAAGACGGCTTTCAGAGCGGTTTGAGCCTTGAGGTCGGACCACCGGGGCGTTTCCAGGAAAAACGCGCGGTCGCCCCAGCCGAAACTCAGGTATTTGACTTCCCTGCCGGGAAACAGCGTTTCGGGCGGGAACAAGCCTCGCCAATCCATCAAAGGATGCTGAATGGGCAGGCAAAAATCAGTGTGTACACCGTTGGAAACGACGAAAATCTGAGTCCCGGCAACTGCCCGCCGCTCACCGGGAAGCGGCACCAGGCTACCCAGAAAGCCTGCCACCGCATAGAGCAACAAGCCCAGCATCAGCCACTTGGCAATGCTTCCGGCATGGTGAAACATCCATCGAAGAATCATGAGCGGCACCGATAGGAAGGGCAGATGCAATCATATTCATTTTCGGCGAAAGCACATAATCCATCCTGATTCCGGGCCCACTTCGTCCTTTTTCCTTTCTCATTTGCCCCAATCTCCCGACCTTCGGCGCCATACTCCACTTTTGAATGAAACTTTGGGACAAAGGCTACCGCACTGACGAAGCCATGCAGGATTTCACCGTGGGCCGGGATCGCGACCTCGACCTTGCCCTCGCACCCTGGGACATCCTCGGCACTATGGCCCACATCACCATGCTGCGCGACATCGGCCTGCTGCCAGCCAATGAATGGCAGGCCCTCGACAAAGACCTGCGCGGCCTTCATGCCCTCGCTCTCGAAGGCAAGCTGCTCATTGAGGAAGGCGTTGAAGACGTTCACTCTCAGGTCGAGCTGCTCCTCACCCGCAGCCTCGGTGAAATGGGCAAAAAAGTCCATGCCGGACGCTCCCGCAACGACCAGGTGCTCGTGGATCTCAAGCTCTTTTTTCTCGACCGCATCGGCGTGCTGGCCGCTTCGGTGGAGCGTTTGTTTCACACCCTGCAGGCACAGAGCGAGCGGCACCGGCACATTCTTCTGCCCGGCTACACCCACTTTCAAATTGCCATGCCCTCCTCCTTCGGGCTCTGGTTCGGGGCCTATGCCGAGGCACTGATCGATGATGTTCATTTGCTCGGGGCAGCCTGGAAAACCGCCATGCAAAACCCGCTTGGCTCTGCTGCCGGGTACGGGGCTTCCTTTCCCCTGAACCGCAGCCAAACCACCCGGCTTCTTGGTTTTGACACCCTGGCCTACAATGTAGTGTATGCCCAAATGGGCCGCGGCAAAACTGAAAAAGTGCTGTCATTTGCCATGGCGGGCCTGGCCTCTACCCTCAACAAGCTGGCCAGCGACGTTTGCCTGTACATGAGCCAGAATTTTGCCTTCCTCACCCTGCCCAAAGAGCTCACCACAGGCAGCAGCATCATGCCCCACAAAAAAAACCCCGATGTATTCGAGATTCTGCGGGGGCGCACCAACCGTTTGCAAAACCTGCCCGCTGAGCTGAGCCTGCTCACCACCAACCTTCCTTCGGGCTATCACCGCGACCTTCAGCTCACGAAAGAAGTGCTGCTGCCAGCCATTGAGTCGCTGGAAGCCTGCCTCGACATGACCAATTTCATGGTGCAGCGGCTTGAAGTGAGGGAGGGCATTCTCGACGACCCGATGTATGATTTCCTGTTCAGCGTGGAGGCTGTGAATTCAGAAGTGCTGGGAGGGATGCCGTTTCGGGAAGCCTACCGGAAAGTGGGCGAAGCGATTGAGCGGGGCGAGTTTCGGCCGGAGCGGAAAGTGGAGCATACCCATGAGGGCAGCATTGGCCAGCTCAACCATCCAGAAATTGCGGCAAAAATGGCCGATGCCCAGGCTGCTATCACGGCGGCCTCGTGGCGAGGCAAGGTAATGGCCATGGTAGGAAAATAAGCCGACCCGTTACCTCCGCAAAGAACCTTCCCAGGATCTTCCAGTTAAAGACTCATCGTTTTTCAAATCTATCCATGATCCATCTTCAAGTTATCGATACCGACGGAACCGAGCGCAGCATCAGCTTTGAGGCGCACCCAGTGGCCAACCTCATGGAAGTGCTGGTGAAAGAGCGCTTCGATGTAGCTGCCATTTGCGGCGGAATGGCTGGGTGCGGCACCTGCCATGTGACTTTCGAACAAGGAGGTGAAGGCCTTGACGAAGCCGAGGACGACGAAACCTTCATGCTCGACAGCCTGCCCAACTCCGGAGAACACAGCCGCCTCACTTGCCAGCTGCGCCTCACAAAGGCACTGGATGGCGCTGTGATTCGCGTGCTGGGCGACGGCGGCTGAGGCCATTTCCCTGATTGTCAGCAAACCCATGACCTACTCCCACGAGGACAATCGCTGGGGAGCCAACCCTTTTGTGTCGGGCCTGCCCATTGCGGAGCAGAAGAATCATGTGGAAGATCAAGTCATTTCGTAAGTTTGCATCATGATCGAAGACCCAGATAGTCGGCGCTGTGTAAAACGCCTGTTCGCGCTGTGGAACAGTGCGCTGGCCTTTTGTTTGTGTGAGGGGCTGATTGTTGGGCTGGCGGGCTGCATGGGGGAGGATTTGCCGCCCGAGCTACCGTTTTTGGAAGTAGCTGAAGACATTCAGGTGGAGATGTTTCGGGTAGAATTTCTCTTGACAGACTCTGCGGTGCTGGTGGCGAAAATGCGGGCTGGCCGCGTGGCGGAGCGGGTGCCTGGCGAGGGCCGCGAGCCCTACCAGGAAATGACCGGCGGCGTGATAGTCGACTTGTTTGACCCCTCCGGCAGGCAAAATGGCAGCATCCAAAGCGATTCCGCGATTTTATATGAGAGAACCAAGGAAATAGCCTTGTATGGGCATGTGGTCCTGCTGAGCAAAAAGCAGGAGCGCATGGAAACCGACTCCCTGCGCTGGTCGCAGCAAAGTGACTCCCTGATGACCAACGCCCCGGTGCTGATTTTCACGGCTGCCCAGGAAATCCTGGCCCGGGATGGCATGAAGGCCAAGGCAGACCTTTCTTCCTACACCTTGTATGGAACCAGCGGAGAAGTAGCCATTGATGAACCCTGAGAAATGCGTTACATTGAATTTGTATACCTGACCCTGGCGGGAATGTCTTTTACCTTTTTCGTCACCGAATACGACCGCCTGGAAGGCCGGCAGATGATTTTTGTCCTGCTTGCAATGGGAATTTTTGCTTTCATGTTTGCCTTTCGCCGTAAACAGCGAATCGCCTTTGAGCGCATTGAGCAGGCCGAAGTGGACAAGCTCGAAGCGGAACTGGCCGATTGGGCCGAAGAGCAGGAACAGGCCCGGCAGGGCGGGCCTGCCAATCAACAAGAACCCTCCTGAACATGGTCGAAGTCGTCATTGCTGTCATCGCGCTGGCCTGCTCGTTTTTCTTTTCGGGCATCGAGATTGCCTTTCTTTCGGCCAGCCGCCTCAAAATCGAGCTAAAAACTGTTCAGGGTGATACCGCAGGCCGGATTCTTTCCGGCTTTAAGAAGAACACCGCCGCGATCCTCATCACGATCCTCATCGGGAACAACCTGGCGCTGGTGGTGTTTACCATCATGGTCAACAGGATTACCGACCCGCTGCTGGCCAACACCCTGCAACTCGACCCCGAGCAAGGTTACCTGCTCTACACCTTCGTTCAAACCGTGATCGCCACCCTCATCGTGCTGGTGCTCGCTGAATACATCCCCAAAGCCATTTTCCGGAAAAACGCCGATACCCTCGTTTTTCCCTTTGCCTACCTCCTCCAATTTTTTTACCTCCTCTTTTATATCCTCGTTTGGCTGGTGAATGGGGCTACAAAGCTGTTGCTGAAGTACATTTTCCGCCTGCCAGATGAAGAGGCCATGGTGCCCCTCGGCCGCAAAGACCTCGACCAATACATCCAGGAAGTCATTACCGCCAGTGAAACCATTCCCATGCCCGACCTCGACACGGAAATGCTCACTAATGCCCTGGCTTTTAAAGATACACGCGCCCGGGATTTTATGATCCCGCGTACCGAAATCATTGCCTGCTCCATCGACACACCCGTTGACGAACTTCTCGATCAGTTTATCGACACCTACTTGTCCAAGATCATCGTGTACGACGAAAGCCTGGACGATATCAAGGGCTTTGTTCATTCCCGCGACCTTTTCAAGCGGCCTGCCACCCTGCAGGAAATCATTCAGCCAGCGCGGGTGGTGCCCGAATCTATGCCTGCCAACATGATCCTCACCGAACTCACCGGCCACCAGCGCACCCTGGCGGTGGTGGTGGACGAATTCGGCGGAACCTCGGGCATCATTACGATGGAAGATTTGGTGGAGGAGGTGTTTGGTGATATTGAGGACGAACACGATGTGGAGGAAACAAAGCCCGAGGAAGACATGGTGGCGGAGCGAATGGAAGATGGAAGCCTGCTGCTGGGTGCCCGCCACAATGTGTATGATCTCAATGAGGAGTTCGACCTCGACCTGCCGGAGGACGAGGGATACAGCACCCTGGCCGGGTTGGTGTTGTATGTGGCGGAAGACATACCAGAAGAAGGGGAGACCTTTCAGGTAGGAAAATATGTCCTCACGGTAGTCAAGGCCACCAACACCCGCTTGCTGGTGCTTCGGCTCACGGGAGCAGGTGAAACAGACTAACCCGCAGGGAGAAGAATGCCGGGTTCAAGGCGATTTCCCGCTTCAGAGCCGTTGAACCTTTGGAAATGAGCGGGGAATGCCCGTAGTTTGCACGACCTATTTTAGACCTGTTTTTGAACAACTGACCCTATGTCCATTCTCAGCAGAATCCGGGACAATATTGGCCTGGTGGCAATTATCATTTTTATTGCCCTCATCGCCTTCATCCTCACCGACTTGATCTCGGGAGTAAACACCATTTTCGGTGGCCTGCCGCCTGCCGGCACCGTCGCAGGAGAAGAGATTCTATGGTCCGATTATCAGGATCGCCTTAGCCAGCAAGAGCTCCAGGGCGATGAAATGGCCCGCGGCCAGGCCGAAGACCAGGTGTGGCAGCAGATGGTGGACGAGAAAATCATGCAGGCCGAATACGACCGCATCGGGCTCGTCGTAACGGGCGATGAAATTTATGACATGTTCACCCGCCCCGTTCCTCACCCACTCGTGGCCCAGTATTTCCTTCAAAACCAGCAGGTTACCCAGGACCAAATCAAGCAGGCCCTGGCTTCTTACCTGGCCAGCGAGGAAAGCATGGAGCAATTCAAGGGCTTTGAAGACTTCCTCGCCCGCTCACGTGCACAGGAGCGTTATTTCAACATGATTCAGTATGCCTGGGTCAGCTCCCCGGCGCAGGCCCGGTTTGCCCAGGCCAACAGCGCCCGCCAGGCAAATATTTCCTTCCTTGGCATCAACTACACTGCCATCCCTGACTCGACCATTCCGGTCAGCGATTCCGACATGAAGGCCTACATGCGGGCCCATGAAGCTCAGTACACCCAGGATGCGCAGACCTTCATTCGCTATATCACTTTCGACATCAACCCCAGCCAGGCCGATACTGTCGCTGCTTTTGCCACCATGGCTAAGCAAAAATCGGCGTTCGCCAGCGCCCCTAACGACTCTCTCTACACCCGCACCAAGTCCAGCGAGCCTTATGTGCCCGGATCTTTTGTAAGCATGGTTGCCGTGCCTGAAGCTATCCGCGATTCCGTGATGAATGGTGCCGAAGGGCAGGTGTTTGGCCCCGTTCGGGTAGGAGGGCGTGTGAAGCTGTTCAAACTGATTAAAGCTCAGGAAGGGGAAGACAGCTACGCCAACATCAATCATATCCTGATCCCTTACGGCGGCAACACGCCCGCCGATAGCGGTGCAGCCCGCGCCAAGGCTGCTTCCCTGGCCAACCAGGCCAATGCTGGTAATTTTGCCACCCTCGCCGCTGAAAACTCAGACGATTTTGCCTCTAAAAACAAAGGTGGTGCCCTCGGCTGGATCAATCGCGGACAGTTTGGTGCTGACTTCGACGAGGCCATCGACGGAGCTTCTGCCGGCAGCATCATCGGGCCGGTTCAGGGTCCCGGTGGTTACCACGTTGTTCAGATCGTGAACAAGACGAAGCGTACCTTTGACCTCGCCCAGATTGAGCAATCGATCATTCCATCCACAGACACCCGCCGCCTGATCGAAGGTCAGGCCAACCAGGTGGCTGCCAAGCTGGCACAGTCAGGCGACATCAACACTGCTGCCGAAGAGGTAGCCAAAGTTGCTTTTGCTTCTCCGGGGCTTACCAGTTCGTCCCGCTCCCTTGCCGGTGTGAACGGTGGCCGCGACGTGATTGTGTGGGCATTAAACGCCGATGAAAATGCCACTTCCCGCGTGTTCCGCATCAATTCCAACAAGCTGGTGGTGGCTCAGGTTACCCGCCAGGTAGCTGAAGGCCTGAAGCCGCTCGACGACGCCGCCCTTCGCGAAGAACTTGAGCGCAAAGTGCGCGAGGAGCGCAAAGGGGAAATCATCAGTGAGCGCCTTGCCAAAATCGCCAGCAGCGACCTCAACGCCATGCGCGATGCCTACAACGCCGCTCACGGCACCGGGGCTTACATCAACACCGCCACTGCGATTTCCTTCGAAACCTCTTCCATTCCCGGAATTGGTCCGGATATGAAGATCATCGGCAAAATTGCTGGCATGAGCGAAGGCCAGGTGAGCAAGCCCCTCGTGGGTCTCAACGGAGTGTACGTGATCCAGGTAACCGGCGTGGTTCAGGCTGGTGAGCCAGATGCTCAGACCATCATGGTGGGCATGCAAACCCAGCAAAACCAGGGCGGGGTGAACCTTCGCTCCAAAGTCTATATGGGTCTGCGGGAAATTGCCGAAGTGGAAGACCTTCGTGCAGAAGCCGAATACCTGTTCCAGAAGCAGTAAACCAACCTTTCGGTTGAGCAAATAACTACAAGCGGTCGGCATAGCCGACCGCTTTTTTTATGTACCTTCTCCCCGCCAACCAACGTTCAACAAGCAAACCAATTTGTATGCACGCGCTCGCCAAACCCCAGGTCTGGATTTTTATGATGACCGCAGGAATCCTGAGCTGTCTGGGTTTTCAGGCGGCCACCTGGCTGCTGGCAGATTCCGCTTTCGGGCAGTTGCTGGGCTTATTTCTGTTTTCTTGGGGCCCGGCACTGGCGGCCTGGCTGATGCGCCGCTGGGTGGACCAGAAAAGCCTGCGCGGCCTGGGCTGGAACCGGAAATACTATGATTTTCGCTGGATAGCCCTCACCATTTTTGGGCCGCTGGCAGTAGTGGCGGGTACCCTTGGCGTGATTTTCCTGGCGGGAAACATGCTGTCCCTGCCAGGTTTTGGGCGGGTGGAATTGCAGGAGGTTAGCTGGCGAATGATTGATTCGTTTGTTTCCCCCTTTCAGCCAGTGGTGTTTTTCCTGGGGGGGCCATTTGCCGGAGAATTCTGGGCATTTGTGGCATTTTTACTCCTCCTAACCATTGTGCTCGGGGCCACCCTGGGCATGTTGCTGCACCTGGGCCAGGAAATGGGCTTCCGGGGGTATTTGCTGCAGCACATCCAGGATCTGGGTTTTCTTGGATCCAGTACCGTTCTCGGACTTCTCATCGGCGGCTGGAACTCGCTGCTGCTCTGGATGTTAATCCCTGAGTGGGAGTTAGCTTATTTGCCCTTTTTCCTCTCGCTGTTCGGCTTTCACCTCACCACGGCATTTGTGCAATCCTGGCTGAGTCTCCGCACCCGGAGCGTCTATGCATCGGCTACTTTTGCCGGGGTGCTGCAGCAGACAGGCGGATTGCTGGTATTGTTTCTGTGGAATGGAGACCCGCACCTGGCCAGTGTCGATGGTCTCAGCGGTATGCTGGTGTTCATGCTCATCGCAGGGCTGATCCTGTGGCGCGACAAAGCCTTCGTGGCTGCGTTTCCGAAAATTCGCTATTAGAATGTTATTCGAGCGGCTTCCAGATGGGATTTTTGGGTCGCGCCGCCACGGATCGGATCATGCCTTCGAGATACTCATTCTCCGTCCTCCCGCTGTCTGAAATCAGTTTGTTAAACGCCAGGGTAGTGGTCGGAAACAAAGAGGTAAGGTCGAGCTTCCAGGTGTCGCTTTCGCGGTAAAAGTGCATGGCAAGGGGGACCACCTGGCCGCGGACTTTCATATCTCCCCGGGCAAAATCCTCCTCATACATGACCCTGTACACTTCGTTGGAGGCAACGCTGTTTTTCCCGACCATGCCCTGTTCAATGGCGTAGATGAAGATGGCACGTCCGTCCATGGCGAGAAGATCCTTTTTGGGGGTTCGGGCGCGCAGCAGCAGCACCATCATTTTATCCATGACGGGCAGCGAATCTACCTGAAGGCTGTCGGCGTGGCGGGAAAAATCGGCCATTTGCTGGTAGTAGTCGAACGTGCGCTGCGAAACATAAGTGGCCGCTTCTGCTCCTTTGTCCTGCAGGATCGCCTGTTTGTAGCCGTCAAATGTGGCCATCACGGCGATTTTAACGGTGTCTTCGAAGAATTCCTCCCCAAAGGGCGGCGGTTCGGGCAGGTCGATGAGGTTAGGGATGGAATCTGACTGGCCTTGCATTGTGGCAGGGAGCAGGGCAAGGCCCAGCGCAAAACCAGCAAGAAAAAGGGAGCGAAGCAGTTGGTTGGCCATGAGGGGAGCAGGTAAAGGTTGTTCCGGCAAATCCGTTTACCTGTCAAAGATAATTCCTTCCTGGCTTAATACCCAAGGTGGAGCTTTTCGCGCTCACTGAGCCTGATTTTGTATTTCACAGCTACCATCGGCTGCACGTGACCGCCGATCACCCCGTATCGACCCAGCCCAAAGGTGGAATAGCCCATTCCGGGATAATAATACGCCAAAAGATCCTCTCTGGGGGGCGAATAGCCCATTTGCAAGCCCAGGTCCACCTGCCACCGCTGGTTAATGTTGATGAGGTAGCCGATCACGGTGAAAGCACCCCAGTTGAAGCCTTCGCTTACGTGTTCCCCTTGCTGCGAGAGGTAGCGGTCGCGGTACCAAAGACCCGTCAGTCCAAACTGCACATACGGGTAATCGACGCCGGTTTCGGGATTAAACAGACGAATAGCCCCGGAAAAATAGGCTGCGGTGTTGGTTTGGTTAGAAAAATCGGAAAGCAGGCGCACGCGCGGCTCTCTCCGGTCGAGGCGCTGCGTTCTGAATCCTGTTCCTACCACCAGAGAGGCGGTATTGGACAGGCGTTCTTCTGCCAACAGGTCGATGGTGCCAATGGCCAGTGGTGTGGCTTGCAGCCCCACATAGCTTCCTTTCTGGGCAATCAGCCAGCAAGGAAACATGGTGATCATCAATCCGGGGAGGAACCACTTCATGGCGGGGGAATCGGGAGACGGGCCGGGAAATGATTCTTCCTGAGGCAGAACCATTTTTCATTCCGAACCAATCGTTTCCTTAAAGTTACCAATTATCCCTCAAGCGTGGTGGCCGCTGTAGGAATTCCGCCGAAAGTGCGCTGAAAGCAGTCAATTAGTCCCGCACATCGTCGAAGTCTTCCGGTTTGGGCACTTTCACCTGGTCTGTTACAAGGAAAGCTCCGGGGAAGATGGTTCTCACATCACGGAGAACGAGCACAGCTTCATCGCGGTCGATAAAATCGCCGATTCGCACCACATAATTTGGTGAAAGATAGTCGAGGTAGCTGGTGATTTGGGGGAACGACCCGAGTGCTCTGCGCTTCATGTCGAGGGCCTGCTGGCGGCCTGTGCCACCATAAATATGAATCCTGAAGCCAGGCATGCTTTCAACTTGCTGTTTGAGCTGCCGGTCGCGGGTCACGAGTTCTTCGAGTTTGGGGCTGGCATCGATCACAAGACGCTGCCCACCTGAGAAGCGGGGGCTGAGATCCACGGGGGGCACAATGCTCACGGGGCGGCTTTCGGCGAATTCGAGGGGAGGGGGATCCGGAAGGGTGAAGCGGACTTCTTCCCGAAAGATGGAAACGTCTTCGCGCTCATACTTGTAGTACTGATCGCGGGCTTTCTTTTTGTCCTTGTCGGAAGGCGGGGCCCATGGCATGACGAGGAGGAGAGCAAGGGTGAGCAACTGCATGATTATTCGGTGAAAAGGGTGGAGGCACCGATTCGGGTGGCGCCGGCCTGGATGAAGGCGCGTGCAGACTCCAGGCTCCGGATCCCGCCGGAGGCTTTGATCTGCATGTGGTCGGGAAGAACGTCTCTCATTCTGGCCACTTTGTCCAGCTCAGCGCCCATTCCGGCAAAGCCTGTGGAGGTTTTGACAAAATCTGCACCAGCTTCCATGCAAATTTCGCAAAAACGTTCCACTTCCTCAAATGTAAGCAGCCCACTTTCAATAATCACTTTGCTCACTGCCTCGCGGCGCTGGCATTGCTGCACAAATCCTTCGATTTCGGCCTTGGTGTATCGGTAGTCACCCGACCGGAACCGGCCCAGGTTCACCACCATGTCGAGCTCATCCACCCCAATGTCAAGCAGGGTTCTGGCTTCTGTTACCTTGATGGAGGTCAGGTGCATGCCATGGGGGAAGCCCACCACTGTACACAACTTTACCCCAGACCCGCTAAGGCGGTCTTTGAGGCCTGGAACATAGCAGGGCGGCACGCACACTGCGTAGCAGTTGTTCGCCATGGCTTCGTCGCAAAGCTGGTACACGTCTGAAACGGTAGCGCCCAAACGAAGCAAAGTGTAGTCGAGATATTCTTGAATCGGTCTCATGCGAACAGAAAGATACAGGAACGCGCAGAGACTACAAACAAATCACGCATTAAGAAACGGGTCAAATATGCCCGGGTGCGCTGCTTCTGTTGTGCGGCCATTCAATCAGACGATCCAGCGGAAGGTGAGGTTGATGCGTTCGGTCCCGATGCGGCTTCGTTTGGGAAGCTGATGCTGCCACTGCGCCTGGGTACTGCCCCGCATCACGAGGAGGCTGCCATGGTGAAGTATCAGGCGTTGTTTTTCCTTACGATTATGTTTTTGGCGAAAGTCGAAAGGGCGTTCTGCGCCGAGAGAGAGGGAGGCAATTACCGGATTGGGACCTAGTTCGGGTTCATCATCGCTGTGCCAGCCCATGGAATCCTGCCCGTGGCGGTACCGGTTGGCGAGCACGGAATTAAACCTGGCTCCGGAGGCGACCTCAACGCGGGAGCGAAGGGCTGCGAGCAAGGGCGTCCATTCGAGTGGCTGCTGCCGCTTGCCAGCGTAGGTGTAGGCTTTGCCGGGGTCGCCATACCAGGCGCTCAGCCGCGGTTCGGGCAGCCATTTGCCAAACATTCTCACCTCGCCCTGTGCCCAGGCTAGCTCGCTGATCAAGGCTTTCAGCATTTTGTCGGCCTCTGTTGTTGCCATCCAACCAGGGATCCACAGCAGGTCCAGCCCCTCATTCAGGAAGCGCTGGCTGCCATCTGCTGCCACCGGCTCAAACAGGTTTCCTTCGCTCATGCCTCCTCAACCATTTCTGCCATCGAGTGTTTAACACCATTTTTTGCTGCGAACAGGAAAAATTCATCAGTGAAAACGGCGAACAGCAGAGACTTCCGCCTCGCTGCCGTATCTTTGACATCTGAATGACTGTGGCCAGGGCCCAGCATTTTTCCTTTCCTCATTTTTTGACCCCGACTCCCATGAATCCGATCCATGTGGCCCTCCTTTTTGGAGGAAAATCGCCTGAGCACGACATTTCCATTCGCTCCGCCCGGAACATCTACGCCGCCCTCGACCGCGATCAATACGAGATCACGCTCATCGGGATTTCCCGCCGGGGAAGCTGGTTCCATGTAGAGGAGGAAGGCCTTTTCGCGGATCTCGAAATTGGGCAGCACGGCCAGCCGCTGCTGTTGGCTCCCGGGTCCGACAGCCCCATTCGCTATGCCCATTCGGGCCAGCGCATTCCGGTGGAAGTTATGTTTCCCATTACCCACGGTCCCATGGGCGAAGACGGCAGCCTGCAAGGCTTGCTTCGCCACCTGGATCTGCCCTTTGTCGGACCAGGGGTGCTAGCCAGCGCCGCAGCCATGGACAAGGACGTTACCAAGCGACTGCTGAAAGAATCCGGGTTGCTGGTGGCCGAATGGCTGAGTTTTCAGGCACAGGACCGCCAAACCATCGACTTCCACGCCGTAGCCAACCGCCTGGGGTTGCCCCTGTTTGTCAAACCTGCCAACATGGGTTCTTCGGTAGGAGTGTCGCGCGCCGACTCCGCCGAATCATTTTACCGCGCCCTGGACCTGGCTTTCCAATACGATTGCAAGGTGCTGGTGGAAGAAGCCATCACTGGCCGTGAACTGGAGTGTGCTGTGATGGGCAACGACATCATCGCAGCCTCGGGGATTGGAGAAGTAGGCATGGCCTCGGCCGTTTTCTACGACTACGAGGCAAAATATGAGAGCGAAGATGCCGCTACCATTCTCATTCCCGCACCCAACCTCGACCAGGAACAACTGGCCAAACTCGTGCTCGTGGCCAAAAGTGCCTACCGGAGCATCGGCTGCGAAGGGCTCACCCGCGTGGACATGTTCCTCACCGAAGAAGGGGCCGTGTATGTGAACGAACTCAATACCCTGCCTGGGTTTACCAATATTTCGATGTACCCCAAGCTGTGGGAAATCGCCGGGCTGAGCTATGGAGAGTTGCTGGATGAACTGATTGCAATGGCCAGGGCTAGGCACCAGCGGGAACAAGCATTGAACCGCTACCGCTAGTTACCCGACAGGGCAAGATGGGTACATCGTGGCGATTCGTCATCTTTGATCCATTGATTTCATTCTCTCTGCATGACTACCAAGACCCTTTCCTTTCCGGGCGATTTCCTGTGGGGAACCGCCACCTCCAGCTATCAGATCGAAGGTGCCTGGCTCGAGGGTGGCAAAGGAATGAGCATCTGGGATGTATTTACCCACACGCCGGGAAAAATTTTCCAGGGCCACACGGGAGACGTTGCCTGCGACCACTACCACCGGTTTCGGGAAGACGTGGCCCTCATGGCTCAGCTTGGGGTTAAAGTCTATCGCTTTTCCATTGCATGGTCGCGCATCCAGCCCGACGGCCAGGGCCAGCCCAATGCCGAAGGCATTCAATTCTACAACGACCTCATCGATGAGTGCCTGGCTCATGGCATCCAGCCTTGGGCCACGCTCTACCACTGGGATCTCCCGGCTGCGCTGCACCTGGAGCAAGATGGCTGGCTCAACCCGGCCATCGCCGGTCATTTTGACCGCTACGCGGCCATTTGTTTTGAGCATTTTGGCGACAGGGTGAAGCATTGGGCCACCCTCAATGAACCCTGGGTGGTCGCCATTTTGGGCTATGGAAAGGGTGTGTTTGCCCCGGGCCGCGTCTCCGATTCGGAGCCATACCTCGTAGGGCATCATTTGCTGCTGGCTCATGCCCACGCTGTTCATACCTATCGCAGTCAGTTTCAGGCTGAGCAGCAAGGAATTATTGGCATCTCCAACAACTGCGACTGGCGGGAGCCTGCCAGCAGCCTGCCCGGAGATGTGGAAGCTGCTCAGCGGGCATTGGAATTTTTCCTGGGCTGGTTTGCCGACCCCATTTACCATGGCGACTACCCCCCCAGCATGAGGGCGAGACTCGGCCTGCGCCTGCCTGTTTTTTCGGATGCCGACCGAAAGCTCCTGCTGGGTTCCTCCGATTATTTCGGCCTCAACCACTACACCACCCTCTTCGCTGCCGAAGCCAAACCCGGTGAAGACCTCAGCCTCGCCGCCAATGGCAACGGCGGCATCAGCGCCGACCAGGATGTGCGCCTCTTCCCGGATCCCAGCTGGAAATTCACTACCATGGATTGGGCCGTGGTGCCCGACGGCATGAGAAAGCTCCTTCACTGGATCGACAAACGTTATGGCCATCCTCCGGTTTACCTCACAGAAAACGGCTGCTCCTGCGAAGATTTGCTTGTAAACGGACAAGTGGATGACCAGGACCGCATCGATTATTTTGAGGGCTACCTGCAAGCAGGAAGCCAGGCCATTCAGGAAGGGGTGAACCTGAAGGGCTATTTTGCCTGGTCGTTCATGGACAATTTCGAGTGGGCCTCCGGCTACGACAAGCGATTCGGGTTGGTTCATGTAGACCACCACACAGGTAAACGGACCCCGAAGGCCTCGTTTACCTGGTGGCAGCAATTCCTGCAGCGCGGGGCAACCTTTACCTGAACAGCGTAACCGTTCCTGTGCGGCGAATCACTTCGCCCTCAAAGCCATTGGCCACCACTTTGAAGACATACACTCCTTCCGGCGAGATCTTGCCGCGTGCCGAGCCATCCCAGCCCTGGGAAAGGTCGGTGGTGCTGTAAATCATCTCCCCCCATCGGTTGTAGATCTCCAAGCTGAATTGAGCCAGGTAAGCGCCTTTGATCAGGAACACTTCGTTCTGACCATCTCCGTTCGGACTAAAGGCAGAAGGGAAATACAACAGCGGATCCAGGGTCACGCAGGCTTGGTTTGACAGGCTCTGGCTGCGGGCCCCGCCCCGCTCCACAGCCCGGATCCGGTAGCAGTATGTTCCCTGGGCCAGGGTTTCGCCATCGTCGGTGAAGGTCGTGACGGCCCCGCCTACCGTGGCCAGCAGGTTAAACTGGCCGGTGCTTTCGTCCAGCAACTCAATTTCGTAGCGTTCCACACCACTTTCCCACTGGTCGTAGGGGGTCCAGATGAGAGCGATTTCCCCCTGCGCCCTTTCTGCTGTGAGGTGAATGCTTCTGGCGATGAGGCCTGCCGGGGTTACATCGCCACAGGTGTCTACCAAAAAGGCCTGGTAGGCGTAGGGCCGCAGGTAAACGTCAACGTCGGTATCAATTTTTTCGCGCTGAGGGTCGTTGATGGGCTGGGCATGCCAGGCCTGGAAACCGTTTCCTGCATCTTTTTCCACAATTACCTGAACCAGATTTTCGCCCGGAGGCAGGTCGTTCCACACCACCCGTATCTCCCGGTCCTGCTCCACGGTTGCCACCACCATCTCGAGGGGGAAGGGAGGGCCAAAATGCTGGGGGGCTTCCCGGCGAATGTTAGACCAGGATCGCCATTCACTATTTGCCCGTATGGCCTCCACGCGGTAAATGTGGGCATCGTAGCAAAACATATCTTCATCCACCCAGGTGGTTTGGTTGCCAGGCAGTTCCACCATCAGGAGGGGTGCAGGGTCTGCGTAATCGTTGACCCGATACACCCGGTAGCGCTCAACGGGCCAGCCGGCATAAGGGCTCCAGCTCAGGCCGATTGCGTCCACAAGCGACTGGGTTTCGAGGAGAATGGTGCAATGCACAAGGTCCTCGCGAAGCTCGGAAGGCCTGTCGCAATGGTTCCGCACCTCGAGGCGGTAGCAATAAGGTTCATTCTGGGTACTGAGGCCGATGTCTGTGAAGCTGGTATCGTTAATAAAGCTAGTGGCCTTGAGAAGCGTCCACAGTCCTGTGGCATCCCGGCGGTAAAGGCGGTATTCGCCAAAATCGTTATTTTCATTCCGATACCTGCCATAGCTGATTCGCACCTCACTGTTGCTCAGCACGGTAACGGCATAAATTGGTGGCGGGGTCGGAGTTTCGTCGAGGCGAACCCGCACATAGCGAGGTTTTGTGAGGGAATCTTCGCAGCCAAATACGTCGGTGACCCTGAGCGAAACGGCATAGAGCCCGGAAGCAGTATAGGCAAAACCAGGGTTTGCCTGGGACGAGGTGGACCCATTGCCAAACTGCCAGTTCCAGCCCGTGAGCAGGGTATCCGATTGGCTCAGGTCAGTAAATTGCAGGGTTTCGCCGGGGCAGATGACGGTGTCGCTCACGGAGAAATTCGCCGTCGGGTGGTCCAGCCGGATGTATTGCGGTTTGAGCAGGGTGTCTTTGCAGCCTTCCACATCTGTCACAGCCAGGCTCACCGAGTAGGTGCCATCGGCAAAGTAGGTATGTAGCGGATCGTCAATGAAAACGGTTGGGGTTCCATCGCCGAAATTCCACTCCCAGTCCACGATGTTGGGGGTAAGGGTTTGAAACTGAACGGCCTTGGGTGCGCAGCCGAAAGAGTCGTCGGCGGCAAAATTGGCCACGGGCGGGGTCAGGGCTTCCAGGCCGAGGGTGTCGCTGTCGGAGCAGCCGTTCTGGTCGGTTACCCGCAAAATCGGGAAATACAGCCCCGGCTGGTTGTAGGTGAAAGTGGGCTGCGCCTGGCCGGATGTGCTCAGCGGATTGGTGAGGAAAGTCCACGTTCGATTGACGAGCGGACTGCTGCCGGGAAGGCTTTGGTTCAGGAAGGTAACGGTAAACGGGGCGCAGCCTGTTGTGTCGGAAAAAGCCATGCGGGCATCCGGCGAGGTGCCTACTGTGATAAGCGCTGGCTTGAGCAGGGTATCCCGACATCCAAAATTATTCTCCATGATCAGCCTCACACTGTACTGGCCCGGCTGGTTGAATGTAAAGCTGGGGCTGTTTTGGGTAGAAGTGCCCAGGCCAAGGCCAAAGCTCCAGAAGGTGCCCGTGATGGGAGCGGTTGAAACGCTGGTGTTGGTAAACTGCACTGTGCCGGAGTCGCACAGCACGGAGAGATTTTGAGTAAAGCTCAGGTTTGGAACCGGGTGAATATTGACAGGCTGGCTGTTAGGCACCACGATCACGCAGCCCACGCTGTCCTCCAAAATGAGCAGAGGCAGATAAATACCGGGGGCCGGATAGGCATAGGTGGTTGTTTGCCCGCTTCCCAGGGCACCATTGTTGAAGTCCCAGGTGAAAATGGTAGAGTTGGAGCTGGTCGCAGTAAAAGTGAGCGGCACGCCGGGGCAGGCCGCCGTTGGCGCGATGGTGAATGACCCCGTCGGGCCGTTAATTGTAATCAGGTTGGGAGCCGAGAAGGTTGCCGAACAGCCTGCCGCTGTTGTGGCTGTAACGTCCACGGTGTAGTTTCCGGGGTTGATGTAAATGTGCGATGGGTTCTGGCCAGCGCTGGTGCTGCCATTGCCAAAATTCCAGCTCCAGGTAGTGAATGGGTGGGGCGAAAGGGCGTTTCCCGTAAAATTAACCAGCAAAGGCGGACATTCTGCGTTGGTGCTGTCGGCACTTAAGCTAATCACCGGGTTGGCGATGGTCACAAATCCCGGCACAACCAGGGTGCTGTCGCAGCCCTGAAAGTCGGTCACGGTGAGGCTCACCGTGTAGCTGCCCGGAGTGGTGTATGTCTTGGTGGGGTTAAGGGCGGCAGAGGTGGTGCCGTCGCCAAAATCCCAGAGATAAGTGAGCCCTGAACCCGTAGAGGCATTAACAAACACCATGGGGTTGTTGGGGCAATTGATCGGATGAGCAGTGATGAAATTTGGGATGGGGCTGGAAACGAACACTTCGCCATTTTTCAGCAGGCTGTTGGTGCAGCCGATGGAATCGACTGCCACCAGGCTCACATTCCACGATCCCGGGGTGGTAAACACTTGTGTGGGGGATTGGGCGGTGGAGGTAAGCCCCGGAGGGCCAAACACCCATTGCCAGCTCACTACCGGGGCCAGGCTGATGGTGTTGTTGGTGAATGTCACGCTCAACGGGGCGCAGCCCTGCTGTGGAGCCGCCGCAAAGCTTACTTGTGGCTCATACACTTTCACCAACTCGGTTATCATAGTGTCGTCGCTGCATCCAATCGAATTAGACACAAACAAACTCACATCATAGAACCCCGGTGCAGTATAGGCATGGCCCGGCTCGGGCTGGTTGCTGGTGCTGCCATCGCCAAACTGCCAGAACCAGGAAATGGCTTTGTACGACAAGTCGTCGAAGGCAACGACCAAAGGCTTGCATCCAAAGGTGGTGTCAATGTCGAAGGAGGCTTCCACCAATTCGACCCTTACCACGCCTCCCAGGGTGTCTGCACAGCCTGTGGTGAGGTTCTGGATGATCAGCTCTGTGATGAAATTGCCCTCCTGGGTGTAAATGTGGGTGGGGTTTTGAACACTGGACAAGGGTGATCCGTCGCCGAAATCCCAGCTCCAGGTTTGTGCGCCGATGGAAAAATCGGTGAAATCGACTGTAAACGGAAGCTCGCAACCAAATGCGTTCAGCGGCTGAAACCGCGCAATCGGCGGGTCAATGTAGATCAGCGAATCGACAAACATGGTATCCGGACAGCCACGGTCAAAAGCAATGAGCATTACCGACATGAATCCGGTGTCGACAAACTGGTAGGTCGGCTCAAAGGCGCTGATGCTGCCACCATCGCCAAAAATCCAGCGGGAGCTGTCGGCATTGAGGGAGAGGTTGGTAAATTCAATGGCATTGGAAGCACAGGCGTAGGTAGTGTCGGGAATGAAATTCGCAACGGGGGTATCGCCTGCTGCCACATAGTTGGGGAGAAACAGCGTATCCCGGCAGCCATGCAGGGTCTCGATGATGAGGGTGATGTCGTAATATCCGGTGTCCTGGTAGGTGAAATTGGGATTTTGCGCTGTAGAGGTTCCGCCTGGCACGCCAAAATCCCATTGCCACGACACCACCGGGGAGTTGGAAGTGGAAATATCAGTGAACAGTACATTTCTCGGCGCGCAGCCCAGCCTGCTGTTGGCCAGGAGGTCGGCCTGGGTTTGGCCGGTGTTCACATAGCCGTTTTTTGAAAGGGAAGAGGTGCAGCCAAAGTTGTTGGTAACCGTGAGGGAAACGTCCCAGAGATATGGCTGCCCGGAGCTGGTGTTGATGGGCAGGGTGGGATAGGTGTGGGTATTGGCGGGCCCTGTGCCAGTGGTGCCATCGCCAAAATTCCAGGCGTAGGTGGTCCCGGCGCTGCCTGTGGAGGTAAAGGTGACCACATGCGGTGCCTCGCAGAGCAGGGTGTCGCTCACAGTGAAGCTCACCGTTGGCAGGGGGTGAATCACGATGGGCTGGCTGGCAGTATAGGTGCAGCCGCTGGGGTCGGTAATTGTGATGGTGACGTTGTAGGTTCCTGGGGTGGTGTAGTTTCGAACCACTGAGCACTGGTTGGAGGTGCCATTGCCGAAGTTCCAGCTCACCGCCGAGCCTGGGGCGGCACCGCAGGAAAAAGCAATGGCCTCGCCCACGCAGGCAGTGCTTTTGCTCACCTGAAAGGCAATGTTTGGACTGCCCACCTGGATATAGTTAACCTTTGTGACGGTGTCCGCGCAACCCCCCACTGGATCGCTCACGATGTGGGTCACCGTGTAGCTGCCAATGGCGTTGTAGGTGGTGCTGGGGTTGGAAGTAATGGCGGTGCCGCCGTTTCCGAAGCTCCAGAAGTGGGCAGTGGCTGGCACAGGCGAAAGGGTCAAGAAATTGACATTGAAGGGCGTGGTGCAGCTCAATGTGTTGTTGGCGGTAAAATCAGCCAGTGGCGAGGGATTGATCAGCAGATAGGTTGGCTTTTGGAGCAGGTTGGTGCAACCATTCACATCGGTGACCACAAGCGTAATGGCGAAGTTTCCCGCCTGCCCGTAGGTGTGCTTGGGGGCTTGTGTGGCGTTCGTGGTGCCGTCGCCAAAATCCCACTGCCAGCCGGTGATGGGGCCCGAGCCCTGGGTCGACTGGCTGGTGAAAGTTACCTCCGTGCCTGCGCACATGGCCAGCGGAGCAGCAGTAAAGGCCGCTGTGGGAGGGGTGAAGACCTCAATGTAGGCGTTCTTGGTGATGGTTTGGGTGGTGCCGTTGGCGTATGAAACGGTGACCGAAACGTTGAAAAAGCCTCCGGTGGTATAGGTAACCGCTGGGTTGGCCAGGGTGGAAAAGGTGTTGTTGCTCAGGTTCCAGCTGTAGGAAACAGCCCCCGGCGCATTGGAGGTAAAGTTTACCACCAGCGGGCTGCAGCCTTCGGTGATATTTGCGGAAAAATCTTGCGTCATCCCTGCCCATGGCAGAAGCACAAAAACGAGGAACAGGGGCCAACCTGCTGGGTAGAAGCGGAGGAAGTTCATGAGGCTCGTTGATCACGTGGTGGAGTACCCGCTTGCAGAAAGAAGCCTTTCTGCAAGCGGGTTAGATAGTATTCGATGCGTTTCTCTGTGACAAGCATTTGAAAATTAAGGCCTTTCGTTGAAAATCAAAACCTATCCACCCAGATTTTCCCATTAGCTGCCTCAAATTATCCCTCAATGGCTCGTTTGCTATTTTCAGCCTCTACCTTACATCCCTGCGATTTCGTTATCTTTGCCTCTCACTCTATCTCTTTCCCGCCATGAATGACCTCGTTGGAGCAACCATGAAATCGGGGTTTCCCTTTCTTCTCCTCACGCTCGTGGCTATGCTGCTTGTGAGCCTCTGGCGCCAAAAAACCTCCTCCCGCCAGCACAAATGGCGCTGGACCCTCATCATGATCCTCCCCTCACTGCTGTGCCTGCTCATCCTGGCAGCCCTCGGTATTACCCCCGAAGCCCTGCTCCAGGGCCTCGTTCTCGGCGTTCAGCCCTTTTCGCCTCCCTGGCCGCCCTTTGCCTTCAAAGCATTTACCTACTCTCTCCTGTTTCTCCCCTTCTCCGGCATTCTCGCCTGGCTGCTGCTCGACCGTTAACCAACAAAAAAGGCCCGCAGAAATGCTCCTGCAGGCCCTTTTTTTCGCTGATCAACTCTTTTTGCTCCTTTACCGGAACAACTCATCAAAAGTGAGGCTGAAGTAGTACTGGGCCCCGATCTCCGGGCCGCCATACATTGTGCGGTAACGCTGGTTGAGCAGGTTGTTGGCTCCCACTTTCAGCACCGATTTTACCTCCGGCATCCGATACGAAACATAAGCATCCACAACGAAGTAGGACTCAATGTTGCCCTGCCCGAACGGCGATTGCCACAAGTACCCATCCGACCAGCGAAGGGCGGCGCTGTAGCCAAAACCCTCCACAGCATCTTCATCGGCCACCCAGAGGCTGGCCCGGTGAGGCGGTGTGTTGAAACCGGGCAGAAACCCAGGGTTGGCTGCCAGGGCTTCATCAGCATCAAACTGGGTATAAGCGTAATTCGCCTTCACCCTAAGCCCGTGGCGAAGATGAACCTCCACCAGCAACTCGGTACCGTAGGATTGAATCGGGGTTTCTACGTTGGTGTAAACGGCAAACACGCGGCCTGCCTCCAGGGAGTAGCCAAGGGTTCTGGTCACGAAGTCGGTGTATTCGTTGGCGTAGGCGCTCAGGTCAACGAACAGGCTTTTGAAAAAAACGCCCCTGTATCCCACCTCAAAGGTTGTGATTTGCTCCTGGCGCAGGAAGTCGAGGCGAAGCGGCTGAAGCAGCCCCGGATTGGTACCACCGCCAGCCAAAAAGGCCTGCACGCTGGGCACCGTCACGAGGCGCTGGTGAATGTCGCGGCCATTGAGCAGGCTGCCATCGCTCAGGCTGTATTGGTAATGATCAATGTTGTCCTGGGTGCCGCCCAAAATGATGGCATCGCGAATGTCAAGGGCAATGTATGATTCCTGGGGCGAAGGGCTCCTGAAACCTGTCTGGGCAGAAGCCCGCACCACGTGCTGCCGCGCTGCATCCGGGGTAAACACCATCGCTGCCCTCGGGCTGAGCCTTCCCTCGAAGTTTTGGTTTTTGTCGAACCGCAAAGAAATCCGCGCAGTGAGTCGATCGTCAAACCAGGTTTTGGAGGCCTGGGCGAAAGCGCCGTATTCAGTCACCGGAATCGATCCCTGAAAGCCAAGCGGCCCGTCGTTGAACAAATTGCCCTCAGAATTAAGGAAATACCGCCGGTAGCTGATCCCTTCCTGCAGGTCAAACAGGGTCACCTTGCCGGTGAAGTCATACACGGCATCGACATGCACAAAGCCGGATTTTTCGATGAACTTGGAGCCGCCGGTGAGGAGGTTGGGGTTGCTGAGCGTGGCATCGCGCAGGGCCCGGAAAGTCTCTGAGCCGGGATCTGCCAGGTCGCGGTCGGCAAACAGGCGGGAGGCCCGGTGGTCGCCAGCAGCAATGCCGGGAATTTCGCCCCGCAAAGCCAGGCCATAATCCTGCGACCACAACACCGATGGCTTCATTCCCTCCTGAATGAAAGCTCCGGTTCCCAACAGGACATAGGAATCGTTGGCATCTTCCTGGCTGTGGTACACCCGGATGGTGTAATCGCTGCCTTTGAGCTCGATTTTCTGCATCAAATGGGCAATGTTGCGCAGCGGATACACAGTGGTATGCCGCAGAATGGCATCACCCTGAAAATACCGCACATCATAACTCGCTTCCAGCCCTTCCTGAGGCCGGAACACAACAACACCTCCCAGCTTGATGGCGCCTGACTTGTAGTCCAGAATGTCCTGCTCCCGGATGCCGGTGCGACTCACCATAATAACGGAGTCGGGCGCTGCCAAAACCGGCACCTGCACTTCGTCGCCAAAGCGGCTCACGGCGTCGAAAGTAGGCCAGCCCGCAGGCAAACCCAGCAATTGATCGGCGAAGGGGATTTTGGTCGGGGTAAGGTGATAGCTGTCATCCTCCACAGTCCAGTCGGTGAAGGCCTGATAACCAGCCATGATTTTGTAGGCCCACTGTTCGTTGAGCACCTTCGCAAAGCGGATCCCCACGTCGGTGTAGGGCTGCAAAGTGGCTTCGCCCTGTTGCGTCATGCCAGCCTTAAGCACAGCGCTGAGGCCGGGGTAATCAAACGGGCTCTTGCTTTGCATGGCCAGAATGCCGTTGAAAGCATTTGGCCCATACAGCGCCGATCCCGGTCCGGGTGTGATTTCCACGTAGCGAATGTCGAGTTCGCCAGGGCCTGAGTTGTTGCCGAGCGAATAGCCGAGCCCCGGGCTGGTGAGTTCCATTCCGTCAATGAAGTGGAGAAAACGCCAGTTTTGAGCATCGGCAAAGCCCCGGGTGTTCAGCGAGGGAAAGGCGAAGCTGCCTGCATTGAGCTGCACGCCTTTGGCCAGGGCCAGCCCGGCAAATACATCTGCCGAAGGCAGGGTTTCCCACTCCAGCAGGTTGATCTTATCCACCCCCGAAGTGGAAAACAGCAGGTTCTCCTCAATCCGCGAAGCGGAAATCACCACCTCGTTGAGCAGGTCCATCACCGGGGTGAGCACAATCTCCAGCGGCGGCTGAGGCCATTCGTTTACCCAAAACTCCACCGGTTCGAACCCCGCGCTGCTTACTTGAAGCACATAGGGTGGTTCGCCCTCCACCTGCAAGGAAAATTTTCCGTCAAAGTCTGTGATCGTTCCACCAACCTGGCCACTAAGCCGGATTTGGGCACCAATCACAGTTTCGCCTGCCTGTGCATCGAGCACTTTTCCTTCGAGGGTGGTTTGGGCGGTGAGGGTGATGGACCTGAGCAAAAGGAAAGAAAGCAATAACAAGGCGTGGAGGGAATGGGAATTCATTATTGTAGTTGGAAGATGATAGGGAGGGTATAACGAACGGCAACCTGCGCGCCGGCCTGCCTGCCTGGGATCCAGCGTGGCATGCTGTTCACGAGCCGAAGGGCTTCTTCGTCGCAGCCAAAGCCGATTCCACGGGCGAGGCGCACTGCGGTGAGGCTGCCATCTGGCTGCACCACAAATTGCACATACACTTTGCCCTGGAGGTCGCGCTCTCTTGCCTGATCTGGATACCGCGTTTGGCGAGCTAAATAGGCCTTCAGGGCAGATGCGCCCCCGGGGAATTGCGGCATTTCGTCAGCAAGGTCGAGCACGCCGGAGGAGGCGGCAGGAGTGGCAGCAGCAGGCTGAGCGGGCGTCAGATTGGGGGAAGGAGCAGCATTGGACACTGGTTTTGGCGCTGAGGGGGTTACAACAGGCGCAGTTGCTGCGGCAGTGGGCTGGGCAGTGTCTCTGCTCAGGGTTGCCGCAGGGGCTTCCACCCGGATGGTTTGGGTGAGCAGGCTGCCGCCGCCATTCGCATCCGTGGCCTGGATCTGAATCTGATACAAGCCCGGAGCGGCAAAAGTATGCTGCACATTTTTGCTCATCGGCTGCTTCTCGCCGTTGCCCCAGTCGATTTGGTAGCGAACAGCCGGGTTGTAGTTGTCGATTTGAAAGCTAACAGGCTGTCCTGCCAGGGCCGTTCCTTGCAATGTCAGCCTGGTGGGTGGTAACGGGGTGGCACCTGGCAGCAGATCTGTGTTTTCAACCACAGGTGCCAGTTCTTGATTTTCAACGGCAAACTCCTCAGCTTCGGGGAGAAGGGCCTCCTCTGGCGGTGTCATGGCTTCGGAACCGATTGTCTCAGGCGCTGGATCCGCCACCGTGGCAGGGCCGTCGGGATTCAGTTCGGGGGCTGCTGGCAGCGAGCCAGAGTACTCCCAAAACAGCCAGGCGAGAGCCACCACGACGATTGCAAGGAGAGTGGGGAAAAGAAATTTTCGTGTCATCATGAGAAGTGTTGATTCAGGGGCCTGGCTGCGGGCCGAAAGCCGCGCCTGCTGAGAGGACCATTCAATTTCGGCTCGAAGCACATCAGGCGCAGGCTCGAAATCCGGCAAGCGACACGCCAGGGCTGCCTGAAATTCGGTTTGAGCTTTGGCCCAATGGTGGTTTTGCTGGGCTTCTCTGGCCCGGTTCAGGTGCTGCTCAAACGACAGGGCTTTGCGGCTGTTGGCAATGGCCGCGTCGAGCTCTTCGCGGCTCCAGCGGGAGCCTTTGAAGTCTTTGCCCTGGGCCGCCTGAAATGCTTCCAGGGCAGTTTTCCAGTCTTTGCGGAGGTAGGCGTCATTACCCCGGTTCACGAGTTCTTCCAGGGCAATGTGCTCCTGAATGAAGCTGAGCTTGCGGGTGAGGTCTTCGCGATGTGCCAGGTAATCGGGCTGGTGTAACTCAATAGCCATGCGAAGATGGTCCTCGGCGGGTGCCCACTGTTTGGCTTCCATGGCTTCAGTGGCAGCGTGGTAATGGCTCAGAAACAGGTTGAGCTGCGGAAAGCCGTTCTCAATCTCGTCGAGGAACTCGTTGAGGTCGTCGGCACGAAGGCGCTCACGAGGCTCCCGCCGCAGGCGGTTGAGGCGCTGCATAACCTCGCGGTCGCCAGCGGCCATCCAGCCTTGCAGCTCCCGGAGAGCATACTCGGGCTGTTGGCCACTCAGCATGTCTCTGAAATGGCGAAGGGTCTTCGGCATCGGTAGATATTTAGGTAGGATGGGACAAGGGGGAGTATTGCCGATAAAAATTCCGTCAGTTCGAAAGTAGGGATTGTTGTTTTGAGGTTAATTCAACAACCGTTCAACCATAGAATTTAGGGTGCGAACGGTTGCGTTTTTGGTATGAACGGAACTGGCTGATCTTGTTCAAGTGGCGGAAAATCGGCAAAAAATGATACGAAATTGAAACTATTCTATTTTCTTTATAAATAACCTTGTCTATTCATTATCAGCCAATTGAAATATTGCTGAATCGCCAAAGTCTGTCCTTTGATTAATGATGAAGGAAAATTTAAGGTTAAAAACCTTGCTAATACATCAAAAAAGACAGCCTCGAAGAGAGTCCTCCGGGGCTGTCCGTTGCACAGAAAATCTTACTCTACCGAACCTGCCCAAATCAGAATTGCGAAAAAGGCACCAGCACTGGCCATGAGGGCCATAAAAGAAGCCCCAGGGTCTGCCATGAGAATGGTTCGCCTGCTGGTTAGCTTGGAAGGATTATTCAAACGGGCCTGGTTGCTGAGGTAGTACTGCTGGGTTACCAGTATATTGCTCACGACCACAAAGGAATCTTCCACGAAAAAAGGCTCCAGGGAAGGATCCGCGGGTACAAGGGCCAGCCTGTGCCGATAAATGCCGCCTACTTCGGCCTCCACCCGGGCAGGCGAGACCTGCAGGCGCCCTTCCCGGCGCAGTTGCTGCTCCTGCGGAATCAGCGGAACCGGCAGTGTCATTCGCTGAAAATTAACGCGAGTTTCTGCCGGAATCAGCACAGCCGCGCCCATCGAACCGGCACTGCTGCTGCCGGTGAGCGACAGATTGCTGAGATTCTCGGAATAGAGGGGCATGTCGCCAGACTGGAGCTGGATCCTCGAATCCGTGGTGCCGTGGTAATAGGGAACTGCCAGATCATTAATAATCAGGCTACTGCGTGTAAAATCGAGGTAGAGATCCTCTTTCAGGTGATTATATACCAGGAAGCCCACCTGGTTGTCGGGCAGGGTGAAATCGTATTCCACCGTCACAGCTTCATGCTGGCGAATGTGTGGCTGCTCCCCGGTATAGCCCGGCGGTGGCGATAACACAGTAAGGTGATGACGGGTCGTGGTACAGCTCATCAGGCTGGCTGCGGCTGTGAACAACAGGAGAATTGACTTCATAACAGAAAGGGTTGAAACTGTGGAACTTATTTTTTTAACACTCTCCTGACCAGTAGGGTTTTAAAACGTTGTGCGGGATTTGTGGCGGGTCTGGTGATATTTCACGAGAATAAATTGGTCTAATCATTTGAAAAACAAGATTTTAGCCTGTGTAAAATGCTTCATCCTACCCGAACACTCTCCTGACTCCGTGTATGTTTTTTGACCAGGCGTGTCGGGTAGTAACAGCAAGAGCCTGCCCGGCTCATACTACTGCGCCCCGTTCGACACAAAGATCGCCGTGACCAGAATGATGGCCGCGCCTACGGACATGAAGATGGCTACACCGGAATTGCCTGTAATGGCCACAACGCCCCTCCGCGCGCTGATCAGCTTTTTTGGGTCTCTGATCCTGGCGATATTACCCTGATAATAGGGAACAGTCACGTTCTCGTTTTTGACAACCACAAAGCTGTCCTCCACCATAAACGGCTCATTGTCAGGGCTTCCTGGCCGAAATGACAGGACGTGGCGGTAGGTGCTTCCCACAGCAGACTCCAGGCGGGCCTGGTGAACCCGCAGGGTTCCTTGCTGGTGACGCTCCACCTCCAGACCCATCAGAGGTGTCGGGAGGGTGATCCGCTGGAAGTAGGACCGGGCATTCGGCGGAATCAGCACCACCGCACCAAAGGAACTGCTGCTGCCGGTGCCGCTGAAGTCCAGTCTGTTGACTATTGCTCCATCAATCAGCAAGTTTTCCTGCTGCAGGTCCACGACGGTTTCGGCAGTGCCGTGTGAGTAGAGAACGCTCACATCGTTGACCATCAGGTAGCTGCCCGCAAAGTCCAGGAACAGCGGCCTGCCCGTGTGGTTCTGCACCATGAAGCTCATTTCATTATCCTGGCCGCTGAAATCGTACTCGATTGTCACTGAATCGTGCTGCCTGACATTCGGTGCTGCCCCGCTAAAGCCCTCGGGTGCTGCAAAAGTAGTAAGCTGATACCTGGGCCCGGTGCAGCTCATCAGGCTGGAAGCGGCTACCAGCAAAAGGAAAATTGGTTTCATACAGAAAGGGTTGAAACTGTGAAATGCTACGCTTTGACAATCTGAGCATCAGCTTACACAAAACCCTTTCCTCCGGCGAGCCTGGATGAACTGCCGTGTACAATCGTTGAGCAACCGTGCTGCCTGTTTCCCTACCGCCGGAATTCCGCAATCACCCGGTCCATCCAGGCATCGGTTTCGGGGTTGTGAAAACGCCGGGCCGGGTCTTCGTCCATCCACCTGATGGTATTGGCGATTCCCTGCTGAAACGGAATGGTGGCCACAAAATCAGGCACAAAGCGCTTGATTTTGCTGTTGTCGAAGATCACGCTCACAGCCTTGTCACCCAGTAGGTTGCCGGTCTGGGCCTCGTCTTGGCGGGCCAGAAAATCGGAGGGGATATGCACCATTTCAACCTCCGCCCCGGCTGCTTTCATGAGGGCCTGGTAAATCTGGTTCCACGTGAGAAGTTCGTCGGAGGTGATGTGAAAGGCGTGGCCCACCGCCTGCTGGTGCCCCAGCAGACCCGCGAAACCTTTGGCAAAATCGATGGAGTGGGTGATGGTCCAGATGGAGCTGCCATCGCCATGCACAATCACGGGTTTGCCCTGCCGGATCCTGTTTACAATGGTGAACTCAGTCCAGCCCCCGATGGCAACCGGAATCACGGTTTGGTAGGTGAGCGAAGGGCGAACGATGGTGGCGGGAAAGCCGGTGTCGCGGTAAGCCTGGAGGAGGCAGTCTTCGCAGGCGATCTTGTCGCGGGAGTATTGCCAGTAGGGATTGGCCAGTGGCGTCGATTCTGTGACGACAGGGTGGCTGAGCGGCTTTTGGTAGCAGGAGGCAGAGGAAATGAAGACGTACTGGCTGATTTTTCCGGCAAACAACCGGAGGTCCCGCTCAATATCGGCTGGGGTGTAGGCGATAAAATTGGCAACAACATCGAACTGGTGATTCTTCAATGCCGCAGCCGTGGCAGCTTCGTCGTGAATGTCGGCCACAATGAAGCCAACGCCTTCGGGGAGGCTGGCCTTCGACTGGCCGCGGTTCAGCACAAAAACCCGGTGGCCCAGGGCCAGGGAGCGCTGCACGCAGGCGCGGGAGATGTTGCCGGTGCCGCCGATGTAGAGAATGTTCATAACAGATGATCAGGGGATGAGTTGCAAAATATTGAACCAGCAGGAGAATTCAATCCTGAAAATAGCTTTCGCTTAATGGGTGATCCGGCCCCGCCGTCATAGCCTGTAAAGCCCCCAGCGCGACAAAACCATCCTCTCAACCGGTTGTGTCTGAAGGCTATCTGGCAGGCCCTCCCCCGGGGGCATCAGGACGAGGGTGGCAGCTTGCAGGGCGCTGGTTTGCACTGAAACAGGCAGCAACGGAAACACCTGATAACCAGCCTCTTTCGGTAGCGGCGGCTTTGCGTCCAGCAGGGCATACTGCACCTGGTGGGCAGGCCCCGCAATGAGGAAGCGGTCGCCGGGCCGCAGCCGCGCTTCTATCCAGTCAGCCCGCAGCAACTGATCTGCCCGCTCTGAATCATGGGTCGTTAGCCAAATCACCGAAACCTGGAGGGAAAGTGCCACCAAAGCCCCGGCCAGCCAGCGCGACCGCAGCGGAAAGGCCAGCACCATCGCCAGCCACAGAAGGCTGTATTGGTCGTTTCCGCCCCACAACCACAAGCCCGTTGCAGCTGCCAGACCTGCAACCGCAGGCCATTGTCTCTGTTGCCAGTTCCCCTTCCCCACAAGACCAGCCCCCAGCCAGAGCAGGCCAGGTACTCCCACCCAGACAATGGAGTTCCAGGGCAGAGTTTTGTCGAGATAGACCCCGATGCCCGGCGGCCTGAACCATAGCTCCGGCAGCTCGCCTACAGAAACACCCGCAGCTGCCAGTGCGGCCAGGACCAGCAGCACAGGCAGCGCCCAGCCCGCCAGAAAGGCCGTCGATCGCTTACTGCGAACGGCCATTGGTAACAGCATCAGCAAGCCCATCAGGGCAAATTGTTTTACAAGAAAAGCCATCCCCAGCGCCAGCCCGGCCAGGAGCCAGGCCCGTTTCCCGGGCTGCAGCGACAGGTTCCATGCCCACAGCATGCCGCTCAGGTACACCGGCTCCAGTGTGATCCATCCCCCGCCAGCAACCAGGGCCATCGTCAGAAAGAAGGCCTGCCCCAATCGGAGCATACTGTTCTCGCTGCCCAGCTTCCGCATCAGGTTGCCGAGCAGCCAAACATCCAGCATCACCCAGCCGAGCATCCAGAGCGGCGCTGCCAGCTGAAGCGCGGCACCGCGAAGTCCGGCAATCGGGGTAAACAGCCAGGGCCCCAGCGGTGTGTGCCAGGTAAACAGATCCCGGTAGGGAATTTTTCCGGCAAGAAATTCGCGGGCCAAAGGCAAAAAATACCCGGCGTCGTCATTCAGCGGCAAATGAAACACTGCCCAGGCCCAGGGCAGAAGGGCCAGCAGCACAATCAGTTCCGGCCACCAGCGCCTGATGGAGTGAATGTTCATGGGGTTTGGAAGTATTCGACTTGCACCCTCGCAGGCAGGCAGGCAGGGGATTCAAACGCCCGGAGGGCTGTTGTCAGGTTCGCCTTTTCCTCTTCGGTCCAGGCAAAAAAGCTCACGGTTCCCCAACCCAGAATGTAGCTGTCTTCGATGTGCCAGCTCGCCACCCGGTCTTCCAGGGTGAGTCCAACTTCTTCGTAGGGCGTCGCATAGAGTATGGCTGCCGGGATCTGCTTCTCGTCCATGAGCCCGCGCAGGCTGGCCCAGGAGTAGCGGCCATCGCGGTGCAGCCGTGTCACCTCCGGGCTTCCAAGTCCTTCGAGATCAAGGAGATAAGCGTTGGTTTGGTAGGCTAATTGCCCGAGATCGTGAACTGCGAACTGCCCGGAGTCGCCGTATTCGTTGACAAATGCAGCCATCATCCCCTGCTGGTCATGGATGTTGCGGCTGGCCAGCACGGCGTGGCTCAGCGGGATAAAGCTTCGGTTGTACACGGCGTTCATCCACAAAAGTGTGGCGAGCAGGGCCAGCATTCCGAGCCGGGCAAGGCCGCGAATGCCGCTGTCGAGGTGGCGCTGGGCAGCCAGCCATTCGGGGCCTCCGATGGCTGCCAGGCAAAACAGCAGCACCAGGAGATAGGCCTCGTAGCGAAAACTTTCATAACTGCTCCCCAGCAAATGAAGCCCCACCAGCCCGGCTGCCAGCCAGGCCCAGCGGCGGTGAGGACCTGTTTGACCAGCAAAACCCAGCCAGCCCGCAGCCGCAGTGAGAAGTGCAGGCAGCAAAACAGGGGATTCCGTCAGCAGAAATACCGTTTTTTTGAAGAGCTTCCGAATGCCAGTGAGCCCGGCAAAGGCTGTTCCTTTCGGCGGATCGAGCTTCATGGCCACCGAGCCGGGCATCCACATGCCGCTGTTGGCGTAGCAGAAAATACTCCACAGCAGCAGGGGCAGACTGGCAGCCAGTGCCATCAGCCACCATCGCCGATCCCGCTGATGCAGCCAGCCTGCCGCCACCAGCAGCGCGGCTGCCGCCAGGCCCTCATACCGGACAGACCCGAGCAGGGCCAGCCAGCCAGCCAGGGCCAGCCAATCGCGGCGGCTTTCCGGGCCTCTGGCCACGCGGTCGAGCACCTGCACCAGCGCCCAGGCATGAAGAAGATGCTCCATGCCCAGCATGCTGATCGCTGGTAAAGCGGCAAACAGCACCAGCCCAAGGCTCCAGCCTGCAACGGCAAGCGGCCCCCGGCGCTGTTCCCGGAGTCTGTCCGCCAGCCACCAAAGCAGCCCGAGGCTCGCCAGCACATTCAGGGCCAGCGGCATCCAGAAAGAGAGGGCCCTGCCACCCATCAGATGGGCCACTGTCAGCAGCAGGGTGAACAGCGGGGAGGAACTGGCAGCGGCAAATTCGCCTTCATTCACCCCCAGGATTCCCGTTTCAGCCCATTGTTCCGCCAGGGCCAGGTGAATGTAGGCGTCGTCGAGGCTGTAGGTAAAGGTGCCATTCGCCTCAAACACCTGCCACACAAGCACTGCCAGCAGCCCCAGAAAGAGCCCCATGGCAGGAATGGCAGACAAAAGCGGGGATTTGCGCATACACTTCGGCGGGGAAGACAGGCGGAATAAGGTCAAAGTAGAAGGCCGGGCTACGCTTGTTCCACGACTTCTCCTTACCTTTGCTGCCGTTTGTCAGACAACGCAAGATATGAACTACGACGAGATCTTCCCCAAGGTCGTGTCCCACGCCAAAGAATATGGGTTTGTGTTTCCCTCCAGCGAGCTGTATGACGGCCTCGGGGCCGTTTACGACTACGGTCCCCTCGGTGCCGAGCTGAAGCGGAACATCATCACAGCCTGGTGGAAGGCCATGACCCAGATGCACGAAAACATCGTGGGGCTGGATGCTGCCATCCTCATGCACCCTACTGTGTGGAAGGCTTCCGGTCACGTCGATGCGTTCAACGACCCGCTGATCGACAACAAAGACTCCAAGCGGCGGTTCCGCGCGGATGTGCTCATCGAGGAGCAGATCGCGAAATACGAAGCGAAGTCGCAGAAAGACACCGAGAAAAAAGCAGAGAAAGAAGGCTGGGCACCCGATTCGGCTGACTATCTTGGCTATTTGCAGAACAACCGCAATGGCAAAAAAGCCCAGGAGCTGCAGGCTAAATTCGAGGAAGCCCTCAATTCGCCTGACCTCCTCACCCGCCTGCGCGACATCATCGTGGAGGAAGAAATTGCCGACCCCGAAACCGGTTCCAAAAACTGGTCGGATGTGCGCCAGTTCAACCTCATGTTCAAAACAGCTGTTGGCGCCACCGCCGATGCTGCCATGGACATTTACCTGCGCCCCGAGACGGCCCAGGGCATTTTCGTGAACTACCTCAACGTGCAGAAAACAACCCGCCAAAAGCTGCCATTCGGCATCGCCCAGGTGGGAAAGGCCTTCCGCAATGAAATTGTGGCCCGCCAGTTCATCTTCCGGATGCGGGAGTTTGAGCAGATGGAAATGCAGTATTTCATCAAGCCCGGCACCCAGATGGAGTGGTTCCAGTACTGGAAAGAGGCCCGCATCAACTTCCACAAGCGCCTCGGCCTGAAGCCCGAAAAGCTTCAGTTCCACGTCCACGAAAAGCTCGCCCACTACGCCGATGCTGCCGAGGACATCCAGTTTCAGTTTCCCTTCGGCTTCAAGGAACTGGAAGGAATTCACTCCCGCACCGACTACGACCTGGGCCGCCACCAGGAGTTTTCAGGCAAAAAAATCACCTATTTCGACCCCGAAACCCAGGAAAGCTACGTTCCCTACGTGCTCGAAACCTCGGTGGGCCTCGACCGCACCTTCCTCGCCCAGCTTTGCAATGCCTACGTGGAAGAAGAAGTGGGCACAGCCAAAGGGGAAACCGATACCCGCGTGGTGCTGAAGCTCCATCCGCTGCTGGCTCCCTACAAAGCCGCCGTGTTTCCGATCGTGAAAAAAGATGGCCTGCCCGATGTGGCCCGCCAGATCATCGACGACCTGAAATACGACTTCCCCGTTGTGTATGACGAGAAAGACTCCGTCGGGAAGCGCTACCGCCGCCACGATGCCATCGGCACGCCGTTTTGCATCACCGTGGATTACGAAACCCTGGAAACCCAAACGGTGACCGTTCGCGACCGCGACACCATGGAGCAGGTGCGGATTCCGGTTTCGGAAGTGAAAGCCTTTGTGTCGAAAAGCCTCGACTGGCGGGCGCTTCTGGGATAAGCAGCCAACCGCCAGCCGGGTTTTCCCCTACACCTTCGGCAGCTTCCAGCCGTTGTGATAACTCGCTTTGATCAGGGCGTTGGCGGCTTCGTCGTTGGTGAACTGGCCTTTGGCCGCATCCCAATAGACCTTGCGGCCCGTTTTGAAAGCGATGTTGCCCATCTGGGCATTGATCGCAGCAATGGCTCCCGTTTCGATACCGCAGTTCAGGCCCGAAGGGTCGTTGGCTTCCACAGCGGTGATGAAATTCTTCACGTGCTCGGCCAGGTAGTTGGCACTGCTGTTTCGCCGCTGGTCGGGAAGGTCCTCGATTTTATACTGCAAAATGCCTTTGTCGTCGCGCTGGGTTTCGGGAATGACTTCCCAGCCGTCGCGGTTCACGACCATCGTGCCGTTGTTGCCGATGAAGGCGATGCCTTCTGTTTTGCCATAGTTGCCGCCATCAATGCCGGTGGCGTGTTCCCAGAGCATGTTGAAGTTTTCGTACTCAAACACGGCCTGGAGGGTATCCGGGGTTTCGGAGGCGTCGTCGGGGTAAGCGAGCTTGCCGCCGGAGGCCATCACCGATTTGGGGGCGGAGGCACCCATGAAGTAGAGGGCGATGTCGATTTCGTGCACGCCCCAGTCGGTCATGAGTCCGCCGGCATAGTCCCAGAACCAGCGGAAGTTGAAGTGAAAACGGTTGGCGTTGAAGGCGCGTTTGGGTGCCGGGCCGAGCCACATGTCGTAGTCCACCCCGGCTGGCGGGTTGGAATCTGCCACCACGGGCACGGGTTTCATCCAGCCCTGGTAGGCCCAGCATTTCACGAGGCGCACATTGCCGAGCTGTCCGCTCCGGAGAAAATCGTATGCCTGCTGGTAGTGGGCACCGCTTCGCTGCCACTGGCCTACCTGAACCACTTTGCCGTAGCGCTTGGCCGCGGCGAGCATGAGGTTGCACTCCTCGATTGTATTGGCGAGGGGTTTTTCGACATAAACATGCTTCCCGGCTTCGAGGGCATGGATGGCAATGAGGCAGTGCCAGTGGTCGGGCGTGCCGATGATGACCGCGTCGATCTCCTTCATTTCCAGGAGCTTGCGGTAGTCTTTGAAGGTTTTGGGCGCGGTGCCGCGGAGTTCCTTCACGTTGGCGGCGCGCTCGTCGAGCACAGACTGGTCCACATCGGCGAGGGCCACACATTCCACCTGCGGGAGGGTGGTGAGGTGAGCGCGGAGGTTGGACCATCCCATGCCTTTGCAGCCGATGAGGCCCACGAGGACTTTTTCGTTGGGGGAAACGAGGCTGGAAGCAAAAGCATCGAAGGGCAGGAGGCTGGCCCCGGCGAGGGCGGCAGCTCCCTGCAGGAAGGATCGGCGCGAGTAGGACATGGATAATTGGCTTTGGTGAAGCCAAAAGCTAGCAAAAATGCCGGAGCTGGCCGTAGGCTGCCGACGGGGTGAGGGGAGGGAAATAGCGTTTGAGAGCGTAAGCAGGCGTGTTGGTGCTTTGCTTAGTAGCTAATATTTTCCCCCTACGGCTCCATCCCCTTCCTCTCCTGGATATACCAGGCGTTGTAGGCTTCCATGATTTCGCCGATCTGACCGGGGCTGAACAGGTCGTTGCGGATGGCCCGGGCCAGCTCGGGGTAGTCTTCCAGCGCGTCGGCGATTCGCTTCCATTTGAAGTTGTAGCTCACTTCGTAGAGCCTGCCGTCGGGCTTTTGCAGCAAATCAAAATAGGCAGGGCCCCCTTGCAGCGTAAAGGCCGAGCGCCGGGTGTAAAAGCGAAACAGCTTCGCCGGGCCGTTGATCTGGCGCTGGAGAAACATCACGGTGTCGGCCAGCAGGCCTGCATACAAGAAGGGCCGGGGCTTGCTTTCATAGTGCCGGTCGGCGTACCCAAAAGCCGCAATCCGCTCGGGAGTGTAGCGGCTTTTGACAACGTATTCGTCGTAAAAAACGATGTACTGCTGGTCGCGAAAATCATTCCCCGACCGCACATAGCCCCAGGTGGTGTCGCCCTGGTTGGAGACGATATAGCCAGCCGGATACTTGCTCGACTGCGCCGCCAGGATTCCCCCGGCCATCATCATCAACCAAACCAACCCTGCCCGGAACCTCACGCGTTTGCTTGCTGTGTTCATATTCGGTCGCCGTTATTCAAACACCACGGTTGTTTCTGCTTCCACGGTCACGCGGGGCCGGTCGGAGGGCAGGCAGCGCCCCACGATCCTTGCTTCCAGCTCAAATTCTCCCGCTATATCGAGGATTGCTTTGGCGGTTTCCCCGTCGGTGTACACTTCCAGCCGGTGCCCCATGTTGAGCACCTGGTACATCTCCGCCCAGCCCGCCCCGGACGAAGCCTGGATCAGGGAGAAAAGCGGAGGCGTGGGAAAAAGATTGTCTTTCACCACATGCACCTGGTCGATGAATTTTTTCACCTTCCCCTGCCCGCCGCCTGTGCAGTGAATCAGGCCGTGAATGCGGTCGCGGTATCGGTCGAGCACGGGTTTCATCACCGGGAGATAAGTCCTTGTCGGGCTGAGCAGGGCCTTCCCCACCGGAATCGGGAGGCCGGGCACCATGTCAGTAACGAGGTGCTTGCCGGCATAAACGAGCTCGCGGGGGATGTTGGCGTCGTAGGTTTCGGGATATTTGCCGGCATAGACATTGGCCAGCAGGTCGTGGCGGGCGTTGGTGAGGCCATTGGAGCCGATGCCGCCGTTGTATTCTGCTTCGTAGGTGGTTTGGCCGAAGGAAGCGAGGCCCACGACAACGTCGCCGGGGCGAATGCCTTCATTTGTAATCACCTGATTTCGGGGCAGCCGGGCGAAGGCAGTGGCGTCGTGAACGAGGGTTTTGACGAGGTCGCCGAGGTCGGCAGTTTCTCCTCCGGCGTTGGTCACGTCGATTCCGTGGCTGCGGAGCATGTCAAAAAAAGCCTCCATGCCGAGGAGCAATTCGCTGAGAACTTCCCCTCCCACATAGAATTTGTTCCGGCCAATGGTGTTGGAAAACACGAAGGGCCCCGTGGCTCCGGCGCAGAGCATGTCGTCGGTGTTCATCACGATGGCGTCCTGGGCAATGCCGCGCCACACGGAGAGGTCGCCGGTTTCCTTCCAGTAGAGGTAGGCCAGGGCCGATTTGGTTCCCGCCCCGTCGGCGTGCATGATGGTACACCAGTCGGGGTCACCGCTGCTGAGGTCGGGCAGGATTTTGCAAAATGCTCTGGGAAACAGCCCTTTGTCGAGGTAAGAAATGGCGGCATGGACCTCCTCCTTGCCTGCTGAAACCCCGCGCCGGGCGTAGTTGCTGCTCATGTGAGAAAATGTATGGGGCAAAGTTCGCCATCTTTGCCCATGGAACAAAGCCTGAGTACTCCCCGGCCTGACAAGCGGGCTAGTCCCTGGTCCAGATCTCCCAGGCGGCCTCGGCCTGATAAATCAGCATATCGAGGCCGTTGGCCACCCTGGCTCCCTGCGCGGCAGCGGCCCGCATGAAGGCCGTTTCGGCAGGATTGTACACCAGGTCCATCGCCAGATGGGTAGCGCCCAGTATTTCGTAGGGAATCGGCGGAAGGCTTTCCACCTCCGGGTACATTCCCAGCGGCGTTGTGTTGACGATCAGCCTGCAGGTGGCCCAGTCGAGCCGGTTGAGGCTGGCATAGTCGCACTCGCCCGGTGCTTTCGGCGAGCGGGTCGCCGTCCGGATTTGCTGAATGCCGGGCAGGTTTTTCAGCACAAAAGCGACTGCTTTGGCTGCGCCGCCATTGCCGAGGATCAGGGCCTCCTCCGGCCATTCGCCCTGCCACTGCTCCCTCAGTGACCGCTCAAAACCAAGCACATCGGTGTTGTGGCCTTCGAGCCCGTGGCTTCCCCGGCGAATGCAGTTCACCGCCCCGATTTCTTCCACAGCGGGAGACAGCCAGTCGAGAAAGGGAATGACCTCTGTTTTGTAGGGAATTGTCACGTTGAGGCCGCGCAGGCCGGGCTGGCTTTGCCAAAGGGCCGGAAACAACCCGATGGTATCCAATTCAAACAGCTCATAGCGGGCTTGTAAGCCTTCCCGTTCGAATTTTTCGGTGAAAAATCGCTTCGAAAAGCTGTGCTTCAGCGTTTTGCCGATCAGGCCGTAGGTGTCCATGGGCAGAAAAAAAAGGAGAGAGTGTCATTCACCCTCTCCCGGTCTATAATGGATCAGTTGCACGTACGTTACTGGTTCCCTGCGGAGTCAAAGTCGTAGGTGAGCGTGAATCGCAGGGTGTTTTGCAGCGGGTGGTTTTGCTGCAGCGGGGCGAGGTAGGCGAAGTTGAGTCCGAAGACGTTGTACTTCAGGCCTGCGCCCAGCGTGATGAATTTGCGGTTTCCTTTGAGCGGGTCTTCGTAAAAGAAGCCAAGGCGGGCAGCGAACAAGTCGCGGTACCAGTACTCACCGCCGACGGCGATGTTCACTTCAGACAATTCTTCGGGCAGGCCGTCTTCAGCGTCAGCAAAGCTGCCGAAAATGCCCTGAAGGAGCGGAATTTCGGAGCGACCACCTTCTGAGGGCACCAGCAGCTTGTTGAAGTCGTTGGTGAAGGTGATGCTGTTATACTCGTCGAGGAAGAAGCGGAAGGCGTACCCAACGCGTAGGTTGATCGGAATAAAGTCACGATTGGCAGTAGAAGCCGAATAGGATACTTTGGGGCCGATGTTGGAGATATTGACGCCCGAGGTGAATCGAACAGGAATGGGGCCTGTCGCGCCATTCATCGAAAAATCATTTTTGTACATGAACGACAGGTCACCTGCGGCGCTGTTTACTGGCTTTGCATCTCCTGGAAGGGCCCCATTAGAAGCGAGGCGGCTCTGGAAATAGCGGAGGGTGAGGGCTGCGGAGAATTGTTCAGAGACCTTGAGGGCATACGCCACATCGAGGGCAAATTCGTTGGGTTTGTCGCTGCCGATCGGGAGGCCGAGTCCGTCGGTGAAGTCGATCTGGCCGAGGGAGAAATAGCGAAGCGAAGCGCCGACCACACCGGCATTGCCAGTGTTAAAGTAGCCGGAAAGGTACATCAGGTTGATGTCGGGGATGCCAAGAGCGCGCAGCCAGGGCGAGTATGACATGCTAAAGCCCATGCGGCTGTCGATGAAGGCCAGGCCGGAAGCATTCCAGTGCATGGCGTTGGCGTCGTTGGCGAGGGCAACCCCGGCTTCGCCGATCCCGGCACTGCGGGAGTCAGGAGCCACCATCAGAAAGGGAACTGCGGTGGTGATGGTTTTGGGTGCGTCCTGACCGGTGGTCGGTCCCTGCGCCCAGGATAATTGGGTAGAAGCCAGCAGGGATGCCAGGCAGGCTACGGTCAGCGTGAATTTCCTCATGTCGATGCTACCTTAAAGTAAAGCGTGGAAGGTAATTGGTCTTAAGTAGCATTCAATTCATAGGCGAAGCAATGGTCCGGTGATGATTAATAAAGCGAAGGTAGGAGCATTTTCTGAGTTTCCAAAACCATCTCCCCGATGCTCCTTACCTGTTCGTGATGGCAAAATGTGTGCACAGGTTAACAACGAAGGGAAGGGGAAATCCGCTGCCAGGGGGGAGAGAAGTCAGAAGTCAGAGGTGAGAGGTCAGACAAGATCGGCTACGCCTCTGGTCTGACTTCTCACAGCGCAGCGATCTGGCTTCTGACCTCTGACCTCTCACAGCATAGCGATCTGGCTTCTGACTTCTCACAGCTTAGCGATCTGACTTCTGACCTCTCTATCACCCCTTCACAAGCACCAGTTTGCGCACCGCCTCGATCACCTGGCCGGTGCTGAGGTTGCGGACGGACACCCGGTAGATATAAAAACCGTCATTTAGCGGGTTGCCTGCCTCGTTGGTGCCATCCCAGCTCAGGTCGCGGCTCACATTGCCTTCGGCAGTAAACAGGTGTCGAAGCTGCCGCACCAGCCTCCCATCTGTGCCCAGAATGTCAATCACCAGCTCCAGCTCCTCTCCGGCCTGGTTGTGCGCCACCAAAAAGCGCGTTTCGTCGATCACAGGGTTGGGGTAATTCAGCACCTGGTCCAGCGCTGCCACGGCATTGTCTGTTACAATAAAGGTCGTGCGGGCTTCGCTCGGATTATTCGCCACATCCCACACCCGAATCCGCAAGTTGTGCTCGCCCAGCTCCAGGTCGCGGAGCAGGTAGCGAACGGATCCCGAGCGGTAGTCGTTGAGGTCGGCTTCGTAGAATTCATTCAAAATCAGCACATTCGACTCGTCCCCGTCCAGCACCGCCGAAATTTCATGGCCGATGCCCGAGCCGGCTGTGTTGATGCCGTTGTCGTCAAACACACGGGCAAACAAGTAGGGGTTTGCATCCGTGATGCCGCCGTCCACCCAGTTTTCGTCGTTAATGAACAACTCCACCCGCGGTCCCTGGTCATCGGGCTCAGCACTGGCGTCGGTGCCGCCTACATACAATTCCTCGTAGCAGCCTGCGCCGTCTGTGGTTTCGTTGTGGAAATACAGGCTGAATTTTCCATCGCCATTTTCGTACGAAATATCGATCGGCACCACAAAGGAAAACCGGAATTGGCCGTTTTCTACGGTGCAGCGGCCATTAAAAATGCGGTTTTTCTGCCAGGTAAAGGTGTAGGCAGACTGGCGGGTTGTGAACACGCTGGGCTTGTCAAACACCGTGATGTCCATCTCTCCGGCAAAATTGGGCAGTGGCTGGCCCAGTTCGTTGCGAATTTCTCCCCTCACTTCCACGCTGGCGAGCGATTGCAGAGAATCCATCTGGCCCGGTGTCACGGGCTGGTCGTTGATGTGGGTAATCACCGCCTGATATTTGGGATAGTTCAGGCTAAGGCCGGGGTCGCCAAGGAGGGTAAAGTTGCGGGAGTTCAGGTTGGCCAGGGTACCGGCAGTGAAGGTTCTGTTTTTGGTTCTGTACATCACCTCGCCGAGGGTTGGCATGCGCCCCGCCAGGCTGTCGAAGGTGAAGACCTCGCGGTAAAAGTTCTGGTTCAGGGTTTGGTTGGGGGAAGAATACACCAGTCGAACGGTTGTAAACAGGGCGATGGCCCCAACTTCGGGGGTCATGACCATGATTTCGGCCCCTGACCTGACGGTGGGATCGTCGAAGCGGCCAAACTCACAGGTCGCCGTCACCACAGCTGGCGTCCTGAAGGTGTTTTTCATCTTCAGGATGTCGGTGTTTTCCAGAATCCGCGAATTTGACCATGCCTGCTCGCCGCCGTGGCCGGTGTAGTTGAGGATCAAAGCTCCCTGGTCAAAAGCAGTGAGAAGGGCTTCCCTGCCCTCGGGAAAGCGGGGTAAGCCAACAGACAGCACCTGCGGGTAGTTGTCCATGTAGATTTTGTCCACATTGTAGCAGGCATTCGCCTGGTTGATCTGGCTGGTGTAGCCATTGGCCTGACGCACGTGGGTATTGCCTTCATCTTCTTTGTGATCGGCTACCAGCACAATGCGGTTGCGCCAGTCGCCGAAATACTCCGACCCGGGGTTGGTGGCGTAAGCAATGATTTTGTCAACAATTTCTTTCGCCTGGGCTTCATTCTCGATCGGCAGGCGCCCGATGGCGGCATCGAGGGTGTTTACCTGAACCACCGCATCGCCGGGAACCCCCGAATTTTCTCCCCAAAATCCTTCATGATCCTCCAGAAGCACAAAAAAATCGTCGCTGGTGTAGCTGTCTGTCGGCTCCCAGGAGTCGCGGCTCTGATAAGTGAGCAGGTAGTTGGTGCTGTTATTGACGTTCTGAGAGATGTATTTGTAGAGGTAGGTTCCGTCGCCGAACATGGTCACGAAGCCGGGCGATATTCCATTTGACCGCACCCAGAACATGCGGATGAAATCCCGGATGGCGGAAACATCCTGCATGCCAGCAGAGAACTCATGGTAAATCTCCTCCGGCGTTACCACTGCTGTGCTGCGGCCATAGGTTTGGGCGTGAAAATCGGCAAGGCGCTGAGCCTGGGCGCGAAAGGCCGGTGCGGTAATCACCAGATAATCAACCAATGGCAGGCTGTGAAGGTCCTGATTGGCCACAGGTTCGGATGACAGGGTAATGGGCAGGGGATTGCGAAAGGCCAGCAGGGCCATGTCGGCGCGCTCAGCGGAAAGCTGCAACGTGGCCTCGCTGCCATTGAGTACAAAAGGCACCGCCACGGGACGGATGGGATCGCTCACGTCCCAGATCCGGTAGGCATTGCTCATTCCCTGCAGTTTCACTTCTGCAATTTGACCAGCGCCAGCCTGTTTTTCTGCCAAGTGGAAGAGCGCCTGGGCGCGGTTTTCGACGTTCCATTCGCTCACATACTCCACCTCCAGCCAGTCGAGCCAGCCGTCGGAGCGGGAGGAACCGTTTTTGATGTAGGTAATGGCAATCTGCACAGAATCACCGGGGGGCAGTTGGTTGACCGGCAGGGTAAAGGAGCCGGATCGTGTCCAGAACCTGCGGGCCTCGCTGTTGCCGAGATTGACGCTGCCGAGGGAAAGAGTTCCCAGGGTTTTGCCACCCGCTGAAACTGTGAAGCTGGTATTGACATCGCTCTGGGCAGCAACCTGCACCCGCACCAGCAGGAAACCATCGGCAGAAGGGGCGTGAAGCGGGTAGGTATATATCCTTTCGGTTGTGAGGTCGAAGCGCTCTCCGAGCCAGTAGCGGCCCGATTTCAACGGATTTTCCAGGTCCTGCTCATGCCAGAAAGTGGAGCGGGCAGACTGGCTTGTAAATGTGGGCGTACCCGAAACGGTTGATTCCTGTACGCGGAGGCCGTTTTGCGGTCCAATTGTGAGGTAGTAGTAGTTGGTGTCGCTGTAAAGGTGGTATTCATGCTGATACTGCTCCGATTCGCTCTGATATCTCCAGGCGTGTGGGCCCTGGGCATAGAAAAGAACCTGATCGCCGGCATTGAACACGCCATCATCTTCGCCAATTACCTCAATGGGAATTTCGGGCATGTCGTCGGGCCGCTCCACATTGTTGGCCTGGGGCAACATGCCGCCACCCCGGCCAAAAATCCGGATCTGACGCGGGTCAATCTGGGCGGTGTTGAAACCGGCAGCCTGGAAAAAAGAGGCTGAAAGTGCGTAGGGGCCATCTTCCACCACCGGAATCCGGACCCAGGTTCCCTGGGCCAGCTGAGAGTGATCGGCGTAGGTCTGGGCCACAATTGGCGAAGCCAGCCAGCAAAGTAATCCAATGAGAATGAGGCGCTTCATGTGAGGGCAATCAGGATAAACACGTTTCAAAAGGAATACAGCCAAATAAGCAAATACCCCTCTCGCAGGAAAGGTAAAAATGGGGACCCCACCATTCTGTAATTGTCTCAGGGGCGACTCCGCTTTACCATGGCAAAGATGGTGAGGAGAAGCAACAGGATGGCGCCGCCAAGGAGGCCCGCCACGAGCATGAGTTCTTTGATGAGTTCCATGTCGAAGATAATCAGGTGTCTGGTCTTGAAGCAAACTTCATTCCCCCCGCAAAGGTTGGCTGGAATGACGAAGAACCTGTGAGGAAAAGAAATAATTCCGGGGAGGCAGTTAGGTTTATTCCGAAAATACGTAGCAATTCAGATGGTCTCCTTTCTACTTTTGAGCTCCCTGCCAACTTAAACAGCGATTACCTCATTAGTTATGAACATTCGTCCTGCTCTGCTTTCCCTCTTCGCTCTGGTCGCCGGCCTTTCATTGCTTCGTGCACAAACCAGCCAGTTTCGCCCGGTTTCCTTCACTGATCCTGAACCCAGTATGTTGGCGGAAAGCCTGGTGGAGGAGGACCTGGAGGCGGAAAACCTCAGTCGGCTGCAGGCGCGGGCGCAGCAGGAGGAGAGCTGGTGGATGGAACCTGCAGAGGAGTCAATTGAATCGGCGCTCCGCCTGGGAATGCCCCTGACTTCGCTGGAGGAGCAATTAGCCACCCTCACCACCCAGTATCGCCGCACACTTGAAGAGGCCCAGTTGGCCGTCGATGACCCGGAATGGGAAGGAGCCGAGGCATTGCTCAACCGGGAGGCGACCCTCCGGGCAGCAAAGCTGGCACTGCTCGAGCAGCAGCTCAACAGTCTGGCGCAGAGTGTGGAGGAGGCTTCGGAAACTGAAGCCAGCCATCTGGATCTTGGCATACTCGACCAGGCAGCCCAGCCCTGAGCTGCATCATGCGTGGTGCCTCCTCCCTGGGTGAGACATAAACCGTAAAATCGAGCTCGGAATGGAGGCTTTTTCGACTTCGGGGCCGGGAGGCCGGCAGTAGCAGATAACCTGACTGCACTACTGTTAGCCTCGTCGCCTCTCCTGCTAATCTTTGCCGTTATTTGCTCAGCATCTGCTCTCGCATAAATTGCAGGAAAGCATCATCCCCGAGTTGTTTTCTCAGGGCAAAAATTTGGGCCGCATCTCCGACAGGGTAGCGAAGTTGCTTTTTGTTGTCAGTGGCGGCTTCAAAAATACCCGAGGCAATTTCTTCCGCAGTTGCTGGAATTCGGTTGGCTTTAGCCAGGGCTGACATAAACTGGTGGATGACAGGCCCATACTCCGGCTGATTTTCTGGCATGGCGAACTCCATGGACCGGCCACCAAAGTCAGTAGCTACTGCCCCGGGCTCAATTAGTTTGACCTGTATCCCCAGCTCGCCCAATTCGTAGGAAAGGGACTCCGTGAATCCTTCCACCGCCCACTTAGTGGCATGGTAGAGACTCGAGAAAGGATAGGTGCTCAGGCCGCCCACAGAGGAAACGTTGATGAACAACCCTGATTTCCGCTCCCTAAAATGCGGGAGGAAAGCGCGGGTAACGTCCATCAGGCCGAATACATTGGTGTTGAACTGCCGGAAAACCTGGTCGGAGGTGGTTGCCTCGAACGGCCCCGCCAGCGCATACCCCGCATTGTTGACCACAAGGTCCACCGCTCCAAGTCCGGCCAGGATGCGCTCCACTGCTTGCCTGATGCTATCGGGATCCGTAACATCCAAAGCGAACAGCTGCAGGTTTCCGAAGGGCTCGAGATCTGATGCCTGCATGGGATTGCGCATAGTTGCAGCCACTTGCCAGCCTTTTTCAGCAAAGAGCTTTGCGGTTGCTTTTCCGATTCCTGAGCTTGCTCCTGTAATCACAATGGTTTTCATTCTAAAAGAAGGTTAGAGTGTTTGAAACTGATATGCAAACCCAAAAGCCAATAATGAATTGGTGTCTGACAAGGCAGATAGGTGTACATTTTCAAAGCGGAAAATATAATTTGCCGAAACCGACAAACCTTTTGTGATTTTTAGGGATAAGCTTGGGGCTATTCTGAGGAAAAAATCTTGCTTTTCCTTCAGTGAATGCCGGTAAAATATCATATTAGAGAAAATAATTTTGCCCTTTAGCAACTGGTGCCGATGAAGGATGCGCATCATGACCAGTGTTTTCTCTCTTTTTGATCCAATGAGGTCGCTGTTTTCAAATTCTGTTCCGTTGAACAAAGTGCTTTCATACCCAGCTCCCAGATCCAGGCGAGAAAAACCGTGCGCCCATTTTTTCTGTGTACTGAGCCCTAAACCGCCGAGGTGCCGTGAATCGACGCGGAACACAAGGTTGTTGTCGAAGCTGTAAAAACCAGTGGGAAACAACTTTTCCCCTTTCACATAGCAAGAAGTCGTGGCCAGCTCATACCAATCGTTTTCGATGCTGAATCCGTTGGTTTTGTTCAGGCGGTATGTGGCCAAGTTGGAAAAATGCCATCGCCTGGAGGAAAATTCTATTTCTGCCTGATTGGCAAGCACCAACTGCCGGAAGGTGCCTGTGGTGATCCGGCCTGAAGTGGTGCCATGAAGGTTGTAATGCCACTTTGGCAGGGTTTCAGTTTGAGCTTCAGGCTCTTGAGCCCAAGCCGTAGTGCCAGCCAAAAAGCCCAGGAACAGTGTCATGATTTTCAGGCGCATGATAAAGGATTGGTTATGGCAAGGCGACGGTTGTTTTTCTGAGAACCCCAACGCCTGCAAGCAAAGTGAGCAGCCCTCTGACAACATCTATGAAGAGCGTTGCCCGCTGATCTGCTGTGAGCAGGCCTGTGATTCCCAGCAGGAGGAAATAAGACCCCAGGAAAATGCCCAAAACCGGGCCCGAGAAATGAGATTTTATTGTCATGATTATGCTGAAAAATGCCGTTGCGGCCAGGAAAAATTGACCGAACGATAGCATTAGCACGATGAGAAACAACGCAGGTACAACCTGGGAAGGAAAGGCATAGGGCACTTCCAACGACTGCGGGTTGATGAGGGTAAGGGTTCCAAAGCCAAGCTGATACAGGGCGTGAAATCCCAGCATTCCATACAGGAACGCATTTGGCCAAGTTGGACGTTTGAGCATTGAAGCGAAGTTGGGTAGGTTAATCCCAGTTGGATAGCTCGCGGGCTTTCCTTAGCAGGTCCGCATTAATGAGTGCATCACGACCCGGTCGCTGGCCTTTGAGCAGCGTGAAGACATCTTCTGTATATACTTTTTGTGTTTCGAGATCACCTCCCGCTTTCACAAACAGCAAAGCCGTCTCAATCTGGCTTGACTCCACTACCTCCACCTGTAGCTGTTGTGCCACCCATTTTTTCATCTGTACCAGGTCTTGCAGGGTAATTTGCCCGTTCACCTCCAGTGACCTGGCTTCCTGCTCCAACTCGGGCAGGTAGCTGGAATACAAGTCGCAGTGTGACACTCCATGAACGCTTTCCAGGGAATAAATGTCTGGAGCCTCTCCCCGCAGAATGGACCAAAGCCCTTTTTGCTGCCACCCAACCTGTAGAGCAACAAATTGTGCCATTGTCCTGTCCATGCCAAATTTTTCGACATCATTAACAAAGGCACTGCGGTTTTCAATGGAGGGTTTTGCGAAGGCAAGGAAAGGGCATTTGATTTCAGCCTTGCCCGATTTTTCTTCGGAGCATTCTGCTACAGGCAGGCTTCTGAATAAGATGTCAACCCCAACCAGTCCCAAAAATAAACCACCGAAAAGGATGGCCGTGGTTTTGACCCAGCGCCTGCGGATGTTTTTCTTCTTTTCCTTTGTCATTGGGGCCATTTTTTGAGGTTAGTTGATGTTGCGAAATTCGGTCGGGCTCAGGCCTGTTTTCGACCTGAAAAGCTTGCTGAAATGCTGCGGATACTCAAATCCTAGGTCAGTTGCAATTTCATGGATTGAAAGCGGTGTGTTAAGCAGCTTTGTCTTTGCAAGATTGATCAGATGGCCGTAGATATGATCCTTAGCACTTTTGCCAGTCTCCACCTTTAGAAGGTCGCTTAGGTAAGGCCCGGAAATATGGAGCTCTTTACCACATTCGATCACGGTAGGGATCCCTTTCTTTGCCAGTTGATCGGACGCAAAATAGGCATGGAGGAACTGCTCGAAGCGACTGATCAGGTCTTTGTTGAGATTGGTGCGCGTGTAAAACTGCCTATCATAGAAGCGAAAGCTGTATTTCAGGATTGTCTCAAGATGTTGGATAATTAAATTCTGTGAGTGCTTGTCTAAATTTTGTTTTATTTCTTGTTCGATATTTTCAACAACTGTATTCAGGAGTTGCTTTTCTTTAAGAGAGAGATGCAGTGCCTCGGTGGTTTGGTAATGAAAGAATGAATAATTTTCGATTGATTTTCCGAGCTCAGATTTGCGGATAAGGTCAGGGTGAAACAATACTGCCCAGCCTTCTTCTTGGTTTTCTTTTGAAGGGCGTTCAAATGTGGCCACTTGCCCCGGCCCGATAAATACAAGCGTTCCTTCCTGATAATCGTAAGTATTTTTTCCGTACTTAAAAGCACCTTTGATGTTTCCTTTTAGAGCAAAATAATAGAGATCACTTGTAAATTTTATTTCTCCAAGATTGAGTTCACTCTGGCCCCAATCCCGAATTACCGTGATAAGCGGGTGGTTAGGGCTCCCCATGTTGAGCATCGTATACATTTCTGTGACCGAGGCAACGTGAACAATCCTGGACATAAAGCTTTTATTTCTGTTACTGCAAATATAGTTATGAAATATGGGGATGAAGAATAAACATTTCATAGAGAATTGAATACATTTCGCTGAAAATTCTTTGCCTGGGTAAAGCTCTGCCCCAGGTTGCTCATTTTTCAGGTTGCGATGCTATCGCCTCAACTATGGTCCTATTAAGTCAATACCCCCGCCCAAAGCGAGGGCATTTTTTTTTCGTATGTTCGCCTTGAAGCCCTTTGGTCAGGCAGCCGGCGAAAGCCTTCTTTCTCCCGCCTCCCGGCGCTGAATGCGCAACATCTTTCCCGTTTCCACACAACCTCTTTCATGCAGCCACCCCTTTCCTCCTGGCGCCGCCTGCGCCCTGCCCTGATCCATGGCGGGCTTTTTCTGGTGACTTTTTTCACCATGCTCCTCGCGGGAGCCGAGCTAACCAGCGGCAACTACTGGATTGGCTGGGGCGGATGGCTGCCAGCTTCCCGCCTCCTGCACATCGGTGATGTGTGGCTGGGCCTGAGCTATGCGGTTGCCTTTATGGCTTTTCTCACATTCCACGAGTTTGGGCATTATTTCATGTCCCGCTACCACAAAGTGAGCGCCTCACTGCCCTATTACCTGCCGCTCTTTTTTCCGTTGCCCGGGGTGCTGAACATCGGAACGCTGGGAGCCGTGATCCGGCTGCGGCAGGTGCCCAGAACGACAAAGCAATATTTCGACATTGGCATCGCCGGGCCCCTGGCTGGCTTCGTGATTTCGCTGCTGCTGCTGCTGTATGGATTTACCCATTTGCCCGACAAGCAAAGCTATGTAATGGAGCGGGAGCCGGACTATGCCCTGTATTTTGGCCAGGTGCCGGAGGAGAATGAGCTGCATGCTTTTATTGACCAAAAAAACGAGGCCGGGGAAGGGGTAATGGCCTATATGGTGGGCACCAACCTGCTGTTTGAAGCCATGAAGGCAGTGTTGGTGTCCGATCCGGAGCAGGTTCCGAGCCATTTTGACCTGATCCACTACCCATTTTTGTTTGTTGGATATATCACCCTCTTTTTCACGGCATTAAACCTGCTTCCAATGGGGCAGTTGGACGGCGGGCACGTGGCCTATGGCATGTTTGGCCGTCGCTGGGCGGGCCTGATCGCGAGGGTGACCCTGGTGTCGCTGCTGCTCATTGGCGGCACGGGCCTCGTGAGGCTGGAGCCGGGAGATGTTTGGGATAATGCAGGGCTGGCCTTGTATGGGTTGTTTCTCATCTATGCCGCGAGGGTGGTGATCAAAGGAAGCAAATGGTGGCAAAGCATTGCGGCTGCTGCTGCTTTTTTCGGGTTGCAGGGCTTGTTGGCAAGCCAGTTCCCTGCCCTGGAGGTGAATGCCATCTGGCTGGTGTATGCGGTGGTGGCGTTGCGAATCATCGGGCTGGACCACCCGACGGCGACCTGGGAGGAGCGGGTAAGCGGGGCCAGGCTATGGTTAGGCTGGCTGGCCTTCGCCATTTTTGTGCTGTCGTTCAGTCCTGCTCCCCTGCGGATTATCGGCGGTTAACACGAGTGAGAAGGGCAGAAAATCGGAGTTGTAAACATTGGTTCGGTTTCGTAATTTTCTGGACAAACGAACCTGTTTATGGACCTTTCTACGCTCAACTATCTCGCTATTTTGGTGGCTGGCCTGATTGTCTTCGGCATCGGTGCCCTGTGGTACAGCCCGGTATTGTTTGGCAAAGCCTGGCAGCGCGAGCTTGGCTACACGGATGAGTACCTGGCTAAAGGCAACATGGCCGTGACCTTCGGGCTCAGTTTCGTGATGATGCTGGTGATGGCTTTGGTGCTGGCGATGTTTCTGCAGCGCGAAGAAGCCAGTTGGATGGTGGGCCTGCACCATGGGCTGCTGGCCGGGGTGGGCTTTGCGGCCACCTCCATCGCAATCAACATGCTATATCAGCGCAGGAGCCTGAAGCTGTTTTTGATTGACGCCGGCTATCAGGTGCTCTTCATGGCTGCCATGGGTGCCTTGCTGGGAGCCTGGCGCTGAGGCAGTTATAGAACCGGACCAGAAATTTCTTTTGTAATCGCCAACATCCTGGCGACGGGGTTTCCTTTTTGCCTTTCTTTGGCTATCCAGTTACCTCGTTTCAGGGAAAAAGTCATTTGCCTGCTTGATTCCGGTCATCATATCAAAGGGATCCGGGAAATAAGTTTGGTTTGACAATCACCTGGAACCCGATCAAAATGAATATGTCATCTGCTCAAACCCAGCCAAGACGGCTCGACACACGCGAAATCAAGACCATATTGGTTCCAACCGATTTCTCCGAAGCCGCTAACAACGCCTTCATGTATGCGGCCAACCTGGCCTGGAGTCTGCAGGCCCGCCTCGTGGCGCTGCATGTTTACTACCTGCCTCCTGTAGCCGAAGGACTGGCCCCCCGGGAGTTCATGGAATCTATGCAAAAGGAAAAGGTGGATGCCGCCGAGGCCAAGTTTCAGGACTACAAATACGACCTGCTCCGCATGTTGGGAGAAGGGGTAGCCATGGAATACCGCATTGAGCCGGGTTACGCTCCTGATGAGATTCTCACCATGAGCCAATCGCAGGAAGTAGATCTCGTGGTGATGGGAACCCTCGGGCAGGAAAGCATGTCGGAAAAAATCCTCGGCAGTGTAACCACCCGGGTGATTGAGCGGGCTGGTTGCCCGATCCTGGCTGTGCCGGGCGGGGTGCAGTATCAGCCAGTTCGCCACATTCTCTATGCCTCCAATTTTGACGAACCGGATATGGTCATCCTGGACCAGCTCCTCAGTTTTGCCGAAGTGTTTGGAGCCACCATTTCCTGCGTCCATGTCCACACGCCCGACGAAGGCCCCACCAAGCTGGATGTGACAAGCCTTGAGGAAACCTACCGCGCAGAAATTGCAGCGAAAAAAATTCAGTTTGAGGTCGTGAACAACACCGACATCGTTCGTGGGCTGCACCGCTATGTGGTGACCCACCACGTTGATATCGTGACGCTGCTCACCCATCTTCGCAACGACCAGCGCCAAACCCTTCATCCGGGCCTCACACGGGCTTTTAGCCTGGAAACAGACGTGCCGCTGCTCGCATTTCACATGGAGTAACGAACAAACAGGGCCCCACCAGGCTCAGGGTCGCGATGCATAACATCGCGACCCTTTTGTGTTTTGGAAACGCCCCTCAAGGCAGCCTCACCCTATCGTGGCGGGGAGCAACTGGCGGAGTGTGCCACTTCCTTATTTTCCTTCCCTGGCCTGTCAATTTTTTTCAGGAAAATACCGTTCTTTTCATATCTCTCATCATCCTCCAACCACCGGTCCTATGAAGAAGATTCTACTCAGTCTGCTGGTCATGTCTGCAATGGCACCTGCTTATGCACAATGTGATGCTCCCTGCGACGACCGCAAGTGCACCCCTTCGCGCCAGGCCATGCAAGAAAATCCCCACTACCACCGGCTGATGCTGGTCGCCGGGGGCGGACCTCAGTACATCCTTGATCAGGCTGGTGAAGCCTTCCCGGCTGGCCAGGATGGCCATACAACCCTTGAGCGCGCCACCAGTGCGCAGCGGCTGAACTGGCAGGTATTCGGCTTTCTTGGGTACAGGTTTAATGGCGGGAACCGCACCCCGCATGCAGTTGGCGTGTTTGGCACCTATGGCCAACTTACCCCGCAAGCTGTAACAGAGGTGAACGCCCTTCAAGGCCTCGTGGAGGAGCTTCCTGCCGTCGGCACCACGCCTGATTTCCGGGAACTGGAAGCAGGTGTGCTTGTGCGCAACTGGCTGCGGGTTTCTGGCGGAGTGGGGGAGCAGCGCTTTGTGAATGAAGCCGGTTCGACGGTCAGGCAGCAATATTACAGTGCCACCACCGGCTTTCACCTGCGCATGAGCCAGAATCTTGTGGCCTACGCCAACGTGACCACCCGGTTTGGCCTCGATTTCGCGGAATTCTCCTTCCGCCCCAATGCCGGGCTTGCCCTGCAGCTTCGCGCCCTGCGCATGTAGAGACCTCTTTCCCCGTTTTAGCCGGAAACAGACGTGCCGCTGCTCGCATTTCACATGGAGTAACGAACAACCAGGGCCCCACCCGGCTCAGGGTCGCGAGGCATAGCCTCGCGACCCATTTGTGTTTTGGACATGCCTCCCGGCGACAGTCTCCCGCATGGTTGCTCAGCAAAGGTATCCTGACCGGTTTGAGCCCGGGCCCCAGGGAAATTTTAGCATGGAGATTGGCAGCGCATTCGCTAATTTCCCTTTTCGAAGTGGCCACACAGCCCCCGGAAGGCTGGCTTTTTCTGCACGGATGATCAAATTAATCCCGGCGACCTGCCTTGGCATGATTGTTTGGCTGGCTCCCCTTTGCAGCCAGTCGTCTCTCAATATCGACAGCCTGTGGCAGGTTTGGCGCAATGATCCCGGCATCAATGGGGTTGATGCAGCCCAGATCATTGTCAAAGAGTTCATGAATGACTCTGCCGATTGGGCCCTTGCCTTGCTGGATACCACGCTCCGCCGGTCACTCTCCCTTGGCTACGACATTGGGGTAATTCGAAGTTATGAGAGAATGGGCATCGCCTGCGATGTGAAAGGGCAAACCGAAGAAGCCATTCGCTATTATGACATGGGCCTTGCCCTGCTCGAAGAAAAGCCCGGCATTCCCTATTCCCCTCTCTCGTTTATTATCAACAAAGGCGTGGCCTATTATTTCTCCGGCGATCTGGGCCGGGCCCTTGAGCAAAATCTCGCGGCAGAACAACTTGCCATCGCAGAAGGGAAACGGGCAGAGCTCAGCTACATTTTCAACAATCTGGGCGTTGTGTACCGCTTAATGGGGAAATATGACGATGCCATCCGGATTTATCAGCGCTCTCTTCAGATCAAAACAGAGCTTGACGACCGCAAAGGCCTCGCCACCACCTTTCACAACCTGGGCTCGGCACATGTTCATTTAGGCCAGCAGGCGGAAGCCATTCGCTACTTCGAGCAGGCCCGGGAGCTTTTTGCCGAGCTCGGCGACCAGTCTGAAGTCCAGTCGGTGAGCCTCGGCATGGGCATCGGCTATTTTGAACTTGGCGACACCGCCCGCGCCAAATCGATTCTTTCTGATATTTTCGAAGTGCCCCACGCAGGGTTATCAACAGAAGATGAGGTGGAGGGGCTGATTACCCTGGCCCGGATTTTTCGCGGAGAAGGTGATCCTGCCCGCTCGCTTGGCTACCTCCAGGTAGCCGAAAAGCTCGTGGATGGCACCTCCCGCAACAGCAACCTGACCGATGTGTATCAGCAGTTGTCTGAAACACACGAAGCTATGGGCAATCAAGCAGAAGCATTTCGCTACCTCAAGGCCTACCAGGAAATGTATGAGCAGCTCAAGTCGGAGGAGCGCCAAAAGCTGCAGGAGGAAATGGAAGCCAAATACTCCAACTACGAAAAAAGCACCCAGATCCGGCTGCAGCAACTGGAACTGGAGCGGGTGAACCGCCAAGTTAACGCCGTGATTGCAGGCCTTGGGGCCTTGCTCCTGATCGCGGGCCTCCTGTTTTGGTTGTTTCGCACCAGAAGCCTGGCCAACAAGGAATTAGCCTGGAAAAATGAACAGATCAGAGAGGCGCTTGGCGAAAAGGAAGTGCTGCTGCGCGAAATTCACCACCGGGTCAAAAACAACCTCCAGGTCATTTCTTCGCTTCTGAGCCTGCAAGCCCGCGGCGTGGAAGACCCCAAAGCCCTGGCAGTGATGAAAGAAAGCCGAAACAGGGTCAAATCCATGGCCCTGATCCACCAAAACCTCTATCAGGATGAAAACCTTGTGGGGGTTGACATGGCTGAATACATCGACAAGCTCACCCGGAGCCTTGTTTCCAGCTACGCCATCAGCAGGGAGCAGGTCGAGATTCGCACCCGGGTAGAGTCTGTGAAGCTGGATGTGGATGTGATCATTCCGCTGGGCCTGATCCTCAATGAACTGATCAGCAATGCCCTCAAATATGCCTTTCCCGATGATCGCCCCGGCACCATCGAGGTTTCCTTTTGCCAGGAACCCGAAGGCTGGCAGCTTGAAGTGAAAGACAACGGCATAGGGCTGCCCGCCGGGTTCAGCCCCGGAGACAGCGCATCTCTGGGCATGTTTCTCATCCAGTCGTTTGCCAAAAAACTTCACGCCAGCTTTCAGCTTTTTTCCGAATCTGGCACCTCGGCCAGGCTCTTCATTCCCAGCCAACAACTCGCCTGAGCATGTCTGAAATCAAGGTTCTGGTTGTGGAAGACGACCCTCTCATTGCCGAGGACATTCGCCAAACCCTCTCCAACGTCGATTACGAAGTCATTGCGGTGGCGCATTCCCGCGCCGAAGCTCTGGCAGCCCTTGCGAAAGAAACCCCCGATATTGTGCTGCTCGACATCAACCTCGACGGCCAGCTCGATGGGTTTGCCATTGCCCAGCACCTCAACGAGCAGTGTCACCTTCCCTTCATTTACCTCACCTCCTACGCCAACAAAACAATCGTTGACCAGGCAAAATACACCCGCCCGATGGGCTATTTGCTCAAACCCTTTGACGAAGGCGACCTGTATTCTTCCATCGAAATTGCCCTCTACAACTTTGCCCAGCGCGAAAAGCCGTCGAAAATGAGCCGCGAATTGCTCAACCAGGCTTTGCTGTCGCCCCTTACCGAAAAGGAGTTTGAGCTGCTGGAGGATATTTTTGAGGGAATGACCAACAAGCAACTGGCCGACAAGCATTTCGTGAGCCTGAACACGATCAAAACCCACCTCAAGAGCCTGTATGGAAAGCTGGATGTGCACTCCCGCACCGAAGCGATGGCGCGCCTGAGAAACCTGCTGGGAAGCTGAGCAGCTTTTTCGGGGTTGGTCTGCGGGTGATTTTCCAGTTTCTTTGCCGTTCCAAGGCTTGTGTTTTGGCAGCTAATCGCCCTCATTGTTATGCCCGACCCTTCTTCCTGGCGCTCAAGGCTGATCCGGCCCTCCCGATTTTGGCGGAAGGCCCTGGCGTTGATGTCGGGATCGGTGCTGGCCCAGGCGATGCAGGCTTTGATGCTGCCGGTGCTGGCGCGGCTGTATTTGCCTGCTGATTTCGGCTTGCTGGGCACCTTCCTGGCTGCTCTGGCAATTCTGAGCGTGGTGGCGAATCTGGGATTTGAAATGACCCTGATGCTGCCCGACGACGACCGGGAGGCCCGCGGCCTGCTCACCCTGAGCTTTCGCGCTTGCGGAGTCACTTTTTTAATCAGTGCCTTGCTGGCTGCGGCGATCTCCCCTGCCTGGCTGGCTGGTATCGGCCTTGGCGGCCCGGCGGGCTGGCACTGGCTGCTGCCGCTTTCGGTGGCGATGGAAGGCGTGATTCAGCCGCTGGGATTTATGCTCAACCGCCATGGTGCCTACCGGGCCCTCACAGAAACGAGGGTGCTGCGGGCCCTGTTCAGCCTGGTTGTGAGCCTCGCTGGTGGCTGGCTGGAAATGGGCTTTCCGGCCTTGCTGGCCGGGCATTTTGCCGGGCAGGTGGCCCAGATGATCTGGAGCTGGGTGTGCTTCCGCCGCCTGAAGCTGCCAGAATCCGGCAACAGGCCCGCCTGGCAAGTCCTGGCCAGCCGATACCGAGATTTTCTCGCCTATGGCGTGCCCAGCGCCTGGCTCAATGTCGCTTCCAAGCAGGTCATTTACTTTTTGTTTCCCGTTCATTTTGGCGAAAGCGCCACCGGGCAGTTTGCCAAAGCCGAGCGCATCCTGAACCTCCCGCCGGGCCTGCTGAGCATGACAGTGGGAAGGGTGTTTTTTGAAGAAGCTTCCAGGGTGGCGAGGGAGTCGCCGGAGGAACTGGCCAGCCTCACCCTCAAAACCGCCAGGCAGGTGGCCCTGCTCAGCCTGCCCCTGCTGCTGGTGCTGCTGATCTGGGGGCCCGAACTCTTTGGGTTTGTGCTTGGAGAAGTGTGGACGGAGGCCGGGCATTTCGCCAGATGGATGGCCCCCTGGCTTTTTCTCACCATGATTGCCTCGCCTCTCTCCTACTTAATTGATATTCGTCGCAAATTGCGGCCCTTTCTGTTCTACAACCTGATCCTGTTTGTGAGCCGGACGAGCGTGTTGTGGTGGGCAAGCAGTTTTTCAGACGCCCGAACCGCGGTGGCAGCATTTGGCATCAGTGGCGCTGTGCTGGTGGGGGCACAGGTGCTGTATCTGTTGTATCTTGGAACCGAAAAACCAACCTGACAACCCGGCCTTTTTTTCCAATTGCATGGATATTCTTTTTGAAGACAACCACCTCCTCATTGTGAACAAGCCTTTTGGCATGTTGTCACAGGGCGACGACACAGGCGACGAGAGCGTGGTGGATTGGGCGCAGGTCTACCTGCGCGAGACGTATCAGAAGCCCGGCAATGCCTATGTGGCTTTGCTCCACCGGCTTGACCGCCCGGCGGGCGGCGTGTTGATGCTGGCCAAAACCTCCAAGGCAGCGGCCAGGGTGTCGGCGATGTTTCAGAACAAAGAGCCGCACAAGATTTACTGGGCCGTGACAGAAAGAACACCCGAGCCGCCGCAGGGCAGCCTGACCCATTACCTTAAAAAGCTCCCCGACAAAAACATCATGCGGGCCTACAGCCACATGGTTCATGCGGCAAAGGAGGCACGACTTGATTATGAGGTAGTTGCAACGGTTGGCAGCAGGGCCCTGGTGCAGGTGAGGCTGCACACCGGACGGCGGCACCAGATTCGGGTGCAGCTGGCTGCCATGGGCTGGCCCATTGTGGGAGATGTGAAATATGGCAAAACAGATTTTCTGCCCAATGGATGCATTGCCCTCTTTGCCAAAGAACTCCGCATCGAGCACCCCGTGAAAAAAGAACCCCTTCAGGTCATAGCCACCACCCCGCAGGGAAGCCCCTGGGATGATTTTAGCCTGCCCCTCTGACCCTCCAACTCCCTGAAAATCATGGCTCATCACCATCACCACGACGCCCGGCACCATTTCCAGCAAGGCAAAGCCGCCTTCCTGGCAGGAGACCATGACGCTGCCTTCCGCGAACTCGGCATGGCCATTCACATGGTGGAAGACCACGACGCCTCCAACGACTTTGACGATGCCGACATGGGCGAATTGTACCTCCTTCGGGGCACTTCGCAACTCCTGCTCAATGGCGAGCGCGTGTTTCAGGACGCCGAGCTGTTTTTTCCCATCCTCGACGACCTGGAGCAGGCCGTTATTTCCATGCCTTCCAATGCTGAATACCGCCTGGCAAGGGCCCGATTCTATAAGCGATGCCAGTTTGAGCCGCATCTGACGGAGGCCAGAGAAGATTTAGAAGCCATCCTGGAAGCATTTCCCCGGCATGTGGAGGCCCTGGAGGAAATGGGGGAGGTGTTTCTCCGGGAAGATCGCTATCAGGAAGCTATTGGGGTGTTGTCAAAAGCCATCGACCTGGGGGCTGGCGGAAACAGCTACCAGCAGAGAGGCCTGGCTCATTTTCGCAGCCAGCCGCCCAATTTTCTCGAAGCCACCAAAGACTTTTACCAGGCACAACTGGCCGAGCCGGAAAACTCAAGCCTCTATCTGTGGCGGGCCCAGGCTTTTCAGGAGCTGGGCAATTTCAAGGAAGCAATCCGGGAGTACTCCCTGCTGCTGAGTTTTGAACCCGACCAGGCCAGCTACTACGTCGATCGGGGCTTTCTCTACGACCAGATGGGCCAGGCGAAAGCTGCCTTCGACGACTACAACCAGGCCATTGACCTGACCGGGCACCCGCTTGCCTACAACAACCGGGCGATGCACCATTTGCAGGCTGGCCGCCACCAGGCTGCGATCCTTGATGCCGAAGCGGCCCTTGATGCTGATCCCAATCTTGGCATTGCCTACGCCACCCTTGCGGAGATTTATGCCGACCTCGAAGACCTCGACAACATGCTTCGCTACCTGGCCCCGGCCCTCGAAAAATACTACGAAGATGGCGTGGCCGTGCTGCTGGAGCCCGCCTTTGAGCCTTTTCATGAAGATCCAGGCTTTCAGGCTCTCATTTCCCGGCCATAACCAAAACCCGGCCCCGCCTGTTGTCTGGAAGGGAATTCTTTCCCTCAATTGTTTCACCCTTGGTCAACACCGGCCAAGGTCTCTTTCGCCCACCCGATTCCTGTTTTCATGAGCGGTTTTGTTAGCCGAATGGCGCTTTTTTTCGTGGCTTTTGCACTCTACTGCAATGCCTATAGCCAATCCTCATCGGTCCTTGGCCCTGATTTGAGCGCCCGGATTGCCCGGGGAGAGCAAGGACCCTTTGATGTGTTTCTTTTGTTTCAGCAGCAGGTCGATGTCATTGCGCTGGGGGCATCCTATGAAGCTGAGCGGCTTCCTGTGGCGCTTCGCAGCGCCCAGCTGATTCCGCTGCTTCAGCAAATGGCCGCCTCGACCCAGGGGCCGGTTCTGGCAGCGCTCGCGGCGAGCCCCGAGGTCGAACAGGCATCAGTGCAGCCGTTGTGGATTACCAATGCCATTCGCTGCAAGGCTGGGGCGGGCATTTTGCAGGCCTTGGGTGAGCATTCTGCCCTGGCGATGATCGAAATGGTGCCCCGTTACGAGCTTGCCGATGCCAGCCCCATGCCCGGCCCTTTCCCCGTGATCCACGGCGCCGGAGGCCACGAGGCCAGTTTGTCGGTTATTAAGGCCGATCAGCTTTGGGCCATGGGCTACACGGGCAACCGCCGCAAGGCGCTCATCATCGACACCGGCACCGACCCTGCTCACCCGGCTCTCCGTCGCTCATGGGTGGGGGTGTATGAAAGCGAACAAACCGGATGGTTTGGATTAGAGGACAGCCTATATGATTGCAACAACCACGGCACCCACGTGGCGGGTACCATTGTGGGCCTCGACCGCGACACCCGGGACACGATCGGCGTGGCTCCCAATGGCCGCTGGATGGCTTCCCCCGCCATTGAATGCCAGGCTGGCCCTGACCCCACCTCGGCTTTGCAATGGGCTCTGGACCCCGACGGCAACCCTGCTACTTCTGCCGATATCCCCGACGCCATCAACAACAGCTGGCGCTTTCTGCCGAATAGCTGGGGCTGTTCTTCCCCGATTCAACTCGCCATCAATGCCCTCGAAGCCGCAGGGGTGGCAGTGATTTGCGCTGCAGGCAATGATTTTCCTGATTATTCAGTCGGCGGACCTGCATTTGCCAACTATTCCCTGGTCAATGCTTTTGCTGTAGGTGCCATTGACGCCAGAAATGCCAGCCTGCCGATTGCCGGCTTTTCCAGTCATGGTCCCACCGAATGTGGCGGATTGGGAGCACTGGCCATCAAGCCCGAGGTTTCGGCGCCGGGTGTCGGGATTCGTTCTGCAGTGAGAAATGGCGGCTATGACGCCTATCAGGGCACTTCCATGGCTTCGCCACATGTTGCCGGGGCAGTGTTGTTGCTCAAAGAAGCCTTTCCAGCTGCCAGTGGTACTGCCATTAAGTTAGCCCTCTACTACACCGCTATTGACCTTGGCGATCCCGGCGAAGACAATGTATATGGCAGAGGAATGATTGATGTGAAAGCAGCTTTCGACTACCTCGTTGCCGAGGGATATGTGCCGGCACCAGTGAGCAGAGACACTGATGCCTCGGTCCGCTTTGTGGCTGCACCGCCTTGCGGCCTGACTCATGAGCCGGAGATTCGCCTGAAAAACCTGGGTACAGACACCCTGTTCAGCGTGAGCTTGCTGAGAACCTACTCCGATGGCGTGCAGGACACCGTGGTGTGGACTGGCAGTCTGGTCACTGGGGCAGAGCAGTTATTTTCCCTGCCCGCCCGGGAGCTTCCATTTTCGGCCAGGTATCAGGTGAGAATGGAAGTGCTCCTTGCAAATGGCGGCATTGACGACTACGAGCTGGATAACTGGGACGAATACAGCTTTTCGGCGCTCTCTCCCATTAGTGTGGGCATGAAACAGTTGAACGTTTGTATCGGCGGAGAGGGCCTGGTGGAAGCAGACTTGTCGGCGAATGATCCTGGAGCCACGGTGGTCTGGTACAACCTCGCCGTGGGGGGCATTGAATTAGGAGAGGGGAGCACCCTGCCTACGGGCAAGATCAGTTCCAGCAGGATTTATTACGGTGCAGCAGCCAGAAAGGCCGTGTTGGGGCCGTCTCCGCAGCTAAACGCAGGAGGCTATGTGGACAGCGGAACCGACGGAGGAATCAGTTTTGATGTATATGCACCGGTAACGATTGAGGCGGTGACGGTTCATTGTGCCACGGCTGGCAAGCGGATCATTCAGGTGAGAACATCCCGTGGGGCGCTGGTTCACAGCTTGCAGGTGGAATTGGCCCCGGGCACCCATCGCGTGCCACTGGGCTTTGAGATGGGTATTGGGAATGGCTATCAGCTTGGACTCGGCTTCGCCGAAGGCAACCTCTGGGTGCAAACCATTACTCCCCAGCCGCTGGGCGAACCCGCTGTGTTACGCCTCATCACGCCAGAAACGGGCCTCATGCCCTATTTTTTTTCCTGGGAAATTCGCTACGAACTCCCATGCCCCCGGGTGCCGGCTTTTGTGACGGTTTCGGCTGGCGGCTTTGACCCAGTCGTAGATCTTCAGCCTTCCGGGCCTAATCAGGTGACCTTGATAGCCAGACCAACAGGCGGAAAGGCCTATCGCTGGTGGTGGGAAGACGGCAGCACCGCCACGGGCCAGCAAGTTCAGCGAACCTACCCCGGCCCGGGCAGTTATCCGGTTCAGTTGCAGGTAACGGGCCCGGCAAACTGCTCGGAGTGGATCCAGACCAGCATCGAGGTGGGAAGTACGAGTCTTGATCAGGCCAACTTTCTGCCCGGATTTTCCTTTTTCCCCAACCCTGCCGAAGACAGGCTCACCCTTCAATGGAGCGGAGACAGCCGGGCCACCTGCTGGTTGATCGATCCATGGGGCCGCGTGTGCAGCCCGAAGGTGATTCTGGAGGCAAACGCTAACAGCCGCGATTTTGATATTAGCAACCTTCCCATGGGAATCTTTTGGCTGAATATCGAGGTGGATGGTCGGGTTTGGGTCGAAAAAGTTGTTAAAACCAAGTAACTTCCGCGTTCATCATCGAGACATCCAATCACATGAAGCGACTTTTTTCATTGGCATGGCTGCTGACCCTGGCGACCCCGCTGGTCATGGCCCAACAAACAGACTGGAGCAAGATCGACCAGTTGCTGGAATACAAGCTGCGCGAAAGCGGCAACCAGCCCGTTAAGGTAACGATTTTCCTCGCCGACCAGGTGGATCTGACCTCCATGGTGGCCCAATTTGACGAGCGAGGCATCAGCATTCACGACCGCCGGGTGGCGGTGGTAACGGCTCTCCAGCAAAAAGCCACTGAAACCCAGGGCCCCTTGCTGAACTTACTGCGCAGCCATCCTGGCGTTCGCCTCGGGACCATCAAGCCACGCTGGATCTCCAACGAAATCCAGGCAGAAATGACTGCTGATGTAGTCGCCGCTCTGAGCCTTCGCGAGGAAGTGGGCATGCTGTTGTTTGAGCCTCCCCGCCGGATCGACGACGCGGAAGCCTCGCACAATGCGGCCTATCTGCCTGCTCCCGAAACAGCAGGAGGCCGCGAGCCAGGCCTTAACGTGATCAAAGCTCCCGCCATGTGGTCGCGCGGGTACACGGGTGTTGGCAAAAAAATCCTGATCATTGACTCTGGCGTGAGCCTCTCCCACCCAGCTCACCAGCGCAATTACTACGGCAATGTGGCTGGCAATACGCTGGCCTGGTATAATCCCGGTGGCCAGAAAACGCCATTTGACTGCGACAACCACGGAACCCACGTAGCAGGGGTGGCAGTGGGAATGCAACTTTCCAACCGCGACACCTTTGGCGTGGCCTTCAATGCCATGTGGATGGGTTCTCCGGCCATCGACGGTGGCACCGGCGCGGGTGCCTGTGCTTTTGATGTTGATGACCAGGATGCGCTCCAATGGGCCCTCGACCCCGACGGCAACCCCGCCACTACCGACGATATGCCAGATGTGATCAATGGTTCTTACGGACAGGAACCTCAGTTTTTTACCCTGGCCAGCTGCTCTGGAAGCTCCTTTATACAAAGACTCAACGCCCTCGAAGCTGCCAGCATTACCTTTGTGCAGTCGGCGGGCAACGCTGGTCCTGGTGATTCCACCATGGGCGCTGATAAAAACTTTTTCGCTACCCTGGTCAACAGCTTCACGGTGGGAGCAGTTAACGGGAACAATCCGGCGCTGCCGATCGCGAGCTTTTCGAGCCGCGGGCCTTCCCGCTGCCCGGGTCCTGACAGCCTTCGTTACAAGCCTGAAGTTTCTGCTCCAGGCAGCAGCGTTCGCTCCAGCGTGCCAGGTGGTGGATTCATGTTCCTTGATGGCACCTCTTTCTCTGCGCCCCATGTGGCGGGTGCCGCCCTGTTGCTGCACGAAGCCTTCCCTACCGCCACTTCGGTGCAGGTGAAGCAGGCTTTGTACTTCACAGCGGTTGACAAAGGCGTGCCAGGCGACGACAATGCCTATGGCAAAGGCGTGATTGATCTGGATGCAGCATTTACCTATTTGGTAAACCAGGGCTTTACTCCGGCACCAGTGTCGCGGACCAAAGATGCCGTGCTCGCAGAGCTGACGGTAGAGAATGTGAATTGCGGCGAGGAAATCACCCCGGAGATTGTGCTGGAAAACAACGGTTCCACCAACATGACTTCCGCCCAGATTGAGCTGACCTACTCCAATGGCGCTACCGCAAGCTTTGCATGGACGGGCAACCTCGCTCCCCATGGCACAGAAATCGTGCAGCTTCCCACTCAATCTTTGCCGGTGGGCTATTACTCAGTGTCCGTCAACATCACACAGGTGGATGGCCAGGCAGACTACTACAACCTCGACAACGTAGCGACAACCTCCTTTTCTCTGCTCGGCAACGACAAGCCAACCGTTTCTAACACTGTGGTGAACCCTGCCGCAGTATGCGCCAACGGACAGGCCCTGCTCACTGCCACAACCGCTTTGCCAAACCGTATTCCGGTGTGGTACAACGACGCTAATGGGGTGACCCAACTGGGGGTTGGCAATAGCTTCCTGACCCCACCACTCACAAGCAGCAAGCTTTACTATGTGGGAACCATCGGGCAGGAAACGGTCGGGATGGCCAATTCGGCGGTAGGTGCGAGTTTCCCCTCCTTCAACATTGAGTCCTACCTTGAATTTGAGGTTTATACTCCTGTCAAGATCAAATCGGTGATGATCAATGCCAACAGCACGGATTCGCGCATCATCCAGATCAGGAATACAAACGGCCAGGTTATTGCTTCCAAGCCAACCGGCGTGCTGAAAGTGGGTGATAACGTAGTGGTGGTGAATTTTTCCCTTCAACCCGGCACTTACAGAATGGGTCTGGGAGCTGGCAATACAGGTCTTTTGGCCACCATTTCCAACATCGCCTTCCCCTACATCCTGCCAGGTGTGATGTCGATCACCAAATCGGACAACGGTTTTTACAGCTTCTTTTACAACTGGGTGGTCGAGTACAAAGGTGCCTGCGACCTGGTGCAGGCCGCAGTAGCGGTGGCACCGGGCTCGGCTGTCGCTGATTTTACTGCCAACAAAACCGTTGTTGACCTGGGTGTTTCCGGTGAGGTTACTTTCCTCAACAACAGCACAGGTGCCAGCACCTACCTCTGGAACTTTGGCGACGGCAACACCAGCACTGCTGCTAACCCTGTGCATTCCTTCACCGCTCCCGGTACCTACCTCGTGACCCTGGAGGCCAAAGCCACCGGCGGTTGCACCGATGGAGATACCCTTAGCATCGTGGTGGATGGTACGCTGGGCCTCAATGACCTCGACAAGGAATCCGGCAACATGCGGGTGTTCCCGAACCCCGGAACCGGCCTCTACACCCTCGAGATGAACCTGAGCCGCCCCTTCCAGGTGGAAGTTCAGGTGATGGACCTCCTGGGCCGCGAGTTGCTGCTGCAACCAGCTGAGGTGGGCCAGCAAGTTCAGCGCAAGCTGGACCTCAGCAGCCTGCCGGAAGGCGTTTATCTGCTGAACGTTTCCCTCGACGGGGTGGTGTTTACAGAAAAACTCATCAAAACCCGGTAATTCACCGGATCTGCATGGGCTGTTCTGCGGTTGGAATCATCCGGTTCCTGCCTCGGAACAGCCTCTTTGTTTCTCGAAACAGGGAAAGCAGGTTCCGGGTAATGCGGGGCTTGCCTCTATTTTTCGCCATTCATCCCTATGCCATGACACACCGAAGCGCCCTTCTGGCCACCCTGCTGCTGGTATTGAACGCACCCCTGGCACAGGCTCAGGTCCATATCGACCAGGCTGTTCAGGAGGCAAGCACCACCCGGGCCTGGCTGGATCTGTACCTGTATGTGGGAGGGAGCGACGACTGGAATGCCGTTTCAGCAGCCTGGGATGCGAAGCGGGTGCCGCAGCCTGCCCGCTTGCAGATGCTTCGTCAGCGACTGGAGCAGCAAGGTGCCTCGCGGCTTGATGACCTGGAGCAGGCGATCAGGCAGCACGGACTTGGCGAAAACAGCGTTCAGCGCTACTGGCTGGCACCGGTCATTCGGCTGAAGGTCGCCACGCAAGAACTGGCCTGGCTGGCGAGCCTGCCGATGGTGGAATCCATTCATTTGGTGCCCAGTCTATCGGTCGATGAGGCGCACTCCCTTCCGGCATTGCCGGTGCCGGGCGGCCATGAGTCTGCCCACGATCTGCTGGGTGCCAGCTGGATGTGGGCTCAGGGCTATACCGGCCACGGACGAAAGGTCTATATCATCGACTCGGGCGTGGATCCCGGGCATCCGGCTTTGGGAAGTACCTTTTGGGGCAATTTTGTGCCTGCGTCGCAGGCCTGGTTTGATCCCGGCGGGTCGGGGTTGCCCCGCGCCTGCGACAACCATGGAACCCTGGTGGCAGGGGTGATCCTCGGCCTGAACGCTGCCAACGCCGACACCACCGGCATGGCCCCCGGCGCAGTGTGGATGGCCTCACCAGCAGCAGGAAATCCCGCCTGCCAGACTGTAGACATGCTCGCGGCCCTGCAGTTTGCCCTCGACCCCGACGGTGACCCCGCTACCAGCCATGACCTCCCGGATGTGATCAACAACTCCTGGTCTATCCAGCTTGGGGCTCCGGATGCAGAATGCACCGGCCTCTACCGGGATGCCTTTGCTGCCATTGAAGCTGCGGGGATAGCCGTGGTTTTTTCTGCGGGCAACCTCGGCCCCGGCCCCCAAACGATCCCTTCCCCTAAAAACCTCAATATCAACCCGGTGAATGTCTTCACTGTGGGGTCTGTGAATGGCAATCAGGCAGCGCTGCCCCTTGCATTTACCTCCTCCCGGGGACCTTCCACCTGCACCGGCGGCGACAGCATCAAGCCCGAAGTGGTAGCGCCCGGCGTATCGGTGCGAACCACCACCCTCAACGGGGCTTACAGCACCGCCACCGGAACCTCCTTTGCTGCGCCGCAGGCTGCCGGAGCCGTGTTATTGCTCAAAGAAGCCTTTCCGGCAGCGAGCGGCAGGCAACTGCTGGAAAGCCTGTATTTCACCGCCAATGACCTGGGGGCAGCGGGCGAAGACAACGAATTTGGAATGGGCATTTTTTCTTTGGAAAACGCCTTCAACTGGCTCGTTGCGCAGGGATTTGTGCCGCAACCTGTGAGCGACAGCAATAACATTCGCCTGACCAACCTCAACCTTGGTCCCAGCCCTACCTGCGACACCCTGATTTCCCCCTTTCTTTCACTGGAAAATGCCGGGCCGAATGCCATTACCGAACTCGTTGCGGTCGTTACCTGGCAGGGAATCACTGACACCGTAGTGTGGCAGGGCAGCCTGGCAAGCGGTAACACCGGGTTCTGGGGCTTACCCGGCGAGGCATTGGCAGTAGGCCATGGCACCTGGAGCCTGGAGGTGGTGCTGGTGAATGGAACAGAAGATCCTCACTGGCTGGACAACAGCGTGAGCGGTAGTGTGGTCCGGCGGCCTGGTTTTTCCCCTGCTTTCCAGCCAAGGGAGGTGTGTGAGGGCCAGCAAATTTACCTGGGAAGTTCTGGCAGAGAGTTGAGGTGGTACGCCCAAGCCTGGTCGCAGACCCCGCTTCCGGAGCCGCATTCGGGCTTGTGGGGGCCGTTTTCTGAGGACATCAGCCTGTATGTAACAGAGGTGTTCCGGCAAACGGCGGGAGCAAGTCTGGGAACTGCGGCCAGCCTGGGCGGCATCGACGGAGCTTATCTGACTTTTGATGCGGAGCAGCCATTTACCCTCGAAGCGGTGCAGGTCTATTCGGAGGGCGACGGGCAGCGGCGAATTCAACTTTGGGACCAGGGCGGCAACCTGCTTGCCGATACCACGCTGTTCATCAACACCGGCCCGCGGGTGCTGGCGCTGGGCTTTGAAGTGCCAGCCGGAGAAAACCTCCGATTGGCCGCCTCGGGCACACTGGTGCGGTTGCTGAGCCGAAGCTCTGGAGTGCAGTTTCCCTACACCCTGCCCGGCGTGCTGAGCATTGACCGCTCTTCGCTGGGAGATTCGCTGTATCCCTATTTTTTCGACTGGCAAATTGTCCGGGAAAGCTGTCCGGCGGAAATGTTCCTTGACGTGGAACCCGGCAGTGCTCAACCGGGGTTTCTGCCGGAAGATACTACCTTGTACCTGGCCGCCGGCGGCTCCATGCAATGGATCAGCCTTGATGCACAGCAACTTGATTACCATTGGGATTTCGGCGATGGCACCCAGGAGGTGGGCAACAACCCTGTACACCAATATGACAGCGCCGGAATTTTCCGGGTGTATCACACGGCGAGCGGCCCTTCGGGCTGCAAGGCCTCGGCGGCAGGACAGGTGACGGTGCTGGACTGGGCCCTGGGCTTGCCCGCTTTTCCCGTTATTGGCGTGAAGCTATTTCCCAACCCGGTGGAGGGCGAGCTGAGCCTGAGCTGGCCACCGCAAGCCGGGCAACGCCTGGAGTTGCGGCTGGTTGATCTTTTGGGCCGGGAGGTTTTGTCGGGCAGCCATGACGCTGCTCTGGGCCTGGCAACCTGGGATCTCAGCAGCCTCCCGGCAGGAGCGTATTGGCTGGACATTCGCCTGGGAAACAAGCGGCAGGTGCGCAGGCTGGCGGTGCATTGACCCTATTCTTCCTGTCATTTGATTACCTTGTTCCACCATCTTTCTTTCCAGTAAGCCCAGCCCTATGACTGCTTTTCAATTTCCCTCTCTTCGCCGCGTGGCCGTTGTCGGTGGTGGCGTTATGGGCCGTGGCATTGCCCAGGTCCTGGCCCAGTCGGGATATGAGGTGGTGATATTCGATCTGAGCGAAGCTGTGCTGGAGAGCGCCCTTGGCGATATTCGGGCAGCTTTTCAGCGGCAGGTGGAAAAGGGAAGAATGAGTCCTGAGCAAATGTCGGAGAGCCTGAAGCGGTTGAGCACAAACAGTTCGTACGCTGGTTGTGTGGTTGATCTCGTGATAGAAGCTGTGCCCGAGCGACTGGAGCTGAAGCAGGAAGTATTTCAGCAGTTGGCGAAGGTGAATGAACCCAACACCATTTTTGCCACCAACACCTCCACCCTTCCCATTACCCGGATTGCCCGTTCTGTTCCCCATCCCGAGCGGGTGGTGGGGCTGCATTTTTTTAACCCGGCACCCCTGATGAAGCTGGTGGAAATAATTGCAGGGCTGGAAACAGAGGCTTCTTTGCCAGAGGCGATGATGGAATTTGCCCGTAACCTTGGCAAGACCCCTGTGCTGGTGCGCGATGAGCCCGGGTTTATTGTGAACCGCGTGGCCAGGCAGTACTACCTCGAGTCCCTGCGGTGCGTGGAAGAAGGACTGGCCAGCCCGGAGGCAGTGGACCGGATCATGGAAGCAACTGGGTTCCGGATGGGGCCATTTCGGCTAATGGATCTCATTGGCGTGGACACCAACCACGCGGTGAGCCAGAATTTGTACGATTCCTTTTTCCAGGCAGACCGTTTCCGACCCAGCCGTTTGCAGCAAAAAATGGTAGATGCAGGCCGCTGGGGGCAAAAAGTGGGCAAAGGATTTTATGATTCTCCCCCAAAGCCCTGAGCAGAAAACCGGAAGAATGGTTAATTAACTGATTGTTCACATATTACTACGAACTTGGAATGATTATTTGCGAAGCAAGCGCTCAAGGTCAATTTGCCCGAAAAAATTCCTGCTAATTTGATCCTGAGCTTCTGTTGCACATGAACCATCGCTTGCCTTATCCTCCTTCGCCGCATTCATTTGCCCTTGCTCCCCGCTTGCTGTTTCTTCGCCATTTGTTGAGTGCCCTCTCGCGGGAGGAGTACGTTTGCGACCTTCCGGCCAGCATTGGCATGAAGGACCTTGCGCTGCGGGATCACCTTCAGTTGCTGATGAGCGAATCATCTTTTGGCCTGATTCGCCACGTCATGGCCTCCTTTCCGGTGAAAGTACAGCCTTTGGGCAAAACCGAAGGCGAGCTTTTGCAGGTGGTTATTCGGTTTGCCGATGGCGAAGTGCTTTATCTTCAGGCGTTGGATTTGTCAAAATCGTCGCCTGCCACCCATTCCCGCTACCTGCTGGCTGGCAAAAAGCAGGAGCAGGGCGCAGTGACATTAGAAGGCCTGGACTGGCCTTATCCCCTGTTTTCTGCTGCGGGTTCCAGGCGGGGCCGGTTGTTCGCGGATCGCCCTTCCATGCGATTGGATGCACTGATCAGCTTCCGTAAATCAACCAGATAAAAGTGGCAAGCCAGCCTGTAATGGTGATTTGCAGAAAGCGGTCGCTGAGCAGAATGCTGGTGGGGCTACCGCTTTTTTCTTCCACAAAGGCGATTTGCATGTATCGCAGCACGCCCAGCACCACAAAGGCTGCTGTGTAGTAGAGCCTTGGATTGTGAAAGTGATTGATCACTTCCGAGTCGCTGACATAGGTGAGGTAGCCCACTACGAGCACCGAGGCCATCATGACCATCGCTCCATTGATGAAGGGGAGGTTGTAGCCGTCGATGGATTTGCGCACCTGGAAGCCACCTTCGGCGAGGAGAACATCGTCGCGGCGCTTGGCAAGCCCGAGGAACAGGGCTCCGAGGAAGGTCATAACCACGATCCACATGGAGAGGGGAACATCGGGCGTGACGACGGTGGCCCCGATGCCGACACGAATGACAAAGCCCATGGCCAGGATGAAGAGATCGAGCAGGGCAATGTGTTTGAGGCGAATGCTGTAGAGGATATTGAGCAGGAGATAGGCCAGTGCGAGGATCATCGACTGGAAATCGAGCCAGGCGAAGAGGGCCAGCCCGGAGATGGCGAGGGCCGCCATGAGACCAAGGGCAGCAGAGATTGACACCGTTTGGGCGGCGAGGGGTCTGAGACGTTTGGTGGGATGCAGGCGGTCTGCCTCCCGGTCCCGGAAATCGTTGAAAATGTACACAGCCGAAGCCAGCATAGAAAAAGCAGCGGCACCGAGCACGGCACTGGCGCTGGCTTCCCATTCGAGGAGGCGCAGACCAAAGAAGACGGGCAGCAGCACAAAGACGTTTTTGACCCATTGCTGCGGCCGCATTAGACGAATCAGCGGCAAGACCATGCCACAAAAATGCGAGGCTTTTGGGAAATAGCAAGCGCAACGGCGGGCGCTGCCAGCTCAGATCAGAATTCTGCGGAGGGTTTTACCTCGTAAATTTCCTGGTCGGACACTTCCATCAGGATCATGGCGCAGAGCTGTTCGGCTTGTTTGAGCAACTTGGGGTAGTTGTCGAGCGAAATGGAATCGGCATAAGCCACGATCCACTCGAGAATTTGCTCGGGCTCCGATTCGTAGAGAAAATGAAATTGTACTTGCTCTTCGAGGAAAAGGTCGGTAATGCGAAGGCTCACCATGCGAACGGGCGCATGAAACTGTGCCCGCAGCTCAGTTTGGCCACAAACACGGTTCATTTGGCCCTCCGGACTGACCTTTTCACCGTTGTCGAATTTGTTTTCGATGTCTTCCAGATCTTCCCAGCCATTGCACTCCAGGATTACATAGAAGATATTCAAATCGCGAAGCTGGGACTGGGTTAACTCGAGCTTTTTCATGCTTGATTATGATTGCGCATCGGCAGGTGTTGGATTCAAAACTAATGGGGCATAGCGGGTTAATGAAATCAATTGAACCGCTCTGCTTTCATGTGGACGCAGTTTTCTGAATCCGTCACGGGGTATGGCATGACGAACAGAAATGCTCCATTTACTGGATATTCTGACTTTGATCTCCTCCGGTATAGACGTACCGTTATATACGGTTACCGCTCTATGTTCCCTGAATAACGGTATTTTTTCTGATTCCAAGCTATTCGCAGGGCATAAATCCTACAAACAAAATCAGGACCCCGAAATTTGAACACAAATTGAATGAAACAGCGGGATCGCTCAACTATTGACCAAATCTTCCCGAAATGCTTCCAGTCCGGGCACGACCCCCGATCCTGTTTTAAGACCTGCTGCCCTGTTTCATCCTCTCCAATAAATGCCTAATTTGCCCCCTTGAAACGAGCAACTGATATCAGATTTCCATGGCAGAAGGACAAAAGATCGTAACGAGGATCATCGAGGAGGAAATGAAGAATGCCTACATCGATTATTCGATGTCGGTCATTGTGGCCAGGGCCCTGCCTGATGTGCGGGACGGACTCAAGCCAGTACACCGGCGGGTTTTGTATGGCATGAGCGAACTGGGCCTTGCCTCCAACCGGCCTCCCAAAAAATCAGCCAGGATTGTGGGCGAGGTGCTGGGAAAATTCCACCCCCACGGCGACAGCGCCGTGTATGACACCATGGTGCGGATGGCCCAGCCCTGGTCCCTTCGTTATCCTTTGGTGGATGGTCAGGGAAACTTCGGATCCGTTGACGGCGACAACCCTGCTGCCATGCGCTACACCGAGGCCCGCCTCAAGCGCATGGCCGAAGAAATGCTCGCCGACCTCGAAAAAAACACTGTCGACTTCAGGCCCAACTTCGACGATTCCCTCACCGAGCCTTCGGTACTGCCTGCCAAAATTCCCAACCTCCTTGTCAATGGCGCCTCTGGCATCGCAGTGGGGATGGCCACCAATATGCCTCCCCACAACCTCCGCGAAATTGTGGCTGCCACCGTTGCCTATATTGAAAACCGCGACATTGACGTCGAGGGCCTCATGCAGCACGTTTCGGGGCCTGATTTCCCCACCGGAGGCACCATTTATGGGGTGGAAGGCATCCGGGCAGCCTACGAAACCGGCCGCGGCCGCGTGGTGATTCGCTCCAAAGCAGAGTTTGAAGGAGAACCCGGCGAGCGTGAGCGCATCATCATTACCGAAATTCCCTACCAGGTCAACAAGGCGACCACTATCCAGAAAATCAGCCAGCTGGTTTCTGAAAAAAGGCTCGAAGGGATCGCCGACATCAACGACGAATCCGACTCCAACATCCGGATTGTGGTGGAGCTAAAGCGGGACGCCAACCCCAAGGTGGTGCTCAACAAGCTGTTTCAGCTCACGCCGCTTCAGACCTCCTTTTCCATCAACAACGTGGCGCTGGTCAAGGGGCGGCCCTACACCCTCAACCTCAAGGACCTGATCCGCCACTTCGTGGATCACCGCCATGAGGTGCTCATTCGCCGCACCCAATACGACCTCGAAGAAGCCCGCAAGCGCGCCCACATCCTTGAAGGCCTGCTCATTGCCCTCGACCACCTCGATGAGGTCATTGCCCTGATTCGCGCTTCGCGCACCCCCGACGAAGCCCAGACAGGCCTCATGGAGCGGTTTGGCCTCTCCGAAATCCAGTCCAAGGCCATCCTCGACATGCGCCTCCAGCGCCTCACAGGCCTGGAGCGGGAAAAAATTCAGGAGCAGTATCGGGAGATCAAAGGAAAAATCGATTACCTCGAATCCATCCTCGCCAGCGAAGAACTCCAGATGTCCATCATCAAGGACGAGCTGATCACGGTGGGCGAGCAGTTTGGAGATCCCCGCCGCACCGACATTACCCTGGCGGAGGGTGAGATCCGGATGGAAGACATCATCGCCAACGATGAGATGGTGGTGACCATTTCCAACCAGGGCTACATCAAGCGAACCCCCTCCAGCGAATACCAGGCCCAGGGCCGTGGCGGCAAGGGGTTCAAAGCCGCAGGGCGCAAGGAGTCTGATTTTGTGGAACACCTCTTCGTGGCCAAAGCCCACCATTTTCTGATGCTGTTTACAGAAAAAGGAAAATGCTACTGGTTGCGGGTGTATGAAATTCCGGAAGGGGAAAGAACAGCAAAGGGCCGCGCCATTCAAAACCTCATCCAGATCGACACCGACGACTCGGTGAAGGCATTTATGACGGTGGAGAATTTTGAGGATCAGGCCTTCCTCGACTCGCACTCCATTCTCATGGTAACGAAGCTGGGCCAGGTGAAAAAGACCCTGCTTCGCGAATACAGCCGCCCAAGGGCTTCAGGCATCAACGCCATCACCATCATTGAAGGCGATACCTTGCTGGAAGCCCGCCTGAGCGACGGCAATAGCGAGATTGTGATTGCCACGAAAATGGGCAGTGCCATTCGTTTCCGGGCATCTGATGTGCGGGAAGTTGGCCGGACTGCCATGGGCGTGCGCGGCATCAGCCTGCAAGGACCGCAGGACGAAGTAGTGGGAATGGCAGTGGCTTCGGATGAATCGCAGCTTGTGCTCGTGGTCTCAGAAAAGGGATTTGGCAAACAAACTCCGGTCTCCGACTACCGCCTGATTGCAAGGGGCGGCAAAGGCGTTAAAAACCTCAATGTGACCGACAAAACCGGTTATGTAGTGAGCATCAAGCTCATCGAAGACAAAGAGGAAGAAGACATCATGATCATCACCAAGATGGGCAACGCCGTTCGGATTGCCACGAAAGACATCAAAACCCAGGGCCGCAATACCCAGGGAGTGACGTTGATCCGGCTGAGGGATGGTGATGAAATTGCCTCTGTGACCAAGGTCGCAGAGCGCGACGAAGAAGAAGGCGAAGCAGAAACAGCAGAGGAGTGACAAAAATTCCCGCTTTCCGTCCGAACCTTGAATTATCTTTACTTTCAGAACTTCTACTTGAACCCAGCCTCTAAACCTGTTAGACCAATGAAAAAGCTAAGCTTCTTGTTGCTTCTGGCTGTGATCGGCCTCGCGCCTGTATCGGCACAGAAGCAGAAAGTCACCACCGGTGCCCTCAATTTTGACCAGGGCCGCTACGATGATGCCATCGTTGCCCTGGAAGAAGGTCTTTCCAACCCAGACCTGTTTAAAAAACCCAGGGACATGGCCAAAGGCCAGTATTACCTAGCCAAAGCCTACTACATGGCCCTCGGCAGCGATGAACTCATGGCCAAGTACCCGGATGCAGCTCTGAAAGCTAAAAAGGCACTTGACGACCTCACCGCCAACCCTGAAGGAGAACTGTACCAAAACCGCGCCCTCATCGAAGGCATGTCCAACAACATCTGGGGACAACTCTATAACAAGGGCGTTTCCCTCTTCAACGACGGCGCAGACGACGAGGCGCTTGCCTATTTCACTGCTGCCAGAGACCTTAGCCCAGACCACTTCCTCACCAACCGCATGCTGGCCTCCACCCACCTGGCCAAGCTCGACACAACCACGGCTGTGGAGGTATTCGAAGCCAGCATCGTGGCCTACAACAAAAAGTATGTGGAGGTTGATCAGGCTCAACTGGCCACCCAGATGGAGGATACTGCCTTTACTCAGATGGCCGATCTGGATAAAAACCAGCTCAGCTACGTAGTGCGCCAGCTGGCGGTGTTGTATGAAGCCGACGGCGAAACCGACAAAGCCCTGGCTACCCTGGAAGCCGGTGGCAAGGTGCTGCCCGACGATGCCGACATTCGCCTCCAGCAACTTGGCATTTACCAAAATCACCCCAACCTCTACGACCAGGCTGTCGGGAAATTCCAGGCACAGATTGCTGCCGACCCCAAGAACAACGCTGTTCGCCTCGCTTTTGCTTCCATGCAGGAGCGTGCCGGCAAGCTCGACGAAGCCCTGGCGCTGTATCAGGAGGCCTACGACCTCGACCCGCAAAGCCTGCAGGCCAACTACGGTATGGCGGCCATCCGCATCAACAAGGCTGCTGAGCTGAGCGAGCAAAAAATGGCCTCCAACAGCGACAACGACATTGAGCGCCTCAATGGCGAAATCAAAGAGCTGTGTAACCAGGCTTATCCCTATCTCGTGTGGCTGCACAATGCCCAGCCTGAGGAGTCTGAGTGGCTTGTTCAGCTCGTTAACATTACCCCCATCATTGGCAAATCGGAAGAAATGCTGAAGTGGGCTGAGAAATTGGGCGAAATGCGCCGCGCAGGCAACTAATTGCCTCCTTGCAAAACCAATTGCGCTTTCCTTCACAAAGCCTTTATTGAGGCTGGCGAAGGAAAGCGCTTTTTTTTGGGCTGGTCGTTGTTGGCTAATCAGCTCTGCCTACCTGACCAGTGAAATGCTGGCCGCCGGGTGAATGAGCAGAATGGCCGGATCTTCTTCGGAGGGAGTGGCCCCTTTGCGAATAAGGTCGATCACTTCGGCTGGCTTGAGGGTGGGCTTCAGGGCCAGAAGTTTGGCCGCCAGGTTGGCCACCTGTGGCGAAGCCATGGAGGTTCCCGAGAAATTCATCCGTGTGCCGCCCGGCACGAAGCTCTCCACCTCGTAGCCATTGGCGTAGAAGTCCACGCTTTTGCCTTCGGTTGTGAAGCTTGTCTTTTTCCCTTCGCTGTCCACCGCCCCGATGGTGATGAGGTTCGGCAAATCAAAGCCAGCAGGGATGTAGCCGGCAAAATCAGCATCGTTGTTTTCATTCCCCGAACCTGCCACAAACAGGATTTCCGGCGCTGAGGCAATGGCTTCCTGCAGGGCTGTTTTCTCAATCTCAAAGAGTTGTTCTGCCAATGCCTTGCGCTCTTCGGGGCTGCCGCCCACGTTGTTGGCGGTGAGGGCACCTTCGTAGGCCGCGGCGTTGTAGCGCCAGCTCATGTTCACCACCCGAACGCCCTGTTTCTGAAAATAAGCCACCACATCGCGGTACATCTGGGCTGTGCGCTGAGCATGTTCAATTGTGGGGACGTCGGGCATGGTTTTGTGGCTCCAGCTCAGGCGGGCGGCGAGCACCCTGGCTGCGGGATTCCCTTCAGCGGCGATGCCAGCCACGTGGGTCCCGTGAGAGTAAAGCCCGTAAAAGCCAACTTCCTCCATGAACTGAGAGTAGGAATTTGCATCTAACTCTGAAATGGCCTGACGCAGTGCCGTGGCTTCCTCGCTCTCAATGGCAGCCTGGAGGTCCATACTTCCCTTGGTGAGTTTTTGCACCCTGACAAGGTCGCGCACCTGCCCTTCGACCTGGAGCAGCACGGAGTTGGCGCGAATGGCTTCTTTGTCGTAGGCAATGCCGTAAAAATCATCCACAAAGCCGTTGCCATCGTTGTCCACGCCGTCAATCGGGTCCTGGGTATTGGTCCAGCGCTGCGCGGGGTCAAAGACTTCCATGTCCACGCCGGAGTCCCAGATGGCGACGACCACGGGCTTGAGGCCTTTGTCAGGCAGGGTGGTGTTGCGGGCGGCCCAGATGTCCACTTTGGCTGCCGCGGGCTGGGCATTGAGCACCTGCTCGTAGGTGCGGAGCATTTCGTCGCGGAAGCGGAGGCGGTAGTCGAGGGTGAATTGCATGGAAATGACGGTGAGTCCGATGCTTTCGGGCACTTCGGGCCCCATGTTGTCGAGCATGGGCTGGATTTGCCCTTCGACGGCTGCGGTGATGAGGTCGCGGCTGGAGAGCTGGAGGTTGCCACGCATGGCTTCGATGCCTTCTCTCACAGCTTCGATGGGCAGGGCCCCGAGGCGGCGGGTGTAGGCTTGCCCGAAGGCCGCGGGGAAGGCCTCACTGGCGGCATCCGGTACCTCTGCGAGCGCATCGAGGTAGGAGAGGATGAAATTGCCGGTGAGGAGTTTGTCTTCCTCTTTGTCGGTGAGTGCCACGATCTGGTCAATGAGGGCACTCGATTCGTCATAGTTTCCTTCGGTGAAGGCGATCATAAGCAGGCCCTGGTAGTAAGCGCTCAGGGTGCTGCGGTCCTGGATGTCGAAGGCGGCGAGGTCGGCCTCCATGCGCTGGCGCAGGGTGTCGCGCATGGCCTGGAGGTAGACGGGGTCCTGGAGCTTGTCGATCATTTTCCCCTCCCAGGGAATGGTGCGGACAGGCAACTGGTTGACGCTGGTAATAACTTGTTTTTGCTGCGCAAACACATCGGGGTGCAGCAGCAGGCTCAGGGTGAGGCACCCAAGGCTGAGTAGTCGTTTCATGAGAGAGAGAATGTAGGTGAAAGATGACGGGGTTCCGGATTCCCTGCTGAATAGGTTGCCAGCCCGGTGGGATTCTTACAGTGGCTTGCGGGGGGAGGGGAATTTTTTGGGGGCCAATCAATCGCCTTGCCCCCGTAACATCGCGGATTGGGAAGAGGAGGCGGGTTGAGGGGAAATGGCTGGTGGGTGCTGTAGTGAGCAGGTTGGAGATACCTGCTAAAGCTGCCCTCTTGTAAACCCATCCCGCCTGCGGCAGTCATCGGCGAAGGATGGGAATTCCCGGAAAGACAAGTTGGTAACTTCCGTGGATCTTGTAACTTCAATTCAAAATTACACAGATGCAACTGGAACTACGGCCTGCCCTGTTTTGGGATGTCAATGTGGAAGAAGTGGACCTGCAGGCACATCGTGCCTCTGTGATTGAGCGCATCAGCACCAGAGGGCGGCTGGAGGAGTTTCGGGCAATGATCGCATTCTATGGCCGGGAGACAGTGAAAGAAACGCTGCTCAATGCCCGCTACCTTGACAGGCGAACACTTGCCTATTGCAGCCTGATGTTTGACGCCCCAATCACGGAATTCCGATGCTACAAACTCGCACAGTCGAACCCGGAACACTGGCACTACTGAAAAGGCTGATGGCCCTGCCCGTGCTGGAGTCGTTTTTTTTGGTTGGTGGTACAGCCCTGGCCCTTCAGCTGGGACATCGGAAGTCTGTTGACCTGGATCTGTTTACACCATTTCCTTTTGAAAGCGAGCGCTTGCTTAACAGCCTCACACCCGTGTTCGATGTCAGCATTGAGAGGGATGAACCCAATTTGCTTATTACCCAAATTGAAGGCATCAAAGTCGATTTCGTGAAAATGGGATATCCCATTCTGTTTCCCACTCTGCTGGTTGAAGAAGTGCGTATGCTTGAAATCCAGGATATTGCGCCTATGAAATTAAAAGCTATTGCACAGCGGGGAAGCAAAAAAGACTTTTATGACCTGTATTATTTGCTTGATATCATCCCGTTGGAAACCATGCTGGCCTTATTTCAGCAAAAGTTCAAGATATATGAAATTTTTCATGTAGTTAAAAGCCTGACTTACTTTGAAGATGCTGAGCAATCCGCCAATCCGATAGTCTTCAATAAAGCTGTCACCTGGCAAAAGGTAAAAACTACCATCAGCAGCGCGGTAAAGCAATTAGGCTGAGCTAAAGAACTCCTCTCCCCAACCGCCGCCCCATTTGCTTCTCAGCCATGAACTATGCAATTTATGGCCGCAAAAGCAGTGCTGCCTTCTCCCATGTCCCAGGAAGCTGAACAACGAGGTTCCCTCCATTTTGACCGTGCGTTCGACTCTGCCGGGCAACCGCGCCGCAATCACTTGCTTGTGATTGGGGTGGATGAGTATGAACATTTTCGCCCACTGAATAACGCCGTCAATGATGCGAAAAAAGTTAAACAGATCCTTACAGAACTATATGACTTTGAGGTAGTTGACGAATTTCCTCCTTTGTACAATAGCGATGCTACCCTTGTCGGCTTGAGCGATACCTTCAAGCGTCTTGCTGCATACTTTAAAAAACCGGGGCAGGCATACAAAGACAATCTGCTGATTTATTTTGCAGGGCATGGCGAATGGGACGACGATGTGGAAACTGGCTACTGGCTTCCTTCGGACGCACAAAAACACAAGATCGGCACATACTTATCCAACGCAAGCCTGATCGAATACCTCAAGGCCATTCGCACCCACCACACGCTGGTACTGACGGACAGTTGCTTTGCTGGTTCGCTGATACTGCAAAATGAAACCCGTGGGGACCGCAAAGAAAGCAAACGCTCCCGTTATGTAATGGCCTCCGGTCTCGAAGATGAAAAAGTGGATGATGGTCCCAAAGGCGCTCACAGTCCTTTTGCCCGGAGTATCATCGGCTTTTTAGAAAACTACCAGGGAATAGAACTGCGGCTGAACCAGTTGGAAGATCATATTGACAAATACTTCCGCGACAACCGCATCCCTCAGACGCCAATTTTTGCACCGCTAAACCTGCCCGATAACCAGCATGGCGAATGGGTTTTCCGCAAAAAAGTATCAGCTACACAGCCACAACCCCCTTCAGACGAGTTAATTCTCCCACCAGTACAGCCTGCATTAGACACCTTTACAGAAAAAGAAGAGCCTCTACCAATTGCCGCCTCGGAGGAGGTCATTCTTTTTGAGATGGCGAAACGGCTAAAAAAGCCGGAAATTTTTCTGTCGTCCTTCTCAGCAGAAAAATATGCCCAAAGATCAGGCATTCCATATCATGACATGATCCTCATCAAAGGTGGGAAGTTTGAGATGGGAGATGTAATGGGGGATCATGTGAACGACGATGAAAAGCCTGTCCATGAGGTCAAATTAAATGATTTCTATATTGGAAAGTATGCGGTGACCTTTGACCAGTACGACACATACTGTGAGTCACGGCGCAAGGCAAAGCCAAGTGATATGGGCTGGGGCCGTGCTGACCGCCCTGTGATCAACGTAAGCTGGAAGGACGCACAGGAATATTGCGAGTGGTTGAAAGAGCAAACTGGCCAGCCCTGGCGCTTACCGACAGAGGCAGAGTGGGAGTTTGCGGCGCGGGAAAGAGGCAGAAAGGTCCGCTTTGGGAATGGACAAGATATTGCAGATCCTTCGCAGATGAATTTTGACGCGAGGCAAAGTTACCAAGAGTCGTATTCAGTGGTGGGGAAATATGAAGGCAAGACTGTTCCGGTAGGAAGTCTCTCGAAGAATAGGCTTGGTCTCTACAACATGAGCGGGAACGTATGGGAGTGGTGTGGTGACTGGTATGACAAACAGGAATACATCGACTATCGTCCTTTTAGTCCACCAGAAAATCCAGAGGGTCCTAAAACAGGTACTAAGCGTGTTTATCGCGGAGGTAGCTGGAGCTCCTCACCAGCTGATTGCCGGGCGAGTGATCGTAATGCTTATGATCCAAACTATCGAAGTAACACCCTTGGCTTCCGCGTCGCCCGCAGTCTCTGAGGCAGTTCATCCAGCTTGCTTGAGAGCTAAAGACAGCCAGCCAGAAAAAAAAGAGAAAAAGCCGAGGCCGTGCGGGAGGCCTAGGAGCGAAGCCCCCAGCGGCAGCAACTGCGGCCCCGCATCATGTACCCATCATATGAAAAAGCGCTACTTCCGCAGCTGCCGGGCATGAGGCTGGCCGGGTTAAGCATGGCTCGGCATGGACGGCACGATGCCCCAAACCTTCCCCCTCAAAAGCGGGCATTGAGGGGGGCGTGTACGTATCAGTTATCGGACAACTTGGAGTTGTCCGATAACTGCTGTTTTGTTCGCGCAAACCATGCTATGCCCATCGGCAGAAACGGTATGAGAATGCGGGCCTTACCGTACAGCCAGCGACGGGAATTCCCGTGCGGCGCGGATGCGGAGATTTCGTATATTTGAAAAAAGGGATTCATGAAAGCTATTATTGTCCGCACACCCAATGAAGCAGCCCTCCAAAAACTGATGGAACTGCTTCGCATGTTCGATTTTGAGGTTGAGCCAGTTAGTCATCGCGACTCGCCTTCTGAGGAAGTCGCCGAGCCTGACTTTATGGCGCTTGCGGGCCTTTGGAAGGGGAGAGACATCACCCAGGAATCTTTGCGGAAAGAGGCGTGGGGGGGTCGGATATGAGGGTTCTTTGTGATACAAACGTTTCATTCGCTTGTTTTTACAGGACGAGGAAGTCATCCGGGTGTTGACTGGTATCGGAAGCCGTAACATAGTTAATGCCTGTCATTGTGGCAATGGAATTGGTTGCAGGCATGAGAAACAAGCAGGAACTTCAACAGATGGGGAAACACATCAACAGCTATAACCTGCTCCAGATAGATGCGGAAAGTTCCCGGCTTTCCCTGGATCTCATGCGTGAGTTCAGGTTGAGTCACGGGCTTCAGATCCCTGATTCGTTAATCGGAGCTATGGCAATCGCCAATGGACTTCCCTTATTCACCTATAACCTGAAGGACTTTAGGTTTCTCCCAGGGATTCAGTTGTATCCTCTCTCCTGATCCACCTGGGTGCCAGGAGCAGTTATCGGACAACTTGGAGTTGTCCGATAACTGATACGCGCCAGCTCACAACGAGGCACGGCACCTCACATCCAGCCAGGCATCATTCGCCAGCCGGAAGCTCATTCCCCAAACCCATACCTTCCCTTGAGCGGCACAAACTGAAAAGGAAGGAGTTTTTCCATCTGGAATTCATCTTTCCCGACCCTTGTCATGCGGGTCATCACCTGTTTTTCCAGGCTGCCGATGGGTGCGACAAGAACGCCCTTGTCGTCGAGCTGCTGCTGAAGGGGGAGCGGCACTCCCGGCGAGGCAGCTGTGAGGAGGATCCGTTCAAATGGCTGGAACAGCGGCCAGCCCAGGGAGCCATCGCCGAGGTGACATTTCACCTTAAACTCAAACCAGTCGATGTCTTCGAGCCGCTGCCGCGCCACCTGGTGGAGCCTGCTCTCGCGCTCCACCGTGAACACTTTCACCCCCATCGATGCCAGCACCGCAGCCTGGTAGCCGGATCCCGTGCCGATTTCCAGCACCTTCATGCGGGGCTTGAGCTGGAGCAACTGCGTCTGGTAGGCCACCGTGAAGGGCGAAGAAATCGTTTGCTGGCTGTCGATGGGCAGGGCCTTATCGAGATAGGCTTCCGAGGCAAAGGTGACATCGACAAAAAAATGGCGCGGCACCTTATTCATCGCTTCCAGCACCCGCTCGTCGGTGATGCCTTTTTCGCGGAGCTGTTCCACCATCCGGAGGCGGAGGCCTTTGTCTTTGAGTCTGTCGTCCATCTGCGCTAGTTACCTTCGGAAAAGCAGGCCAAAGTTAGCCTTATTCTGTTGCTGATCGGGCGAAATGAAGAAGAAAGATCCGGGAAAAAACCATTCTGCCACCTCTCCTGTTTTCCTGCTTTCCTCTCCCGGACAGCCGCCTCATTATCCGGGATTTCACCTTATCTTTGCAGGCAATTTTTTAGACCTAAGCACCGACATGTTGAAGCATCCCGACTCGTTTCTTCGTCGTCATCTGGGCCCCTCCCCCGAGGATATCCAGGCCATGCTGACAACCATTGGCGTTTCTTCGCTGGACGAACTGATCAACCAGACAGTTCCCGCCAACATTCGCCTGCACCAGCCGCTGCGGTCCTTCGAGGCCCTGAGCGAATACGAATACCTTCGCCACCTGCGGCAGCTTGCCAGCAAGAACAAGGTGTTTCGGTCCTTCATCGGGCTGGGATACTACGACACGGTGACGCCCTCGGTCATTCTTCGAAATATTTTCGAAAATCCGGGATGGTACACCCAGTACACGCCCTACCAGGCTGAAATCGCGCAGGGACGCCTCGAAGCCCTGCTCAATTTCCAGACCATGGTCACCGACCTCACCGGCCTGCCCGTTGCCAATGCCTCTCTCCTCGATGAAGGCACCGCTGTGGCCGAAGCCGTGACAATGACCTATGGTGCCAAGGCCAAAAAAACAAAAGGCGCGGCCAACAAGGTCCTTGTTGATGACCAGTGCTTCCCCCAGACCATCGCCGTGCTGCGCACCCGCGCTGAGGCAGTCGGGATTGAAGTGGTTGTTTCTCCTGCTGCCGACTTCCAGATCGACAGCACGGTGTTTGCGGCAGTGACCCAGTACCCCGCCGGAGATGGCAGCCTCCGCGACCTGAGCCCGCTGGCCGATTCGCTCCACGCCCAGGACGCCTACCTCATCGTGGCAACAGACCTCATGAGCCTGGCCCTGCTCAAAGCCCCCGGCGAAATGGGTGCCGATGTGGCTGTTGGCTCGGCCCAGCGATTCGGGGTCCCCATGGGATTCGGCGGACCTCATGCCGCTTTCTTTGCCACAAAAGAAGACTTTCTGCGCAGCCTTCCGGGACGCATCATCGGCGTGTCGATTGATGCCAAAGGAAATACCGCCCTGCGCATGGCGCTCCAAACCCGCGAGCAGCACATTCGCCGCGACAAAGCCACTTCCAACATCTGCACCGCCCAGGCCCTGCTCGCCATCATGGCCAGCATGTATGCCGTTTATCATGGCCCGCAGGGCCTGAGGGCCATTGCCAGCCGCATTCACCGCCTGACAACGGCGCTGCGGGTCGGGCTGAGGCAGATCGGCGTTCCCGCCCTGAACAGCAGCCATTTCGACACCCTCACCCTGCAACTTTCCTCTGCAGAAGAACTCCACCGCGTGAAGGCCGCCGCCCTGGCTGCCGGGATGAATTTCCATTACCCCGGAAACAACACGGTAGCCCTTTCCCTCGATGAAACCTCCCGCCTCGAAGAAGTGCAGGACATCCTCGCCATTTTCGCAGGATCCGAAAAAGCAGTTGCCGGGATGGACCTCTCCGCCGCCGCCGAAGAAGCGCTTCCGGCTGAGCTCCGCCGGGAATCCGACTATCTCACTCATCCGGTATTCAATACCCACCACTCGGAAACGGCCATGATGCGCTACATCAAGTCGCTGGAAAACAAGGACTTGTCGCTGAACACTGCCATGATTCCGCTGGGATCCTGCACCATGAAGCTCAACGCCGCCACCGAGCTCATGCCGGTGAGCTGGCCCGAATGGTCGGCCATTCACCCCTTTGCTCCTGCTGATCAGATGCAGGGCTATGCCGACATGATCGGGCGGCTCGGCGAAATCCTCTGCGACGTGACCGGTTTCCACGCCATGTCGTTCCAGCCCAATTCCGGTGCCCAGGGTGAGTACGCAGGCCTGATGGTCATTCGCGCCTACCACCACAGCCGCGGCGACCACCATCGCGACATTGCCCTCATTCCTTCCTCGGCGCACGGCACCAACCCCGCTTCGGCTGTCATGGCCGGCATGAAGGTGGTTGTGGTCAAATGTGACGACCAGGGCAACATCGACATGGCCGACCTCGCTGCCCGGGCTGCCGAGCACGCCGCCAACCTCTCCTGCCTCATGGTGACCTATCCTTCCACCCACGGGGTGTTTGAAGAAGGCATCATGGAAGCCATCGGGATTGTGCATCAGCATGGCGGACAGGTTTACATGGACGGTGCCAACATGAATGCCCAGGTGGGCCTCACGAGCCCGGGCCGCATCGGCGCAGATGTTTGCCACCTGAACCTGCACAAAACCTTCGCAATCCCTCACGGAGGCGGCGGCCCCGGCATGGGCCCCATCGGTGTGGCCAAACACCTGGCCCCCTTCCTGCCCGCACATCCGCTTGTGCAAACCGGTGGTGATCAGGGCATTACCCCTGTTTCTGCCACTCCGTTCGGCAGCGCCAGCATTTTGCTCATTTCCTATGGCTATGTGAAAATGCTCGGCAGCGAAGGCCTGAAAAAAGCGACCGAGGTGGCTATCCTCAACGCCAACTACATGAAATCGCGGCTGGAAGGCACCTACAAAGTGTTGTTCCAGGGTCATCACCACCGCGTGGCGCACGAGTTTATTTTGGACCTGCGCCAGTTCAAAGCCCAGCTGGGCCTGGAGGTTGACGACATCACCAAGCGGCTCATCGATTATGGGTTCCACGCCCCGACCGTTTCCTGGCCGGTTCCTGGCACCATCATGATTGAACCAACCGAAAGCGAGCCAAAGGAAGAGCTCGACCGCTTTGTGGAAGCCATGCTGTCGATCCACAAAGAGGTGGAGGAAATTGCCACAGGAGCAGCCGATACGGAGGACAATGTGCTGAAAAACTCTCCGCACACCCTCGCCGAAGTAACCAGCGACGACTGGAGTCATGCCTACAGCCGCCAGAAGGCAGCCTTCCCGGTGTCAGGGCTCACCCATGCCAAGTTCTGGCCTTCGGTGGCCCGTGTCAACAACACCTACGGCGACCGCAACGTGGTCTGTACCTGCCCGCCCATCGAGGCATATTCGCAGAGCCAGGCCTGAGCAACAGCCTGATATGAAAAATCAAAAAGCCCGGGCTCAATGAGTCCGGGCTTTTGCATGTGGAAGACGGAAAGACGAATAGCAATCGAAAAAGAGAATCAGAGTTGTGGTGCAAATGAGCTAAAAGCTAGTTGCTAGAGATTTCTCACGTCCACGATTTTGCTTTTGTTCAGCACGGTGATCGTGATGAAGTGGTCGCAGGTGCCGTTGCCGAAGTCGATTGTCACATCGGGCTTGCCGCTGCGCTCAATCACAGTTACGCCATCGACCGGGATGCCTACGCCCTGGCGGATGCAGCGACGCTTCCAGACAAGGGTTTCGAGGATGTCGGCGCTGTAGCTGCTGCCGTCGCGGCGCTGGGCATTGGCGGAGCCGTCGAGCTGGAACTCATCCAGTGCAGGGTTGGCTGCACGCACCCAGGTTCCTGTGCGGACGTAGTCGCGGGTGGCGAAGGTGCCGTCGGGCCAGGTGATTTTACCGCCCACCAGCTTTTTCTCCAGCGAAATGTTGCTCTGGTAGTTGGGCGACACGTTGGTGATGGTGCGGGAACCTTCGATGGCCAGGCTGTCTACCACATAATTTTGCAGGGCAACAGACAGCACAGCGCCGGGGTGGTAGAGCCGCTTGGTGTAGGTCACGAGGATGGAGCCGGAGCGGGTTTTGCCATCAGGACCCAGGCAGCCGGTGCCAAAGTCGATCAGGACTGTTTTGGCAATGGAGTCATGAGTCACCGTGGCGCAGCCATTTGTCATGAGCTCGTTTTGGTCCCAGGTGCGGGCTTCAAGGGTCTGGTCGGTGGTTTCCATGGCCTCCATGGCGATGTCGTCCACCTCATCATAGGAGGCTTCGGAGGTGGCTTCCGTGAGGGCGAGGTTTACCTCTTCATCAGCCACGGCGTCAACTCCATCAGGCTGGCAGGCGGTGAAGGTGAGGGAAATGGCTGTGAACAGCACAACGGCAAGGCGGGCGGGATTGAACAATGAAAAGCGATTCATGACGAAGTTGTTTTCTTGTAAGAATGAGACAGAAAGTGGATCAGGTAAGTGTCGTCGAGCTCGTAACTGCATCTTAGAGCCTCCGATCGTCATTCGGTTTAATGGCAGGAGAAAAAAAATCGGCGGGAACGGCAAAAAGCAGAAATAAAATTTGCCTAATTTGCTGACAGCTAGACGATTAATTTATTCGAAAAAATGCTCCATTTCCCTGCAAAGCACCCTTTTTGCAGGCTGCATTTTTTCAACATTGCGATGTTCGGGAAGGTTTTTTGCCAGGGAAACGTCTGTAAAATGAAGCAGCTCTCCCGTCTGAAAGCTGCCGCTGCCATGCAATCGGCATCTTTCCTTATCTTCCGCGTGTTGAACACATGGAAGAACTGGTATTTTTTCGTTTTTGAACAAACCAATTGCCCGTTCTTCCAGCCACACAACGACTGACTATGCATTCCAACCGGAAAGTTCTCGCTGTTTTAGTCCTCCTCGCAGGGAGTTGTTTGTCAGGTATTGCCCAGCTCGCAGCTCCGCCATCGGCGCACGGCGGCAATCCCAACCGCACCATCGACCTTCGGGATCCTCAGGCCGGCACGCTCCAAAAGGTGCCCCGCTATGTGTTCGACAAGCAAAATCCGCGACACAGGTCCATGGCCCCTCAAACCCGCTCCTGTTACACCGAGCAGGTTGAAGCTGAGCAGCAGGCTTTTGCGCCCGGGGCCACCGAGGCTGATTCGACCTTCGAGCAATGGATGCAAACAACCATCCGGGAGCAACAACGCACCAGAAGCCTCTTTCGCTTCGGGCCGGAGGAGATTCTGTCTATCCCCACCGTGGTTCACGTCATTTACGCCAACTCCCTCGAGAACATCAGCGATGCCCAGGTGTATTCCCAGATCCAGGCCCTCAACCAGGACTACCGCCGCCAAAATCCCGATCAGGCCATGACGGCCCGCGAGTTTAAAAACCTGGCTGTTGACACGGGAATTGAGTTTTGCTTGGCGAATATGGACCCACAGGGCCGCCCTACCAACGGCATTCACAGGGTTTCCTTTTCCGGTGCCCCCTTCAACGAACGCTACCTTAACGACGTCATCAAGCCCGCCACCATCTGGGACCCCAACCGTTACTTCAACATCTGGGTCTGCCATCTGTCCGACAATGTTCTGGGTTTTGCCACCTTCCCGGTTTCGTCGGGGCTAACTGGCGTACCTGCCCAGCAGGGAACCGCCAAAACCGACGGCGTGGTGATTCATTATTCGGTGTTTGGCACCACAGGTGCTGTTACTGCTCCCTTCAACAAAGGCAGAACTGCGACACACGAGGTCGGCCATTGGCTGGGCCTGCGCCACATCTGGGGCGATGGTCCCTGCGGAGTGGACGATTTTTGCCGCGACACCCCCGATTCCGACGGGCCGCACTATGGCTGCGCCACCAACTCTGCCGCTTGCGGGGGTGGCAATGCCATGGTTCAGAATTACATGGATTACACCGACGACGGCTGCATGAACCTCTTCACCGCCGACCAGAAAGCCCGCATGAGGCTCGTGCTGCAGAACAGCCCACGCCGTGGAAGCCTTTTGTCGGCGGGTACCTGCATTCCGCCACTCACAGCCCCGGAACCGGCTTTTATCTCGTCCATCACCCAGGGCTGCGCCCCGCTTGAAGTTACCTTCACCGACCAGAGCAAGGGAAAACAGCTCACCTGGCAGTGGACCTTTCCCGGCGGGCGGCCCTCCTCCTCCACCCAGCAGAATCCCGTGGTTCAGTACCGGCAGGCAGGCGTTTACCCTGTTTCGCTTGTGGTCACCAACCCCGCAGGCAGCAGGTCGGTTACCCGGGAAAGGGTCGTGACCGTTACGGGTGCCGGAGTAGCCTTGCCCTATGTAGTTGATTTTGAGGCTAATACTGGAGCGACAGCCTTTACCATTCACAACCCGGACCAGGACTACACCTGGGGGCTAACCGAGCGGCTGGGCGGCCAGGGAAAAAGCGCCCGGTCTCTGTCTATCAACAACTTCGACAACAAGCTCGTCAACAGCGCCGACTGGGTGCTGCTGCCGGTGATGGATTTTTCCGAAGAAATTGCGCCGGAAATGAGCTTCGACCTGGCCTACGGGCCCTATGGACCATCTTTCTCAGATACGCTGGGGGTGTTTGTTTCCACAGGCTGCGGAACCTTGTTCAGGTCGGTGTATTACAAAGGTGGCCGGCAGCTTTCAACAGTCTGCGACCGGCAGGTAGCGGCTCCCTTCACGCCTGGCAGCCAGGAGTGGCGGAATGAACGCATCGACCTGCGGGCTCTGGCCGGGCAGCCTAATGTTCAGATTGCCTTCATCAACTTCTCCGGCAACGGCAACGACATCCTCATCGACAACATCCGGATCGGTGCGCCGCTCCCGCCGCCACCCACCCCGCAGTTGCCCGCCACAGTTCGCGAGGTTTGTGCAGGCGAACAACTTTCCCTCACCCAGCAAAGCACCGGAGAAATCACCTCCTGGCTCTGGTCTTTTCCCGGCGGCACACCAGCGAGTTCTCAGGATCCCAGCCCCAAAGTGAGTTATTCCCTCCCCGGGAAATACGATGTGATCCTGACGGTGCGGGGCCCGGGCGGAGAGCGCAGCATGACCCGGACACAGTGGGTGCAGGTGAATGCAGCTCCTTCCCTCAGGCTGGAAGGGGGGAGTGAATTGTGCGAAGGTGAAACCCTGGAGTTGAAAGCATCAGGAGCAAACAGTTACACCTGGCGGCTGGGGAGCCAGCTCCTTTCCAGCGGTCAGCAAAGCACAGTTGCCATCTCCCCCCGCGCCGATGAAACGCTCACCCTCACCGGCACCACCGGAGCTTGTGAATCGAAGCTGGTAACGCCCATCCGCGTGAGGGCAGCCAGGCCCCTTGCGGTGGTTCCCGCCAGTGCAGAGCTTTGTGAAGGCCAGGCCGTTACCCTGCAGGCAACCGGGGCATTACAGTATCTCTGGTCGCCCGCGCCTGCCGAAGGGAGTACCAACAGCGGAAGCCTCACAGTGGCCCCTGTTAACACCACGACTTACCTCGTGTCCGGGGTAAACGAGCTGGGTTGCAGGCTGTCGGCAAAAGTGACGGTGACTGTGAGAAAAGCGCCTGCAGCCTTGTCTGCTGTGGCTTCGAGCCAGCGGATCTGCCCCGGCGGGGTGGTGAGGCTACAGGGAACGGGAGCGGACTCCTATCGCTGGTCGCCCACCACCGGGCTCAGCCAGGGAACCGGCAGTGAGGTCATTGCCACCCCGACCGCTTCCACGACCTACCGGCTGGAGGGGGTTAACAGCTTCGGATGCAGCGCTTTCCGGGAAGTGCGCATTGATGTCGGTACTTTCCCTGTTGTTCAGATCAGGAGCCTGCAGCCGGAAATTTGCCAGGGCAGGGAGGCTACTCTTCAGGTGCGGGGCGCCCTGCGCTACGACTGGTTTCCCCGCGAGCAAATCATCGGCAATGGCAGCGAGGTGCTGGCCTTGCCCAGGGAAGACCAAATTTTCACTGTGATCGGGAGCAACGAGTCTGGCTGTTCCGACACGGCACAGGTGTTGGTGAAGGTGAAAAAACCGTTGCCTTTGGAGGTGAAAGCCACCGAGCCTGTCATTTGCGCGGGTTCCTCGACGATGCTGGTGGCGCAGGGTGCCACCCAGTATGAGTGGCAGGCCCAGGGCAGCTTCGCCGGGAGCCGTGGCGACCGCGTTACGGTGTCGCCGTTTCGCACCGAAACCTACAAAGTGCTTGGCATCGACCCGGGAGGCTGCCAGAGCAGCGCCACCGTAACGGTGCAGGTGGCCCAGTCGGCAAGGGCGAGAGCCGATTTTCGCGCCGACAAAACAATTACCTGCGCAGGCCAGGAGGTAACTTTTTCTTCGCTCAGCAGCAACGGAATCCGGTATCGCTGGCAATTTGAAGGAGGCGAACCTGCCATTTCATTTGACCCCAATCCCAAAGTTCGCTTTTACCAGCAAGGGTCCTATAACGTGAGCCTCGAAGTGATGGGCTGCGACGGTACCTGGGACCGCTTCGAGCAAAGCGATTATCTGTTCATTACCCCCTCTGCCCAACTGACCCTCAATGAGCTGGATCAGGTGATTTGCCGGGGCGAACAACTTACCCTGGTTGCCAATGGAGGTTCAAACTATGCATGGTCACCGGCAGACGGGCTGGACAGAACCTCCGGCGCTTCGGTGCTGGCACAGCCATTAGCCACTACCACCTACACCGTTCGCTCGGTGGACAACGACGGCTGCGTTTCTTCCCAGCGCGTGACCCTCGAAGTTGTGAATGCTTCCGAACTCAGCATTACCCCTGCCGTGGCGCGCATTTGCCAGGGAGATTCCGTTTTGCTACAGGCTTCGGGCGCATTAAACTACCGATGGACAGAGCCGGGAAGTTCGCTTGGATTTTCAGGCAATCAGATCACTGTCAAGCCCTTGCGAAGTTCCCGCTACCAGGTTCAGGCGACCGACGCCAATGGCTGCCGCTACCTGCAGGAAGTGGCTGTGGAGGTTTCAGATTCTATTTCCCTGCGTTTGAGCGCCGACAAAACGAGCATTTGTGAGGGCGAAACCCTCATCTTAACTGCAGAGGGGGCTTCTGTTGTGAATTGGCTGCCTGCTGGCCTTGTGAGCAGTGCAGCGGGGCTTCAGGTGGAGGCATTTCCCAAAGAAAGCACCACCTTCCGGGCTGTAGGGGTGAATGAAAATGGATGCAGAAAAGAAGCGACCCTTCGCATTGAGGTGGAGCGGGTGGTTCCGCTGGAAATTCGGGCACAGGACAGTGTGATTTGTCCGGGCGAAGCAACGCTGCTCACCGTTTCAGGCGGAGGGAGCTACACCTGGAGCCCTGCCCAGGCATTGAGCCAAGCGATCGGGCCAATTGTGACTGCCGCACCAACGTCCACCACCACCTTCACGGCAACACGCACCGAAGGTGGTTGCGGTGCTGCAGCGCAGTTTACCCTGGAGGTCCGGAAACCCGCTTCGCTGCAGGTAACTCCTTCAACAGCCAGTATTTGTCTGGGAGATCAGGTAACGCTCCGTGTGCAGGGCGGCACGCGCTATGTATGGGAGCTGGCAGAAGGACTAAACACCGTTGCGGGTCAGGAGGTGACTGTGAGTCCGCGACAAAGCACGGCATATAAAGTGAGCAGCCTGGATGAAAACAACTGCGAAGTGAGCAGTACCGCCACCGTGGTAGTGCGGGAAGGAAATTTTGTGGGTGTGGCCAGTTCGGCCAGCACCGTTTGCGCTGGCGAGGAAATCACCCTCACCGCCTCCGGGGCCGACACCTACTGGTGGCTGCCCGAACCTACCCTGCTCAGAGACAGCGGCGAGCGGGTGTATGCACAGCCTGTGATCGGAACGACTTATGAGGTGGTTGGCGAAACCCGGGAAGGCTGCCGCGACACCGCCAGGGTCGAGGTGATGGTGCGGGAATTTGAAGCGACGTTTACCATGACGCCAGAACAGGTAGATTTGGCGAAGGGACCCGGGCTGGTGAAGTTTGAGGGCGAACTGGACGGAGCAGCGGAATACGCCTGGGACTTTGGCGGGAGAGGCGTTTCCGATGAGCCCAACCCATTGCACGTGTTTCCTCAACCGGGAGTTTACCGGGTTCGGTTTGCCGCCTCTGATGGCATTTGTGTGTCGAGATCGACCCAGGAGCTGGTGGTTGTCAACAGCTCCAGCCTGGCTGATATCCGGGACGAAGGCAGTGTACAACTGGTGGCCCTTGGCGAAGGACGCTTTTTGCTGCAATTCAGCAGCCCCCGCGAGATGTATCTTCGGGTACAGTGGATGGATGCAGAAGGACTCGAACTGCTGAGCGGGGCTATTCGCCCGCGGGAAGGCATGTTTACCCAGGAATTTGACCTGAGTGCCTATCCTGCAGGAGCCTATTTTCTGCGAATGAGCGACGGTGAAAGCACAGAAACCCTGACAGTTCGACGGTGATCTTCAGGCGAAAATAAACGAAGAAGCCCTTTCAACAATGCAGGCAGAAGCTCGTTTAATGAGGCGTTCTTCTGCAATCGCAGAATTTTTTTATCAGACGCTTTATCGTATGAAACGCCGCATTATTCCCATGCTTGCCTGGCTGGGTGCTCTCGTGATCGCTTTGTTTTTCACAAGCTGCCAACCAGCCAATGTCTCCGCTGCACCCGAAACCCAGGCCGGGCCTGCCACCGACCTTACCCTCGACGGGTACTGGTTTCAGGGCAAAGCAGAAGTAACGAGCTACGACCTGGTGCAGGCCCGCTACCGCGAAGAACACCCGGGCACTGCTGTTCTGATCTTTGTGTCGGAAGATTTTTTGACAGAAAAACAAGTCAAAAATGAAAGCTACCAGAACCCCGCCTCCGTGAAAGTGCTGAAAGCCAACATGCTGCGCAAGTTTCCGACCGGGATGTACGACTATTCCATCATGACCTCTGTGTTTTCTCCTGCCGACACCCGCCGTTTTCCCCACGCCATCAAAGTGACCATGAGCGCCCAGGACTGGTGCGGCCAGACCTTTGCCCAGATCAACCGCCGTCAGGACCAGCATCAGCTTCAGCAGTTTTCCTATTTCGAGCAGGAGGCAGACGAATCCCTGAACGTCGACGGCAAAGTGTGGCTGGAAGATGAAATCTGGACCAGGCTGCGCATGAACCCCGCCAACCTGCCGGTCGGAAGGGTGGAAATGCTGCCCTCCCTGATGAACCTTCGTCTGCTGCACATGGAAAACAAGCCCCTGGCTGCCACCGGCGAACTGACCGATTACACCGGCAGTGAAATGGAAGGAACCCAGCTCCGGTCCTACAAGTTGAGCTATGAAACCCCGAAAAGAACCCTGGAAATCGTGTTTGAGGCCGCAGCCCCTTACCAGATTGTGGGCTGGACAGAAACCACTCCCGGCATGTTTGGTGCAGGCGAATTGCGGACCATCGCCAAACGCAAGGCCATGGTAATGAACGACTATTGGTCGAAGAACAACCTGCAAGACAGCACGCTGCGGAAGTATTTGGGGTTGTAGGCTGTGTCTCCGGCTAAGCCCTCAGAAACCCAAAACAGCCATGCCAAAGCGGCATGGCTGTTTTGTTGAATGCCCTTTCCGTTAACGAACCAGCGTGACCGTTCCTTTGACAGGCTCTAGAGGGCCCTGAAAGCCTGTAAGGGTGACCACATAGACATACACGCCCTCCGGGGCTTTCATGCCGGAGTTGTTGATCGTTCCATCCCAACTTTTTAAGATATCATCAGACTGGAACATCAGCACCCCCCAGCGGTCATAGATCGAAATCTGGTATTGGAGTGCCCAGTTTGGCATGACCCCTCTGTTTACAAGGAAGTCGTCATTTGCCATGTCTCCATTGGGCGTGAAAGCACTTGGCACATAAATCCGGGGCTTGGGGGTACCTATGGCGAGGTTGGAGTAGCTGGTTTGGAGGTTTCCGTTCCGTTCCAAGGCCATTACTCTATAGATGATTCCGTTGGGGTTCTGGTAATTTCCGATACTCGCATTGAGTGATGTATCAACGAAGGTGGTACCCTGCAAATCAATAACATCTATGAACGAAGAGCTGCTGTCATCATACCGCTGAACCACGTAATAATTCACCCCTTCCTTCCAGTCGCCATAAGGAGTCCAGTCCAGCCTTACCCCAAGATTATCGAACGAAACCTCCAGCAGCATGGTCTGCCCAACGTTCGACAGGGGGGATTCATTCCCGCAACTGTCAACCGTGGCAACCTGATAGCTGTAAGGCTGCACGTTCACATAGGCGTCCAGATCCAGGTAGGAATGGGTCGTGTCCCAGGCTGCGGGCACCACATAAACGGGGCCGTAGGTCTGTCCACCGTCAACTGATTTTTTGACGACCACCAACTCAGCAGCAGGATGCCTCAGCGGCGTCCAATTAACTTTCACATTCCGGTGTCCTCTTAATCCACCCGTAGTATCCACCGTTGCCACCAGCAGTTCCTCCTCAATGGGGTCCTGATATTCGGAGGCAAACACCGGCAAACTGATCGAATCCTGACAACCCAGCGCGTCTGTCACAACCAGGGTCACCAGGTATTCGTCGGTGGCCTGGTACTGGTGTGTGGGGTTGATCACGAACTGACGGCTGCTGCTATCCCCAAAGTCCCACACCCAATTGACCAGCGCGGTGTCGCTCAGCGACATATCGAAGAAATAAATGGAGCCCGGCACACACTCGGCGCTGTCAAGCACCACAAAGCCTGCCTCTGGCGCAGTTACCACAATATTGGCGGAGGTGCTATCCTGGCAACCATTTTCGTCCGTCACAATCAGTTGAATGACATATTCTCCCCTTTCCCCAAATGTGAACGCCGGATTTTGCGACAAACTTTGCTGCCCGTTACTTGCTGCCCAGTACCAGCTTTGCAGGCTGCCTGATCCAGCCACCGAGGCATCGCCGATTTGTGGGGTGAAGGGACGGCAGCCCCCGGATTCCAGTAAGTCGATGCGCGCGGTTGGCGGGGTGAAAATCTCCACTGCCACCGGCTGGAAGGCAGTATCACGACATCCAAACAGGTTTTCCACAATCAGAATGCCTGAATACAGGCCAGGCTCTCCATAGAAATGATTGGGGTTGGGACTGGTGGAGGTGGTTCCGTCTCCGAAATCCCAGAACCAGGCCACCAGGGTCGTGTCTTCCTGTGTGAGATCCACAAACTGCACGGTGGTTCCCGGGCAGCCAGCGTTTGGCTGAGCAACAAAATTCGCCAGGGGATGACTTAATCGAATCAAATCCGGGCGCTCCATCGTGTCGCGGCAACCGTTCCGGTCGGTGATAATCAACTGTACATCGTAGCTGCCATCCTGGCTGTAAATATGGCTTGGGCTGGGCAAGGTGGAGCTGCCTCCGTCTCCAAAACTCCACAGCCAGCTCTGAAGTGACACCGAAGCCGTGCTTGAGTCAACAAACTGGATCGTTTTGGGAGCACAACCAAGGCTATCGGATGCAAGGAAGGCTGCCACCGGCTGGGCAAAAACTTCGACAACAAATTGAACCGTATCAGCACAGCCATTCACATCCAGCACGATCAGTTGGGGTTGAAAAATGCCGGGATTAAGGTAGGTATGAGAAGGAGAAGACCCAGTCGCAGAATCTCCGTCTCCGAATTGCCAGCGCCAGCTCACCAAAGCCCCGGACCCGACCTGGCTCAGATCAGTAAAGGGAATTACCAAATCTTCACAACCGGAGGCATCTTTAGGGTCAAATTCGGTTGTTGGCGGGGTAAACACCACCACCTGATCTGTGAAGCGGTGCACACACCCATTGGCGTCAGTGACTGTTAAGGTAACCTGGTAATTGCCGGGGGCAGCGTACAGGTGGCTCGGGTTTGGCCCGCTGCCGCTCTGGTTGTCACCAAAATCCCAGCTCCATGCTACGATCGGATTGCTCGTGCTGGTAGAATTGTCCTGGAACTGTACCGGGAACCCGTCGCAAGCTGCCGCATAAGTGAATGAAGCCTGCGGAAGAGTATCTACCTGAACATTGATCGACATACTATCCTGGCAGCCGAACGCATCGGTAATGATAAGCTGAGGCTGATAAAGCCCCGGTCCGGGATAGGAATGAAACACAGCTTGCGACTGGCTCAGAACCTGGCTGGTGCCATCGCCAAACTCCAGCAGCCAGTGAACCAGCCCCGCACCGCTCGCCGACACCGACGAAGCATCCAGAAACAAGGTGCTGTCTCCGGCGCAGGCAGTATCTGCAATCAGGAATGGTAACGGCAGTGGTAACACCTCTGCATCAAAGACTGTGCTGTCCACGCAGCCGTGACTGTCTTCCACCAGCCAGCTCACCTGGTAGGTCCCTGACGCAGGAAAAGCGTGCGCCACCGGAAAACTAACCGGAGCAGACAGGGAAGCGGAGGTGCCATCTCCCCAGGATACGACGAGAGTTTGCAGCGTGGAGGCAGTGTATTGGCTTTGGTCAAATGCCAGGGCAGGATTCCCCAAACATGTGCTGTCTGTTTGCGCCTGGGCGACGGGATTGGCCCAGACGTTTACCAGCTGGGAAACCGTATCGCGGCAGCCTCTGTCTGAAATGGCCTCCAGGGTAACGAGATAGCTGCCAGGCTGTGGGAACAGGAAGCCCGGATTGCCCACGTTGCTGCCGCCCAGACCACCGAAATTCCATTGGTAGCCTGCAATAGAAGCTCCCTGGGCATTGGCAGTGGAATCAATCGTGGAAAGGTCGGTAAACAGCGATAGGTCGCCGAAGCAGGTATTGCTCATGCTGAATGCAGCTACCGGTCTTGGCCGGACCTGAACAACAAAATACATCGTGTCATAACCGCAGCCGTCATTCACAAACTGTGCAATGACATAATCTCCGGCCACCGTGTACACATGGACGGTGGTGTCGTTGGAGGGAATGAGCAAAGGGGTATTGCAAACCTTGTTCACTGTGTCAAAATCGAAACAATAGCTTACCACCGCGTTCTGCCCAATGGAAAAGTCAACTACCTGCACAGCAAGGTCTTCGCAGCCATCAAAATTAGAGGCGTTGAAAAAGGCCTGCACACTTTGGGGCTTAACCACAATCGGTTTGGTGATGCTGTCAATGCCACAAGGGGTGTACCCGATCAGGGTTACCTGGTAGGTGGTAGTAACAAATGGTTGCCCTGCAAAAACGTGGTTTACAGTGTCCCACATGAATGGTGCCCCCGGAGGATTGGGGAAAACAACGGTTGAGGTGCCATCGCCCCAGTGAAATACCACGCTGTCGGTGCTTTGAACTGTCACCAGATCCTGAAGCATGAAGCTAATGAGCAGCGGTGCGCAACCAGAATCCTGTGTTGTGGCAAAATCCACAATCGGCAGAGGGGACACCACCACACTGTCAAGGTAGGTATGGCTGCCGCAGCAGTTGGAAACAGTCAGGGACACATAGTAGGTAGTATCGCCCAATTGGCCCTGAGGCAAGGCAGGAAAGCCGGGCGTTTGCTGATTGCTCGTATGAATCACCACCGGGGCACCGGAAGGCAGGGTGCCATAAACCTGCCAGTCATAGTTCAAAATGTAGCCAAAGCTCTGGTTGGTCAGGCTGAAGGTGAATGGAGCGCAGGCAGAATCTGGCTGAAGGCCAAACCCGGCAGTGGGTGTCTCGACCACCGTTATGGTTTGGGTAGTGGAATCCTGGCAACCCGCCTGTGAAGTCACCACCAGTTTAATGGTGTAGGTGCCCGATGCCGTGTAGCTCACAGAAACGGTGTCTCCGGTCTGGTCCACAACTCCGTCATTGTCAATATCCCAGGCCCACTGCACAATGGGCGTGCCGCCGGAGGGACTTATGGAAGTGCTCACCAGGGTTACCAGTTCTCCCACACATGCCGGGCTGTTAGCTCCGCTGAAGCAGGGATAGGCAATAAAAAAGCTGGGGTCTGGCAGCGGAACGTATGTCATGGTCGCCTGAGCAGTATCCTGGCATCCCAGCTGATCTGTCACTGTCAGTTGGTAGGTCGTCGTGTTGGTGAGTCCCGCCACCATCGGGGCAGGCACGGTCGTGGAGCTAAGGAAACTCGCGGGGCTCCATTGATACTGGTACCCGGGAAGGCCTCCGGTCACGGTACTCAGCAAAAACAGGCTGTCACCTTCGCAGATGCTGTCGCCCACAGCTGTCGCAATGATCTCGCTGTTTACCCACATGAAGACTGAGTCAGTGGCCTGGCATCCAACCGAATCCGTTACAACCACCTGATATTCAGTGCTGAAGGTGATCCCGTTAATGAAGGGGTTCGCCACCGTGGTCGGGTTCAAAAACAGGGCAGGCGACCACTGATACTGATAAGGGCTGCTGCCACCTGTCACTACTGACAAAAGCTGCTTGTCGGCTCCGTAGCAAAGGCTATCTGCTGCTCCGGCATCCACATCCAGGGCCGGGTTGACATATACCGACATTGAATCGCGGGCAGTACATCCAACAGCATCTGTCATCACCAGGGTGTAGGTTTGGGAAGCGTTGATACCGGCTAAAGCAGGATTGCCAACCGTTCCACCGGGAATTAATCCATTGGCTGGCTGCCATTGGGCCGTTAGCAATCCGCTACCGCCCGTTCCAAATGGCGAACCTCCCAGCACAATGGTATCACCAAAACACAACACCTGATCTGGGCCCGCATCTGCAACCAGCAAAGGATTCACCGTCAACTGAGCAAATGCGGTGTCTTTACATCCAACTGCATCCGTTACCACCACACTGTACACCAAACTCGCCGTTGGGGCCACTACCTGGGTAGCAGAATCTGCCGGGTTGCTAAGGCCTGTAGCCGGTATCCATTGGTAGCTATACCCCGGACTGCCTCCGGTTGCTGTCACCGACAACTGAGCTGTTTCCTCAAAACACACACTGTCTCCGGTTGCCACAAGTTGAATGGGTGGATTTACCACAATCGAAACGGAGTCGGTAGCTGTACACCCCTGGCTGTCTGTTACTGTCAGCGTGTATGTCTGGCTATTGCCAAGGTTGGTCAGTGCCGGGTTGGAAATGGATGGATTGCTCAGGCCAATGGCTGGCGTCCATTGATATGCGTATCCGGCGGTACCGCCAAGGGCGCTGCCATTCAGGCTCGTCGGAGCCGCGTAGCAAATTGCTCCGTTGCCGCCTGCATCTGCAAACAGCGCTGGATTTACTGTGATGGTTACCGTTGAGGTATCGCTGCACCCGACAGCATCGACCACAACCAGGGTGAAGGTCGTGGTGGTGGTCAACCCCACTACGCTTGTTGTGAGGGAAGTCGGGTCGCTCAAATTGGCTGCTGGCGACCATTGTACCGTCAATGGCCCTGTTCCACCACCAACAACTCCCTGTAACTGGGTTGTTTCCTCAAAACACACAAATTGCCCCTGTCCGGCATCGGCGCTCAGCTGCGGGTTTACCACCACCAGCACAGTGTCGGTGGCGGGGCAGTTGTTGGCATCCACTACCGAAAGAGTGAAGGTTGTCGTTTGGGCTAATGGCTGGGTGAGCACTGTGGCTCCCTGAGGCCCTGCGAGCAGGTTGGCCGGGGTCCAGGTGTAGGCAAAGCCGCCTGCCCCGCCGCTGGCAATGCCCCCAAGGGTCGTGGACTGGTTGTAGCACAGGCTGTCGGTTTGCCCCGCATCCAGCAGGATCTCCGGGTTTTCGGTGATTGTCACTGTGGCCGAATCGGCGCAGCCAAGCTGGTCGGTGGCAAACACTTCGTAGGTGATCACACTGTTGATGCCCTGCACAACAGGGTTGGTCAAGCTGCTGCCAGACAAACCCGTGGCAGGAGTCCAGAGGTAGCTGATCCCGCCCGAACCGCCCTGCGCTGTCGGGGAGCCGCCCAGGGTGGCCGAGCCGCCAAAGCAGAAGAGCTGGTCGGGCCCCGCGTCCATCACGATCTCCTCATTTACCCACACAAAAACCGAGTCCGTGGCACTACAGCCGTTGGCATCGGTCACCGTGAGGAAAAACCACTGCGAAGCCGTCAAGCCAAGGGCCTGAGTCGTCAGCGCCGACGGGCTGCTGAGGCTGGCCACCGGCGTCCAGCTGTAAGCCGAATAGGGTTGGGCCCCGCCGCTCACCACACCGATCAAA
>JBGSKC010000042.1:0-191975 GCA_041741415.1 Bacteroidia bacterium | reverse complement strand
CCAGCAGCACAGACGTCCGCTGGTAGCTCGGGGCGCTGTTCCGGCTCGGGGCGGGGCTGCGTTCGTAGCTGGGCGCGCTGTTCCGCGAAGGCTGGCTGGGCTGGCTTCGCTGATAGCTCGGGGCGCTGCTCCGGCTGGGGGCAGGGCTGCGGTCATAGCTGGGCGCAGTGCTTCGCGAAGGCTGGCTGGGCTGGCTTCGCTGGTAGCTCGGGGCGCTGTTCCGGCTGGGGGCAGGGCTGCGGTCGTAGTTGGGTGCGCTGTTCCGCGAAGGCTGGCTGGGCTGGCTTCGCTGGTAGCTAGGGGCGCTGTTCCGGCTCGGGGCGGGGCTGCGGTCGTAGCTGGGCGCAGTGCTTCGCTCATAGCTTGGAGTCGAACTCCTGCCAGGCGTGCTGCTGCGGTCGTAGCTCGGCGTTGAGCTTCTGCCGGGCGTGCTGCTGCGGTCGTAGCTCGGCGTTGAGCTTCTGCCAGGCGTGCTGCTACGCTCGTAGCTGGGCGTTGAGCTTCTGCCGGGTGTGTTGCTGCGGTCGTAGCTCGGCGTTGAGCTTCTGCCAGGCGCGCTGCTGCGGTCGTAGCTGGGCGTTGAGCTTCTGCCGGGCGTACTGCTGCGATCATAGCTCGGCGATGAACTTCTGCCGGGCGTGCTGCTGCGGTCGTAGCTGGGCGTTGAGCTTCTGCCGGGCGTGCTGCTGCGGTCGTAGTTCGGTGATGAACTTCTGCCGGGCGTACTGCTGCGGTCGTAGCTGGGCGTTGAGCTTCTGCCGGGCGCGCTGCTGCGGTCGTAGCTCGGCGTTGAGCTTCTGCCAGGCGTACTGCTGCGGTCGTAGCTGGGCGATGAACTTCTGCCGGGCGTGTTGCTGCGGTCGTAGCTGCTGCTTTCGGTCCGGCGGATGGAAGATCCATTGCCGGGAGTGGCGCTTCTGCCCATGGATTCGGTGTAGCCCGGGGCGCGGCCTTCTGTGGGTCTGCGACTTTCGGGCCTGCTGCCTTGCGGCAGATCGTAACGGTTTACCGTGCGGGTTACGGGTCGGCGGGCCACGTTGGCATAATTAGCGTCATTCCGCCTCCACCAATAATCGTTTGAATAACCGCCACCTCCCCCTGCATTGTACCAACCAGCGTTGAAGCCCTGGTTGAAGCCTACAGCGTAGCCATTTCGGAACCCATTCCGATAACCACGGTTAAACCCACCGCCATAGGCGCAATTGCCACCCCAGCCTCCACCCCAGCTGTTGAACCGCCAGGGGTTGTAGGAGTAGGCATACACTGGCTGATAGAAGTAGGAATAGGAGTTAAACCAGGGATCCGAAAAAGCCCAAGGGTCGTATCCCCAGGGATTCCAACCGGCACTGCCAATCTGAACGTGAAACGAGACACCTCCCATCCAGAAATTGGTGGCGACCACTGGTTGAATTTGCCAAGGACTATACCAACTGTTCCATCGGTTCCAGTAAGGCGTTCCGATGACGTAGTAAATATCGTTGGTGAAGTAAGGGTCATAGTAGCCCCATCTGGCGAGCCGGCGCTGTTGGCGATGAAAACGCCTCAGGCGACGAGAATAGAAAAAATCGTCATCATCCCAGCGATCCCAGCGTGGAGGAGGGGTGGGAGCCGGACTTTCGGGGAGCATACCAAGCTCTGCCTCGGGCAAGAGATCGGTAAGGAGCGCTTCGGCAGGAAGGAGAGTTTCCCCCGGAAGGCGTGGTAACAGGTCACTGGTGCGGGCCTCGACCCGGGGGGCGATCAACATGAGGCCCAACAATCCAAACAGCACAGTTTTCATCTTCATAAGCTGGTTAGTCAACATGAGGCGCATAGGCAACCTTAAAGTTAGGTACTCAAACATGAAAAGAAACGTTGAGCTAACCCACCTCCGATTAGCAAGCGTGTGAGGATGACGGGCAAGTGTGTGTGAAGGCTGCTTTGGGAAGTTTATCCAGATCGTTTCGCCGCAATGCCGCTAACTTTCAGCATTCTAGGTTTGTTGCGGCTTTCTCTTTGCGCGGAAACTTAGAAAATCAGATTTACTGCAGATTGAAAATGTGATTTTCAATCTGCAGTAAAAAGTGCCGCTTTACTGGCATAGTTCGGATGAATTTGGCCTGTTGGTCAAGAAATTCCCTCCTGATGCCTGCTTTTTCAGCCAGGAAATTCGTCAACTTTCGTTTTTCCAATCCTTTGCTTATTTGCCTCGCACTAGAGCCATCTGCCGCTCAATCTCTGCTTCCAGATCCTCCCAGCGATAGACCTGAAATGTTTTATCGTCGGACATGGCCACAAACAACCCCTTCGGAAACTGGCTGCCCAGCGGCACCGAACAGGCCTCTGAGCCATCACTTTCCACGACAGTCATAGGAAGCGTGGCCACCACTCCGGCCTCCGGCTTCATCCGGTCGAATACATGAAAACGGGAAGCCTGCTGGTCTGATACGAGCAGATAGCCGCTGCTGTCGCCCGAGGCAAAAAGCGAAATTCCTTCACGGTCTTCTGAAAAATCATTCAGCCCAAATTGCGCAAGTTCCTGTCCCCCTGAGTCGGGGTCGGCATGGTAGGCCCTGATTCCATAGCTTTCGTCTGAATAATAGGCCCGTCCCCTGGCGTCGTCCACGCAAATAGCTTCGATCTCTTTGTCGCCGCTGAACTGGCCAAAGCTGCGCACAAATTCCAAGGCAAGCTGCCCCTGACGCTCCACCAAAGCATACTGCCAGAGGTAGCCTGCTTTCGGGCCGTTTTTACGACTCACCAGGCAAAAGAAGGCACTATCACGGGGCCGTTTGTACACAGCCACGCCCATCGGGGCGCGAAATTCTTCGCTCGCCTCACCCTCAAACACCTTCAAGCCGCCTCCATCCACCGGGGTCATGTCGGGCAGGCGGAAAATCCGCAGCCGTTCTTCCAGCCGCTCGGTTACTACCGCAATGTCGATGGTTTCGCCGTTTAACTTCACCCCATACTCAATGTCCACATTGTTGGGGCGGCGAAGTCCGGAAATCACCTTTTCCCGGATGATATTTCCCTTTAAATCAAACACATACAAACCACCCTGCTCATCTTTGTCTGTGCCGAGGATCAGGCTGGAATCCGGGTGGGTGGGATGCACCCATATGGCAGGATCGTCAGAATCGTTTGCTGTGGCAGCTGTGCGAAACAGTGGCTGCAGAATGGTGCCATTCTCAGCAACAGGGTTGGTCTGGGTTGTTTCGCAGCCAAAAAAGAGAAGGGAAAGGCAAAGGAAAGATCTGCTTGCGTGCATGCTTTGGTAGTTGGGTCTGAAATGGAAAAGAGAAAAACAAGGGATCAGCCCCGCTCGTCTGGTGCAGGGGTTTCCTGTTGGGGATGCTGCAGGTCAAAAGGAGAGTTTCACGCCAAAGCGGCCCCACCAGGAGTAGTATTCCTGCAACTGGATCCGGTCGGGCGTGCCGAGGTAGTAGGAAAGGGGGGCGTTGTTCAGGTTAATGAGGTCGCAGAACAACTTCACATTCGGCCCCAGGGCGTAGGTGCTGGTGAGGTCGAGGCGAAGGGCTTCGCCATAGTATTCGTCGAGGTCAGCATCGGCGCCGAGGCGATACAGAAAGGCATCCTGGTAGTTGGCCGCCACTCGAATATAAAAACGGCTGCCATTGTACAGCAAGGCGAGGTTGGCGCTGTGCTGGGCCTGGCCCGGCAGGGGAATGATCTCGGTTTCGGTGTCGGAGCGAAACAAACTTAGGTCGTCTTCGCCAAATACTACCACGGCATCGGTGTAGTTAGCAGGGAACCGTTTGTTGATAAATGCCCTCGACTCGGTGAAGGTGTAATTGGCATACAAGCCGAAATTGCTCCATTTACCTGGGAGGAAATTAAACTGAAACTGGGCCATCAGCTCCGCACCATAAACCGAAGCCTCAATACCGTTGATAGCCTTCGTGATCTCGACAAGGCCGTAGTCCTGCGGGTTTCCTTCGTGGGCAAATCGTTTAAAAAAGAAGACGAAATCATCGATATTTTTGTAAAAAAGCCCTCCCGACAAGATCCCGTCGCGAATGAAACGCTCGGCCAGCAGGTCCAGGTTCATGGAGCGGGGATAGGCCAGGTCGGGGTTACCAAAGGTCACTTCGTCCTGGTCGGCAGCGCGGTAGGGCAGCACATCCTCAAAGTTGGGCCGGGCATAGGAATAGGTCCAGGCGGCCCGCAGGTTGGTGTTGTCGTCGAGGGCATAGCGAAGTTGGAGCTGGGGCAGGAGGAAATCATGAATTCGCCTGTCGCTCAGCACACTCAGCGAATCAAAGCGCCCGCGGTCGGTTCGGATGAGCTGGCCTTCATAGTCCACATAGGTTCGCTCCCAGCGGGCTCCGGCCACGACCATGAGCTGGTTCCAGTCATGGCGAACCATTCCATAAGCAGCATAAATCTGCTCCCGCGCCTCGTAGTCTTCGCCAAAGGTGCGAATCTTGGTCTCCGATTGGTCGAGAATAAAAAATTCGGAGTAGTCGCGGTAAAAATCACGCATCAGGCCGGGGGAGGGCATGTATTCCATCACATAGCCCTGGTTGAGCAAATTGCCCTGATAAAAGCCGTCGTGCACCGTTGTGAGGTCGAGCTTGGGGCCCTCGCCGAGGTATTGCGGGCTTGTGCGGCGATAGGCACCGAGCACCCTGGAAGTGAGGTCGCGGGTTTTGAGCTTGTAGCGAATTTTTCCGCCAAATTTCACAAATCCTTTATGAGCAGCATTCACCTCATAAGGCAGGCTGAGGTTGAAGCGGGTGGCGAAGTTGTTATCGCGAATCTCGCCTTGTGTGAGCGTCAACTCGTCAAGGTTATATCGGTCATAAGCCAAAGCATTGAGAGAGTCGGCAGCCCTGGGGAATTCTACCCTCGGCCACTGCGGCGTGCTTCTGTCAAAACGCATGGCAATTGCCTGGCCCGGGCTCTCGAACGCAGCTTCGATCTGGTCGGGGCGGCGCTCGCCGGCAAAAGCATATTGCACCAGATAGTCGAGGCTGGCACCCAGGATCCTGTGCTCGCCCCCGGCATTCACCGTTCCCACTTCCTGAATTTTGGTCCGCGCCCGCATGTCATGGTTAATGCCGCCATAGAGGTAGTACACCTCCGAGAGGGCATCGTCCAGTTCATAGACCTTCCGGAGACGCACTTCCTCGTCGGCAAAGCGGTTGTACATCGCCCGGAGGAACACTTTGCTGTTCTCGTTAAACTGCAAATCCCAGGTGGGGCTGATGCCAAGCCGTGTGCGGGTAATGTCGTAATGGCGAAGCTGTAGCTCCCTGTATTGCACAAAATAGTTGTCCACTCCTTGTCCCTGGCTGCCGAAAAACGGCCCTTTCGCATACTTGTACTCCATGTTGTCGGAGCCAAAGTTGTTCACAAAGTAGCTGGTGTTGAGGTTGAACCCAAAGCGCTTGTATCGCTGGCCGTAGGAGTACTGGAGCTGATAATTTTCGCGCTGCCGCAAATGGTTGTACCCGCCTGAAATCACCGCCCGGATCTCCGGTTCGTTGTCTTCTGCTTCTTTGGTCACAATGTTCACATTGCCGCCGATGCCGTCGGCGTCCATGTCAGGGGTAAGTACTTTGGTTACTTCGATGCTTTCAATCTGGTCGGCGGCGATCACATCCATGCCTACATAGCGAACCGCTCCCTCTGGCGAGGGAATTTGCTCGCCGTTGATGTTGAAGTTGGTCAACTCTGGCGGCGTGCCACGAAGCTGCACATAGCGCCCTTCGCCCTGGTCGCGCTGCAGGGAAATGCCCGGCACCCGCTGAATGGCCTCAGCGGCATTCATGTCGGGGAAGGACTGGATCTGCTGCGCCGACAGCACGTTTTTGATGTTGATGGCCCTTTTTTGCTGCAAAAATGCCCGGAGTTGTCCTTCCGCCCTGCCCGTTATCTCCACCGCCCCCAACTCCAGGTCTGCCGGAACGAGGTAAATGGTGAGAACAGGCTGTGCTTCCAGCAAGAAATCGTGGATCAGCTCAAATGGTTTGTAGCCCAGGTAACTGATTTTCACCGTGACACGAGGGCCGGTCACTTCTCCTAAGCTGAATTTTCCTTGCCCATCGCTGTAGCAACCACGCTGCTGGCTCACCACCTGAATGGAGGCCCCCACGAGCACTTCCTCTGTGAGTTGATCCTTCACCATCCCCGACAGGCGATAGGATTGAGCGGCCGCGAGCCAGGGCAGCAGCATAAGCAGCAGGATAACCAGGGTCTTGTTCATTGACGTTGGGTAAAGAAAAGCCCCGCTACGGCCGCAATTTGCGCCATAGCGAAGCCCAAACAGGGAGTTATTGACGGCTCAGCTGGAGCTTGTCGGTAAAGAGTTGGTTCCCCTGGATCACATGCAGGAAGTAGCTTCCATTTGGGAGGTGGGAAACGGTCAGTTCGGCACGATCCATCCCGGCGGTTTGCTGTTCCAGCACCAATTGGCCGGCGGCATTGTAGAGCTTGATCTCAGCAGGCTGCTGGTTGTGGAGCTCCACAGTTACCGGGCCGCCCACAGCAGGGTTGGGGTAGACGTTCAATCCGCCAAACAGAACTTCGGCACGGTCGATCCCGGTGGCTGCGTTGAAATACACGCGAAGGCGTGGAACGCGCTCAGGGTGGTTCTGGCCATCGCCGCCATCTGATGGGTCAGAAATGTTTTCATAGGATTCAAACTCACGGGCATTTTCAACAGCAGTAACGCCCTGGTTGGTGCCTTCCATGATGAACGAAATGGCATTGCCCGATTTCCATCCCGGACGGTCCACCATGGCTTGAACCAACACTTTGAGGTCGGGGCTGCGATGTTCGGTCCAAAGGCCCCAGGGCTCGGACACGTTCCAGGAAACAGTGGTGGCAAGGGTAGGCCGGTCTGTGATGAGCGATGCCAACGTGAAGGTAGCAGCAGAATCGCTGTCTTCTACATGGATCGTGATTTCAGCCACATCGTCAGCATTTTTGGCCTCGTGCGACACCACATAAATGAAGGCAGAATCAATCTGGGCGCCTTTTCCAATGGGGATGTTGCGGAAAATGAGACCCGTGGTCAGCAGGTTCTGATCGGCAGGATCACCTTCCCAGCCTGCGTCGAGGTCGTCGTCTTCGAGCGAATCCATCTCGTCATTTTCCTGCTCGGCATCGTCAGAGGAAACGGGCAACTGCACACCGCCATCGTCGATGGTGTCGGTCACGGCGATGAAAATATCCACCTGGCCGGGAGCGGTGTAATACACAAACAGTTGAGGCACACGCTCAGGGTGGTTCTGGCCGTCGCCGCCGTCTGCCGGGTCGGCGATGTTTTCAAACGATTCAAACTCACGGGCATTTTCAACAGCGGTCACGCCCTGGTCTTTCCCCTCCAGCACAAAGGCAATGGGGTTGCCGGTTTGCCATCCTGCCCGGTCGATGATCTCCTGCACGATGGCCTTGATGTCAACGGTTTGGTGGGTGGTCCACAAGCCCCAGTCCTCGGCCACGAGCCACTGAACGGAGGCGGTGGTTTTTGGGCGGTCGGTGATGAGGGTGGTCAGGTCGTAGGTGGCAGCGAAATCGGAAGCCTCCCCGAAAATGGTGATGTCGGCGACATCAGCAGGGGTTTTGGCTTCATGAGAAGAGAACACAATGAAGGCCGAATCAATGGTGGCCCCCTTCGGGATGGAGAGGTCGCGAAAGCGAAGGCCTGTGGTGAGCTGGTTCTGGTCAGCAGGATCGCCTTCCCAACCTGCGTCGAGGTCGTCGTCTTCGAGAGAATCCATCTCGTCGTTTTCCTGCTCAGCATCGTCAGAGGAAACAGGCAATTGTACGCCCCCGTCGTCGATGGTGTCGGTAACCTGGATGTAGCGCTTGAACAGCACCTGCTGGGCAACGGTCGAAAGGCTCATGCCTACCACTGCGAAGGCCAGCAAAAGAGAGTGGCGGAAAAATAAACTCATATGAATTGGGTTGATCATTGCGGTGAAATAACGACCCAAGAAAGGGGAGAATCCGGGTAGATTGCAATTTCTGCCTGTTAAGAAAAAGGCAACAAGCACTATTTAGTCAGGCAACAAAAGGGCAAGCGTTAATTTGGGATAATGTGGTTTTAGACTGACATACAAGTAGTTATGAGATGAATAAAAGGGTATTTCTTCGAAGATTAAATAATTGTGAACGTTACAGCCGGGCTCAAAGGCTCATGATAAAGGCAACCAGGTTGGTGCCCTGCGCCAACCCCAGACTTCTTCGCAGCCGGTGCCTCGACACGCGCAGGCTGTCCAGCGAAATGCCCATGATCGAGGCAATGTCCTTAGGGTCGAGGTGCAGGCGAATAAGGGCACACAGCCTGATTTCAGTTGCTGTGAGGTCGGGAAAGCGTTCAGACAGGGTCCGGTAAAACTCCGGGTGAACCCGCTCAAAGATGTTATTAAAACTGGCCCAGTCTTCATCAAAATGAAACCCTTCCTCGATTTTTTGAATCAGTTCCTGCAAAGGTTTCTCTACGCTTTTGTCCTGTGTTTTGAGGTGGCTCAACCGGGTTTTGATCTCCTTGAGGATGTTGTTTTTTTGCACAATGCTCAGGGCACGGCTGGATAATTGGGTCGAATGTGCTTCCACCTCCCGCTGAAGCTGCAATTCATGAAGCTGGCTGTTTTCCAGTTCCTGCCGGGTGAGGGCCTGCTGGGCCTGATGCAGCACCCGCTCCTGGCGGTTTCGCAGTCGTTGCTGCCGGAAAATCAGCGCGCCGATGATCGTGAGCAGCAACAGGCCCACAGCAAGAAACAGCACCGTAATGCGGGTGAGATTCCGGTCCCGCTTAAGCAATTCCAGCTCCCGCTGGGTTTGTTCCCGCTCATACAAACCCTGCAATCGCCCCAGTTGGTTGGCAGAGGCCTCATCAAATAGAATTTCGTGGAGCTCGTAGGCACTGTCAAGGTAGGTGTGGGCCAGTGAATAAGCGCCCATGTCCGCGTGAATTTTTGATAAATCGCGCCACGAACTTTTTACCTGATAGAGGTTTTCCAGTCGCCTCGCGAGCTCAAGTGCTTCCCGGGTGTACTTCATGGCCTCGGCATACTGCCCCTGCTTTCGGTAAACATCGCCGAGGTTGTTCAAATGAACGATCCGCTCCTCGTCATGCCCCGTTGCCAAAGTAAGCTGGCAGGCTTTCCAGAAATAAGTGTAGGCCTCGCGATACTGGCCGGCATCTTCGGAAATGCTTCCCAAATGGCCGTATATCGTTGAAAGTCCCACACTGTCCTTTGCCTGTTCCAGCTTTTTCAAGGCCTTCAACTGGTATTCCAAAGCCATAGGGTAGTTGAACTGCTTCTCGTAAAAGTGGCCGATGGACCCGAGGGTTTGCCCCTGCAACTTGTCATCGCGCAGTTCTTCGGCCAGGCCCAAAGCCTTCATGTGATAGCCAATTGATTCCTCCAGCTGGCGGGTGAAGTAAAAAAGGCCACCGAGGGCATTGTAGGTTTTGCACAAACCCCGCAGCTCACCGGCATACTGATAGGCGTCCACTGCCTGGAAAAGGTGGTCGGCGGCAAGGGAATAGGCACCGAGGGCACTGTACACTTCGCCCAGGCAGCCGAGTGCTTTGGCACTTTCGGTCGTAAACCCTTGATTGCGGGCAACTTCCAGGGCCATCTGGCCATATTTGAGGCTTGTGTCGGGGTGTGATGACAGGCTTTCGCGGGCCAGTGCGTTAGCCGCCGCTACCCACGCCTCACTGTTTAGCTGAGCCTGCCCCATCGCCTGTCGCCATTCTTCGCCCCAGGCTGCCTGCCCCCTGGCCCAGGACATGGCCAGCAAAAAAAAGCCTCCCAACACGATTGCCTTGTACATGGTTTTTTCGCTTTCTCCGCTGGAAAATTACTGAAAATGGGCCGGACGAAAACAGCTTCCCGGTATTCAGTCCATCAGAATGCGCTTCATTTCCTGCAACTTCAACAAAGCTTCCACCGGGGTGATCCGGTCGATGTCGGCACCAGCCAGCAGTTGGCGAATCTTCAGGGTGTCTTCGTCTTTCAGCTCAAACATATTCAGCTGAATCGATTGTTTGTCAGAAAAACGCAGCTTCCTGGCCTGCTGCTGGTCTTCCATTTTCGCCGACTCGAAATGCACGAGCAGTTGCTCCGCACGCCGGAGGAGGGTTTTGGGCATTCCAGCCATGGAAGCCACGTTGATCCCAAAGCTGTGATTGCTGCCGCCCGGCTGTAATTGCCTCAAAAACAATATTTTACCATCAACTTCCCGCACGGAAACATTGAAATTTTTCACCCTGGCAAGCCGGTTTTCGAGTTCGTTCAGTTCGTGGTAGTGGGTGGCAAACAGCGTTTTGGCGCGGCATCCAGGCGTTTCGTGGAGGTATTCGACCAATGCCCAGGCAATGGACACCCCGTCGTAGGTGCTGGTTCCCCGCCCGATTTCGTCGAGCAAAATGAGGCTCCGCTCGGTGGCGTTGTTCACGATGCGGGCGGTTTCGTTCATCTCCACCATGAAGGTCGATTCGCCCGAAGAGATGTTGTCGCTCGCGCCCACGCGCGTGAAAATTTTGTCCACCACGCCAATCGAGGCGCTCTGGCAGGGCACAAAACTGCCCACCTGGGCCAGCAGCACCACAAGGGCTGTCTGGCGCAGCAGCGCCGATTTTCCCGCCATGTTTGGCCCCGTCACGATGATGATCTGCTGGTTTTCGTTGTCTAATACAATGTCATTGGGCACATAAGGGGCATCGGGCGGCAGGGTGGTTTCAATCACCGGGTGGCGACCCTGGCGAATCTCGAGGCGGGAGCTTTCGTTCACCTCCGGGCGCACATAGCGCCGGATCCGGGCAGCTTCGGCAAAACTCAGCATCATGTCCAGTTCGGCCACGATCCGCGCATTGACCATCAGGCCCTCCAGGTGAAGCTGGAGCTGGTCGAGCAAATGCTGGTAACAGGCGTGCTCAATCGACACCATCCGCTCTTCGGCAGAGAGGATTTTGTCTTCGTAATTTTTCAGCTCCTCGGTGATGTAGCGCTCGGCATTCGTCAGGGTCTGCTTGCGGGTCCATTCCAACGGCACCTTGTCTTTGTGGGAATGGGTGACTTCGAGGTAGTAGCCAAACACCTTGTTGAAGCCGATTTTGAGCGAGGAAATACCCGTCCGCATGGTTTCCCGCTGCTGCATGCCGAGCAGAAGCTCGTTGCCGTTGTCGCGAATGTCGCGCAGCTCGTCAAGCTCCGTCGAGATGCCATCGCGAATCACGTTGCCGTCTGTAACCTGGGCCGAAACATCGTCGAGCAGGGATCGCTCCAGGAGGTCAAGCAGTGGCTGGTGGTCGGCAAAAGCCTTCACCCGCTGCTGAAAAACTTCGGTGCCGAAGCTGAGCAGTTCCTGCTGGATGGGCTCCATAAGCCGCATCGATTCTCTGAGCAGCGCTGCCTCGCGGGGGGCGAGGCGGCGGGTGGCCACTTTGGCACCCAGTCGCTCCAGGTCGCCCAGGGCTTTGAATTGCTTCAGCAGCCGCTCGGTGCGCAGCGGCTCCCGCAGGAAGGTTTCCACCAGGTCGTGGCGCTGGCGAATGCGGGCGACATCTTTGAGCGGAAACAACAGCGAACGCCTCAGGAGCCTGCCTCCCATGGCTGTTTGGGTATAGTCGAGCACATCCACAAGGGAAATCCCGTCCGGGTGCAGCGACTGGACCAGCTCCAGGTTGCGGACAGTGAAAGCATCCAGCCAGACGAATCCGGAATCGTTGAAGCGATACAGTTTCTGGATGTGGGGAAGGCGCTTTTGCTGGCTTTCATAGAGATAATGCACCACTGCGCCGGCAGCGATGAGGCCATTCGTTTCCTCCTCCACACCAAAGCCTTTCAGCGACTGGGTCTGAAACAGGTCGAGGAGTTTTTCTCTGGCATAATCAGGCTGAAAGACCCATTCGTCGAGGCGGCTGAGGTAAAATTTTTCGCCGAATTCTTCCTTAAAATGCCGCAGGTCGCGTTTGGCCACCAGCACTTCGGCAGGGTTCATGGTGTGCAGCACCTTGCCGACATAGTCAGGGTTGCCGGAAAAGCAGAAAAAATCGCCTGTGGAAACCTCCATGAAGGCCACGCCGAGTTCTTTTTTGGAGGCAAAATGAACCGCTGCGAGGTAGTTGTCGCGGTTCACTTCCAGCACCTTGTCGTTAAAAGTCACGCCGGGGGTTACGAGCTCCGTGACCCCCCGCTTCACGATGCCCTTGGCTTGCTTGGGGTCTTCGAGCTGGTCGCAGACTGCCACCCGTTTGCCTGCACGAACCAACCTCGGAAGGTAGGTGTCGAGGGAATGGTGTGGAAAGCCAGCCAGCTCCATGTCGCCGCCACCATTGTTGCGGCGTGTGAGCACGATGTTGAGCACCCCAGCCGTTTCGACAGCATCTTCGCCGAAAGTTTCATAAAAATCTCCTACCCGGAACAGCAAAATGGTGCCGGGATACCTGGCCTTGATGGCATAGTATTGCTTCATGAGGGGCGTTTGGGCTTCGCCCGCCGGGGGAGAGGAATACGACACGGCTGGAAAGAGATTAGGCGGTAATGGATTGCTGGGAATGCGAATATAGGAAATCGGGCTATATTAGCCCCGGCTCTTCTTCGCCCTTCACCCTAATTCCTCCAGCTCCTTGCCCGCACCTGCTTTTTTTCGTTCAGCATGGGCCCCGCGCGTCCTGCTCCTGTTGCTGGCCTATGTTCCCGTTTTTCACCAACTGAACACGGAGCCTGTCAAAACCTTCGACGAGTCGCTTTTCGCCCTGCGGGCCTACTGGCTGGCCGAAACCGGGCAATACCTCAACAACTTCAGCGAATTTCCGGAAGGCCCTTCCGCCACCAACCTCAAAACGCCATTATTCACTGCTGTTCAGGCCCTGAGTTTCCGGCTGCTGGGCTACAACGAACTTGCCTTAAGGCTGCCGGTGGCCCTGTGTGTGCTGGGAATTTTTGCCCTGCTCCTCCTCATGGGGCGTCACCTTGGCAGTGAAGCCTGGGGCGCCTGGGCTGTGGTGGTGCTGCTGGCAACAGAGGGGCTCTTTCACGCCCACGCTGCCCGAACCGGCGACCATGATGTGCCGCTGGCGTTGTTTCTCCTGCTTTCTGCCTGGGGGCTCTATCGCTGGGTCGAAACCCGCTCCCCGGCCTGGATCTGGCTGGCGGCTGGTGCCACCTGGGCAGCCATGATGACAAAAGGCGTCGCCGGTGGGTTTTGGCTGCCGGGCATGGCCCTCTATCTCAGCTGGCAAAAGGCATGGGGGCCGCTCCTCCGCCAGAAACACACCTGGATGGCTGCAGCTTCGGTCCTGCTGCTACTGCTCGCCTACTACGGCTACCGCGAACTGGATCGGCCGGGCTTTCTCGCAGCTTTGTGGAAGGGAGAACTCGGAGGGCATTACCTGGCCGTTCACGACGGGCACGACTGGCCCTGGTACTGGTTTGTTGTGAGGCTGATGAAAGACCGTTTTGCCCCCTGGCTGCTGTGGCTGCCGCTGAGCTGGGCTGTCATGGCACTGCCGCAGCTCAGGCCATTCCGGGCATGGCTGGGCTTACTGCTTGCCGTTTCTTTGTCCCATCTTGTCATCATCAGCGCCAGTGCCACCAAGCTGGAATGGTATGACGTGCCGCTGTTTGCTCCCATGGCCATGATGCTTGGCTCCCTTCTGTGGGGCTTCTGGCAGGTGTTGCTTCAGGCCGAGCCAGAGAAGGCCTCGCTGAGGCCTCTGGTGATGGGAGGCCTGCTGCTTGCCTTGTGGCTGCCGCCCTACCTGCGGGTGCTGGACAAGCAACTGCCACCCCGCTACCTCGATTATCCGGGCGAGCGCTTCGCCGGGCTCATGCGCCAGAGCGAACGGGTGTATCCCAATATTCGCCAATACACCCTTCTCCACAGCCTTTTCAGCACCCATGCGTTGTTCTACAAAATGGTGTACAACGAACAAAAAGGTTTTGAAATTCGGGAAAAGAGCAAAGTGGAGGAGCTGGTTCCCGGCGAAGTGATCATGGTGTGTGAAGCGAAGCTGTGGGAGGATGTTCAGAAGCAGTTCATCGTGGAGCCCCTCACCACGAAAGACGGCTGTTACCTGGCTCATGTGGTGGGGGAGGTAGTGGGAGAAGAAGCAGGCGGTACTTCCGGGGAATAATATCGGATGGCAAAGGAAGCTGGTTAATAAAACCACTTGTATTTTGCTTATCCACCCCAATCTTCATCGCATGGACCTGGCTCTTCAAAACAAAGTCTTTCTTGTGACTGGCGGCTCCGAAGGAATCGGAGAAGCGATTACCCGGCAACTGGTTGCAGAGGGGGCCAGGGTGCTTGTGGCGAGCAAATCGGCGGAGCCCAGCGAGGCCCTTGCCAGGGAACTCAACCAGCACGGGCAAAGGGTGGCGCTTCATCTGGGCGATTTGGTGGACTGGCAGGTTTGCCAGGCGGCGGTGGAAGCGGCCATTGCGTCATTCGGCCAGCTTGATGGCCTCGTCAACAATGCCGGGGTCAATGACGGGGCGGGCATCGAGGCAGGCCCGGAGGCTTTCAGGGCCTCGCTGAGCCGAAACCTGACCCACGCTTACGACCTGATGCATTTTGCATTGCCACATCTCCGCAAAAGCCGGGGTTCTGTTGTGAACATCGCTTCCAAAGTGGCGCTGCGAGGGCAGGGAGGCACCTCGGGGTATGCTGCGGCCAAGGGCGGGCTGCTGGCCCTCACCCGCGAGTGGGCCACCGAACTCGCCGCCGACGGGATCAGGGTCAATGCCGTGCTCCCGGCAGAAGTAATGACACCGCTCTACCGCCGCTGGCTCGACCACACCTTTGACCAGCCTGACGAAGTGGAGGAAAAAATCAAAAAAAAGATCCCCTTAGAACAAAGAATGACCAGTACCCAAGAAATTTCCAGCATGGTGTTGTTCCTGCTTTCTGAGCAAAGTTCACACACAACCGGCCAATGGATGGTCGTAGACGGGGGGTTGGTGCACCTTGGGCCCTTGCCAGCCTGAGCAAATGCCAAAATTTTCGTTTTTTGGGGCAGAAAGAAGCCGCGAAGTTGTGGTCAGAATCGGAGTCAACGCTCCAGAAATCTAACCGACTGTTGAACCCAACAACCACACTTTGTCATGGAAACCTACTGGACCCGCCTAGAGCAAATGGATGCTTTGATCCGCCGGAAATGCACCGGCCCTGCAGATCAGCTGGCCCGCCAAATGGGCATTTCAATGGCAACCCTGTATCGCTATCTCGAAATTCTTCGGGAGAAAGGTGCCCCCATCGCCTATAACCGCTATCGCTGCACCTACTACTACCGCGAAAGCGGGAGGTTTTTCATTGGCTTTTTGACAGAGGAGGACAACAGGAAATTCAGCTGATTTCCCCTCTCTCCCTTGTCCTTATGATATTCAGTTCCCGGCTGGAAGTCAGGCACCACGCCGGGAGCCGCCTGATCTCGAATTTCCCCGACGAGAGAGAATCAAAGAGAAGGGAGTCATTTCCTTCATTTTTTTCTTTTCATTATGAGATACTTTTTCATCTCTCTCATTTCGCTTTCCTTTTTGGGCTTGATGGCAATTTCCTGCTCTCGCCCTGACGTCGATGTACTGGCAAGCGCCAACAATGGTCAGTCACTGCAAGCGGGCAGCGAGGTCAGTGCAGACTGGTTTGCCATTGTAGGCCAGTTTCACAATGACGGGTTGGCAGCCTTCGCCGACAGTTCTTTTGCCGGTCTTTCAACAGCCAGCTTCGCGGCCCTCAGCGCAACCAAAGCCGTTGGCGAATATGCCGCCTTCTGGAATGCCGAGGGTGGCGGGCAACTGTCAAGCTCCGCCACCGACAGCCTGCGGCTGGTGTATGCCTCCCGGCCTGTGGTTCCCGGACTCGCTTAAAGCCTGGCTGCGGTTCAGCTTGCCGGTGCCCATGCCTTTACACTCTCCGTGCTGAACGAGGTAACGGCTGCGATGCCTGCCACCTTTGAGCTTGGGAAGGTAAACCCCTGGATAACCCTGGTACAAGCAAAAGCGCAGGCTGTACGCCAAAACACCACCCTTTCGCAGCATGAAAAAAATGGCCTGCTGGCAGTTCTGGGAGTGGCGTTTTACAGCGCAAATCACTGGAAGGAAGTGCTGCAAGCAGAGGATAATCCCTGGCACCAGGGTCTGAGCGCCCGTTCAGGGAACCTCACCACCATCCTGGGCCCGGTTTTGCGTGCTGATTTGGCCGGAGCGATTAGCGGGTTTGGACGGGTAGTGGTTTACACGCCAGCTTCTACCACGTTTGGTCCGGGCGGTGATGTTGTGAATTATGTGGGCAACGTCGGGGTTGGAGCCATGATCAGCTCCGGTGGGGCAGCCATCGCCGCCTGGCTGAATCTCTAACAGCCTGCCATGAATTAACAAAACCGGGGGGCCGAAATATCTTGTCTGATGCAACGGCCTGATGGAAGAATTTTTTTCTGAATCGACAAAATTCTTCCATATTGCCTTCAACAGCAAGTCGCGCTCCCGGTCTTATCTTTTGAACCTTGTTTCACCTCTATCAATCTTGTTGTTATGCTCAGCAGTTCCCTGTTCATTGCTTTCGGCCTCCTGGTCCTCAGCCTCGTCATCTCTGCTGTTACCTGGTCGCGGCTTGGCCCGCAGGCGAAATTTGCAGGCAAGGAGCCAGGCCTCTGGCTCGGCTTTGCTGTTCTGGCCCTTAGTATCGGGATCCTTGTGTACTACGCCGACTCTGTCCTGCTGCCAGCCATGGGTAGCTCACTTCCCGGCGGCAACACAGGCTTCTGGGTCATCTCCCTCCTTGTGATCGTGGTGGGATGGTGGTTTCTGCCAGCTTATGGAACTTACCTTCTCAGCAAAAGCCTGGGCCGTAACAAATCCTGACAAAGCAGGCATTTACTGCACCACAACCACCTCGTGGTAGCGCTCCTGCTCCGTTTCAATCAGCAGGTAATAGACCCCCGCCGGTAGTGTCTTTCGGTAGGTTACCAGGTATTCCCGGCCGGGGGTCACCTTTCCCGTACTCAGGATTTCGAGTTGGCGAAGCTGCTCATCGAGGAGCTTTAGCCTCACTTCCTGCTCAAACAGCGAGGTGTACCGTACCCGTAGAAACTGGCCTGTGTCCGGGCCCTCGCTGAATACATCAAACCGAAAGCCAGAACTACTTTGGTTGGTTCTCACCAGCACCGCAGAAGACGCCACCACCTCGCCCACCCTGTCTACGTGCCGGATCCGATACCAATACCGCTGGTCGGCACCTACAACTGTATCGGTAAACTGGTAGTCTATCAAGCCATTTGACTGCCGCAGCCCATTCCTTCGCCCCACTTCCTCATACACTCCGCCGTCCGAGCTCCTTTCGATGATGTGGAACAGGCAGTCGTTCTCAAACCGGGTTTTCCATTTGACCGAAACCGTTCCCGTTTCTGTCATTCGCCCCTGCACAAACAAGTATTCAGTGGCAGGAAACAGGTTTTCGCTCCGGCCATTGGCCTGCCAGCCCTGGGTAACGCGGTCGTAGGCCATGAGTGGGTCGGGGAGCGTTGCCAGGTAATACCAGGATTGATGCGACTCTGCGGGAAGGGAAAAAGTGCCGCTGGCATCAGCAATCGTGGCTGGCAGGAAATCTACTGTTGGGGTTTCAGACAAATAACACCCATCCAAAAATCGCCCCTGCGGGTTTACAAGGGCCACAAAGTCGCCAGGATCATCGCCAAGCGGAGCATAAGCAGAAAAACCGGGAAACCGGGTCATGAGCAAAGCTCCACCTTCGTTGTTGCCACCAAAGGTCATTGACGACAATGGCGGCACCTGGATACCCGGCGGCAGCAGCAGTTTCCAGCGCCGGGTGATAATGGCATAGCCTCCCACCTCTTTCGGGCTTTCCAGCGGGTTGAACAGCGTTACCTCAGCTTGTTCATGGCCCTTGCTGTCGGGCAAAAAGCGCGACAAATACAGGTCCTGAGACTGCGCAAAAGCCACCCAGGTCCAGCAGAGGCACAAAGCAAGAAGAAAGTAAGGTTTCATGGGCCGGATCAGCTAAGGACGACGATGTACTTGTTTTTCTTCCCTCGCTGAAGATAGAGGTACTTGCCGAAAAATGCATCTTCCGTGCTGAAGGTAGTTTCGCCGCTGGTGCAGGTTTCGAGGTTGATTTTCACCGCTTTATCCTGCTCAATGGCGCGGCGTGCCTCTCCGCGCGAAGCTGTGATGCCGCTTTCGCTGAGCAGATCTACAGCATTGGCGCCCGCCTGAAGCCGCTCCAACGGAAAGGTACGCTGGTCGGAGGAGCGGGCCACCTCTTCCCATTGGCGCCCGGTGAGTCCGTGAAGGGCTTCCTTTGACTGGATTTTTCCGAAGAAAAAGTCGGTGAGAAGGAGCGCATCTGCCAGTCCCTGCTCCCCATGGACCCGGCGGGTGATATCGTCGGCAAGGGCTTTCTGGAGGCTGCGCTGGTGCGGGGCCTGCTGGTGGGCGGCAATGAGGCCCTCAATTTCCTCGCGTGTTTTCAGGGTAAAAATCCTGATGTAGCGGCTGGCATCGTCGTCACCAACATTCATCCAGTACTGAAAAAACTGGTAGGGCGAGGTGCGGGAGCCATCCAGCCAGATGCTCTCGCCGTCGGCGGATTTGCCGAATTTGGAGCCGTCCTCGCGGGTCATCAGGGGGCAAACGGCGGCAAATGCCTTCACTTCGTGGCCCTCCACCCGGCGGATCAGCTCGGTACCCGTGGTGATGTTCCCCCATTGATCCGAACCACCAACCTGCAACCGGACACCTTCTTCGCGGTAGAGGTGAAGGAAATCGTAGCCCTGAAGAAGCTGGTAGGCAAATTCAGTGTAGGAAATGCCCGACTCCGACTCCATGCGCTTTTTCACCGAATCCTTGCTGAGCATGTAGGAAATGGTGATGTGCTTGCCCACGTCGCGGAGGAAGTCCAGGAAATTGAAGTCTTTGAACCAGTCGTAGTTGTTCACCATGACCGGTTTGTTGGGCGCGTCGAAATCGAGGAAAAAGGCGAGCTGTTTGCGGATTCCTTCCACGTTTTCGGCCACCTGCTCCAGGGTCATGAGGCTGCGCTCCTTGTCTTTGCCGGAGGGATCACCGACGAGGCCGGTGGCGCCTCCCACGAGCGCATACGGCGTGTGACCAGCGCGCTGCATGTGCACGAGCATCATAACAGGCACCAGGTTACCGATGTGCATAGAGCTCCCTGTGGGGTCCACGCCGAGATAGACCTTGCTGCAATGATCGCGGAAGAATTCTTCGGTACCGGGAATAGAATCGTGGATGAGGCCGCGCCAGCGAAGCTCTTCGATCACGTTGAAAGTGGGCGTCATTGCAGGAATGAGTTGAGAAATTGGGTAGAACAGAACCATCCGGGCTGCACGATGCGCCCGAAGCGAGGCAAAGGTAGCAGCGAAGGGGGTGATTGGCAAATGGCTTTAGTTGGCGACCGGGCCAGGGCTACCAAAGCCTCATGGGCATTTACATCGCTGAAATATGCTTCACAAGGTCTTCCGGGAAGCTCGGGAACCTATTTTTTACCTTCCCCTACTCCCATCCCTTCAGCTCCTTGTAGGTGGCCAGTCCCACGGCCAGAGCTGCCATCTGGGCCTCGCGCTGGTTGTCGGGGCGGAAATACCCCCGCGAGGGAGGCGGGAACTTCTCCAGCAGGATCTCCACAAGCTCCTTTGGAAAGCCGCTGATCGCCGAATGCTGGACCTCCCAGCAATCTACCTGGTCGCCGCTGTCACAGGCCAGCCCGCTGCCCGGCACCAGCAACCCTCTGTCCACGACTAATTCCAGCAGGGAGGATTGGTTGGTCATTTTCACCCGCTCCCGGAAATACAGGTAAAAATGGTTCACCGCCGGATTCACTGTCGATCCCAGGAGGCTTTGCTGGGCTGTGTGCCAATAGAGCAGGTCGCGGTCCCAGCCAAACGCGCTGCGATAGGCCTGCAGGCGTTCGTGGTTGCGGTCGAGGCTGTCGTGAATGGCCTCTTCCGGACGAAGCTCGGCGGAATCGGCGAGGCCGGGACCCCGGTATTCAATTCTGCCAACATAAGCCATGTGGGTACTGGCGGGTTCTTCGTTGTCGAAGGGCCGGAACAGGTCCACTATCAGGCGATCGTGGTTGGGGAAGGCCCTGGACATGGTGGCATGAAAGGGCCCCAGGTCGATTTCTTCGTTATCATCGGCCACATAGCTCCACCACTCCTGTGTGGAGTTGGACCAGTCCTGCTGCCGCGTGAATCCGTTGAGGTAGCCGTTGGAAATCACCCAGTCGCCGAGGGCCTGGCTAAGCAGTTCCATGATCTCCGGCGAATATGGGCGCAAGCTCAGGGTGGGGTCTTCTATCACAACCTCAGCGGCAACATAGGCTTTGTATTCCGTGTCGGAGTCGATTGTTTTTTCAAGAAAGCGGGTCTGAACGTCGAGCCAGCGCTGCGAATCATCAAAGCGATTAGCAAAGCCTTCGTGGTTGGTCATGTTGTAGGCCGCTTCCCAGTCCTGGGTGCGCAGGTAGAGACCGAAGAGGGTGTCCTGCTCAGGAAAGTCTTCCCCAACGAGGTCAAAAGTGCGCTGGGCTTCTTCCAGTTGAAGAATGGCTTTGCTGTACTCGCTTTGCTCTAACAGCCGATAGGCTTCCTGAATGTGTTCCTCGCCCCGGGTGCCCCGGAAATGATTGACAATTTGCAACATGGCAAAGACGAGTCCGGCCATACAGAGAAACCAAATCCAGATTTTGCCAGCGCGTTTCATAGAGAGGAAAAAGGTTGAATAGAAAAGGTGGGTGTATTTGCCAAAATGAAAGTAAAAAAGAGCGTAAAGGTTCATTTTGTCAAGACAAACCCCTGCAGAAGCCAAGTTTTTCCTGTGCCAGGCTGCACAATACTTTTTTTGTATCCGGCGCCCGGCTACCCAAATAGCAACCCTTTTTTCTTGTAAAAAAATGGACCGCAATGCAACAGTGCCTCCGGGCTCCGCCACGCCCCAACCGTCAGTACCAGGATTTCCAATCCAGCCGGGTGAATCCCCTTCGTCAATGCTTTGGGAATAAGCAGGGGAAACCAGGCCTGCAAAAAAATGAGTCGTTTTCACTTTCTCACCTCTCTCAAAAAACTGTATCTTTTGCAGGCTGAACAACAACGCAAATGGCAATCAGAGTTGGAAGATGGGACTGCCCCACCTGTGGCACAGTGGGGGTGGCGGGGCCGGAAACCCGCTGCCCGCAATGCGGTGCCAGCCGCCCGAAGGACGTACAATTTTACCTCCCGCCCGAATCAGAAGTGGTAGAAGACGAGGCCCTGATCCGCGAGGCTCGAGCGGGTGCCGACTGGGTTTGCGGCCATTGTCATACCCAGAACAAAGCTTCGGCCAGCGAATGCTTTTCCTGCGGAAATCCCCGCGATGAGGATAGCCAGGATGCAGCGCTGCAGGAACGCGAATACCGCCCCGGCGAAGCTCCCAAAGCTGCCCCCTCCCGCCCCAGAACCCTCCACCCCGAAGAACAGCCCAAGCCCAAACGCAAACGAAGCTGGTTTCTGGGCCTCCTCCTGCTCGTTGCCATCTTGCTGGGCGGCGGGGCCATTCCCCGCACAGTAGAGGTCGGAATCCAGGCTTTTTCCTGGGAAAGGACCCACCAGATCATGCACAAGGAGGCCGTTCAGCACGAAGAATGGCAGGTGCCTGCAGGAGCCTTTCAGGTGGAATCCTTTCAGGCCATTCACCACTACAACAAGGTGTTTCGCGGCTACGAAACCCGCACCCGGACCGAGCGCGTGCAAGTGGGCACCGAACGGGTTGTGTGCGGAACCATCGACAAAGGAAACGGCTATTTCGAAGACCGCTACTGCAACGAACCTGTGTATGAAAGCCGCCAGGTGGAATACCAGGAGGAGGTCTATGACAATGTGCCGGTCTATGACACCAAATACCGCTTCAGGCTATGGGAATGGGTGGCCCGGCAGGAATATCTGCTGCGGACCAGCGGCAACGACCAGCAGCCGGAATGGCCAGTCACAAGCAGCTATGCCGGAAAGGAAGACTTCCGGGAGGGCGACAAAGCGGAGCGCTATTGGATTGACCTGGCCCTGCCCGGCGGGGAGGTTCAGCGGGAGGAAATTCCCTTTGGCCGCTGGTCTCAACTTGATGAATCCAGCAGCGTGCAGGGAAAACGGGCCTGGCTGTGGGGCTGGTGGTATGGACTGGAGAAATAGTCCTGCTATTCTGCCAGCAAAGCCTCCAGCTGGGCAATGAAGCCTTCAGACAGCACGGAGGTTTGGGGCGAAACAGAAGCGATGACCTTGCCTTCGCGATCCACGAGGTACTTGTGGAAATTCCAGGTAGGATCCTGTCCAGTGGCTTCTTCGAGGAACTGATAGAGCGGGTGCTGGTCGCGGCCCTTCACAGAGATTTTGCCAAACATCGGGAAGGTGACGCCATAATTGGTCGTGCAGAAAGACTGGATGTCCTGATTGCTGCCCGGCTCCTGGCCCATGAAATTATTCGCCGGAAACCCCAGCACAACCACTCCGCGGTCGGCATATTGGGTGTAGAGATTTTGCAAATCCTCATACTGGGGGGTGAGGCCGCATTTGGAGGCGACATTCACGACGACAACGACTTTTCCGGCAAAATTGCCAAGCGGCACTTCTGCACCGTTTATGTCGGTCATGGTAAAGGCGTGGAGCGAACCGGTTACTTGTGCTGTTTGTGACATAAGCGGAGTGAAAATTGTGTTCAGAAAAATGGCGGCGAAGGCGGTGGCCAGAAAAGATGAGCGCATAGAAGCAAATTTGACAGAGAACCACCCGGCCCCTGCATTTGTTGGAAAAATCCCTGATTGTTAGCCAAACGGCCTACCCTTCCTGATGAAAAGGCCGGTACCAGTCGAGGACCTGCTGGGCCTGCCGGGCGCGCATCGCTGCGTTGTGGTGAACGAATTCATTCCTCTCCGGCACGTAGGTGTAGTCTGCTGCCCATTCTTCGTGATGCCCCGCCACCTGCCGGATCGCATCGGCCACGATGAACGCTTCTTCCTCCAGCCAGGTGGGGTGAATGGACAAGCGCACAAAACCGGGCCGGTGCATGTAATTTCCCTGCAACACCTCCCCGTCGATTACCGCAGAAGCCTGTTCGTCGATGCCAAGCAAATAGTGCCCATACGTTCCGGCACAGGCGCAGCCGCCGCGGGTCTGGATGCCAAAGCGGTCATTCAGCAGTTGAACCGCCAGGTGGTAATGTAGGCCCGGGATGGTAAAGGAAATGATGCCGAGGCGGTCGCGGTACTGAGAAGCGAGCAACTGCAGGTTGGGGATGGCGTCGAGGTGAGAAAAAAGCTGACCCATGAGCGCATGTTCCCGCAACAGGATTCTTTCCGGCTGCATGTCGCGCTTCAGCTGGAAAGCCATGGCCGCCTTGATGGCCTGCAAAAAGGGCGGGGTGCCGCCATCCTCCCTTGCCTCAATGTCTTCGATGTATCTCCTCACCTTCCAGGGGTTGGTGAAGGTAACGGTGCCGCCGCCGGGGTGGTCGGGTACCTGGTTGTGATAGAGCGAGCTTTTGAACACCAGCAGGCCAGGCGTTCCGGGGCCGCCGAGGAATTTGTGCGGCGAGAAAAACATAGCATCGAGATACTCGCCCGGCGCTTCGGGGTTCATGTTCACCTCCACGTAGGGCCCTGAACAGGTAAAATCGACGAACACCAGCCCGCCAGCCTCGTGCATGATCCTGGCGATGTCGTGGTAGGGGGTCTGGATGCCGGTGATGTTGGAGCAGGCGGTAACGGAAGCAATTTTGAGCTGCCGGTGGCGGTACTGGTCGAGGAGCTCGCCGAGGTGAGTGAGGTCCACGAGGCCATCTGGGGTTGGGCGAATGATTTCGAGGTCGGCGAAGGTTTCCAGCCAGGAGGTGTGGTTGGAATGATGCTCCATGTGGGTGATGAACACGACGGGCCGTCTGGCTTCCGGCAGCCCTGCGGGGTTGCGGTGGCTCCAGCTGTCGTCGCTGCCAGCCAGCACAGGTGCCGCAAGGTAGTCGCGGCTGCGCTCCGGGATCCGCAGGCCCATGATGCGCTGCAGCTTGTTGATGGCCGCCGTCATGCCCGAGCCGGTAAACAGCAGCACATCCTCCTCCCCGGCGTGAATTTCCTGCTTGATGAAGTGCTTGGCCTCATGATAAGCCAGGGTCATGAGTCTCCCCGACAGGGTGGTTTCGGTATGGGTGTTGGCCACAAAGGGTCCCAGCTCCTGCCGGATGCGGTCTTCGATCGGTCCGTACAAACGGCCGCTGGCTGTCCAGTCACCATAAATGAGCATCTGAGGCCCATAGGGCGATTCGAAGGTCTGGCGAATGCCGATGATCTGCTCGCGGACCGGGGCGAAGGTGTCGTGGTGAAGGTTCATGTCGGTGGGACGTTGGCTCATCAGCAAATTCATGCTGCGCATCAAACAGCAAACCTACCGTTTTCCAAGCCGACAAACAGTGAGAGAGATCATGTGTGGTCAAAACAAATGCCGAAAGAGCCTCTATTTCAAAATGAAAGGCCCAATCCCCTGACCAGGATACCAGAGCCATCCTGCACGTTTTCCCCTGCTTTTTTTCAATACATTGCTTCTTCATTCGCCTGAACCTCCTCCCATGAACCTCTTCCTCCAGCTCGATGGCCGCCTCTACTCCGTGGCCAGCCAGCCCCGCGACATCAGCATCGCCATGGCTTTCAATGGCAGCCAGCCCAACACCTACGGCGTGCCGCGGGCCGTTTCGCAGGCCTTCGAAGGAGGCGGGTTTGTGGGGGATGTGCGCCGCGGCGGGAGCTGCAACTTTGAGCAATACACCCTCATTCCCCACTGCAACGGCACCCACACCGAATGCATCGGGCATGTGGCCGAAGCGCGGATCGCCGTCCATGAGGTGCTGCGCGATTCGCTGTTTCCTGCCACCCTCGTGTCGGTGGAGCCACGCCCTGCCCTGGGCCATACCGAAACCTACCGCCCCGAAGCAGAGCCGGACGACCGCTTCCTCACCCGCGCCGACCTCGAAGCTGCCCTCACCACTGTGCCCGATTCCTGGCTCGAAGCCCTCGTGATCCGTACCCTGCCCAACCCGGCAGGCAAGCAGCACCGCGATTACATGGCCGAGGCCCCGGCGTTTTTTTCGCTTGAAGCCATGACCTACCTCCGGCAGCGCGGCGTGAAGCATTTGCTGGTGGATCTCCCCTCGGTGGATCGCCTGTTTGACGAAGGCCACCTCGACAACCACCACATTTTCTGGGCGATGGAGCCCGACAGCCACGCGGTGGACCCTGCCAGAATGTCGCTGGCCACGATCACGGAGATGGTGTTTGTGCCGGATGAACTTGCCGACGGGCCCTACCTGCTGGAGCTCCAGATTGCGGCCTGGCTGTCGGACGCCGCGCCGAGCCGCCCCCGGCTGTTTGAGGTGCTGCCGGTGGAGGCAAATGGCTGATCGTCAGCACTTAGCCCATTTTCCACCAGGGCTTTGCGGGCAAGCCAATGCGGAGACCTTGCTGGCGGCGCTCCGTGGGGTAAGTATTCACAAAATACCCGCCGGAGGAGCAGTTGCCCGTGACGGGGTCGAAGGCAAAGCGGTGCCAGGGGCAGATGAGCCTGTTTTGTTCATCGAGCTGACCATGAACGAGGGGAGCCCCGGCGTGTGGGCATTTGGGATCGATGGCGGAGATGCTATCGGGCAGGCGCACGAGGCAGAGCTTGCGGCCTGCGAGGACCACTTCTTTGAGGGCGGGGCCTTCCCCGGCCATCCAGGCGGCGATGTCGGGGCCGCTCAGTTCATGCCATTCCACTTTCATGCAGGGAAGTTAAGGAAAGGCGGAGAAACAGCGGTGAGAGACAGGCCAGAAATGCCATCGTGCAGCTTGGAAAGGGAGGCTTCCCTGGCTGTCACATCCGGGGTTAATATTCAATCCGGTAAGTCATGATCTGAAGACCATGTTCATATGGAGTGGTATCAAGCAACCTGAGCCTGAGATTACCTGGAGAATTGGCAAACAACCGGATTCCGTCACCTAAGATCAGGGGATTGAGCTTAATTTTCAGCAGGTCAATCTTGCGATTGTCCAGCAACCAACCTGCAAATTGCCCGCCGCCACACAGGTAGATATCAGTTCCGGGCAGCTTTTGGATCTCTTCAATTTCTGCAAGGTTCATTTTCCTGACTTGAACTTTCGGATCGGGCTGTTCGAACTTGAGGCTGTCAGAAAAAATGTAATGATTCATGTGCGGATAAGCAGGCATTCCTGGCTGAAGTCCGTACTGATAGCCAAATTCGTAAGTACGGCGCCCCATGATAACCGTGTCAAAGTCTGCCAGATCAGCAAGATATTTCTCAACACCATTTCCTGCAGCCACAAATCCGCTGATATCATTCTGCAAACCAGAAATAAACCCATCCAGGGAGCTTGCTACGTAATACACGATTCTTCTCATCAGGCTTTCTTTAGTGGGCAACAGGTGATTTATTCATTGATAACCTTTTCGCTATTGATTGAATATGTAGTTAATCAATCAAAATTTGCAAAAAGTATCCTGGCAAAGAAAAAAAGTATCATCTCGATTGCAACAAAAGGAAATACTTTTAAAAACCCACAACCTTCCGCGCTAAAGAGTACCACGAGCAGTTACAGATGTTTCCTTCCGGCCATTTCGGATTACCCTTGCACATTGGCGGGTTACTCAGGCATTTTTGACGAAGGTCTTATGACAAGCCAGATTGGCAAATCGAAAAATATGATCAATTTTTTCGATTTGAATCGGAAAAATTGATTGATTTTTTGGATTTGGGGGAAAATCGGTATTTTCAGGCATGATTCCACGACTGCTGGAAGGGCAGATGAAAGCCCTGATGATTCCCTCTAAAGCCATTGTGCTCACCGGTCCGCGGCAGGTGGGGAAAACCACGTTGATCCGCCAACTGGCGGAGGGCCTGGGTAAGCCTGAGCTGTGGCTCACCGGCGATGACCCCGCTGTGCGGGATCTGCTGGACCGCATTTCACTTGCCCGTTTGCAGGCGGTGATCGGCAGCTATCAGGTGGTGGTGGTGGATGAGGCCCAGCGCCTCGCCAACGCGGGCCTCACGCTCAAGCTCCTGACGGACCATTTTCCCGGCGTTCAACTGCTGGTGACAGGCTCCTCCTCGCTCGATATTGCCGCGCAAACCAAGGAAAGCCTGACTGGCAGGAAATTCGATTTTACCCTCTTGCCCATTTCCTTTGCCGAGATGCAGGCCCACCATGGCAGGCTGGCCGAGGCTTCGCTGCTGGAGCAGCGCCTGATTTATGGCAGCTACCCGGAGGTTGTTACCGGGGGAATGCCGGTGGCGGAGCGCCTCCTCACCGGGCTGAGCGAGGGCCTGATGTACAAGGACCTGCTTTCCCTTGACCAGATTAAAAAGCCCTCTTTGCTGGTGAAAATCCTGCAGGCGCTGGCGCTGCAACTGGGGCAGGAAGTGCGTTACCACGAAGTGGCCCAGATTGTGGGGGCCGACCCCGCCACGGTGGAGCGATACATCGACCTGCTGGAGCAATCGTTCGTTGTGTTCCGGCTGTCTTCCCTGAGCCGCAATGCCCGGAATGAGATCAAAAAGGGCAGGAAAGTGTATTTCTACGACACTGGCATCCGCAATGCGATCATCCGGAATTTCAACCCGCTGGCGCTTCGGCAGGATGTGGGGGCATTATGGGAGAATTTTTTGGTGGTGGAGCGGCTGAAGCATAACCTCTACACCGGGCAGGTGCCGAACATGTATTTTTGGCGGACGACCACGCGGCTGGAGGTGGACTATGTGGAAGAATACGGCGGGCGCTTATCGGCCTATGAGTTCAAATGGAACCCTTCGACGTCGGCGGCAGTGCCGACGGCTTTTTTGTCGGCCTACCCAGGCAGTGAGACAGCTGTGATCCACCGGGAGAATTATGTTGAGTTTGTGGGAGGGTGAGGCAGAGAGTGCCCGCAGATTGAAAATCGGGTTTTCAATCTGCGGGCCTGCCCTCACAAAAACATCCGGGAGGGGAGGGACTTCGGCTCAGATTCACTGCCGGAATCCTGAATAAGGAGAATGCGCGGGGAAATTGCGTTGAAATGTTGTCCACAGAGCTTAACTTTACGTTACATTTTCTGACGTAAAGTATGACCCAATGTATGATCGCAAAATTTTTCCTGAATTGCTCCGGCATCTTGCTGAAAAAGAAGTGAGTGTGATCACGGGTATGCGCCGCGTCGGGAAAACCACGGCCCTCCGCTACCTGCTGGACCAGACGCCACATGACAATAAGCTCTACCTCGATCTCGAACGGATAGAGGACAGGGCCATCTTCACCCAAACGAACTTCAGCGAGATACAAACAGACCTCGAAATCAAAGGGATTGATTTCAGCCAGCCAGCTGTAATCGCGCTGGATGAGGTGCAACTGGTGCCAGAGGCAGTTTCATTCATCAAATATTACCATGACCATTTCCCGGTAAAATTTATCATCTCAGGATCAAGCTCCTATTACCTGCGCAACCGGATTACAGAAAGCCTGGCGGGCAGGAAACAGATTTTTGAAATCTACCCACTTGATTTTCAGGAGTTTCTGACGTTCAAAGAGATAGACAGCAGGGCTTTGCAAGCCCACCGGCTAAAGCCCTACCGCCAGGCGCTCTATGCGCAGTATACCGCAGCCTATGAGGAGTTTATCCAATATGGCGGTTTTCCGGATGTTGTGCTGGCGGGTTCGGATGAAAAGAAAGTGCGCTTGCTGAAGGATGTACTGAATTCCTATATCGAGCTGGATGTCAAACTGTTATCTGATTATTCGGCGATAGATGACCTGTATCGGCTGGTGAGCTTACTGGCCTCCAGAATCGGGAGCCGCCTCGATTATACCAAACTTGGCTCTTTGATTGGGATCAGTCGCCACAAGGTCAAAGACTACATGCATTTGCTGGAGCGGACCTATTTTTTACATCTGGCCAGTCCTTACGCCGCCAATACGGACCGGGCTATTGCGGTGCAGCCCAAGATGTATCTCGCAGATACGGGCTTGGCCAATCAGTTGGCACAGGTAAGCAGCGGGGCTTTGTTTGAAAATGCCATCGCCCTCCAGTTGATGCGCCTGGGACCGCTAACCTATTTTCAGCTCAAAACGGGCCAGGAAATAGATTTTATTCTTGACCGGCGGATTGCCACAGAAGTAAAAGAAACGCCCACCCGCTCCGATGCCAATACCTTGCAGGCCCGCGCAGCAACGCTGGGCCTCGAAGAAACCTGGCTGATCGGGCGCTACCCGCCGCGCAGTGATTTCGCCGACTTTGTCTGGGGGGGATCCGTTATCTGACCTCAGCCGACACAACCCTTGCGTATGGAGGCGACCTGAACCAATCCCGTAGCCAGGGGCGCGTGCTGGGACTCCGGCATCTTCCTGGGTTTCCGGAAGCGGTAGATTGAAAATCGGATTTTCAATCTGCGGGCCTACTCCTCCCCGGCATAGAAAGCATCCTCCTCCGCCATGATCTGCCGCCAGCGGGCCTCATCCTCCTCGCTGAAGATGGCCCCGTACATGCGCAGGAGCTCTATGTCTTCTTCGGTAAAATCATGCACCGACCCCCGGAAATCCCAGCCCTGGACGTTGAGGCCGGGGATGTTGGGGAAGGTGCGGAGGCATTCGCCGGTTTCAGCGTCCCATTCTTTGATGGTGCCGTCAGATGAGCCTGAAATTATGCGTCCCCCGTCCGGTCGGTAGGCTACGGATCGTACCCAATTGGAATGCCCCTCGAAGGTTCTGATACAGGCTCCGGTGGCGGGGTCCCATTCCTTGATAGACCAATCAACTGATCCTGAAATGAAGCCTCCCCCGTCCGGTCGGTAGGCTACGGAGTTGATGTGGCTGTTATGCCCCTCGAAGGTTCTGATACATTCTCCTGTGGCTGTGTCCCACTCCTGGATAGACCGACCATTTGATCCTGAAAGGAAGCGTTTCCCATCTGGGTGGTAGCCTACAGAATTGATGTGGTGTTTATGCACATCGAAAGTTCTGATACATTCTCCAGTTGCCGTGTCCCATTCCTGAATAGCCCCATTAGCTGATCCTGAAAGGAAGCTTCCCCCGTCCGGGCTGTAGGCGACGGATCGTAAATTGGAATGCCCCTTGAAGGTTCTGATACAAATTCCTGTGACTGTGTCCCATTCCTGGATAGACCCATCATCTGATCCTGAAAGGAAGCTTCCCCCGTCCGGGCGGTAGGCAATGGGGAGTTCCCAATTGAAATGCCTTTCGAAGGTTCTGATACAAATTCCTGTGGCTGTGTCCCATTCCATGATAGACTTATGTGATCCTGAAAGGAAGCGTCCCCCGTCCGGTCGGTATTCGACTGAGAGTACCCAATTGATATGCCCATCGAAGGTTCTGATACAGGCTCCTGTGACTGTGTCCCATTCCTTGATAGACCCATTAGATGATCCTGAAATGAAACGTTCCCCATCCGGGCGATAGGCGATGGGGAGTGTCCAATTGAAATGCCTTTCGAAGGTTCTGATACAGTCTCCTGTGACTGTATCCCATTCCTTGATAGAATCCATAGATCCTGAAAGGAAGCGTCTCCCGTCCAGGCGGTAGGTGATGGATCTTACACTATTGGAATGTCCTTCGAAGGTTCTGATACAGGCTCCGGTGGCTGTGTCCCATTCCTTTATAGTCCCATCATTTGATCCTGAAATGAAGCGTCCCCCATCCGGTCGGTAGGCTACGGAGTTGATGTGGTGTGTTTGTCCCTCGAAGGTTCTGATGCAAGCCCCGGTTGCCGGGTCCCATTCCTTGATAGACCCATCATCTGATCCTGAAATGAAGCGTCCCCCGTCCGGTCGGTAGGCTACGGAGTTGATGCGGCTTTTATGCCCCTCGAAGGTTCTGATACATTCTCCTGTGGCAGTGTCCCATTCCTTGATTGTCCCATCCTCTAATCCTGAAAGGAAGCGATCCCCGTCCAGGCGGTAGGCAATCGTATTGACAGCACTTTGGTGCCCCTCGAAGGTTCTAGTACAGGCTCCGGTTGCGGGGTCCCATTCCTTGATAGACCCATCATCTGATCCTGAAATGAAGTATCCTGAGCCTATCCTCCCTTGCTGGATCGGTTGATAGGCCACAGCGTAGACACCACGGCTATGGCCTTGCGGGAAGAGGGTTTCTTTGCTAAGGTAGCTCTGTCTAAGGCTTGTGACTAAAGATAGCGAGTGAGTTAAGCGGTGGTGAACAGGAATACCGTAGAGGTCAAGGTTTTTCATATCCACTCCCGTCCACTCCCCCCGCACGTCATGGATCATCTCCAGGAGGTTAAAAACCGCCAAGCCGGGGCGCTGGGGGCCATGTAGCCCCCGGCAGCCGTCCAGGGCGCGGGTGAGCAGGGTCGGCTGCTGGTGGTTGATGCTCCAGCGGCGGCCTTCGAGCCGGGCGGCGTTGTGGTGCTCGCCCTCGATCTCGCCCAGCATGCGCCGCAAATAGATCGAGAGGGCGCGGGGGATCAGCAGGCCAGGCGGGCGCTTCCGGTCCACGTCTAGCATGAGGCTGTTGCGGAGGTGCAGGGCGGCGAAGAAGTCGCGAAAGTTTTGGTGGAGGAAGGCCAGGTCCTCTCCCTCCGGGCGGAAGAGGCGCAGGGTCTGGGTGAGGATGTCGTAATACGTCCATGCCTGCGCTTCGGAGATGTCTTTTCCTAAGCTGCGCCATTGGCGGTCTGCGTCTTTGAATAACTTTTTATAGGCCCAACGGTCGTCTGGCGCAATGAGGGTTGGATAGGCTTGAATCAGCTTCAAGAGTTCTTCTTCAGGTAAGGAGAACAAGCCGCGCTGCTCCATCTCATAGCCGATCCAGGGCAGGAGGTGCCAGATCAGCCAGCGGTACAGATAGATTTGTTCCTCATCTATACTGTGGAAGGCTTCGAATTTCAGCGTTTGCGCATGGATAAAATTCCACATCAGCTCGCCTGTGCTGGCATTGGGCTTGAAGCCTTCTGCACGACCCTTTTCCTGCCGCATGAACTCGGAGGTGGCGGCATAGATGGTCAGCATCATGGGGTTACAGAGCAGCCGGCGCAGGTCGGGCTGATCGGGACCAGGCCAGGGAAGGCCCAGGGCCTGGAGATAGGCCCCGGCGCGGGCCTCGTCGAGCGGCTGGAGTTCCAGCTTCTGGAAATCTTCCGCCCAGGTGAAGTTGTTGCCGTAGCGCGAGCTGAGCAGGATTTGAATCCCATTCGCCGTGCCCCGCCATTCTTGCTGAAACTCGATGAGCAGGGGTTTGTTGTCCACGGTGATCTCGTTGAAGCCGTCGAGCAGCAGGATGAGCTTGGGGTAGGGGCAGTCCCAGTCCGCCTCCAACCAGCTCCAAAGCTGCTGCTCTGTCTCCTCTGACAAAGGGCGCTCGCCCAGGTAGTGGCGGGCAATGTACCAGGTCAGCCAGTTCTCCCGGTTCTGCGTGGTGGCCTGATTAAATTCGTTGAGCTGTACAAAGATCGGGATAGGCCCCTGCTCGTCCTCCAAAAAACGCTCCCACAGGCGCAGGAGGGACACGGTTTTGCCCATGCCGCCATCCCCCAGCACAATGCTGTGCGGCGGGTTCATGGCCCAGAGTTTTTCCACCGATTCCCGCCGGCCCAGACGTTCCTCGCCCAGCTTGACATCGGTTTCGATCAACTGGCTGCGGGTAGAAGTGAGCAGCACTTCCGAGATGTCCAGATGCTCGAATCGCCCGCCGGGGCTGCGGAGTTCCTGATGGCGGAGGCGGCTGCCTGCGCGCAGGCGGTCGGTCAGGGGGCTGTGTTCTGCGTCGGAGAGCCGCCAGCTCAGGGCGTGGTCGTTCTGGACATACAGGCCCCAGGCAAAATCTTCCTGCGCTGCCTGTTCCTGCAGTGAAAAAATGGCGGACCTGTGGATCCTGTCCTGTGCAGAATGTGGCTCCTGCCGGATTCTGGCGCTGGAAAAAGCTTCCCGGAGGGTTTTTCCAGCCAGCAGTTCCTGGTAGAACAACTGGCTGAATGCTGTTGCCTGTGTGTCGCCGATGTCGTGTGCTGTGGCAATCACGGCGGGAATGCCAGCACTGAGCAAGGACTCCACATGGCCCCAGGTGGCGCAGGCGTGGAGAAAAACAACCTGAAGCCTGGGCTGCTGGCCCAGCAGGGTCACGAGATTTTCCGCCGCCAGGAGTTGCCCTTTCCCTGCTTCCAGCTCCAGATGCAGGCTTTGCCCGTTAGCATGGCCTGCGAAGTGAAAGAGAACCACGTCGTCGCCAGCTTTTCGAAGGTCGGAAATAAGGTTGGCGATGCCCCCATCGGAGACCTTTACCCTTATTTCCTCCTTCTTCTGCTCCTCAAACACCTCCAACAATCTGCGCCGCTCTTCTTCGAGTGCAGACAGGATGCGGGGAGCTTCGCTCCGGTCATCGGCAAAGGCCAGAAATGCCAGGGGGCGGTTCGACATGGTGTGGCAGAAATTTCAGGAGACAAGATAGGAATTCCGGCGAAAGAACAGGTCTGGGGAAACTCGTTTTCACCCCCCTCACACCATCTCTCCAAACTCCTCAAACCGGTAGCCTTTCTGGAGCAGGAAACGGATGAGTTTGTCGCGGCTGCCGGGGCCGTATTCCCGCTGCTTTTTGTCGATGAGGCGGGTTAGGGTGGCGGTGAGTTCTTCCTCGCTGATTTCTTCGGCAATAACCTGCGAGATCAGCAGATCGGGAATTTCGCGCTGGCACAGCTCCAGCCGGATCCGCTTCGGGCCCCACTGCTTGTGAAAAAATTTCCCCCGCACAAAGCTCTTCACAAACCGCGCCTCGTCCCAGAAGCGCTCCGCCGCCAGGTAGGCCAGCCAGTCGGCCCAGGTGTCTTCCGGCTGCTCCAGCTCGGCCAGTTTTTCCTCAATCTCTACCCGGCAGCGATCCTGGTAGGCGCAGTAGGCAAGGATTTTCCGGGTGGCATGGGGCTCAAAAGGACTCGGTTGCATGGAAAAATGTGGGCTAAATGAAACTGGAAAAAATAATCGGGAGGGCCTGTGAGTTTATTATATTTGTAAGAGCAAGCTATCAAATTATGAAGTCATTTCGTCCTGCAGTTGTGGCCACAGGCCTTGCCTTGTTAGTCTCTGTTTTCCTCGCCACAGGCTGCAGGAAATACCCCGACGGGCCCACCATTAGCCTGCTGTCCAAGGAAGCCCGCATTTCCAACAACTGGAAGACGAGCTTCGTTTTCCGCAACAACATCGATGAAACGGCCCGCTACGAGGTCTATCAGCTCGATTTCAACAAAAGCGGAACCTTTACCTGGGCCATCCGGCCCGAGGGTGCCGCCGCAGATTTCACCCTCACTGGCAGGTGGGAGCTCGCCTCTGTGAAGGAGCAGATTCGCCTCGAATACACCGATCCTTCGGCTGGTGCCACCCGCTTGCTCTTCATGGACATCCTCAAGCTCTATGACGACGAAATGTGGGTGGGCTTCATCAGCGAAGGCGACAATTACGACCTGAAGCTGCTTCCCCGCTAACAGCGCTGTGGAAAACTTTGTGGACAACCTGTGGACAACTGCCCCGGCAGTGGATAACCTCATTTCTTCAGCCAGGCCGCCAGACCTTCCCGCAGCTTTTGCATCCCGGCAAGGTTGCTGTCATACACCAGCACAGGTTCTTCCAGCAAGTCTTTGGGAACATCGCGCTCATGCTGGGTGATCAGCAAGGTCCTTACACCGAGGGTGTGCGCCACGCCGAGGTAGTAAAACACGCCGGGATGTTTGTAAGTTAAATCGGCCACCAGCAGGTCCACCTCATTGAGCAGGGTCCACACTTTTTCGCGGGCTTCGGAAGAAAAAAGGCCTTCGGCCAGCGCACTGCTATAACCTGCCGTGGCGAGGGTGGATCGAATGTCTTCCCATACGTTGTCTGTCCAATAGGCTTCAAGCGGCATCACAACCAATCCATTGCGGGGCTCCGGGCGAAATTCACGGCTCAAAAATGTCGGTTTCACCCGCATGAGCCGCCCTCTGCGCAGTCCTTCACTCCCTTCCTCCAGGTGGTAAGGCTGCAGCGACAACTCCTCCCAGATCAGGGCCCGCACAGCCTGGTGCATCACGTGACTGCCCCATTTCAGGCTCATGGAGCCATGGGCAGGCTGGCCTTCCCCCGCCATCTGAAACATGAGGGAAAAGGTATGCCCTTCGGCTTCCTGGTTGGCGCTGATCAGCAAAAAGCTGAGGGTGTTGCCCACCTGGGCCAAAGCCTGCCGAAGTTCGCGGATGCGCAGGCCCGAGCGGGTTTCGCCGAGCTTGGTGGAGAGGAAAATGTGGATGAGGTCCGGGGAAATGAAGCGCTCGCCAATTGATTTCAGGATCTGAAGCAGGTTATCGGCGCGCAGGTTTTCCTGAGCAAACCGAAACATTTCATGAATCATGGTAGTGCCCACTTCCATTTGCGGACTACCGGGCTCAAGGGTATCGCGGATGGTGGCCTGGATCTGTTTGTTTCGCTTGCTGCTGATCTCCAGTTCTGCGCGATGCTCCTCGGGCTTACTGCCAAAGTCGAGTTGCAGGGTCATCCATTCATGGCCCGGACTGTGGACTTCCATGTAAAGGCGGCGCACCTGCTTGCGGTGCTTGTCGAGGAATTCTCCTGCCTTTTCAATGCCAATATCTCCCAGCGGGTCGCCCTGCGGCTTGACCACCCGGAAATAAAAGGGTTCCTCCTGAAAAAAGTGAACGCGCAGCCGCTCCATTAGCTGAACGTAGGTAGAAGCCTGTAACTGTGGTTCGAACGGGAAGGAGTCGTAGAGAAGGGGAAATTTATCGAGGCTCAGGTTGGGGCCCGCTGGCGCAGCTGGCAGCGGCACTGCCTCGCGTGAGCGGGTACGAAGCTCATAGGCATCTCTGCGAATGGCCTGCTGCCTGATCATGACGAGGAGGGCGGCGAGCTGCGCCTTTTTCTCTACCCAGGCCGGGTCGGGGGGCTGCCATTCGCCCTGCAGGCGCAAGAGCAGTTCCTGCTGATCAAGCTGCGAAGTAGCGATGAGGATATATGGCCCCGACCAGCCACCCTGCTTTTGCCTGAGCGACAGGCTGATACTGGCGCCATTGGCATCGGCGCAGGTGGCCTGGAGGCTGGCGATCTGTTCCGGGCGTTCCAGCAACAGCATTGCCAGGTCATCTCCCTGGAGGCCATAGCGTTGCTTGCCAGCCTGATCTGTGTAATAGATCGAAAAGCCGGTTCTTCCGCGAAAGTGAGCCTCCATCAAGGCCAATCGATCGGTCAGGTCAACCACGCTCCCAAGACGGAGCTGGCCATATTTTGGGGCGATCCTTGCACTCATCCAATTCAAAGGCTCTATGGCCGAATAAGGGGAAAAAATGGCAGGCCGCCAACCTCGTTCTGCCTTTCAGCAGGATTATCTTCGCAACAAGCCGGGAATGCTGTCCAATGGAACGACAAAATCGGTTGCCCCGCCCGCATACGCCGTGATCTCGTAGGGATTAAACACTATCCGGAGGCCTTCCGGGGTAATGGCTGCCTGCCGGGGAAGGGTGAAAGTGTTGTTTTCAAACCAAAATCCTGCTTCTTCGAGGTTGTCGTCAGGCCCGATTTCTCTGGCCCTGCGAAAAGCGGCCTCGATGACAGGCTTGGCGGCCAGGGTATCGCCTACGAGGTCGGTCCAGGCGAGGACTTTTCCGGTTTGGGTGTCGAGCGAAAACAGGGCTTCATATCCGTTGGGGTGGGCCCCGCCGAGGTAGCTGTACTGGGTGAAGGAAAGGGAAACGGTTTGCGGGCTCTGGTGAATGACCTCGCCATTCAGCTCCATCTCCCAGGCCATCCAGGTGGAACCTGCCTCTGCCAGTTCGGTCTCATAGCTGGCAAGCAGGGCCCGCAGGAGGGTATCGAGCGGTTGGGCTGCCGACTGGCTGTCGGGTTCCATGATGAAGGCGTTTTTGAGAAAGGCCAGCACCAGGCTGTCGAAAGGCTGAGCAAATGCGGCGGGCCCGCTCGCGACTTTGGGGTATGACAGCTCAATGGTGAAACAGGCGGCAGTGTCGCTGCTGCAGATCCCGGCTTTGCGGGTCAGGCTGTCGGTGGTAAAAGTAATGGCCTCTCCGGAGGTGGAAGAAGTGGGAGATTTCGGGGTACAGGCGGCGAGGAGGAGCAGGAGAAGTGGAAAGAAACGAAGCATAAGGAGAAAGTTGCTGTGAGCTGAAATGCGGGGTAAAGTTGGGCAGAGGGTCCGACAAAAGGAAGATGGAGAAGGATGGATGACAAAGATTTAGGACTAGGAGGATGGCAAAAAGAAGGGGAATCGGCTGTGAGGAGGAAAAAATTGTATCTTCACCCCACAGACTGGCGTGGCTGGTCAACAAGCGACATCACAGGATGGAATCATCTGCTCAACTGCTCGAAGCCACGGAGGCCTTTGCCAGAAAAATTCTGGTGGAAGAAATGGACCCTCATTTTCAGTACCATTCTCCCGAGCACACTTACCAGGTAGTGGAAAAAGTGGCCGAAATCGGGCTGCAGTGCCAGTTGAAAAGCGATGAAATCTTCCTGCTGCAGCTGGCGGGCTGGCTGCATGACCTCGGCTACACCGAAACCTACGAAGGCCATGAGGCCGTGTCGATGCGGCTGGCAGAAACCTTTTTCCGCGAAAAAGCTGCCGACCCCAAAATCATCCAGTCAGTGCTGGAACTGATTGAAGCCACCCGCCTCGACCAGGAACCGCGCAACACCCTGGAAAAGGTCATCAAAGACGCCGATTTATTTAACCTGGCCACACCAGACGCCCTCGACAACTCCGAGAAAATCCGCTGGGAGTGGAAGCATTTCTGCAACCGCGATTTCTCCGACGAGCAATGGGATGAGTTCAATTTTCAGTTTTTCAACAACCACGAATACTACACCGACTACGCGAGGGAGAACATGGAGCCCCTCAAGCAGGAACACATCAAAAAGCTGAAAAAGCGCATCAAAAAGCGTCAGAAGCAGGAGGAAGAATCTGCCAGGGCCATCCTGGAGTTTCAGCTGGAGGAAAAGGACGCGGAGCTGGACAAAATGAAGCGCAAGCTCAAGAAAATGAAGAAGCAGCGGCCCGACCGCGGCATCGAAACCATGTTTCGCACCACCTACCGCACCCACATCAATCTTTCCGACCTCGCCGACAGCAAGGCCAACATCCTGCTTTCCATCAACGCCATCATCATTTCCATCATTTTCTCCGCTACCATCGAGAAAGGCATCGGGCTGGATGGCAGCTACCTGTTCGTGCCCAACATCATGATTTTGTCGGTCTGCATGACCACCATCGTGTTTGCGATCCTGGCCACCCGCCCGAAGGTCAATTCCGGCACATTTGACCGCAAAGACATTCTGGAGAAAAAGACCAACCTGCTGTTTTTCGGCAATTTCTACAAAATGGACATTGACGACTACCTCTGGGGCATCAACGAGATGATGGGCGACGCCAACTACCTCTATGGCAGCATGGCAAAAGACATCTTTTTCCTGGGCAAAGTGCTGGCCAAAAAGTTTTTCCTGCTTCGCATGGCCTACAACATTTTCATGTACGGCATGGGCGTTTCGGTACTGGGCTATGCATTGGCGCTGTTGCTGGAGCCGTAGGGGTCGCCCAATTGAACCGCCGAAAAGGCTGGAACTCCGGTTCCTTCAGGTGGAGACCATCCCGATCAAACCCATTTTCTCTGATAATTTGAACGAGCTGGCAGCAAGGGAACGGCTCGAGGCGCTGGTGAGCGAAATTTTGAAGCGAAGGCGAAAAATGCGGCTGTGGTTACGGAGGAGCTGGAGGCGGAAATTGACGGCATAGTGTATGCGCTCTACGGGCTCACGTAGGAAGAAATCGCAGCGGTGGAGGGAAGGTGAACTACGTAGGAAATTCCGGGTATAAGTGCGTAATTACCCATAAATGCCGATCTTATGACCATTACCATCGAAGTTGCTGACAGCCGCGAGGCAGCGCAGGTGCTGCAGTTGCTGAAGTCGCTGAATATCAGCTCGGTGCTTGTTCAGGAAGTTGCCCCCCGTCGGGGACCGACCATCACTCCGATCGACTATAGCATAGATCCCCGCGCCCTCTTTGGTATCTGGAAAGATCAGCCAAGGACGATCGAACAGGTACGCAAAGGCTGGAAACGGAATTGGGAGTTATGATTCGTGTGCTTTGTGATACAAATATTTTTATCAGCGCTTTCAATGGACGCCAGGACACGGTTGACCAATTAGAAAATATTGGCCTGGATAGAATTGTGCTTTCAGCTATAACATTGATGGAGTTGCTACAGGGCATGGGTAATAAAAATGAGTTGGAGCAAATGAAAAAAAAAGTCAATCGCTACGGAGTTATTCAAATGGACGAAGTTATTTCAGCCAAAGCAATTGACTTCATTGATGCATACAAACTCAGTCATGGCTTAGAGATTCCCGATGCGATTATTGGGGCAACAGCCGTGGTCTATCAGATTCCCATATACACCTACAACGTACGGGATTTCAGCTTTTTACCGGGAATTAATCTGTATGTGCCCCGTTTGTAATCAGGCAACATCCACCGACACCACCTCCCTTGAAGCCGAAATCGACTGCCTGATGTATGCCCTCTACGGGCTGACGGAGGAGGAAATCGCGGTGGTGGAGGGACGGTGAGCGGGCAAAGCCCATTTATTCCCCAGGTCTCGTATATTAGCATCATTCAACCCCAGGGTTTATGCCAGCTATTCACCTCGTTTTCGATCAGTTAGCCGACCTGATGGCCAAACTTGCCCCCGCAGCCCTGCAGGAGCTGAAGGCCACCTCCGATATGCAGCAGCGCTACGAACAACTGATCCACCAACACAACGCAGAAACCCTCACGCCCGAAGAGAAGGATGAGCTCGACCACTTCATCGTTTTGGAGCGGCTTGTGCGCCTCGCGAAGATCAAAGCTGATGCGGGAGAGGCATGAAGCGGTATGGAGAGGAAAAAACCAGCGGAAGGTAGCCGTTGCAAGCAGAAATCCTGAATAGAAATTAAACCGAAACAACTCACCCCCTGTTCACCCATGACCGGATCCAAAATCAGAAACGCGCGGCCCTGAAGCGGGGCGGGAGGTTCCATCCTCTTTCTGCAAGTTTCGTAGTAGATACAATCTAACAAATCGCCTATGAAACGCATTATCCTCGCAGGCTTGCTTCTGGCAGCCACCTTTTTCCTCCATGCCCAATCTCCTGCAACTGGTTACCGGATCGGCCCGGAGCTCCTGGATACCCTGGAGACGCAGTACCTCCGGATGCAGCTCGGATTTTGCCGCAGTGACTTGCCGGCACGTGAGGCAAGTGAATTCCACCTGATGCTGGACTATGGCCAGCGCCGGAGCAGCATCGACTGGACCACCCCCGAAATGCGTACACACAACTTTGCCAGCGCCATGAGTACCAACGGGCTGTCGGGCCCCGATTCGAAGTGGGTCAGTGTGACAGATCTTGTGTCAGCGCTCAACGTGATGTACAACCTTGGCTGGGAACTGGTTGCCGTTATCCCTTCCGATGATGCCCCGAGTCGTGGAACACAAAGCGGGCCGAGCATCTATCTGGCCAGGACCTCTTATCTCCTCAAGCGGCGCTGAGTACTGGCTTTCAGCGGGAGGGATGACCATCCCGGTTGTTGTGAAAAGAGAGGCCGGATGGCCGTGGGCTCCTGATGCAATTGTTGCTGCAATAGTCCGCGGCTGCCCGTTTTGCCTGTCCCGGGCTTCTTGTCAGCACACCCAATGACCATCTCTCTGCACCAGCCCATGTGCATCACCGCAGCGCTTTCTTCAAGCTGATGGTAAAAGTGGATCCCACCCCCAACTCGCTTTCTACTTTGATCTCGCCGCCCTGCGCCTCGATGAATTCCTTGCTGATGGCCAGCCCGAGGCCTGTTCCTTCTTTGCTGGAGCCCGGAACGCGAAAATAGCGGTCGAAGATTTTTTCCAGGTACTTCGGGGCAATTCCCTGGCCCTGGTCGCTTACTGCCAGGATCACCTTCCCCTGTTCCTCCGAAATCAGGAGTCGTATCACAGAATGCTCGTGGGAATAGCGGATGGCATTGGAGATCAGATTGGTGAGCACCCAGGCAATTTTTTCGCTGTCTGCCATTACCTGAGGCACTTCGGCTGGAAAATGATATTCAAACCGGATCTGCTTTTGTTCTGCCTGTGATTTCAGAGCCGAAGCAGCATAATGGAACATCTCGTCAGGATTGGTGGGGAAAAGTGCCAGCTGAATCGCTCCGCTTTCCAGTTGTGTGATGTTCAGCAATTCGCCTGTAGTTTTCAGAAGGGTGTTGGCATCTTCCCCGATACTGGTCAGCAAATAAACCTGCTCTTGGTTCAACGGCCCCACCTGCTCCTTGCTCAGGAGCTGAAGGCTCATTTTGATGGAGGAAATAGGCGTTTTGAATTCGTGGGAGAGGTTGGCGATGAAATTGGTTTTGGCAAAATCCAGCTCTTTGTAATGGGTCACGTTTTTCAGAATGATCACATGGCCTGCGTGCCTTGCAACCTCCTCTCCGGTGGGCTTCATCGCGATGGGAGAAATGATTTTCTCAAAATAGCTTTCCTTGTTATTGGCATAGATGCTTACCGGATCCAGGTTTTCTCCGTGCGGCAAACCTGAATCGAGTCCCTGCGCCAACATGCGCACGAGGTCATTGTGCAGGGCCAGGGATTGGAGGTTATAGCCGTTTATTTGTTCAGAGGGCAGGCCAATGATGGCTGCAGCTTCTTTGTTCACAAACACCACGGTTTGGTGTTCGTCCAGCCCGATCACGGGGTCGCTGATGTTGTGGATCAGGGTTTCGATGCGCTTTTTTTCCAGCATCAGGCTGGCAAGGTTGCTGTGGTTATATTCTTCCAGTTTTTCGGCCATGCTGTTGAAAGACCTGGCCAGGGGGGCCAGTTCGCTCCCGGTGGGGAAGTGAACGCGTTCGGCATAATGGCCTTCGGCTACCCTTCGGATGCTTTCTGCCATTTGTTCGATGGGCTTGGCAACGTGTGAGGGGAGCCTGAGGAATAACATCATGGCGAGGAGAAAGCACAGGGCGCCGGAGGAGGCAACCAGGATCAGGGCGCGGTCGGCAGTTGCATTGGCCTGCTGGCTTTTTCTTTCTATGGCTGCCAGGTTCATGGCCATGATCTGAAGGAGACTGCCACTGAGGCCGGCCTGCACGGCAGTATCATTTGGCCGGGCCTGCCAGGCAGTCACCTGCTCCCGCAGTTGGAGGGTAACTTCCAGTTCTCCTTCTTCGGTGATGTTGTTTTCCTGCAGGTTCAGGTTCTCCTCCATCATGGCCAGCCCTTTGGCGTCAGCATGCTGCAGGGCCCGGAGCATGTTCTGTACATAGAGCAGGGTATTGTAATTTGCCTTTAAAATATTACCGGTATCCTGCTTCATTTGGTGAATGGACTTACCTCCCACCACGCACATCACGATGATGAGGGCGAAAAGAAAGCCGACCCAGCGGGTAAGGGTTGTTTTGATCTTCATTCAGGAAAGGATGATGAGGTCAATGTCGTTGCCGGAAAGCCTGTTCAGCAGTTGATTAAACCAACCCGGGATCATGGCCCAAAGGCTCCTGCGCGGCTTGCCTACACACACCGTGGTGATGTGTTTGCTGCCTGCCTGCTCAAGGATGGTTCTGACAATGGAAGGGCTGCTGATTTTGATGATTTCCGCACCCAGTTCTGTTGCGAGGCTCAGGTTGTGAATCAGCAGCCGCTGTTTGTCGGCGGGGATTCTGCTGAGGGCTTCCCCGGGCGTCTGGACATACAGCACATACCACTGGCTTTGGTAGTAGCCAGCAAGGCGGGCTGTTTTCCGAATGACATGTTTGGCGGTTTTGCCGTTGCTGCTGATGCACGCCATCAATCGCTCCTGCCTCACCGAGGGTGGCAGCTCCACCTCCACTTTGCGCTTCACATAGGATGCCACTTCAGTGAGGGCCAGCTCCCGGAGCCGGAGGATATGGTCGCGCTGAAAAAAATGGGCCAGCGCCGCCTGGATCCTTTCCGGCGGATAAATTTTCCCCTCTTTCAGCCTTCCCAGCAATTCGTCGGCAGTGAGGTCAATGTTCACCACCTCATCGGCCTGGGCAAGAATCGTGTCGGGGACTCTTTCTTTCACCTCTATGCCGGTGATGGCCATGATTTCCTCATTCAGGCTTTCAATGTGCTGGATGTTTACCGCCGAAATCACATTGATCCCGCTGGCAAGGATGTCCATCACATCCTGCCAGCGCTTTTCATGAAGGCTGCCCTCCACATTGGTATGGGCAAGCTCATCCACAATCACCACCTCAGGCCGGAGGTTCAGGATGGCCTGAAGGTCCATTTCCTCCAGCGCTTTTCCCTTGTAGTAGAGGGTTTTTCGGGGAATCACAGGCAGGCCGGCCAGCAGTTCTTCCGTTTCTTTCCGCTGGTGCGTTTCCACAAATCCAATCTTCACATCTATGCCGTTTTTCAGCAGGGCATGGGCTTCCTGTAGCATCCGATACGACTTCCCTACCCCCGCACTCATCCCGATATAGAGCTTGAGCTTCCCCAGCCGGGATTTTCGGATCAATTCGAGAAACTCTTCCGCTGATCGCCTTGCTTCGCTCATGAGTTTACTTATTTGCCGGATCAGGAATCACGTGGATTATTCACAGCAAAATGCTAAGCGAAGTACCCATGGAAAAAGAATGCCGACCCGGCTGCTGGTTGCTATCCACAAATTGCGGCTCTTCCAGGCTGGAAAGCCCCCTGACCTCCACGCGCCACAGCACATTTTCCCATACCTGAAGATCGAAATTGCACGAATACCCTGCCACCTGAAATTCGCTTCCGGAAGCAGTCGGGATGATCACCCCGCCCGGATCGGCGTAATATTCGCCCCGCATAGCCAAAGTCATTCGATCAGAAAGGGTAACCCGGGCAATCGCCACCGGCGAAAACCAGGTATGAACCTCCCGGCTGCCCGCAGCCTGCTGCTGGACTCCCACGTCCAGCCCGGCAATCAGACCAAGCTCAGGCGTCAGTTGAAACACGCCATAGAGGTTGTGGAAATAGCGCATCTGCTGCCTGCCATTCGGGCTGTCGCTCCCGATGAACGAACTGCTGTTGAGCAACACCCGCTCGTTGGGGGTCCACGTGAGCTGATGACCGATTCCGGGCGTTTGGTTGCCAGGCACCCGCCCGATCCTTTGCCACCCATTGACCACCAGCCCACTCACCAGCCAGGTCTTTGCAGGGTTCTGGTAGGTGATTTTGGCACCAGCCAGATAATAGGGCGAATTTTCAGCCAGTATGCTGCGGGTCATGTTCCAGCAATTGGCACCTATTGCACTTTCAAACCCGATGTGGGAGGCAAACACGCCTGCATCCAGCCACAGGTAGCGCTCTTTCGCCAGCTTTACCCCAACATTTGCTTCAAACAGGTTTCTCAGGGCTTCAGGCTCCGCAGCCAGGTTGGCCTGGGCATAGGTGCCCGCCATCAGGGCCAGTTTACCCCTCACCCGCTCCTGTTCACTCGCCACCTGCACGTAGGCAAGGTTCACGGTCAGCTCATTGTGCCGGTCGAAAGAATACAAAAAGTCAGGCCGCTCATGGTTGGACGGGTTCGCAAGATCATACAGGTAATAGGCTTCCACATAGCCGCTCACCTCCAGCACTTTGCGGCTGCTGTCGGGCTGGGCCCACGCCTCCGGGAAAGCAAGCAGGCCGGCGAGGAACAAGATCAGAATTCGGATCATGGGTTTGGGGTTGAGGATACTTGATCAAGGGCCAGGTTCAGCTTCAGCACATGGACGCACTTCCCTCCAAAGAGGCCTGAGAACGGGGCTTCTGTTTGGTCTTCAATGAGCTTCAGCAACACGCTTTCCGGGAGGGATCTTGCGCGTGCAATCCTGTTTACCTGCACCAGTGCGGCCTCCACCGAAATGTGAGGGTCCAGCCCGCTGCCGCTGGCCGTAACCATGTCTGAGGGGATTTCAGACCTGCTGACGGAAGGATTACGGGCCAGAAACGTATCGATGCGGGCATTCCCTTCAGCCAGATAATCAGGATTGGAAGGGCCTTTGTTGCTGCCTCCCGAGCCTGCAGCGTTATAGGCGACTGCCGAAGGGCGCGACCAAAAATAATGCTCTTTCGAGAATTGCTGCCCCACATTTACATGGTAGCTGGTTGCGCCAGACGAAATCATCATGCCATTTCCCTGGCCAGGGGCCAGTTGGGCCACAGCCCACACTGCCAGCGGGTAGAGGCCGCCGAATACCACCATGCATACCAGGGTCAGGCGAATGCCGGTAAGAATGTTCTGTTTCATCGTGTTTAGTGAATTCGTTCTAAAGAAAAGGGGATGTTTTGCCCTGCCTGGCTGCTTGCTACAGGAAGAAAGCCACAGCCAGGTCAATGAGCTTGATGCCGATAAAGGGAGCAATCAAACCGCCAAGGCCATAGATGAGCAGGTTTCTTTGCAACAGGCCGTTGGCCCCGACGGGCCGGTAGGCAACGCCTCTGAGGGCAATAGGAATGAGCAGCGGAATGATGAGAGCATTGAAAATAACGGCAGACAGAATGGCACTTTCCGGACTGTGGAGGTTCATGAGGTTGAGCCTCCCGAGAGCCGGGATCGACGCGATGAACAGCGCAGGGATGATGGCAAAATACTTGGCCACATCATTGGCAATGCTGAAGGTGGTGAGGGTTCCCCTGGTCATCAGGAGCTGTTTCCCGATTTCGACGATCTCGATCAGCTTCGTAGGATCGTTGTCGAGGTCCACCATATTGCCTGCTTCTTTGGCTGCCTGGGTTCCACTGTTCATCGCCACGCCCACATCGGCTTGTGCCAGGGCAGGAGCATCGTTGGTGCCGTCGCCCATCATGGCCACCAGCCTCCCCTCTGCCTGTTCCCTGATGATGTAGTTCATCTTGTCTTCGGGCCTGGCCTCGGCGATGTAGTCGTCCACCCCGGCTTTTTCTGCAATGAATTTCGCTGTCAGGGGGTTGTCGCCAGTCACCATCACGGTTTTGATGCCCATGCGCCGCAATCGCTCAAAGCGCTCCTGAATACCCGGCTTGATGATGTCCTGGAGTTCTATCACTCCGATCGCCTGCTCGTTTTCGGAAACCACCAGCGGCGTTCCCCCCATGCTGGAAATAGCCTTCACCCGCGCTTCAATTTCCTCCGGAAAAGGATGGCCATGGCTTTGGCACAACTTGCGAATGGCGTCGCTTGCACCTTTCCGGATACGGGTTCCCTCCTCCAGGTCAATGCCGGAGCTCCGCGTCTCAGCAGAAAAAGCAACAACCCGTGCCCTGGTTACCTGAATACTCCCCCGATCTGCACCCGCCAGGTCAACAATGGATTTTCCCTCCGGCGTCTCGTCTGAGAGGGAACTGAGCACAGCGATTTTGGTAAAATGTGAGGCCTCCACCCCGGTGAGCGGGTAAAAATTAGTAGCCTTCCGGTTGCCGATGGTGATGGTGCCCGTTTTGTCGAGCAGCAACACGTCAACGTCGCCCGCTGTTTCTACCGCCCTGCCACTTTTGGTAATCACATTTGCCCGCAACGCCCTGTCCATCCCCGCGATGCCAATGGCGGAGAGCAAGCCGCCAATGGTAGTTGGGATCAGGCAAACGAGCAATGACAGGTAGGATGCCATGGAAATGGTGGTGCTGGCATAGGTGGCAAAAGGATGGAGGGTTACTGTCACGATCAGAAACACGATCGTGAAGCCCGCCAGGAGGATAGTCAGGGCAATTTCATTGGGCGATTTTTGCCTGCTGGCTCCTTCCACCAGGGCGATCATGTTGTCGAGAAAGCTCTCGCCGCGGCCCGCCGTCACCATGACTTTGATGCGGTCAGACAGGACTTTTGTGCCGCCTGTGACCGAACTTTTATCGCCGCCTGCTTCCCGGATCACGGGCGCAGATTCCCCGGTGATCGCGCTTTCGTCGATCGTGGCCAGGCCTTCAATGATCTCGCCGTCGGCTGGAATGAGGTCACCTGCCACACAAACAAATACGTCGCCTTTGTTAAGATCCAGAGAGGAAATGCGCTCCCCGGATTCGAGAAGGGCCGGGGTCTCCTCCCGTGTTTTGCGAAGGCTGTCGGCCTGGGCCTTGCCTCTGGCCTCAGCAATGCCTTCAGCAAAATTGGCAAACAACAAGGTGAGCAGCAGCAGGATGAATACCGCCAGGTTGTAGCCCCAGTCGCCATGACCGTCGCTTGCCATGGATTGCAACGTTACGACCAGCATCACCAGGGTGCCAATTTCCACGGTAAACATGACCGGGTTTCGGAACATAACCAGCGGGTTCAGCTTGGTTACAGAAGCTTTGAGGGCTGATTGAAGGAGGTCCTGCCGGAACAGGCCTTGATGGGATGGTTTCATTGTTAGTTGGCGATTTCAGGTTAACCGATGGAAAAAAACTCTGCCAGCGGCCCCAGGCTAAGGGCAGGAAAAAAGGCCAGGGCTGCCACCACTGCAATGACAGCAAAGACCAGGACGCCAAATGTGGCAGACTCCACCTTCAGGGTTCCGGAGCTCTCCGGGATGTACTTTTTGGCGGCCAGAGAGCCCGCAATGGCCACCGGCCCGATGATAGGCAGGTACCGGCCAAGAAGCATCACGATGGCGGTAGAAAGATTCCAGAAAGGGGTATTGTCGCCCAGGCCCTCGAACCCGCTGCCGTTATTCGCACCGGCTGAACAAAACTCGTAGAGCATTTCGCTGAAACCATGGTAGCCGGGATTGGCCAGCCAGCCCGAATACGCAGCCGGATCGGAGGTGTAGAGGGCGGCAGCAAGGGCCGTTCCCCCTAAAATCAGCAGCGGGTGCAGCAATGCCACCGCCATGGCGATTTTCACTTCCCGCGCTTCCACCTTTTTCCCCAGCAGTTCCGGCGTTCGTCCCACCATCAACCCACCCATGAACACTGCGAGAATGATGAAAACAAAAAAGTTGATGAACCCGACGCCCACCCCGCCATAAAAGCTGTTGACCATCATGCCCAGCATCGTGAACATTCCCGTGAGCGGGGTCAGGCTGTCGTGCATCGCGTTCACCGAACCGTTGCTCGTACAGGTCGTGCTGATGGCCCAGAAAGCAGAGGCAACAGAACCGATTCGCACTTCCTTGCCTTCCATGCTGCCCTGTGGCTGTGCAATTCCAAGGCCGGCAATGGCAGGGTTGCCGCTCATTTCCAGGTAAATGGAGGGAAGCAGCAGGAGAAAAAATCCCAGGGTCATGACTCCAAATACAACCCAGGCCAGTTTTTTTCGCCTGATGATATGGCCCATCGCAAATACCATCGCCATGGGCAGCAGCAGGATATACACGGTTTGAAGGGCATTGGTGAGATCATCGGGGTTTTCCATCGGATTGGTGGAGTTGGGCCCGTAGTAGCCACCGCCATTGGTTCCTAATTGCTTGATCGCCACAAAAGCCGCCGCAGGTCCCCGGCTGATCTGCTGCTCCGCTCCCTCAAGCGTCATTTGAGTAGCCTTGCCCTCAAAGGTCATCGGAACCCCGCTGAAAACCAGCACCAGGGCACCCCCAAACGCCAATGGCAGCAACACCCGCGTGCTACTGCGGACAAAGTACCTGTAAAAATTGCCCAGGCTCGCTGCCGTTTGTGTCCTCATTCCCTGAAAAACCACCACGCAAATGGCGATCCCGGTGGCTGCGCTCACAAATTGCCATAGCATCAGCACGAGTTGCCCCAGGTAGGTGAGGCCGGTTTCCCCGGAGTAGTGTTGGAGGTTAGTGTTTGTTACAAAACTCACGGAGGTGTTGAATGCCAGGTCCAGGCTCATCGAAGGGTTCCCGTCGGGGTTGAGCGGCAGCCAGCCCATGTTGGACAGCACCAGTACAGAAAGCAGGAGCCAGAACCCGTTGATGGTGAGCAACGCTAAGATGTGTTCTTTCCAGGTCATGTCTTTGGTGGGGTCCACCCCGCCAAGCCGGTAGAATAGCCGGTCCAGCGGCTCAAAAACCCTGTCTGCCCACGTTCGTTCGTTCTGAAAAATCATGGCCAGATATCTGCCCAGAGGAATGGCCGCCAGCACAGGCAGGATAAACAATGCGACGGCACCTAACAAATCTGTTCGCATATGGAGTTTCTGTTATTGGGTAGGAAAGCGGCTGGCTCAGACTTGACTTACTCAGGTAAGGAGGCCCGGACGAATGCGCAGCCAGAAGGGTGAAATGAGCCTAGAATTCCTCCGGGCGAACCAGTACATAGCACAGGTAGCCAAAGAGGAGAAAAGCAATCAGAAGGATCATGAACATGGTTTATTTCGTTTGACAACACCGCAGGCGGGTTCATGCCGGATTGCCAAATGACATACCATGCGGAAAATATTTTTTATAATTATCTGGTAATCAGCAAAATGAATTTTATTCAGGTCATTTGCCAAACGAAAAACCCTGTCGAAATGAAAGGGTGCATCCTGTCGAAATGAAAGGGTGACTGTCACTCTATGTCATACTCTGCCAGCTTGCGGTAAAGCGTAGTAAGGGCGATACCAAGCAGTTCGGCAGTTTTCGTTTTGTTGCCGTTGGTATGATTCATCACCTTCCGGATGTGGAGCTTTTCGGCGCTGGCGAGTGAGAAGGCGGACAACAATTTATCTTTGGGGGTTGACTCGGGCTGAATCAGGTCGGCTGGCAGAAGGTCGGAGGTTATTTCGTCGTGGTCTGCGAGGATAACGGCCCGTTCCATGACGTTTCTTAATTCCCGGATATTTCCTTTCCATGGATGCTGCTGCAATGCTTCCATGGCTTCAGGAGAGATATGGCGAATGCGTTTGCTGGTTTTATGGGCAAAATGCGTTAGAAAATGCTGCGCCAGCAGGGCAATGTCGCCTGTGCGCTCCCGAAGTGGCGGCAAATGAATCTGGAACACGGAGATCCGGTAGTAGAGGTCTTCCCGGAAATGTCCTTTCCCGATCTCCTCCTGCAAATTCCGGTTGGTGGCTGCAATGACTCTGACATTCACTTTGGTGGGCGTGGTTTCTCCGATCTTGATAAACTCTCCCGTTTCCAGCACCCGCAGCAGCTTTGCCTGTAAATCGGGGGCCATTTCGCCTATCTCATCCAGGAAAATAGTGCCGTTGACGGCTTCTTCAAACAGGCCTTTCTGGTCTTTGACGGCTCCGGTAAATGAGCCGGCTTTATGACCAAACATCTCGCTTTCGAGGAGATCTTTGCCGAAGGCCGAGCAGTTGAGGGCGAGGAAACGATGTTTGTTTCGCTTGCTGTTTTGGTGAATGGCCTGGGCAAACACCTCTTTGCCAGTACCGGTTTCTCCTGTGAGCAGCACCGTGGCATCGGTTTCGGCAACCTTTGCCGCAAGGTCCACAGCCGCGCGGATCGCACCCGAGGATCCCAGAATGCTGGAAAAAGAATATTGATCGGTTAATTGCCGCTCCAGCAATTGCACACGCCTTGCCAGTGCGTTCTTGTCAAGCGCCCGGTGCAGCAGGGGAATCAGTTTGTCCTGATCGTCTCCTTTGATCAGATAATCAAATGCCCCGTTTTTGATGGCCTGCACCCCATCCTGAATATTGCCATAGGCGGTCATCAGAATGACCTCGACAGGATGGTATTTTTCCTTGATTTGCCTGGCAAGCTCAACCCCATGAAAATCAGGTAGTTTCACGTCGCACAGAACCACATCGACTGGCGCTTGTGCGAGCTTTTTCCAGGCAGATTTGCCGTCGGCAGCCTGCAGGGTGGAAAAGCCTTCAAATTCGATGATCCTTGACAGCAGGACCCTCAGCTTTTCCTCGTCGTCAATAATCAGAATGGTGCTCACCTCAGATCTCCGTTAATGGTTGCGGGAAAGTTAACAAAGCCTGCGACAGGAGAAAGTCCCGTTTTACAAGTCGGATCTTTCACGCGCATTGTCAGGGAAAATGCCCACTCCCGCCCAATCTTGCCTTCCTCTCCAAATTTCTCACCTCCTGAGAAAATTTCCTCCCTATTTTGTATCTCCTGCCGCCAACTGGCGCTCTACCCTGACCCCTCCGCACATGTTTACTCCTGCCGAACTCGAAAACATCCTCTTCCTCGACTGCGAAACGGCCTCCATCACCGCGCAGTACGACGACCTCTCTCCCAGAATGCAAGCGCTCTGGGATAAAAAGTCGAAGCGGTACGAAAGCCAGCATCCCGGAAAAAACCCTGCCGAACTGTTTCCCCTCGCCGCGGGCATTCATGCCGAATTCTCCCAGGTGGTCTGCATTTCCGTAGGCAACCTTCAATTCGACGAAAACGGCATTCCCCACATGAAAATGAAGTCGTGGTACAGCCCCAACGAGACAGAAAACCTCCAGGAGCTCACCCGCTCGCTCGATAAGTTCACCTCCTCCCGGGAAAGCCGTTTTCTATGCGCCCATAATGGCAAGGAATTCGACTTCCCTTTCCTGGGCCGCCGTTACCTCATCCGCCAGCTCCCCCTGCCGCTTGCGCTGCGGGTTCAGGGCAGAAAACCCTGGGAAACGATGTTCATCGACACCATGGATCTCTGGAAATTCGGCGACTACAAAGCCTACACCAGCCTCGATTTGCTCGCCGCTGTCCTCGATATCCCCTCCCCCAAAGATGACATCGACGGCGCTCAGGTAGGCAGGGTGTTTTGGGACGAGCAAGACTACGAGCGAATCAAGGTGTACTGCGAAAAAGATGTGCTCACCACAGCACAGGTATTGCTGCGCATGAGCCGCCTGCCATTAGCTGTTGTTTAAGGCAAAATCTGCCAAGCAGAAATCAAAAAGCTGGTGTGAATCCCTCCACACCAGCTTTTTGCTTGTCAGGCGTTACGTGCCTATTCTGCAATCATCACTTTTCCGCGATACACTTCGGTGCCCTGGCTGTTCGTCACTTCTGCTTGGTAGAGGTAATATCCGCCAGCTAACTGACTCACGGTTAGCGGCATCACATGTTCGCCCTCCAGCCCTTGTCCGGCTTGCGCCAGCACAGTGCGGCCATCGAGAGCAAACAACGTTACGCTCACATCTGATTTTTCAGCCAGTTGGAAAGCCAGTTGGAATTCGCCATCCAAAACAGGGTTAGGATAGGCATGAAAAGAAGGCGTCAGGGTTTCCGGATCGATTTCTTCTTCGCCCTCACGGTTGCCCACCAGCGAAGCGGTGGTCCAAACGCCGCGGCCATGGGTAGCCACAAACACAGTGTTGTCTTCTTCCACCCGGAAATCCTGGGTTTCTTCATCTACCTGCACCACCTTGTAGCGACGGGTGAAAACGTCATACACTGGAGCGGGGCCTTTGGAAGCTCCGAGTTCGTCGCGCCAGCTGGCGTTGTAGAAGGAATTGCCAAACAGAGAGAGGCCAGTGATAGAATACAACTTGGTTTCAGTTCCGAGGAAGAGCACGCTGGTTCCACCGGGACCAGGCACAAACTCAACGGCATACATTGGTTGCTTCTGGGGCTGGCCACTGCGGTTAACCGGATAGAAAGCCGATACGGAGAGTGCAGTCTCGGTCATCCAAACAAAAGCCTGCGTTGCCGCCACATCGCCACCATAACCAGCGAAGGTAAGGGCGACCCGGTTGGGGTTGAGAGGATCTACGGCGATGTCAGAAATCCAGCGGCCAGCCATGTTGGTCAGGCCAGACACTTGCTGGGTGTTGATGCGCACCACTCCTGTGCTGGCATTGAAGGCGCTGAGATTATGGGCACCAATCACGCGCCAGAGGTTTCCCTTGCTCGAGCCAATCCACACTGTGTGGAAAGGATCAGGAGAAACGGCAATGGCCGTGATAAATTCGGTTACCCCGTCCACGAGTTGGTTGGTAACCCGGTTCCATTTGACCTGAAGGGCGTCTCCAAAAATGCCGTTGGCTACCCAGAGGTATTTTCCTGAGCAGAAAAAGAGCAGGGAAGAAGACTCTGCCTGGATGCGTTCTTTGTCGGCGACTGCCCCGTCGATCAGGGATTGCGGGATTCTCTCATCAAGGGCCCATACAGTTTGGGCTGCCACGCGGTCATCAAACAGGACACCTCCTGCACTTTGGTCGTTTAGGCGGTCAATAAGGGTGTCTGCGTTAGGATTGGTGAGACCTTTCACCTGGGGGCTGGTGGTGGATCCATAGAACGCCTCAAAGCTTGCCCCGCTATTGAGCGAACGAACCACGCCGCCGTCGGAACCCTGGGCGATCATTGAACCCGGATACACCGTGGAAGTAGCGACCTTGCCGTAATTGTTGCCGGAAATAGAACCAAAGCCCTGGCGAAGAACAGGGATCGGGCTGGCAGAATTCTGGTTATAAATGGTACCATTGATGGAGGTTCCGGCAATGAGGGCATCCTGAGCACTGAACCCATTCGCAGCAACGGAATAGGTTACTGCCGCTTCATACCCTTTGGATTTGAGCGAAAAAGTATTCCCCCGGTCGTCGGAGCGGGTAATTTGCTGACCGGTCCCGATGAACAGGGTTTGACCACCATCCAGGAACAGAACCGAGTACACCCTGCGAGGGATGTAGGAATTGGCAGTAGGGTTGGTATGTTGGGCGGTTTGGGTCCATCCGCGACCCGTGAGGAAGGTGTACCAGTTTTGCCCGGCCACTATTACCTCATCTTTGTTGTCGGGGAATACTTCGAGCACGAAAGCATCGCGACCCGTGGTGCTGAGGGGAGTAAAGCCGGGGCTTCCTTTCGGCGCATAGGAGGCCCAGGTAGCACCGTTATCAAGGCTGCGGTAGATGCCGTTTACTTCTCCATTTGCAGCGGTTCCGCCGATATAAATCACATTTGGATCCTGGGGTGACACTGCCGCCATTGTCCTGCCAAAGCTGAAGACCCCGCTTGCATAAAACACAGGATCCAGGGAGGCTTTGAAACTGATTCCGCCATCGGTAGAGATGTATACAGAGTCATTTTCGCGAACTGAGTGAGTTCCCGCAACCATCACGTTGCCTGAAGCTGCCTCGATGTCATACACAATAGAGCCTTTGAACACATTGCTTCCCTGGCTGGGCTGCACACTGGCCAGGTTCGGGTCGCTGGAGAAATATACCCCTTCCACAGTAGCGATGAAAATGCGGCTGCCCGAAATCAGCACTTTTTGGATGCCGACAAACGGCCCTTTGTAATTGAGGGTGCCGAAAGAGGAACTGACAGTGGCGTTGTTATTGGACCAACTGCTGCCATTCCAGATCCAGACGCCCGTGCCGGGAAGGCCGTCGAGGTAGCCCTTAAAGCCTTCAGGGGCATTACGGAAGTCGTAGTTCCGCTCCGATTGATTCAAGGACCGAACATAGTAGGAAGGCCGGAAGCCGACGGCACCAGTGCCGACATAGATATAGCCATTTGAGGCGTTTACTGCGATGGAGGTAACATTGGGGTCGCCTCCCGCCTCGTCGTAAGAAGCAAAACGGGACCATGAGATCCCGCGATTCTCAGAGACCCAGAGGCCACCGCCCTGAGAGCCTGCCAGAATTCTTCCGTCGGGGAGCTCCGCCATGGTGCGAGTGATGCTGCCCAGGTTGTCGGGGCCAAGGTTGGTCCACTCATATTGGCCCCAGGCTGGCTGGGTCATGAGAAGAAGGCCCAATACGAAAGAAAGCAGGTAGAGATGTTTTTTCATACGGCACGGGTTTAGGGATACCAGCCAAAATAACAATTTGAGAAGCTACAAAACAAACCCTGCTCCACAGCAGAGAGAGGTTTCCATGACGAACATAGAATGCTTTTTCCCTACCGGAAAGAACAAAATCCTTTTCCGATGACGCAGCAACCGGGCACTTTCGGTGAAGGAACCAGGCTGGCTAGGTCATTTTTTTTAGCTGCTTGTCCCACAGAAAGGTGCCAAAGGGCAGCAGCGAGGCAGCAAATCCCGTGATAAGCCACAAAAAGCTTTTCCGGTATTCATCCATCGTGCGCCAGGCCAGAAACAAAAAGCCGATGAACAAAGCCCCGTGGATCCAGCCCACAATGGTCACAGCCATAGGTTGGTCGGCGAGATACTTGAGCGGCATGGCAACCCCCAGCAATAACAAAAAGGAGATGCCTTCGGCAATGCCCACAATACGGAGCCATTTCAGCACAGAGGTCATTAGCAAATGAAATGTTGAGTAAGGTCACAAAGATAAGCTCCCTGAGCCTGACCTTTTCAGGCTAAAAAAGTTCTTTTCTGGGCAATGAAGACCGCCATTCTGAGTAACTTTTCTCCGGGCATTTCCTCATCCCATCTCTCCTCGCTTCAACTTCCTCCCACAGATGAAAAAATTAGCCATTTTTCTGCAGCTGAGCTTAACGCTTTTGGCGTTGCCCGCCCAAAATTTCATTCGTGCCTACAGCAACCTGCCTTTCAACGGCCTGCCGGGTCTCATTCTTCCTGAAAATTGCATTCAACTGCCCAATGGCAATTTTCTCATGACCGGCTATCCTGGTTTCATTTTGCTCACCGACCCACAAGGAGAGCCGCTCACAACCATGACCGTTAGCAGAACCAACCCACCTAACTTTCAGCAAATTAACTACGACGGCCTCGCCCACGCTGGCGGCAACCAGTTTTACCTCGGAGGAGCGCTCAATGCTGATTCGCTCTTTTTCCTTCGCCTCGATTTCAATACCGGAATGGTTTGGCAAACAGGGTATCACCTGCCAGGAAATTTCTTCGTGGACATGATCGCCACCCAGGATGGCGGCCTTCTGGCCCTCGCCTCTTCCAATCGCGGCAGCACCCAAAACGCCATTCCCGTTCTCACCAAACTTGCTCCCGACGGCAGCCTTCAATGGCAAAAGCGCTACTTCAATGGCAATCCCGCCCAGGGCCGCATCCGCTGGAACAGCGTGACCCAGGCTGCCAATGGCGACCTGCTGCTGGCTGGGATCAGCACAGAAACCACCCCGGGAAAAGCCCACATCGCCCGGCTTGAGGAAGACGGGGAGGTAATGTGGGCAAAGGTCCTGGAAGCAGGCAACAATGGCAACGAAAGGGGCGCTTACCTCCAGGAGGTTGCCGATGGCCACCTGAGCCTCGTTGTTGATGCGCCCATTCCGGGGGCTCAACTGGCCTCTGCTACGCTTTCAGCCAGCGGCGACTGGACGAATGGCGTTACCTTTTCAAACCTTAATGGCTCCTCTGCTGATTGCGCCATTTCGCAGGCTGGAGTGGTTGCCATTTCGATCGGAAACTCTGGCCAAACCCTCCTCCTCGACGCCAGTGGCTTCCCGATTTTCGCTGAAGAATACAACCTGCCAGGCGGTGGCGTTCTGCTTTCCGACAAGGTGCTCTTTACCCAGGATGGCGGCCTGGCTCACTTTGGAGGGTACACCGTTTCCTTTTTTGGCGACTTTATCCTCACGCTCCTCACAACATCGTTCACCGGAGGAGTGCCGCCGGGCTTCTCCACGTTTTTCTCCCCTGTTTCTGCCCCATTCAATCCCACCCTCAGCGCCGCCACCCTTGTCGATTCTGCAGGCGGCAGCCTGTATCCGCTCTCCCTGAGTGCCAATACCATTCCCCAGCTCTACGACACGCTCTACATTGAGCACAGCCTGTCACTCGGCCGGTCTTTGGACCTTCTCCCGCTTGAGCTTGCGCCGAACCCGGCCAGTAACCTCGTAACCATAACCGCTCCGGAGCCTGGAGGCACGCTGGAAGTGTTTGACCTTCAGGGGAGGGTGTGGAAAACAACATCCGTTCCCGGCTATGAGCACAGCCTGGAGACAGCCTCATGGCCTGCGGGCAGCTACTGGGTGTTGTGGAAGGGCAGGGATGGCCGACAGGCAGGGGAGCTTTTGCTTAAGCCTTAGTGCCTGAAAAAACGTAACTTAGGCTCGAGCATGTAAACCTGACACAACATGGTACTGGATAAGCGCCTGCAGCCCATCGTTCAATCACCGGATTTGCCCCAGCTTCTCGAGGACCTGAAGCAGATCTGGGAAGAAGAGCAGCAGCGAAGGCTGGCCTTTTATGACTGGGTGACCCCGGACATGAAAGCAGAGTTCATTGAAGGAGAAATTATTCTTCATTCACCTGTTCACAAAAAACACAATGCTGTAACAGGGGCGGTATACATGCTGTTGAATGCCCACGTTCTTCATCACCGCCTGGGCTTTGTCGGGATCGAAAAGATCATGCTCCGCTTTCGCAGAAATGACTATGAGCCCGATGTGGTGTTTTTTGGCCCAGAGAAAGCGGCCTCTCTCATTGATTCCCAAACGCTGTTCCCTCCTCCGGATCTCATCGTGGAGGTCCTTTCGGAAAGCACAGAGAACAGGGACAGGGGAGTAAAAAAACAGGATTACGCGCTGCATGGCGTTTCAGAATACTGGATCATTGATCCTGACACTGAAACTGTTGAGCAATATTTGCTGAACGGGAGGGAATACCGGCTCCAGCCACTCAAAGAGTCAGGCTTGCTGGAATCAGTGGCAGTTCCAGGGTTTTCAATTCCGGTACGGGCATTTTTTGATCCTGAGCTCCAAATGAAAATGCTCAAAGGAGAAGCCTGAAGCTGACAGAGCTGCTCCGGTTTGCCTCTGGCCGGGCCCCATCACCTTTGCAGCAAAATTTTCCCCACCCTCAGTTCCTGCCCCTGCTTGACCCTGACCAGGTACATCTGCTGCGGCCATGCGCTGATGTCGATAGTAGCTTCCTCGCCTCTGCTGCGCTCCTGCCAAAGCAGGTGGCCCCGAAGGTCGTGAATGGTAATGTCAGCAAGCTCGCTGGGCCGGGGCAGCCGGAGATGTAAGGTGTTCCCCTCGACAAACCACCCCAGGTTAGACCTTGACACCTGGATTCCGGCGGAGAGGCTGTCGGGGTAAAAGGTAAATTTTCGGGTGTACACGCGGTCGCCCTGGCGGTTTCCGTTGGCGTTGCCAGCTACGGCAGCCAGGTACATCTCAACCGGGCCGCTGAGGGTATCGGGAGGCTGCCATTGGAAAGTCCATCGGCCCTCGTGCAACTCCACTTTCACGGTGTCGTGCATGAGGTACTCCCGGCCACCCTCTGATTTGACCAAAAGTTCGGGGCCAGAGGGCCAGCTTCCGGCCTGGTCAGAGCGGCCGGCGATGCGCGAACTCAGGGAAAACCCAAACACAGCCATGCCTGAATCCTGCACAGCCAATTCCAGCTCAAAGGGCTGACCAGGGAGAAACTGGCTGGAGGTTTTTCCGGCCAGAGACAATGCTCCGGGACCGGTGTTCACCTGCGACGAATTGTGGCAATAACCATGGTAGCAGCTTAACTCGCCTGGCGCCCCCGTGCGGGAGGGTGGAGGACCGTCGGAGTAGCTCATCAAAAGAACGGCAGTAGGAATCAACAGGAGCATCCATTGTGGCAAACGGTGCCGAAGGTGCTTCATGAAAGGGAAAAATAAAGGGAGGACATTTTCAGAGCTGATATGGCGAAAACCGGGCCGAAAAATGTGCCATGAAAGGTTTGCCTAGTATCCGCTTGACCAATCATCCCCTCGCGGATCTGCGCCAGGTTGCAGGTCGCCGTCAGGAAGTATGCGAACCGCATCCACCCGGCCCATGGGCCCGCGTTGCTGAAGGTGATGGCCCATGGCTTCCAGGCTGGCCCTGGTTTCAGGCGAAAAAGCTCCTTCCTCAAAGAAAATCTCGTCGGGCAGCCACTGGTGATGAAAGCGGGGAGCCGCCACAGAGGCCTGCATATCCATCTCAAAATCAACGATGTTCACGATGTTCTGAAAAACAGAGGTGATGATGGTGGAACCGCCGGGCGTGCCCACCACCATCAGGAGTTTACCATCTTTCGCAAGAATGGCAGGCGTCATGGAGCTGAGCATCCTTTTGCCCGGTTCAATGGCATTTGCTTCGGCACCAAGCAGGCCATACGAATTCGGAACGCCCGGTTTTGCGCTGAAATCATCCATTTCGTTGTTCAGAAAAAATCCTGCCCCGCCCACAAGCACGCAGGCTCCGTAGCCGCCGTTGAGGGTCGTGGTAACGGCCACCGCATTTCCCTGCGCATCCACGATTGAGTAATGCGTCGTTTCCTCTGAACCCTCTGCCTGGGGAAACTCCCCGGCAAAAATGTCGGTGCTTTCGGTTGCCTTCTCAGGATCGAAGCTTGTCATTCGCTGTTGCAAATACATCGAATCGAGCAATTGCCCCTGCGGAACAGGCCAAAAATCGGGATCGCCGAGGTGAGCGGCCCGGTCTGCATAAACTCTTCTTTCGGCCTCAGCCATGAGGTGAACCGCCCTGGCGCTGTTATGGCCATATTCTCTGATTGGGAATGGCTCTATCATCTTTAGAAGCTGGAGCAAGGCAATCCCACCACTGGAGGGAGGGCCCATGGAAATGACCTCACAGCCCCGGTAATGCCCCGCCACCGCCGGGCGCCAAACTGGCTGGTAGGCAAGCAGGTCCTCTTTGGTGATAATGCCTCCGCCCCGGGCCATTTCTGCCACGAGGCTATCGGCCACAGGCCCTTCATAAAAGCCCCGCCGCCCCTGGTCGCGGATCAGCTCAAGGGTAAGGCCGAGGTCGGGAAGGGTAATGCTGTCTCCTGCCTGCCACTTGTCTTTCGACCACCAAATGCCGGGGCGGGTGTTGTGTTGCCGAAAAATATCGAGCTTTTCGTTGAGGGCACTGGCTTCTTTGGCAGTAAGCGGGAAGCCCTTCTTAGCGAGGTCGATGGCAGGTTGGATGAGCTGTGCCCATGGCAGGCTGCCCAAAGAATCGTGAGCAGCAGCCAACCCCGCCACAGAGCCGGGAACACCAGCTGCCAGATGACCCAGCCAGCTTTTCTCAGCAATCACGTTCCCAAGGGAATCCAGATACATGTCCCGGCTCGCTGCGGCTGGCGCCTTTTCCCTGAAATCGATCGTGTGGACGGCGCCACCAGCCTGACGGCTCACCAAAAAGCCACCGCCACCGAGATTCCCAGCCTGTGGAAACACAACGGCAAGCGCCATGTGCACAGCGACTGCAGCATCAACCGCATTACCTCCCTGCTGAAGGATCGCCTTCCCTACCTCGCTTGCGAGCGGGTGAGCACTGACCACCGCGGCATGGGGAAAGGACAGATTGGTGGGCTGTGGCGAAGGTTTGCAGGCAAACAACAGGGCCAATGCGAGGAGTGGGAGCTTTTTCATTGTTGGGTTTCCTGTCAGAAAATTACTGGCAAGTTTTCCAACAAACCAAGCCTGTCCCGCCACCCCACGAAAGATCAGCAGGCCATAATCAGGAAGATTTAGCGGAACGACGAAGAATGAGCCCCGAGATCAGGGAAATGATGGCCCCGAGAGGCAGCACAGTCAGGAACATGACGAGTCCCTGGATCCAGGGATTCTGCATCCAGTCGGGAGAAGCGGCAATGAGTTCGGCGATCTTTGCCGAAGCTTCTTCTGCGGTAAGTCCTTCCGCCTGATAATCGATCATGAGCATCGACTTCATCTTTGTGTTCATGTCACTAAACCCAAACAAGGCCATACTAAACAACCCCATGATTGCAGAAGCAATCAGTGACACCCAAAGTCCTGCCTTCATAGCTGTTCCCAGGCTGATGATGCCGCCAAGGTCGCGGTCGCGATAGGCTTTAATGGCCCAGAAAATGGTGGAAAGGCCGAGAAGGATTGTGAGAAAACCTATTTGCTCTGCCGAGCTATAGCCCAGCTTGTCAACGCCAAGGGCAGAACTTAGCAGGAAAAGGCCCACGATAACTGCACCGCAGGAAAGACCGAAGAGAAGAATTCGTTGGTTCATGTTCGTTGAATAAAAGGTTCGATGACACCAAACAAGGACATTGCCGGGCAGACCTCCTCATCCAAACGGATGATTTTTTCCGATCACCCTTTTGGATGAGCCACCCACATGGGTTTTCGCAGCCATGAGGCCCCGGGGTGAGTTCGCGATTGGCCATGTTCAGCCCTCACAGGCTGGCCACATGGTGCAAAATCCGAAACTTTTTCGCCACACAGGCAATGCCTTGCTGACTGGCAACAACCTGTAGTTCTTTTGTAAGCAAAAAACCAACCTCAGGGAATCAGGCCCAGGTCGCGGGCCCTTGCAACCGCCTGCGTGCGCCGCTGTACTTCCAACTTGGCATACAAATTTTGCAGATGCGTTTTGACGGTGTTTTCAGAAATAAACAGATGATCACCGATTTGCCTGTTGCTCAACCCTTCTGCCAAATAGTGCAAAACTTCCCTCTCGCGATCGCTGAGTGGTGCAGCCGGATCCACGAGCTTTTCTATGAGGAGGCCGCCTGGGTTCTGAGTGATGGGAGATTCCTGTAGTGATAGAGGATCCGAAACCGGGTGCCTTGTGCGATGCTGTTGTGCCCAGGCCCCAAGCTGCCAACCCAACAACAAAAACGAAGCTCCCAGCACCGCGGCATACCACGGAGCCGGGAGCCAACCCAGCTGCAGAGCCGATTCGGCCCAGGCAAGCAGGGAGAGTGTTAGCCCTAGCAAAAATCCATATCGGAGCAGCATTGAGGGCATGACGGGTGCGATTCAGAACGACTAGTGCAGGTCCCCGTTGAGGGCTCCTGAAGGTTACTTTTTACCCTTCTTTCTGTCCATGGCGCGACGCTCGGTGCGGCTCAGTTTGCGCTGTGAGCCTTCCTCGCCGCTGGCAGCGGCCATAATCCTGCGCTCTTCGTCCATTTTCCGGCGACGTTCTTCCTCTACCTGAGTATGCCTGGTATTCAGGCGGGAGAAATCATCCCGAACCGGAGCAGCTTTGGGTTGGGGCTTGGAGTTTTCCACTTGCAGGTCAGCTTTGAACAGAAGGGTCAGTACCTCGCGGTTTACCTCGTTGAGCATTTGCTGAAACAACTCGAAGGCCTCGAATTTATAGACGAGCAGGGGATCTTTTTGCTCCACAACCGCATTTTGAACCGAAGTGCGAAGTTCATCCATTTCGCGAAGGTGGGTTTTCCACTTGTCGTCGATCAGGGAGAGGGCCGCTACTTTTTCCAGTTCATCCACCACCGTTTTTCCTTTGGAGGCCAATGCATCTTCCACCGGCACCACAATGCGTAGCTGGCGGGCTCCGTCGGAGAAAGGGATCAGGATGCGCTCAATCTGCGGGTTTTGGCCTTTGATGGAAGCGATGCCGAGGGCAAGGGTTTCTGCCAGACGGTCGGATTTGCGCTGGTAGTATTTTTTAGCCTCTTCAAACAGCCGGGCGGAGAGCCTGGACTCACTTTCGTCGTTGAGCTCGCGGTCGGTGATATTGGCATCGACGGAGAGGAAGCGAAGGGAGTCCATCCGCAGTCCGTCTTCATCTGTGGTTTCGGCGTGGGTGGCAATGAGGGAGTTACAGAAGTCGAACAGCATGTTGTCGAGGTCCACCTTGATGCGGTCGCCATAGAGGGCATTGCGGCGGCGGCGATAGATCACCTCACGCTGGGCGTTCATCACGTCGTCGTATTCGAGGAGGCGCTTGCGCATGGCAAAGTTGTTTTCCTCTACCTTTTTCTGGGCATTGCCGATCGACCTGGTGATCATGCTGTGCTGAATCACCTCGCCTTCTTTCATTCCCAGGCGGTCCATGATTTTGGCCATTCGCTCGGAAGCGAAGAGGCGCATGAGGTCGTCTTCGAGGGAGACAAAAAACTGGGACACACCGGGGTCGCCCTGGCGGCCTGCGCGGCCGCGGAGCTGGCGGTCAATGCGGCGGGATTCGTGGCGTTCTGTGCCGATAATGGCAAGGCCGCCGGCTTCTTTCACCCCTGCACCCAGCTTGATGTCGGTACCACGTCCAGCCATGTTGGTGGCGATGGTTACCGTGCCCGATGTACCTGCCTCAGCCACAATCTCGGCCTCCCGCTGGTGCTGCTTGGCGTTCAGCACATTGTGCGGAATTTGCTTCATTTTCAGCATCCTCGACAACAGCTCCGATACCTCCACCGAGGTGGTACCTACCAGAACCGGCTGGCCCTTTTCACGCAGGCGGGCAATCTCGTCAATGGCAGCATTGAACTTTTCCCGCTTGGTTTTGTAAACCAGGTCTTCGCGGTCGTCGCGCTGGATCGGGCGGTTGGTCGGGATCACAACCACTTCGAGTTTGTAGATTTCGTAGAACTCTTTTTCCTCCGTTTCAGCTGTGCCGGTCATGCCCGCCAGCTTGTGGTACATCCGGAAATAGTTCTGCAGGGTAATGGTGGCAAATGTTTGCGTGGCCGCTTCCACCTTCACGTTTTCCTTGGCTTCGATGGCCTGGTGCAACCCGTCGGAATAGCGGCGGCCAGGCAACACACGGCCCGTTTGCTCATCGACAATCATCACCTTGCCATCCTGAACGATGTATTCGACATCCTTTTCAAAGAGGGTGTAGGCTTTGAGCAACTGCTGAATGGCGTGGAGGCGCTCCGATTTTTCGGCGTATTCTCTGGCAATGGCATCGCGGCGGGCAAGTTTTTCATCGGCGCTGAGGCTGTTGTTTTGCTGGATTTCGGCAAACAAAGCACCCACGTCGGGAAGCACGAAGAGATTTGGTTCTTCGCCTGCAGCAGCGATTTCCTCGCGGCCCTTGTCCGTCATCTCGATGGTGTTGTTCTTCTCATCGATTGTGAAGTACAGGGGCTCATCGGCCTCGGGCATTTTCTTGGAATTGTCCTGCATGTAAAAGGCTTCCACCTTGTTGAGCTGCGCGCGGATGCCTGATTCTGAAAGGAATTTGATCAGGGCTCCGTTTTTGGGCAGGCCGCGGTAAGAGCGGAAGAGGGGCAGAGCTCCCTCCTTTTCATTGTTTTCGGAGAGGTATTTTTTCGCGTCGGTGAGGTACTGGTTGATCAGTTGCTTTTGCTTTCTCACGAGCCGCTCAATGCGGGGTTTGAGCTGGTCGTATTCCTGCTTGTCTTTGTCGCCTCGCTGAACAGGACCGGAGATAATGAGCGGGGTTCTTGCCTCGTCAATCAGAACGGAGTCCACTTCGTCGATGATGGCAAAGTAATGCCGCCGCTGCACCAGGTATTCCGGGTGGGTGGTCATGTTGTCGCGGAGGTAATCGAAGCCGAATTCGTTGTTGGTTCCGTAGGTAATATCGGCTTGATAAGCGGCCCTGCGCTGATCGGAATTGGGTTCGTGAAGGTCGATGCAATCCACGCTGAGGCCGTGGAATTCAAACAGTGGCGCATTCCACTGGGCATCGCGCTTGGCGAGGTAGTTGTTGACAGTTACAACGTGAACGCCCATTCCGGTAAGGGCATTGAGATAGACCGGCAGAGTAGCCACGAGGGTTTTTCCTTCCCCTGTTCCCATTTCCGCGATTTTACCCTGATGAAGCACCGTTCCGCCAATCAGCTGAACATTGTAGTGCACCATGTTCCAGGCGATTTCCACCTCGGCAGCTTTCCAGGTATTGCCCCAGATGGCCTTGCCGTTCTGGATGGTGACGTGTGGGTTTTTGCGGGTCATGGCCTCATCCCACTCGGTGGCTTCAACTGTGAGCTGGCCGTTTTCTGCGAGCCTGCGGGCGGTTTCCTTCACCACGGCAAAGGCCTCGGGCATAATCGCGGCCATAGCATCATCGAGGAGGCGGAAGCGATCTTTGTTGAGCTGGTCGATCCGCTCGTAGATCGACTCCTTCTGGTGAACATCGGCGGTGTTAACAGCCTCCTGGCGAAGGGATTCGATTTGGGCAGCCACCTCGCGGGTGTAGTCGGAGAGGTATTCCCGGAAGCCGAAAGAGCGGGCCCGGAGTTCATCATCTGAAATGTCGCGAAGGCCTGCAAACTCCTCATTGATCCGGGAAACCAGCGGACTGATCTCGCGGAGGTCTTTGTCTTGCTTGGCTGGAAACAGTTTCCGAAGGAAATTTTTCATGTCCGTGTTAAGTTCTCAATTGATATGCTCAGACGCTGGCAGGGCCGGGAACGGCTGGTGCCGGAAATTTTGTCATGAGCGAAAGCATGGAAGAATGAAGGTGGCTATTGGTTGCCAGGAGTTGCCGTCCGTAAATATAGGCATTCCCCCCTTGAAAATCGGAGACAACGCCACCGGCTTCCTGCACGAGGAGGGCCCCGGCAGCAACATCCCAGGGTTTCAGGTTGTATTCGACGAACACATCAATGCGGCCTGCGGCCACGGCTACAAGGTCGAGGGCAGCACTGCCAAAACGGCGGATGCCATGGGCCGCGTCGAGGATCTGGACCATCAGTTCGACCCAATCCCTTCTCCAGCCCATGTCGGAATAAGGAAAACCAGTGGCCACCAGAGCCAGAGGCAGTTCCTGCCGGCTGCTGCACCGAAGGCGGCGATCTTCCTCCCAGGCACCTGCACCCAAGCGGGTATGGTACATTTTTTCCTGCACCGGATCGAATATAAAGCCAGCTACCATTTCCCGGCGAAAAGCCAGGCCCACAGAGATGCAAAAATGCGGAATGCCGTGGGTAAAGTTCGAGGTGCCATCAATGGGGTCGATGATCCATTCCCAGCCATTGGAGCTTTGCTCCGACTCCATCTCCTCGGTGGTAAACCCAGCACCCGGAATCAGGCCAGACAGCCCTTCTTTCAGCAAAATTTCGGTCTGAACATCCACATATGTGAAAGGGTCGTTTTCCGCTTTGTACTGGACTGCTGCAGGGTCGAAGATTTCAAACTCACGCCGGGCAAAAGCACCAGCATGGCGAATCACCAACCGGGCTTCGCGGTCGAGGTCGGAAGGGGACATAGAGGGAAGATTCATGCAATTGCCATTAGGCTTTACAGACGATATTTATTCCAGAGCCAGAAAATGCGTCAACTTCGCAGGCAAATTACTGAAAGATGACAGGATGGCAGGTGCTTGCCTGGAAAAAAAGCGAATAATCTCCCAAAGAAACCAATAATAGCCTGTTAGCCAGGTTAATACCTGATCTTGTCGGCCAGGCGATACCCCAACGCAGAAAGAGGCAGCATCTTTGTAAGGTGGGTGGAGGAAGTCGTCGGGCCGTAATCCCAACGCCTTTCTTATCTTTGCGTTTACCACACTCTCATTTTGTTACAAACAACCGGATTCATCATGGCGAAACCAATCGAATTTACTGACGCAAACTTTGAAAGCGCCGTTCTGGCCTCCGACCAGCCAGTGCTGGTAGATTTTTGGGCTACCTGGTGCGGGCCTTGCCGGGCCATTGCTCCCATCATTGAGGAGCTGGCAGGAGAAATGGAAGGCAGGGCCGTGATTGGCAAGCTGGACGTCGATTCCAACCCCCAAACCTCCATCAAGTATGGTGTGATGAGCATCCCGACTTTGCTCGTGTTCAAAGGTGGGCAGGTGGTTGAACGCCATGTTGGGCTTGCTCCCAAGAGCGTGCTTGCTAATAAGCTTGCCGTTCACGCCTGAGTACTGCTCCAAGGCAAAAAACAGGAGACCGGTTGTGGTATGGCGCAGCGGGTTTCCTGTTTTTTTTGTTAAACAGCCCGAAAATGCCAGCAAAAAAAAACCCTGGCGCTGCTGCCAGGGAGGAAGCGACGCCAGGGTAAGAAACTTTCGATGTGGTGGTTTATCAGGAAGCTGAAGCTACCAATGGCTCAGCATCCTGCGGGTGCGAAAGCATCCGAAGCGAGGCACCCAGGTGAGACTTCAGTTTTCTTCGGTCAACGATAAAGTCAAGAAACCCGTGCTCCAGCACGAACTCGGAGCGCTGAAAGCCTTCTGGCAGGTCTCTGCCAATGGTTTCTTTGATGACACGCGGCCCGGCAAAGCCAATGAGGGCGTTGGGTTCTGCGATGTTGAGGTCGCCGAGCATGGCGAAGGAGGCAGTTACACCTCCGGTTGTGGGGTCGGTGAGCAGAGAAATGTAGGGCAATTTGGCTTCCGCGAGGCGGGTGAGCTTGGCGCTGATCTTGGCCATTTGCATGAGGCTGAGGGCACCTTCCATCATGCGGGCGCCACCGCTGCGGGAAATCACGAGAAGCGGAGCCTGCAACCGGATGGCCTCATCAATGGCCACCGCGATGCGGGCACCCACCACAGAGCCCATAGAACCTCCGATGAAGCGAAAATCCATGGCCGACACGACCACAATCATGCCTTCCACGCTGCCAACGGCCGAGCGCACGGCGTCGCTCAGGCCAGTATCCTGGTAGGAAGCTGCGAGGCGGTCGGGGTAGTTCTTGGTATCGCGAAATTTAAGCGGGTCGGCAGAGACGATGTTGTGTCCGATTTCACGGTAGGCGCAATCGTCAAACAAGATTTCAAAATAGTCTTCGCTGCCGATCCTCATGTGGTGGTCGCAGTCTGGGCAGACATGGTCGTTCTTTTTGAGTTCCCGGGTATTCAACGGCTTTTTGCAGTTGGGGCACTTGGACCAAAGCCCGTCGGGCGTATTATTTTTTTCCTCGGTAGTGGTGAGAATATTTTGTTGAACCCGCTTAAACCAGCTCATAGAAAACAGATTTGATTGGTGAGGGGTTGGGGCAGGGCCCCTTGTGCTGTGTGGAATGGCAGGCAACAGCCCAGCCGTTGATCAAAGGTAAGCAATTAGCGTCAGGGGAAAAACCAGGAGAGTTCACCTCAGGATTTTTTTTGGTATTCAGGCTTCTTTCACAAAAATTTCATCGTTGATTTTTGCAGAAGGCAATAGGGTTATTAAACTTGGAATTCGTTAACCCTGATCGTGAACATAAGATCAACAAAAGAAAAACTTTTTTCATGAGGGTAAAGTTATGCTGGCTTGTCCTTTCATCTGTGCCCAGCCTTCTTTTTGCCCAAACAGAGAAGTTTCCGCGAAGGAAACTCTTCTTATATGAAAAAGAATTAATGTTTAACCGCTTATCAAGATTTTGAACCGCCAGGGCTTTTTGGAACCGGGTTCATGTTCTTTCCAGGTATGCTTGATTGTCAAACCAAATGCTTTCTCTGATGAAACGTTTATTTTTATTCCTCGCAGTATTGGGCTTTGCGCTACCCGCAGTGTGGGCGCAGCGCACAGTTTCCGGCACTGTCACGGATGCTGCAAATGGCCAGCCTGTTGAGGGTGTGGCTGTGATTGTAAAAGGGACTACCAGCGGTATGTTTACCGATGCATCTGGTGGCTACAACCTCCAGGTCCCGGAAGGTGGAAACGTGTTGGTTTTCAGCTATGTTGGCTACGTAACGGTTGAGTTGGAGATCTCCGGCTCCCGTATCAATGTGAGCCTCGAAGAAGATGCCTTCCAGCTGGAAGAAGTCGTGGTGACAGGTTTCGGCGCTTCCAAGCGCAAAGACCTCACCGGCTCAGTGTCTTCGGTTTCCGGTGATGTGCTGGTGGATGTTCCGGATGTAGGCATTCAAAACGCCCTTCAGGGCCGTGCTGCCGGTGTGCAGGTGACCAAAAACTCTGGTACGCCAGGTGGCGGGATCGACGTGCGTGTGCGTGGCTCAACCTCCATTTCAGCTTCCAACCAGCCTTTGTTTGTCGTGGACGGAGTGCCCATCATTGATGGTTCCTTTTCCCAGAACGAGGTGGGTAACGCTGGAACCAATGCATTGGCCGACATCAACCCCAATGACATCGAGTCGATTGAGGTGCTGAAAGATGCATCGACAGCTGCCATTTATGGTTCGCGCGGTGCCAACGGTGTGGTGCTCATTACCACCAAAAAAGGAGCCCGTGGCTCTACCAAAGTAACCCTGAGCTCTTCCTATGGTGTGCAGGAAGCCTGGAAAAAGGTTCCGATGCTGAATGCCGACCAATATTATGAGCTGCTCGACTCTGCGGCATTCGCCCGCTTTGGCGTGCTGGCTGATGGGCTCGGAATTGCGAAAGGAACTGGTGATGTGTTCTGGCAGGACGAAATCTTCCGCCAGGGTAACGTGACCGACAACACCCTGGCCATTTCCGGCGGAAACATCAAAACCAGCTTTTATTCCTCATTGACCTATCACAACAACAACGGGATTGTGACTGGTTCCGATTATCAACGGATCAGCGGTCGCTTAAACATCGAACACACAGTTTCGGATCGCTTCAAGTTCGGCATGAACATGAACTATGTCACCTCCGATGCAGGTCGTGTTCAGAACGATAACAACATCTACGGTGCTGTTTCCACTTCCATTTTGTTGCCTCCGGATATTCCCATCTTTAACGAAGACGGCACTTACGCTTCGGGCTATGGACTGGAAAACCCTGTGGCAGCTACGACCATTTACCAAAACAACGCGGTCACCAATCGTATCATTGGGAACTGGTATGGTGAATATGAGTTTCTGCCAGGTCTTTCCCTCCGCGCAAGCCTGGGTGTGGATAACCTGAACTTCCGGGAAGAAATTTATGAACCTGCTGCATTGGTGTCTGCAAGGGGCTCAAATGGCTTTGGGTTCGTTGGCCAAACTGTGAATGCCCGTTGGGTAACCGACTATACCATCAACTACAACAAAGACTTCGGCAAGAGCAACCTCTCTGCTGTTGCTGGTTTCGGGATGCAGGAGAACAAAATTGAGCAGATTTCCGCTCAGGTGACGGACTATCCAACCTCCAGCTTCACGACCCTGGATGCCGGTGCCTCAGTGCAAGGTGCATCTGCCAATTACACCATTGACGGGTTGACCTCCTACTTCGGAAACCTGCGCTACAACTTCGATGAGCGCTACATTGTGCAGCTGACCTTCCGTGCCGACGGCTCCAGCCGCTTCGGTGAGGGCAACAAGTTTGGATACTTCCCTGCTGCTTCTGCTGCCTGGAGAATTTCCAGCGAGTCGTTCATGCAAAATGTGACCTTCTTTAACGATCTGAAGCTGCGCGCCAGCTGGGGAGTAACTGGTAATAACAACATCGGTAACTTCTCTGCTCTGCAGCTGTATGGTGGCGGTGCCAACTACCTCGACCAGCCAGGTATCTCGCCCACCCAATTGGGGAACCCCAATCTGCGCTGGGAGGAAACCAGCCAAACCAACATTGGCCTGGACTTTACCATTCTCAATAACCGGATCTACGGTAACTTCGACTATTTCTCCAAGCTCACCACCGATGTGCTGTTGAACCGTCCGATCCCAACGACTTCCGGCTTCGTGTCTGTATTGGAGAACATCGGATCTGTGAGCAACACCGGTTTTGAGTTCCAGATCAACACCCGGAATTTTGTAGGAGCTTTTAGCTGGGAAACCGGCTTTAACATCTCCCAAATTCGCAATGAGGTGGTTGAACTGTACAACGACGACCCCATCGACGTGGGCTTCGCCAACCGAATCGCTGAAGGCCAGTCAATCGGTTCTTTCTATGGCTACGTTACTGACGGTATTTTCCAGAGCCAGGAAGAAATTACCAACTCTGCTTTCCAGGTGAGCGGAACACGCCCCGGCGACATCAAATTTAAAGATTTGAATGGCGACAACGTGATCAACGATGCCGACCGCGACTACATTGGATCTGCCCAGCCCGACTTTGTTGGAGGCCTGACCAATCGCCTCGAGTGGAACGGTTTTGTGCTTGATTTCTTCCTCCAGTATTCTTATGGAAATGAAATCTTCAACAACAACACTGTGTTCTCTGAAGGGATGAACTCCGTGTTCAACCAAACCCAACGGATTTACGACGAGCGCTGGCAGGCTGGAAGCAATGCACACAACGATGCCCGCTTCCCCCGTGCTGTGTGGGGCGACCCCAACAACAACCGCCGCGACTCCGACCGTTTCGTAGAGGATGGTTCCTACATTCGCCTCAAGACGGTGACCTTCTCCTACACCCTGCCATCAGCTGTCACCAACGCGTTGGGCCTGAGCAACATCCGGATCTACTATGCCGGTCAAAACCTGCTCACCTTCACCAACTACAGCTGGTTCGACCCTGAAGTCAATACCTTCGATGGTAGCAATACCTCCCTCGGTACCGACTTCCTTACCTATCCGCAAGCACGTATTCACTCTGGCGGTATCAACCTCACTTTCTAATGAGGCCTTCACCGCCGACCTCCGGAGATCCATCCTGAGGGCCTGTGAAGCCTTTTTTTAACAAGAAAAGAATCGTCATGAAAAAATTTCTGGCATATACCCTCCCGGTGGCCGCCTTGCTGCTTGTGAGTAGCTGCGCCAAGCTGGAGTACTCGCCGAAGAACTCGGTGCCTTCCGCCACCGCCATTACCAACCTCGCCTCAGCTAAAGCTGCTGTGTTTGGGGTGTACAGTGAAATGCAGGATGCAGACCTGGCCTTCGATGGCTGGCTCTCCAACAACCAGTATTTCTCCGACGAAGCTGCCTTTACAGGCACTTTCCCAACCCGCCTGGAATTCAGCCAATTCAACGTGTTCCCTGCGAACACCACCATGGCGGCTGTTTTCTCAGACATCTACGACATCATCAATGAGGCCAACAACGTGATCGACGCTCTGTCGGCAGGTGGCTTTGATGACGCTGGCCTGACACCAGAAACCATCAACTCCTTCCTCGGAGAGGTCAGGTTTATGCGCGCTTATTGCTACTGGTACCTGGTGAACAACTGGGGTGCTGTTCCGCTCATTACCACCCCTACCCGGGAAGTAACCGACGAAGCCCTGCAGGTTCCCAACAGCAGCACAACAGCCATCCTTGACCAGATCATTGCCGACCTGCAGTTTGCCGAAACAAACCTCCAGACAAGCGGAGCTGTTCGTGCCACTCAGAATGCAGCTTCTGCCATGCTGGCTCGCGCATACCTTGGCGTCGGCGACTATGCCAATGCCCTGGCTAAGGCAGAAGCCCTGATCAACAGTGGTGATTACTCGCTCGAACCTACTTTCGGCGATGCCTTCACTACGGGCAGTTCTGAAGCCATTTGGTACCTCAACTTCACCACGGTGGACGGAAACTCCAATGCCTTCTTCTACTTCCCTGCCGCATTGGGAGGACGCTTGTCTATTTCTCCGTCTGCCAACCTGATCGCAGCCTTTACTTCAGATGACAACCGTTTTTCTGCCACCATCGACACCACCTCAGTGCCAGGCACTCCTTTCAACATCAAGTATAGTGATATCGCAGCTGGTACCGACCCGCTGTATTTCATTCGCTTTGCTGAAATGTACCTGATCGCAGCTGAAGCCGCTGGTGCTACCAACGACTTTGCCAAGGCCACCACTTACCTCAACACCATCCGCACCCGTGCAGGATTGGCTGATGTGACCCTGGATGCCGGCAACTACGTGGACCTGGTGCTCACAGAAAAATGGAAGGAACTGGCTTTTGAAGGCCCTCAGCGCCTTTGGGACCTGCGCCGTCGCGGTCTTGCCACTACCGTGCTGGGCCCCCTCGGCTACGAAGCGCCTACCGACGACCTGTGGCCATTGCCCCAGCGAGACATCGACCGGAACCCGAACCTCGTTCAGAATCCCGGTTATTGATCGAATGATCAAAATCGATCTTAGGAAAGCCCTCCCACGTGGAGGGCTTTTTTGTATATTTCCTTCATGATTTATCGCCTGACATGGTTGGGGCTGCTGGCCTCCCTGCTTCTGCTGGCTTCCTGCGGGCTTCCAGAGGCCCCGCCCACTGTTCGTGAGGTGACTTTAGTGGCATATCAGGCTCAGGGAGAGCTCGACCTCCGCAATCCTGATTCGGAAGTGTCGTTTTTGGTGGATCTGCTGCTGCCAGAAGGAAAATCTCTCCAATTTGTTCGGGTTGAAAAATCCTGGAACGGGGAGTTTCGATCTGTTCAACAGGTCGTTACCAGTTTTCCTTTCAGGGTTCGATACACCCTGGAGGATTTGGAAGCCGACTGGCCAGGGTTCGATCCTGCCAGTTGGAGAAAAGGTGACGAAGTGACTTTTTACCTGGTTGCCGAGCCTGCGCAGGCAGTTCAGGAGGCAGAACCAATCGTTTTTACTGCCGGATGTTCTTCAAACCTGGCGGGTGATTATCTGGCACTCACCACTGGCAAGTCGGGCCCAGGCGGCGGCGGCGTCTTTGACACCCTGCGATACGACGTGAACGTAGAATCTATCGGTCCGGGCAGATACGAGGTATCCGAGCTAACAGGTGGAATGTATCCTTTGATCTGGTCGGGGAAACCGGAGTCGGGCCTGCTTACAGATTCCTGCGGCACCCTGGCCCTGCCACTCCACCTGGATCAATGGGGCGACGAGCTTTGGGGAACCGGCGAAGACCTGGGTAACGGGAGGCTGCGATATCGGTGGGAAAATGGATATGGCGATCGGGGTGAAACGATTTTGAGCAAAAAATAATGCTGGCTTGCCCCGGTTACACAATCCTCACTTCCCGCTCCAGCTGAATGCCGAAGCGGGTAAAGACAGATTCCATGATTTCCCCGGAGAGTGCAACCAACTGTGCACCGGAACCTCCGCCGTGGTTGACCAGCACAAGGGCTTGTTTATCGTGTACGCCGATCTGGCCACGGCGAAAGCCCTTCCAGCCACAGGTTTGTATGAGCCATGCCGCCGGAATTTTGACCTGTTGTTCGTCAACGGGAAAGGAAGGGATATCAGGGTAGGTTTGGCGAATGGTTTGAAAATGCGCCATGGCCACTTCGGGGTTTTTAAAAAAGGAACCTGCGTTGCCAATGATCGCCGGGTCGGGGAGCTTACTTTGGCGAATGGCGATGACGGCTTCGCTCACCTGGCGCGGGCTAACAGGCCCAGGGACATGTGCCAGTGCTTCTTTAAGTGCGGCGTAGCTGAGGTTGACATCGGGTTGGAGGCTCAAGCGAAAAACGACCTTCGTAATGAGGTATTTCCCGGCACCTTTCCGCTTAAAGTAGCTGTCGCGATAGCCAAATGCGCAATCTTTGTTTGAAAAGCGGCGAACCTGGAGCGTATCGAGATGAAGAGATTCGAGGTATTCGAAGGAGTCTTTGATTTCTATGCCGTAGGCGCCAATATTTTGAATGGGTGCTGCGCCCACGGTGCCGGGGATGAGGGAGAGGTTTTCAAGGCCAAACCAGCCCTGGTCGAGGCAGTGCATCACCAGGCCATGCCAGGAAACACCAGCCCCGGCAGCTACGAGCACCTCATTGCCTTCTTGCCCCAGGCATTCGATTCCGGGAATTTCGTTCCTCAGCACAACGCCAGGATAATCTGCCTGAAAAAGTACATTAGACCCCCCGCCCAAAATGAGAAGAGGCCGCTGAGCTCCCCGGTTATCGGCCAAGAACTCAACAGCTTCCTGAAGACTCTGAATGGAAAGCAGCCAGCGGGCATGGACGTCAAAGCCAAAGGTGTGCAAGGAAGCGAGAGAAGCGTTTTCCTGGAGGTAAGGCATGAAGAAATGAGTTTGTGGGCAAAAGTACAGGAAAAAGAACAGAGAAAAATTTCCCATTTTGAGAATTATTTATAATTTTTCCCAAATCGATAAAAACATTGACCAAAAGCGCGAACTTAATAAATTGATAATCAGCCAACTAATGATTTGTGGTGAAATGGTCTTTCCTTTGCCTGTTGTAAAGCAAGGGCCACGTAAGCGGGACTTCCCCCAGCTTCCCGTTGGCCCGAGTTCACGGACATCAATCATTTTCCTATGAACCCCAAAATCATTGGCCTCGTGGCCATCCTGGCCTCGGCCATCACATTGTCTTCCTGCAACAAGGAAAAGTTGGAGCAACTCCAAGCCCAAAACCAGTCATTGGCCAGCGAAAAAGCCCGCCAGGACTCTGTTCTCAACGAAATGCTGTCTGCATTCAACCAGTTTGAAGACAACCTCTCCCTGATCAAGGAGCGCGAAAACCTTGTTTCGACTGCTGCCACCAGTGGCACCGAAATGGAGGGAGAAAGCAAGGAGCAGGTACTGGCCGACATCCAGATGATCAACGAACTGCTGGCCGACAACCGCGAAATCATTTCCAACCTGACAAGCCAGTTGGAAGCTGCAGAGGGCGAGTCGAGCCAACTTCGCCGGGCTGTGAGCCGCCTGAAGCGTCAGCTTGAAGAGCGTGATGCTGAAGTAGCCAGCCTGAAAAGCCAGCTTGAAAACCTGAACCTGGCCATCGGCGACCTGAACAGCCGCATCGACACCCTCTCTGAAGTCAACTCTACGCTCGCTTCTCTCCGAGAGCAGCAGTCTGCCCGCATTCAGGAGCAGGAAGCGACGATGAGCAACCAGTCGCAGACCATTTCTGCCCAGACAGAAGCCCTCAACACAGCCTATTACCTCGCTGCTGAAGGTCGCGAATTGAAGCGCTCCGGTGTTACCGATGGCAACCGCCTGGCTACCAATTTTAATTCCCAGTCCTTCACCCGGATCGACATCACCCAGGTGAGCTCCATCCCGATCGGCACAAAGAAAGCCAAAGTTCTCACCCCACACCCCACGGATTCTTATACCCTGGTGGAAGAAGGTGGCGAAGTTGCTTCCCTGAAAATCACCGACGCACGCCGCTTCTGGCAGGCCTCCAAGTACCTCGTTATCGAGATCAACTAGAGGCGAGAAGTCAGACCGCTCCGCTGTCAGAAGCCAGATCGCTTCGCTGTCAGAAGTCAGATCGCTTCGCTGTCAGAAGCCAGACCGCTTCGCTGTCAGAAGTCAGACCGCTCCGCTGAGAGAAGCCAGACAAGAGGCGAAGCCGGTCCAGTCTGACCTCTGACATCTGACCTATGACTTCTCCTTAAACACCATGATTCGACGAAGGCTGGCCCCAGTGGTCAGCCTTTTTTCGTTGCGAAATCCGTATCTTGCCCTGTATGAAAACCCGTGACAAAATTCTCGATACAGCCAGATGGATGTTCAATGACCAGGGGCTGAGCGAGGTTTCCAGTCGGCAAATCAGCGACCAACTCGGCATGAGCTACGGAAACCTGTGCTACCACTTTCCAAAAAAAGACGACCTTGTCCTGGCCTTGTACCACGAAATGCAGGCCAGGCTGGACCAGGAGGTGCAGCGGCTGCAATCTGAAATTCTGGGCTTTGACTTCATGGTTCACAGCCTGCGAACCATGCTGGAGACCTACGACAACTATCGCTTCGTATTCCTGGACTTTCCGCGGCTTGTGCAGCGCTTTCCTGAAATCAAGGCCCACGCACGCGACCAGTACAGAAGCCGGGTGAGCATTTGCCGTGATATCTACAGCTTCCTGATCCAGGGAGGCTACCTGCGGCCGGAGCATTTTCCAGGCCATTACGACCTCCTTGCCCAGAACATGCTGATGATCTTAAATCACTGGGTAATTGATGCTGCGATTTATTTTGAAGGCCTGCCAGAAGGCAAAGTTGACCATTACCTGGCGCTTATTTACCGCTTTGTGAGTGCTTCCCTCACCCGCCGCGGGGCAGAAGCTTTCATGCAGGTGTACCAGGGTGGCGTAAACTGGGCGGGAGAAGAGGTGGGAGAAGTTGCCTGATCAAAAAAATGCGCCCCTTTCCGGCTGGCGAAAAGGGGCGCAGGTTCATGAGCCGGGTTATGCCAGGGAGGCAGTAATTTCAGCTTTCAGGTGATCGGTAAACTGAGTTAGCGTCATTAGGCCGAGGTCACCTTCTTTTCGCTTCCTGGCCGAAACGCCGTGGGCTTCCACTTCTTTTTCCCCGACAATCAGCATGTAGGGGAATTTGCCCACTTCCGCATCGCGGATTTTCTTGCCGACTTTTTCGTTTCTCTCATCCACTTCAACCCGGAAGCCGGCTTCCTGAAGCTCCCATTTGAGCTCGCGTGCAAAGCCGTTAAACTTTTCGGCAACAGGCAGCAAAATAGCCTGGGTGGGGGCAAGCCAAAGCGGGAAGTCACCGCCGGTGTGCTCGATGAGCAGTGCGGTGAAGCGCTCCAGCGAGCCAAATGGCGCCCGGTGGATCATCACAGGCCTGTGGCGCTCATTGTCGGCGCCGATGTATTCCAGCTCAAAGCGATTGGGCAGGTTGTAATCCACCTGAATCGTTCCCAACTGCCACTGGCGGCGAAGGGCATCGCGGATCATGAAGTCGAGCTTGGGCCCATAAAAGGCAGCTTCCCCTTCCACTTCCACGGTTGGCAGCCCATGCTCGCGGGCGGCTTCGCGGATGTCATTTTCGGCCTTCTCCCACAGCGCCACATCCCCGACGTATTTGGTGGGGTTGTTGGGGTCGCGCAGCGAAATCTGGGCAGTAAATTCCAGGCCAAGGATGCGGCAAATGTAGAGGACGATGTCGATGACTGCCTTGAACTCTTCCTTTACCTGATCGGGGCGGCAAAAAATATGGGCATCGTCCTGGGTAAATCCTCGAACCCGGGTAAGGCCGTGGAGTTCGCCATGCTGCTCATATCGGTACACGGTACCGAATTCCGCGAGGCGAAGCGGCAGCTCGCGGTAGGAGCGGGGCCGGGTGGCGTAAATTTCGCAATGGTGGGGGCAATTCATGGGTTTGAGCATGAACTGCTCGCCTTCCTGCGGCGTGCTGATGGGCTGGAAGCTGTCAGCGCCGTATTTGTCCCAATGCCCGGAGGTCTGGTACAATTCTTTTTTGCCAATGTGGGGCGTGGTTACCTGCTCGTAACCTGCTCTTTCCTGCACCCTTTTCAGGAAATCAATGAGGGTTTCGCGGAGCCGTGTGCCTTTGGGGAGCCAGAGCGGGAGGCCGAGACCAACTTTTTCTGAGAAGGCAAACAGTTCCAGCTCTTTGCCCAGCTTCCGGTGGTCGCGTTTTTTGGCTTCTTCGAGCATCACGAGATACTCTTCCAGCTCCTTTTGTTTGGGGAAGGAGATGGCGTAAATGCGCGTTAGCTGCTTATTTTTCTCATTTCCCCGCCAGTAGGCTCCGGCAGTATTGAGGATTTTGACGGCTTTGATGAGTTTTGAATCCGGGATGTGGCCCCCTTTGCAGAGGTCAACAAACCCGCCGGAATAATAGAAGGTGATGTTACCATCTTCGAGCCCTTCGATGAGCTCAACCTTGTAGGGGTTGTCTTTCTGGCGGTAGTGAGCCAGGGCTTCTTGTTTGGAGATTTCTCGGCGCTCGAACGTTTCGCCGGTGCGGGCAAGTTCGAGGAATTTTGCCTCTACTTTTTCAAAGTCAGCGGCACCAAATTCATAGTCACCAAAGTCAATATCGTAGTAAAACCCTTGCTCAATGGGGGGGCCGAAGCCCAGGCGAATACCAGGATACAGGGCTTCGAGCGCCTCGGCGAGGATGTGGGCTGAGGAGTGCCACATGGCTTCCTTGCCTTCCTGATCGTTCCACGTGAGAATTTGGGCGGTCGTGTGTGTGGTAAAAGGGCGATTGAGTTCGACAATGGTACCATCCACTTTGGCAGCCAAAGCGTTGCGCGCAAGCCCTTCGGAAATACCGCGGGCCAGGTCGGCTGGAGTTGAGCCGGCTTCCACTTCCCGAATGGAGCCGTCAGGGAGAGAGATGCGGAGAAGATCCGCCATAGGACAAATGATTTTAGGCCTCTAAGGTAGGCATTTCAAGGGGGAAAGTTCAAGCCAGATCGAGGATTTGCTCTCCCGCGCGGTGGTAGCAGGGTTTGGAGCCAGGTTCAATTGTTTGGGGTGAATGCCTCCTGATGCAGTTTTTCCTGTATATTACCATTTGGAACTTCATTTTCTCCTCCCATGCCTGATCCTCTTCACCTCCACATGCTGGAATCGCTGGCCGAAATGCAAGCCAATGGCGACAGAAAGGCAATTTTCCTGGACTGCTATCAAAGAATGACCAGGAACATGCTGAAAGCAGCGCAAACTACCTGTTTTGAAGACCCGGTTTGGGTGGATGAGCTGTTGCGAAGGTTTGCAGAATACTACTTTGAAGGGTTGGAGGCTTATCGCCTCGACCGAATCACGAGCCCTGTTGTTTGGCAGGCTGCGCATGGGGCCGCCCAGGTTGAAAAAACCGGTCCTCTGCAATTGCTACTGCTTGGCGTAAATGCGCACATCAATTATGACCTAGTGCTCACCCTCATCGACCAGCTTCAGGATGAATGGGATCAGTCAGATGATGAAGCCCGGGCTCTTCGGCAGAGAGACCACCGAAGGGTGAACGACATCATTGCTGCTACCATTGACGAGGTTCAGGACGAGGTGCTGGCTGTAGAATCCCCGGATCTGGCCCTGATTGACCAGCTTATGGGGCGGCTGGATGAATGGCTGATCAGCAAGCTCATCAAAGAATGGCGCGAAGAAGTCTGGGATTCGGCCGTTGCTGTGCTGGAAGAACCGGGCGAAGAAGCCCGCAGGGGTATCCTGGAAGAGGTAGAGAAAAAAGCAGTGAGGTTTGCCCGAATGATCATGGGCAAACGACAGGTATCGTTTTTGCCGATATTCAATTCTGTGGAGTAAAAGGCCCGGGGGGGGGGGTGATATTGTGTTGGGGTAGATGCTGCTGCCATTTTTGAGCAAATGCCAGCGTCTGCGTTCTCCGCTGGGTGTGGATGCAAGGACCTGCAAACAGAGATCAGCCTTCCCTGAGCGTAAAACCTCCATGACCTTACTTTTGGGCATTAGCCAGTTTGCAGGAAAGAAGGTCAAAACCAAAAAAAATCAGGCCCGGAGGCCTGATTCGTGAACTTGCTTGTTGTGAAAGGCGAAAACAAATTTGCTAGTCAACCTTCAGGGTTTCAATCTGCTGAAGAAATCCTCCCACCACGCCGAAACCGCCTTCCACGTTGTCATACAGCTCTACAGGTTCGGCAGGCGTGAGGGAGATGCCACCATTGTTGGCATCGCGCTGAAGGCGAAGCTTTTCCTGGTACTCCGCGAAATCTCTGTTAGCATTGGTGAAATAGACCTCCACCGAATCAATGTCGTAGGCCTGCCATTGCGCCAGTTCGACATATGCATTGGGCAATTCGCAGAGAAAATCAACCACCATTTGTTGCCCGTCTTTCCCCTCGTCGTCGGCATACTCGGAAGTAGTTTCAAACCCGCCATCGCTGGAGGGAGTGGCGACTCCATATACCTGAACCACTTCAGAAATGAAGGCACCAGGTGAGGCAGGATCTACCGTTAGCATTCTTAAAAAGTCAATCCGGTAGCGGTTTTCATTTCCCGCCGGATCGTTGATGGTGAGGCGAAGAATAGACTGCGTATATGGCTGGCCGCTGCCTTCTCCCCTTACCTGCCGGAAAGCATCCTGAATGATTTCAACCTTGACAAGGTTTGCCCTCATAGGCAGCACCGTTTCGCCCCGGGCTGTTCCATACTCCGGGTGGCTCACCTCAATGGCAATCCGGTCACCTACTCTGGGAACAGCCGAACGCGGGAGGTAATAGCCGCTCCGGGTGCCAAAAAACGTGTCCATGATGGTATCGCGGTAATCTACCGGCGTTTGCTCAACGCCGTTGAACCACATTCTCACAGTGGCATCATCCACCAGCAAATCATTAACTGTGACCTTCTCCAGGGGGCCGTAGCTTCTGGTAAGAGACAGGCGCAGGGAATCATCAGGTTCGGTAAAGGCATGAAGAACCAGCTTCGGTTCGTGCGGCGGCAGGGGCCTGTCAATGGTTACATCGCAGGCTGTCAGCAGGACGGAAAACAAAATGATGAGCGTTCTCATTTGATTTGGAAGCTATAGGAAATGGAAGGAATGATGGGGAACAGGGCCACTTTTCTCAGCACAGGCTGGGTATCGTTGCCGCCAGGTGTAGTCTCTTCCCCGATGAAGTAGTAGTAAGGATTCAACCTGCTGTACAGGTTGTAGAAGCTAATGTTCCAGGTTCTGATTCCCCACTTTTTCTCTTTGGTGAAGTTGATCCCGAAATCGGCGCGGTGATAGGCCTCCATCCGGAAACCGTTGCGGCCATTTTCATACAGCTGCCCGCTTCCAAACGAACTCAGAAAATACAACGGGAAGTTGCTGTTTGATGAATACTGCTGGGGTACAAGGTAGCTCCCGCTGGGCAGGCTGATGGCGTTGCCGGTTGCATAAACCCAAGTCCCGGAAATGCTGATGCGGTCATTGAATTTATGGGCTACCACCACACTCACATCATGGCGGCTGTCGTACCGGAAGGGGAAAATCTCGCCATTGTTCAGGTTTTCAAAGCGGCGGTTGTTCCAGGAAAGGGTGTAGCCCACCCAGCCTGTTGTCTTGCCCTTCGTTTTCTGAAACAACAATTCGCCTCCATAAGCCCAACCCTCGCCGTCGGTTTCCACGCGGTCTTCCCAGCTGCCTTCGAGGCCCAGGTATAGGTTAACGCCCTCCTTGTAGGAAATCAACCCCGTCATTTCTTTGTAGTAGCCTTCCAGCGAAACTTCAATGAGGCCATCGAAAATGGTGCCTGCTAAGCCTGCTGCTGCCTGCCAGGAGCGCTGCGGCGATACATTCTCCGTTGCCGGCACCCACAAATCAACCGGAAGGCCGGTGGTAGAGTTCACCAGCAAATGCAAAAACTGGGTCATCGTGGCATAGGAGGCCTTGAGCGACCACTTGTCGGTCAGCAGAAAACGGGTGGAAATGCGCGGCTGAACGGTGAAGTAGCTTTTCTGGTTGATCAGATAGTGAGAGGCGTGCACCCCTACATTGGCCGAAAGCCGCGGCGAAATGTCCCATTGGTCCTCCACATACAGACTGGTTTCCAGGGCCCTTGCCAGCTCATTGTTGATTGTTGTATCCAGCAAGGTGGTATCGCCAAAGCCGAAGGAAACCCCCAGAGCACCCGGTGTGAAGGTGTGAAAGATGCTGATCAGGCCAAATTCAATGTCGTGCTTGGGGGTCGGGTAAAAGTCGAAGTCCCAGCGCAGCCCGTAATCGCGGATGCCGGAGAAATACTTGAACACGAAGTCATTCCGCAGCACGGTGTTGGTGGACTGGTCTGTAATGCCCGATTCAACCTCGTTATTGAGGGAGAGACGATAATTGGTGTAGGTGGCGGTGAGGTTGGAGAACATACGTGGCGACCACAGGTGGTTCCAGCGCAGGGCCGCCATCTGGTTGCCCCAACCATTTCTGCTGCGGGCATCAAAGTAATTGTAATCCGGGTCTCCGGGATCTCCATTTTCTCCCCTGATCGAGATGCCCAGCCGGTCGTCGCCGAAGTAGGTGCTGAAATATAGCCGGTCTTTGTCTGAAAAGGTGTGGTTGACCTTGGCGTTGAAGTCGTAGAAATAATAGCCAACCGACCCACCGCCTTCACCATCAGTCCCCTGGCTGAAAATCAGGGCGCTCACAGGCCGGGTAAAAAGGTCGAAATAGGTTCTTCGCCCCGACACGATAAAAGAGGTTTTGTTTTTCCAAACAGGCCCCTGAACAGAAATCTTCGAGGCCAGCAGCCCAACACTTCCCTCCACCTGAAAATTCTGGTTATTGCCTTCTTTCATGCGAATGTCGAGCACGGAAGAAAGCCGCCCGCCATACCTCGCCGGGAATCCACCTTTTACCAGCCGCACATTGGAAATCGCATCGGCATTGAACACGGAGAAAAAGCCGCCCAGGTGGCTCACATAATACAAGGGCACATCGTCCAGCAAAATGAGGTTTTGGTCGGGCCCGCCACCCCGCACATACAGGCCGGTGGAGCCTTCGCCGCCCGACTGAACGCCCGGCAGCAACTGGATCGCCTTGATCACGTCCACCTCCCCCAGCAGGGCAGGCAGCAGCTTGATCTGGGCGATGGGAATGTCGATGGTGCTCATTTCAGTCTCCTGCGCGATGGTGCGCGTGTCCTCCGCCACAATGTCCACTGCATCGAGCTCCAGATACTCCAGCTCAAAGGTCAGGACGCTGTTTTCGCTCAGGTCCAGCGGCAATTGCTGGGCCTGATAACCGGCGTAGGAAATGCGAAGATCTATCGGGCCCTGAGGGAGAGTCAGGCTGAAAAAACCGTACTCGTTGGTGATGGCCCCGTTCAGAGAGCGAATGTCGTACACTTTAGCTCCAATGAGCCACTCGCCGGTATTGGCGTCTTTTACGTAGCCACTCACGGTAAATTTGCTCTGGCCGAAGGCTGCCCCGGCGCAGAACAGGATCCCAAGCAGGATCAGGGAAGGTTTCATACAGTCGAAAAGGTCAGATGAAGGTAAAATGGTCTCATGCCCCCAAGACGGAGACGATGGCTAAGTCGCTGTCGGGCGGGAAAAAATTACCAGCGAAACAACATGAAGACATTGGGGGTGAAGCCAAGCAGAGGCTTGTCGAGCACAACCAGACTGGCTGCTTCGCCGGGTGTGCCGGGCGGCTGAATGGCAAAAATCCGGTTTCCGAGGTTTCGTTGCCCATAGGCATTAAACACCGAAACGCCGATTCTCCCTTCCCCCGACTTCGTTCCGAGGGTATAGGTAGCAGTAAGATCAAGCCGATGATAGAGGGGCAATCGCTCGCTGTTTCTTTCGCCAAATTCGAGGAAATAGAGAAACTCGCCGTTGGGGAGTTCTTCCGAAAGCACGCCTACTGCCGGGGTGTAGGGGGTGCCGGAGGCCGCTATCCAGGTGGCCGCCAGCTCCCAGCGGGAGGTTTTGATCTGGTTCACAACCGAGAGTTGGTGGGGCCGGTCAAAATCAGCAGGCACAAACGACTCTCCTTCTGAGCTGGGGAATTGCTGCAATACCCGGCTGTAGGTGTAGGCAATCCAACCAGTGTAGATCCCGGTCTTTTTCTGTGCCAAAACCTCAAGCCCACTCACCCGCCCAATTCCATCAACCAACCGGCGACCCAAATCGGTTTCGTTCAGGTTGGGGTTATAGCTAAGCTCATAAGCTACCAACCCCTCCATTTGCTTTGTATATCCCTCCACCTGGAGCAGATACCCATCCCATGCCTTCGAAAGTGACAGGGAAAACATGTCTGCGCGGAGGGTTGGAATAGAATCGGCGTCGGCGAGAGCCCAGTAATCTTCCCCGGCTTCCAGGCCATTATACACCGACACGTAGTTTAAAAACTGGTGATATCTTCCGGCATTGGCTTGCAAGCGCCAGCCCTTTGCCAGGTTGAGGAAGCCCATAAGCCTCGGCTCCACGTAAATAGCGCCCTGCCCCTTTAGCAAGGTGTTTCCCCGGAGGCCAATCTCGTATCCGGCAACATCATTCTCCCCTGCTCCTTCCAGAAACAAAGCCCCCAACGATTGGTCGCCAGAGCTGACTTCCCGGAGGGGATCGCTCTGGCTATCGTCCAGCGATTGCACCCCTTCGAGCCAAATCTCACTCTGGTGCCACCCTGCACTGAAGCGGGTTTGCTCGCCGGGCGTCCAAACATGTTCCAGCCGGAGGCTTACATCGCGAAGCAACTGCGCTCTGCGCAAATCCGAACGATATTCGAAGACCTGGCTGGAGGTCTGATAGCTGTACTGGTAGCGGTTGCGGTAGCCAGAATAGGAACTGTTGAACCGGGTATAATGGTCGCTGTTCCACTGTCGTGTCCAGGTCAGGGCTGCGCCGTCGTTGATCATGCGAAGCTGGTCTTCAGACATGAGGGAGGGGCCTGTCAGGGGCTTTTCCTCCAGATGGTAGGTTAGTTCGTCGCCGCTTTTGATGGCAGTGATGGAAATTAACTCTCTGTCGTTGGGGCGGTATAACCACTTGAGGTTCACATCATAGTAATGCAGCCTCGGGTCAACAGTCACGCCTTCGCTGCCGTCTTTTTGCCCATAAAAAAAGATCACCCCCTCCTGAAAGCGACTGTCAAACAGCCTTCTGAAAAATGCGCTGGGGGCAACATCGGTGTAGGATCTCCGGGCTGCAATCAGCAAGCCGCCGCGGTCATTTTCCCAGGGAACTTCCGCATAAGCCTGCAGGTTCATCAAATTCATCGAAACCGCCGCCCTGGGCTTGTAAAGGCGGCCTGGCTTACCTGTAATGTCAATCACCGCCGCGGTGCGGCCGCCATACCGCGCTCCTACCCCGCTGCGATACAGGCGAATGTCTTTCACGGCTTCGGGATTAAATGCACTCAGCAGACCAAAAAAATGCCCCGGCTGATACACCGTGATGCCGTCATACAAAATGAGGTTTTCGGATGGTGTCCCTCCCCTGACATACAACCCCGTGGCACGCTCATTGGCAGCACTCAGGCCAGGAAGAAGCTGGATGCTTCGAAGCAAATCGCTTTCGCCCAAACCCGACAACAAATGCAACCTGGCAGGATCCATCTGGATTTCCCGCCCCCCGTCACCAACCTCGAGCGTTGGCTGTATTCCATCGGTAATGAACACGTCCCGGATGGTGAAATCCTGAGGGTGCAGTTCAATCATCAGGGATTGATCCACCCGGCAAGCCACTTTTATAGGCTGAAACCCCAGATAGCTCACCTCCAGGCTATCGGGCAAATACCCCTGAAAAATCACCGAAAACCGGCCTTCGTCATTGGTGAAAATGCCCTGCTTGCCCCACTGAACGCTGGCAAAGGCCAGGGGCTCTCCCGTTTCTGCCTGGATTACACGCCCGCGAACGGTACTTCTTTCCCCTATGCGAGACACAGCGGCCTGCGCCGACGGGAGAATAATCCATTGCCCGGGAGCTGCCTGCTGGGCCACCATCGAAAAAGGAGAGAGCACTTCTGTGAGGGCTGCCGATATGGTTTTTTGTTCGAAGTTCACAGTCAGTCGCTTGTCGGCGAGCAACGAGCTTTCGTAGGCGAACAGCAAATTGTGAGACTCCGCCCAGCTATGGAGCAGGGAACTAAGTTCGCAATTGTCACATCTGGCCGATACGCGCAATTCCTGCCCAATCAAGCCTGTACTTGCCCAACAGAGCAAAGCCATAAGGGCACAGACTGAGCGAAGGGTTTGCAGCATTGCCGGGCATTTCCCGGAAATATAGCACTATTCCCCGATCTCTCGGAGGCGAATTCGCTGTGCATCACGCGCTTCTATCTCCAGCCCGAGTGGGCGAAGAATCAAATCAAGGGCTTGCCCGCTTTCTTCGTGGGGAAATCCGCCTGTGTAGAGCTTGCTGGGACCCTGGTACTCCACCTGCAGGCCAAATTGCCGCTCAAAGGCATCCAGCACTTCGCGAATCGGCACCTCCCGGAAATGGGTCATACCATCATTCCAGGCTGCATCCTGGCTCACCCCGGCAAGTGATTGCCAGCCTTCAGTTGTAAGGCGAAGGCCTTCGCCAGCCAGTAAGGTATCGGAGGGGAATCCATCAGCATGAACTGCTACCACGCCCTCCAGGCAGGAAATGCGGTAGCTGGATTCGCTGCTGAGCAATACAAAGCGGGTTCCGAGCACCCTTACTTCTCCTGCATGGGTTTCGACGATAAAGGGCGTTCCTTTGGCAACTTCAAATAAGGCCTCACCTGATAAGCGATAGCGACGCTCATCTCCCTGCTCCAGGGCAGTCAGTTGAGAGGAAGCGTTCAAGGTAACCGTGCTGCCGTCTTCCAATTGGATGGCGATAGATTCACCGGGGTGGCTTCTCCATGCGGGGAGGGCCTCCCCGGATGGCCAGATAAAAAAGAGGAGTAAAGCCACGGCTGCAGCGGCAGCCAGGGCCCAGGGCCAAGGGGAAAATCTGCGCACCACTGCCTGGCGGGAAAAATGAGGCAATAACATTTGCCAGGCCTCCTCGCGAGACATCCCTTCGGGCGCTTCCCAGGATCCGGCTTCTTCGATGATTCGCAGATAAGCCTTCAACTCGGGATCTTTCCTCAGTTGTTCCACATCCTGGGGTGAAAGTTCCCCATTGAGCAAGCGGTGAATAATCGGTGGAGTAGTCATTCTGTTCGTTCCGGTTCCGATGCTTATACAACCTCCTCTGACGATACCCTACCTGCAAGGCCCATGCCGCGGATTCGGAACTTATTCGGCCTTCATCACCTCGCCCCGTGCTCCGGTTCCTGCCTCGTTGAAGGCCTCAATCTGAAAATAATAGGGCCTGTCGCGGTCCATGGCCGTGAAGTAGTACTCATTTTTTCCATACACCATCACCGAAGTGTAAAGTTTGTCGGGAGCGATGCCGGCATGGATCACATAGCCCTGGGCGTCATCCATGAGCTGCCATTTGAGCCAGGCGTTTCTCCGCTCGCTGTCGCCGCGCAGCACCACGAACTGCTTCACAGGGGCCGGAACGGGCTTCGTCTGTTTGCCAAACACCCTCAACCCGCTGATGGCAAAGGTTCCTCCCGGCATATGCCTGTTTTCCACGCGCACATAGCGGGCCTGCACGGGCCTGGGCAGCTCCAGGTAGGCATGAGGCCGGTCTTCGCGGGCTTCGCCTGCATCCCAGATCACCTTCCACTTCCGGCCGTCTTCCGAAGCTGTCACCACAAACTGGTGGTAAATGCCTGCCTGTTTGCCTAAAAAATCAACGCCCTGATCGGCAAAATTGATCTGCACCGCCCTCAGCTCCGACACCTCTCCCAAATCTGTCTGAATCCACTCCCCTGCCCTCCCGCTAGCCGCGCTCCAGTAGGTCTTGATGTCTTCATCCACGGCGAAATTAGCATAATACCCTCCAAGGGTCGAAGATACGGTCACCGGCTTCTGGTAGTTGAGCAGCATCCAGCCGGTGAAACTGGCAGGTTGGCCTGGCCCGGAAAGGAAATGGGGATAATCTCCGTAGGCTGTGTTGCAGGTGAGCAGGCCATCGGCATCGAAAGCCACGGGCCACAGGCCAAGCCGCCGCTCAAAATTATTCCTCACGGCAATCACCTGCGTGCCGATGTGCCACCACTGCCCGTGCAGGTCTTCAAAGGTAGCTCCGTGGCCTGTTCCCCTCGCAAAACCACCGGGCTTGTAGGCAAAAGGATTGTGAGCCTGGTAGGTAAATGGCCCAAGCGGGTTGTCGCCGATATAAACACCATCGCCATAGCCGCTGAACTCTGTTCCCGGCGCGGCATATTGCAGGTAGTATTTTCCCTGGTACTTGTTCATCCAGGCTCCCTCCATAAAGGGCTTCAGGAAGGTGTTGTCGGCATGTTCGCCAAAACGCTCCCACCCGTGAAGGCTGTCCTGCAAATGAAACAGCTCCACCCTCTTTCCTTTTGGCTCAAAGGTTTTTCTGTCGATTTCCTGGCCATACAACGGGTAAAAATTGCTCGAACCCCAATAGACATAGACTTTCCCGTCGTCATCTGCAAAAAAAGCGGGGTCCCAGGCGCCAACCTGGAAAGAGTCCACGGCTTCGGTCCAGGAATCAGTGCGGGGAGCCTGGCTCATCCACAGGGGAAAGGTTTTGGTGTGGGTGGAACCAATCAGCAAAAGCGTATCGCCGAGCACGAGGGTTCCGGGAGCGCAGAGTTCGTCGTAAACGTTGTGCCATGGCTTGAGAAAGAGGCGGGGCACAAAGGTCCAGTCCACGAGGTTTTCGCTCCACCAATAGCCCCACTGGTTCGTGGAAAACAGAAAATAGGTGTTGTCAAACACGGTGATGACCGGATCTGCTGTTGCCCGGTGGCGGCCCTGCTCGCTGAAGTTGGGAATGGGCGTGTAGCCATAGTCGAGGTCCATCGGGTTGCAGTAGGTGAGGCGCTGGGCATTCACCGGCACCAGCCACAGCAGCAACCAACCGAAGGCAATCAGACGAAAAACAGGGGAGGCATTCATGACAGGGAGTTTACCGGGAAGGTACTCCTTTTCCGTAACTCAGCAGAGGGCGGGCACGACGGGCAAGGAAGGTGATACCCTGCTTCCCTGGCTCCCAAAGCTTGTTGATGGACTCAGGCAGGGGTGGGCTTGCTGATCGAGGGCATGTACCGTCCTGTCTCTACCTGTGCGCCCAACTGGTTCAGCAGGGTGTAGAGGCCAAAAAAGGTGCGGTTGAGGTAAATGCCGTCTTTATCGCCCCGCGGGGTGATGGAACTGCGCAGCGACTTGTCGCGGCCCATGGCTTCGCCGTAGGTGTAGATTTCGTCGAAATAGCTCTTGTCGCCAAAATCAAAAGTTTCCTGGTAAAATGGCCGGCACAACAGGCTGAGCGCGTCCCGGAAAATGGTCAGAAACCACTCCTGCTGCTCGGGGCTGTCGCTGTCCAGAATGACCTGCGCTGCAATGGCTCCCTTTCGCAAAGCCACCGGGTCTTCAATCACCCCAGGGTTCAGCAACTGGAAATAGGCGTCGTAAAATCCCGCTGAGATTTCTTTCACACAGCCAAAATCAAGGACCACAGCCGTTCCGTCTTCCTGAAACAGAAAATTGCCCGGATGCGCATCGGCATGGGTCATCCTGAGCTCATGAATCTGAAACTGATAGAAGTCCCAGATCGCCTGCCCGGCGCGGTTGCGGGCTTCCTGGCTGGGGTTGGTGGCCAGCCAATCCTGCATATGGAGGCCGTTCATCCACGACATTGTTATGATGCGGTCGCTCGACCAGGCCGGGAAGTATTTCGGAAATGCGATTCCGGGCAAATGAGCCGTTTTTTCGGAAATCTCCATTCCACGCTGCAGCTCCAGCCGATAGTTGGCTTCTTCCACCAGCCTGTCGCGCACTTCCTCAAAATACACAGCAATGTCCTGGTCTTTCCAGCCCATGATGCGGCGGGCGATCGGCCGCACGAGGGTAAGGTCGGAGATCACGCTGGCGGCCACGCCTGGATACTGGATTTTCACTGCCAGGTCCTGTCCGTCTTTTTTTGCCCGGTGAACCTGCCCGATAGAAGCGGCATAGGTGGCCTCCATCTCAAATTCATCAAACACCTCCAGGGGAGATTTGCCGATGGCCTGGCGGAAGGTTTTCACGATCAGCGGACCCGACAAAGGCGGGGCCTTGTGCTGCGAAGCGGAAAACTGCTTCGCAAAGGCCTCCGGCAGGATGCCCCGGTCCATGGAGAGCATCTGGGCTACCTTCAGGGCTGAACCCTTCAGCTCGGCCAGAGCCTCGTAAATGTCTTTGGCATTTTGCTCGTCGAGCTCTTCGCGGCTGGCTGCTCCCTGCACGAGTTTCTGGGAGTAATGCTTCAGGTAATTGCCGCCGACCTTGGCGCCTGCTTTCATGAAGCGCCCTGCCCGCTGCATGCGGGAACTGGGGATGCTGGACTGTGCCGAATCTTCTGTGCCTGAGGACATACCGTGGGGTTGGTTGTGAACAAAAGGAAAACATTTATTTGCGCCGCAGCACAAACGAAACAAGGTCCCAACCAGAATCGAGGGCATTCGGTTGGAGAAGATCGAAAAGAAAATTCACGCTCTTTTCTACGAGCGCATCGGTGCGGCTCAGGTCAGCGGTTGGGTCATAGAGCCATTGCGACATCACGACCATCGCATCGGCCCACAGCAGCTGGGGGTAATAGTCTGGCAGAAAAGGCCGCCGGGCAATATCCCTGGCTTCCAGTCCCTGATCGATCAGCTCTTTTGTCCATGACAAGAAAACGGGCTTGACCTCATCCCACAAGGAAGCCGTTTTGGTCCAGGGTTGAATTTTTTCAATTTTTCGTAAAAAATCTCTCCACGGTCCCAGCAGCTCCAGCCAGGTATAAAAAAGGGCAAGGCACTGTTCGCGCGAACTGTATTCGGCAAAGGTGGCATCACTGGTCAACAGGCGGCGGGCTTCGAGCAGCAAGCCCTTCATTTCGGCTTGCTCCCAGGCACCAAAGCGGGTGAAGGGGAAAGGCTCTGTCCAGTTTTGGCTTTGCAAAAATGCCGCCACGCTCTCCGGGCGGCGCTTTTCGCGGATGACAAAGGCCGAGTAGGCAGGAAACAATGGATGGGGCATCACGTCGGGTTTAATTGCGGTCCATGTACGCAAGCAACAGACCCTTGTTCTTGTTTGGCAAGGGTCTTGAGTAGTCGTTTTTCCTGCTTCAAATGTCGAAGTAATGAATCCGACGTTTATCGTTTCAAAATACTTTTTAGCTGGAATATGTTTGTATCGAATTGGTTCCTTGCCAGTTCTCACCAATGCTCTGATTCGATTACCGTTATGAAAAAACGCTACTTGTTGCTTTCCCTTGTCCCTGCTTGTCTGTTTTCTGGTTTTTCCCTGCAAGCCCAATGCGTTCGCGGAGATTGCGAGTTTGGAAAAGGCACCTTCGAGTACACCACGGGGGATGTGTATGAGGGAGAATGGGTAAATGGAAAACGGCACGGCACCGGCTTTCTTCACATGCCCAACGGCGACGAGTACCAGGGCGAATGGAAGCAGGACATGATGCATGGCCGCGGCCATTACACCTACCGGAGCGGCGATGTGTTTGAGGGGCAGTTTGTTCAGGGAAAATCAGAGGGATTCGGCGTGCTGGCCTTTGCTGATGGTTCCCGGTATGAAGGAAACTGGAAACTGGATCGCCGCAGCGGGCAGGGAGTTTATACCTCCCCCAACGGCACCCGGGTGGAAGGCATCTGGAATGGAGATCAGGTGACTGGCAAAGCGCTTTATTACTACGAAAACGGCGACGTATATGAAGGCGACTATGTGAACAGCCGCCGGGAAGGCTACGGCAAGCTCACCACCCGCGACGGCGAAATTTATGAAGGCCAGTGGACCAACGGCCGAAAGCACGGGCAGGGGCGTTACACTTTTCTTTCAGGGAGCACCTATGAAGGCCAGTGGACCAACGGCCAGATGACAGGCAAGGGCGTGATGGTCACGGCGATGGGCACCCGCTACGAAGGAGACATCGTGCAGGGAAAATACCACGGCAATGGCACCTTGACCTTTGCCACAGGCGACCGCTATGAAGGCCAGTTTCTCAACGGCAGGATGCAGGGACAAGGAACCTACGCCTTTGCCGACGGATCCCGCTACGAAGGCGAATGGGTGGGAGACAAACGCCAGGGGCAGGGTATTTTTGAGTATGCAGACGGATCGGTGTATGAAGGGATGTTTGTATCCGGCAAGCCTCACGGAGAAGGCCGCCTGAAGTATCCGGATGGCACGGAGGTGGCCGGCAACTTCCAGTATGGCCGCCTGGAGACGCGGTAGGCAGTTGCGAAGGAGCTGGGAGGGATGCGAGAAGCGAGAAGCGTGAATCGGGCGGGATACAAGAGCCGGGAACCGAGAGCCGGGACCGGAACACGCACATATTTGAGGGTTTTAACCCGGCCCTTACCGCCTGTGTGAACCCCGCCTGGCATCGCCATTGCGAGCGAGGTGGCTTCAGCCCCTCGCTCGCAACCTCGGGCTCTGTCATGGTTCGACGACGGGCCCGGTGGCCCTGCTCACCATGACAATTGGGTGGCGTGGCCTGCTTCGCGTCATCCTGAGCAGGCCTTTAGGCCGTCGTCGAAGGAGGGCGCTGTTGTCCCCTCGCCTGCGGCACAGAAAGCAGCCACTTCCAGCGGGGACGAAGGTTAATAGCATCGCCGGGCAGTTATTTTTTCCCTCTCCGGCGACCTTGCAAGGTCGCCGGAGAGGTTTTTCTGGAAGCGTTGACATGCTACAAAGCTTGCACCCCGCCAGGGTGCGCCCCTCCCTGCGATGCTGAAAGGCGGTTGTCATGGTTTGACGACGGCTGAAACAGCCTGCTCACCATGACAAAACGACGGGCCCATTGGCCCTGCTCACCATGACAATGAGCCCGTAATCCACTCAAATTGACCAGAGCAAATGGATCATATTGCTGTCAAGTAACTTCATCCTTATTCCCTCCCTGGCAACGTCCGATCCCGCCGTTCTTCCCGCTGCCAGGCCATGGCATCACCGAAACTAAGGCCATCCCCGCCGGATTCAATCACCGACAATAAATGGCTCCGGTCCTGGGCCGCTGGCTTCGCAGGCAATGCTTGAGACTCTGTCCATTGGATTCCCAAACGGTCCAGCAGCGGCAGCAGCAAGGCGAGGTCTTCGGTGCGCTCAATTTCCAGGTGAAGAAGGGTCATAGGAAAATAGATCAAGTTGTCTGTCTCAACAAGGTACGAAGAAATCAGCCAAACAGGCAAGCTGCTTTCCCTGCCTGATCTCCGCACCTTGCAGTTTCAGGGGGCGGGTTCAGTGCGGGGATTCTCACAGCCGACGGGCGGGGTGCGCGCCTCCTTGCATCGCGTCATCCTGAGCAGGCCTTGAGGCCGTCGTCGAAGGATGGCGTTGTTGTCCCCTCGCCTGCGGCACAGGGAGCAGCCGCCCCGGCGGGTAAGGACACGCTCATGCGGGAAATCACAAAAGCATGATCCTTATTTCCGCAGCTCTCTTACCGCAGTTTGTCTTGGGTAACCACAGAAAACCGGTTACGCAGGTCGGAAAGGTGACCGGCCAAAACAGCTTTGATTCGAGGCAGGCGCTCTTCGAGAGACAATCCACCCATACGGATGAGCACGATTCCCTGATTCGGGCGTTGCAGGCGATAGGTAAGCTCTCCGAAGTCCTTATCTTCTGTTATCAGGATTGCCTTCAGGCGATTGGCCACCTCATAGCCTTCCCTCCGCAGGTCTGATACGACCCGAAAATCCACGCTCTCATCAGCCAAAAAAATCTCTGTTCCTGTGACCATCTCAGGAAGCAAAAGAATAAATCACTTCTCCGCGAATAGATTCAGCTGCAAAGCGCATCACGGCCAGTAAATCTTCGTTTTTCAGGCGGGGATAAGCAGCCAGCAAGCCCTCAAAGGTCTCCCCTTCCGAGAGTTTTTCCAGGAGTAGGTCCACCGGAATGCGGGTCCCTTTGATGGTCGGGTTACCATATAGAATAGCGGGGTCGGTGCTGATATGTGCCTTCCAGTTCATCTGTTGGTCCATGCGATTGAGGTCAAAATGCCTGTTGAAGATACGATTTTTTTTGAGGAGAGGGTGGCTCGCCTGCGGCACAGAAAAAAGCCGTCCCCAGCGGGGACGAAGCTTTGTAGCAGCGTCAGGTGGTTATTTTTTTCCCTCTCCGGCGACCTCCCGAGGTCGCCGGAGAGGGATTTTTCGCGGGGGTTGCCGTGGCTATTGACATGACGCCCCCGCTGGGGGCTGAGAGGCGTCGCCGGATACGAAGATGTGAGATCTTGAGAACCGAGAAGCGAGACCGGAACACGCACAAATTTGAGGGTTTCAACCCGGCCCCTCCCGCCTGTGTGAGCCCCGCCAGGCATCGCCATTGCGAGCGAGGCGGCTTTAGCCCCTTGCGAGCAACGGGAGGTCAGGGTTCGGCAACGCCTGAAACAGCCTGCTCACCATGAAAAGCCTGGCTGCTTCAGATACTGCAGGCGACGCGGAAGCCCAGGGTGTTACCGCAGTGCGACGGGTCGCCGCCGCTGCGACACGCAACGCGACACTCGGCAGGGTCGTCGAACCAGCTACCTCCGCGATATACGCTGCAAGGGCCCCGCGGACTACTTTGCACCCAGGCAAAACCGTCAGCTAGTGCCCAATGGCGGGGAGGGTACCAGTCATCCTCACACCACTCCAACACGTTGCCGCTCATGTCGTAAAGGCCCAAGTTATTAGGTTGCTTCTGCCCCACAGGGTAGGTCTCACTGCCGCTGTTGGCTGCGTACCAGGCGTACTCGCCCAGCTCTTGTTCTTCATTTGTGCCCGCCCAGGTTGTCCGGTTACTTTCCCCACCGCCCGCAGCATACTCCCATTCGGCCACTGTAGGCAACCGCCAAGCCTGGCCTGTCTGCTCCCTCAGCCACTGGCAGTAGCCCTGCGCATCGTTCCAGCTCACATAGATCACAGGATGCTGACCTTCTTCCGGTAGAAAACGATACCCTTTTACGGCGCATCGCCAATCAATGCCCTTCACTTTATCAACCCATTTGCTACCATCGAACACACTGCTGTGCCCGAGTTTCTCAGCATCAGTATGGTACCCGGTTTCTTCAATAAAGCGCCTGAATTCGGAGACAGTGACAGGAAACTTTCCCAGATAATAATCCCCTACTTTTACTAGGTTCGTTTGCTCTTCATCGTATAATATCTCGATCGTCATCATGAAGGTGCCGCCGCGCACCAGCACCATCTCGGGTACCCTCAGGCGGATGAGGGTGTCGAGGGCGGCACGGGCCTTCTCTGCATCAGGTCCTTCGGGAAACAAGGCGAGGTAGCGCTCCAGTTCGGCTTTGCTGGCAGTTGAGGAGAAATGCTCCTCCCGAGCCCGGTTCGCCGCACGGAGATAGGCTTCCCCACCTGAGCGGCGGGCTTTCGTTTCCACTTGCTGCCAGTGGCGCTCAGCCGTGTTGGTGAGGCGAAAGACAAATTGCCCGCCATCGTCTTCCACGCCCGTAAGTTGAGAGGCAGCAGGCCGGTGGAGGATTTCCTCCGGGAGGCCCAGCTTCTCCAGACTGGTCATAAACTCGCGAACCACCCGTGCTTCAAGCTCCTGCGAAAGAATAGCTTCGCCATCAGGCTCCCGCAAGCAGGTCAACAGTGCTTGTGCAAATGGGCTGTGCCCTCCTGGCGGGCCATCCAGCACTTTTTCCAACTGCCCTGATGTCAGAACTCTGCGGGAAGGCTTGTTTTCATACAGCTTCTCTGCTCCTCCCGAACGGGTAATCAGGCTGCCAGCAAAACAGGCATCAGAAACGATGTAAATGTGATGCGCCCCGATTTGATCAATGCTTTCTTTGAGATCTTCATTGGACAGAAACTTGTGTCTGTCTTTGACATTGTTCGGGGCTGCCACCGGAATCCAGTAACCCGTTTTGCGGTTCGGGTTCATCGATCCATGACCGGAAAAGTAAATCAGCAGGTTGTCGAAACTGGTGAGCTGCGAGGCACCATCTTTCTCATAATCCCGCAACACACTGAGGATGTTATCTTTGGTGGCGTCCTTGTTAAATAACGACTTCGTTCTCGATTCCGAAAATCCATATCTGTCCAGGAGAAGATCCCGGAAGGCTTTCGCATCGCGAACGGCGTTGTTGAGCGGCGGCCAATGCTCATACGCATCAATCCCGATCACCAGCAGATGATTGGTGCCGCCGGGAATCGCGGTCGCTTCCTTAAGGTTGTATTGCAGGGCTCCTCTCTGCTCAGCTTCTTGCGACATGAACCAGGGTTGCAGGGCTTTGACAGGCATAAGTTGCATCGTTTGTCATTGCAAAGCAACTGCTCCGGGCAAGCGCAAGTGCTGATTCCTGAAAAACGCACCCATCCCACCTCCACACACAACAAAGCCGAACCCTCCGGGCCCGGCCTTGTGCGTTGTCGGGATCCTGCCAGCAGGACTACACCGTCATGATTTGCTTTTCTTTCTCAGTCAGGGTTGCATCTGCCTGGGCGATGGTGCTGTTGGTAAAATCCTGCACCTTGGCTTCGGCATCGCGAACCATGTCCTCGGAAGTGCCATCTTTTTGCAGCTTTTTGAGCCTGTCGTTGGCATCCTTGCGGATGTTCCGGATGGCGATCCGGGCGGCTTCGGCCTCGTTTTTAGCCTGCTTCACGAGGTCTCTGCGGCGCTCTTCGTTGAGGGCAGGTACAGGAACGATGACCTTGTCACTGTCGCTCGAAGGGTTGAGCCCGATGTTTGCGTCTCGAATGGCCCGTTCGATGGTGGGGATCATTTTTCTCTCCCAGGGAGTCACGGTGAGGGTGCGGGAATCTGAAATCCCGACGTTTCCCACCTGGTTGATGGGCGTGGGGGTGCCATAATAGTCCACCGACACGTGATCCAACATGTCTGGGCTGGCTTTTCCGGTGCGGATTTTCAGCAATTCACGCTCCAGGTGATCGATGGCTTTTTCCATCGACTTCTTGGCATGGTCCAGTACTTCACGAATGTTCTCGTCCATGGATAAGGGGCTTTGGTGGCAACAACCAGGATTCCCTGAGTGGGTTTTGCCTGTTTCTTCTGCAAAAATAACAGTCCAAACAGAAATACCCAATGCTGAAGCAAGTCTCCCGGTTAAACTTGGTGGCTATTGGCCGAGCATCGCCAATACGCTCTCCACATACTCCCTGTGGTTGGACAGGCGGGGCACTTTGTGCTGGCCTCCGAGTTTTCCACGGCTTTTCATCCAGGCATGGAAAGTTCCTTCTGGCAGCACCCGCCATGTCGGAAAACCGAGGGCAAGGTTTCCCCGGCGTTTGGCTTCATAGTCGGAATTGAGCCGCTGCATGGTTTGGTCGAGGATTCGGACAAACTCCTGTGCGTCTTCCGGCGGGTGGCTGAACTCAATGAGCCATTCATGGCCGCCTTTATTGGTCCCCTCAAAATAAATCGGCGCAGCTGTGTAATTGCTCACCAGGGCCCCGGTCGCCTCACAAGCCTCGGCCATGCCACGCTCGGCGTTGTCCACCATTAGCTCCTCCCCAAAAGCATTGATGAATTGCTTGGTCCGCCCGGAGATCTGAACCCGGAAGGGGTTGGTTTCGGTGAATACCACGGTGTCGCCCACGAGGTAGCGCCACAGTCCCGCATTTGTCGAAATCACCACGGCATAATTGCGGCCCGGCTCCACTTCCGCCAGGCTGTGGGTAGGCGGATTAGCCTCGTCAAGATGCTCCAGCGGCAAAAACTCATAGTAAATGCCATAGTCAAGCATGAGCAACATGCCGGGCTGGTCGGGGCGGTCCTGCACTGCAAAAAAGCCCTCAGAGGCATTGTAGCAGTCGAGGTAAGTCATTCTGGAGCTGGGGATGATCCGCTGAAATTCAGCCCGGTATGGCTCGAAACTCACGCCTCCGTGCACATACAACTCCAGGTTGGGCCAGATGTCGAGCAGGTTCCGGTGTTTGTTGCCTGTGATGTCAAATATTTTGTTGATCAGCACCATGGTCCAGGTTGGCACCCCCACCATGGAGGTCACGTCTTCGTGAATCACCTCCCGGGCCATGGCTTCAACTTTTTCCTCCCAGTGCTCCATCAGGGCGGTGGACTTGCTGGGGGTGCGCATCATTTCATAGAATTTCGGCAAATTTTCAAGCAATACAGCGCTCACATCGCCATAGCGGGCATAGTGGTTGAGGTGGTGAATGTTGTGGCTGCCGCCGATGGAGAGGGTTTTTCCGGTAAACAACCTGCTTTCCGGGCGATGCTTGAGGTACATGGCGACCATGTCCTGCCCGGCAGCATAATGGCAGGCTTCCAGGGCCTCGGGAGTTACCGGGATGTACTTGCTCTTGTCGTTGGTGGTGCCGGATGATTTGGCAAACCACCCGATTCTGCCAGGCCACAGCACATCCTGTTCGCCCAGAATAATTCGATCTATCCAGGGATAAAGGTCCTCGTAAGTGGTAATTGGCACCTTTGACTTGAAATCCTCGAGGGTTCGGATCTCTCCATAGCCATGGGCCTTGCCCCAGGCAGTGTTGCGAGCCTTTTCAACGAGTTGGCGAAGCAGGGTTTCCTGCATCTCCACGGGAGCCTGACAATAACTTTCCACGTGCTCGTATCGACGGGAAAGGATCCAACTGGCTACTTTGTGTACAAACAGGATCATCGCTTAAGTTGGAAGTTTTCGCCTAAGTATAGTTTTCGTGCCTCAGGGTTGGCTGCCAGTTCTTCGGGGCTGCCGGTCATTTTCAACTTTCCGTCATAGAGCAAATAAGCCCGATGGGTGATGTTGAGGGTTTCATGAACGTTGTGGTCGGTAATCAGCACACCGATGTTTCGCTGCACGAGCTGCGTCACCAGCCCCTGGATTTCCTCCACCGCAATGGGGTCAATGCCCGCAAAGGGTTCGTCGAGCAAGATAAAATGCGGGTCCACGGCCAGTGCGCGGGCAATTTCTGTGCGGCGGCGCTCGCCACCAGAAAGCACTTTGCCGGGGCTTTTGCGGATATGCGTGATGCTGAACTCCTCGAGCAATTGCCCGGTGCGGGCCTTACGCTCGGCGCGGCTTAGCTTGGTGCCCATTTCCAGAACAGCAAGGATGTTGTCTTCAACACTCAGGTTGCGAAAAACGGAGGCCTCTTGTGGCAAATAGCCGATTCCCAACTGACCACGCCGGTACATCGGCTCCCGGGTAATGTCGCGGTCGTCCAAAAATATCTTCCCGCCATAAGGCCGGATCAACCCCACGATCATGTAAAAAGTGGTGGTCTTGCCCGCGCCATTCGGACCGAGCAGCCCCACGATTTCTCCCTGTTTGACTTCGAGGGAGACATCGTTGACAACAGCCCGCTGCCGGTATTTTTTCACGAGGGAAGTAGCACTCAGCTTCATGTGGCAAATTTCACAAAAGTTACCCAAAAACAAAGCAGGGTTGGTTCGAGGTCAGAGCAACAGCCGCTCCCTGCCACGGAGTTCCCGATGCTGAAGCCCAGGCCGCAGGCTTTTATGTTCATACTCTCGCCTGATGCTTAAGTTGAGAAAAGGTTTTGTATTCATCAGAAACCTTTGCCGGGCCTCCCCGGTTCGGACCATATCACCAGCAACAAGCTCCAAAAAAGCACACAGAATTTGTGCACACCCGAGTCACGCACTTGCTCCAATGAGAAAGATTGAGGTTTACAATCAAATCCAGCATGGAAATATCCGGCGAACCATATCAAGGTTTGCAACAAAAACCATGAGAAAAGCGGGCATCAAATGAAAAGTAACAACCTGGTAACCGCTGTGTTCGACAGCCTGTTATCACAAAAAGTTAAAGAACAGAGTGAGAGGTGGATCCTTGCCATCGCGATTATCAGCTATTTGCTGCACCTGATCCTGATTGTGCTGGTCAATAAGGGATTCATCGAGATAGATTCAAAATTTTTCAAAAACCCTATTGCAGCAATCTATACCCCGTTTTCTTTTATCCTCGTCTATGAAGTTTATCTACTTATATTTTTTCTTCCTAAATCTATTACCATCTACATTGGGAAACAATACGAAATCATTACCCTGATCGTCATCAGGAGAATTTTCAAGGACATTTCTAACCTGGAGCTATCTTCCACATGGTTTGAAAACAGCAACGATCTTCAGTTTACCTACGACGTGGCCACTTCCCTGCTGTTGTTCATTTTGATCTACCTGTTTTATCGGAAAAATCCAAAAAAAGACTACGAAAGAATCAACAAACCGGACAATGATGGCCATAAAATCAGGAGGTTTGTAAATCTGAAAAAATTAATTGCCGTTATTCTGGTGCCCATTCTCGCGGTGCTTGCCTTTCTGTCTTTGTATAACTGGCTGAGTCAATCCATAGCTGATTTTCAAAATGGGATCATCGCATTTAAAAATATCAACCAAGTCTTCTTCGACGACTTTTTCACCATCCTCATTGTCATAGATGTATTGCTGCTGCTGGCTTCGCTCTTTTATTCAGATGAATTTCACAAAATCATCCGAAACTCTGGCTTCGTTATTTCTACCATCCTGATCAAAGTGTCCTTTTCAGTTGAAGGCATCGTCAACAATGCCCTGATCATAGGGGCAGTGCTGTTTGGATATCTGATTTTGTTGATCCATGACATGTACGAAAAGGATTTTGGCACAACGGATATACACCTTGATTAACCTTCCTACTCGCTAACCAGTTGTTTTGTAACAACCCACATCCCGTTCCAGCCATAAAATCCTGCCTCTCAGAATGAAAGTTGCCCTCTGCCATTCAAGCAGGACCGCCAGGAGGAGTTTCACGAAATACCGGTTGGCCTTATCGTAAAATCACCAACTGCGCGTGGCCAGCTTTGCCTCCCTGGCGAAGCGCCACCAGGTAGCTGCCCGCAGGAAGCCCCTGAACGGGAAGCACGAGGCGCTGAGGGCCTGCATTCACCCAGCCGCCACCCTGCTGCAGGATCTGCCCCTGGAGGTTCAGGAGCTTCCACGACATTTCCCCTGGTTGATCAGCCTCCCACATCAGCTCACTGAAGTCGCTGGCAGGGTTGGGGACCACGGCCAGGCCAACACCGGGAGCTGGTTGAGCCATCAGGGTGCGCACCCCGTTTTCAGCAAACAACAGGGCCAGCCCTTCATCTTTCACCGCATTTTTCTTGCCGATGATGTAAAAATCGTCGCCCACGAGGTGAAAATCGAACCGGTTTGCCACTTGTCCCTGGTTGTTCAGCACCGAAACACCCTGCCAGTTGCCTGCAGCGTCCCGCCGGAGCAGGCGCAGCTCATCCTGGATATCCGGAAAATTGTACATGATCCAGGGGCGGTCCTTGCTGTCGAGCAAGAGATGAAGCGGGTTTCCGATCAGGTTGCCCGGATTCGTCGGAACGGACCCCGACACCCACGCCCCATCAGCGTATTCGGTAAAAATAATGCGATCCGAAGAACCGTCCTTGAAAGCGAAAACAGCTCTGCCCAGAGAATCTATCCGGAGGTCGAGGTTTTGGGGGTTGTAAATAAAGGGCTGGGTAACGTCTTCAAAGGTCCAGGCCTGTCCTGCCGGGCGGGTGGCCAGGCGAACCAGGTTGTTGGCCACGTTCACGTAGCCGAGGAACAGTGTGCCCCCTTTCTCCCGAATCACGGGGCTTTGGCCGGTGGGTGCGTCGTTGCTGTCGAAAACTCGGCTCGTCCAGGCAGAGCCATTAGTCGGTTTGCTCATCCAGACCAGGTCGCCTGCCGCTGGATCATAGCCTGCCGCATAGGTAGAATCGCTGCCTTCGTAAAGGAACAGATTTCGAAGGCCGCGGCCCAGTACTTGGGAAATGGTCCATGTTGAGCCGGTTTGTTTGGCAAAAAGCACTGCTTCCGGATCGCCGCCGCTCAGCAAAATTTCCCCCTCGCCCTGCTGGGTGGAGGTGAGAGCAAGGCTCGTGATGTCAGGAAGATTAACAACAGGGGAATAGGCCCAGGCTCCTGCAGACCGTCTTCCGAAAAAGAGTTGTTCGGAAAAATCTTCTGTAAAGGCAAGCAGCAATTCGTCGTCGTTGCCCGATCTGCGCACCTGCGAAGCAACCAGCCTGCCGCGTTGCTCCGTGCGGGTCACATACCGGGACGCTACCTGCCCGGTATTGACGTGCATGGTCAATTCCAGCAGGCCGTCTTTCACCTCGTCATAAACCCAGACAAACAAAGAGTCGCCGAAGACATGGCTGCCAAGGCGGGTGTTGGTTTTGACGGTGGCAATGGTGTCGTTGATCCAGACAGCTCCGCCGTTGTTGGTTCGCTGCACCTGGAGAATGTTGGTTATCCGGTTAACATAGGTGATAAAAAGGGTGTCTGCCCCTTTGGCGGCTAAGCTCTGATAGGTTCTGTACAGGTTGCTGGAACCCAGCACGCGGCTGCTATGCACGCGAAAGGTGCTGGCCCCCAGGGAGTCGGGGCGTAGCTGGTAATAGACAAGGGCGTTGCGGATGCCATTGTTTCCAAATCCATATTGGTCGGAGACTGTGGCGGTCAAATGAAGCACAGTGTCGCGCTGCAGCAGGTAAGTTGGGTGCTCGAAGGTCTCAAACACGGGGATATTTCCACCCTGAATTCGCTTGGTGGAGTCGATGACCTGATATTCCCAGGTTCCGAGCTGCCCTGCTTCACTGCGAAACAGCAACAACTCGTGGTTGTGCACGCTGTTGGTGAGCAGGAGGTACCGGCCTCCAGCCCTCGGAATGATCTGGCAAAATTCTCCAAACCGATCTCCTTCTGGCAGGCAGCCGGGGTTCGCTTTGTTGGGCACATCCGGCAAGGTGTATTGTTGCCACCCTGCCAGCGTATTTTCAAGCACCACCAGGTTCAGGTCGTACTGAATGTAAAATGGATATGGAAGTGCGGGACAAAAGGCGTTCGCTTCAGTACTTCCATCATAGATGGCAATGAAGGGGCGGCCATCCGGCGTGAAGTTGATGTCGATAGAAGCCTGCGCGAGCCGCGGCGCTACGTAGTCAACGCCGTAAGGGCCAAAAATTTCCGCCCCTGCCGGAGAACTCCACAACCAGTTCCCAGTGGCGTTGGTGGCGTAGCGCAGTTCAGCCTCATTGTTGATGTTACGGTCGAAAAAGGCAAGGTGAACCACGCCATTTGCATCGACTGCCAGGGCAGAGGCAAAGCCGTACGATACCAGCGCTGGTGCCACCTGTTCAAAGGTCCAGATGCCGGCGTTCATTTCCCGGATGCCATACATCAGCACATCCGCTCTTCGGTCCCAGTAGGTGGCGTGAACGTTTCCCTGGTCGTCCACCACAAATCTGGGGCTGGCCCCCGACGCTTGCTCATCGCTGAGAATGTCGCTGTAGGACCAGTTAAGCAGTTGGGCCTGGCCCAGGAGGGGCAGGATCGTGAGCAAGGATGAGAGGATCCAGCGAAAGAATGGTTGATTCATGGGAAGGGGCTATATCCTTCAAGTACAAGTGAATGCGAACGTCCTGTTTCCAGGTATTGAACTGGGGCTGAAAGGCAATGTCGAGCTGCCTGGCGGGATCACTCTCCCATTTTTTCGCCAGGCCAAACCCTACTGCTTCAAACATCCTGCCTTCCTGCTCCAGAACCAAGCGAATGTGGTCCTCCTTCATAATACGGGCATGCTTTACCTGCACATGACGGGCCAGAAACACGGGTCGGCGGTTGCCGGGGCCAAATGGCTCCATCTGACCCAAAATCCGGATCAGGCGGGCATCAATCCCGGAGAAAGGCAGCTCCAGATCGAGAAAGAGCGTGGGCATTTTCTGGTCTTCCAGGATGGTTTGCCCGACAACTTGGTCAAATTTCTTGCAGAATGCTTCCAGCGATTCTTTTTTCAGGGTAAGTCCCGCAGCAAAGGTATGCCCTCCAAACTGCAGCAAATGCTCTGAAGCAGCCTCAATGGCATGATACAGGTCGAAGCCAGCCACGCTCCGCCCTGATCCCACCAGTTTGCCATCACTTTCGGTGAGCAGAATGGTGGGCCGGTAGTAGTGCTCAACCACGCGGGAGGCCACAATTCCGATCACGCCCTTGTGCCAGTGTGGCTGATAAAGAACGTTGCTATGACGCCGGGGGTGGGTTGGGTCCGTTGCAATCATGGCCAGCGCCTCCCGGGTAATTTCTTTGTCGAGCAGCTTGCGCTCCTCGTTGGCATGGTGCAACTCCTGCGCCAATTCTGTCAGAGCCAGGCTTTTCCCCAGCAATACCTCCACAGCTTCGCGTGCATGGGAGAGGCGCCCTGCAGAATTGATGCGGGGGCCGAGGAAAAAAACCAGGTCGGAGATGTCCCAGTCGCGCTGGCCTTCGGCCTGGTCCATGAGGGCTTTAAGCCCGGGCAGGGGATTGGTGCGCAGTTTTTCGAGGCCATGAAAGGCGAGGGTGCGGTTTTCGTCCACAATGGGCACGATGTCGCAGGCAATGCTGAGGGTAACGAGGTCGGCAAAGCGCAGCACGGGGTGGTAGTCGGGTTGCGGCAGGGACAGGCCTGCCTCTTGAAGGGCAGGCACAAGGGCCTGAACGAGCTTGAGCCCCACGCCGCAGCCTGTGAGGTGTGGGCAGGGATAGCGGCCCTCGTCAACGAGCGGGTCGAGCACGGCGACTGCAGGAGGAAGCCCGGCTCCCGGCCGGTGGTGGTCGCACACAATCACGTCGAGGCCGCGCTGCTGAGCATATCGAAGCTGGTCCATGGCTTTTACGCCACAGTCGAGGGTCACAATGACGCTGGCACCGATGTCGCAGGCGTAGTCGATGCCCTGGTAGGAAACGCCATAGCCTTCTTTGTATCGGTCGGGGATGTAAAAATCAAAGGCGAAGCCCCATTCTTCGGCGAAGAGGCACATCATTGTGACAGAGGTGGTACCATCCACATCGTAGTCGCCGAGGAAAAGCACACGCTCCCCTTGCAACCTGGCTCTGAGGAGGCGAGCCACTGCGGCATCCATGCCGGTGAGCAGGTAGGGGTCGTGAAGGTCGTTGAGGCTGGGCCGGAAAAAATGCCTGGCTTTGTCAAATGAATCTACGCCGCGCTGAAGCAGCACAGTGGCGAGCGCCTGCGGAAATGGCTGGGCTTGCCCGAGCGATTGGGCGAGGCTGGCAACAGCATCAGGGGCGGGTCGGCTTCGCAGGATCCAGCGTTGAGTCATGGCACTATGGAGGTAAAGAGACAAACATAAAGGTACACGGCCCCCCATCCAACATCCGATTCTTGGCTGGAGGAACAAAGGCAGTGGGATTTCTGCCAATGGCTTTGCAAATTAGGGCCGACAAGAATCGTTTGTAAAACACCTTTTCAGGCAATTGCTCAGATGCAAATCATCCCAGCACTCTACATTCACGACGGCAAAGCGGCTTCTTATCAGCCTGGAGACCTTTTTTCGGTCCGTCATCTCGATCAAAGTCCATATGATTTGATCGATTTGCTCGGAAGGCACGATGTTCAAAGAATTATTTTGCTTGACATTGATGCTGCCCGCGATCCTCATCACAACAACAAGGGCCTGATTGGCTCGCTGGCCAATGTTGCCATCCCCGACCTCGAAGTGGGAGGCGGCATCCACGACCTTGCCTACCTGAAGAGCCTGCAATATGCCGGGGTGGATTTTTTCGTGCTGGGCTCTGCGTTGTTTACCAGTCCCGACTTTTTCAAAGATCTCTGCCAGGCGCCGGAAATTAAAAGCTCGTCGATCCTGGTGTCATTCGACCTGAAAGACGGGCAGCTATACACCCTTGGCTGGTCGGAACCGATCTTAGACCGCAGCCTGCACGAGCTCATTCGCCAATGCCTTGATGAGGGTGTTCATCGCTTTGTGATTACTCACCTCGACAGCAAACACCCCGACAAGGGGCCCGATGTGGACTTCTATCGTGAGTTGGTCGAGACCTTCCCCGGTGCTACCTTTGCAGCCGCCGGACATATCCATTTGTTCGATGACATCGACGCGCTCAAAACAGTGGGCATTCAGGAGGTGATTGTCGGAGATGATTGGTACACCCGGGAGGATCAAATGGACCTCATTTCTGCCTACAACCGGCAGGAAACAGCTTAATTTCGCGCACAAGGACCTTACTTCCCCCTCGCAAAGACCCTATTCACAAACCTTTCTGTATGTCCTTTATTTGGGAGCTTTTGACGCAAACAGACGATGTCCTGAACGAACTCGTCGCCAACCACCTTACTCTGTCTTATTTGTTCCTCTTTTCCCTGGTCTTTGCCGAAACCGGCCTGATCATCACCCCCTTCCTTCCCGGCGACGGCCTGCTTTTTTCTGCCGGGGTGGTGGCTTCTGCCAGCCAGCTGGATGTGCGCTTGCTCATTGTGTTGCTGTTCATCGCCGCGGTACTGGGCAACCTAACCAACTATGCCATCGGCAGGTTTTTAGGTCAAAAAATCCAATTGGTGTCTCACCCCTGGCTCAAAAAGCGCCTTAATGAATACATGCACTCCGCCGAGGTTTTTTATGAGCGCTATGGCAAAATGGCCATCGTCGCAGGGCGCTTTTTCCCGATCATTCGCACCTATGTGCCATTTTTTGCCGGGGTGGCACAGATGCCCTTCCGCAACTTCGCCCTCATGAGCCTGCTGGGTGCCGGGATCTGGGTGCCGCTCTTTTTGCTCACTGGCTATTTCCTCGGTGGGTTCCCCTGGGTGAAGGAAAACTATGGGGCCATCTTCGTCGGAATTGTGCTTGTTTCCCTCATCCCCATCTTTGTCGCGACATTCCGTAAATACGCGAAAAAACAAGCATGATCTGGTTCATTTTTATTCCGGCAGTGGTGATCCTTCTGGGGATTGACCTGTTGGTCTTTGGCCAAAAATCTCCTCTGCACGGCAATAAAAAAGCAGGCTGGGAAGTCGCAGGGTGGGTGAGCATCGGCTTGGCGTTCACGGGCGTGGTATTTTGGCTCTACCAGGAAGGCCTAGTTGACAACCCCGAGAACCTCACTCCAGGCAAGGCCGCGATCGATTACATTACTGGCTACCTGATCGAGTTGTCGCTGAGTGTTGACAATCTTTTTGTGATCGCCTCGCTCTTCACGATGTTCGGCATTGCGCCCGCTCATCAGCACAAAGCCCTCTTTTGGGGCATTCTCGGTGCCATCGTGTTTCGCGGCCTGCTCATTTCTGTTGGCATTGTGCTCATCAACAACCTGCACTGGCTCACTTATGTGCTGGGGGCTTTCCTGTTGATCACCGCCTTCAACATGATCCGGAAAGGCAAGGAGGAAGAAGGTCAGAAAGTGCCGGGCTGGTTACAAATAATCCTCAAAATCAGCACAACCTACCAGGGCGAAAAGTTTTGGGTCGTAGAAAATGGGGTCAGAATGGCCACGCCGCTATTTGCCTGCCTCATCATGATTGAAGTGAGCGATGTGTTGTTTGCCCTCGACAGCATCCCCGCCATTTTCGCCGTCACGACCGATCCCTTCCTTGTATTCAGTTCGAATATCTTCGCCATTCTGGGCCTGCGCTCCATGTATTTTTTCCTGGCAAACATGCTCAATCGCTTTCGCTACCTCAAATACAGCGTGTTTTCCATCCTTGTTTTTATCGGGATCAAGCTCATGACAAAGGATTTTGTGGAGCTTCCAGAGTGGTTTTCCCTGTTGTTTATCGGGGTTTCGCTCCTGTTCGGCATCCTGATTTCCATCAGTAAAAAAGAGGATTCCAGCGGGGAAGAGGCTTGAGCTGCGGCTGAAGGACGCGGAAAATCCTCCGATTTCTGAAGGAGAATGTGTATTTTCCAGCCAGGGCATCACACACGGCCTTATAGTTATGAGCGAAACCTCCATGCGTGCCATCATCATTCGGGATTTTGGCGGGCCTGAACAGCTCCAGATGTGGGAGTGGGAAAAGCCGGAACCGGGTCCTGAGGATCTGCTGGTACGGATTCATGCCACGGCGCTGAACCGGGCAGATGTGCTGCAGCGCCAGGGAAAGTACCCGCCTCCACCCGGTGCAAGCCCGCTGCTGGGCCTCGAAATGGCTGGTGAAGTTGTCGGAGCCGGAAGTGAGGTGAGTGGATGGCAGCTCGGCGATCGCGTTTGCGGGCTCCTGGCTGGAGGTGGGTACGCCGAATACTGCGTGCTGCCCCAAACCCAGGCGCTGGCCATCCCCGAAAGCTGGTCTTATGTGCAGGCTGCTGCGTTGCCCGAGGCCTTCCTGACGGCTTTTCAGGCATTGGTGTGGCTGGGAAACCTTGCCCCCGGCGAAAAAGTGCTGATCCACGCCGGAGGCAGCGGCGTGGGCACTGCCGCCATTCAACTGGCCAAAAGCCTTGGTGGCGAGGTGTATGCCACAGCGTCACAGGCCAAGCACGAAACCTGCAGAGGCCTCGGTGCCAGCATGGTATATGATTATCAGCAGGAGGATTTTGCCGAAATGATTGACCTGCACACCCACCACAAAGGCGTGGACCTGATCCTCGATTTCATCGGAGGGCCCTATTTTCAGCGAAATCTCAACCTGCTCGCCCGCGATGGCCGGCTGGTTATGCTGGGCTTTCTCGGCGGTGCCCTTGCTGAAGACGTCAACCTGGGGCCGGTGCTGCGCAAACGCTTGTCGATTTTGGGCTCCACCCTTCGCAACCGCGACGACGACTACAAAGCCCGCCTTTCGCAGGCCACCCAGGCCTATGTGTGGCCCCGCCTCGAAACTGGCCAGCTTCGTGCCATCGTGGACAGGGAGTTTTCGTGGACGCAGGCCGCGGATGCCCATCACTATCTGGAAAGCAACCAGAACATTGGAAAGGTGATTCTCAGAATCGATTAGCTTTCCCACATTTATTCCTTTGCATGAACGCCATTCGACCCTGGGTCTTTTTTCCCCCGCTGCTGTTTCTCCTTCTTACTGTTGCTTTCAGCTTCCTGGACGAGGCCAGCTTCCTTCGAATTGGCAATGAGGCGAATAGCTGGATTCTGGTCCATTTTGGCTGGCTGTTTTCCTGGGGAACTTTAGGTTTTCTGGTGCTGCTGGGCGTAGTGTATCTTTCGCCACTGGGCAAAGTCACCATCGGGGGAAAGGGCACCCCCACGATGCTGAGCCGCTGGAATTGGTTTGCTATTACCCTCTGTACCACCATTGCCACCGGAATTTTGTTCTGGGGCCCGGCGGAGCCACTGCACCATTTACACAACCCGCCTGCCGGACTGGGGCTGGAGCCTGCCAGTGACGAAGCCGCTGTTTTTTCCATGTCCACCCTGCTGATGCACTGGACGCTCACCCCCTACGCCATCTACACGATAGCGGCGCTTGTATTTTCCCTGGCCTACTACAATCTAAAGCAGCCTTTTTCCCTTGGCGCAATGTTGTTTCCGTTGGGCGGCAAACATGCCCGGGGCTGGCTGGCAAAGTTGGTGGATGTGATTTGCCTGTATGGCCTTGTGGCAGGCATGGCCGCCTCGCTCGGCACCGGCCTGTTGTCGATCACAGGAGGGCTCGACCGCGTGTTTAACACGGGCCAGCCTGGCTGGTTGCTGGCTGTGGTGGCAGTGGCCATTGTGCTCACCTTTGTTTTGTCATCGGCAAGCGGCCTGATGAAGGGCATTCGCTGGCTCTCTCAGCTCAACACATGGGGCTTCATGATCCTGGCCCTTTTTGTGCTGCTGGCCGGGCCAACACGGAACATTTTGCAGTTGGGAGGAGCCGGATTTGTGGATTATGCGCAGCATTTCTTCCCGCGAAGTGCAGGCCTGGACACGGGGCTGGATCAGGCATGGCAGGGAAGCTGGACAGTGTTCTATTGGGCAAACTGGCTGGCCTGGGCACCTATAAGCGCCATCTTTCTGGGGCAACTGGCGCGAGGCTACTCGGTGCGGGATTTCATCCACTTTAACCTCCTGCTCCCTTCTCTGTTTGGCGGGCTGTGGATGGTCATTTTTGGAGGAGCCTCCATCGAACTGGACAGGGCCGGGGGGCACCAACTCCACGCGAGCATGCAGGCCGGCGGGGAGGAAAGCGTGATCTATATCATCATGGATCAGCTACCAGGCAGCCAGTTGATCAGTTTTTTGTTTTTGCTCATGGTCTTTTTGTCTTTCGTCACCGCCGCCGATTCCAACACTTCGGCCATGAGCGGAATCAGCACCAAGGGCATCTCGCCCACGTCTCCGGAAGCACCCCTGGCCATCAAGGTAGCGTGGGGACTGCTCATTGGGCTGGTGGCTTATGTAATGGTGAGTTCGGCCGGAGTCGAAGGCATTCGACTCATTTCGGTGCTGGGCGGGTTTCCCTCCCTGTTTCTTCTACTGGCCGTTGCGGCTGGTTTGGTGAAGTTAATGATCATGGCCAGGAAGGGGCAGCTTTGAGCTCCCCCTCCTGCCAGTTATGCTAGCGGTTCCGGCCGTACTGCTCGTGGCTGGAAACCCAGTCGGAGGAAGAAATAGCAGAAGCCAGCGACAGCTCCCCAGCCAGAACAACCCCTGCGACGATTTCCGCGAATTTCTGCACTTTCCCTTTGCCATAGCAGCCCAGGAGCTCCAGGCTTTCGCGCTGGGTGGCCAGGCCCGTGCCTCCGCCATAGGTTGCCACGATGAGGGAAGGAATGGTGATGGAAAAATACAGGTCGTTTTCGGGGGTTAATTCCACGTAGGCGATCCCCGCCGAAGATTCGGACACGTTGGCCACATCCTGCCCGGTAGCGATGAACATCGCCGTGATGGCATTCGCAGAATGCAGCCCGTTGTTGTTGGCACCGGAGAGAATGGCACCCACATTGGCGATGCCTGCGTGGTAGGCAAGGGTGGTGGTATCGACCCGCATAAACTGGTTGAGCACCTCCCGTTTCACGATGCACTCAGCGGTAACGCGCTTGCCGCGGGTGTGCATGATGTTGACCTGGGAGGCTTTTTTGTCGGTAGCCAGGTTCGATTCGAGGTAGAAATGCTTGATTTTACCTTCGGGGTAATGGTCGATGATCCAGGAGCAGGCAGCGAAAGTGGCGCGGCCCACCATGTTCTGGCCTGCGGCATCGCCGGTGGTATAGTTGAAGCGCAGGTAGGCAAATTTGCTGGCCAGATAGGGGTCAATGTAGGAGAGCCTGCCCACAGAAGTGGTGGAATCTGCCTGTTCGGCGATCTTTTCGAAATGCTCCTGCACCCATTTAGAAAATTCGCGGGCTTCACGTGCATCTTCCATCACAAAGACGGGGGCTCTTTGCATCACATCATCGACCACACTGCATTTCACCCCGCCACAGGCATTGATGAGCTTGATGCCCCGGTTGTAGGAGGCCACGAGGGTGCCTTCGGTCGTAGCCATGGGGATGAGAAAGTCGCCCTGGGCGTGCTCGCCATGGATCCGGAGGGGCCCGGCAAAGCCAATGGGCACCTGTGCCACCCCGGCGAAATGCTCCACGTTTCCGGCGGTGATGTGGGGGTCAAAGGAATAGTGGGGGATGTGCTCGAGTTTTTTGCCGGTAAAATCTTCGACAAACTTTTGGCGGATATGGATGATTTCTTCGTCGTAGTCGTCTTTGCGGCTGCGTGGAATCACGATGCGGCTTTCATCGTCGGTGGTGATGGCACCTTCCACTTTAAGCTTGAGCTTCCCAAAGGGTTTGGCTTCGAAATGAAGCTCAATTTTGTGCTTGCCATCGGGCAGGGAGTCCATTTCGACCTGAATTTCGAGGGTTTCCTTCAACACAAAGCTAATGGGAGCCTCCGGGGAGATCTGGTCGGGGCGCAGCCGCCTGCCATCGTTGAGCAGGAGGGTGATGCGGCGAATGTCGCGGTCCACCCCGGCGATGCTAAGGCCGTGAACCCCCACGATGGTGGCATCGCTCAGGCGATTTTTCAGACCAAAGCTCACCCCCGTTTCGGTATTTTTGAGGCTTCCGAAGGTGTATAATTGCTTGAGGAGCAGGCTGGGTACGATCATAGGGAAAGAAAGAAAAATGGAGTAGAAGTAGCGAAAAAAAGGGGAACGGGCGGGAAGGTGCCAGAGAAAACTGGTTGCAAACAGAAAACAGCGCTCTGCACGCGCAACACGAAGCAGAAAATACATTTTTTCCTGCTTTTCCCAACAGATTCTGTAAAAACTGCGTTGATTGGCTTTCTTTGGGATAAGCACAGAAAAAGTGCATACTTCCAGTCGGTTCAATCTCAGAAAGATGTACTATTGCATCCGAAATCGGTAGCAAGAGTTCCCGCTCGTTGAGTGTCATCCCGATCGCCAGTGAAGGCGAGATGCACGTTTCCATTTTTCCCCACTTTCAACCCTCCTTTTGCTTAGGCAAGCTGGCAACATGCAAACGTACCACGACTTCCTCCGCCAGAGCTTCGAATTTCCTCCCCCTGGATTTCAGGTCATGGACGATGAGCTCTATTTTCATGGCCTCAACTTGATGGAGCTGATCGAAACCTATAAGACGCCGCTTCGATTCACTTATCTGCCCATCATTTCCCAAAAAATCCAGGACGCCCGGGATTATTTCCATCGCGCCTTTCGAAAACACGACTATAACGCAGAATACACCTACTGCTACTGCACCAAAAGCTCCCACTTCAAGCACATCCTCGTGGAGGTGCTCAAAAACAAGGTGCAGCTCGAAACCAGCTCAGCATTCGACCTCCCCATGGTGGAGGCCCTGTATCGGGGCGGGTATCTCGACAAGGATATTCTGGTGATCTGCAACGGGTTCAAAGACCTTGAATACAAGCAGGGTATCGTGGACATGATCCACGACGGGTTTACCAACATCACCCCGATCCTCGACAACAAAGAAGAGCTCAACTTCTACCAAAGCGAGATCGAACAACCCTGCAAGCTCGGCATTCGCCTCGCAACGGAAGAACCACCGGATTTCAACTTCTACACCAGCCGCCTTGGCATCCGGGAAGATGAAATCATCGATTTCTACAACGCCCGCCTCGCCGATCACCCCTACTTCACCGTTGAGGTGCTCCACTTCTTCGTTCACACGGGCATCACTGATTCGCCCTTCTTCTGGAGTGAATTGCGGAAATTCGTCAACCTCTACTGTCGGTTCCGCAAAATCAACCCCAACCTCACCAAGCTCGACATCGGCGGTGGAATGCCCTTCCGCAACTCGCTGGAGTTTGACTTCGACTACGCCTACGTTATTGACGAAATCGTCAAAACGATCAAGGAAATCTGCACCGACCACGAAGTGCCCGTGCCCGACCTCCTCACCGAGTTTGGCAGCTACACCGTGGCCGAAAGCTCCGGAACGCTGTTTCGGGTGCTGGGCAGAAAGCAGCAGAACGACCGCGAGAAGTGGCTCATGATCGACGGCAGCATCATTTCGATGCTCCCCGACGTGTGGGCACTCAACCGCAAGTTCATGCTCATGCCCATCAACAACTGGGAAAATGGCTATGAGAAGGTCTTCATCGGTGGCATCACCTGCGATTCCGATGATTACTACAACCAGGAGGCCAACCTCGACGCCATTTACATGCCCAAAACCCGCAAGGTTCAGTACATGGGATTCTTCCATACTGGTGCCTACCAGGAAGTGCTCAGTGGCGTGGGCGGGCTGCATCACTGCCTGATGCCAGACCCCAAGCACGTGCTCATCAGCACCAACCCCGACGGGACCCGGCGAACCCACGTGCTGCACGAGGAGCAGAACAGCAAGCAGGTCCTGAAAATCCTGGGCTACACCGACCCCGGCATCTGAGGTTTTTTCGGCCATTACCCGACAACCCTTTGCAAGCATGGCGATAACCCGAACCGATTTGGTGGTCCGCGGCCTGATCTATCTGGATGGGAAATACCTTCTCATGGAGCGCCCGCGCTTCAAAGGCGGGGGCTTTGGCCTTCCTGGAGGGCACGTCGAAAAAGATGAAACTCCGGTGGAGGCCCTCGTTCGGGAAACCTACGAGGAACTGGGCCTGAAAATCAACCCGGCTTCCCTGCACATGGTGCGGCTCATTTACCGCGAAAAGGGCGCTACCCGCAAAATTCATTTCATTTTCAAAGTGAATGAATGGCAGGGCGAACCCGTGAACCGCGAACCCGCCAAATGCAAAGGAATTGGATGGTTTGGGCGGCATGAACTCCCCAAAGACATCTCTCCTACCGTCTTCCTCACCCTCCATCCTGATGGAGATGGCGGAATTTACCGGGAGGACTTCGACAAGCCCAACCGCCTCAAGCACAAGTTCCGCTTTCCCTGGCAGAGTGAACTTTCCTGATTAAGACCGCCCCTCCACTCATTTACTACGATCATCAGCACGCCAGTCCAGCTTGCTGTATCTCCATGGGGATTACCTTCGTACCTGTCTGGCAGAAGTATTCACCCTCGGACCTACACAATCTGAATTTTCCATGAAACCTGTCTGGCAATCTGTTCTCGCTTCCACCTTTGTGAGCCTTTCGCTCCTCTCCGCCTACCATTTTTCCGGGCTGGGAAATTCACCTGCCGCCTCGCCCACAGCCTCCGTGCCGGGCTTGTTTGCCGAACCCACCACCAACCGCCTCGTGAATTTTGCTGATGAAGGGGCTAGTACGGCGCCCTTCGACTTTCGCGAAGCTGCTTCTGTGGCCATGCCTGCCGTGGTTCACATCAAGTCCATTCGCACCGTTACCCAAACCATTTACGACCCCTTCTACGAATTCTTCGGCAGGGCCCCGCGCCAGTACAACAACCGCCAGCAAGTCTCCAGCGGTTCCGGTGTGATCATCGGCACAGAGGGCTACATCGTAACGAACAACCACGTGATCAAGGACGCCGATCAGCTCACCGTTACCTTGTTTGACAACAGGAGCTACACGGCCATTGTGATCGGTACCGACCCCTCCACCGACCTGGGCCTGATCAAAATTGAGGCTGGCAACCTGCCCATTTTGCCCTTTGCCAATTCTGATGAAGTGATGGTCGGCGAATGGGTGCTGGCAGTTGGCAACCCCTTCAGCCTCTCCTCCACGGCCACAGCGGGCATTGTGAGCGCCATTGGCCGCGATCTGCAGATCATCGAAGACAAGATGGCCATTGAGTCGTTTATCCAGACCGATGCCGCCGTGAACCCGGGTAACTCCGGCGGCGCTCTTGTGGACCTCAAGGGTAATCTTATCGGCGTGAACACTGCCATTGCCTCTCCCACCGGGACCTACGCAGGCTATGCCTTTGCTGTGCCCGCCAACATTGTGAGGAAGGTGGTGAACGACCTTAAGGCCTATGACAGGGTGCAGCGCGCTTTCCTGGGGGTGGTTTCCGGGGAAAACCTCAACAGCAGCATCGCCGGAGACCTGGGCATTACCTTGAATGAAGGGGTGCTGGTGAAAAAATTGTCGGAACTCGGCGGGGCCTACAAAGCCGGGATCAGAGAAGGAGATGTGATTGTGGAAGTGGACGGCCTGCCGGTGAAATCTGACGCCAAGCTGCTCGAAATGGTGGGTCGCCACAGCCCGGGCGATGTTATTTCTGTCAAAATTGCCCGCAATAACGCCTTCAAAACCTATTCCGTTACCCTTACCGACAGCCAGGGCTCCACGGAGCTGAACAACAGTACCCGCGACGAATTTCTCACGGTGCTTGGTATGGACCTCCGCGACCTGACCGAAGAAGAACTAGGCACCCTGGGCATTCAACAGGGCGTGCTGGTAGAAAAACTTTATGCAGGAAAAGTGCGCCAGAACAGTGACATGCGGGAGAATTTCATCGTCCTTCAGGTCAATGGCCAGCAGGTGAGCAGTGCCGACGAGCTCACGCGGGCGTTGTCCTCCACCGTAGGCGAAGCCAAGCTGCTGGGCTTTTACCCCCGCATCAACCGAATGTACGAATACGCCATTCCGCTTGGTGAATAGCCCTTTCATCGTTAATCTTTTCTCATGAGTGCTGAACATCACATTGGCATTGCCCTTTCCGGAGGCGGAACCCGCGGCATTGCCCATATCGGCGTGCTGCAGGCGTTGGAGGAAATGGACATCCACCCGGAGGTCATCTCTGGTGCAAGTGCCGGTGCCCTGGTTGGCACGTTGTATGCCTTTGGCATGTCGCCGAAAGAGATTCTGGCCGTATTCAAAGATTCGTCGCTCCGGAAGTTATTTCGCATTTCCATGCCCACGGTTGGGCTCACCGACAATGGCTACCTCCGCGAGGTGATGGAAAAGATCATCGGAACAGACGATTTCTCCGCCCTCAAAAAGCCGATGTTCATCTCGGTCACCAACCTGAGCACAGGCAAAAACGAGATCAAATCGGCGGGGCCCCTGTTTGATGTGGCTGTGGCATCGTCATCAATCCCCATTTTGTTTAAAGGGGTAAAAATTGGCGAAGCGATGTATGCAGATGGCGGCTTGATGAACAATTTGCCAGTGGAGCCTCTCATCGACAAGTGCACCCGGGTGATTGGGGTGAATGTGACCCCGGTGGATGAGGAGGAAAAGCTGGGCAACTTGCTGGAGATCGGGTCGCGGGTGCTGGAGCTGGCTTTGTGGTCAAATGTGATGCCCCGCTTGCAACAATGCGACATCCGTATTGAGCCGAAGGCCGACCATTTTGGGTTATTTGACCTGGGGAAAGCCCAGGAGATTTATGAGGAAGGATACAAGAGCACGATGGCCATGGAGACAACAATCAGGGAGGTGCTGGCCACCCCCAGCGAAACCAAAAACCTCGGCACCCAGTTCCGCGACTGGTGGAGCGGGTTGCGCAAATAACCATGCCCAAGGGGGAATTTGAGCAGAACAGACATTTTACAAGGAGAGCTTCGGCTCTCCTTTTTTTTTCGCCTTGCGATTTTCCTACCTTTCCATTTTCCCACCCAAGAACCCGGAAAAGATGAAATTACTCTCTACTTGGTGTTTGCTGTTGCTCACTGGCTTGTTTTCTCCCGGCCTGTTTGGGCAAACAGACTTGCACGTCATTCACCTTCGAAACGGAAACCTGAGCCCGGCTGAAAACTTCCCGGGCATTTTATCTGTGGCACCAGTCCCCGGCGAGTGGGTTCAGGGCAAGTATTTTCGGCTGATTCAGTTTTCCTCCCTTCCTTCTGAGGAAGAAAAAAGCAAGCTCGCCGCCCTTGGCGTGGATATGCTCGCCTACTATCCCTATCAAACCTGGCTGGCAGCCCTGCCTATTGACCTGAACAGAAACCTGCTGGCACCTTTCTCCATCCGGAGCATTCAGGCTGTTCCTGTTGAGGCAAAATTGCACGACAAACTGCTCGAAGGCCGCTATCCCGACCATGCCTGGGCTGGCGACCGGTTGCAGGTGCTTGTGCAGGTTCCTGAGTTTTTGGACCCAATGTCTCTCCAGCAGGACATTGCCAAAACAGGAGCCGAAGTGCTGGAAGTGTCGAGAAATACCCAGGAAATCCTGGTATTGATTCAACCCGGCCTCCTGCAGGCCTTAGCTGCATTGCCTTTTGTGATGTGGGTGGAAAGCCTTCCCGACCCGGGAGAACCGGAGGATTTGCGGGCTTTGGGGCTCCATCGTTCGAGCGCCGTTTTCAATGACCACCCCATGGGCCGCAAGTACAATGGCCAGGGTGTTCGGGTAATGGTTCGCGATGATGGCGGCATTGGCCCACACATTGACTTTCAGGGCAGAACCGATCAAAACAGCACGGGCGGCCCGGGCGGCGGTACCCACGGCGACATGGTTTCAGGGGTGTTTGGCGGCGCTGGCAACCTCGACCCTACCACCCGGGGTGCTGCCTGGGGCTCTTTCTTTTATATTATCCCCTATCAGCCTTCCTTTACCGACAACACCGTTTCTCTCCACGTGACCGACTCGGTGATGATCACAAACTCCTCCTACTCCAACGGCTGCAACGATGGTTACACCACCATTACCCAGCGCGTTGACCAGCAGGCAGTGACCTACCCAAGCCTGATGCACATGTTTTCGGCTGGCAATTCAAACAACCAGGACTGCGGATACGGTGCCGGAACCCAGTGGGGCAACATCACTGGTGGGCACAAGCAGGGAAAAAACGTGATGGCAGTGGCCAACCTCCTGCCGGATGGGACCCTGGTGGGCTCTTCCAGCCGCGGACCTGCCCACGATGGGCGCATCAAGCCCGACGTGGCAGCCAATGGCAACGAACAAATGTCGACCGACCCTTTTAACGCTTATCTCCCGGGCGGCGGCACCTCGGCGGCCTCCCCCAGCACGGCAGGCGTGGTGGCTCAGTTGTATCAGGCCTACCGCGAGCTGATCGGAGGCGGGTACCCGCCTTCTGCCCTGATCAAGGCCATTGTGATGAACACTGCAGAAGATTATAGCAGCCGCGGCCCCGACTTTTTGTATGGCTGGGGTAGAATCAACGCCCTGAGGGCCGTGAAAGTGCTCGAAGAAGAGCGATATCTCACCGGCACAATAGCCCAGGGAGGTACCAACAACCACAGCATTGAAGTGCCGCCCGGCGTGGTGGCGCTCAAGGTGATGACCTACTGGATGGACCCTGCAGCCAGCCCCGGAGCCAGCATTGCCCTGGTGAACGACCTCGACAGCCGGATTGTGGGGCCGGACGGACAAGCCCATTTGCCCTGGATTCTGAATCCTGCTCCTTCGCAAACGCTTCAGTTCCCCGCTACCAAAGGTGCTGACCACCTCAATAACGTGGAGCAGGTCCAGATTGACACCCCCCCGGCAGGAACCTACAACCTGGTGGTGAATGGTTTCTCAGTGCCGCAAGGGCCGCAGAATTATTTTGTTGTGATCGAATATATCTCCGAAGCCATCGAAGTGACCCACCCTATGGGCGGAGAAGGCTTTTCTCCCGGTGAGCAGGCTCGTATTCACTGGGATGCACACGGCGATTTTGGCGGTTTTCAGGTTCATTACTCCACCGACAATGGCATCTCCTGGAAGCTCATTGCTGCAAATGTGGCTGGTTCCCGGCGCTTTGTGGACTGGACCGTTCCGGCGGAGGTAACAGGAAGCGCCAGGGTGCGGGTGAGCCGGGGGAATCAGGCAGCTATTTCAGCCAATCCATTTGCCATTATTGGGCTGCCTACGGGCCTCGAAATTGTCAACATTTGCCAAACTGAAATGACCCTCACCTGGAACCAGGTTCCCGGCGCGGTGAGCTATGATGTTTTTTTGCTTGGCACCCAGTTCATGGATTCCATCGGCAACACTGATGCTACACACTTCACGGTTCCCATTTCCAGTCCTTTCCTGGAAAACTGGGTAGCGGTGCGCGCCAGAACAGACAATGTCCCGGGCAGGCGGTCGCTGGCCATTACCAATGACTTTGGCGTGATTACCTGCACCAACGGCACCGACCTCCAGGTGCGGGCCATCCCTTCGATTGGCGTGGGCGTTTTTCCTGCCTGCGTGGATACCATTCGGTTCCGGCTGGAAGTGCTCAACAGTGGCAACACCCCTCAATCAGGATTCACAGTCGGGTATCGGGTGGGGAATAACCCTGTGCAGACCCTTGTGGTGAACAGCACCCTTGCTCCCAACGCCTTGATGGAAATTGAGATGCCTGGCGGCTTCGCTTCTCCTTTTGGTGTGTCGGCCAGCGTGCTGGCAAAAGGCTTTGTTGCCGTTGCCGGGGATGTAAAGCCACAGAACGACACCCTCTATACCAACCTCGTTCTCAGCGCCAGTTCTTTGTTTAACCCCCCTTTCACCCAGGCATTCGAAACCTTTGGTCTATGCTCCACCAGCTCCAACTGCGGCGGCACCACCTGCGCTTTGGGGAATGGGTGGGTAAATGAAACGAATGGCGTTGTGGATGATATCGACTGGCGGGTGAATTTCGGCACCACCCCCTCCTCTGGAACAGGCCCTCTCACCGACCACAACCCCGGAACAGCGGCAGGCAGGTACCTGTACCTGGAGTCTTCCAATAACTGCAACAGCTCGGAAGCCATTCTGAGCAGTCCGTGTGTGTTTTTGCAAACAGTTCAAAAACCCATGCTCTCGGTCTGGTACCATATGTATGGCGGAGGAATGGGCTCCCTGCACATCGACATTTTCGATGGAAGCGGATGGCGCGAAAACGTGGCCGTGGTGTCGGGAGATCAGGGCGACCAGTGGAGGCAACTGCTTGTGGATCTGAGCGACCTGGAGGGCAGCTTCTTCTCCTTCCGTGTGCGGGGAATCACGGGCACCGATTTCACCAGCGACATTGCCATAGACAACATTTCGGTGTATGATGCTGCGCAGGTCCCTGTTGTAGATTTTAGCGCCAACAGACTGCAGGTTTGCCCCGGCGACGAGGTGAGCTTCAGCGACATGAGCCAGTTCAGCCCCGACCAGTATAGTTGGAGTTTTTCTCCCGCCAACGTCACCTTCCTGGCAGGCAGCAGTGCGCAATCCAGCTCGCCCATCCTGGCTTTTAACCAGGTTGGCAGCTATGACGTGACCCTGGTGGCCACCAATGCCTATGGCAGTGACACCATGGCCAAAACCGTGTATGTGACAGCCAACCACGGGGCCGTGCTGCCATTTACCGAAGATTTTCAGGGCCTGGCTTTGCCTCCGGCGGGCTGGGGCATCGAAAATGGCGACGGTGGCCTGGGCTGGGAATTCCTCAATGTCACAGGGCCTGCTGGTCAACAAACCAGAGCAGCCAGGGTGAACAATTACCAATATGCAGAGGTAGGCCAGGAAGATTTGTTGTTTAGCATTCCGATCGATCTGAGAACAGCCATCAGTCCTGTGCTGAGCTTCGATCTGGCCTATGCCCTCAGAAATAACCTCACCTACGACGAACTTCGGGTAGTCATTTCCGACAACTGCGGGCAGAGTTACCTTTTCCCGGTTTACCAAAAAGCCAGAACTGACCTCCAAACTGCTCCTACTACCAATGCACCCTTTTTTCCCGGCAATGCTTCCCAGTGGCGGCGCGACAGCCTTGACCTGACGCAGTTCATTGGCCAGACCATTTCTATTGGCTTTGTGAACCTCACCGGCACCGGCAACAACCTGTATCTCGACAACATCAATGTCACGGATCTGGTAAGCGTGGCACCACAGGCCATTGCACAAGCTTCTGTCCTGGATGTTTGCGTGGGAGAGACGATTACTTTCAGCGATAATTCAACGGGCAACAACCTGAGCTATCAATGGACCCTCGGCCCGGACGCCACGCCTGGCAGCCTGGGTTTTGGCGGTAGTTTTCAGGCCGTTTTCGCCACTGCAGGCCTCAAAACCATCGTTCTCACTGTGAGCAACGCGGCAGGCAGCAGCAGTGATACCCTGAGCGTGATGGTGAACCCGCTGCCTGAGGCCAGTTTCACCTTCGGCATTGAGGGCGGGTTCCAGAGCTATGCGTTCGACAACGGCAGCCTCCACGCGGGCAGCTATCAGTGGGACTTCGGCGACGGAACCACCAGCACCGACAGCTTGCCAACCCACACCTACACCAGCAACGGAACTTACCCGGTTACCCTGGTGGTATCAGGCGCTTGTGGCACCGACACGGCATCAGCCAGCATTGTGATCGACAATGTGGGGATTGAAGGAAGTTTGGGGAACCTTTCGGTGAGTACCTATCCCAACCCCACCGAGCATTGGCTCCAGGTGGAAGTGCAGGGAGATCAGCGGGCGGATCTCCGGCTCAGCCTGAGCGATTTGCATGGAAGGATCATCCTGACAAACCAGTGGACCCACCATGCGGGCGAGAGCAAGCAAAAGATCGACCTTGCTGCCCTGCCCAGGGGCGTGTATCTGCTTCACCTTTCCGGGGAAGAAGGCACCTTTACCAGAAGGATCGTGAAGATGTAACCGGTTTTCCTTTTGCGTAATCGCAGCAAGGCATTTTCAAAATTGGCAGCCAGGAACTAAACACAGTCTCCTGGCTGTCTTTTTTCCGGGGATTATCCCTATCTTGTGGGCAAATTTCACTCTCCTCATGCAAAAACTGAGATTTCTCCCCCTTCTGACGATTGTCGTTCTGCTGGCCTCCTGCGAAGCTATCGGGACCTCCGGATCCGGGGACATGACGACCAAAGAAGATTCCATCTCCTACTGGGTCGGCACCGACTACGGCAACGGGTTGAAGCAATACGGATATGACCTCAATGCTGAGGCTTTCAAACAAGGCTACCTCGACGCTTCCGAAGGCAAGGATATGGCCCTCACCGAGGAACAGATTGCCATGCTTTCTGCAGAGTTTCAGCAGGAACTGCAAACCAAAGCCATGGAAGCCCAGCGGAAAACCAACGTAGCCGACGGCAGCCCCGCTCCTGATCTGACCATGGCCACCCCCGACGGCGGCACCCTGAGCATCAGCGACCTGAAAGGCAAATACGTGCTCATCGACTTCTGGGCAAGCTGGTGCAAGCCCTGCCGCGTGGAAAACCCCAACGTGGTGGCCCTCTACAACCAGTACAAAGACAAAGGCTTTGAGATCGTTGGCGTGAGCCTCGACGATAACCGCGAAGCATGGCTTCAGGCGATCCAAGACGACAAGCTCACCTGGAAGCACATGAGCGATCTCAAGAAATGGGAGAGCAGCTCTGTGGGCGTGTATGGATTCCAGGGCATTCCCTACACCGTGCTGATCGATCCAAACGGCAACATTGTGGCCCAGCACCTGCGCTCTGCTGGCCTGGCAATGAAGCTGCAGGAGATTTTTGGAAGCTAGTTTGCCGGTCAGGTCCTGCAAAGCAAAATCGGAAGCCAGCAATCCTGGCTTCCGATTTTTTTTATGCGCTTGCCGGTTGAAACCCGGCCATTTACTCCACCACTGTGGTGGGCGTGGGAGCCTGCAGCAACTGGCTGTTGACAGGTTGAGCAGTCACGGTGTTGCGCACTTCGAAGGCCTGGCCATTGAAGGTGGATTCAAACGACAATACGAGGCCATCCACCCCTGGCAAGCTGTGGTAAAGGAAAAAATCGTTGGTTTGGGAGGTCCGGTGCCGGGTGAGCAGGCTGGCGGGGAGCTCATCAGCTACCCATGCCACGAATGCCTGGCCATCAGCGCTGCCCTGGTAGCCCTGGCAGAGGTAGCCATCGATGGTTTGCTGCTGGCCGGTAGGGGCAACATTGGCAAAGGTAACAGCATACGTGCTACCCATGCGGGCAGAGTTGGTGAGGTGGTAGCGAATCACCTCCGTTTGGGTGGGATGCACAATTTTGAGATGGTATCGTTGCTCGCTCACGTCGGTAAACACTTCCACATCGGCAAGGCCGGGGCCCTGAGGTTTTTGCAGCGACTGGTCGCCGGTGAGGGTGATGGTAGTCTGGTGCGCAGGCGTGAGGCTGTTGGTTACCACAATGGTTCCCTCAAAAGATTGAGCGGCAACCCAGGTAGCACCTGCCAGGAGCAGGCCAAAAAGCAAGGTCATTCGTTTCATTATCACAAATTTGAAAAGTGGAAAAGGTGGGAAGGAGTTGGTGAGTCACGGCGGGGCAACAAGGTAACACCCAGGGTATGTCTGCCTGAGAAGCCGAAAGATCAGGAAAAATATTTTTCCTTGACCTGAGCCAGCAATTCCCGGGTCAGCGGTTTATACAGGTAATCAACCACCTCCTCGTGTTTCAGCGCGGTAGAGACGTCTTTTTTGTAAACCGAGGAGGAAAGAATGAACAATTTGATGGGCTTGGGAAACTTCTCGGAGAAGGTTTTGTATTCATGGATGAATTCCCAGGCATTCATGGTTGGCATGCTGATGTCCAGAAAAATAACATCGGGCAGAGCAGCTCCACCGTCTTCGGCCTGGCGGCGGAGTGTGTCGAGCGCTTCTCTGCCATTCAGAATAAACTCTGCTTCCTCTGCAAATGCTGAAGCCCGAATTTGCCGGACGCAAATGAAGTTGTTTATTTCGTCGTCATCGACGATCAGTGCTTTTCGGATCGTGGTCATAGATGAATTCAATTGAATTTACCCTCGAAAATGGATATGAAGAAGAAAGGTACAACCCCGCCGAAAAAAGAACAACACAAGGCCATCAACCTTGCTTTTTTTTCGTCCTGGCGGTTTGCCGGCGCGGGCATGGCGAAGATCTTCCTTTGGTGGCTGGCGGCTCTGGCCTTGGTTTTGCCTGCAAAAGCTCAGCCAGACAGCATTCCGCTGCTCACAGTGGCGGCACAGCGAGCCGATTGGGACAGCCTGCAAACCTGGCTCACAGCCACGCTCGTGGATCCGTTTGAGGTTGTGGCCCCTGAAAAATGGCAAACCCTGGTAGAATCAATTAACAGCCAGCTCACGACTCCGCGTTCTCAGGTAGAATTTCTCATGGTTGTTCTCCCGGCTGTGCAGGCGTTTGAAGACATTCACACCCGCCTGTGGCTGCCACGCGCTGCCAATCCTTATTTTCAGCAGGGCGGTCGCTACCTGCCCGTCGCCATCAGGGCCACAGGCGAAGGCCTTGTAATTGTAAACGACAAAGACAGCCTGCTTCCGCGAGGGGCTTTGCTGGAACAAATCGACGGCCATTCTGCAGATTCGCTCTTTGCCCTCATCCTCAGCACCCAGTTCACCGAAGCCAGGCTCCCCGATCCCCGCATCCGGCTCAGCGAAGAGGAATTCATGGGCAGGCTTAGCTGGTTTTTTCCCCTTGATAGCGTCGCTCATTTGTCGATGCGCCTCCCCGACGGGCAGCCACACACCTTTGCCTATCCAACGCTGCAAGGAAACAAATACCAGCCACCCAAGCCTTCGAGGGAAGAAAAACGGGCCAAGCCCTGGAGTTTTTCCCTCTCCGACACCCTGCCTGCAGCCGTGATGACTCTCAAAAGCTTTCGCGGGGGAGGCAGTTTTGCCTACCAGCGGTTCCTGAAAAAAAGCTTCCGCCAGCTCAACCAGCAGGAAATCGACTGGCTGGTGATAGATATCCGGGGAAACAGGGGTGGCTACATTTACCGGGGTGAGCTCCTTTCTCAGTATCTCGCCGACGAACCATTTACCTACACCTGGGGCAGCCTCGTGAAAAGCAGCCCCCTGCTCAAAGCAGATCTTCAGGAGCGTTTCTTCCTCTCAGGCATAACCCTCCCGTTGTTTGCCAGGGTGCTTGGCCAGGAAGTGTATTCAGGCTGGAACACCCCGATTGGCCAGGTGGATACCATTCTCAACCCTATGCTCAAGCCAATGCCCGGCAAAAAGCGGTACATGGGCGAGGTTCTCCTGCTCACCGACGGGCTGTCTATCTCCAACTCAGTTCTGTTGCGAAATTGCTTTCATCTCTATCAATTCGGCGAATCCATGGGCAGCGTAGTGGCTGGCACTGCTTCCGGCACCTACGGCAATTCCGTTTCGTTTACCCTGCCAAACAGCGGGCTGGAAGGAACTGTATCCACGTTAAGGCTGCTGTCAAACCCCGAAGGCTGGGCACAGGGCCATGCCGCCATTTTGCCGGAATACCCGGTAGAATGGTCGAGGCAAGCGTTTCTCGAAGGGAAAGACTCCGTGCTGGAAGCGGCATTTGACCACATTCAACAGAAGGCCCGGCGAGATGGTACAAAGCCGGAAAACCCACAGGGAGAGTGATCAGGCTTTGGAACCGAGCACCGAAGTTCTGTGAGAGAAAAGGTTAATGAGCACAAACAGCATGGCAGTAAAGGCCAGGAGGCTGGACCCGCCATAGGAGAAAAATGGCAGGGGAATGCCGATTACGGGCACCAGACCGATGGTCATGCCGATGTTGACCATTACGTGAAAAGCCAGCACCGACAGCGTGCAATAGCCATACACCCTGGCCATGCGGGTTTTGGAGTTTTCGGCGAGGAAATACACCCGCAGGATGAGGATAAAAAAGGCAATGAGCACGAAGCTGGTGCCCAACCACCCAAATTCTTCGCCCACGGTGCAGAAAATGAAGTCTGTTTCCTGCTTGGGCACGAAGTCGAATTTGGTGTAACTCCCTTCGTTAAAACCCTTGCCCGCGAGGCCGCCCGAGCCTATGGCGATTTTACTTTGAATCACATTATACCCCGCCCCGGAGGGGTCGATAGAAGGCTCAAACAGCGTTTTGATACGGTTTTGTTGGTGCGTAGCCAGCTTGCTCACGATCAGGTTAATGCTGAAGCTCAGGAGCGACAGCATGACCACCACAGCCAGGAGCAGGCTGCCCACCCGGATCCAGGTTCTTCTGTTAAAGGAAATGAGGAACAGGACAACGCCGATTGCGAGAATGCCCAGCGAAACGCCCAGCGGCGCTGCCAGCCAGAGGGTGAGAACGGATACCACCACCACGAGAATCAGGAGAATGGGAATCCAGGGGGAGAGCCCTTCGCGGAAGAACACGATCAGAAAGCTTCCGAACACCATGGCCGAGCCCGTGTCATTTTGCAGGATCACGATCACGGCGGGTACCAGCACAAAGGAGGCAGCGATGAGAAGCTGGCGAAAATGGTTAACCGAAAAATGATGGTCGCCCATGTACCTTCCCAGCACAAGGGCAGTGGCCATTTTCATGAATTCGGCGGGCTGGAGGGCCACAGATCCAAAGGTAAGCCAGGCTTTGGCACCATTTACTTCCCTGCCTGCAATGAGGGTAAAAATCAACACTGCCAGCCCAAGGCCATAAGCTACATAGGCAAATGTTTCGAACAGTCGGTAGTCGAGGCTCAGAATCACAACTCCCAGAAACAACGACACTCCCAGCCAAACCAATTGGCGGCCATGCTCGGTGCTCAGGTCAAAGGCGCTCACGGTACCCCCTTCCGAACTGACGGCATAGATGGTGATCCAGCCCAGGAGGGCCATAACCCCATACAGTAGCACGCTGAGAAGATCCAGTTCGAAATTTTTCCTTGCCACAATGTCCTTGTCTAGGGGTTAATTCAATTGAAAGGGGGAGGAATCAGTTTATTTCGCGTCGATAAAATTGGCAGCCAGGATCCTTTCCATTTCGATCCGCTTTTGTTCCACTTTTCCCGTGAGGTATTTTTCCATGAGGATGGAAGCCGTGGGTGCAGCCCAGCTTCCGCCGCCGCCGGCGTTTTCAATGATCACAGCAATCGCAATTTTGGGGTTGTCGCGGGGAGCAAACCCGATGAAGGTCGCGTGGTCTTCGCCATGGGCGTTTTCCACTGTTCCTGTTTTCCCACATACCTGAAAGCCTTCTAGGTAGGCCCTCCGCCCGGTGCCGTTTTGCACTACCTGCTCCATGGCATCGGCCACCACGTCCACATGCCGCCTGTCGATCTGGGTGTTAATCAGCAGATAAGGAAGCCGATCCCACCTCATGCCAACATCTTCGCGGGTGGCAACCAGCATGTGCGGCGGGTAGTAGGTTCCCCGGTTGGCCACGAGGGCCGCAAGGTTGGCCATCTGGAGCGGAGTCATCTCGATCTCTCCCTGCCCGATTGCATTAGAAATGATTGTGGTGGCCGACCAGCGGTTGTGGCCATACCATCTTCGGGGATCATCATACATCGCGGTTGTGGGCAGCGAGCCCCCTTTTTCATAAGGCAGATCAATGCCCAGCGGGTGCCCGATTCCCATTCGGTACATGTAGCCATACCAGGAATCGTAGGCCTGGTAAATGCTGTCAAATTTCGGATGGTGGAGGTAATCCATGTAAGTCGCTGCAAAAAACGAGTTGCAGCTATACTGAATGGCACCATCCAACGCGAGCGGGCTGGGGTGCATCCGGCAGCCGGGTTTTCCTTTGTTTCGCTTGAACCCACCGCCGCAGCCGTAGTGTGTTTCTGTGTCAATCACGCCAGCGTCGAGGGCCGCCAGGGCCATGGCCACCTTAAAAATGGACCCCGGCGGATACTTCGCCATCAGAGGGCGGTTGAACAAAGGGTTATTCGGGTTTACTTTGAGTTGTTGGTAGCTTTCGTCCAGTTGCTTTCCAGTGAGCACCGAAGGGTCGTAGGTAGGGGCCGAAACGAAAGCGAGAATTTCCCCTGTGCTGGGGTCAATCGCCACGATACTGCCCTTTTTATTTTGCATCAGGGCCTCTCCCAGCACCTGGAGGTCGGTGTCTATGCCCAGCATCACATCCTTGCCGCGAATAGCAGGCTCGTTGAGGTCTTCATTTTGATAGACCCCCACAATGCGCCCGAGATTGTCTTTCAGCACTTTCCGGGTTCCCTGCTGGCCGCGAAGCAGGTCGTCATAGTTGCGCTCGATGCCCGAATTACCAATGAGGTCGCCGCGCTGGTACTTGCTGGGCGATTCTTCCAGCTCACCGGGATTCACCTCCCGGATATACCCCAGCACATTGGCCCCCACCGGCTGCTCATAGTGCCGCTTGTTGGCCGCCTGAAAGGTGAGCCCCCTGAAATTCCAAAACAGCTCTTTCAACGCGCCATATTGCTGTGGCTCCAGGTACCTGGCCAGTACGTGCTCCTGCCACCGGGCCTGCCGGTTGCGGAAAATTTTATCGAGCCTGCGGTCAAGTTCCGCCTTGTCGATGCCCATATGCTCACACAGCGCTGTTGTGTCGGGAATGAACAGCTCGCTCGGCGTAACCATGAGGCTGAACATGGGGCGGTTGTCCACATAAATTTCGCCCCTGCGGTTGTAGATGTTTCCGCGGGGTGGCACCACCTTCTGGGTCCACACCACGATGTTTTCGGCCTTCTGGGCGTAGTCTTCGCTCAGCACCTGGATCGAAAACAAGCGACCCATGTAAATGAACAGAACCAGGCCAATAAAGCCCAGCACATAGTATCCGCGCTGCTCTAGTCTTTCCACGTTTCCAAATCTGATTAGCGACGATAGAAAATATAAGTCAAAATCATGGAAACTAAAAGGGTGTAAATGGTATTGGCCAGGACCTTGCCCCACAACAACCAAAAGGGCTGAAACGACATGGCTTCCAAAAACACATACAGGGTCATGTACAGGAAGATCAGCGGCAGGAAATAGCTTAGGTACCACACAGCCTGCTGATCCTGCATTTTGATTTCACCTGCTCCGCGGTAGGTGCCGGAGGAGGAGCCAATGACCCCCAGCAGGGGCTGTCTCAGGGCCATGAGCATCGTTCCGCAAAATGCGTGCAGGCCCAGAGGCCCCTGAAGGGAAAGCCAATCCACGGTTAACCCTGCCACAAACCCAAGGAGGTACTGCACAGGAACGGGCAGGTCGAGGGGGAAGAAAAACAGCAGCAGCAGAAAGAGGTAGGGGCTGGCCATGTCAAACAGGACCATCTGATTAGCCAAAAACACCTGAACCAAAATCAGGAGCAGGGCCGACAGCACGAGTCTCAGGATTCTGTTCATGGTTCGGGAATGGCTACGCTCAGAGAATCGATTTCTGCTCTGTGGTGGGCTTTGATGCAAAAAACGGTTCCGAGTCGGTGAAAATCGGTGGAAAGTTCAATGGTTGCATCGTAAAAACCATCTTCTCCTCCCACGCCAATTTCCTTCACTTTTCCCACAGGATATCCTGCAGGAAAGAGGGTGCTGTAACCTGAAGTAACCACAGAGGTACCCTCCTGCAGCAGCACGGTTTCGGGAATAAATGTGAGGCGGGCCTCGCTGGTTCGCCTGCCGTCCCACTCATACACCCCGATGCTTTCACTCAGGCTGTCGCCGCTCACGGTTTGAAGGGTGAGCTTGAACCCAACGTTCAGAGCGCTCAGAATCAGGCTGTAGCGCGGCCCCACCTTGATCACTCTCCCCACGATGCCGTCAGGGGCAATCACCCCCATGTTCGGCTCAATGCCATCTTCGGTGCCCTTGTCAATGGTGATGTAGTTATAGATCTTGTCCACCGAATTTCGCACCACCCGGCAGGGGATATAACTGTAGGATTCTTTTACCTCCGGCGGCGTTGCCACCACCCGGATGCTGTCGAGGGTGTCTGTTCGGGTTGATTCTTCATAGGCACGCACGAGCCCCTGGAGGGAATCCACCGTTTCCTTGAGGCCTTTGATCTCCACTACCCTCTCATCATATTCCGCAGCCCGGCGGCGGAAGTCCTGGAAACTGCTGCTTACATCGTGCATCGAGGCGGCCACCTCATACATCCGGTCGCCAAATTGGTGCCGCTGGTGGTCATTGTAGGTGACCAGCAAGCGAAAAGCCACGACTTCGAGAACCAGAAACAAGATCAGGTTCCGCTGGGTGGACAAAAAGGAGATGAGTCGGTACATAACAAGCCCCAGGACCAGGACAAAGCAGGCGTTAGCTCATGAGGTACTTGAATTCTTCGAGGTTTTTGAGTGCGATGCCAGTGCCCCGCACTACCGCCTTGAGCGGATCCTCGGCCACGTGAATGGGCAGCTTGGTTTTCTCGGCCAGGCGAATATCCAGCCCGCGAAGCGAGGCACCACCACCTGTGAGGTGAATTCCGCGCTCGTAGATGTCGGCAGACAGCTCCGGCGGGGTGTTTTCGAGCGCTTTGAGAATGGCGTCTTCGATCTTGGTGATGGACTTGTTCAGAGCATGCGACACTTCCCGGTAGGAAACCGAAATGGTTTTGGGAATGCCGGTCATGAGGTCTTTTCCGCGAATTTCGATATCCACCGGAGGGGAATCGAGATCCGGCAAGGCAGCACCCACCTCAATTTTGATGCGCTCGGCACTTCTTTCGCCAATCAGCATGTTGTGCTGCTTGCGCATGTAGTCGAGAATATCGTCGTTGAATTCGTCGCCGGCAATCCGGATGCTTTGGTCGGTCACGATCCCGGAAAGGGCAATTACGGCGATTTCTGTGGTTCCCCCGCCGATGTCCACAATCATATGGCCGGTAGGTTCTTTCACATTGAGGCCGATGCCGATGGCGGCAGCCATGGGTTCCGCAATCAGATACACTTCTTTGGCACCTGCCACTTCAGCTGAGTCGCGCACGGCGCGTTTCTCCACTTCCGTGATGCCCGAAGGAATGCAAATCACCATCCGGTAGGTGTTTCCAAAAACCCTGTTCTTTTTCCGGATCATCTTGATCATTTCGCGAATCATCTCCTCAGCCACCTTAAAATCGGCAATCACACCGTCGCGAAGGGGGCGAATGGTCTTGTACTTTTCGTGCGTTTTTTCGTGCATCTGCTGGGCTTCCTTGCCCACTGCAATCACTTCTCCGCTGATGCGGTCCACTGCCACGATGGAAGGTTGATCAACCACGACTTCACCCTCGTGCATAATGAGGGTGTTGGCCGTCCCCAGGTCAATCGCAATGTCTGTTGTGAATAAATTAAACAATCCCATGTATGTCTTTCCCCCTAAAAAGGCTGGTTGAATTCAAAAAAGGCAGGACCTGTGCCGCTGGGCGGGTCCGCAGTCCAAAGGTACGAAGATCAGGCCGTTTCAATGTTTAAAATGCCGCAGGCCGGTGAAAATTAAGCACATTCCATGGGTTTCACAAAAGTTCACGGTTTCCTCGTCCCGCATGGATCCTCCAGGCTGCACCACCACCTCAATCCCCCTGGCATGTGCCTCCTGAACGGAGTCGGCGAAGGGAAAAAACGCATCGGAGGCCAGCACCGCTCCCTGAAGCGGGAACCCATGATGGGCGGCCTTGCCAATCGCCTGGTTCAGGGCGTCAATTCGGGACGTCTGGCCGATTCCGCTCCCGATCAGCTGCCCGTTCTTCACAATGGCAATGGCATTTGACTTAAGGTGTTTCACCACCTTGTCTCCAAAAACGGCGTCGCGCCATTCCTCCGGCGTTGCCCTGCGGCTGGTCTTGAAGGTGGCATGGTCCTCATCTAAACACGTCAGATCCCGGTCCTGAGCCAGCACACCATTCAGCACGGTGCGGCTCATGGCGGCAGGCAGCGGGGCGTCCTTGCGCAGCAGAAGAATCCGGTTGGCCTTTTTGCCGAGCAGGGCCAGGGCCTCGCTGGTAAAGTCTTTGGCAATCAACACTTCGAAAAACAGCCCGTGCATGGCCTCCGCCACAGCGAGGTCTACCGTTCCGTTGCACGCAATGATGCCGCCAAATGCCGACACCGGATCGCTGGCCAAAGCCCTTGTCCAGGCATCCAGCAAGTCTGCACCCACTGCGCAGCCACAAGGGTTGGTATGCTTGATAATGGCACAGAAGGGTTCGTCAAATTCATCCACCAACTGCAAAGCACCCTCAATGTCCACCAGGTTGTTGTAGGAAAGGGCTTTGCCCTGCACCTGATCAAACACCTGGCTCAGGTCGCCATAGAAGCTGCCCTGCTGGTGGGGGTTTTCTCCATAGCGAAGGGTAGTTCCCTGGCGGAACGACTGCTTAAAGGTCGAAGAATCCGGGGCGAGGTATCGATGGATATGGCTGTCGTAGTGAGAGGAAACATCGAAAGCCGCACCGGCAAAAAAGCGGCGCTGAGCCAGGGTTGTTGCTCCGTTCTGGTTCACCAGCATCTCCGTGAGGGCGGAGTAAAATTCGGCAGAGGGAATGCACACCACGTCCTGAAAGTTCTTGGCCGCACCCCGGATCAGGGCGATGCCGCCAACGTCGATCTTTTCAATGATGTCTTCTTCGCTGGCACCTGAGGCTACGGTAGCTTCAAAAGGATAGAGGTCCACCACAACGAGATCGATGAAAGGAAGGTCAAACTCCCTCATCTCAGCCTGGTCAGTGGCTTCATTCCTGCGTGCCAGAATGCCGCCGTGAACTTTAGGATGGAGGGTTTTGACCCTTCCGCCCAAAATGGAAGGGTAGCCGGTCAGATCAGCCACATCCACTACCTCAGCCCCCAGTTTCCGCAGGTAGTCGGCGCTGCCGCCAGTGGAATACACCCGCACCCCGCGGGCAATGAGCTCCCGGGCCAATGGCTCCAGGCCTTCTTTATAATAGACGGAAATGAGGGCGGATCGAATTGAAATCAAGTCCTGCATGAATCCAGAGGGTTATCGTTGTTGCTTCAAATCTTCTGACAAAGCCTCCAGCACCCGTGGGTACCAGTGGTGTTCGAGTCGCAGCACCGCGTGCTGGAGCTCCTGGGCCGACCAGGCAGGGTTCACAGCGAGCTTTTCCTGCCTGATCACTTCTCCCTCGTCGTAGTGTTCGTTCACGTAGTGGATGGTGATTCCGGATTCTGCGTCGCCGGAAGCGATCACCGAAGCGTGAACATGAAGCCCAAACATGCCTTTGCCGCCGTGTTTTGGCAGGAGGGAAGGATGAATATTCACAATTCGGCGGGGGAATGCCTGCACCAGGGAGGTGGGAACCAGGCGAATGTATCCGGCCAGAGCAACGAGGTCGGCGCGGAAAAAGCGCATCAGGTCGAGCAGCCAGAGGCCGTCGCGCTCCTGCGAGCGGGAAATCAGCACCACGGGCAGGTCCGCCTGCTTGCCAATCTCAAATGCCCCCGAAGAAGGGTTGTTTGTCACGAGCGCCACAATTTCTCCGGATTCGCTGCTGGCAAAATGCGAACAAATGGCGCCGGCGTTGGACCCTCCTCCGGAGACGAACAAAACGATGCGCGTGGCGATTGGAGATAACAAGCGAAATAAATTTTCGCAAAGGTAAGGAGAAGTTGAGAGAGTTTCGGCCAGGGAGGAAAGAGAGTTTCCTGTACCGAAAACGAAAAGCCCCCTCGGAAGGAGGGGGCTTGTATTGCATCAGCGAGGCTGAAACTAGTTCAGGAGCTTGAAGTTGAAGGGAATGTTCACCCAGAACTTGATCGGGCGGCCGCCCTGAATAGCCGGGGTAAACTTCAACTTGCTCAGGTGTTGCTCCACGGCTTCATCGAGAATCGGGTGAACCGATTTCACGACACGGTGACGATCGTAGTTGCCAGTTTTGTCAACCAGCACACGCACCAGCACCACACCCTGGATACCGGCATCCCGGGCGATCTGCGGGTAGCCGATCAGGCCTTTGATGTCGTTGAGGTTCACTGCCACTGGCTCTTGTTCCACAGACACGAACTCGTCGAAACCAGGATCGTTATCCACGACAACCTCGGGCACATCCCCGTCAATGTCACCGTCGAAAAACCCTACATCTGCTCCTTCTTTGTCTTCGATACCGAAGTTGGGAGCTTCTTCCAGTTCATCAACGGTTTTCACTTCCTGATCCTCATCTGCTTCTTCCTCTGGCACAGGTTCAGGAACCCGAAACTCTACAGTACGCACCTGGGGGGGTGGTGCCTGGGGAGGAGGAGGAGGAGGAGGGGTGTCTTCGTTGATGGGAGGGGGGGGTGGAAGTTCCTCGAGAATGATTTTCTTCCTTTCGCGTACCACTTTTTCTTCTCCTTTGAACAACCCGTAGCGATCGATGAGGAGCGGGCCATAGGTAAACGCAAGCGTGAGCAGGGTTATGGCCAAGGTTGAGAGAATGAGGTGAAGCGGATACTTCTTACGCAGCAGATAGGCACCGAACCTCCGCTCACGGTCTTCGAAGACCATGTCGTCCATGTTAGCAACGCTCATGCTAACGCGACTGTTCTGGAGGTAGTGCCAGCCCATCACCCCGAGCAACGCTGCAGACACAGCAAGCCAAAACGGCGCGCTGGTCAGCACAGTTGAAAGGGTGGTCGATAAAATGATCGGATGGAATAGCATCTTGCTGTTCTTGTTAGGTCACCGGTAAAGGCCGGTGATCTGGTAAAAGTTACGAATCGCGCCGGGAGAACGCTTATTGCACACCAGCTTCAGCCTTCAGCGCAGCATCTTCGATGGCCTGGGCCACCCGGATGCTGTCGTCGTCGGTGTACTTGTCGATGGCATACTTGGGCGCTCCGGTAATGGTCATCTCGTCGAGCAAATCCACGAGGCTGCCGTAGTTGGACTTATCTTTGGGTTTGATCACAAAGATGGGGTCCCAACAGCGGTTTTCGTTGATGCCCTGGTTATCCACCTCATCGCAGCGAGGACGGGTGCCGTCGCCCCGGAGGTGATACATGATGGCCTTGCGAATGCCTGTGTCAGAAAAGTCAGTGGTTTTTACCTCAATGTCCGTGATACCAACATAGTATTCTACTTTGTTGTCCTCGGCCACGATGATCGTCATGATCTTATCTTCGACGATCTTCTTCCTCTTGTCTTCTTCATCAACATCATTCAACTTGGGAGGCATGATCATTTCTTTGACGCCTTCAGACGACATTGTCGCTGTTAGCACGAAGAAAGTCAGCAGGAGAAAAGCCACGTCCACCATAGCGGTCATGTCAATCCTCGTCGATTTCTTTTTGGTTTTGGGGCCGCCTTTTTTCTGGTGACCACCGCCACCTCCACCGGAATCTACATCAGCCATGACTGGTTGGGATTAAAGGTGTGAGGGTAAAAAAAATGGGGTTGCTACTCTTCAATCATCCCTCCTTCTTCCAGATCTGTGATCAGGGAAAAAGTATTGACGTTGTAGTCCTGAAGGGTCGAGATGATGTTAGCAATGATTTCGTAGGGAACGGTTCCGTCGCCCTTGATTGCGAAACGCATTTCAGTATCAGCCCGGCGGCCCCAGAAGACGTATTCCTGGAGGTCGTTGCCATTGTAGAGGTAGTCATTGATTCTTGCAGAATCTGTGACTGCCGCGGAGATCCCTGCCATGGGCCATTTTTCCTGTTCAGTGAAAGAAGCGTTCAGCCAGGCAGGAATCTGCTGGACAGGAACACCAAACTCGGTTACCGTTGAAAAGAAGGCCTTTCCTTCAGGGCTGATCCTGAAATTGAGGTCCGGGTAATCGGCGTTGATTTTTTCTTCCATGAACTGGACGACCTTTTCACGGGTTCCCGGGTCGGAGTAACTAACGAAGATCTGCATGTCTTCGGCACGGGGAGGAATTGGAGCTCCTTTTACCGGGCCAACAGAGATAATCATCATTTTGGACTCAGGAATTTCTCCGTCCACATGAGAGGAGGGCATGTCCACTTCCAGCTTCTGCTCTTCCCGAAACGAGGTCGTTGTCAGGATGAAGAAGGTAAGGAGCAGAAAGGCCACATCCACCATGGCGGTCATGTCGATGGCTGGCGCTCCGCGTTTTGGTTTTTTGGACATCGTTCGTTGAGCTTAACGTGTGAAAACTGAGGAAAACCAGAGGAGCTGTTTCGGTGGAAAGGAGCCGCGGGCAGACTGCCCGCGGCTGTTCTATTCATTCCGAAACCGGATGGCTCCAATTAGTTGCGCACGTCGAAGGTCTGAACGATGCTGTAGCCAGCTTCATCCATGGCATAGGTCATGCCGTCGATTTTGGTGGTAAAGAAGTTGTAGATCAGGATAGACACAGCCGAGGTAGTGATACCAAGGGCAGTGTTGATCAGAGCTTCTGAGATACCAACCGAAAGCTGTGCGGCGTTGGGCGCACCTTCTGCACCGAGGGCAGAGAAGGCCCGGATCATCCCGAGTACCGTTCCGATCAGACCGACCAGCGTACCGAGCGATGCAGTGGTTGCGATGATGGGGAGGTTACGCTCCAACATCGGAAGCTCCAGCATGGTAGCTTCTTCCAGTTCTGCCTGGATAGCTCCCTTTTTGGTTTCCTTGTCGAGGTCGTGGGCCTCTTGCATTTCGCGGTACTTGCGAAGACCGGCTTTCACCACGTTGCCTACAGAGCCTTTTTGCTTGTCGCAAAGCTCAGCAGCTTCGTTGATGTTGCCGTTTGAGAGAAGGCGACGCACTTTCTTGACGAAAACGTCGATGTTACTCCGGCCACCGGCGCGGGCAATGGTGATGCCACGCTCAATGGTGAAAGTAAGCAGAACGAGCGCCAGGGTGAACCCGATGGGAATCACGAAGCCGCCTTTGTAGATCAGGCCAAAGGTGTTGTCTTTGGCAGGGTGGCCAGCCTGGGCACTTTCTGGCTCCTCGCCTGGATCTTCGCCGGCGTTAGCTTCAAAGGCAGCATTCTTCTGCACCCACTCCTGATAGACGCGGTCTTTCTCGACCCCATCTTCGAAGTTTTCGGGTGCTCCGAGTACCTTGTAAAACACAACGTGTGCCACAACAGCACAGACTACAATCGCAAGCAGCGGGAAAATAGCCCTGAATGGACTTGCTGGCTTGATTTCCGGTTCAGCAAAAGCGCCGGAGGGAGTTGGTTTGTTCGTTTCAGCCATGTCTGACAGCCTTAATTTTACAAGTGTTTGGTTCCGAAATGACGTGATCAAAAATATGGATTAGTCTGTGAAACACAAACCCTATCCACGAATTTGTCCTTTCTGTTTTCCGAAACAAAAATCAGGCTCTGTGACACGCTAACACGCTTTTTACCCCTAACCCTCTACCAGAAAGGGTTTTACCCCCGCCTGATCAACAGGTCGCCACCCCACAGATCACCCTGAAATCTTCCTTTCCCGGCATGTTAGAAATTTAATACATCCGTAGCAGACCCTCAAAGAACGACCGATGTGTGCGCACTTCCACCGGTTAACATGCCTCTAAGAGCAGCCCGCCTCCTCATTTCCACAAGCTTTTTCTCCTTTTTTTTATCCGGCTCATTGGCATTCAGGCCCGGGCGCTTCCTTTGAACCCTCACTCCGGCATCCTTTCTTTGCACCCATGATTGGAAACGACCACTTCATCGCGAAAACATTCCAGGGACTGGAGCCGCTTCTTGCCGAAGAGCTCAGGGCCCTTGGCGCTACCGATATTCAGCCCGGCAAGCGCATGATTCGATTTCACGGCGATCAGAACACGCTTTATAAAAGTAACCTCTACTCCCGCACTGCCCTCAGGATCCTCGTGCCAGTGGGGGCTTTTACTGCCCACGACGAACATGACCTCTATGAAGGCATCCGGCGAATCCGGTGGCGCGAACACATGCGCCTCACCGATACCTTCGCCGTGGATTCGGTCGTGTACTCCCATCTCTTCCGCCATTCGCAGTATGTGGCCCTGAAAACCAAAGACGCCATCGTGGACCAATTTCGCGAACGAAGCGGCGAGCGCCCTTCTGTCGACACACAACGGCCCAGGATCCGCATCCACGTCCACATCGCTGGCGACCAGGTGTCGGTGTACCTCGACAGCTCTGGCGAATCCCTTCACAGGCGTGGCTACCGGCAAAGCCAGCATCCTGCCCCCATCAGTGAGGTGCTGGCCGCCGGCCTTGTGCTGCTGAGCGGCTGGCGCGCCGACGCGCCCTTCCTCGACCCCATGTGCGGGTCAGGAACCATCGCCATCGAGGCGGCCATGATCGCCAAACAGCAGGCCCCCGGCCTCGGAAGGCGCTTCGGGTTCGAAACCTGGCCCGGGTTCAACAGAAAAGACTGGGACGTCCTGCTGGAAGAAGCCCAGCTGCGCGTTCAACCTGCCCAGGTACCCATCTTTGCCTCCGACCACGACCACAGGGCCATAGAGGAGGCCACCGACCATCTGCGGCAGGCAGGCTGCGAACGGGAAGTACAGCTCAGGCAAATTTCCTGGAACCAACTCCTTGCCCCCGCAGAATCGGGCACCCTGCTGCTCAACCCGCCCTATGGGGAAAGAATGCCTGTCGCAGACATTGACGACCTCTACCGCTCCATCGGCGACCGCATGAAGCGCCACTTCGCAGGCTGGTCGGGCTGGATCATCTCCGCCAACATGGAGGCCATGAAAAAAATCGGCCTGAAGCCCGACCGGAAATTCAATTTGTTTAATGGCCCGCTTCCCTGCAAATTCCTCGGCTACGATTTGTATGCGGGAAGCAGGGAAGGGGGAAGCCCGGCCGCTGCGATGTGAGAGGGTAAGAGGCTGGCAACGAGGCCGGAGGCCACCCTTGTCATGGTGAGCAGGCTGCTTCAGCCGTCGTCTTGTCATGGTGAGCAGGCTGCTTCAGCCGTCGTCGAACCATGACACTCAGCCTTGTGCCATCCTTCGGCGACGGCCCTTGAGGGCCTGCTCAGGATGACGGCGGGACGGGCTCAGGGACCCTGCACCGGAATTTCGATCCCTTCCGACCTCCGACTTCTTGCTTCTGCAACCCAAGCTTCGCAGGGTGAAAGCGGCCCCCCGGCGGGGGGCCAAGCTCTGTAGTAGCCGGGAAGCGCCTTCTTCGAAGACCTCATCTGCGACCGCCAAGGGGTCGCAGGGGGCAACAAAAAAACAGGCTCATGCGCTGCTACAAAGGTTTGACCCCGCTGGGGTCGGGTTTCACCAGGCCCCATGGCGGACCGCCCATTCGATCACAAAGATCCAATCTGACTTCCGACCTCTGACTTCCCTAACCCAGGGTCAGCACTTCGAGGTTGTGATTGGTGTAAATGTCGATATCGGCGGCGATGTGCAGGCTTTCGCGGACGATCTCCTCTGCGCTGAGGTGCGGGGCGTGGCGCTTGAGGGCCAGGGCTGCAGCGCGGGCATAGGAAGAACCAGAGCCAATGGAGAGGATTTCTTCGTCGGGGGAAAGCACATCGCCAGTGCCGCTGATGATGAGCCCCTCCTGCTTGTCCATCACAATGAGCATGGCTTCAAGGCGGCGGAGGTAGCGGTCGGTGCGCCAGTCTTTGGCCAGCTCGATGGCTGCCCGGCGCAGGTTGGAGCGGTACATATTGAGCTTTTCCTCGAAGCGCTCCACGAGGGTGAAGGCATCCGAGGTGGAGCCTGCAAATCCTACCATGATGCTGCCGTTGTCGAGCAGGCGCACTTTTTTCACATTCGACTTTGCAATGGTGGTGCCCATGGTTGCCTGCCCGTCGGCGCCCAGTGCAACGTGGCCGTTGTGAAGAATTCCGAGGACGGTTGTAGCGTGCATCATGTGAGTTAGGAGGTTTTGGGTTGGGGGTTTTCTTGTCTCGGTTCTCAGTTCTTGTTCACCCCCCTGCCCCCTCCGGGCACCAAAGCCAGCCCTCAGGGGGTAAGATCGGCGAAGCATTCGGTCTTGTTTCCCGGCTCTTGCACCTATTCTCCCCGGTTGCGGAGGGTGTGGATGTTGTTTTTTTGCTGATGATGATAGACGTCCTCGCCGAAATTGTCGTTGCGCTTCTCGGCGAGGAAATCGAGGCGGGGCTTCAATTGCTCCTTGTCCACAACGAGCCGATCCTTGGCATAGATGGCATCTTCGCGGTTGCGGAAATTGAGGTCGTATTCAGGGCTCATCACGATGGCCTCTTCGGGGCAGACCTCCTCGCAGTAGCCACAGTAGATGCAGCGCAGCATGTCGATTTCGAAGCGCTCAGGATAGCGTTCTTTGGGATCATCCGACTGGATTTCAGCGGCTTGCATGGAAATGGCCAGGGGCGGACAGGCACGGGCACACAAGCCACAGGCTACACAGCGTTCTTTGCCTTCCTCTGCTACCAGCACAGGTCTGCCACGGAACTCTGGCCCCAGTTCCGGCTTTTTCTCCGGATACATCAGCGTTACTTTCGGGCGAAAGAGGTGCTTGATGGAATACATCAATCCTGATACAATCGCCGGGACGTATAGCCTGCCTCCAAGCGACAAATTGCGCTCTTTGCTCTCTCCTCGCTTGATGCCTTGTGTTCCTGCCATGTTGGTCGAATGATTGAAGGGGAGTTGGGGTGCCTGGCATGGCTGAAAATGGCTTTGCAGGTCTTTTCCCAAACTTTGCCCGCGAAAAATACCAGCATTTCCCCAACAGAACAAGCGGCAAGGGGGAATGTTGTGTCAGCAGGGGAAAGGAGAGCACTGATTCAATGTCTTTCATCAGAATGACCCGACAGCCTGCCCGGATCCCCGGAGGCAGGCCAGCCAGGTGGGGGCTTCTGCACGCTCTGACGCCAACTTCCGCACAAGGCCACTTTTGTTATATGAGCCCCAGGACAACAGCCTTCCGGGGATAATGCTGAAAAGGCATTGTGTTGGTTAACAAGCGTCGCCCTACCCGTCCCTCCGGCCACCTGCTTTGCTTCCTCCCGCTCATTTTCTAAGTTGTCGTCAGCCAATTTCTCCAACTCTCCTCCCATGAACAAACCCGCCCTCCTGCTTCTGCTGCTCCTGGCCACAGGCAGTTTCGCTTCTGCCCAGCTGGCTGTGCATTCCGGCCAGCGCTATCTCCAAACCCGCGACGGCGCGCCCTTCTTCTGGCTGGGCGACACCGACTGGGAGCTGTTTCACCGCCTCGACCGCGAGCAGGCCATTGCCTTCCTCGATATCCGCGCCAGCCAGGGCTTCAATGTGATCCAGGCGGTGGCCCTCGCCGAAGAAAACGGCCTCCGCGAGCCCAACCGCTATGGCGACCTGCCCCTCGTTGACGAAGACCCCGCCCGGCTGGCCGTTACCCCCGGCAGCGACCCCGGCGATCCTGTGGCCTACGACTACTGGGACCACGTCGATTTTGTGATCCGGGCGGCAGCCGACCGCGGGATGTACCTCGCCCTGCTGCCAACCTGGGGCGACAAACTCGCCCACATGTGGGGCCAGGGTCCGCTGGTGTTCAATGAGCAAAACGCCGAAATCTATGGCCGCACCCTCGCGGAGCGCTACCAGAACCAGTGGAACATCATCTGGATGCTCGGCGGCGACCGCCCAGCGGTGTACACCTTCAACTGGCAGGGCCAGGAGGGCAACTACGACGACCGCGCCACCTGGCGGGCCATGGCCCGCGGCATTGAGTCGGTGCTGGGCAGCGAAGCTTTTATTTCCTACCACCCCGCGGGAGGCCCCAACTCCACCTCGCAATACATCCACAACGAGCCCTGGCTCGACATCAACGGCTTTCAGTCGGGGCACGGCGCCCGCGAAACGCCGGTCTGGGACTGGGTGACCCGCGACCTGGCACTTTCCCCGGCAAAGCCTACGCTCGACCTGGAGCCCTGCTATGAAGACCACCCCGTGAATCCCTGGGATGGCAAATGGACCCGCGCCAGAGGCTATTTCGATGCCTATGACGTGAGGGCGCGGGTGTACCGGGGCGTGTTTGCCGGAGGCTGCGGCGTGACCTATGGCCACCACCAGATCTGGCAATTTGTGGATACAGCCCTGTTTCCGCCGGTGAACCTCGGCGACACTGTGATCGGCTGGCAACGCGCTGCCCTCGCCGAAGGCGCCACCCAAATGCAGCATCTTAAAAACCTCATGCTGTCCAGGCCCTTTTTCACCCGCATCCCCGACCAGAAGCTGATCCTTTCCGATGCGGGCAGCAACTACCTGGATCGCATCATCGCCACCCGCGACGCCGAAGGCAGCTATGCCATGGTGTATTTGCCAGAAGCCAAGCCTGTGACAATCGACCTCGCGCTGCTGAGCGGAGAGAAAAAGATAGCCTGGTGGTTTAATCCTGAAACGGGAGCAGCCAGCAAAGCAGGCAAAGTGAGCGGCGATCAGGCCATTTTCACGCCGCCAGCGGGAGGCCGGGATTGGGTGCTGGTGCTGGATGATGCTTCGATGAAAAGAAGCAGGCCCGGGAAATAACAGAGAAACGGGGAGATTCGGTAAATTTTGTAATTGTTTGTCTGGCAAAATCCCGGATCTTCGCTTCATGCTGCGCGACCTTCGCTCGTTTTTCCTGATTGCACGACCGATGAATGTGTTCATTTCGGTCCTGGCATTTGCTGTTGCTTGTGTCCTGGCCAATCATGGCCGTTTCGATTTCTGGCAGACGCCAGCTTTCTGGGCCACTGCATTTATGATTGCGCTGATTGCAGCCACTGGCTACTGGATCAATGATGTCTATGACTTCCGGATTGATCGCATCAACAAACCGCAAAAAACGGTGGTGAATGCCATCCTGTCTGTGAAAAAGGTGATGACGGTGTACCTGTTTGTCCTGGGGGGAATCGTCACCTTCACCGGCCTTGTGATCGGCTGGCAGATGAAATTGTACCACATCACCTTCATCAACCTGCTGTCCATTGCCCTGCTCTACCTCTACGCCAGTTATCTCAAGCGAATTGGTGTACCCGGCAACCTCACAATTTCTTTCCTGATCGCGCTGGTGATTTTGCTGGCTGGATATCTGTATGACATTTCGCTGCCACTGGTCTGGGCCATGATTTTTGCCTTCCAGATCACCCTCATCCGCGAAATCACCAAAGATGTCGAAGACATCCGCGGCGACCTCGCCTTCAAGCTGCGTACGCTTCCCATCCAGATCGGCATTCGCCGCACCAAGTATGTGCTCCTGGTGCTTTACCTGCTCTTTGGTTTCTCCTGCTACCTGCCCTTTGTGCACGCATGGTGGGAAGGTCATTTTCTCTGGTCCTACCTCCTGCTATCGGTTCTGCTGGTGCAATTACCCATGGCCTTCCTGATCCGGCTGCTACTGCGCGCTTCGGATCCCAGAGACTTCACCCGCCAGAGCCTGCTGCTCAAGTATGTGATGATCAGCGGCATGGCAACGCTGTTTTTTCTGTAACAACGCTGCCTTTGTGTTAGGATTTGTTGCAAAAATCGGGAAGCAACTACCGCACCCACACTTTAAACTCCCTGCCCTGGAGCTCAATGTCGAAGGGCTTGCCGCCCTGGAGGCGAAGAAGCTCTTTGTCGTCCCTCACGCCGTCAACATGGTCGAAGGCCTCGTTGTTGCCAACCAGCCTCCATTCCCCCTCGGGAAGCACGATATCTATCCAGCCGTGCGGAACTGAGCCAGTGTTGATCAGCACAAAAACGCGGTCGTCCACCACATAGCCAAGCTGATAAGGGTTTGCGGTGTCCACCCATTCGAAGTAGCCATAGGGAATGGGGTCGGCCTGGCGGAAAACCTGGCCATACTCCGACATGCGGAAGCGGTTGAGGCCCTGCCAGAAGGCAACCATGTTGCCGTAGTTGTTGTGGTAGCGCCGCCCGTCTTTTTTCGCCCCGACATTGTCCCACACAAACTGGTTGGCCCTCCGCATGTTGTAGGTATCCCGCTTTCCGTGGAGATAAACCTTGGTGCCATTTGCCATGGTTTTCACGGTTTCCCTGAGCTCGGCCACGCCCTTGGATCGCATCATTTCGGTGCCGCCGTGGGTCACAATCGGTCCGACAGAGGTGTACAGCAGCAGGGCCGCAATTTTGAAGCGGTCTTCATCCACGCCGAGGTTGCCGTTCCAGTCGTTGTGGGCAAATTGATCGGCCAGTGCCCAGTTGTCGTGGATGTCGAGGTAGCTAATGCCGCTGTTGGGGGTTTTGTCGTCCGGGAAAGTGGCGGTAATGGCTGCCTTCACCTTTTCTTTTTCGCGGAAATTCCCCCCGGCAAATCCCTGATCACGCTCTTTCACCTCAGGGTTGCTGGTAGGGCCTTTGAGGGCGTTGCGGGCATCGTCCTGGAAAAAGATGATCGGCGAATTGTGTTTGTACCAGTCCCAGGAGGGGTTGGCTTCGAAGTTGGGGTCGTAGGAGCCAATCCAGGGCTCGCCGTAGATGATGATGTCGGGGCCGAGGGCTTCGCGGAGTTTTTCAAGGGTCTGGCGGTCAATCTGCCCGGCCAGGTCGATGCGGAAGCCATCGATCCCGAATTCCTCGATCCAGTGCCGGCACTGGTCAATGAGCCAGCGCTGCACCATCGGGCGGTCTTCGGTTTTGACTTCGTTGCCGTATTCGCCGATCAGTTTCAGGTTGTTGGTGCGGTAATAATATTGCTGGTCGAGCACGCTCCAGTGAAAATGATAGGGGTCTTTGTCCATGTTCTCGGCCGTGTGGTTGGGCACGAGGTCGATGATCACCGCGATGTTTTCATCGTGAAAAGCCTGCACCAGATCGCGGAACTGCTCGCGTTCTGCGCCCGGCTCGGTGCCGCGCTGGCGGTAGCGGGATTCCACAGCAAAGCAATGCGAGGTGCGGTAGCCCCACTGGTAATTTTCCAGCGCGATTCCCTGCTCAATCATGAAGGGATCGTTTTCGAAGGCGGGCCGCCACCATTCTTCGGGGTAGTGAAGGTACTCCTGCATGGGCAGGAGGTGCACCACATTGATGCCGAGGTTAACAAGGTAATCGAAGCCAACGGGTTCTCCCCGCTGATTTTTCAGGCCGCGCTCCACAAAAGCCGGGATGGTTCCTTTTTTATCGGCTGAAACGGGCAGCAGGTCTGTAAAATCCTGAACATGAACCTCGTAGGCAATGATGTCTTCAGGCTTGGGGATGCCCGCAGCCAGAGGAGTAGCTGGCTTTGTGGCAGGCCATACCCGGCATTTGCCCCAGGTATCGTCGCTTACCCGGCCGTAGGGATCGGAAATGTGGACCGGGGTGGTTTCAAAAAAATGATTGCCCGGGTCGCTGGCTCCATGGACCGTGAAGTCATACCAGATTCCCTGGAGGTTTTCATCGAATTCAGCCTCCCAAACGCCGTTTTCGTCCATGGTCATGTCCACCACGCGGGTGGCCATCTGGTCGTCTTTGCCGGGATAGAGATAGAGCTTCACCTGTTCAGCGCGGGGTGCGAAGACCCTGAAACTGGTAAAGGAGCTATCGTCGGAGAGGTTGGCGCCGAGTGGCTTAGAGGAGTACAACTCGCGAAACCAGCCGTCGAAGGAGCAGAGGTTGCGCAAGCCCATGCCAGGGATCTCGAGATAGTACACCCTGCGGATATCGATGGGCTCAGCAGGAATGACAAGGGCGGTATGGGCCTCATTGGGCAGCACCTCTGCGATGGGGATACCCTTTCCGCTGGCATCGCTCAGGCGGTATTGGGCAGGGTCGAAGGGGCGCTCAGTCCCTTGAAACTGGACCCAGATGGTCCCGGAGCGGCGAAGTTCGGCTTTCACTGAAGGAGGGGTGATATGAGGAAACAACACGAGGTTACCGCCTTTTTCATTGGGTGTCCCGGCAGGCGGCTGCAGCCAGGTGCCATCGTCGATCCGGTATTTGAACTCGGTTCCCGGGGCGAAAGTAGCATAGTTCGGATTGGGAACCGCCAGCATCCAGCGGTCTTTTTCAACGTTCGTTAGCTTCCACGAAGGATCGTCCATGTTCTGGTCCCAGCCCCGGAAAGCCCCCGTGACCACCACCCGCTTTGGCTCCGCTTCATACCGGCTTGCCTCGAAGGCAAACCAGGTGGTGTCGCGGTCGTGGTAATGGCCCTGCACCCAGGCAGAGTCAGGAAATGGCTGGGCGAAAAGACCCTGCCAAAGAAGGGCAAATAGGAATAAGATGGGTTTGTTCATCGGGCGGGTAGTAGTTGGTCCCAAAATAGCGAGGAAGGCGGGGATGGGCAAATACCAGGGAAAGAAACCATCTTTCAATTTTTTCTGAAACTTTTGTGCAGATCAGGCGTTCGGTGGTTACATTTTTCCCGCGTTGTGCTACTTTTGTCAGACAGACTTATCCGCTTATGAATGCTGCCGAACTGCTGCTTCGCGCCCTCGATTTTGATTTCCTGACCCAGGAAGAGGGCGTTTTCCTGTACCACCACGCCAGCACCGAGGAGCTGATGTATGTGGCGAACGAAATGCGGAAAGTCCACAAGCGCGACACCGCCGGTATTGTCACCTGGCAGATCGACCGCAACGTGAACACCACCAACGTGTGCGTGGCCAACTGCAAGTTTTGCAACTTCTTTGTGCCGCCAACGGAGAAATTTGCCCACAAGGCCTACATCACCGACGACGACACCTACAAAATCAAGGCAGAGGAAACCTTTGCCCTTGGCGGCGACCAGTTTCTGCTCCAGGGCGGCCACCACCCGCAGCTCGGCATTGAATTTTACGAAAACACCTTCCGCAAGCTGAAGGACTGGTTCCCGGCCCTTCGCCTCCACGCCCTGGGCCCCCCGGAGATTGTCCACATTTCCCAGCTTTCCAAGCTCAGTTATCGCGAAACCCTCCAGAGGCTCATGGCCGCCGGGATGGATTCCATGCCGGGTGCAGGAGCGGAAATCCTCAATGACCGCGTCCGCCGCATCATTTCCAACGGCAAATGCAGCGGCCAGGAATGGCTCGACGTGATGCACGAGGCCCACAAGCTCGGCCTCACCACAAGCGCCACCATGATGTTTGGCCACATCGAAACAATCGAAGAGCGCTTTGAGCACCTGGTTCGCATCCGCGAGGTGCAGGAAATGCGCCCCTGGGGCGAAAACGGCTTCAAGGCCTTCATTCCCTGGCCCTACCAGGACGACGGCACCCTGCTCAACACAGTCAAGGGCGTGAAAAACAACGTCGGTGCAGATGAATACATCCGCATGATTGCCCTGAGCCGCATCATGCTGCCCAACATCGAGAATATCCAGGCGAGCTGGCTCACAGTAGGGCCGGAGGTGGCCAAGCTCTGCCTCCACGGCGGTGCCAACGACCTCGGCTCCATCATGATCGAGGAAAACGTGGTGTCGGCAGCGGGGGCGCCCTATAGGCTGGATGCCGAGGGGATCCAGCAAATTATCCGTGAGGCAGGCTTTGAGCCCAGGCTGCGCGACCAGTTGTACCGCTTCAGGCAAACGCCGGAGGTGCTGGTGGGGTAGGGCATTTGGAAGTCCGCGCGATCTATGGCAAAATTTCAGGACAAATACCGCATCGAATCAGCTCGCGCCCCCTGGTGGGACTATGCCAATGATGGCACCTATTTCATAACCATCTGCACTGCTGGCCGTGAATGGTTATTGGGCGAAATTTCCGACCGCGCAATGCATCTGTCGGCCATTGGCGACATGGTGTATGAAGAATGGAACATTTCCTTTGAGATACGTTCCGAATTGTTCTGCGAGGCATTCGTCATGATGCCCAATCATATACATGCCATTCTGCGAATTGAAACCCGTGCCACGGCAATGCCGATTGTTGTAGAGACGCACGGCCGTGCGTCTCTACAACAATCGGCGTCCGGGAGTTCAGGTGTTGCTTATCGCTCACCAAGATCAATTTCATCGTTTGTTGCAGGGTTTAAATCCGCGGCCACCAAAAAAATCAATGAATACAGACAAACTCCGAAAATGCCCGTTTGGCAAACCCGTTTCCATGATCACATTATTCGAAGTGCTGACGAGTATGAGCGCATTTTTCATTATATCGAAGCCAATTTAGAGAATTGGGAGAACGATCCATTCTATCAACCATTACACACCCAACCCTAACCACGCTGAGTCGACTGAAGCGAACCAGAAGATGCGGGCGGCTGTTAAAAAAATAACTTTCTCACAAAAATTGGACAGATGCCCGGCTGTTCATATCTTACCTTCCAGTTCAGGCAATTTACCTGCTAACGTTATTTTTCTCCTTCAATCCCTCCGCTCATCGACTGAAATGAGGTCGCACCTCTTCAACTCCTTATTTTCATCAGCCAGCCAATTTCAGTCACAACTTCCCCTCCAACATGAACCAGATTTTCCGCGATTATCAGGCAACCTTCCAGCAGTATGCTACTTTCTCAGGCCGCGCCAGCAGAAGGGAGTACTGGACCTTTACCTTAGTGAACTGGGCAATCTCTTTTCTCCTTGGCCTTCTCACTCCCTCCGGAGAAGTTGGTTGGTTTAGTGTAATCTTCTCGTTGGCCACCTTTCTACCTCAGTTGGCAGCCGCAGTGAGGCGAATGCACGATGTAGGCAAAAGCGGCTGGTTTATCCTCATTCCCATCTACAACATTATCCTGTTGTTGACAGAGGGTGATCGTGGCCAAAATGATTATGGCCAAGACCCAATGAACCCCGAGCTGAACTACGAAGACCAGATCGACGAAATCGGCCGCAACGACCTTTAATACCGGTTTCACCCCGCCACAAACCGCTCCTGCCGCTGGAACCAGTGCCGGGAGCGGTTCGCTTTATGCCGGAGATCCGCTTCCTGCTTCATTCTGCCTGGTCTCCTGTTCCCGGATCAATTTGATGCCATACTCCCGCATGATGGCAACCAGCTGGACCATTTCCTGGCCCTTGCTGGTGAGGGAATACTCCGTTTTGGGCGGAACCACTGCATACACAGTCCGGGTGAGGTAGCCGTCCGCCTCAAGTTCACGCAGCTGGGTGGTGAGCATTTTGTCGGAAATGTGGGGAATGTCCTTCCGCAGTTCGCTGTACCTCATCACCTGCTCCCTAAGCCGCCACAAAATAGGGGCCTTCCAGGCACCCCCGATTTGCTCCATGACGAGCTGAACCGGGTTGTAATAGACCTTCCCTTTGTAGATAAAATCAGGCATAATTTTTTGATTATCAATTACTCACCCAAAAGTGTGTATCGCACTTTTTGGTGATACACATGGCAAAGATAGGTACAGGTGGTTGTTTCGTCACAAACATTCAACCTTCTATCATGGCCACAGAACGCTATCAGTACATTCACCCCCACGGCGCTCCCTCCAAAGGAAAAATCCTGATGGTGGCCAGTTCGCCCGCCACCTCCCAACAAACTGGCTGGCCCATCGGGTTTTGGGCTGCCGAGCTCACCCATCCGTTGCGGGTTTTTCAGGAAGCCGGATATGAGGTCACCCTCGCCTCGACCGAAGGCGGCAAGCTCGAAATGGACGCCTACTCCAACCCCGCCGATCCCAGTGGTTACTCTGCCCACGATGTGATCTCGCTGGGATACCTGCAGCAGCCTGCTTTTGTGTACATGCTGGAAAACACGCCCCGCCTTTCTGAAGTCAGCATCGCCGATTTTGACGCCATCTTCCTTGTCGGTGGCCAGGGTCCGATGTACACTTTCCGGGGTAACCATGAGCTGGAAGCGCTGTTTGCCGCATTTTATGAGGCTGGCAAGCCCAGCGCAGCGGTATGCCACTCCACCACCCTGCTGCTGGAGGCCAAAACCTCCACAGGAGACTTGCTGGTGAAGGGAAAAACCTGGACCGGCTTTGCAGATGCAGAAGAAGATTTTGCAGATCAGGCGGCAGGGGTAACCATTCAGCCCTATCGCATCGAGTCGGAAGCCCGAAAAATGGCAGGAACAGACTTCAAAGTGGCTGCTCCCTTCTCCTCCTACGCCATCCAGGATGGAAATTTGATCACAGGACAGCAGCAAAATTCAGGAGCTGCAGCTGCCGAGCTGGTGGTGGAACAACTTAGGCGTTAACCTGCTGTGAAGAGCTGCACACATGCTGTTCTGTCGGGGCTGGTGATGCTTGCTAGGACCAGCCCTGGCAGCCTGTTGGGCCAGTTGAATGAAGCCGACACCGTTCGCTGGCAGCTATCGGCCACATTGGGGGGAGCCTGGCAAACCGGCAATGTGGACCTCGGGATCCTCCGGGCCTCCGCAGGCTGGCTCACCCAAACTACCGGCACCTGGGTGTATAAATCGCAGAATAACTTGCTCTTGCAGCGTTTCGGTGAGTTTACTGCCGACCGGGACCTGCTGAGCCGTCATTTTCTCTACTTCCATCCCAGGCAAAGACTCTACCCCTTTGCCATTGCCACTGTGGAAAGCAGCCTGCGGCGCCAACTGGACTGGCGTGTGTTTGGCGGAGCAGGCCTCACCCTGAGCGCTGTGCAGAAGCCGGGCCACAGCATTAAAGCCTCTCTGAGCCTGTTTTACGAATCCAGCGAGTATGCGGCCCCCCTGGCTGCAACCGGCACGATCACCCTGCGGCAATGGCGGCTGGCTCCCTATCTCAGCGGGCATCATCGGTTTGGGCAGTACCTCCACTTGTGGTACCTTGGATTTGTGCTGTTTGGCAGGCAGCCCGAATGGAGCAACCGCTGGCACCTGGAAGCAGGTGCCGAGGTTCGTTTATCGGCCAGGTTGTCTGCCAGCGCCCAGTATCAGTTTACCCGCGAAGCCTTTGTGCCGGAGCCAACCCGCCTCACCGATGGCGTTCTCACCTATGGCTTGCGGATTTCCCTTTCACCACCCACTCCCTAATTCTCTATCTTATGGCAATCAAACGTTTTGCAACAGCCCATTGGTCCGGCAGCGGAAAAGAAGGCAGCGGCCACCTTAGCTCCCAGAGCGGCATTCTCCAAGAAACCAGATATGGGTTTGCCTCCCGGTTTGCCGACGGCCCCGGAACCAACCCCGAAGAACTCATTGCCGCCGCACATGCAGGCTGCTTCAGCATGAAGCTCGCTTTTAACCTGCAAGCCAAAGGCTACACAGCCGATGAGCTTGAGACCAAAGCCGAAATTACCCTCGCTGACGGCAGTATTACCAGCTCTCACCTGAACCTGCGGGCCGTGGTCGGCGGCATCAGTGCTGAAGAATTTGAGGAGTTGGTGCAGGATGCCAAGGCCAACTGCCCGGTGTCAAAGCTGTTGCGGGCCGAGCTGAGGATAAGTTATCAACTCAACCCCTGAGCATGATTGTCAAACGAAATTTCAGGCCCGACCGGGTATTGGGCTACGTCTATCGCGAGATGCTGGTGGCCCTGGGGGCTTCGCTGCTGGTATTTGCCGGGTTTGCTTTTGGCGAATGGCAGCTGAGCCTGCCCTTTTCGGTGGCGGGTATTTTGGGCAGTTCACTAGCCATTTTCATCGCCTTTCGCAACAACTCCTCCTATGGCCGCTGGTGGGAAGCACGCACCCTGTGGGGCGGTATTGTGAACTCCAGCAGGGTGCTGGCGCGGCTTATCATCACGTTTGCTGACAGCCACGCACACCAGCCGGGCTACAACCAAGAAAAAAGCGAGGCCTTCAAGCAGGAAATGGTGCGCCGCTGTATCGGCTGGGTACACGCTTTACGGCTTCATTTGAGAAAGACGAATTCCTGGGATGAGTTAAAAGCCTGGGTGCCCGCCGAAGAATATGCAGCTCTGGCACAAGCCCAGAACAAACCGAATTATCTGCAACTGCTCATCGGGCGGCAGATTTACCAGGCCATGGCGGGCGGCACGCTCGGCGGCTTCGACAGCTTCCAGATGGAGGGGCAGATGCTCGCCCTGGCCCAGTATCAGGGAGCATGCGAACGCATCAAAAACACGCCCCTGCTTCGCCAGTACGACTATTTCACCCGGCTTTTCCTGTATGCCTTCCTGCTGATCCTGCCGCTGGCGCTGGTCCGCGATTTTGGGCAACTGGGCTGGATCTGGGCCACCGTTCCGGTGTCGGTCCTGATCGCCTTTGTGTTTGCCATCATGAGCAAAGTGGGCGAAGTAAATGAAGACCCATTTGAAAACCGCATCACCGACGTGCCCATGACGGCGCTTTGCAACACCATTGAGCGCGATTTGCTCGAAATGCTTGGAGAGAAGACCCTGCCTGCTCAGATTGAGATACAAGACGGATATTTGTTCTGATCTGCCAGGGCCGTTCCGTTCAGGTCCTAATGTTCCATCCCTGTTACCACCTATCCAGCTTATGAATATCGCCATCATCGGCACCGGCAATGTGGGCAGCGCCCTGGCCGTGCAATGGGCCAAAGCAGGCCATACTGTGCTTCCCGGCGTCCGGGACATTACCCGGTTCAAGGGCCGGGAGCTGTTGAACCACGCGGGCATTGTTGCTCACCCGACAGCAGAAGCCGTTGCGGCAGCCGAAGTTATCCTGCTGGCCACGCCACCACAGGTTGTTCCCGACCTGCTGGCACCGCTCGGCGACCTGAGCGGCAAAGTGGTGATCGACGCCACCAACAGCTTTCGCGCCAAGCCCGCCAACCACCCCACTGTCTATCATTTTCTGACCGGAGAAACGAAGGCTAAGGCGGTAAAATGCTTCAATACAACGGGGTTTGAGAACATGAAAAACCCCGTTTACGGAGAGGATGCCATCGATATGTTCATGGCTGGCGACAGCGACGAGGCCAAGGCCGTGGCCCGCCAGCTGGCCCTGGACGCCGGGTTTGGAGCCTGCTGGGATTTTGGCAAAGGCGAGCAGGTGGCACTCCTCGAGTCACTGGCCATGGCCTGGATCAACCTGGCCATCATCCAGGGGCATGGCCGCCAGATGGCCTTTAAGGTGCTCACCCGCTAAGCGGTTTTGCACCGGGCTGTGGATACATTCTCCGGCATTTGTGGAAGGAGAAAAGTAATTTTGAGATTCAGGCAAATGGATCTGCGGAGGTTGGCTAACCAGCTGATTTTCCACTGATTCGCCCCGTTTTTCCTTCTGTTCACCTGCATCTTCTCTCCATGCCCGAATTCGTTCACCTCCACTGCCACACCGAGTTCAGCCTGCTGGACGGCGCCGCCAAGATTGAGAAAATGATGAAAAAGGCGGTGGCCCACGGCATGCCCGCTGTCGCCATCACCGATCACGGCAACATGTATGGCGCCTTCAAATTTGTGGCAGAGGCTGGTAAAGCCGGGGTGAAACCCATTGTGGGCTGCGAATTCTACCTCGTGGAAGACCGCCACCGCAAGGAATTTACCAAGGAGCAGAAGGACCGCCGGAACCACCAGTTGTTTCTGGCCAAGGACCAGGCAGGCTACCAGAATCTGGCCAAGCTCTGCTCGCTGGGCTTCATCGAGGGGATGTATTCCAAATACCCCCGCATCGACAAGGAGCTCGTCGAAAAATACCACGAGGGCCTCATTGCCACCACCTGCTGCCTCGGTGCCGAGGTGCCGCAGGCCATTCTGAACGATGGCGAAGCCAAAGCCGAGGAGCTGTTCCGCTGGTGGCTCGATATGTTTGGCGAAGACTACTACGTCGAGCTGCAGCGCCACAAAATGCCCGAGCAGGAGAAGGTGAACGAAGTGCTGCTCAGGTTCGCCAAAAAATACAACGTCAAGGTCATCGCCTCCAACGACTCTCACTACGTGGAGCGCGACGACTACAATGCCCACGACATTCTCCTGTGCATCAACACCGGCGACGTACAAAGCACCCCGGTGTGGAAGGAAGATGGTTCCTCGCCCAAGGGCTACAGGTTTGGATTTCCGAACGACCAGTTTTATTTCAAGACCCCCGAGGAGATGCACAAGCTCTTCGCCGACATCCCCGGGGCGGCCATCAACACCCTGGAGGTGGCCGACAAAATCCAGCCGCCGAAGCTCAAGCGCGACATTTTGCTGCCGAATTTCCCGCTGCCGCCGGGTTTCAGCAATGCCGACGACTACCTGGAGCACCTGTCGTGGGTGGGGGCCAAATGCCGCTACAACGGCCTGCCGCTCAACTTTTTGCAGGATGTGACGGGGCTGTCCCTTTCTTCGGAGGTGGAGGAGCGAATTGCCCACGAGCTGCGAATCGTGCGGGCGATGGGCTTTGCGGGGTATTTTCTCATCGTGTCGGACTTTATCCGGGCGGCCCGCGATCTGGATGTGCTCGTGGGGCCGGGCCGCGGTTCGGCGGCGGGCTCGGCAGTGGCCTATTGCATCGGCATCACCAACATTGACCCGATCAAATACAGCCTCCTCTTCGAGCGCTTTCTCAACCCCGAGCGGGTGTCCATGCCCGATATTGATACCGACTTCGACGACGAGGGCCGCCAGCGGGTGATCGATTATGTAGTGGACAAATACGGCAAAACCCAGGTGGCCCAGATCATCACCTACGGCTCGATGGCCGCGAAAATGTCCATAAAAGACGTGGCCCGCGCCCTCGAATTACCGCTCTCCGAGGCCAACCTGCTGGCCAAGATGGTGCCCGAAAAGCCTGGTACCACCCTCGAAAAAGCCTATCAGGAAAACCCCGACCTCGACGCCATCCGCCGGGGCAGCGACCTGAGGGCCAAGGTCCTCAAAACCGCCGAGGTACTCGAAGGGGCCGTGAGAAACACCGGAATCCACGCAGCCGGGATCATCATCGCCCCCGACGACATCACCAACTACATTCCCGTTTCCACAGCCAAAGACGCCGACCTGCTCGTCACCCAGTTTGAGGGGAAGGTGATCGAAGATGCCGGGATGCTGAAAATGGACTTCCTCGGCCTCAAAACCCTGTCCATCATCAAAACCGCAATTGAGCTCGTTCGCCAAAACCACAACACCCTCATCGACCCCGACAACATCCCGCTCGACGACGTCAAAACCTACGAACTCTACCAGCGGGGCGACACTGTCGGCACCTTCCAGTTCGAGTCGGACGGCATGAGAAAATACCTCCGGCAACTGAAGCCGACCAACATCGAGGACCTCATTGCGATGAACGCCCTCTACCGGCCCGGCCCGATGGACTATATCCCCACCTTCATCTCCCGGAAGCACGGCAAAGAGATTGTGGAATATCCGCACCAGCTGCTGGAGCCCATTCTGAGCTATTCCTATGGCATCATGGTGTACCAGGAGCAGATCATGCAGACTGCACAGATCATTGCCGGGTACAGCCTTGGCGGTGCCGACTTGCTGCGCAGGGCCATGGGAAAGAAGGACAAGGAAAAAATGGCCAAGGAGCGGGTGAAGTTTGTGGAAGGGGCCGAAAAACACCACAGCATCAAGGAGGCGAAGGCGAATGAAGTCTTCGACATCATGGAGAAATTCGCCGAATACGGCTTCAACCGCTCCCACTCGGCGGCATATTCCGTGGTGGCCTTCCAGACCGCTTACCTCAAGGCCAATTACCCCGGCGAGTACATGTCGGCAGTGCTCACGCACAACATCAACGACATTAAAAAAATCACCTTCTTCATCGAGGAATGCCGCCGCATGGGCATTGAAGTGCTGCCGCCCGACGTCAACGAATCGAAGGCCAACTTCTCGGTGAACCCTGCCGGGCAGATCCGCTTCGGGCTCGAAGCCATCAAGGGCGTGGGCCACGCCGTTGTAGAATCGCTGATAGAAGAGCGAAACAAAGGCGGGCGCTTTTCTTCCATTTTTGACCTCTGTGTGCGCATGCCGCTGCGCTCCCTCAACCGCAAAACCCTCGAATCCCTCGCCTATGCCGGGGCGCTGGATGGTTTCGGTGTGGAACGCTGGCAGTACTTCCTGGCCATGTCTGAAAAGGACCCGGCCAACGTCCTCGAAAAAGCCATTCAATACGGCTCCAAAGTGCAGCAGGAGCGGCTTTCCCCCCAGGTGAGCCTTTTTGGGGAGGCCACCAATATTTCCATTCCGGAGCCCTCCATCCCCATGGGCCTGATGCAGGATGGCAAAATCATCGGAGCCTGGACCGAGCTCGACCGCCTCAATTACGAAAAGGAGGTCATCGGCTTCTACCTGTCGGGCCACCCGCTCGACAAGTTCAAGTGGCAAATGGAAGCCTTCACAAACACCCCGCTTGCCGACCTTGAGGAAGACAAGCGCCCCCGCGACATCAAGGCCGCCGGGATCGTGACGGGCGTCCGGGAGCGGCTTTCCCGCAACGGCAACCGGTTCATGTCCTTCACAATCGAAGATTTTTCGGGCAGCTTCGAGGTGGTTTTGTTTGGCGATCAGTATGAAAAATTCCGCGGCGTTCTTCGCCAGGACGAAATGATTTTCCTTACTGCCACCTTCCAGGCGCGGCGGTTCAGTGAGGGGGAAATAGAGCTGAGAATCAACGACATCCGCCTGATGAGCCAGCACCTGTTTGATGGCATGGTGAAGCATCTCTGCCTGAACATTGAGCATCGCGACCTCGACGAAGAGACTGTTCTGAAGCTGGAGCGCCTCATCCGCGCACACCCCGGCGACAAGGAGCTGAAGTTTTCTCTCCGGGATTCGCGCCGCAGCACCAGCCTCCAGATGGTGAGCTCCCAATGGCGGGTGAGCCCCAGCTCCGACCTCATCCGCGAGCTCGAAGTGCTGGGGGTGGGGTATTCGCTGGTTTGAGCTAAAAAAAGTTCATTTACCCGGAAACCGCATCAATCCCCAAACACCTCGGCAAATACCCGCATGGTTTGGGGGTAGCGAAATCCTGTAACGTGCATCCGGTAGTAATCAAACAGCAGGCGGATCATGTCGCGCTTGTCCTCGTTAATCACCCGGATTTGCTGGCAATTTCCTTCTCCTTCCCCCAGATGGCTGTGCAAAAAAGCCCGGATCAGCGCTGCGCCCTTGCTGCCGGTGGCATCGGGCCGGAGGGTTCCTTCGGAGAGGTCAAAGCTCACCTGCGCGGAACCGCCGCTGTCATCGTGGGGGAAAAATCCGAGGAAGCGGGTGTGGTGAACGAGGAAGTGTAAAAACAACTGGATCAGCTTTTCCTCTGCTTCGTCGAGGCGGAGAATGAGATCATGCAGAAAATCGTAGTGCGCCGGGTCTTCCTCCTCGCCTACCGTATCGCCAAACAGCTCAAGCATGGCCAGCCCCAGCGACAGCTTGACGGGATGCGACTGAATCTGAAACAGGTTCCGGGCGAGCTTGCTCTCCTGGGGTTTCTGGATGTCGCGGTTGGGGCGTTCCTGGTAAACAAGCTCAATGATGGACAGCGGTTGAAAAAAGCTGTGGCGCGCGCGCGATTTGCTGCTCCGGTGGCCGGGAATGAGGAAGGTCTGGAGTCCGCTTTCGCGCGTGAAAACCCTCGCAATCAGGTTGCTGTCCTGGTGCTTGAAGGTCCTGAGCACGATGCCTTCTGTTTTGCGGATCACCTGGCGAAATTAACGGGCGAGCAAAGCTGGGCGGGGCGCAACAGCCAGGCCCTGTCGATGGATTCGCGCTCCTCGTCATAGACATTGAGCCAGCGGTCGCGGTCTTCGGGCTGGCTGATGACGGGCTTTTTGGCGGCGAGGGGAGAGAGGGGGTTGTCGGTAAACAGAATGACGGACTCCAGCTCCAGCCAGTGGCGGAGGGCCGTGAGCAGCGCCATGGGATCGGCGAGGCCAGGCTGGCCGTCGCGGAGGAGGAGAGGACCCAGCACGAGGGTCTGGACATGGTCGAGCAGGGGCTCGAGGCGGGCGCGGTCGAGGGTCAGCTCCCCGTTTTTCTCCTGCACCAGGCCCCGCTGGTCGCCGGTAAAGGCGCGGTTGAAGGTGGAGGCTTCGCTCAGCAGTGCCGAAACCCTTTTGGTTGTCATGCGGGTTTGCAGCACATCTGCCACCGGGGCGTGAACCGTGATGGAGCGCTGGAACTTGAAATTATGGACGAAGTCCCGCATGAACATGCGGTCGCGAAGGTTGGCCTCAGAGAGAAAAAGAAGCTGCACGGCGAAGAATTGGCGTTTGACCAAAGGTAGCAAGATTTGAGCTGCGATGTTCAACTGAGGCGAAAGGCGGGAGTTTCTGAGCGGTTTTTTGGCTAATTTACCTGCCCAATTTCACGCCCATGCCCATTACCACCATCGCCTTCGACGCCGACGACACCCTGTGGGTCAATGAACCCTATTTTCAGGAGGCGGAGAGGAAATTCTGCGAACTGCTCGAAGATTATCATCCCCACCACACGATCGAAAAAGAGCTGTTCAAAACAGAGATGGACAACCTGCCGCTGTATGGCTACGGGGTCAAGGGCTTCATGCTCAGCATGGTGGAAACTGCCCTGCGGGTTTCTGACCTGACCGTGAACCTCAAAGTCATCGAAAAGGCCCTCGAATACGGCAAGGAACTCCTGCAGAAGCCCATTGAGCTGCTCGACGGCGTGGAGGAAGTGCTCCAGGCGGTGGAGGGCAAATATCGCCTCGTGGTGGCCACCAAGGGCGACCTGCTCGACCAGGAGCGCAAGCTCGGGAAGTCGGGCATTGCGCATTATTTCCACCACATCGAGATCATGAGCGACAAGCAGGTGAAGGATTACCAGAAGCTGATCCGCCACCTCGACTGCACGCCTTCGGAGTTTTTGATGATCGGCAATTCGCTGAAGTCGGATGTGCTGCCGGTGCTGGAGCTGGGTGGCCATGCTGTGCATGTTCCCTATCACACAACCTGGGCCCACGAGCGGATTGAGCACCAGGTGGAACACCCGAATTTCCTCCTGGCTGCCCGCATCTCCGACCTGTTGTCTCACCTCAGTTCCCGCTTTTGAGCCCGGCTGCCATGAAACATGCCCTCGACCTCGCCACCTGGAACCGCCGCGAACATTTTGAGTTCTTTCGCCGCTTCGAAGAACCCTATTTCGGCCTCACCTTCGAAGTGGAAGTGACAGCAGCCTACGACCGCGCCAAAGCCGCCAACTGTTCGTTTTTTACCTGGTATCTCCACAAAACCCTCCTCACAGCCAATGAAGTGGAGGCCTTTCGCTACCGCATTGAAGGGGAGGAGGTGATGGTGTATGACCGCATTCACGTTTCCAGCACCATCAACCGCGGCGACGGCACCTTCGATTTCAGCTTCATTCCCTTTGCCAGCGATATCAGCACCTTTGCCGGCCATGTTCAGGCGGAGGTGGAGCGGGTTAAAAACAGCACGGGCCTGTTTGTGGGAATTTCAGGAAATGATGTGCTCCATTTTTCTGCCTTGCCCTGGGTGCGGTTCACGGCACTTTCGCATGCGAGGCCATTCAGCTACCCCGATTCTGTGCCCAAGGTGTCGTTTGGAAAGATGGTTTCTGAGGGCGGAAAGCGCTGGATGCCGGTATCGGTTCACGCCCATCACGCCCTTGTTGATGGGATGCATGTGGGCATGTTTGCTGAATTGCTGCAGGAAAAATTAAACGAATAGCAGGCCCGGTTCCCCGGCAGGCGGATCAATCCAGGTACACGACGAGGCGGCTGAGATAAAGCCCGAGCCGGTCCACCCCTGCTTCGTTGGAGCTGAGAATGCGTTCGCCCTGAAAGGAGGAAGGAACCTCTTTGACCTGGGGATCAGGTGCGAAGACGGCATAGAAACCTTTGCTAAACCGCGACAAACTGCCTTTTTTCCAGGATTCCACCACGCCGCCGTAGGCCCATCCGAAGCCATAGAAGGCCACAGGTGCGCGGTTGGCCTTGATGATGTCGCTCATGGGCAGGCCCACGCCGAGGCCATCCTCGGTGAACCAGGTTGATTCGCGCTTGTCGATGTACACTGCTTTGATTTTGGTTCGGTCCTCGTCATCCCAGGTAATTCTGAGTTCTGAGGGCTCTCCGGGAAAGATTACGGTGCAGGGCTGGTCGCCTTCGGGCGTTGTGATGGTGCTGAGACCGACCTGGGTGCCGCCATAAAGTTCAAGGAGTTTTTCCTGGCTGGTGCTTTTGGTAATGGGCCCGACCCGTTTTCCCGGCACGATGATGCGCTGGTCTTCGGGGGCAATGGCGGGCGCGGAGGAGCCGCCCCTGGTGCGCTGATTGGCGGCTGTGGCCGTGGCGACTACCTGATCCACCACTTTTTGATAGCGCGGATAGACGTATCGGATGCCGCCCTCGTGCACCCAGCCCATCTGGCCCGAGGCCAGTTTCACGAGGAGGTAACGCTCCTTGAAGCGCTGGCCGCGGAGCGTAGCCTCTTTTTTCAGCAGGGTGCGCTGGTGGAGATATTCGGCTTGTTCGCCTTCTTTCATGCGGGCAATCTCTGGCATGCCGCTGCCAGGCTGGGCCGTCACAATAAGGTCATCTACCCACGATACGATTTTATCGGGCAGGCCTTTCTCGGTGAGTTCAATGGAGAGGTCTTCTGCCGCATCAATGAGGTCGATGATAGGCTGGGTGTACACTTGAGAAGTGGCCCCGCCCCCTTCGCCGCCAGGCTGGTTGGGTGGCGCACAGCCGTTGATGACCCACAAAATTGCCAGGGTCAGGGTGGTAAACAAACGGCGGGATCTGTCGAACGGCTTCATGAACGTAAATTAGGGTGTCCTCTGGTTCGCAGCAAAAGAAGTTGGCAAAAGATTTTTTCTTGTCGAATTAAACTTATTTCTGATCAGGGAGTTAGGAAAACAGCCACAAACAAGAAGGGAGTTTTGTTTTTCTCCTGCCCGCCCCGGGCCTTTGCTTGCTGGCCCCGATCACCTCGTTAGAAGTCAGGATTATGAACAGAGCAGTTAGTACCGATTGGTCCGTAGGCGACATGGAAATGCTGAGCCAAACCCTCAAGGCCATGGCCCACCCCACCCGGCTGGCCATCATTGACTTGCTGGAAGGCGAAGAAAAAATGACTGTGACCGACATCTATACCCGGCTTCAGGCTGATCAATCTGCCATTTCCCATCACCTCAGCATCATGAAGGCGCGCGGCATTGTGGACATGGAGCGTCACGGAAAATTCATCTACTATTTTCTCCGCGATAGCTCCTACCTCTCTCTGCTCGACTGCTTATCAGATATTCATCGCTCGCAAACGGTCATGAACTGACCCCATCACCTGATTAACAGTTTTTTCCTGAACAGCTCCCGGATCCGGTCTCAGAATCCATACACCACCCCAAACGATTGGAACCGGTGTTCGAGCCCCCAGGAAGGTCTGAAAAAGCGATTCAGGCTGATTTCATAGCAGACCGAAAATCCTTGCAATCCCACCTGCGCTACCCAGGCAAACTGCTGGCCATTCAGCCGGAGCAAGTCGTTGCCTTTGAGCTTCGATACCATCCGTACATCGTCTTCAAACCAGCGGTTTTTATACTTGCTTGTAGTGCGGAAATCGACATTCAGGCCTGTGCTCACCTGGAAAAATTTGCCAAACAACAACCCCACGCTGCCGCCGACGCGAAAATACTCCCCGCGCACGCGCGTGAAACCCCGCCGGAACAGCTCATTGGGATACTCTTTGGCCGGGTCGTCATTGAATTGAAGCAGAAGGCTTCCGTTCTGGTCTTCAGCGATCAGGTTATCCCGAAAAATCAGGTTTCGCTCCACGTAGCCGATCCGGAACCCTGCCCCGGGCCGCACTTTGCCTTCTTCCTTGAGGGGGAAAAGCTGCCCAAGTGTAACCGATTCCACGTAACTCCGCACATTCCCCATGAAGGCTTCTTCATCCTGGATGGGGAGCGAAAAGGGTTGGCCGGCCAGGAGCAATGGCATCGCCAGCAGGGCTATGAGCAGGGTTTGTTTCATGGGAGTTGGGGCAAACATGGTATTAACGAAGGAATTTTATCGGGTAATCAGGCGGCAAAACAGACTACAACTGCCTGGCTTCGAAGGTATTGCCCTGGTTGACGTCGCCAGTTTCGAGGCCACGCTTGAACCAGCGCATGCGCTGCTCGCTGGTACCGTGGGTAAAAGATTCCGGTACAACATAGCCCTGGGCCTGGCGCTGGAGGTTGTCATCGCCGATGGCATTGGCAGCACGAAGCGCTTCTTCCACGTCGCCGGTTTCGAGGATGTTTTTCATTTGCTGGGCATGATGCGCCCACACGCCTGCAAGGAAATCAGCCTGAAGTTCCAGTCTTACGGAGAGGTCGTTGAACTGCGCCTTGGGCAGGCGGCCCCGTTGGGCATCCACCTGCTGGGTGGTTCCCTGGAGTTTCTGAATGTGGTGGCCCACTTCATGCGCCACGACGTAGGCCATGGCAAAATCGCCGGAGGCGCCGAAACGGCGGCTCAGCTCGTTGTAAAAATTGAGGTCGATGTAGAGCTTTTCGTCGGCGGGGCAGTAAAATGGCCCGGTGGCAGCGCTGGCATTGCCGCAGGCAGAACTTACTGAGCCGCTGAAGAGCACCAGGACAGGCTCGCGATAGTCCACCCCATATTCATCACGGAAAAGCTTGTTCCACACGTCTTCGGTATCCTGAAGAACTACTTTCACGAAGGCCGCCAGTTGGTCTTCCTGCTCGCTGGAAGCCTGGGCGGGGGCCACTTCGGTGGTGGTGGTGGCATTTTGAAGCACAGACATGGGGTTGCCACCAAGCAACATCACAACAATGGCAATGACGATGGTGCCCAGCCCGATTCCCGTTCCTACCCGGCGGCTGCCGCCCCCGCTGCGGCGGTCTTCTACATTGGAACTTTGTTGTCTGCCTTGCCAGCGCATGGATAAAAATGTTGAAGTGGGAGATTAAGAAAAAGTAACCTGAAAATCAATAAATTAAGCAAGAAAGAGCTCACAGGAAACCGCTTTGAAAATACAGCGTTTTCCCCAATGAACCAATGGGAAGACGAAAGAAGTGAGCGGTAGTCACGGGGCAGCAGGCGCTATGGTTAGCCATTCACATTCAATGGATAAACTTTATTGGGGGCTGCCGTTCAGATCATTCGGGTAAACCATCCTCTCCTACATTTAGTTGTATTCACTCACCCTGCAAATACCCTGTTGCCATGAAGTTTCGGCCTGCACATCCTTCGGTCCTGATCTTTGCCTTGCTGCTGGCTGCCAGCAGCTGCGTTTATCAAAATGAAGAGGTCCTTTACCCCGAGCCTCCGCCCAGTGAGGAGCCCGATCCGGACCCAGTAGATACCTGCGGCCTACCCGTGGTGGTTTCCTACCAGACACATGTGCTGCCGTTGCTGGAAAAGCACTATTGCGTGGCCTGCCACGAAACATCCGACCCTGCTGGCGGCATTACCCTCGAAGGCTATGGCCGCGTAACGCCGTACATTGAAGACGGCTCCCTGCTCGGATCCATTCGCCATGAAACCGGATTCGAATCCATGCCCCGCGATTACCCCCGCATGCCAGATTGCGAGGTGGAATTGATCGCCAAGTGGATTGCCGAAGGCTATCCCAACAACTAACCACCGGGGCAAGCGCCCGCTTGCTCAGTATTTCCGGAAACTCTTCACCAGCTTGTCAAACAGAGGCATGGTGAGGGTGTAATCGTCTTCATTAAGGGTGGTGAGGCCGAACGCCACCCAAAACTCCTTGTTATAGTCCACATAGGCGTTGGCCACCCATTTGGTTTTAACGGCCATTTGCTGGCTTGTTCCCGTTTGGTAGGACTTGACTTTGGTGGGCAGGCCTTCGGGAATATCCATGGAGGAATAAGCCTGGATCACCTCTGCGTCGCGGTTTACAAGAAAACGGCTGTCGAGCCACTGGTAGATGGAGTCGATGGTGGAGCAGTAGGGGAGCTTCTTGCTGATGTATTGCACCTGGATGTAGGGTTCTTCCAGCGAGAGAGGCCTGCCATTCCGAACGTAGGTGGCGAAGATGCCGTTGAAATCATTGTTCGCTTCAGGTTTAACCCAGGGCACCACGTGGTTGAGCATGGCCACCAGGCCGGGTTCAGGGGTGAGCGTAAATGACATCGTGTAGGCCTGGAAAATAAGGCTTTTCCCTTCGCCCTGGTACACAAACGGGAACATCGTGGAATCGCCGAGCAGTCCCCTCGATACATTGTCCCGGATGCGGTTTTCTTCTTCTCCGCTGGGCGTGTAGGTAGAAACACCGCCGGATGACTCGTTTTCCCCGGTTTGGGCTCTGTTTTCCTTAGGGTGGCAGCCCACCGCGGCAAGGGCCAGGAAAAAAAACGGCAGGGCATAGATTCGGACAGGCGTTTTGGCGGGCATGGGCAGCAAGGTCGGTGAGAGGATAAAGGGATGAATCGAGGGAGAACTTTTGTTCCACCCTGAAGTTAGTACATTTGACCAAGGAACTGAACCTATACTTTCACTTTCGTCCCATTCCTAGCATTCTTACTTATGGCCTTCACACTTGCAGCCCTCCCCTACTCTTTTGATGCGCTGGAGCCTCACATCGATGCCCGCACCATGGAAATCCACCATGGAAAGCACCACGCAGCTTACACCAACAACCTGAATGCCGCCATTGCCGGTACCGACCTCGATGGCAAAAGCATTGAAGACATTCTCGCTACCATTTCCAGCGCCAGCCCTGCTGTTCGCAACAATGGTGGCGGGTTCTACAACCACAACCTGTTCTGGACAGTGATGGGCCCCAACGCCGGTGGCGAACCCACTGGTGCCCTCGCCGAAGCCATCAACAAAGCTTTCGGCTCTTTCGCAGCCTTCCAGGAGGCTTTTGCCAAAGCAGCCACCACCCGATTCGGCTCCGGCTGGGCCTGGCTCGTGAAGCTCCCCTCCGGCGAGCTCGCAGTTAGCTCCACCCCCAACCAGGACAACCCGCTGATGGATGTGGCTGAAGTAAAAGGAACCCCCATTCTCGGCCTCGATGTGTGGGAACACGCCTATTACCTCCACTACCAGAACCGCCGCCCCGACTATATCACTGCCTTTTTCCACGTCATCGACTGGAACAAAGTAGCCGAGCGGTTCCACGCCTGAGGTTACCTTAGCTTATTGCCTGCGCAGCAACACCACTTAGGGTCTTGCTGCGCATTTTTTATTCAGAATGCCGTTTTACTATCTCCGAGTACCTGCCGGTAAAGCAAGTGCCAACAGCTCAGGCAGGGAATTTGACCATCGGCGAGTTCTTTCCTTCAAATCAGCCCCCGAATCTCTACTTTCAGGCACCAGTTTGGTTCTTCTCCTTATGCCGCTACCCCCCACTTCTGTTCAGCTTACCAGCCGCCAGTCTGTCATTTTCCTTCCCATTTCCGACCCGCCTGCTCCCCAGGGTCTGATGGATTGGCACCATTGGTTTCAGCTGGAGGCTGCCTGGGAGGAAGCTCTTCTGCACGCCAGGGCCGTTGTGATCTTTGGGCTGGGCCGCCATTTTTCGGCTGGATGGGCACCTGAGGCCTGGCTGGACATCTCTCCGGAGGTGCTGGCAGATAATATTGAAAGGGTGCAGCGCTTTTTGCTGCGCATTCGGGAAAGCCGGATTCCGGTGGTTGCGGCCATCCATGGCCTGTGCCAGGGTCCCGGCATGGAACTGATGCTGGCTTGCCACGGGGCAGTGGCCTCGCTTCACAGCAGCACTTTGCTGGCCATGGAGGAACGAAACCTGGGCCTGGTTCCCGCGTTGGGTTCCACCATTCACCTCGCACATATCCTTGGCTTGCAAAGCGCACTCCATGTGCTATTGTCGGGCAGGTCCTACCGCCACAGCGAAGCCCTGGAAATGGGCCTGGTTGATCGGATTGTGAGCCCCGATCAGGTGCGAAATGAGGCTGGCTCTCTGGCCCTTACCCTTTCCCGCCAGCGGAAACCGCGCCGCAGGGTGGCAGTTTCGCTGGGTCAGCAAGGGGTGGAACGCCTGTGGGTGGGCCGCCGCCTGATTCTTCGGAACACGCAGTCGCGCCTCGATGAATATGCCCACGACGCCTTTCCTGTCCCTTCTTGGATCCTCGCCACTGTAGAACGGGGCTGGCGTCGCGGTGAAGAGGAAGGACTTGCCATGGCCAGGCGACGGGCAGTGATGGCCCAGCAATTAGGAGGCACGCAGTCTTTGCTGCGGCTCCGTCGGCTCACCCTCGACCGCCAGCAGTACAGCACAGACAACGAACGCCAGACAGATATTCGCAGAATGACCGTGCTTGGAGCGGGCCGGATGGGGCAAGGCATGGTTCACCTCGCCAGGTCGTTTGATCTCACCGTTCACCTCGTCGAAAGAAACCCCGCCGCCATCCAGGCGCTGGCTTCCTGGGCCCAAAGAGAAGGCTGTCTATTGTTTGATACAGACAGCTTCCAGCCCAGCCAGGCGGCGGAGTTTGTGATGGAAACCGTTGACGAAAATCTGGCCCGAAAGCAGCAGGTGCTTATGCAGGCTGAGCAATACCTGGAACCCGGTGGATTGCTGGCTACCAATACCTCCACGCTTTCCATTGAGACCCTGGCAAAAGGGCTGCGTCGCCCCGATCGCCTGGTTGGGATGCACTTTTTCATGCCACCCGGAGCCATGCCGCTGGTAGAAATCATTCCCGGGCCCGAAACCAGCCAAGAAGCAATCGACAAGGCCAGAGGGCTGGCAGCACAACTCGGAAAAGTATGGATTCAGGTACAGGATCACCCGGGGTTTTTCTGCACCCGTGTGCTTGGCGCCTATCTCCATGAAGCCCTTTGTTTGCTGGAAGAAGGCTGCGACGTGGCAAAAGTGGACTATGTGCTTCATCGTTTTGGATTTTTGCATGGTCCTTTTGCCTTCATGGACATGATCGGGCTGGATTTGGTCCAAAAAGTGTTGTCATCCGTGGTACAGCCACGCCTGAAAGCCCAGGGAGACAAGCCTCTTGACTTGCCAGCCCATCTGATGGTGGAAGGATGGCTCGGGCAAAAATCTGGGAAGGGCTTTTACATTCACCAAACGGGAAATGAAAAATACCTGATCAACAATCGGGTGTATGACAGCCTTGGTGACCTTCACCCCCGCCGCTTATCGACGATGCGGATACAGCACCGGATGGTGCTGGCACTGGTCAACGAAGCGGCCAGGTGCCTGCAGGAAGGCATCATTGGCCGGCCAGAGGATGCCGACCTTGGCACCGTGTATGGGCTCGGCTTCCCGGCTTTTCTGGGAGGCGCATTGCGCTATGCAGATTCTCTGGGCCTCACCCGACTGATCCATATGCTGCAAGAACTTCAGCAGGATTATGGTCCGAGATTTCAACCGGCCGAGATTCTTCAAGAAAAAGTAGAACTGGACCTGTCGTTTTACCGGAAATAATCCTTATTATTGGTATAAATTCCATCTGGGTAAAACCTAATTGCTTTCAATCGTGCAAATGACCAGCTCACCCCTCCTTGTTTCGGATCGTTATCACCAATTTGGCCGGCTTCTTTCCCAAGCTGCCCGCCTGTTGTCGAACCGGGTTAATTTTGCCTTTCGACGCGCCGGGTATGATTTGACCATCGAGCAATGGACTATCTTGTCTGACCTCGCGAAGCAGGATGGGCTGAACCAGCAGGTTTTTGCAGACCGTGCCGTCAAAAACAAAGCCTCCATCACCAGCCTGATCAACAACCTCGAGAAAAAAGGCTGGGTAGTTCGCAAGCCCGACCGGGATGACCGCCGCTCCAACCGCATTCACATTACCCCTGCGGGATTTAAGGTGTTCGAAACGCTTACCCCGCTGCTTGAAAAAACGCTGGAAGAAACCCTCGAGCCATTCTCCGACCAGGACATGACCCTGGGCATGGGCATGATGCACGCGCTGGTACACAACCTCCAGGGAGATGTGGAATTGATCGAAGATTGACCTCCGCCCACTCCCTTTTTCTGCGTAGATTGCTTCTGAAACCAGAAGCCATTTGCCCATGCGCTATCTCCTTTCTCTAGCCAGCCTCACTGCCCTGATCATGGCAGGCTATCTCCTGTGGAGTTCCTGGCGGCGGTTCATAACACGCAAAGATTTGCTTCGGCAGCTCCAGTCCATCGAAGCCAATTATCAAACGCTGCTGCAAAAGCGCCTGCTGCTGGCAGAATTAGCCGATCAGGATCTTGTCCAAACGCAGCAAGACATCGTTCAGGAGGCGCTTGTTCAACTTAAGCCCGCTCTCATTCAATTGCTGGCAGCTTTTCACGACACCCCGATCGGGCAATTACCGAGGAATCTGCCCGCTACCGTTTTTCCGAATCTCCTGCCCACCTACAAGTTTCTGGCCCGCCAGGGCACAGGTGGTCCTGTTGGCCAGCAAGAACAGGAAGCGTTCCTTCAGGCAGTCGCCGAGGCCATCCGGGCCGATCTTTCCCGTCATGTTCTTCAACTTCAAGCAGGCAACTAAGATGGTTCGCTCCCTCCCGCTTTGGCTCCTGATTTCTCTGCTCTTCGCTTGCAGCAATCCCGCCAGCCAGTCTTCTACCTCCCCCACATCGATGAGCAACATCGACATCCAGGGCCACCGCGGCTGCCGTGGGTTGTTGCCTGAAAATTCGCTCCCCGCTTTTGTTCATGCCGTGGACCTGGGGGTGCATACCCTCGAGCTGGATGTGGTCATCAGCCGCGACAGCCAGGTGGTCGTCTCGCATGAGCCCTGGTTGTCTTCTGTCATTTGCCTGGACCCCGAAGGAAAACCCGTGGAAGAAGGCAGTGAAGAACAGTGGAATTTGTATCAGATGGACTATGCGGATATTGCCCGCTGTGATTGCGGCAGCCGCCCGCATCCCCGCTTCCCTGAACAACAGCTTCAGGCTACCGTCAAGCCCCTGCTCAAAGACGTCATTGCTCAGGTCGAAGCGTATGTGGCAAAGAGCGGTCTTGCGCCTGTTCGCTACAACATCGAAACTAAAAGCGACCCGCGGGGCGACGGCCTTTACCATCCTGAGCCAGAAACCTTTACGCGGCTTCTGATCGAACAAATTCTGGCAGGTGGCATCGCGCCCAGAACCACGATCCAGTCTTTTGACCCACGCACCCTTGTCGTAGCCCGCAGGCTCGCCCCGGAGCTGGAGCTGGTGCTCTTACTCGAAAACGCGGCAGAACGGGAAAGTAAAATGGCAGAACTGGGTTTTTCACCCGCCGTGCTTAGCCCCGCCTTCGAGGGAGTTGATGAAAATCTGGTTTCCTGGTGCCGGGAAAAAAACATGAAACTGATTCCCTGGACTGTCAATGATACCGCCGATATGAGGCGACTCATTGCCATGGGCGTTGATGGGATTATCACCGACTATCCCGACCGCTTGCTGGGGCTGAAATAGCGCCCAGCCACAAGCTCAGCGAATCAAGAATTGCAGCGTGCTGTGCCGGGGTTCCGCTCTCGTCCATGTCATTGTGCCCCACTTCCCGCAAAAACTGAATCGACATACCCCATTGCTGCGCTTCCTCCGGACCGGGCAGCACGCCTTTATCGGCTGGAAAATCTGAAGCTCGAAGCGACAACACATGTTCCTGCCGGGGCAGCGGAACCCTTCGGTTGTCGAGGGTCACAATTTGCCGGGCCAGGCCGGGGTAGCGTTGGGGAAACAGGGCTGTGATGTCGCCGCCATTGGAGTGCCCCATGAGCATGAGCCGATCAAAAGGCAGGGCCGGATGGGTGGCTTTCATCCACTGAATGACAGCAAACAGGTTGTCGGTACCACGTTCCCAAAAGGGCAGCCTGCCTTCCCAAAGGTTACCCTCGGTAGGTAAAAGCGGGTCATATGGCAGCTCATGCTGAACACTCACGACAAGATAACCGAGATCGGCGAGCCACTCTGTGAGATAGCCATAAGCGAGGTAACTGGTGGGGTCATTTTTGCCATAGCCGTGGCTGAAAATAACCAGCTCTTGAGTATCGGTGGATGGCCTGGGGCGGTAAATAGCCAGAGGAATGAGCCGCTGCCGGGTTGAGTCGAAGATAGAAAGGGTATCCATTTGCCACGCAGGCTTTCTTTGGCCAGATTTTCCTGCTCCTCGTTGTTCACAATGGATGGTCAGGACTGCGAATGCCAGGCAAATGAAAACGAGGCGCATAAGAGAGATTTTCTCCACAAATGAAGGAAGGGCAGCTGAGCAAACATTCCTGTTCCAAGGCAGGTTTAACCACTACTTTAACCTACCTATCTCCCTGCATATGTTAGACGCCATCATCCCCCTGCTATCCCTGATCGCCCTGGAGGTGATTCTGGGGATTGACAACATCATTTTTATCTCCATTCTCGCCGACAAGCTGCCTGAAAACCAGCGGAATAAGCTCCGCTACTGGGGCATTGGGCTGGCCATGGTCATGCGATTAATTTTGCTGGCTGTAATCTCCTGGGTGCTAAAGCTGGACCAAACACTCTTCAGTATCGGAGACCTGGATTTTTCCGGAAAAAGCCTGATTCTGATTGTGGGGGGGCTGTTTTTGCTCTACAAAAGCACCAAAGAAATTTATCACAAAACAGAAGTTGCCGGCAAGGAAGGCCCGACAGTGCCTGAACAGCACACCTTCGGGAAGCTGCTCGCCGAGATCATTGTGCTGGATCTGGTCTTTTCAGTAGACTCCATCATCACGGCCGTGGGCATGGTGCAGGAACTTTGGGTAATGTACACTGCAGTGATCGTGACAGTACTCATCATGCTGGTGGCCTCAAAGCCTATCAGCGAATTCATTCGCAAACACCCCTCCTTCAAAGTCCTTGCCTTGTGCTTCCTCATGATGATCGGCGTCGCACTTCTGGCTGAAGGCTTTCATGTCGAAATCCCCAAAGGGTACATTTATTTCTCGATGGCCTTCGCCTTCCTGGTGGATGTGATCCAGATGCGGACGGTGAAAAAAACGGCCTGACCGATTCCATCCACTCACAAAGCGGTCTGTCTACAAAAACAGACCGCTTTCGTGCATGAAAAGCAGTACCCAGATTTTATCAGGGAGGATCTGAAAAATGACCCGAAAGTCTCCGATGAGGAGGGCCATTCGGTATTCGCCTGGTTCCTGGATCCCTGTGAATACGGGAAAGCGCTCAGGAAAAAAGGCGATGTCGCCGAACACCACATCCAGAAAATCATTCAGCAGCAGCTCTGCTTCTTTGGTGGCACCCTGCTCAAGGAGGTAGGTGTGAAGCGAGTAAAACTGGTCAGCTGCAATGTGGGACAGGACTACCGGTCGTTGGGAGGGCATGAGGGAATGCCTTGAGAGAATTCGTTCTTGGTGAGGGTTTTCCCAAGTTTGGCTTCGCGGATAGCTTCAGAGAGAGAGACGGGAGTAGCTGCCAGGTGACCATAAAGCTGGAACCAGCTTTCGCGGTAAATAGTAGCCCGGCTGGCCTCTTTGGCTCGTGACAGTGCCTGAATGAGGTGATACACCTCCTGGCCTAATTCTGGGTTCTCCAGCATGTCCACCCGGATTTGGGCCAGCCGACCCCCGTCGTCTTTGACCCAGTGGACTCCTTCCATTCCAATCATAATGCGTTGATCATCAAGTTTCAGGCTGCCTGGTCCCGCACTCAGGACCTTGTTCAGCTAAGATAAGAAAACTACGAATTTTTTACCGGATTTGGTACCGCTTTCGTGCAAAATGCTACAACACCTCCACCGGGTGCAGGGCTTTCCGCCGGGTGCCATCCCAGATCTGGTGGCGACAGGAGGTGCCCGGTGCCACAATCAGGGTCGTGTCGTTTGCCTGACGAACAGCAGGAAACAGCACCAGCTCGCCCACTTTCATCGACAAATCGTAGTGCTCGGCCTCATACCCAAATGATCCCGCCATGCCGCAGCAGCCCGAAGGAATGGTCTGCACCTGGTAATTCTGAGGCAGGCGGAGGAGTTTTTCGGTAAATGACACGGCGCTCAGGGCCTTCTGGTGGCAGTGACCGTGAAGCAAAATCTGCCGGGGTTCGCTTGTAAAATCGTCGGGGCCGATGTGGCCTGCCTCGGCTTCCTTTGCCAAAAACTCTTCGATGGTGAAGCAATGCGCAGCCAATTTCCTTGCCAAATCTCTGTTTTCAGGAATGACCAGCCTCGGGTATTCGTCCCGAAACCCCAGAATGGCCGAAGGCTCCAGGCCCACGAGCGGCACCTCTGCCGACACCAGCGGCTGGAACGTGTGGACGTTGTACATGGCCATTCTCCGGGCTTCTTTGAGCAGGCCTTTCGAGAGGTAGGCGCGCCCGCTCTCGGCGTGGTCCACGGCTTTCACCCCGTAGCCCAGCCGGTGAAGCAGCTCGATTGCCTTTTTTCCCACCTCTACATCCTGGTAGTTGGTGAATTCATCGAAGAAAAAGTACAGGTTGCCGCGCTTTCCAGGCGCGGCAAGGCGGGCCTCCTGGCGGCGATACCAGCTCCGGAGACTTTTCACCGGGGCAGGCAGACTGCGCTGCGGGGCAATGTTCAGCACTTTTTTCAGCAGGCCGGAGGTAAGCGGGTTTTCCAGGAAAAAACGGCTCAGACCCGGCACCTGGGAGCCCAGTGCGTGCAGCTTGCCGATGTTGGCAATGGCCGTGGCCCGCAGCGGCACGCCATGAGTTTTGTAGTGCTGGTAGAGAAATTCTGCCTTGAGGGTGGCCACATCCACATTCGACGGGCACTCCGAAGCACAGCCCTTGCAGCTCAGGCAGAGGTCCATCACTTCGTAAATCTCCTTGCTGGCAAAGGGGTTTTCCTCCTTGCTGCGCGTGAGAATTTCCCGGAGGATGTTGGCCCGGGCCCGCGTGGTGTCTTTTTCGTTGCGGGTGGCCATGTAGCTCGGGCACATCGACCCGCCCGACAAATGGGTCTTGCGGCAGTCGCCGGAGCCGTTGCATTTTTCCGCCGCAGCCAAAATCCCGTCGCTGTCGGAGAAGTCGAAAATGGTGTCGAATGTCTTCTTTTCCTGCCCTTTTTCGTAGCGGAGGAAGGTATCCATCGGCGGGGCATCGACGATCTTGCCGGGGTTGAACAGGTAGGTGGGGTCCCAGGTGGATTTGATGCGCCGCAGGAGCTGGTAATTTTTTTCGCCCACCATCAGCGGAATGAATTCCCCGCGCACCCGTCCGTCGCCGTGCTCGCCCGAAAGAGAGCCGTTGTACTTCTTGATGAGGTGCGCCATGTCGGTGGCGATGGTGCGAAACAGGCGGCGGTCGCCTGGGTCTTTGAGGTCAAGGATGGGGCGCAGGTGGATCTCACCAGCGCCCGCATGGGCGTAGTACACGGACGACTGCCCGTGGCCGGCCATCATCTTTGAGAATTCTTCGATGTATTGCGGCAGGTCGTCAATCGTCACAGCCGTGTCTTCAATCACGGCCACGGCCTTGCGGTCGCCGGGGATGTTGGAGAGCAGGCCGAGGCCTGCTGCCCGCAGGGCCCAGGCCTTCGCGATGTTGTCGCCCCAGATCTTGGGGAAGGCATAGCCCCAGCCTCCGGCTTTCATGGCGGCTGTCATGGCATCGAGCTGTGCTTCCACCTCTTCCCGGCTGTTGCCGCCTGCCTCAATCACGAGAATCGCGCCGGGGTCGCCCTCCACAAAGTAGCGGTAAGGCTCATAGAGCTTTTGCCCGCGGGTGCAGTCGAGGATGATGTGATCCATCAGCTCCACAGCCCGTGGCTGGAAGGGCATCACGGCCTGCACGGCCCGCAGGGATTCAACAACATCCCGGAAATGGGCTGCCACCAGGCCGGTAACGGCGGGAGGGAGCGGGTCGCAGTGGAGTCTGATTTCGGTGAACATGGCCAGGGTTCCTTCGGAGCCCGCCAGCAGTTTGCAGAAATTGAAGGGCTCGCCACCCGGCTGAAATGCCTCGCTGCGCAGCAGCAGGTCCACGGCGTAGCCGGTGTTGCGGCGTGTGATCTCGGGCCGGGGAAACTCCCGCAGGATTTCGGCTGCGGTGTCCGGGTTGCTCAGCTCCTCCCGGATTTGGCGGTAAATATCTCCTTCCAGGCCCGGAAGCTGGCATTTTTCTTCCCAGCCTTCTTGTGTCAGTTCGCCAAACCGAGCCAAAGATCCGTCGCTCAGCACAGCCTCCACTTCGAGGGTATGCTCCCGGGTGCTGCCATACACGATCGAGTAGGATCCGCAGGAATTATTCCCCACCATGCCCCCGATCATGGCGCGGTTGGCGGTGGAGGTATTGGGGCCGAAAAACAAACCGTGGGGTTTCAGGGCCTTGTTCAGGTCGTCGCGGATCACGCCCGGCTCTACCCGCACCCAGCCTTCGGCGGCATTGATTTCAAGGATCCGGGTGAGGTAGCGCGACATGTCCACCACGAGGCCGGGGCCCACACACTGGCCTGCCAGCGAGGTGCCTGCAGTTCTGGGGATGAGGGAAATGCCTTCGTTGCGGGCAAAATGAACGAGCTGAACCAGGTCGTCCTTGTGTTTGGGATGGGCAACGGCGAGCGGCAACTCCCGGTACACGGAGGCATCGGTGGCATAAAGGACCCGCATGGCGTGGTCGGTGTACAGTTCGCCGTCGAGTGAGGCAGCCAGAATGCGGAGTTTGTCGTCGGTGTGGGTCAAGGTGAACGGGATTTGTTAGCTGAAAACCAGATCGAACTTACAAAAGTTCACCCGCCCGGCGATCGAACCGCATTTATTCTGTGTTCTGACTTTGAAACAATTCCTTCAGCGCCCGGCTGATTGTTTCCTCTCCTCCCCACCAATGGAGGCCCATGCAGGCGGCGCGGAGGCGTTGCGGGAGGGGTTCAGGCAAACCGGGCAGGTCCAGCCAGCGCATGAGGTCTTTTTCGGTTGTGAGCAGCCAGGCCTGTGGATGTGCAGATGCCAGGCGGCTAAGCGCTTCTGCATCAGCTTGCTGAAAGGGGCGGTGGTCGCGGTGGGTTTGGTGGTGGAGAATGGTGAGGCCCTGTGCTTCCATGGCTTTCCGGAAGCTGTCATTGCTGGCGAGGGCGGATACCAGGATGGCCTCCTGGCCGCGAAGGTCTGGCCAGGGCTGATGCTGGCCTGCGAGGTCCATCAGGCTTTGGTAGGCGATGCCGCTGCCTGCCAGGGGCTTTCCCCAGGGCTGAAAGCGGAAGGCGAGGCGCTTCCAGGCAGGTTCGTCGGGGATTTTGGTGAAGAGGAGGAAATCGGCGAATTGCAGGCTGGAGAGCGGTTCGCGGAGGCGGCCGGCGGGCATCACGGCATCTTCATCGGGCAGGCGCCCGGCATCCATGAGCACAAGATCGAGCTGGCGATGCACAGCGAGGTGCTGAAAGGCATCGTCGAGGAGGATGAGGCCGGGGCGGGCCTGTTCGAGCAGGCGGCGGATGCCCTGTTCGCGGGATTCGCACACGGCGACGGGCAGTTGCGGGAAGCGCCGGGCAACCATGAGGGCTTCATCGCCCACCTCACTGGCGCGGCTGGCGGGACTCACGGAGCGGAACCCTTTGGTTGTCCGGCCATAGCCCCTCGACAAATAGGCGGGGCGGTAGCCCATTGCCTGCGCCTGCTCCATGAGCCAGATGGCCATGGGCGTTTTGCCGGAGCCGCCCACCGACAGGTTTCCGATGGACACCACCGGGACGGGTGCCAGGTAGCGGCGCTCCGGGTGGCGGAGATACCAGGCCCTTCTTGCCCGTACCACCGCCTCAAACAGTTTTTCCAGGGGCAGAAGCAGCAGCCGGGAGAGAGGGGGGAGCGGTGGCATGGAGAAGGTTGGTTGGGGAAAAGAGCCCGCGCTTCGGGTCCTCGCGCAGCGGCGGACTAACCTAAGCAGCCTGCGGCTTTTTTCCTACACTCCGGTATTTCCGGCCTAGGGCTGTGTTTCCAGCAACTTCACTATTCGCCGCTCGGACTGTCGCATGAGGGAGGGCGAATAGCCGGAGCCAACTTCTACGACACGGCCTTCGCGGTCGAGGAGGAAATGAGTAGGGAAAGCCTGGATCTGCATTTGTCGGGACCACTCTTTGACTCCCGATCCATAGCATTGCAGGTAGTCAACATCGCGGGGCTGGAGAAAGCGGGAGATTTTGGCAGGGTCGGGCTGAAACGTTTCCAGCCCGACGACAACGAGGCCCTGGTCTTTGTATTTGTCCTGCAATTGCTGCAGGGCAGGCAAGGCATCTACGCAGGGCCCGCACCCGATGTACCAGAAATCGAGGAGCACCACCTTTCCTTTGAAATCGGACAAGGAAAGGGTGTCGCCCTGGATGGTAGGAAAGGGTGGGAGAGAAAGAGGATCTCCCGGCTGCACATTAGGCGTTGTTTCGGAGATGCCTGGGATGTCGGCGGGATCGGGGTAAACCGCCTGGCCAGAAGCGGGGAGTTGGTAGAGGCTGGGATCTGAGAATGCAGGCTGGTTGAATTCTTGATACAAAATACGAGATTCATTATAAAACCACCCATCCTTGTCTATAAAGTAGGATTTCATAGACAACACCAGAGTGTCTGATTTGCTAATTTCGATTACCATTTGACTGCTATCTCCTTGTCTTGTTTGAATCTCAATCATCCACGAGCGTTCTGTTTCTTCAATGATTCGTTTTTTGTGTATCACAAAATAACCAAAGATTAGTTTCGGACTCATAAATGGAAGGCCGTATTCAGTAAAAAAGATACTCCTTCTTCTGTTCCTGTCAATAAATTCCTTACTGTTTTTTGTACTATCACTTCTTAGATAGATAACCGAGTCAAGATTCGCAATTTTGGTGAAAAAAATCGAATCGTTTCTTAGCCATACTTCCGATCTTGCATAATCGAAATACCTTTTTCTTTTTCCGGCAAACGAAAAATAGGTATCGTGTTGCGAAAAAGCAGTGTCGTCATAGTAAGAGCTTCCCTGGATATCTTCAACCACATAGTGTCCGTTCAAAGCTGCTTCATATTTCTTTGCACATGCCAAAATCAGCATCTTGGGGAAATCTTTTGACCTTTCCGATTGAGTAAAAACAGGATGGGGAATCGTAATGGCAGAAAGAGTCAGCAGAAGAAAAATAGTTTTCATGACGTTGATGTGAAAAAATGAAACTATTGCTGGCGAAATCAGACACAGTCTTCCTTTCTTTTCAAGATAATAAAATTCTCTTACTCAAGGCATTTTCGCTCAGAACAAACTATTCCCCCTCCAGCAATTCGCCGGGACTGTCGCATGAGGGTGGGCGTCTCTCAGGAGCCCCGGCGGCTATCGCAGCACAGTACCCGCCCGATTTTTCCCGTTTCTCTTCCGTTCCGAAACTCAGTGCTTTCTGCTACCTTTGTGCCCTCACTCCGAATTCGACCGAACATGGCACTTTCCACGGCATTCCGCACTCACACTTGTGGCGAACTTCGCCCCGACCATGTGGGCCAACAGGTTACCCTGGCTGGCTGGGTCCAGCGCAGCCGCGACCTTGGCTATATCTTGTTCATTGACCTGCGCGACCGCCATGGCATCACGCAGATCTCGATCAAATCGGATGACCAAAAGGACGTTTATGAACTTGCCCGCAAGCTGGGCCGCGAGTTTGTGGTGCAGGTAAAAGGCCGCGTGGCCGAGCGGGAAAGCAAAAACCCCAAGCTCCCCACCGGCGATATCGAAATCATTCCCGACAGCATCGAGGTGCTCAACCCTTCGCTCGTGCCGCCCTTTACCATCGAAGAAGAAAGCGACGGCGGCGAAGAGCTCCGCATGACCTACCGCTACCTCGACCTGCGCCGCCCCAACATGGCCCGCAACCTGCGCCTGCGCGCCAAAGCCATGCAGGCCACCCGCGAATACCTCGATTCTCAGGGCTTCCTTGAAATCGAAACGCCGTTTTTCATCAAATCCACCCCGGAAGGTGCCCGCGACTTCCTCGTGCCCTCCCGCCTTCAGCCCGGAACCTTCTACGCCCTGCCGCAGTCGCCCCAGATCCTCAAGCAACTGCTCATGGTCGCGGGCATGGACCGCTACTACCAGATCGTGAAATGCTTCCGCGATGAAGCCTTCCGCGGCGACCGCCAGCCCGAGTTCACCCAGATCGACTGCGAAATGTCGTTTGTGGAGCAAAAGGACGTGCTTGATATGTTCGAGGGCCTCGCCAAGCACATCTTCAAGCGCGTGATTGATGTCGAGCTGCCCGATTTCATTCACCTGCCCTACTCCGAGGCAATGGCCAAATATGGCACCGACAAACCCGACCTTCGCTTTGGCTGCCCCATCGTGGAGCTGAACGAAGCCGTCGCCGGTTCTGATTTCAGCGTGTTCAACGGCATTCTCGCCGAAAATGGCCTCATCGCCGGCGTCGTGGCCACTGGCTGCGCCGAATACAGCCGCAAGCAGCTCGATGCCTTCACCGACCTTGTCAAGGCCCCTCACCTGGGTGGCACAGGGCTTGTCAACATCAAATGGAGCCAGGATGGCAGCATTCGCTCCTCGATCGACAAATTCTTCAGCCCCGAACAACTTCAGGCCATCCTGGAAGCGGCCGGAGCCCGGCCCGGCGACCTGCTGCTCATCGTGGCCGATCGCCTCAAAAACAAAACCCGCAAAATCCTCGGGGAACTGCGCCTCCAGCTCGCCCGTCAGGAAAACTGGATAGTCCCCAATTCCTGGTCGGTGTTCTGGGTCGTCGATTTCCCCCTCTTCGAAGAGGATGAGGAGACTGGTCAGCTCACCTTTGCTCACCACCCCTTCTGTATGCCCCGGGAGCAGGACCTTGAGTATCTCTACACCGAGCCGCACCGCGTGGTGGCCCAGAGCTATGACATGGTGATCAACGGCAACGAGATTGTGTCGGGATCGGTGAGGGTACACAAGAAAGAAGTGCAGGACAAAATTTTCGACATCCTGGGGTTGTCGGATGAAGAGAAGCAGTCCAAATTCGGCTTCATGCTCAATGCCTTCGAATACGGAGCACCTCCCCACGGCGGCTGTGCCTTCGGCCTCGACCGCTTTGTGATGCTGCTGGCTGGCGAAAAGAGCATTCGCGACGTGATGGCCTTCCCCAAAACGGCGGGTGGCCGCGACCTGATGCTGGAAGCGCCCGCGCCTGTGGATCCTGCCCAGCTGAAGGAGCTGCATATCAGGATCGAAGGAGCCGAATAAGGAGCCAGGCAGGGAAAGCCAATGAGACGATCGGGCGGGTGGCACAAGCACCTCTCCGGAATTCGCTATCTTCCTGCATGAAAAGCCAACCACATTTTCTCTCCGCCAAGCTGCGTTCCTGGCCCTGGGCCGGCATTCTTGCCGGGCTGCTGACATGGCTGCTGCTCTGGCTTTTTTCGATGAATCCCCGCTTTGTGGAGGTGGTCTATTCTCAGGGATTGTTTCCCCTGCTTCGCTGGAGCTGGGATTACACCTTTGGCTGGCTGCCCTTTCCATGGCTCTACCTGCTGGTGGCGCTGATATTGGTTTTGGCTGTGAGGGGATGGCGAAAGCGGCGCAAAGATCTTCCTTTCGGACAGCGCCTACGCCGGGTTGTGCTGCGGCTGGCAGCCTGGGCGGGGCTTGTATTCGCCCTTTTCTACTGGCTGTGGGGCTTCAATTACCTGCGGCTTCCGCTGGAAACGCATTTGCAGCTCAGTCCGGAGGAACTCACTGTCGCCGGCCTGGAGGCTGAATACTGCCTGGCGATGGAAGAGCTTGTGCTAACTTCGGCGGCCCTGGGCCCGCGGACAGCGCCAATCGGGCGGGCGGATCTCCCGGAGGCATTGGAAACTGAAATCCGGGAGCTGGACCGGGCCTGGCTGGCGGCTCAGGGACTATCTGGCCTTGCTGCGGGGCGGCCCCGCTGCCGGAGCTTGCACCCCAGGGGCCTGCTCATGCAACTGGGTGCTGTGGGCGTGTATCTGCCTTTTGTGCTGGAGGGCCATGTGGATGCAGCGTGGCCGGCGGCTTTGGTACCCGGCACCATGGCACACGAACTGGGCCATGCCTACGGCTGGGGAGATGAAGGAACCTGCAATTTCATCGCATGGGCTGCCTGCCGTTCATCTGAGAACCCTGTTGTGCGCTACTCGGGGGCGCTGGCATACTGGCGCGAATGCGCTAACCGCCTCGGCTGGCTGGAGCGGGAGCTTGTGCTGGCCGATATAGAAGGCTTGCCTGCGGAAATCAGGCTGGACCTGGAGGAGGTGAAGCGGGTGAAAGAGGCCTATCCGGGCTGGTTTCCCGGGTTTAGTTCGGCTGTGTATGATCAGTATTTGCAGCAGCAGGGAATCGAGGAGGGCATTTTGAATTATGCCCGCGTGATTGTGCTGGTGCGTGCCTGGCGGGAGGCTACTGGCGAGGGTAGCTCTGCTGATACTGCTCCCAGGAAGTCCGCAGGTAGTGATCTTCGCCAAGGAAGCTGAGGATCATGAGCATTTCTTTGGGTCCGTGGTAGCCTGGCACTGTTGTGATGGGCTGGAGGCTGGAGGCGAGGATGGTGGTGCTGGGATAAGACGGCCTGCCATTCAGCATCACGGCGGCAAATTCATGAACACCACGGCTGCCCTGGTTGAGGAAATTATAGGTGCGGCCGTTGAGCACGAGCGGGTTGCGTTGCTCGGCGTTGAATTTCACGGCGTGATAGTGCTGGTTGATATAGCGGATAACCTCCGGCTTGGAGTAGGTATCGGCGTCGAGTTTTTTGCACCAGCCGCACCAGTCGGTGTAGAAGTCGACGAGGATTTTCTTGCCGTCCTGACGGGAAAGGGCGTAGGCTTCTTCGATGGACATCCAGCGGATGCTTTCCACAGGAGCAACCGGAGCGACAGGGGCTGTCATGCTCACCGAGAGCAGTGCCACCAACAAGCTGGGCAGAAAAAGAGTGCGCATAGCAACGAAAGGAAGAGGCCTTTGCGGAGGCCGGTTCAATAGATGGACCAAGGTACGAAAGATGAGGGAAAAGGTGGAGGGAGGATTGACAACTGTATCATTGGTTACCTAACTGCCCATCCTCGCCCTAAATCTTTTATATTGCTGGCTACCTGAATGTCCGGTTGTAACTTCCAGAGCCTTTTTTCTTTGCGTTTACCCACCAGCAGACCCAAGACCCCGAAACCAAACCGTCATCACTTCAACATGGATTATCTACTTCTCGAACCCCAGATTCGCCCGCATGTCGGTCTTATTCGCCTCAACCGCCCTGCCGAGCTCAACGCTTTGTGTCTGGGCCTGATGGATGAACTTGTGGAGGCCTGCCGCATGTTCGACAACGACCCTGAGATCCGGGCGATTGTGATTACGGGCAATGAGCGTGCTTTTGCAGCCGGTGCCGACATCAAGGAAATGGCGCAGCGCAGCGCCACCGACATGCTTCGCATTGACCAGTTTTCCAAGTGGGAGTCCATTCGCCGAACCCGCAAACCCCTCATTGCTGCTGTGAGCGGATTTGCCCTGGGCGGTGGTTGTGAGCTGTCGATGCTGTGCGACATGATTGTTGCCTCCGAAACGGCTCAGTTTGGCCAGCCGGAGATCAAAATCGGAGTGATGCCGGGGGCAGGCGGTACCCAGCGCCTTACCAGGGCTGTCGGCAAGGCCCGGGCCATGGAGATGGTACTCACGGGTCGCTTTTTGTCGGCCCGCGAAGCCTTCGAGGCAGGGTTGCTCAATGCGGTGGTGCCTGTTGAGCTCTATCTCGACGAGGCCCTGCAGCTCGCCGAAAAGGTGGCCTCTATGCCGCCGCTGGCTGTTCAGCTTGCCAAAGAAGCCGTGCTGGCCGCCTTTGATACCCATCTCGGGGAAGGCCTGAGCCTGGAACGGAAAAACTTTTACCTGCTGTTTGCCAGCGAAGACCAGCGCGAAGGCATGAACGCCTTCATTGAGAAGCGCTCTCCCCAGTGGCAGGGCCGCTAACGGTGGCATCAAAGCGCCTTTCAACAGTTGAAGCAGTTTTTTTGACTAACCAACAAAGAGCGTGAACAAGTAAATTGAATTATTAGTTGATTTACTGTTAAGAAAAAATGAACGATTCCCATTCCCCTGGCTAATTACGGATGATGATGACCACCAAAAAAGATCCCCGCGACCGCCGCTACGTGTTGTCGCTCCGGGAAAGGCGGCACGAAATGGCCCTTGTGATGGTGTGCCTTGGCGTGTGCCTGACCCTGTTTGTCAAACTGCTCTTTTTCTGATTTCCGTCTCCTTTCGCAACGGAACAACTGCTTTTCGCCTTCCCCTCATCTGCCGGCATCGCCGCTGATGAGGGGATTTCTTTCCTCCTCCACCCTCTGGCCAGAACCTTGGCGGGAGATTTGCGGGAGAACAACGGAGAACATTTCTTTGTCCCAGACGACACCCTATTTTGCGCACATGCTGTTATTTCCCCCGAATGAGCGACGACTTAGCTGGTCCACCTGGGAGGGTTGGCGCGAACGGCTGTGGAAGCAACTGCTGCTCGACAAGCTCAACACCCGCCTCGGCTACGCCCTCGGCCTGACAATGGCCCTGCTCGTTGCGTGGATGGTAGGCCGCAGCGAACCCGTTCTCGGCTGGAATCTGCTCCTCGTGATTTTCCTTGTACCCATGCTGGTAGCTTCTTTCCTGCGGCCACGGCTTGGGCTGTTTGTACTTCTCGGTTTTGGCTTTGTTCTGATGGGGGCCAAACGCTGGGCCCAGGATGCCCCCCTCGGGCTCATCGTGGATGTCTGGATTTTGGTGATGGCCAGCGGCAGCTTTTTCCAGTTTACCCAACATCGCAACTGGTCTTCCCTCAGGCACCCGCTGGTGTGGGTAGCAGCAGCCTGGATCCTTTTTTGCGCACTTGAATACCTCAATCCCTGGTCTCGTGCCGAGCTGGGCTGGCTGTATGCGTTCCGGTCGCTGGCAGGCTGGATACTTCTGTTTCCGATTGCCTTGTATGCCATTCAGCGCCCCCGTCATGTCATGCAGCTTCACCGCTGGTGGGTGGCCCTGGTACTTGCCAGCGCGGCCCTCGGGTTGTACCAGTGGTTTGTTGGGCCTTTTTCCTGGGAGCTGGACTGGCTGATGGCTGATCAGGACAGGTTTGAGCAATGGTCATTGAACGGAAAAATGAAGCCATTTGCCTTCTTTGCCGATCCCACCGTGCTTGGCACCGTGAGCTCTGTTACCCTGGTCACGGTGTTGATATTAGGCCTCCGGCCCGGGGCTTCCCTTCGCCGAAAACTGGGCACTGCCGCCATGTCGGCGCTCCTGATGGCGGCCATCCTGGTCTCCGGCAGCAAGCTGGCCCTGATGCTGCCGATTGTTGGCTGGGTGTTTTATGCCATGCTCAGCTTGCGAAAGCCGGTGCTGATCTCAGCGGCGGTGTTGTTGCTCCTGGGAGCTGCCCTGGTATGGCTTCCCATCCGCCACCCGGCCTGGGAGCAGGCCAGCAGGGCGCTGAACCCCTGGAACGGCACGGGCTATCTGCTCCGCGAGCAGAACCAAAGCTGGGTGCAACCCTTTATCTGGGAGCATCCGATCGGGGTGGGACTCGGGAAAACAGGCGACCTGGGCAAACGTTTTGCCCCGGATGTGTGGCTCTCGGAATTTCCACCAGACTCCGCCTACATGCGCATTGCAGTTGAAACGGGCTGGATCGGGCTGTTTCTGTTTCTGGGCCTTTATTTTGCCATTTTTTGGACCGGTATTCAGGGGCTGTTTCGCGCTTCCACCACGAGAATGAAAGCCTGGTACCATGCCTATCTCACCTTTGCTTTCCTTGTTCTGATCGGCAACACCGCTCAGCAACTCCACACCCAACTCCCGATTGGCCTGATGCTGATGATGTTGATGGCCATTTTGGTGAACGGAGCGAAGATGGAAACCTCGCTGATCCCGGAAGAACAAGTGCTTCCGTTGCCATAACCGAAGCATAAAGAAGTGTGTGAATCATACAACTCTTACACCAAATTATACAAAATTTTACACCGGAATTTATCCCAGATTTGTTCGTTGCTAACATTTCATTAAAAACAACCTGACACACAGGGTTATTTTTGAAATCAATATTGTGCAACGACAGGAGATGGCATGATTTCTTCAGGAGAATAACTTGTTTTCTTATTTGCATCAACCCTTCTCGCTGGTTTGTTTCAGAAAGGATGAATACAACCACAACTGGAATCCATAACCCATAAAACAACCATTTAAACGCATGAAAAAGTATACTCCTATTTACGTTTACGGGGCTATTATCATTCTTGGAGGCATTTTTTTGCTCATTTCTACAAGATATTCCTTCAACATCGTCAAATTATCTTTGGGCATCACGTTGACCGCAGCGGGGATCTTTGCTTTTATTGCTTCCTGGTATCGCCACAGGAAGCAAGTTCAACTTGCCTACCACGAAATACATGCCCTGGCGATTACGATGTATGGAGTTGCCATCCTGTTCTTCAGCCATACCTTTGAAAGCCTGATTTCGTTCACCTCCTTCCTTTTTATTTTTTACGCTTTCTCAGAAGTTATTTTCTGTATATGGCTTTTCAACCTGGCCCAGCATGTTATTTTTAAAATTGTTATCCTTCGTGTGTTGCTTGGGTTAATCGTGGGAGTGGGAACCGTAGTATCCATGCCACATCCAGAGTTTACTTTGCAAATATTTGGGTTATTGTTCGTTTTAATCGGTCTCAACATCATTCTATATGTTCCGATCATGAAAGAATATCGACCAAAACGTATCACCAAAGAATTCTCTTAATGAAAATTTTTCTCGTTGTAGCAAGTGCCCTTTTTATTTTACTTGCAGCATTTCAATTGTATATCACCATGGCAGCAAGGAAATCGGAAACTCAGACCTATCGGGTGATCCGGGAAGAAAAGGAATTTGAAATCAGGTATTACCCCGCTGCCTTGATGGCGAAGGTATTTTCAACCTCAAAATCCTACCGGGATTTAGGCAATTCTGGGTTTGGCAAACTGGCAGGCTATATTTTTGGAGGGAACAGCGACAAAAAAGAAATTGCCATGACCTCCCCTGTTCACATGGATATTGGGGATTCCATCTCAACCATGGCATTCGTCATGCCTGCAACGTTGGCTAATGGCAAGCTACCCCAACCCAATAATCCAGAAATCACGATCCAGGTGTCTGAACCTGAATATGTTGCGGTGATACGCTTTGGTGGTTTTGCCAACACTGCCACCATTGACAAGCACAAAATCCAGCTAAAAAAGCTGCTTCAGGAGAAAGCGATTTCATATCACGGCAATTTTCGCTTCCTGGGGTACAATCCTCCCTATCAACTGTTCGGCAGAAGGAATGAAGTGATTGTGGCTTTGTACGAAGATGAAGTAAAATAAAAACAGAACTTGTCAAGCCAAAACAAAAACCAACTACCAGGCCCAAAGAGGCACTCATCAACCGCCTGAAAATTCTCTATCCTTCCATCTCCTGAATCCATGCACGGATCAGGTCCACGGCCTCCTCATGAATCAGCACCCGGCCCACCTCCGGCATCATGATGCCCGGATCGGCGGAGTTGACCCGGTAGTACAAAATGCTCTTGTCGGGATGGCCCGGCACGATGTCGTAGTCGAGGTTGCCGGAGCCCCGGCCCGCAGCCACTGGAGGCTTATTCACCCCGATCACAGCGGGATCGGTTTGGTGAATGTCGAGAAACAGGCCGCTGGTGCTGGCTGGTCCGTGCGGGTTGTGGCAATGCCCGCAATTAATGTCGAGCCAGGCCCTGGCGCGGGCATCCAAAGAACCTGTTTCGGGCTGGTCCCATTTCGCGATTGTGGGAATGGCAGCATGATCTTCCGGCAGGCCATGAAGAAACCCGGCATCGGCCCATTGGCGCAACTGGGTGGGTCCGCCCTGCTGCAGGCTCCCGTTCAGCTGCCGCGCCGAAGGCCCGATCGGCCGCATCGCACCGTCCCAGCTGTGGCAGCCTTTGCATTGGTTCACGTTCGGCATCAGGTACTGAAACTTCCATTTTTTTCCCGATTCATCCGTCCACCTCACCTCCGTGCTTGCCCCGGCCAGCTCCAGCACGGCGTCTGTTTGCTCTTCGTTCCAATGGTAGGACAAGGCTTTCCAGCCGCTTTCTTCGCGAATCAGCAGGCGGGTTTCGAGCAAACGGCGGCCTTTTTCCGGTTTGCGGGCGTCGTGGGGGTAAAAAAATGTTTTGATGATGGTCGTTCCGGCGGGAAAATCCAGCACTTCCTGCCCGTGGTAGCGCACCTGCTTTCCCTCCGGCACCACCACAAACCGTAGTTTGGAGGCGTAGTCTGTAAACAGCGGGCTGCGTAAATCGTAGGGCACCACGCCTTTAGCTGGCCGCTGCGCGGCGAGGGGGCCCTCGAAAAAGCCGTAGGCAGAAAGCCTTGGCAGAGGCTGCTGATCGCTTTGAGAAGCAGGGCGGCTCATGCCGAGCAGGAAGCCTGCGAGCAACAGCACAACAAAGTATTTGAGGAGGCTGGGCTTCATGAAGCGAAAGTCGTGTCGGTAAAGTGCGAATGGTCTCAGGGATTGCCCATGCCCAACTCCGTCGGGTTCAGGGCGCTGCGGGTGCAGTCGTGGGGAGTGAGATCCTGGCTAAGGCCCTGGAAGTCGTTGGCGGCGTCGAGGTTGGCGAAGGTGGCGCTGCCGTTGTTGCGGATACAGATGGTTTGATCGGCGAGAAATTCCCCGTTGGCATCCAGGCTGGCCGGGTCAGGAATGCCATCGTAGAGAATATCTGGTACGTTTTTGCCAAACTTCGTCAGCAGCAACAGCCCGATTTTGTTCTTCAATGTAGGCCTTGTGGCTTTGCGCGCAAAGTCGTTGTCGTGGAGATAAATGGCGTTGGGATAGGGATCGTAATCTTTGTCCTGGATCGGGGTTTCGGTCATGTAGTAGCTGATGACGCCTGCCCCAACCGTGATGTTGTTGTGAATGCGGTTGTCAAAAACCTCCACGCCATCGGTGGCGAGGATCAGCACCCCGGTGCCGGGAGGCACGGTGCCCACGATGTTGCCTTTGGGCGCAAAGTTGCGGTAGTTGTTGTTGTGAACATGGTTGCGGAACACCCGCACATTGCCGCCTTTGGCTTTGGGCAGGTCGGGCAGGTCAAATACAAGAATGCCTCCGGTGTTGTCGTAGGCTTCGCAATCAAATACATCCGCCATGGTCGTGTTTTCAATCTCAATGCCCGCCACATTGTGGTAGGCTTTGCTGTTTTTCACAACAACGAGGTGAGACTGGCCCACATAAATGCCGGCATCACTGGCCCCGATGGCTTCGCAGCCGTCGATGAGCACCCGCTGACAGGAAACAGGATACAAACCGTAGGATCCGTTGTTTTTGTCGGGTTTGCCGGTCCACTCCGTGCGCACCCGCACAAAGGAGATGCCGTCGGTGTTCATGGCCTTGATGCAGTCGCCGGCAGCGTCCTGCACGGTGAGGTCCATGACCGTGATGTTGGATGAGTTGGTAATGCGCAGGCCTTCGGCGCCGTCCTGCTGCTTGCGGAAGCTCAGAATGCTTTGGTCCATGCCTGCTCCGCGAATCACAACATCCTTTTTCTCATCCAGCGAAAGACTGCTGCCAAGCAGGAAGGTCCCGGCGGGAATGTCGATGGTGTCGCCCGGTTCTGCGAGAATGAGCTGGTTTTGGAGTTGTTTGCGGAAGGCTTCATCCACCTGTTGGGCGGAGAGGCCAATGGGCAACAGGAGCAGGAAGATCGGCAGGAATTTCATGTGCAAGGGGTGAGGAGGTAGGAAAAGACCAGTTCGGAGAGAGGATTTTTTCGGCAAACGGCAGGGCCGCATTGGTAAAGACGCGGAAGCTGGCCGAAATGCATGCTTTAAAGGAAAGATAGTACTGGATTTTTTTTTGAGCAATAGCTAAATTTATTTTTTCAGACGCCAGGTCGGGTCATGGTGTTTTGTTGGGAAAAATTCCTTCTTTGTTGCTATGATTGAATGCCTGGCATAGGAGGAAACTGCATATTTGCCTGGCTCAACCGACATTTTCCTTTTCCACAAGCCTTTCTTCATGGGCCGCAAAAGCAATTTGGAAAGCCGCCGCGAGGAGGTCCTGGACCATTTTGGGCAGGCGATCGTGGAAAATGGGCTGGAGGGTGCCTCCACCGGGAATGTAGCCCGGCGGATGGGCATTCCCACGAGCCTGCTGATGCACTATTTTCCGAGCAAAGCCGCGATGGTGGAGGCCATGGTGGATCGCCTTGTGAGTGGCTATGAGGAGCGGTACCTGCCATTGTTGTCGCAGGCGGTTGCGCCAGCCGGGCGGCTCGACTTCATTCTGCGAAGTCTGGCCAGCCTGGAGTGGGAAAACACCGACCGCAAGCGACTGTTTCAGGCTTGCTACCCGCTGGTGCTTCGCGACGAAACGGTAAAGGCGAAGTTCCGGGCGCTCTTTGAGCACTTGCGGAACTTCCTTGTGCAGGAACTGCAAAGCGCCATGGAGGCGGGCCTGATTCCGTCGCAGGAGCCCGGCAGGCTCGCCGATCTGATCGTGACGGTTGTCGAAGGGAAAGACATTTTTCATCCTATGATCCCGGAAAAAAATCGCCTGATCTCGCAGGAAACCGTTCTTTATCAGTTATTTAAAGAAATCGTTAACCGGCCATTGTTCCAGAACTGATTCCTGAAAAATCGTACGAAATGCGTACTTTTTTTTCGGATCTACTATGAACAAGGTTTTTTTTTCGCAATTTGAGGCCTCCGGGACGTTGTTTGCGAACCAGTGAGGCCGTAGCAGCCTGTCCATCAGTGTGTTGCCCGTCTCTTCCACCTTACACCATATGGGGCGTAAAAGCAAAGCCAACATTCGAAAGCAGGAGATCCTCGCCCATTTTTACGAAGTCATCATCGACGAGGGCTTTGAAGGTGCTTCTATCGCGAAGATCGCCAAGCGGATGGACGTCAATCCCAGCTTGCTGATCCATTATTTTTCGACCAAGGACGCCATGGTCCTCGGCCTGATTGATTACATCATCGACACCTATTCTGTTCAGATCATCCCGGATTTTTCCGGAACCACCGACCCCGCAGAGCGCTGGGATGACGTGCTCGACGTGGTGAGCCGCATTCAGTGGGACCGGATCATGAACAACACGGTGTATTATTCCTGCTACACCCTCAGCTTTCGCTACGAAGAGATCCGGCAGCGCTTCCGCTCCTTTTACAAGGGACTGGTGAACACGCTGGCATATGAGGTGGAACACGCCAACAGGGCGGGCATCATCCAGGTGGAGGATTCGACGGAAGTTGCTGAGATGATGCTGTCGCTGGTGGAGGGCGCCAATTTTTACCAGCACGTGGGCGACCGCGCGATTTCGCTCGACGCCCGCGCCGAGCGGATCAAGACCATCATGAAGTCGGTATTTGCCCTGCCACAAGCCTGAGCCTTACCCGTGTCTGGTACAAAAACAGCCCTGAATCGGGGCTGGATTGTCATTTCTTATCGCGTTTCCACTTGCGGTAGTCCACGATTTCGCAGTGCCAGCACAGCTCTTCTCCAGCCTCGATAACGATGCCGCACGACTTGCACTTGCCTTTGTCGGGCTTTTTGGGCGGGGTGAAGAAAGATTCGATTCCCCGCCAGAATACGTACAACAAAATAACCGCGAGTAAACTTTTCATGGTAGCCCGATTGGATGGTTGATAGTCAACTCATACGCAATTGGACAAGAAAAAGGTTGGAAGGGGTGGCTGGTGGGATGAAAGGGCAATGGGCCTGCCGCATGCAGGGGTGCAGGCAGGCAAAAAGAAATCTGCCTGCAACCGTTTCCTGCCCGGAGGGCGGCAGGGTTGCGGCTTGATTTGCTCCTGGTACTCCACCAGGATGATCCGCTTTTCTGACTAGTTGCCTCCCAGCCTCAGGTTCATCCCGAGGCGCAGTTCCGGCGATTGGTTGAGGGCAAAGGTGCTGGAGCCTGAGGTGTTTTCGAGAAACAGCGAGGTGAAAAGCCAGGCCTGGCAGAAAAAGCCGATCTGGTCGCTGAGCATCGCGGTAAAACCGATATAGGGATTCGCCAGCAGACCGAAGCCTCGCTGCTGCACCCGCTCAATGGTGGGGGCATCGTTGAGGTTGCCTTCGGGGAAAACCGACGTCGTTCTGCTGCCCCACTGGTAGCCTATTCCGGCTTCCCAGCCTGCGTAGAGGGCAAAATCTTTGCTGCGGAGGGTGCGCAGCTCCATGCCATAGGTGAGGTTGAGTTGCTGGATGAGTCCTGAATCCTGGGTGAGTTCGAGGCCGGACGAATTCCGGTAGTAGTAACCCTGGTAAAAGTTGTTTGCCAGGTCCAGGCTGAGCCTGCGCCAGTGGTTCTCCTTCTTGCCCGGCGTGAGCATCCCGGCGTGAAAGCGCGCAAAGCCGGGAGAATCGAAGGTCTTCGACACCCCGAATTCCAGTTCCCGGTTCCAGGTGCGGTCTGTCTGGGAAACAGCATCGCCCCACCAGCAAACAACAAGCAGGGCCAGTACGATCTGAACAGGTTTCATAGAAGAGCGGATAAACAGGTGAGAACCAAATAACACCAGATCCCGGCAGCAGAAAAAGGCAAAAATAAATCTGCCGGAGGCATCAGTGGGTGTCGTCGGGGAGGGAGGCGAGGATTTCGTTGAAGCGGGCTTCGCCGAGTTGGGCGCGGATGGCATTGAGGTATTTGGATGGGATATTATCATTTGGAGAGCCTATCCGCTGGAAGATCTTATAGGACTCCCAGAATAGTGGGAGCGCGCTCTCAATGTTACCTTTTCGCTCGAAGAAGATTGCTGCTATATTGCTGAGAGCAACGGCTAAATTATGATTGCCTCCAATTTCACGTTGTATTTGCAAGCTTGCCGATATATAATTTAAAGCTGTGTCATGGTCTCCTGTAGCTAAATAAACTTGTCCAATATTATTAAGGATTGTCCCCTCTTTAGATTTTTTTCCAATTTTTTGCATAATACTAAGCCCATTTTGTAAGTATTGCAAAGAAATATTGTATTCATTTAACTGAAAATATATGTTCCCAATATTTGCAAGTTCGTTTGCAGTGCCTTCCTGATCGCCAATTTCCGTATATAGCTGCATACTTTTCTCAAAATATTCTTTAGCTTCTGAAAATGATTTCATTTTTAAAAAAATAGTCCCAATATTATTTAATGTTTTGGCCATTATTGATCTTGCTCCTATTTCCTGACTAATGCCAATACTTCGATTCAGGTATACAAGTGCTAAATTTAGCTCTCCTCTCATCTGATAAACTTGGCTAATATTATTCAATGTTGTGGCTTCGCCAATCTTATCTCCAATTTCACTTCTAATGGAAAGGCTTTTTTCTAAGAATTGAATTGCTTTATCATATTCTCCCCTCTCAATAAATAGCCCTCCAATATTATTTAGCGTTGTACCCTCTTCATTTCTGCTTCCTATTTGCCTGCTAATTTTCAGGCTCTTTTCAAGATGCCTGAGAGCGGTCTCGTAGTCCCCTAGAGCCTGAAATATTTGCCCGAGATCATTCAAAGCCACCCCTTCCCCGACTAAATCTCCTACCTTTTGGTAGTAGGTAAGATTAATTTCGTACAACTCCTTCGCCCGATCATACTCGCCGAAAACAAGTAAAGTATGCCCTGCAAGGTTCCTGAGGTAGGTACTCACTCCCTCACCCGAAAGGGCCAAAGCTTTCTCAATATAGTGCCAGGCCTGGCGGTAGTCCTGAAGCTGAAAATAATTTTCTGAGATGGCTTCCAGCAAGCTCAGCTGGTCTGTCGCTGGAGTATCAGGAGAGTCTAGACTCTGTAAATACCTGAGGGTTTGCTCCACGAGTTCATGGCGTTGCTCTCCGGCTACTGCTCTGGTATCATGATCCCAGATGCCTCCATTGTATTCGGGAATTACAGGCGGGTATTCAAAGGTGATTTTGTCGATTAGCCAGTCCCAAAAATCCGGGGCATAGCGTTGAACCTGCAGTTGGGAGAAGGACTCCGTCCAAAAAACCAAATGAGCTGAGAGTTCATGAAAAAGAACTTCCCGCTCAAAGTTCAATGCTTCGAAGAGCTTTGTTTTATCCTTTCCTGCCCCTGCAGCTACTAAAGTTTCCAGCCCCCCCACATGAATGACACGCATGGATCCATTGACAGCGGGAGGTAGCGACGCTTGAAAAAATTGCTTTGCCGATTGTCCAGCATAGGTTTTCAGATCAATTTCGTGGTGTTGAAAGTGAGAAAATTGAACCTTGAATGTATCCTGAAGCTGTTTCCGGTGGCGAAAGGAATTACACGTGACCCAGAGTACCGCCGGGCGCTCCCGGTGATCGAGCAAAAAATGCAATTTCTCCCACTGAAGGGCATTCTGTGCTTCCCAGTGGCTCATGTTGCGGGGTGAATGAAGCGCTGAATCAGGGGATTGATCTTACGCTCTGGATTTTTTCCGTTATACTCGAGGATGCTGAGGGATTGCAAAAGTTCCAGAATCTCCGGATCAGCAGAATCGAACTGACTGCTTGCCAGGATGTTTCTGTGTTTTTGGGTCAGGGCCCGCCACCTCTCATTGCCTTCCTCCAGCAGCACTTCCCTGACATGTGACAAGCTGACAGGCTCGCCAAGCGCGTTAAGCAAGCTCCTGCTCACGAGTTTCAACAAAATGCGCGGGCAACCTCCGGATTGTTCAATCAGCTCATCCAGAACTGACTCAGGCAGGAGGCCCCGGTCAACGCGGCGATAAATCAAATCTCTGAACAGCGGCTTTGACCTGGGTTCAATCCGAATCATTGGCAAATAGTACATCTCAAAGAAATCCAGGTAGGGCCGATGCTGGATCTGATAAAATGTAGAAATCGGTACTGTAGAGATGATGTGGGCTCCGATATCGGTGATGAGACTGGGATCATGGATGAACAGTGATTCGTAAAAATGACGCGGCGCTTTCTCCAGGCCGTCGATAATGAAGATTACATCCCTTCCTTGTCCTGCCTTTTGAATTGCCTTTCTTACTTGGACCAACAACGCGTTTAGCTTGACAATCAAAGATTTAGGATTGGCCTTTATTTTTTCCCTAATGGTTTTGGTGGTTGTGTTTTGGCGCGCCCAAGTTCCTTTCAGATTACCTTCCAATCCTAGAAAATTCCAAAACTTCCATTCCGCTTTTGCCCCTGCTTCAGCCTTTACACCAAACTCGTGGCTCAATTCCTTTTCGACCTCTACCTCTGCCACCCATTCTGAAGAAATGGAGGCAAAATCTCTCCGCTCAAATTTCACTTCTCTTCTCTGTAATTCTCTGGCCAGGATCGCTATCAGAATTACAAAAATATCTTCTGGAATCAGTTGCTCAACATCTGTCTCCTGTTCAAGGTCAATGAAAATACTCAGTAAGGCCTTCGGGCCATTAATCATATCCGAAAAACGCTTCAGTTCCACTGATTTACCACTTCCCCGGTGGCCGGAAAAAATGAACTTCTGATAGCTGTTAGGAAGTGTCTCTACTATTCCATCCCTCATTCCTAGAGCAAAGGTCATCCTATCAAATTGCTTCGTGCTTCTGACTTGTCTGAAATCTACCCACAACTCCTGAAACCAGTCTTCGCGGGATTGAATATGAAACTCAGGTTGGGTCACTTCCTTAGCCCGGAAAGGAATTGTTTCAGGGAACCGATATTCGTAAGACCATGTTTGGAACCTAACTGGCTGATTTTTAGACGATTTTAAAAAGTGGGGCCGCTCAGATAATTTGGAGGTACCAATCTTTCAAATTATGCAAACAAAGTTTACCGAGCTGAGCGACTCCCAGTGGCAATTTATT
>JBGSKC010000041.1:0-71850 GCA_041741415.1 Bacteroidia bacterium | reverse complement strand
TCGAAACACTCCTCAGGCAATGGTGCCCCAGAACAGGAAATCGGTGCAGGGAATACCCTACACCGATTTACAGAATCCGATTAGCACTTTCCCTGATGTGGACCTACTGGCTCATCAAAAGTTCGGGATGACTCATGTTTTGGTTGGGGGATGCGGAGAAAACCGGCAGGTTTTCGCAGCAGACCACGACCAAAAAGCCGACCGGAGGGAGGGCCTTTTGGCTTGAACCTCCCCCTCATCAGGATCAGCGGAGCTAATCCCTCCCTCTCCGCAAGCCAAAAGGCCCCCGAGCGCAAGCGAGGGGGCTTTTTGGTTGGGGGATGCGGAGAAAGGAAAGAGAAGAAAATTAGCTAAAAATAATTGTATTTGTTAATATTTTTAGTTGATTTGCTCCATGAGCCAACTCAACCACCCGCACGACAAGTTTTTCCGGGAGATGTTTTCCCGCCCTGTTCTGGTTGCAGAATACATCCGATACTGCCTGCCTGAGCATATTGGCGGACATCTTCAGGTAGAAACATTGCAGCAGCAGAAGGAAACCTATCTCGATGAGGAGCTAAAATCCTATGCATCCGACGTTATTTACCGCTGTCAGTACCGGAATGATGACATCGAAACGGAGGTCGAGATCACCTTGCTGTTTGAGCACAAAAGCTATCCCGAGCCCTTTGTCTGGCTTCAACTGATGCAGTACCTCGTCAATGCGCTGAAGTTTCAGTTCAGGGCTGAAAAGAAAAAGGGCAAGCCCTTTCAGTTTCGGCCCATTCTTCCTATTGTGATTTACCATGGAGAAGAACCATGGATAAAATCGTCAGTGAAGGAGGACTTTCAGCCTGTCGGGGAAGAACTGCTGCGCTTCCTGCCTGTGATTGACTATGAACTCAAGGATCTCAGTGTGGTATCAGAGCAGGAGCTGGCAGATTTAGGGGGCGAATTTTTGAAAAGCATGCTGATGGCCATGAAGGTAAAAAGGGCCCATAACTTCATGAACCTACTCCGTTGGATCGCAGAAACCCTGCCGACAACCGAGATAATCGAAAACGGAGTGCAGGACGCCGATTTTTATCGGGTCATTTTGCTATATTTAGGAGCCGGAAATCAACAAAAACCAGAAGTCATGAAAGCCATTCAGCAACTCCCCCAAACCAGCCAGGAGCGATTCGTCAGCCTGTATGAAGTGTTGTTCGGGGATGTGGAAGAATCAGCTTTGGAGAAAGGGGTCCAGCAAGGGATCAAGCAGGGAGTGGAGCAGGGGCGTTACCAGGAAACCTTCCTGCAGCTTCAAAAGGCCATTCAAAAAGGGTTGAGTGTGGAGCTTATCGAGGAAACAACTAGTCTCCCGCACCCTGCAGTGCAGGCGATGATCGCTTCGCTAACAACAACCCCCGCGATGTCATGGGAGGAGTTTCAAAGCGATGTTTTCCCGGGAATTCTCCCGCAACAATAGGATTCAAGTGCCATTCCCCTTGGCCGGGAGCACCACTGATTCCATTAAGGACCAGGGCCACCGGGAGAGCAAAACCATCAGCACCACCCAGGTACGCATCTCATCCCCAACCATCTCAACCAGCCTTTCACCCGGCTCAGAATAAAAAACCAGTCATGAACTTTAGGTATGCTGATTTTGATTTGGTCAGGAATATCGCTTTGAGCTTTCCCGGAACAGAAGAAAGCATTTCACACGAAGGAACTCCCTCGGTAAAAGTTCGTGGCAAATTAATGTGCCGCCTCCATCAGGAGGGAGAATTCATCCCTATCCGGCTCGATTTCACCATCAGAGATCAATACCTGGACAGCCATCCCGAAGTGTTTCATTTGCCCGACCACTTCAAAGGCTATCCCTACCTCTGTATGTGGGTCAACACCAGCGACCAAAAACTGATCACCGAAGTGCTTGAACACAGCTGGACCGGCCTGGCCACGAAAAAGCAGGTTAAGGAATATCAGGACAGAAAAGCAGCCAACGGCTAGGGCTTTTTTTCTCAGACAGGGAACAGTCTCCAGCTGTTCCACGCCTCCCACCCAACTCCCGAACTCCCAACTCAGAACCCCCAACTCAAAAACCTTTCGTCACCACCCGGATTTCCTCGTGCAGCGTGCGGTGAACCGGGCAGCGATCGGCGATTTCCATGAGTTTTTTCCGTTGCTCTTCATTCAGATCGCCTTCGATCTCGATGTGGCGCTCGATCTGGTCAATTTTTCGTGCCCCCTCCATCGCTGCAGCCTGGTCTTCTTCATACACTTTTTCATGTTGAAGGTGTACCCGGATTTCATTCAGCGGCCAATTCTTCCGGTCGGCATACATGCGCATCGTCATCGCGGTGCAAACGCCCAGGCTCGCCACGAGCAAATCATAGGGCGTTGGCCCCAGATCATCACCGCCAACCTCCACTGGTTCATCTGCCAGAAACCGGTGCCGCCCGGCCTGCACCTCTGTCGTGAACCCCTTGGCCCCAATCCGCACCACAGCCTGCTTGTCGGTGAGCAGCGGCGCATTCATCCGCAAATCGAGGTAGCGGCTGGCCCATTGCCCGATCATTTGACCGGCATACAAAGAATCTTGCTTTTCTGACAACAAATGATCGGCCCCATCGAGCGACAAAAAACTTTTGGGGTGCCGGGCTGCTTCATAGATCATGCGGGCGTTTGACACCGAAACCACCTGATCCTGAGGCGAATGCAGCACGAGCAAGGCTTTCCCCAGTTCTCTGATTTCTACAGCCAAATCAACAGATTCCAGGTCTTCCAGAAAATGCCGCTTCAGGGTAAATGGCCTGCCCCCGATGAGCACGCTGGCTTCGCCTTCCTCCCTGATCATGTCTTCGACAGAGCTAAACAGATGCTTCACATGGGCTGGCTCCGAAGGTGCCCCGATGGTGGCCACGGCTTTCACCGAAGAAAGTTTTCGGGCCACAGCCAAAACAGCGGCCCCACCCAATGAATGCCCCACAAGAAGTTGTGGCGCTTCTCCTCTGGCACTCATCCACGCTGCCACGTCTTCGAGGTCATGGACATTGGAGGAGAAATTGGTATCAAAAAAAGCGCCTTCACTTTCGCCCAGACCGGTAAAATCAAAGCGAACCACCCCCATGCCCTGCTGGGTGAGGGCCAGGGATATGTTGCGCTGGGCCAGCAGGTTTTTGCCGCAGGTGAAACAATGGGCAAACATGGCAAACGCTTTGGGCTGCTCGCCAATGGGGAGTTCGATCCGGGCAGACAGCTCAAGTCCATGCCGGTTGGGAATGGTAAGGCGAAGGCTTCTCATACTGGGAGGGGGTCAGGTCCGACAACTTCAGCAAGGTGGAGAAAAATGGCCAAACTGGCTGTCTGGCTGCTGACAGGAGCAAAAAAAACCGGCCCTGGAAAAGGATCCGGGCCGGAACTTTATCAAATGTTGGGAAAAGCAATTCTTCCTCTGGAAGTGGTGGTGCAAAATGGAAAATCCTGAGGAGAGTTGCAAGAGGGGAATGAGACCGCTACGCTGCGAGACGTTGGAGCAGGGAGTTTAGAGCCGAGAACCGAGAACCGGGACCGGAGGCGAAGCCGGTCTTGTCTGACCTCTGACCTCTGACCTCTGACTTCTCTCTTCACGCCACTGGCAGCGACTCCAGGTCCACCGGAAGCACCCTGGATATGCCCACATTTTCCATCGTCACGCCATACATCACATTGGTCGATGCCATGGTCCGCTTGTTGTGGGTCACGATAATGAACTGAGAACCAGCCGAAAAATCGCGAATGATGTTGTTGAATTTATCGATGTTCGCATCATCCAGCGGGGCGTCCACTTCGTCAAAAATACAGAACGGCGCCGGCTTGATCAGATAAAGAGAAAACAACAGGGCCACCGCCGTGAGGGTTTTTTCGCCACCCGACAACTGCTTGATTGTGAGCGGGCGCTTTCCTTTTGGCCTTGCAATGATGGACACATCAGATTCCAGCGGGTTGGCCTCATCCAGCAGCATCAGGTCGCAGCTGTCGTCCTGAGAAAAGAGGGACCGGAATACCTTCTGGAAATTTTCCCGCACCTCGGTGAAGGTTGCCACGAACTTTTCTTTGGCTGTGTGATCGATTTCTGCGATGGTTTCCAGGAGTGAAGTTTTGGCCTCCACGAGGTCGCGCTTCTGGTCGTTGATAAAGTCAAATCTGACCTTCATCTCATCATAGGCTTCCACAGCCATGGGGTTGATTTCGCCATAGGTCTGGACCCTGCCCCGCATGCTGAGCATTTGCTCCTCCAGGCCGTCGAGGTCGTAGCTGTCGGGGGCTTTGTCGAATAAGGCATCTGCCTCCAGGGCCATCACATCCACCTGAAACTCCACCAGCATCCGCTCCCGGAGGATGTTGAGCTCCACCCTCACATCGGCACCCTGCTCTTTGAGGCTGGCCTGCTTGTCCATGATGCTTTCCCGGCGCTTGCGCTCCTCCTTCATCGACTCCTCCACCTGCTGCATGCTGTTTTTCACCATGCCCACTTTCTCCTCCATGCGGCCCACGGTAGCTTCCAGCTCCTTCTTCTGCCGGTACATCGTCACCACAACCTCATCATCCTGGAGGTTGGCGTTGATAAGCTGGTCGGTGTCCAGCCGCACGGTGGCAAGCTCCTGCCGGAGGCGCTGCTCGCGCTCGGTGAGCTGGTCGATTGTTTCTTCCTTTTGCTCGCGGTCGCGGCGCAGGTTGTCCACCTGGTTGTTGCTGTGGATCAGGCGAATGTGAACATCATTGAATCGCCTCGACAGAGAATCCACGGCATCGCCGGCCTGCTGCGCTTCGATGCGCAGGGAGGCGAGCTGGCTTTGCAGTTGCTGGAGGCGCTCCAGGTCCAGCCTGATCTGCGGGTCCGCAGCTTCAATGCCTGCCTGCAGGTTTTCAATCTCGGCTTCCAGGGCCTCACTTCGCTGCCCCACACGGGCCATGAACTCGCGATGCTCCTTTTCCCGGGTCTGCAGCACGGAAAGGTCCCGCTGCTTTTCTGCCAGCTCCTTTTGCAGTGGCTCTATTTCTTTCTGAACATCCACCCGGCGAAGCTCTTCCAGCCGCCGCTGAATTTTGTCCAGCTCGGATTGCTCCGTGCGATGCTGTTGCTCCAGCTGCTCAATTTCCTGGCCCAGCTTTTCGAGGTTTTTGGCCCTGCCGAGGCGCTTTCCTTCAAACAAGCCCAGCGAGCCTCCCGAAATCACAAAGCGCCGCCGCGAAACGCCCCCTGTATGGGTAAGGAAAACGGCGTGTTCGGGAATGTCCTCCGGAATGCCCTCTTCCTTTTCGACAAAATAGACCTTGTCGAGCAGGAAGGCAGCCAGTTTCCGGTAGGGTTCGCCAAACTCCACCACATCGGGGGCGTGCTGCGCCTGGGTAAACAACAGCGGGGTGGCGGGCCGGTAGGCTTCGAGTTCGTCGAGAATGAAGAAGTTGGCCCGGCCTTTTGACGAATCGCTCAACAGATGAACGGACCGGATGGCGTCGTCGCGGGTGGGAACTACATAATAGCTGAGGTAGGGATCAAGGTAGTTTTCGAGGGCTACCTTGTATTGTTCGGGAACGGCAAAGACGTCGGACAACAGGGGAGCGTCCTTCATCCAGCGGGCATTTTTCTTGAGGAATTTGACCGAAGCAGGAAAGCCTTCGAGGTTTTCGACGAGGCTTTTGGTGAGGTTAAATTCGTTCTGTTTGGCGTCAATGAGGCGGTTTGTTTTGTAAACGAGGTCTTTTTTCTCGCCCACAAGCCGCTCTGTTTCGGCGAGGTCGGTGCGGTGCTGATCCCTCCTGCGGCGCAGTTCTTCGAGGCGCTGCTCGAGGGTGCCAACTTCCTGCTCCAGCTCTGCCTGGCGTCCGGAGAAGGCGTCGAGGTCGCCTTCGCGGCGCTGGCGGTCTTCCCTGGCACGGGCCAGCTCGCTTTCCAGGCTTTGGATCTGCACTTTTTTCATGTCGCGCTCGCGGGTGAGCTGCTGAAGGCCCTGCTCTGTTTCGCGATGCTCTGTTGCCAGTTCCTGCACCCGGCCCGAGGCCAGTTCCAGCTGCTTTTTGGCCTCCTCCAGTTGCTCCCTGGCATCGGCTTCCAGTTCGCGAACGCCTTCCTGCTCCTGGGCTGCGCGGCTTTCTTCTTCGCGAAGCTGCGCCACGAGGGAGCGGGTTCGCTGAAGCTGCTGCTGATCTGATTCCATCTGGTTTTGGATCGCCACCTCGCGCTGCTGCAGGTATTTGAGGCGCTCGTTCTTGATGGATTTTTCGGTTTCGACCGACTGGATCTTGCGGGTGTGCTGGTTGAGGTCGTATTGCGCTGAGGAGAGCGTTTTCTCCTCGTTCAGCAACTGGGTTTTGAGGTCCTGAAGGCGGGCTTCGCGCTGGGCCATGCCGCTCTGAAGGGCAAGCAATTCATCGTGGCCCATCTGGCTGAGGCGGTCGATTTGCTGCTGGCGCTCCCGGATGCTGCGGGAGGCGAGGAAGGCGTACTGCGAGGAAATGGCCTTGTACATTTCCTTCAGCTCGAAATACTTCTGGGTGCGACGCGCCTGTTTTTCGAGGGATTTGAGGTTTTTGTCAATCTCGTAGAGCAAATCCTCCACGCGGGTGAGGTCGTCGTCGGTTTCCTTGAGCCGGGCGAGGGTTTGCTTTTTGCGAATCTTATACTTCGAAATACCTGCGGCCTCCTCGATGAATTTCCGCCGCTCGTTGTCTTTGTTGGTCAAAATATCATCGACCATTTTCAGCTCGATGATGGCATAGGAATCGGCGCTGATGCCGGTATCCATGAACAGATCCTGGATGTCCTTGAGGCGGCAGGTAACCCCGTTGATCAGGTATTCACTTTCCCCGGAGCGGTAGAGCTTTCGGGTGATGGTAACGGTGGAATACTCGGTGGGGAGGATGTTGCGGGTGTTTTCGAAGGTGAGGGCAACCTCGGCAAAATTGGCTTTGCGGCGCTGTTTGGTGCCGTTGAAGATGATGTTTTCCATCTTGTCGGAGCGCAGGTTTTTGGTGCGCTGCTCCCCGAGTGCCCACCGGATGGCATCCACGATATTGGATTTACCACAGCCATTTGGCCCCACAATGCCTGTGATACCAGCATCAAACACAAAGCGCTGCCGGTCGGCAAAGCTCTTGAACCCAAAGATTTCCAGACTCGTCAGTTGCATGAGATGCGTTCTGCCTGTAATTTATGCCCAGTTGTGCAGGCTGGCCTGCCCCAAAAACATTGCCCATGTACTATTTTTTCACCCTGCTTGGCTCCTTTGGCCTGATGATCCTGGTGATTTTCCTGCGCTTTCTGGCCATCAAATCGGGGCTTAAAGATAGAAATTACAGCCAAGTTCAGCGCATTCCCAAAAAAGAGAAGGTTGAACGCCGGGCACCTTCCCCTGGCTCACAGCTGGCCAGGCAACTTCCTCCCAGCGAGGAACCGGAGCCGCTTTTCAAAGCCCCAAAACGCCCTTTCGCCAGCCACGAAGATCTGCGCCGCTCTTTTCTCATCGACACAATCCTGGACAAGCCGCGTTGGAAAAACGAGATGTAGGGATGACTGAGGACAGAAAGTTTAACGGGGGGTGCCCTGTCATTTTGCCTACTGGTTTGTTGAATGCTTTCGCTGTTAGTTCTGTCGTTTTGCCCGAAACTCCCCTTCCGTGATTTCCAGCTCATCTCCACTGTCACTCTTGAGCAGTCCCGAAAAGGTTCCGGCAATGATTTCACTGCTAAACTCCGTTACCACGATGGTGATGTTGCCGAGTGCGGAGGCAAAAAACTGGTCCTTTTTGTTGAAATAACCCATCAAAGCCCCAAACGGCACCTGCCCCGGAATTCCTGCCTGTGTGTACACACTATCCACAAGCTCCCGGTTACTGAACATTTGAACGTTCGCATTTTCCTTGCCTTCGAAGCCTGTAACGATGGAACTATAAATCCCGCCATTGCTGGAGGTGGTGCCCAGCACTGTATGGCTCAAATTCACTGTTTTGCCGTTGGCCTTAAACTGAAAATACTGAGCATCAGGGCCTTCGCCTCCACATCCCGATAAGAAAGACAAAACACAAAGTAAGCAGGGGAGGAAAAATTTCTTCATAACTGGTTGGGTGAGAGAGTAAGGAATCAAGGTTTCATTTTACCGCCGAATCCTTTGCTAAGAATGGTTCGATGAGGTTGGTGAGGGCCGCGACTTCAATCAGGAATCCGTCGTGCCCAAAGCCTGAAGAAACCAGGGCAAAGGTAGCCCGTGAAATGTGCGCTGCAAGCAGGCGCTGTTCCTCGGGTGGGAAAAGCACATCCGTTTCAATCCCGATCACGAGGCATCGCGACTGAATGGTGCCGAGGGCGGCTTTTATGCTTCCCCTGCCCCGCCCAAGGTGGTGGCTGTCCATGGCCTGGCTCAGGGTCCAGTAGGCAAATGCATCGAACCGGTTCACCAGCTTTTTGCCCTGATACTGCTGATAGGAGCTGGCGCGGAAATCGCCGAGCTTGCTGTCTTCATCGAGCTGCGACTGCCCATAAGCGTCGTAACTCCGGTAAGAAAGCAGCGCAATGGCCCTGGCTGCCAGGAGGCCATTGAGGCCGGCCCGGGGATCGCGGTTGGCCCAGGTGGCATCGGCGGCGATGGCCATTCTCTGTGCTTCATTGAAGGCAATACCCCAGGGACTATGCCTGGCATTGGTGGCGATGGGAACGATGTTCCGGAACAAAGTTGGTTCCATAACGGCCCATTCGAGCAGTTGCTGGCCGCCAAGGGAGCCCCCAATGCCCAGGAAAACAGTCTCCAGTCCGAGCGACTGCCGCAGCAGGTCGAAGCTCCGGGCGATGTCCCGGTTGGTGAGCATGGGAAAATCGTGAAACCAGGGGGCCTGGGTCTCGGGGTTACGGCTCAGGGCATAGGTGGAGCCATAACAGGAGCCAGGCATGTTGGCGCAGACGATGAAATACCTGGCCGGGTCTAGCAGGGTACCGGGGCCCACGAGGCCGGGCCACCAGTCTTCGGGCTCGCTGTTGGCAGTGAGCGCATGGCAAACCCAAACCACGTTGCTGCGGTCTTCATTCAACTGACCGTAGGTGTGGTAGGCCAGGTCAAAACCTGGTAAAAGGCCCCCTGCTTCCAGCGGAAATGGGGCGGAGTGACGAAAAAAGTGACGGGGCATCCTGATCGGGCAATCATGACTGGGCAGGGCACGCGCCTGCCTCGCAAATGAACAGAATTCCGGGTTAGGGACAAACTTCCTGCGGCGGTCGATGGCATCATCGGTAACAGACCATGGCCGGGCTGATTGCAAAACGAACAGTTGTTTTGCGTGGTGCCCTTCTAAGTTGGGAGCTTGGGGCTGGGATCATCTCCGACTCTGGCATTGGCTCGCGATTCCGACATCCGGTCCCGGTTCCCGGGTCCAGGACCTGCGGATTATTCATCAACTCCCGATCCAGGCCTTGAATGCTTCCTAAAAAAATGGTAAGTTGAAAAATGGGTTTTCCGGGCGCTTCTGTCCGGAAGACCCATCCCGACATTTCATCTCCGAAATATGAAGATTGCTACTACCCTCATCATCCTTGCCCTGATCGTCGCCACGGGCTTTTTGGCCTATTGGGCCATTCAGAAAACCCTGGCAGAAAACACGGAAAAAACCCGCAAAGGCCGCCGTGCCTTCAAAAAATGAGCCCGGGTGTGATTGCTTCAAGAGCTGCAGAAACCTGTAGAGATTCTCCTGCCTTTTGCGGGGCACTTCACCGGCAGCTTTGACTTTTTTCGTATCTTTCGCCTCTCCATTTTCCGGGCTAACCAGGTTGCCCGGGCCAAGCGAGGTAGTATGCCAGATTTGCCACCCATCAAGCAGCAGGAACGGATTGAGGAGGTCAAACAGATCTTTTCTGCCTACCTTGACAACAAGGGTCAACGCAAAACGCCTGAGCGATTTGCCATCCTGGAGGAGATTTACCATCGCTCCGACCATTTCGATGTGGAATCCCTGTACATCCACATGAAAAATAAAAACTACCGGGTGAGTCGTGCCACGGTTTACAACACCCTCGACCTGCTCGTAGAATGCGACCTTGTCAAGCGCCATCAATTCGGCACCGGCCAGGCGCTCTACGAAAAATCATACGGGTACAAGCAGCATGATCACATGATCTGCTCGGCTTGCGGGAAAGTGATGGAATTCTGCGATCCCCGCCTCGGAGAAATCGAAAAAACAATTGGTCAGATCCTCAATTTTGAGGTTTCTTACCATTCTCTCACCATCTTTGGCCAGTGCAAGGATCCACTTTGTTCCACCAGGCCCAGATAGCCCATCCTTCACCCTGACCTCCCTCCATCCTTAGCATACCCTGATTCATGAAGTGTACCTATTCTGCCCGGGCCGATGTCGGCGTGTTTCTCCTGGAAGGAAGCCTCATTCACGCTGATGGTGCCCTGGAACTTGTAGAAAACTTTGACCTGAGGCTTAGCGAAGGAGTGCGTAAATTCATCGTTGACCTTTCCTCGGTCGCACACGTGAACAGCTCCGGGCTTGGTGTATTCATTACCCTCGACAGGAAATGCGCAATCGCCGGCGGGCGATTGGTCTTTGCTGCACCTTCACAGTACCTGATGCAGATTTTTATCATTACCAAGCTGGTTAATCTGCTTACCATTACCAATTCGCCTGAGGAAGCCATGGAAAGCCTGGCCTGATGGCAACAGGCGGGATTTTCTCCTATTTCGATAACGCAATCAGCAGTTCTACCAATTATGGATGTTTTACTCGGCTTGCAGTGGGGCGATGAAGGCAAAGGAAAGATTGTCGATGTCCTTGCACCTCACTACGACATTATTGCCCGTTTTCAGGGTGGCCCCAATGCCGGTCACACCCTGGTGATCGAAGGCCAGAAGTTTGTTCTCCACCTCATTCCTTCGGGCATTTTTCACGCTGGTAAGATCTGCCTGATTGGCAACGGCGTTGTGATCGACCCCGTGACCCTTCGCCGGGAAATCGAGAAGCTGGCACCCATGATCCCCGATATTCACCAGCGCCTTCTTATTGCCACCCGCGCTCACCTCATTTTGCCATCCCACAAAATGCTGGACGCCGCCTCCGAGAAGGCCAAGGGCGATCAGAAAATCGGATCCACTCTTAGGGGGATCGGGCCGACCTACATGGACAAAACAGGCCGCAACGGCCTTCGGGTGGGGGATATCGACAGCCAGGATTTCATTGGCAAATATCGCGCACTGCGCGAAAAGCATGAAAACATGCTCCGCCACCTCTACGATTTCGACTACGAGCTGGAAGGCTCGGAGCAGGAATTTCTCGAAGCAATCCAATTTTTGCAGCAATTCAAGTTTGTTCATTCCGAACACTACCTCTACCAAGCCTGGAAAGCCGGAAAACGGATCCTGGCCGAAGGTGCTCAGGGAACCCTGCTCGACATCGAATTTGGATCCTATCCCTTCGTCACCAGCTCCAACACGGTCACAGCCGGTGCTTGTGTAGGACTTGGCGTGGCTCCTCAGCGCGTAGAGAAGGTATTTGGGATTTTCAAGGCTTATTGCACCAGGGTTGGCAGCGGCCCCTTTCCCACAGAGCTTAATGATGAGCTGGGAGAAAAAATCCGGCAGCAAGGCGGCGAATTTGGCGCCACCACAGGCCGCCCTCGTCGCACAGGCTGGCTCGACCTGCCACTGCTCAAGTATGCCGTCCGCATCAATGGGGTCACGGACCTGATCATGACCAAAGCAGACGTGCTCTCCGCCATGGACGAAGTGCGGGTTTGCACCGGCTACAGGGGCCAGGATGGACGCATCAGCGATGAGGTGCCATTTAGCCTCGACGAAGGAACTGACCCTGTGTTTGAAAGCATGCCAGGCTGGCAAAGTGACATCACCCAGATCCGCCACCCGAAAGACCTCCCGGCAGAGCTGAAAAACTATGTTCAATACCTCGAATCTGAACTAGGCGTGCCCGTTACTTACTTGTCGCTCGGCCCCGACCGGGAGCAAATTCTGGAAATGAATTTGGCCATGGTGAGGTAATAATGGGTTCATGAGAAGTGGCTACATAGAGGTAAGAATCTTTTCTCAACCGTCTTTCCATCAAAAGCCGTTTCCTCATGAAAAAACCAATCATTCTCCTGTTTCTCGCCCTGCTAGTTCTCGGGGCTGGAGTAAGCTCCTGCAAAAAGGAGTGCGTTAACAATGAAATCGAAGTCACCGAATGCTACGACAGAGGGGGTTACTGGGAATACGAGAATTGTGAATGCATTCTCTAGGCCGCTAATCTTCCAGGTAATGCCACATCAGCCGGCTTCGTTGAAAAACGGGCTGGCTGAATTTTTTGAGCACCTGCCACTTGGCGTCGTTCTTAATGCCCCTGTCGGGAAGGGTGACTTCGTCAATCCTGGCCAGCAGCTGGTGGTATTTCTCCCGAAAAAGCTGGATGCGCGAAAAATGCCGCTCCAGGCTGTCAATGCTGAACAGGTAGCCATCCGTTGACACAGTGTCCTGCCCGTGCATGGTGGCATTGCGGAGCTCGCGCAGCTCGTCGATGTCTCCCCGCTCCAGGATCAGGTATCTTTTGTAATTGGCAAACCACAGCAAGTCGCTGATCGGAAAAGCCTGGAAGTCGCCGAGGGTTTTGAGCCATTCTATCTTTTTCTTCTTTTTCAACTCCTCGCTTTGCTTTTTGTAATAGGCCTGTAAATCACCGTTAAAAGTGTTGATCGAGCTGGTGTAAAACTCGATCATGTCGTCGTTGGTGTTGCCATGGAGAATGAGAAGTTCGCGAAGCTTTTTCTCGAAGTCAATGAGAAAGCTGTAGTAGAACATCAGGACTTCAGGCTTATTATAATCACAAATATGCACCACCCCGGCGACCCGTTTGCCATCAACGACGAAGAGAACGTTTCGCGGGCTTTTTCGAAAGGCGACCAAGGCGCTGGCGTCAAAAATCCGGTCGCTGACCCGAACCATGAGGTCGGTGGTAAGGGCGCAAGGCCCTTCAAAAGTGCCATCGTCCAGAAACATGTGGTAGGAAGGCTGGCGGTCCAGAGTTGGCAAATAGGTGATCCCCAGCGCTTTGCAAAAAGCTGCACAGGTTTGCTGGTACTCCTTGTCGTTCTGCCGGGTCGGATCGTAGTAAAACAGATCCGTTTCCATGATGTCTGCAAAAGTGGGGGGAGGTAATTTCATGACGAAGAAAATTGTCACAATCTCCGAATGCCGGAGAACTGGCTAATGATAGCTGTCTTTTGCTCCCCAAACAAAGATTATTTTGCCCCCAGGGTCACAAATCCCGGGCCTGCAAGCCTTTCTCCTCTGTCATCTTTGTCGTCACTGTCTCCCTCAGCCTTTCCGGCCGAATCGGTACCACGCCCGCTTCTTCGCACACCAGTCCGCCCGCCAGGTTGGCATAGGTACCAGCTTCTAACGCCGATAAACCGCTGGCCAGGGCCAATGCCATGACCGCCAGCACCGTGTCTCCTGCGCCCGACACATCTGCCACATCCCGTGGATGCCCTTTCAAATGGTGGAATTCGCCCTTTGGCCCCACCCACAGCGCCCCGTCGGCTCCCAGGGTAACCAATGTTTGTTCATGCGGCATCCTCCTTCGAAGGCGCTCAACAAGCTCCAGCACGATTTCCAGCCCCGGGCGCCGGGTTTCGTGGCCCATTGCGGTGGCCAGCTCCCGCCAGTTGGGCTTGAACAAGGTCACCCCCTGGTAATCGAAAAAATGCTGAAACTTGGGATCCACAAAAACAGGCCTTCCCCCTGCCAATTTCACTATATCTGCAATCAGCTCCGGGCTGAGCAAACCCTTGTCGTAGTCCTGCAAAATGATGCCGTCGCAGTTTGCCAGCGCCTCCTCCACCGAAGCCAGCACCTTTGCCCGGGTAGCAGATGTGATGTGCCGGGTGGTTTCCTGGTCTATGCGCAGCACTTGCTGCTTGCCAGCCAGCACCCGGGTTTTGGCCGTGGTTTTTCTCCCCGCTTCGCGAATAAGCCCGGTAGCTGGCAACCCCGCCTCCAGAAGCAGGTTCGTGAGCAGCTCCGCCTCCGGATCTTCACCTGCAAGGCCAATCAACTCCACCGACGCTCCCATGGCTCGCAGGTTGAGCGCCACGTTGCCTGCCCCGCCCAGCCTCGCTTCCTCGCGCAGCACCTCCACTACGGGCACCGGCGCTTCTGGGGAAATGCGGTCAATCTGGCCCCACAAGTATCGGTCAATCATCAAATCACCTAGAACCAGCAGCCTTCTCTGACTGCAGGCTTCGAGAAAAGCAGCTGGGTCCAGGTGGGAAAATGCCATGCCTTTGATTATGTCAGCGAGGCCAGCGCGCGGCCCAGGCGTGCCACGCCGTCTTCCAGTTGATCCACGCTGTAGGCATAGGAAATCCGGATATGGCTGCTGGTTCCAAAAGCAGAACCCGGCACAAGGGCCAGCCCTTCGGCCTCCAGAATGTAGAGGGAAAGGGTGTCGATGTTGTCCATCACCTCGCCTGTGGGCGACTTTTTGCCCAGGAAAGCCTTCAGGTCGGGGTAGAAATAGAAGGCCCCGTCGGGGAGGTTCACCTCAAGCCCGGGAATTGCCTTCAACTGCTTGTACACGAGGTCGCGACGCTCCAGGAAGGAGTCACGCATCTGGTGGATGCTGTCTGAAGGACCATTAAGAGCAGCAGCACCACCCATCTGGGCAAAGGCAGTGGCTCCCGAGGTAACCTGGCCCTGCACTTTCTCACACAGCTCGGCAATCTCCTTAGGAGCAGCAATGTAGCCCAGGCGCCAGCCAGTCATGGCGTACCCCTTGGAAAAGCCGTTCACGGTGATGGTTCGCGGATACATGCTCGGAAAGGATGCCAGGCTTACCTGGGGCTCTCCAAACACAATGTGCTCGTAAATTTCGTCGGAGATCACATACACCTGCGGGTGGCGCTCCAGCACCTCCACCAAAGCCGCAAACTCCTCCCGGGTGTAAACAGCACCGGTAGGGTTGTTGGGGGAATTAAGGAACAGCAGCTTGGTGTTAGGCGTGATGGCAGCCTCCAGCTGGGCAGGGCTCATTTTATAGTCCTGGGCCAGGGTGGTTTCAACAACGTGAATATCAGCGTGGACGAGGTAGAGCATGGCCTCATACGAAACCCAGTATGGCGCCTGAATGATGGCGCGGTCTCCCGGGTTCATCAGGGCCATCACGACGTTGTAGAGAGACTGCTTGGCACCCGTTGACACGACGATTTCGTCGGGGGCGTAGGTGAGGCCGTTTTCGCGTTTGAGTTTGTCCACGATGGCCTTGCGGATTTCGGGGTAACCAGCTACGGGTGGGTAGTGGGTGTAACCGTTGTCCAGGGCCTGTTTCGCTGCCTCCCGAATATGCGCTGGCGTATCAAAATCTGGCTCGCCAAGGGTGAGACCCACCACATTTTTACCGGCGGCTTTGAGCTCACGAACTTTTTTGGCAATGGCCAGGGTGGCAGATTCGGTCAGGGAGGAAATCAGCGTGGAATAACTCATAGTTGGTTCAATTTGGCCGCAAAGCTAGAATTTTCAAACGACATTAGAAGGACAGCAAGACCTTGCCTGTGGCTCTTTTCTGTTTTATGTCGGTGAGGGTCACCAAATATAACCCCGGCATCAATCCCGAGACTACCCAGCGATCTGCCTCTTTCCGAAGGATTTCCGGCTGCACCCGCCTGCCTGCACTATCAAAAATTACCAGTTGACTTCCAGCCTGCATCCCGGCAGGAATGTTCACCTGAAAAGTGCCGTCGCTCGGGTTGGGAAAAATACCTAGGCTCAGCGCCTCCGGTTCCAGCAGGCCAGTTGCCGTGCCGATAGCCTGAAAGCGGGAAAGGGTATCGTTTTCGATATTATCATCCACCCCGATCCCGCTCACCCACACCCGGAGGCGGTAGGAAGCAGACACCAAAGGCACCCAGGCGCTGTCGTGGGCAAACTGAATCGTATCGTTTGGCAGCAGGGTAAAGGCTTCGGGAATCGTAATGGTTTGGACCGTTTCGTTGTTGATCTGCCAGGAGATGCTCATCTGGGCAGTGTCAAACACCAGGGTATCCAGCCCGAGGTTGATCACGGAACCGGAGAAAAACAAGGTATCGAGCGGGTCGCCTTGCAATCCGTTGACATTGAACATGGCAAGGTCGGTTCCTTCCACATTGGCGATTCGGATATCATCCAGGGCCAGAATAAAGCCGTCTTCGGTGGTTTGGCGAAAAGCGATGAACACCGTTTGACCGGCATAAGCAGCCAGGCTCGTGGAGCGGTAGGTAAACTCATCGCCCTCAGCACTGATGGTGAGAACAGGAGGATTAGCCAAAAAACCCGCAGCATCGGGGTTGGTGGTGGAAACCCGAATTTCGTAGGACTCTGGAAAGAGCTTGTCCTGAGAGTAGGCATACCACGAAAGGCAGGGCTGAGCAGGCAGCGTGGTGGCAGGGAGGATCAGGAAGTCGTTGCTGGGGCTGCTATCGCTGGTATACCAGCTTGGCGAGGCCAGCAGCAGGTTGCTTGAATCGGCATCTTTGAAGTCCACAACTTGCTGCCAGCCGCCGATGGGCGTAAGAAAGAGAATTTCCTGCCGGGGCAGGAAGCCGTCTTCGTCAAGAACAGCCCATCCGCTGGGAAGAGCGCTGCCCTGAAAATCTTCATCGAGCTGGGCCTGCCCACCGCAAGGAAAGCGCCGGAGGGTGGTTTTGTCTTCCAGGTCGGCGGGAAAACCGGAGCGGCTTGGGCCCTGCGCCATGGCAGGAAGAAAAGCAAGCAAGCCGAGGGAAAGGGAAAGCCAGATTCGGAACATGGGAAAGAGTTACGGAAGTAGAACGAAGCCAAGGCAGGCAAAACGGCGCAGCCAGAGGCTTAACAACCAGACTGCCATCGCCTGCTGCGGTGCAGATGCTGTAATCTATAGGTTCGCTGCACCGGCACAAAAATAAAAAAACTCAAATTCCACAGGGGCAATTTGAGTTTTTAAGGATTCGGCAGCAGGCTGCCATTATACCTTTTCGCCGCGGGCGGCCATATCTTTCAGCACGGCATAAATGCCTTTTTTGTCGATGATCCGGATCCCTTGGGCAGACACTTTCAATGTTACCCAGCGATCTTCTTCGGGAACGAAGAAACGCTTCACGTGGAGGTTCGGAAGGAATTGACGGCGAACTTTATTGTTGGCCTTGGAAACGTTGTTTCCAAAAATGGTCTTCTTGCCGGTTACTTGACAAACGCGTGACATGAGTGTAAACTTATCTGGTTCTTCGGATCAGGGATGATTCCATTTCTGCCGAAGAGGAGAGTTCGGAATCGGAGGGCAAATGTGGGAATTTCCCCGGAATTAACCAAAACTGTGAGCAGAAAATTAAAGTTTCCTCTCAAATTTATCCCTGAACCCTTAGCCATACATCTCCTCAGCTTCCACCGGGAGGTTCTGGATGTCCAGCACCATAAACCCATCAAGGGCATTCATGAATTTGGGATCAACGTTGAACCCGATGATCTTGGCGTTTTGCTTGATGTACTTTTTGAGCAACACCGGCAGCCGTGCGTGGCCTTTGTCCAGTTCCTCCACCATGCGGTCGGCCAGCTTCAGGTCGTCTTCTGTGCCTTCGAGCAGGCCCTCAACATCGACCTTGCCCAGCGCCGGGTGAAAGCGCTTCCTTGGTTTGATGTGTTTGGCTAATTCGGCGTCGTAGAAAAAATGGCGCACAAAAGCCACCATGAAGCTTTTGGAGAGGGAGGAGTAATCGTTTGAAATGCTCACCGGCCCGATGAGATAGCGATACTGCGGGTTCTGCAGCAAAAACTGGCGAATGCCTCTCCACAACAAAAACAAGGGCAGCCGCTTTTTCTGATAATCGGGCAGCACAAACGACCGGCCCAGCTCCACCGACTGCGCCAGCACCGGCACCAGGCCAGGCTTCATTTTGAACAGGGAAAAGGTGTAAAAGCCGCGCTTCCCATAACGCGACATGATCTCATCTCCCAGTCCCATCCGGTAGGCTCCCGCAATTTCGCCCGCCTCGCGGTCCCAGAGAAAAAGGTGGCGATAGTACAGGTCATATTCGTCGAGATCACGCTCAAGGCCCGTCCCCTCCCCTACTTCCCGGAAGGTCAATTCCCGCCGCCGCCCAATTTCCTGCAAGGTGTAAGGCGCCTGAGAGGCCTTGGCCACCAGCACATCAAATTCGCCCTGCGAACAAACCAACGCGCCTTTTTCTTTCAATTGCTGCACTTCCTCCCGGATCAATTCGGCCGGGCTGGGAGCTGCAATGTCCTTATGCTGGGTGGGAAAAGAAAAACGAGGCCTGAAAAATGGAAGCACCTCCAACTCAGAGCCCAGCGAATACACCCTCGACCGCAGGTAGCGGCCCAGGCGGTCGGCAGCCCCGATTTTCTTTTGCTCTTTTGCCGAAATAGGTGAGCCGATCCGCACCTTGATCACAGTATGCCGCTTCCGGAGGGTTTCCGAAGGGATGGCTGCTGTGCGCAATGTAGGGTGAATCATGGCCATGAGGTGAAACAAAGCGCTGTTTCCTCCCTCGAAATACACGGGAATCACAGGAACCTCAGCCTTGGCAATCAGCCTGATGGCTTCTTTGTTCCAGGCACGGTCTGTGATGCCCCGATCGCGGCGGTGAAATGTTGATACCTCTCCGGCGGGGAAAATCCCGAGCGGATGTCCATTCTGCAAATGTGACATGACATCCTTCGTGTTTCGAAACTCCCCCGATCCTGCTTCTCTCTGGTCTCCGGGCTGGTAGGGAATGAGGTGATGATGGATCTGCGGAATTTGCTGCAACAGAAAATTTCCGGCCATTTTGAAATCCGGGCGATGGGCCGCAAGCAGCTTCAGCATGATCAGCCCGTCCCACATCCCATACGGATGGTTACTCACCACAAGGAAGGCCCCTTCCTTCGGAATGCGCTCCAGGCCCTTGCCTTCCACCTCCAGCTGAATCTGCATTCGTTGCAAAAAAGCCTCAATAAAGGCGACGCCTTCAAGGGAATGCAGCTCGTCGTAGAGCTGGTTAAACTGGGTTATGCCTGTGAGCCTCATCAACGGCCCCGCCGCCAGGCCAAGCTTGAACCGATCGAGATGGGTCGCCTTGATAAAGGCTTCTCTGGTAACGAGTTCTGTCATAGGTTCATCCTGTTAGTCGAGATCGGGAAAAAACAGCTGAGCAATTGCACCTGGGTCAACAATTTTACCAGCAAAATGGAAGACAGATCTCCTCGCAGAACTTTCACGGATCAGCACGAATATTGCCGCCCGGACCGGGATTCTGCTTCTGCATGTTATAACTTTCAAATAGAAACTACACAGGTCGTTTTATGATTACGTCTGTGTTAATCCTGTGTGAAGAATTTTGCCTTTTCCGATTCAATTATACAAAAACGGCTTGATATTGCGGTGATCTGGATGGGCTAATTTCAGTCATGCAATCCATCCAGACCCCGTCCACCACCCCAGAATGGGCTTTTGCACAAGCCAGCCACCTCATGCAGTGCTGGTCGGCACAGGCAGGATACAACCCACTGCCAGTTATTGCCGCCGAAGGCTGCTACCTGTACCTCAGCGATGGTCGCCGGATCTTTGACCTGCGCAGTTCGCATGAATGCAACCAGCTCGGCTTCAATCACCCGGCAGTGGTGGAGGCCATTCAGCGGCAGGCTGCAAGCATTTGCTATGTTACCGACGATTTCGCCACAGAAGCCACGGGCAAGCTGATCGAAAAATTAGCTTATTTAACGCCCGGCCAGGCAGAAGGCAAACGGATCTGGCTGGGGCAAAGTGGCGCGGGCGCTGTGGAAGCGGCCATCAAGGCAGCACGGTTCTGGGCACGAATCCGGCTGGAGGAAAAAGGCTGGGCCGCCACGGATTCGCCAAAACAATACCCCTTCCCCTACAAAATCGTGGCGCGGCACCGGGCATGGCATGGAAGCACCCTGGGAGCTACTTCGGCAGGTGGCGACCCCCGCCGCTGGTTTACAGAACCCCACACAGCTCCCGGTTTTGTGTTTGCCCCCGACGCCTACTGCTACCGCTGCCCCCTGGGCCATGCCGGGCACGAGCATTGCGGCCTCGCCTGCGCCCGCTACCTGGAACAGATTATCGACGCCGAAGGCGGCAACAGCGGCGTTTGTGCGGTGCTCATTGAGCCTGTGGTTGGGTCTAATGGCATCATTCCCCCGCCTCCCGGCTATCTCCAGGCCCTGCGCGAGCTATGCGACCGCCGCGACCTGCTCCTCATTGTCGACGAAACCATGACTGGCTTTGGGCGCACCGGGGCCATGTTTGCCGTTGACCACTGGGGAATTGAGCCCGATATCCTGATTCTCGGCAAGGCCCTGGGGGCCGGAATGCCGCTGTCGGCAGCGGTTTTTTCCCAAAAGGTAGCCCGTGTCTTTGAGGAAAATTTGTTTGGCCATGGCCAAAGCCACGCTGGCCATGCCCTCGGCTGTGCCGCAGCCCTGGCTGGTATTGAGGCCATGCAATCCGAACAACTTGTGCAGCGCAGTGCTGAATTGGGGGCTTTTTTGCTCGATTTGCTGCGACAAAGGCTGGCTCCCCATCCCCTTGTGGGCGACATTCGCGGGCTGGGCTTGTTTTGCACCGTAGAGCTGGTGCAAGACCAGCTGACCAAAGTGCCGCTGCGCTCCCCGATGGACAAGTATGCGGAGAGCCCCATCAAAGCCATGGCGGCATGGCTGCTGGAACTCAAAGGCATTTACATGCCCGGCGATAAATTTGGACTATGGGTAGTTCCTCCGCTGGTGGTTACCCGGGAGGAGCTGGTCTGGATTGTGGAGTCGCTTGCTGAGGCGCTGGAAGCCGTTGCGGGTTAACTGGAAGAAGTCTTGTCAATGATCACCCTCCAAAGCATGGGCAATGCCAACCCTGCTCCTGAGAAACGCATTTTTCAGCATTTCATCGGTCATAAAATCGGCGACATCCTCCACCGACACTTCATTGAGTGCGGATTTGGGATAACTGTCGCGGTGAACGAGGAACTGGCCAGTTTTTTCACCCGAGTGCATGAAAGCAGGGCACACGATGGTCCAGTCGAGCTTAGAAGCTTTGAGGAATTTCCACACCCGTTGGTGGTCGAGGGAGAGGTTGAGGAGGTTAGGCGGAAAGCTGAGGCTGTCCATGATCAGCTCATGGTCGTTTTCCTGCAAAATCCCCGCGCCTGTGATGGTGAGCAGCCGGCTGACGCCGTTTTGCTCCATGCTCCGGATAATGTTTTTCATGCCCTCCGACATGAGGGTGATGGGGCCGCGAAACTGCCGGATGCCAATGACGCTCAGAACGATGTCCTGCCCGGGCATGGCCACATCGAGGAGTCCTTTGTAGAGAACATCCCCCTGAACAGTGCGCAGGCGGGGATGAGAAATGTCTAATTGATCGATGTTGCGGGCGAAAGCCGTGACTTCATGGCCTTTTTCAAGGGCATATTCCACGAGCCTGCGGCCAGCTCTACCTGTGGAGCCAATGACGAGGACTTTTTTCGAACGCTCGGAGGGACCCGACTCTTCCATAAGGTGAGGGTGATGAGATCTGGTGATGGTCACATTTCCTTGCGGGAAGATTGCCTGGCAAGGAAGCTACCGTTTAGCAAAATAAGTCAATGGCTGAACAATAATCAACGGCCCAGAAAGGAGAGCACAGGGGCGAGGTCTACATGCTGGCGGAACAGGTGGATGGCTTTGCTCACTTTCCAGGGCGTTCTCACGTTGATCTTGACCTCCATTTTGCTGATCCGAATCACCACCTCGTAGGTGTCCATCGTGGTGCGTGCTACCGGAATGCGGTGCTGCTGGAAAACTTCAATGTGCTGCTCGGTAAATTCGCCCTTGCCTGCGATGATGATGCCTGAGATGGGATAGGGCAAATGTGGATTGCGCAGATCTTCGATTTTGCGGAGCGCCTCGGATAACCTGTTAAGACTCACAATCAATAACTGGTCTTTTTCTTCCCCGCCGAGGGTGATGCCCATGATGGACCCCGACAACAGGTTGGCAACGCGATTGTCGAGCATATCCTCATTAAATTCGACCTTTGCCTTGATCGCCGCCACAATCCCGTGCATAAGCGGATGGCCAAGTTCATCTTCGTAGGGCATGATGCCCAACAGTTTCACACCGCGGGTTTCCATTACCTTTCCCACATAGTGCCGCACCTTTTCAATTTTATCTGGCACTGCCTTGTTGATGATTACCCCCAAAATGGGAATGTTTTTCGCCTCAAACACAGACAAATTGAGGTCAAGCAAGTCGATGGTATTGCCAATCCCGGCCTCTACCACCATGATCAGGCCTGCGCCCAGCATTTCGGCCACCCTGGCATTCGACAAACCAACCACCGAGCCTACGCCGGGGTGCCCAGTTCCTTCATACACAACAACCTCATACTGGGTGTCCAGGATTTTTGCGGCCTTGAGAATTTTGTTGCCAAATTGAAACTGACTGGGGTTGTCCAGGTAAGCCGTAGTCGCACCAGAACCCAGAATCACCGGACTGTGAAGTTCCGGTACCAGCTCAAATTTGTTCGACGAAGCAAACAAAAAGGCATCCTTGTCCACCCGCGAAGTGCCGACATGAACAAACTCCTGGCCCACAGGCTTGCAATACCCTACTTCCAGTCCCGCCGAGCGAAGGGCGGCCATGAGCCCAAGGGTACTGGTCGTTTTGCCTACGTGCTGGCTGGTGGCCGCAACGAAAATCCGATTGGCAGACATCCTCTGTTGATTGAATGAAACTACTTACTACCCAATTCCTGCACAGGGCCACTACGATGATCCGAACTTACAGGCAATTTTCCCAGCAAACAGCCGACAAATCTTCGATGCTTTTGGTCAATTTCGCAGAATCTTCGCTCAGGATTCCGCCTCTGCTGCTGGAATCTGGTAAGAGACCGCAGGGTAGCTTTGTATAAACATCGGGTCTCGCCACGCAATTACCGCGGTGGTTAGCCAGCAAATGACCATGCCCAGTACCCCGGCCATGCTGCCCACGAAAGGATTTTGCCCCACCAGAAACATCGGCAGGATGCTTGCTACCGCTCCCCAAATGCCCTGAATGGCCGCTGCTGTGAGAGGATGCCCGCTTTTTCTGGCAAAATAGGTCAGGGGAAAGGTCAGGCTGATCTGAAACACCACCATCGTGAAACAGCCCCAGACCACCGGCCCGGCATACAAGTCGCCCTGGATCACAAAAGGCAGATACCAGATTCCCGCCAGCAACCCCAGCACGAGATTTCCCTTCCAATATCCCAGCACCTTTGTTTCCTGCAGCAGAAAGCCGCGCCAGCCCAGCTCTTCGCCATACGTGTAGGCCAGGTAGAGGGTGCTGCCAAGTAAAAACTGGATCAGGAGCATCGCCATGAGCAGCGACCAGCCCGGCATGTTCATCATCCAATCGGGGATGGAGGGAGCGCCTTCCGTGCCCTCCGGCATTACCCTGGCCAAAGCGCGGACGCTGTCGAGGTCCAATTTCCCCAGTCCTGGCAGTCCTGCGGCGTTTCCCAGCAGGCCAATTAGCCCCAAAGCCAGCAAAAAAGCGCCCAGCGCCCAGCCCAACCCGGCAAAAAACCACTTCCCGTGCATCTGGTCCAGGCTGCTGAGACCAAGAGGTTCTCTCGTGGACCCATACACCTGCCTGGCCACAATGGCCGCAGCAATGGCAGGGCCCCAGCGATACAGCATCGTCAGAAAATAGCCGGTCCAGGTACCTGCCCCATCGCCAAGGCTGTTTAACCCCAACAACACCAGCCAGGTCAGCCCATAGGCAATCGCAACAAACAGCAGGACGTTTCGATGATTCATGTGGCAATTTTGCCCTGCAAAGATAGCCGGATCAGGCCCACGGGCAAACGCCCGCCTCAGGATTGCTTCTGCTGCCGGTAGAGCCACCAGGAGTAGCCCATCGGCGCAAAGGACATGAACAACACAACCGGAATGAAAATCAGGTAGAACACCTCATTTGGCAGCCACAAGCGCAGTCCGAGCAGGCCCAGCGAACAGGCCACCCAGACCCAGCCGGCCATTTTGTGGGTTTTCATCCACACTTCCTCGCTTTCGAGGGTCCATGGAGTGCGGATGCCGACGAAATAATTGGGCCGGAATTTCCCCATAAAATTGCCCAGGGTGAGCAGCAGAAAAATCACGGCGTAGGAAATGATCAGCGGTACATCCAGTTTCAGGCCCAGCGCCACCCCGACAGTTATAAGGGCCAGCACCACGAACAGCAGATTTGTGAGGAGCTGAACAATGAACAGCGGCCTTTGGAAAGATTCCACATTTTTTTTGGGGTCGAGAACGGGAATCACCCAGAACATGACGTTGAGAAACAGCATCGTGAGGGGCAAAGGCAGCAGGCCCCAGGGTTTGGGCATGGTGTCGTCAAGTTCGCCTCGGGCATTCCAGTGGGTAGGGATTTCGTCAGGCAGTTGGTCATACACGCTGATGAACAGCACAAGAGGCGTCAGCATCATCAGCAAAATCAGCCATTGTTTGGAGAGCCAGGTTCCCATGTGTCGTCGGATTGAGGATGAATGGGCGAGCGAAGCCCCATGAGCCATGTCAGCAGGTCGTCGAGCACTGTGGTGTGCAGGGAATAGTAGATAAACTGCCCCTTTTTGACAGACAGCACCAGATCCGCCTGCCGAAGCTGCTCCAGATGGTGGGAAATGCTCGGCTTGCTGATCTCGAAGGCATCTGCGATGTCACCAGCCGTGAGGTCGCCCTCGCGCAGCATCTCCAGAATTTGCCGCCGGGTTGGATCGCTCAGTGCTTTGATTGCCTGGTGAATGCTCATAGGAAATCGTGATCGTCTGTTACAAACGAAAGTTGCTCATTAATTAGGTATTTAGCAAATCATCTAATTAGCTTTTCCCGATTCTGCCTCCTTGCAAATGCAGCCGGGGCTTCTTTCCTTTCGGGCTGATTCCATCCTCATGCCCACCCTTGATCAAGCGCCCGCCCGCAGGCTCGCCTGGTTTCTCGGCAGCCTGGCCATTCTGGCTCCGGCGCTCTGCAATTTGTTTCCCTTTCTCTATGCCGACTCCGGCACCTACCTCTATGTGGGTTTCACGGGAAATCCGTCGGAAATACGCCCCGTGCTCTATGGCTGGTTTTTGCGGCATATCAGCATGAAAGACAGCCTCTGGCTGCCCGTGATGGTGCAGGCCGGGCTTGTTTCGTGGATTGTTCTGAGGATCGTTCGCGCTGTGGTGCCTGCTTTTCCGGCCATGTGGGCAGTGGCCGGACTGGCAGTTCTGAGCCTGGGCACCTCCCTGGGCCTCACAACCGGGATGCTCATGCCCGACTTCCTCACCCCCGTGATGATCCTGCTCAGCTGGCTCATGCTCCGGGGGCAGCTTCGCCGCTGGGAGTTTCCTGTTCTCACCATCCTGCTCTGGTTTGCCCTGGGCTCGCATCATTCGCATCCGTTCATCCTGTTTCTCATGCTGGCCGGCTGGATTGCGCTTTTGCTGCTGCCCTGGTGGCGAAGGCAAATGCAGATGAACTGGGGCCGCTGGATTTGGGTGCTGGCGGTTTGTGTGGCGGGATATGTGTCCATCCCGGCGCTGAATGCGGTACAGGGCGGCGGATGGGTGCGCAGCCATTCGGGAAATATATTTCTGGTGAACAGAATGAACGAAATGGGTCTGCTCAAGCCCTTCCTGGCGAGCGCCTGCGCACAGGAGGACTATTCTCTCTGCGCCTACCAGCACCAACTGCCCCGCTCCTTCATGTGGGATCCTGAAAGCCCTGTTAACAAAGATGGCGGCTGGATCGGGAACAATGAGCGCTACGCATCCGTTGTGAAGGACTTTTTCAGCCGCCCGGTGTTTGTCAAAAAATTTGCGATCAAATCTGCCGAATCCATTCTCCAGCAGCTCTTTTCGTTTGACCTGTGCATCATTGTCACGGAGCGGGAGGGCGGCTTTCCCTACCGGATCCTTGAGCAAAACCTGCCGGAGTTTCTGGCCTCCTATCAGCAGTCGCGCCAGTATCGGGGGTTGTGGTCGAATGACGTTGTTGACTTCCTCCAGCGCCTGATCGTGCTGGCTTCGGTGCTGTGGATCCTGTGGGTGAGCTGGGGGGCGGGCAGCACCCCGCCCAACCGGGAGCAATGGATGCCGCTGCTAATTCTGGTGCTGCTGGGTCTGCTGGCGAATGCCGCAGTCTGCGCAGGCATCTCCACCGTGGACCCGCGCTTCCAGGCGCGGGTGATCTGGCTCCTGCCACTGCTGGCTGGGTTGGCGGCGGGGAGAGGAGTTGGAGAGGTTTGAGGGTTTTGAGTTTGAGGCTGGGAACATGAAAGCCGGGGCATTTCTTCCAGTCCCTGAGCCGGTCGAAGGGCACGGAAGGCGGCCAAAAAGCCCAGGTGAAACCAACCTTGGTCGCATCGCCGGAGCTGGCATTTTTCCATGACCGGCAGGTTTATTTGATCATTCACTTCGCCAAAATCAATCTTGCGTGCCGCCTCTGCCCTTTACCGGTGAATGGCGCGGAACATAGTGTTTGCCTGTATCGTTGGAACAAAGTCGCAAAACCCCGGAGGTAAGCTCTCAGGCCATAACAACTGCTTTATCGGTATATTAAGCACAAAAGAAAATGATGGACCATACTACTTCACATACAGCACATAAACATGAAAACCATGCCGAAAGTGGGCACGAAAAACATGCCGGACACAATTTAGCTTCATTTTGGAAGCGATTTGTGGTTTGTTCGATTGTCTCAATTCCCGTGCTTGTCCTGTCGCCAATGATACAGCAGTGGTTGGGATTTGAATGGGAATTTGCTGGCGACAAATATGTGTTAGCGCTACTTTCTACCTTCATTTTCTTGTATGGGGGGTATCCTTTTCTCAAAGGCCTTTATGATGAAGTAAAAGACAAAGCCATTGGCATGATGACACTGATTGGTGTCGCCATTTCGGTAGCTTGGGCATATAGTGTTGCGATCACTTTTGGATTAGAAGGGATGGACTTCTACTGGGAAATGGCTACGCTGATAGACATTATGCTCATTGGTCATTACTTTGAAATGAAGTCGGTCATGGGTGCATCCCGTTCACTGGAGTTGCTGGTGAAAATGATGCCTTCAACTGCACATCACTTGAAAGATGGAAACATTCACGACGTGCCTGTTAGCGAACTAAACATCGGAGATTGGGTAATGGTGAAACCTGGCGAAAAAGTTCCGGTGGACGGCAGGGTAACAGAAGGAGAAAGCCATGTAGATGAAAGCATGCTTACAGGTGAGAGCAAACCGGTAAAAAAAGGAATAGATGATGAGGTAATTGGCGGGGCAATAAATGGGAATGGCTCTCTGACGATCAAGGTTGTAAGCACCGGCAAAAACAGTTACCTGAACAAGGTTGTGAAGCTGGTTGAAGACGCGCAAAAAATTAAATCCAAAACCCAAAACTTTGCAGACCGTGCCGCAAAAATATTAACTTTTGTTGCTTTAGGAGGTGGAATTGTTACCCTGGTCGCTTGGTTGCTCCTGGGCTTTCCTTTTGTTTTCGCACTGGAAAGAATGGTTACAGTGATGGTGATTTCCTGCCCGCACGCTTTGGGCTTAGCCGTTCCATTGGTGGTGGCCATTTCAACTTCTGTTTCTGCTCAAAAAGGGTTGCTTATCCGCAACAGAACAGCTTTTGAAAATGCACGATTGATCACAACCATTATTTTTGATAAAACCGGAACGCTTACAAAAGGCTCGCATGAATTACAGGAGGTTAAGGTACTGAACAACCTTTTTGATGAAAAGGAAATGCTTCGATTGGCATCGGGCCTTGAACAACATTCCGAACATTATATCGCAGCCGGTTTGATGCGTAAAGTAAAAGAACTGAACATCGCTGTTCCCCGATCAGAAAATTTCAATTACCTGCCCGGAAAAGGGTTGGAAGGCATTGTGGAAGGGAAAGAAATAAAAGTAGCAGGTCCAAATTACCTGTCTGAACATAAAATCATGATCGCCGAAATATCCAATTTATTTACAGGCACTGTGGTATTTTTACTGGTCAATCAAGAAGTAGCAGGATATTTTACCTTTTCTGATCAAATTAGAGAAGGTTCTTTTGAGGCTATCCAAATACTTAAAGAGTCAGGAATTAAAAATTTGCTACTAACAGGCGACAATGAAAAAATAGCAAAGAAAGTAAGCGATGAATTAAAAATGGATGGTTTTCTAGCCAATGTCTTGCCTCATGAAAAATTGGAGAAAGTAAAAGAGCTTCAGGAAAAGGGAGAATTCATTGCCATGACAGGTGATGGCATTAATGATGCGCCTGCCCTTGCCCAGGCAGACGTTGGAATTGCAGTTGGCTCAGGTACAGATGTGGCAGCCGAAACAGCAGATATAATTTTGGTTAATTCCGACCCCAAAGACATAGCCAGCCTGATTCTCTTTGGCAAAGCCACCTATTCCAAAATGATACAAAATCTATGGTGGGCGGCGGGCTACAACATTCTCGCAATTCCTTTGGCAGCAGGTGTATTATACAAGTGGGAAATTATGCTAAGTCCGGCGGTTGGTGCAGTCTTAATGAGTTTAAGCACCATTGTGGTAGCAATCAACGCACAACTTTTAAAAAGACAGTTAATCTGAGCCATTGAAGCTTGCAACAACCCTGAAAAAATGGCGCACAACCGCTAACTTGTCTTTGGCTTAATGAGATGGAGTCAAACGAACAATTTCATGGGTTCAAAAGCAAATCCACTCCCAGTTCACCGTCTTCTGCCCCCACCACCATTCACCGCCCCCTCTTTCCTATGACCTACGGCGAATTCCAACAACACTACGAATCAGAATCCGACAACATTTTCGCCGAGCTTGATCGGCTTGACGAAGATGCCCTGCTGGCGATCATCGCCACCAAACCCGGCAACATCTGGGAAGGCAGAGACAACTACCAAATCTGGCGCGCCCTCACCTGCAAAGGCACCGCAAAGTCTATCTGGCCACTATTTGCCATTGTCAGCGACCTCGAAAACCCCTACCTGCTTCGCTACCATGCCTGCGACGCCCTGTTCGACATAAAAGGCATCCAAGACGATGGCTTTAAAGGCGAGGTGCAGTTTGGGATGGATGCCCATCGACAGCCAGCAGACCAGCAGCTGGCGATCCACAAACTGGAGCAACTGCTGCGGACATTGCCAGGCAGCCCAGCCGACCGCCCGGCCTAACAATAGCCCTTGTGGAAGATTGGCTAGGGGCAATTGCAGCACATTGTCATACCGGGGGCCATGTGTTTGCCGCGCTGTCATCCTGAGCAAGCCCTCAAGGGCTGTCGCCGAAGGATGACTCCCCGCTTTGGTCATGGTTCGGCGACGGGCCAAAATGGCCCTGCTCACCATGACAGGCGACGACTTCCGGTCCCAGAGCCCGTCGAAGGAGGCCAGGTGAAACCCGACCCCAGCGGGGTCGAATCTTTGTAGCAACGCCGGGTTTCAGAAGCGAGAGGTCAGAAGTCGGAGGTCAGACTGGACCGGCTTCGCCTCCGGTCTCGCTTCTCTCAGCAAAGCGGTCTGACTTCTCTCAGCGAAGCTGTCTCTCTTCAGTCCATCCAGCCTTCTCTCAGCTGCCGGTCCAGCACAATCAGCCCCTGCTCTACCGTGTGAGGCTGATACCCAAGCTCTGTCTGGGCCTTGAGAATCAGAAATCCGGTTTTAGGCGGGCGCCTGGCAGCTTGCTTGAGGCTGCCCGAACTGATTTCCTGAATGAGGCTTTCATCGAGCTCCCAGTGGCGGGCCACCTTTCGCGCCAGCTCCGAAATGGTCATCATATCGGGGCCCGACATGTGGTAAATGCCCCTGGCTTCGCGCATCACAGCGGCGAGGATACCGCTGGCGAGGTCTTCTGCGAGGGTGGGACAACGCCACTGGTCGTTCACCACGGGGATAGATTTGCCTTCTTCGAGCGATTTTTTTGCCCACAACACGATGTTGCTCCGCGACATGGCAGGCGTGAGGCCATACAGGAGCATCGTGCGGAGAATCGCCCAGTCAACCCCGCTGTTCTGAACGATTTGCTCTGCCTTGAGCTTGGCGTGGCCATAATAATTGACAGGATTCGGGGCGTCCTGCTCCTGATAGGGGCCATTTTCGCCGTCGAAGATGAAGTCAGTGGAAATGTGATAAAACCGCGTTCCATGGGCCCGGCAGCAATCAGCCAGGATCTGAACCGCCTCGACGTTGTACTTATCGCAGGTTTCGTGGTCGGTTTCACACTGGTCCACCAGGGTCATCGCAGCTGTGTGGATCAGGTCTGTTGGTTGCACTTCTTCAAAGAGTTGCTTCCAGGCAGCAGCATCCATCAGGTCGATGGCCTCGTAGTGGTAGCCGCTTCGAAGCGAATGGCGGTTAATGCCGCGGGAGGTGGCAATGAGACGCGTGAAAGGACGATCGGCAAGGAGGTAAACCAGCTTTTGGCCCAAAAGACCGTTGCTTCCAGTGAGAATGATTCTTCGCTGCATAAAAAATGGAGGGAAAATGTCTTGCCGCGAATATTCTCAATCCTGCGCAGCTTTTCACTACGTTATCCGCCAATTTGATACAAGCGATCTCCCGACACGCTCACCATGATGAGCTCCACGTCTCTGAACTGGGTCTCAGCTCGCCTGAGTGCTTCCTCAGCCGTTGTTTCCTCCTCAAAAAAGCGATATACCACTGCGTATCTGGTGCTTCCGTCGCCAAGCTGAACAGCCAGATGGTGGGGCACGTCCTGCCCTTTAAGCAGGGAGGCAATCACCCGCTGGCGGGCAACAGCTTCTTCGGCTTCCCAGGCAATCACCACGAGGTACAAATGTTCTGGCCTTGGACTCATGCTGGAGGGCTGAGCCATGACTCCCGCCAGGGCTTTGGAAAAAAGAGATACAGGCTGCTCATCCAGATAAACCTGCCGCGAGCGGGTATCAGTGAGGTAGGGATAATGCTCAGTGCTGATCCCGGAAACGAACATATTCGGCTCCTCCCGGGTGGTGAGATCAACTACCTGGTGGATGTCGTGAATGAAAACCAGGTACCGGTGGTAGTCCTGCACGATGGAATCCTGGTAGCGGTTTTTGGGCAACGCCATCATTTTTTCACCGATCTCAGCTAAGGCCAGATATCCCCCCATGTCGAGAAAAGGATACTCTCCTCCCATTGCACGGGTCTTTAACTCCTCAAACTGGAGAAAAAGCTTCAGCTCCGCAGAAGCGAGGCGGTCCCACTCCGAGGCGAGCAAATCTGCGGGGCCCAGGCCCAGGAAGGAGCCTTCGGCTTCGATGGATTGCATGCCCAGTCTGTTTAGCTCGGCCTCCAGTGCTTCGAAATGCTCATATCTCTTTCCGCTGTCCTCCCAGCGATAAATAGCCGGGTCCAGCCGGGGAATGATGGCAGTATCCCGATAAGCAAGAAGATCAAGAAAGGCTTGCTCGGTGCGAATGTCCTCAGGTCGTGCGACTGTGGCTACAAAAGCCTTCACAATTTCCAAGGTTGAGGGCTCCTCCTTCGCCATCAACATGGCCAGCGTGGGGAAACGGGTCTCAAAGGTGGTGTCGGAGCTTCCCAGCCTCAGGTTAGCCTCTGGAAGCCCGCGCGACTGGCTTTCCAGAAGCGTGTCTGTGCTGTCTGTCGTGGTGACGGTCACAACCGAAGAACTGGTTTCAGCACCACAACCCATGGCCAGCAGCAGCAGCCCCAGCGGCATCAGCCAACGCCACAGGGAACCGAAACTAGAATTGGAGAGAATAGCGAAAGAAAAAGAGCTCATGGGCAAATGGCTGATCGGCTGAGAAGAGATGAACTGGCGTAGGCGGCTTCAATAATAAAGCCTTTCCAGGCCAAGTTGGGGATTCTATTTGCAAAAACCGGGATTTTCTTTCCAGATGCAAAGCCAAAATGGTAGATCTTTTCTCAAATTGAGAACAACGGGAAAGAAGAAGAACCGGGATGCATGTTGCTGGAATTGACCATCCAGGAAGACTTTTCAAAAAAAACGTCATTTTCCGTGAACTAGTGCCTGTCTGCTCACTCCTGAACAAAAAAACGGGGCGCTTCAGCACAGATTTCGCCATCTCTGAGGAAACGCCACTGCCATGCAAGCGACCGTTCTTTCCGCTTTTCTGTTAGGATGCTTCTTCCTGTTTCCTGGTCCTGAAATGCTCTTGAAAGACCACCGTCTGGTGGAGGAAACCATCCGAATTCTGCAAACCTCGCCGCTGGTGATCTGGATTCCAGAACCCGGGCCTGTTCAGCTCCGCTTTTTCAATGCCGATGGTAAGATGGTATTGTTGTGGATGCGGGACAATGTTCCGGCTGGGGTCCTGGTGCCGCGGCTCGCCACTGCCTCCCTCCGGCCTGGGGTGTACATCTTACAACTGGATTCCGGGGGGAAAACCCAGTTGGCTAAGGTGGTCCTCGGGCTAGGAAGCCAATGAACACCTGAAAAACAGCCGCTGTCAGCCAGCTCAGACCATCACGGTCTGAGCTGTGCCTGGCCGGTCGTTTTCGATGGCCTCCAGTTCGTCAAACAGCAGCTTCAAAGCCACCCTTGCTGCTTTGGCCGCAAGCTGGGCCATTGACGAGGAACCGTTACTGATGGGCTGTACCGACGAAACATGTTCAGGTGCAGGCCCCGTCATCACCAGAGGCAAATGCCTGGCTTTGGTCAGCGCCGCCATGGTGAAGATGTCCATCTGAAGATTGGTGATCAGCAGCAGGCCGTCGAGGTGGGCATTGAGCAAAAAATGAAGAGGTTGCACGCTTTCACCGATTTGGAGAAGCAAATGATGCTCGTGTTCACGGCTCACTTCCACAAAAGCCTCTACGAGAGACTGGTTCCATGCAGTGTGAAGGTGAGGAACCAGCAAGCCGAGGGTATAGGTTCTGTTTTCGCGCAAATGCCTTGCAGAGACGTTGGGCCGATAACCGAGCTGGCTGGCCAGCGCCTGCACTTTGTTTCGGGTGTCTTCCGAAATGCGGTGGCGGCCATTAAGGGCACGCGACACCGTGGAAGCCGAAAGCCCCAGGCGGGTGGCCAGTTCCAGAATGGTAACTTGCTTTTTTCTCACAACGAAGGGGGCGGGTAGTCAATTCGAAGGGAGAAAGTTACAGCGTACCAAGATGTTCACGGTCATGAACCTCCCGGTTGCCGAGCAGAATTAACTCGCTGTTGTTCACGGGCTGGGCCGGAACCTCGCCGATTCCCAGGTGAATCATGGCACTGGCAAGGGTGGCTATTTCGATTGCGGGGATTTCCCAGCCCAGGCGACTTGCCAGCGGGGTCACCGCTCTGGTAAAGTCAATGGCAAGTGATTCGCCGGGGCGATGTTCTTTGCGCTGCCCCATCAGCAGGCCGGGGCGCACAAACACCACCTCTGGGATGCCGCTGCTGCGAACCTGCTCCTCCATCGTGGCTTTGGCGCGGTTGTAGAAAAACATCGAATTTTTCTTCACGCCCATCGCCGACATCACCACCAACCTACGAACGCCAGCCCTGGCACAAGCTTCGGCCAGCAGGGTAACCAGCTCAACGTCCACCCTCCAGAAGGCCTCTTTGGAGCCAGCTTGCTTTCTCGTGGTGCCAAGGCAGCAAAAGGCTACGTCTGCTTTCAACTGGCTGGAGAAAGTTTCTGGCTGAAAAAGGTTCACCTCTGATGCAGAAACTTGCGGATATTCGTCTATCCCGAAAGGTTTTTTTCTGCCCAGGCAAACGATTTGGCTCCAACGCCCGTCTTCCCCCAGCAAGCGCCACAATTCAGAACCCACCAGGCCGGTAGCACCAAAGATCAAGGCCCGAAGCCCCGCACGTTTGTCCGTTGTTTCTGCACGTTCGCTCATTGTTCTTCCCTTTTCAGTGCCAAATGTAGGATAACCCTGAAACTTCATGGCACGAATTTGGGTATTGTTCCATAACTTGCCTTTCAAATCATTCGCAAATGAAACAGTTACGTTTACTCTTTGTCTCTCTGTTCCTTCTCGCCGCCCTTCCTTCGATTGCCGGCACCCTGAACCACCAGCCTCTGGAAGAAATTGACGGTCTCCGCATTGACGCTTCCGTTTATCCAAACCCAACCAACGGTGTCTTTTTTCTCAACATCGAAAGTCAGTTCTCTGAAACTTTCGAGGTGAAAATCGTCAACCTCATTGGTCAGCGGGTGGATGTTCGCCAGGTTGAAACCAACCAGCAAATCCAGTTCGATCTTTCCGGCCTCCCCCGCGGTGTTTACTTCGTGAAAATCGATGTAGATCAGCAGCAGATCGTCAAAAGAATCATCTTGCAATAGCGCTCGCTTTCCTGCGAATGATTTGCCAGCATCAGGCGACCCCCCGGGGTCGCCTGATGCGTTTTAGCCCTTTCTCACAGGCGTCGTCGCAGCTTGCAGCCAGGCAAGGTCGTCTCCCGACAAACCCGGACTCAAAGCCTCCAGCACCCGCTCGTGGTAGCGGTCCAGCCACAGGCGTTCCTCCTCGCTCAGCAAGCCAGGCACTACCATCCTCTGGTCGATTGGGCACAACGTCACCGTTTCAAAGCAAAGAAACTGTCCAAAGCCTGTATTTTCCTTTTCCTGCACCAGTAGCAGGTTCTCGATCCGGATGCCGTACTCCCCTTCCCGGTACAGCGCCGGTTCATTCGATAACAACATCCCCGGGGCCAGCGCTGGCTGTTGAGTTACTTTTGGGCTAATGCCACAGGGGCCTTCGTGCACATTCAGAAAATACCCTACCCCGTGGCCGGTACCATGGCCATAATTCATCCCGGCCTGCCACAAAAACTGCCGGGCCAGCACATCCAGCTGAACGCCCTGTGTGCCAGCAGGAAACACCGCTTCCGCCAGCGCAATATGGCCTTTGAGCACCAGGGTAAAATCGATCCGGGCTTGCTCCGAAACCGGTCCCAGGGCCACAGTCCGGGTAATATCAGTGGTGCCGTCGAGGTACTGTCCTCCCGAGTCGATCAGGAAAACGCCCTCCGGCTGAAGGGTCAGGTTGCTTTCGGGGGTAACCCGGTAGTGGGGCAGCGCGCCATTGGGGCCATATCCGGGAATCGGGGCAAAACTCTCGCCCTGAAACCAGGCCTGCCCGGCCCGGAAAGCGCTTAATTTCAAGGCTGCACTTTCCTCCGTGATGGGTTGGCTGCCAATTTCCCGGTCCAGCCAGGCCAGGAAACGACACATTGCCACGCCATCCCGCACCTGGGAGGCCCGGAGCTGAATCTGTTCATGAACCGGCTTCTGTGCCTTCATCAGCAGGGTGGGGAGCTCTCCCTTGAACCGTTTTCCCTCCGCAGGCAAAGCCTCCATTGCTGCCTGGCTGAAGCGGTTAGGGTCAATCCGAAGGGAAATCCCGGCAGGAATCTGCGCCAGGGCTTCAAAAATGGCCTCGTAGGGCTGAATGCTGATGTGGTCTTCGGCTAATACCTCCCGCAGGGAACTGCTGATTTTCTCCTCCGCAACAAACAACTTTGCCTCGTCCGGCAAGACCAGCAAATAGCTCATGAACAGGGGGTTGTAGGAAATGTCAGTGCCCCGGAGGTTGAGCAGCCAGGCGATGTCGTCGAGGGTGGACACAAACACTGCATTTGCCTTGCCCAGCTTGCCTTTCAGTTCAGTTAATTTCTCCCCTCTCGTTTGGCCGGGAAAACCAACTCCGTGTTCAGTGACCGGCTGTGAGGGTAATGCAGGGCGTTGATCCCAGATTGCCTCCCACATGCCGCCTGCCGACACCCATTCAAAGCCCGCTGCTTCCATTTCCCGCTTCCTGGCCTTCCACTGGGCGTGCGACAACAACCTGGGGTCATAGCCGATCCGGGCAGGGGTTTCCATTTGCCGGGAAAACCAGTCGGCCACGCTGATGTCTTGTCCCGGAACGCCCATTTTCACTAGCCCGAAGCCCCCGTTGGCAAGTTGCTTTTCTGCCTGAACATGATACCTGGAATCTGTCCAGACTGCTGCAGCATCCCGGGTAAAAGCAAGGTGGCCGGCCGAGCCGGTGAAACCACTCACCCACTCCATGACCTGCCAGTGCCCGGCCAGGTACTCACTTTGGTGAGGATCGGTGTGGAGATGAAAGTAGCCATCCAGTTGATGGTCTTCAAGCCAGTTGCGGGCAGCGGTGAGAGACATCTTGCGAAAGGGTTGGGTAAAAATGGAACGGGAGGGGCTGGGTGGCCCCTCCCGTGGTGGAGATTCAGTGGTTGGCGCGGCGCATTAGCGGCTGAATAAGCGTGGGTCAAAACCAGCCTGTGCCTCCTGAAGCCGGGCTGTGCGCTCTGTGAGCTGGAACTGGCCGTAGATATTCGCCAGCAAGCCGAAGGAGGCTGTGTACAACTGGAGGTCGTCGCGTGCGCCCGGAGCGGTGCTGTAGTAGGCCAGGGTTCCTACGATCTTGTTTTCGAGGAAATCGAAGTAGCGGTCCGCAAGCTGGCCCATTTCTGCAGCTACCGTGGGGTCGCTGTCTTTGTAGGCATTTTGCAGCTTTTTAAAGACGATCCCGAAGCGGGTCACGAGGTAGGGATTCGGGTCGATGGTTTGCACCGGGAAGGAGGTTTCCGCGTGAAGCATCACTTCTTTCGACTTTTCGAGCAGAAGCGGGATCCTGGCATTGTTGGCTTCGATGACCTTCATAGCACTATCGGAGCTCACAGCAGCCAGGGCCTGGTTCTGGGTCTTCATCGCTTCCACTTCCAGCAGGTAGTTGTTTGCCAGGCGGTAGAAGGTTGTGTAATAGTTGTCGAGCATCCGGTAGATGTTCTCGTCGTAGTACTGACCTTCGAGGTTGAGGTTCTGGAAGCGAAAATCTTCGACCAGATGCTTGTGCATGAGTTCCTGGTGCACATAGCCTGGAGCGGGATCATACGGATCTCTCAAAGAGGGTTTTTTCACTGGCAGCACGCGGTAGGCGAGGCCTTCCTGGCGGAAGTATTCCTGCAGCCCAAGATAAGAGTTGGGGGCCACGGTGTTGGCAAAATAGACCGGGCGGCTCCAGCCTGATTTAGCCACATTATCCAGCAGATTAAGAATGAGCTCGTCCTTAAGTTCGAGATAGCGGTTGCTCTGGGGTCCACGGGTAGAAACGCTCCAGGTCATGGGGTTTTGCACGTAAGGCAGGTCCTCCTCTGAAATGATGCCCTGTGCAAGCAGTTGCTGCGCATCTGCGGGGAGGCTGCGCGACAAGGTAGCTCTGTCGCCATAGCCCTTAGACTGGTTGTTTTGGCCAACATAATCGTTGCGGGCAATTGTCAGCGGCAGGATGCTCGACTCGTTCATCTTCATGTACATCTGGTCGATGTACCAGTCGGTGTTCACATAGGAGAGGCAGAGCACCCGCACATCCGGGCGGATGTTTTCCACTTCCTGGAGGTACCAGAGCGGGAAGGTGTCGTTATCGCCGTTGGTGAACAGGATGGCGTCCTTTTCGAGCGAATTCAGCAGGTTATAGGCCGAATCTGGGGCCACATAGTTGTTGGCGCGGCTGTGGTCATCCCAGCCCTGCACGGCCATGAGAAGCGGCGCGACCAGCCCTACTCCCACTGCGAGGTAAGCAGAAGCCTGCTTAAGGTATTGTTCCAGCAGTTGATAAAGTGCCAGCACGCCAAGCCCGATCCAGATAGCAAAGGTTTGGAAAGATCCGGCGAAGGAATAGTCACGTTCGCGGGGCTGATTGGGGTATTGGTTCAGGTAAATGATGATGGCCAGGCCCGTGAAGAAGAACAGCAAGCCCACGACAATGGCGTCGTTGCCTTTTTTGCTGCTGTGCCAGAACAAGCCCAGCAAGCCCAGCAGCAAGGGAAGGTAGTAGAAATGGTTTTTCGAAGGGTGGCTTTTGATAAAATCCGGCATGGCCGCGATTTTGCTGAATTCCAGCCCGCTTTCGTGACCGGCATTTTGCACATCCGACTCTTTTCCCACGAAATTCCACAAGAAATAGCGGAGATACATGTGGCCGATCTGGTACTGGAAAAAGTACATGAGGTCTTCTCCCTTGGAGGGCTGGTCGTCGTAGGGGGTGTCTGCGGTGCCGGTGCGCTTTACAAAATTAGCATAGGTATATCCGCCCTGTCTTGGGTCCCAGCTGAGCGGGCGGGTGTTGTCATACATCCGGGGGAAGAACTTCTGGTCCTTTTCGGCATAGCGGTATTTGCGCTTCTGGCCAAGTTCCACGTAGGTGCTGCCGTCTTCAGAGAGCATATACTCAGTACCATCGTCGTCGAGGGCCACAGGCTGGGCATTGTAGAGGGGACCTTTGAGCAAAGGGCGGCTGCCGTATTGCTCGCGCTTCATGTAGCTCAGGAAGGATTGGGTATTCTCGGGGTTGTTCTCATCAATCGGAGGGTTGGCCTGCGACCGAACCGGAATCATCATGTAGGAAGAGAACCCGATATAAATCACCAGCACGCTCAGCAGGGAAGTGTTGAGCAGCACCCGATTGTTTTTCTGCGACCAGTAGATTGCGTATCCAAGCGCACCAAACAAGAGGGTAAAGAACAATATCACGCCGGAGCCGATAGGCAGACCCAGGCCGCCAATATCTTTGCCAGACACGCTGCTCATGCTGGTGAGGAAGCGCTCAAAGGCCCAGGCAAAATCAAAGGTGTACAGGATAATCCCGGTTTGAATCACGCCGAGAATCGCGATGGAAACGCCGGAGGTGATGAAAAAGCCTTTCCAGCTAAAGGGGTATTTTCTGAAATAATAGATGAAGGCCAGCGCCGGAATGGTAAGCAAATTGAGCAAGTGCACCCCGATCGATAAGCCCATGATGTAGGCGATGAGGATCAGCCAGCGGTGATTCCCAGCTTCGTCGGCGCGCTCTTCCCATTTAAACATCAGCCAAACCACGATGGCGGTGAAGAAGGAAGACATCGCATACACCTCCGCTTCCACAGCGTTAAACCAGAAAGAGTCGGCATAAGTATTGGCCAACCCTGCCACCGTGCCCGCGCCCAAAATGGCCAGGATTTGCGGAAAGGTATAAGCCTTGCTGTCTGTGCCCACCATTTTGGCAGCCAGGTGGGTGGTGATCCAGAAAGTGAATAGCACGGTGAAGGCGCTGGTGAGAACGCTCATCAGGTTGAGCATCCAGGCAATCTGGCTCACGTCGTTGAAGGCAAACATGGCAAACACCCTGCCGAGGAGCAAATAAAATGGCGCACCGGGTGGGTGAGGTACTTCCAGTTCGTTGGCACAAGCGATGAACTCGCCACAGTCCCAAAAACTGGCTGTAGGTGCCATTGTCATGAAATAGGTCACCAGCGCAATGGCAAATACTGCCCAGCCAGTCCAGTTGTTTAGTCGTTTGAAATCCATAAGTTTTCCTGTCGAGCGTCGAATCCGAAGCGCTAGCTCTGTTTCGGTGCCGAATATAAGAAACTCCGGCACAACCAACCGCCTCTGGCAACGATCCTTACCTGCGAAATCCTTTCTGGTTCACATTCGCAACCGGAAACGGCCAACTTTTTACCATGCCAATCCCGGAAAACGACCATTTTCCTGGCAAACACTCACGCCGGCAAATACGACTCCAGCACGATCAACTCTCCCTCAGCATGCAGCTCAATGGCTTCCAGCCCGGCTGGAAGCAACACAGCCTGACCAGCAGCCACGACCATGGAGCCGCCTTCCCACTCCAGGGTTCCGGTGCCACCCACCACCACCAAAATGGTGAAAGCGTCTCTTTCGGCAAAATTCATCGCCTGTGTACCCGTGAATTGCAAACGGTTGGTTACGAAATACTGGCACTTTGCCACCTCCACTGGCGCGCCGGTTACTGCTGGATAAGTGGTTTTATAATCAGGATACCAGCGATAATCGATCGCATCGAGGGCTTCCTCCACGTGCAGCTCCCGCTTATTTCCCTGGTCGTCTACCCGGTCAAAGTCGTAGATCCGGTAGGTAACGTCGGAGGTTTGCTGGATCTCGGCCAGTAGCAAGCCCTTTCCAATGGTGTGCACCCGGCCGGCAGGCAGGAAAAACACATCGCCAGCCTCTGCTGTTTCGCGGTTGAGTATGTCATTCAACTGCCCGGCCTCAAATGCCTGCTGGTAGGTTTCCCGGCTCATTTCCCGGTTAAATCCCGTGATGAGGGTCGAACCCGGATCGGCCTGCATAATGTACCACATCTCCGTTTTGCCAAAGGAGTTGTGGCGCCTCGCAGCCAGCTCGTCATCAGGATGGACCTGGATCGAGAGATCGTCGTTGGCATCAATGAATTTTACCAGCAGCGGAAACTCATCCCCAAATTGGGCATACACCCGGCCTCCGGCAAGCCTCGGTCCATACTCAATGAGCAAATCCCGAAGCGACTTGCCCTCCAGCGGCCCCTGGTTCACGACCGACACATTGCCCGGCACCCCCGAAATTTCCCAGGTTTCCCCGCAATTGGGCAGGTTCCCGAAATCTTTGCCCAGCACTGTTTTTATCTTTTGCCCACCCCAGATTTTGTCTTTGAACAAGGTGTGGAAGGTCAGGGGATAGAGGGAAACGGGTGTCATAAGTTTGTCTTGGAATGGATGAGGGGGAAGATAAAATTTTACTGACTGCGTGGGAGCAATTTCGCCGGCATTGGCAAAACGGGCAAGCCCGCAGCGCTTCAATGTAGGGATTTTGACGAATGAGCTGCGGAAACTGCTGTGTTGGTGAACCTGCTCACTGCGGCAGCACTACGGCGAAAGTACTGCCTCTTCCTGGCTGGGAGTGTACCTCGATGCGGCCCCGGAGCCGGTCGGTCATGGCCTTGGTGATGGCCAGACCCAGGCCGGTGCTGCTTTCGCCGCCAGTTGGCTTGGCACTCAGGCGCTGGAAACGGCCAAACATCCGCATCTGATCCTCCTCTGTGATCCCGGGGCCCTGGTCGCTTACTTCTATCCTGACCTGGTCGCTCGCCCGTTGCAGGCTCAGGCCTATTCTGCTGCCAGCTGGAGAAAATTTGATGGCATTGGAAAGGAGGTTGTCTAAAATACGGGCGATGAAGTGTGGGTCTGTGGTAAGTGAAACCTCCTCCCCAAGACCAGCGGTTTCAAGCCAGATCTGCTTCCGCTGGGCCGAATAGCGGTATTTTTCTGCCACCTCCTCCAGGATGTTCGACAAATTCACCGGAAGCATGGAAACGGTCCAGTCTCCGGCCTCAATACTTTCCAGTTCCAGCAAGGACCTGATGAGATGATCCGACCGGTCCAGCTCTTTCTGAATCATGGTCACGATGCTATTGCCTTCGGCATCCAGCGCTTGGGCATCCTGAAGCACATCAATTAGCCCGCGGATGTTCACAGTGGGGCTTTGCAGATCGTGGGCCACTGCCTGAAGCATAGTGTCTTTGTCTTCGTTCATTCGCAAAAGGGCCTCACTCTGCCGCTTGCGAATGAGGCTCACTCGCCGGAGGGCCAGAGACAAGGCAAGAAGCACGAATAAGCCTGTAGCAAGCACAATGGCCCGTGCCCGCTGAAAACGGAGGTTTTTATCCTGCTCCGCGATTTCAGCAGCCTGAGCGGCAAGCATTTGCTCCTGGCGATCGCTGTTAAACTGCGCCTGGAGGTTGTCGAGCTGGGTTTGCCGGGCTAATTCCTGCTGCTGCTGCACGAGGGTTGTCCAGCGGGCAAGGTGCTGGTAGGCACTGTCGTATTGGTGATTCGCTGAATCAAGGCTTGCCAGGGCTCGCTCAATGTCAATTTGCATGTCTGCAGACGACAAGGAATAGGCGAGGTCCCTGGCGGTAGTGAGGTAACGGCGGGCAGCCCCGAGGCGCTTTTCGGCAGTGGCCAGCGTGCCAAGATTGAGGAGCGGGTAAAAATGACGGCTGTCTTCACCGAGTGATTCTGCAATGGAAGCGGCCTTCGAGAAATAATGAATGGCTTCGCTACGGGAGCCTTGCTCCAGCACGAGGTTGCCGAGGCTGTTGTAGAGGTCTGCCAGGGACAGAGAATCTCCGGCGACCCCGGCAATCGGCAGAGCAATGAGGTAGTAGTGCTTTGCCGAATCGGTTTGCCCCATGTCCTGAAACACGATGGCCAGGTTATAAAGGGGTTGGCCCAGGCTGCTTTGCATGTTGAGTTCATGGTAGCCATGGATGCCTGCTTTGTAAAAGGAGAGCGCTTCCTGGTATTTTTTCTGATGATGGTAAACTGCCCCAAGGTTGATTTGAGCCATTACTTTGGGCCTGATCATCTGTGCAGAATCAGCTATCTGGTAGGCCCGGATGAATTCTTGGGTGGCTTTGCCGTGATCGCCTTGCTCCATGCTGGCTGTGCCGAGCAGCAGCCAGGCATCTGCGAGAAAATAGGAGGCATTGAGCCGGGTAGCTACCTGCCTGTAGCGCCCTGCATAATGGCTCATCGAATCGAGGTTGTCGCCATACCAGCCACGCGCCTGGCTTCTCAGAGTTAGAAGCGACGCACTATCGGCAGACGATAACGTGATTTCCTGTGCCTGAAGCGAGCCAGGCAACCATATCCAGAGCAGGCATGAAACGGCGGAGACGAAGTATTTCATCCTGCCCACAAGGTAATCAATCCGATGAATGTTTCCTGATTTGCAGCAAAAACTTTGCATACAACATCAATGATTCTGAAGTTGGTGAATCCCCGGCTAAGGGTAAATTTGAGAGAAGTGCGAATTCTCCGAATCTTTGTCCATCTTCCCAACCAGAAAAAGCACATATGAAAATTGCCCTGTTCAGCACACAGCCCTACGACCGCCAGTATTTTGACCTGGCCAATGCCGGTTTTGACCACGAGATCACTTATTACGAAACCCGGCTCAAGCCGCAGGAAGAGGCGCTGAAGCTGGCTGAAGGCTTTCCCGCCATTTGCGTGTTTGTAAACGACAAGCTCGATGCTGCTAGCCTTCGGCGCCTTGCTCAGAACGGTCTGCAGATCCTGGCGCTTCGCTGTGCGGGGTTCAACAATGTTGATCTGGAAGCTTGCGAGGCCCTGAACATTCCTGTGTTGCGGGTTCCCGCTTATTCTCCCCACGCCGTGGCCGAACATGCATTAGCCCTCATTCTCACCCTCAACCGCAAAACCCACAAAGCCTACAACCGCGTGCGGGAAGGCAATTTCTCCCTGGTCCGGATGGACGGCTTCGACTTGTTTGGCAAAACGGTCGGGGTGATCGGCACCGGAAGAATAGGGCAGGTATTCTGCCACATTATGCAGGGCCTTGGCTGCAGGGTGCTTGCCTTGGACAGCTACCCGAATGAGGCGCTCCAAGCCGCCGGGGTTGAGTATGTAGAGGCTGAAATGTTGTTTGCCCAATCCGACATCGTGTCGCTTCACTGTCCTTTGACCCCCGAAACCCATCACCTCATCAATGCAGCTTCACTGAGCCTGATGAAGCCGGGCTCTATGCTGATCAACACCAGCCGCGGCGGTCTGGTCGATACCCAGGCTGTGATTGAATCGCTCAAGCATGGGCACCTGGGCTACCTGGGGCTGGATGTGTATGAGCAGGAGGAAAAACTTTTTTTCCGCGACCTTTCCGAAACCGTGATTGCCGACGACACCATCGCCCGGCTGATGAGCTTCCCCAATGTGCTGATCACCGCACACCAGGCATTTTTTACCAAAAATGCCCTCACGCAGATCGCCACCACCACCCTTCAAAACGTCGCCGACGCAGAAGCAGGGCGCGAGCTTGTAAACGAGGTGCGCTGGGCAGAAGTGAAAAAAGTCTGATCTGGAAAGCAGCAACGGGAAATCTTGCGAATCGCAGAAAACAGGAAAGGAATTTTTCGGAAAAAGATAGGGTGTTCAGGAGCATAAATGTTCCTTGTTCACCATAGCCATGAAGACTCCCCCCTCTTTGATCAACTCCTATGCGTCTATCTTTCCTTTCGATCTGTTTTCTTGCTTTTGTTGTCGTTGCCAGTTCCTGCCAGGAGCCATCTACTGCGCCAGCTACGCCAAAACCTGTAAAGAAATATCCGAAGCGGGACCGCATCGATATGGCTATGGCCATGGAATTTGAGCTAACTAAAGACCCGGCTACGAATACTGTTCCCAGGGAGCGCCTGCTGCCAGCATACCGGGAGCTTCAGCGCCGGGAACAACTCCTTTCCACCCGCAACAACATCCTCCAGATGAACTGGGAGGAGCGCGGTCCCAACAATGTAGGAGGCCGGACGAGGGCCTTGTTGCTGGATGCCAACGATCCTTCGGGCAACACCCTCTGGGCAGGCTCTGTTTCGGGCGGTTTGTTCAAAACCACCAACATTTCCGCCTCCACCCCACAATGGCAGCCAGTCAACGACCTGTTTGACAACCTCTCTGTCACGGCCATTGCCCAGGACCCGACCAACCCACAAACCATGTATTTTGCCACCGGCGAAGGGTTTTTCAATGCTGATGCCATGCGTGGCTTTGGCATCTGGAAATCCACCAACGGAGGCACGAGCTGGCAACCGCTGCCCTCCACCCAAAACTCCCGGTTTCACTACACCCAAAAATTGGTAGTTAACTCCCAGGGAACCCTTTTCGCCGCTACCCGCAACGACGGTCTGGTGCGATCGAATAATGGAGGCACCACCTGGACGCGGGTATTGGGAGGCGGCACATTTGGCACCCGCCTTCAGGCTTCAGATGTGGAAATAGCTGCCAACGGGGTGCTGTTTGCAAGTTTGGGCCTCCAGGGCCAGGATGGGATTTACCGCTCCACCGATCAGGGGAATACCTGGGCGAAGCTCAGCACCGGCCTTCCCTCCAGCGGCTACGAACGCATTGAGCTGGCTTGCGCCCCCAGCGACCCCAACAGGGTGTATGCCATGTTTCAGGATGGAAACAACAGCAACTGCCAGGGCATTTACCGGAGCAACAATGGCGGGAATACCTGGACCGCTGTTTCCAATCCAGGTGCCTGGGGCATGAGCAACTTTTGCAGGGGCCAGGCCTGGTATGACCTTACCTGCGCAGTGGATCCCAACAACGCAAATACCCTGATGATTGGCGGCATCGACCTGCTGAGGTCAACAGACGGGGGAAATTCGTGGAGCCAGGTGTCTCAATGGTTTGGCGGAGGTGGTTTTCAGTATGTCCACGCAGATCAGCACATCATCCTGTATGCCCCCGGCAGTTCCAGCACCGTGTTTTTTGGCAACGATGGCGGGGTGTATCGCTCCACCAACGGCGGCATCACCATTCAGGACCGCAACCGAGGCTACAACGTGACGCAATTTTATGCCTGCGCCATTCACCCGGTTTCAGGAGTAGATTACTTCATTGCAGGTGCGCAAGACAATGGTACCCAGCAATTTGATACGCCAGGCATCAATGCTACCGATGAAGTGGCAGGCGGAGACGGCGCATTTGTCCACATCGACGAAGACCAGCCTGATATTCAGATTGCCGCCTATGTGTACCAAAATTATTTCATCACAACCAACAGCTGGGCCAGCTCCCGATCGGCAGGGGATGGCACGGACAATGGTGAATTCATCAACCCCACAGACTACGATAGCCGGTCGAATACCTTGTATTGTGCCTATGGCAATGGCAATTTTTTCAGAATTTCGAACATTGGATCCTTTGAACAGGAAGACATTGTGCAGATACCTGCCTTCAATGGCTCCCAGATCCGGCACGTTTCGGTGTCGCCAAACGTAAACAACCGGGTTTATTTCGGGCTGAGCAGCGGGCGGATAGTTCGGGTTGACAATGCTAACTCAGCCAGCCCATCCGGCACAGTGCTCAATCCATCCGGTGGGCCAAACGGGAGCATTTCCTGCATTGCAGTAGAAAAAGGAAACGAAAACCACCTGCTCGTGACCCTCAGCAATTACGGCGTTGTGAGCGTATGGGAATCCTACAATGCTGGCGGCGCCTGGTTCAACCGCGAAGGCGACCTGCCCGACATGCCCGTTCGCTGGGCTTTGTTCAACCCCAACGATGCCAACCAGGCCCTGCTGGGAACAGAACTGGGCGTTTGGGTCACCAGCAACCTCAACAACAATGCCGTTCAATGGGTGCCCAGCAACAACGGCTTGCCTAATACCCGCGTGAGCATGTTGCAAATCCGCGAAGACCAGACTGTGCTTGCAGGCACCTATGGCAGAGGTCTGTTCACCTCCTCCTCCCTCGAAATTCCCACTGTCGGATTTACCCAAAACCAAGCCTTTGTAAAGGAAAGCAGCACCTCCGGACGGGTGGATGACTGTCAGGGCTATCTCGATGTTGTTCTGCCACTTCAGGTGAGCGCCGAGCCATCCCAGCCCACTCCCGTGCTCCTCAAAGCCGGTCCTGCCACCACTCTGTCGGCCACCGATTATCAAATCTTGCCCTCCAGCCTCTTTGTGTTTGCGCCTGGCCAGGGTCTAATTCAAAATGTAACGGTCCGCATCTTCAACGATGGAATCGTGGAGGGAACTGAATTCCTGGACCTTCAACTCGAATTGCCAGTTGGAGGCAGGCTGAGCCTGACTCCGCTCCCCAATTCCTTCCTCGTCATCAACGACGGCCTCATCACATTTGACAAAGTAGCTACAGCACTCGGAGACCAGGAAAAGCATCCTCTCGGTCCCAACCAAACCCGCTTTTTCCATTTGGCCAACGAAAAACTGCTTGCCAAAGTGGAAAACCTCAGCGGCCATGACTTCGGCTGTATGAGCATAGAAATTGACAGGGAGGGAAATGGCGCTTCGGCGTTCCAGGACGACCGAAACCCAGCCGGCTTCCTGGCCGACAAGACATTTCTCCTGCAGGCAGACAACCCTGATTCAACAGCACAGGTGAGGCTGAGTTTGTACTACACCGCTCAGGAAATAGACGGGTGGAAAGCCAGCACCTCAAACGACGGGCTCAGTCAATTGCTCATGTTGCAAAGCCCGGGAGCCATCAGCCGGGTAAGCCCGGAAACACTCACACCCGATGGGCCAGTTCTCCGTCATGCTGCCATCGCCCAAAACACCAGTGCTGCTCACCTGGTCATCACGGCCACCATTTCGGGGAGCCTGGGTGGCATCGGCATTGGCAAACCCGGGCAACAAGATGCTTCTGCCAGCCTGGTGCTGGAAGGCGAGCCGCAAAAAGAAAGCAACCGCTTGTTCTGGAACCTGGCAGCAGGCCAAAATCTCTCCTATTTTCAGCCTGAAAAATGGGATGGCAGCGAATGGCAACCCCTTGACACCTTACAGGGAGACCCTTCGAGGCTGGCCTATGAATCATTTGACCTGGCACCGACAGAAGGCAGCAATCGCTACCGGCTGTATGCCCGCGACCCTGGCAACAACTGGGCTTTTTCCAACGAAGTGGAGCTGTTTTGGGTCCCGCAGCCCGATCAGGCAAGTCTGGTAGCGCCCAACCCATTCGACAACACCCTGAGTTTGTTTCCCGGTAACGAGGATGTGCCCTATGCTGTTCGCTTGTTCAATATAAGCGGCCAGTTGGTGGCGGAAACGAGCTTCACCAGCGACGGCGCCTTTGTCTGGGACCTTTCATCGCGCGAACTGGCTCCTGGCATCTATGTGCTGGAGCTTCGCACCGGGGATCAGGAGCCCAAATTGGTAAAGCTACTGAAGCGGTAAACTGCGTGCGAACCAGGGGCGATGCCTGCATTTGCCCAAAACTGCTACCTTTGGGGCATGTGGAACGAACGATATGCCGCAGCGGAATTTGCTTATGGCAAAGAACCAAACGATTTCCTGGCAGGTCTTGACCTGGGCCAGGGGGGTGGAAAAGAAGTGATGTGTCTGGCTGAAGGTCAGGGGCGAAATGCCGTTTATCTCGCCGGACTTGGATTTGCGGTCACGGCTGTGGATTTGTCTGAAACGGGCCTGGCCAGAACGCAGGAACTGGCAGCAGAGCGTGGCGTTCAGGTGCGTACTTTGCAGGCAGACCTGGGGCTGCTGGAACTGGAGGAGGCCAGCCTTGATGGCATCGTGATGATTTTTGGGCATACCCCACCTGCTGTTCGCCAGCATGTTCACCGGCAAATTCTTCGCGGGCTTCGCCCGGGAGGCTCTTTCGTGCTGGAAGGCTACAGGAAGGAGCAGCTACAATACCGGACGGGCGGCCCCCATGACGAAAGCCTGCTGTATTCTCTTGAGGAGCTGATACAGGATTTTGGAGTCGGCATGGAGTGGGAGGTTGCCCATGCAATCGAACGGGAGATTCAGGAGGGAGCTTTTCACAATGGCCTCTCTGCGGTGGTTCAAGTGTATGGAAGAAGGACAGGAACCAGGAGGTAAACTGCGAATTTCTGACCAAGGCATGGGCAAATGAGAGGGGTATCTGTTAAAAAAAACGCCCTGATCTGAGGGGACCAGGGCTTGTAAATGAGGGAAAAGCACATGAAGAGGTTGGCCAGAGGGTTGTCTGTTCAGGGCTTTGTTTCGACTGCCAAATAAAATAAAAATGCCATGAAAGCCTGCAGGAATCTTGGTTGAAAAGTCAAGGATTTCATGGAACAAGAATCCACATGGTGCCGCTAAACTCGCGCAGCAACGGGTCTGGGAATGGCTCTGTGCGCGGCAGGCTTCGCCTCATTAAAAAGGCCCATGAGGTAGGAGACCATGCCGCCCAGCATAAACAGGTTGAGGAAGAGAGAATAAGAAATCCCGAGCAAATTTTCCCCGTTGAAATAGATGAGCACCCCAACCAGCTGAAAAAAGGCCCCCAAGGTGATCCAACGGAACTCCCGGAGGGAGCGCAGGGGGCGCATCATCAACACGGCGAGGGCCGCAGAGGAGGAGAAAAAGAGAAATTGATTTTTGACGTCCGGATCCCGATAAATGATGGCCACCATAATGAAGATGACATACGCAGCGCCGGAAACGCCGAACATCAGATCCTTGCCAAGGCGGTTAGACTGAACCATTTCCAGGACCCCGAACAACTGAAGCAAGCCCGCGGCCATGTAAAGGCCAGCCAGCCAGGTGCGGGCGGTGAGCAAGTCTCCGGCTGGCATGGTGGTGCCCATGGATTCGAGCACAGCGCCCAACACAGCTCCCAAAAACAAAAACAAATAAGCCAGCACCCAATACCGGAGCATCACACGGTTGTGCTGAGGGCCCTTGAAATAAATCCAATTCCCCAATGCCAGGGCCGTTACTGCCATGACAAGGTCTCCAAAACCGGTAAGCGGAATGCTGATTTGCTGACCTAGAAAAAACATGGGCTTGTTTTCTGCGTGAAAGATAAGATTTTCGAACAATCATTCAAATTCAATCTTGCAGCGAACCGCATTTCTTTTGCGAAGGTTGCATCTGGGGAAACTTTTTCTTTGATTCCAGTCAGGATGTTAGTCCGATCTCCTGTATTTTTTCCCATTTCCCCTCAACAACTCTCTCATTATGCTCGACCAGTGGCCCGAATTGCCCGAATTTAAGGCTTTCTTAGATAGCCTTCAACTCAAATATTTTTCCATCCACGAAATCATGACTGGTGTCGGGAGAAACCGGCAAGGAGTCATCAATGATTATCCGCCCAGAGAAATCTGGCACAACATCGCTCCCACAGCCATCGTCCTGGATCACCTTCGCGATTATTTCGATGTTCCCATCACCATTAACTCGGGCTATCGCTCTCCCAAATACAATCCGCTCATAGGAGGGGAACGCCGAAGCCAGCACACGGCCTTCGTGGCTCTCGACATCAACGTGCGGGGAATTCACCCCACAGTCGTTGCCGAACAACTCCTGGCCTGGCAGGAAGACAACAAGTGGTTCCCCTGCCCCATTGAGCTTCGCACGGCAGAGGTCGTAGCCGACGCAGGGCCTATTCCCCGAACACCGCTTCAGGTTCGCCAACAAAACGGAACCTGGGAGTTTCTGTATCGGGGCGGGGTTGGCTTTTACAATACCTTTACCCACATGGACACCCGCGGCGTGAAGGTTTCCTGGGACAACCGCGCCGCCGATTCCGAAGCCCGCTCGCGTAGCCTTTCCCTGGAAATTCCTGAGCTTGACTAACCCTGCCCACTTGCATCAAAGCTGAGGGTTAGCCAGTTGTATGGTTTCTGCCTCGCCCTGGTGTGGGAGAGATGCCGTTCCCCGCTCGAGCATACCCTCCTCCAACTGCAACTGAAACCACGCAGAAAAAACCTGCGCCCCTGCACTATTCAGGTGTTCCAGGTCGGCATAGAGGGAATCAGGCAGGGGAAAATGGTCAAAATCGAGGTAGGGAATGTCGGCAAAGCGGTTCCTGCGCTCAGCCTGATACAGGTCTTCATACTTGGTAACCTCCAGAGCGGGGTGCTGAGGGCTGCGAATGAGCACAACCTGCTTGCCTTCCTCCCGGCAAAATGCCACCAATTTTTCCAGGTAAGCCAAATTATGCCTTGCCAGGCTGTCGAGCGGCGGGGCATCGACCGGTTGGGCTGCGGCCAGCGAATCCACCCGCGACCAATTCTGGCCCAGAAATCCACCTGCCTTCGACCTGTATTTCATCCCGCCAGCGATGAACTTCACCTGCTGCTGAAATACCAGCGGAATTGACCCCGACAAGCCCCCGGGATTGTGCTGATACAGAAATCGAATGTCTTCCCAGGGCATCCACAAAGCCAATAACGGAAAGCGGTTACCCATGTAAACATCCCCCCAGATCCAGCCTTCCATGACCGGGTGAATCTGGTTGTTGGTGAATTCAATGAGCACCGTTTGAATCTGAGGATTGTTGTGAAGCAGCAAACGAGCCTTCTGATAAGTGTAAAAATAGCTTTCTCCTGCCTGGGCGGCGTGAAACAAACCCGGAACAAGCTGATCGTCGATGGCACATTCGGGATGAGAATGCCCCAGCAACAGCATGGTGTTGTCGCCGGGAATGCTGAAATCAGCACCCAGCCGAAGCAACAGACCGGGCAAAACCAGCAGGACAAACAATATCCCAAAAAACACCGCTGCATGTCGAAGAAAAGTGGACATAATCGGACCAGCTAACGAGTTAAAAGCATTTATCCAGGCACATGGCGGCACACGCCGGGTCAGGAACGATCAAAACTGGAAATAAATAAACTCCTGTTCCTTCCCGCCAAACCAAATGATGAGAAAAATGAGGGCATAATAAAGGCCCCAGCGAAACCACCTGGGAAATGTCGAAGCCAGTCGCGCCAGCGGAAAAGGCTGCTGCCTTGTGGTCCATTCCACGGCAAGTTGCAGGCAAATGAGTGCCAGCACCAAATACACGCTGGAAAGGCTGGCCACATTGGGCGGGCTCAGAAGGCTGACTGAGAAAATTCCCTGAAGGTAGTCAAACGCCGCCCCGAGACTGGCTGCCCTGAAAAAAACCCAGGCGAGCATCACCAGAAAAAATGTGCTGGCCATGCCCCAGGCCTCTCTGAAGCTGGGAAACAGCCGATTTTCAGCCACATGGTTGAGGTGCCGGCGATTGGCATTTGTGAGCAGCAGCGGCATGAAATAGAGGGCATGCAACGCTCCCCACACCAGAAAGGTCCAGTTGGGTCCGTGCCAGAACCCGCTGACAAGGAACACGATCCAGGTGTTTCGAAGCCGGAGCCTGAGGCTGCCCTGGCTGCCGCCCAGCGGAATGTAGAGGTAATCGCGGAACCAGGTAGAGAGGGAGATGTGCCATCTCCGCCAAAACTCAGCAATGTCGCGGGCAAAGTAGGGATAGGCAAAATTCCGCATCAGATCGAAGCCAAACAACCGTGAACACCCAATGGCAATGTCCGAATAGCCAGAGAAATCTCCGTAAATCTGAAAGCTGAAAAAGAGGGCACCCAGCAGCAGAGCGCTTCCGTTGTAATCGCCGCTGTTGTTGAAAATGTCATTGGCGAGGGTGGCGCAGTTGTCAGCGATAACGATTTTTTTGAACAGCCCCCAGAGCATTTGCCGCAACCCGTCTTTAGCAAGAGCCAGGGAGAAAGTCCGTGTTTGCATGAATTGGGGCAGCAGATGACTGGCTCGCTCAATCGGGCCTGCCACCAGTTGCGGAAAAAAGCTGACGAAGGCAGAAAAGGCCATAAAATCGTGACTGGCGGGCATCTTCCGGCGATAGACATCGATGGAATAACTCATCGTCTGGAAGGTGTAGAAGCTAATTCCCACCGGAAGGATGATCTCCAGCGAGGTTTTTTCCAGAGGAAAGCCAAAAAAGGTGAAGGCCTCCACGAAGTTGTCAACGAAAAAATGAAAGTATTTGAAGAAGCCTAACAGCCCGAGGTTCACTGCCATGCTGAGGATGAGCCAACCCCGCCGGTGGCCGCTTCGCTCCTCTTTCGACAACCGGATCCCCACAAGGTAGTCAACAAGGGTGCTGAACAGGATGAGCAGCAAAAAGCGGGGATCCCACCAGCCATAGAACACGTAGCTGGCCACCACAACAAGGGCATTTTGCCAGGCCAGGCTGCGTTGAAAAACAAACCAGTAGAGGCCAAAAACAATGGGCAGGAAAATGGCAAAATCCAGGGAATTGAACAGCATAGGGTGGGATTTGCGGGCCTGATCAGGGATGAATTTTCCGGCTGAAAAGGGTCATTTTCGATGGCCCGACCTTTCCGGAAGGTAAATTCATTCGGCAAACTCGAAATTTTGACGCATCCCGCAAAATGCTAATTTCTCCGATTCCCAACGTGAGGTTTGCGCCCCGGACCCAGAAAGTTTCTGGAAGTATTCGCATTAAATAGACAGCGAGTCGAACAGCCCGCTTTTGATCTCATCAATCAGGGGCTCATCTGAGCGCAGTTGCAGCTCCAGCGACAGAATATGAGCCAGCGGCTCCCAAATAGCATAGGTTTCCGGGCGGGTGGTGATGATGCTGCGGGGAAGCCCGCCTGCCTTCTTCATGGTGTCCACAAACAACTGCTCAATGCCAGAAGCCAGTTCCTCGCGCTGAAAACGGCCCCTGCCAAGGAGCTTGCCCTTGTTGACATCTGCCAGAAGCACCACTTGCGGCAAAAATGGCCGTTCCTGTTTCTTGCGAATGGGGGAAGGGAAAAAAAAGACATCCGTCACCCAATCCTCCTTTTTCCGGTCCTGGCCAGAGCAATTGCTCAGAAGATACAACCGATTGTATTCCAGGCTTGGCAAGTCGGCAAAATAACTGGGTTCCGGCAGCCATTCGTCCACCCACCGGAGTTGCCCGGCAAAAGAGTGAGGGGTGCGAACGAGCAGCCTGCCATGCGTGGTCCCAGTGTCGTCGAGCAAATCAGGGTCCTGACGAAAACGCCGGGAGAGGAGAATGGCTTGTTCAAGGCTGGTGGAAAAACGGGCTAAATCACCTGCTTGCTCGACCTGCCAGGGAAGCAACCCCGGCGAATGGTCGCGGAGGAGGGGCCAGTTGCCGTCTGCGCTTTCCTCCCAGCCCGTTTGTGCCAGCAAGGCGAGATCGACGGGATCAAGTTCGCTTTTGGGAACAAAAGTGAGCACCATGCCGTCGAGCTGGAAAGTATCGATCAGCCTGGTCTGCTCAGGATCTTGTTCGAGCATTCGCTCAAAACTCAGCAAGCCACTGCTCCCCCGAAACATGGCAAAGCCCTTCGTACGTCCGCCTGCTCCCCAAATGCCACAATAGCCAATGTCGCCCGTTTCGGGATCCTTCACACCAAAGAGGTCCACATTGAGCATCCAATTCCAGGGCGCCAGCGCGTATAGCACTGAAGCCTGTTCATAGACCTGCTTCCATAAAGACAAAGGGAGGGCGCTCATGAGAGATTACATATCAGCCGTTGAATATATCATCTTTTTTTCATATTTTACTAGCTTTCGTTTGAGAGCAAAAAAAACTCATGCCATGGCAGGGAAGCGAGAGGTGAAACCGATGCACTGTTCAGGGCGTTGCCGAAGCCATAATTCACGAACGCCTTGTTCTACAAACGTCTGGTCACTTCGCCGCAAGCGCTTCGCAAGTTCAGCGCCCGGGACCAGCGTTAAAACCGTCTATCTGGCTTCTCATTTCCTTTTCTCCAAAAACTTCTCAGTCGCCACCAGCCCGCTGCGATACAGGTCCGTTTTTTCCTTTTCGCTCATTCGCCTGATTTTTGGCCCAATGTCCAGCGAAGACACCGAAATGGTCCTTGCCCAGTCTTCCGGTGTGCAAAATGGCCTGTTGAGGTTTTCTGCGACCAAAACGAAACTGGCAGAAAAATACTGACCGAAACTCCCGACAGGTTGTGGAGTGAGGCCCCCCTCGCCATGGTCCAGCCCAATCTGGGCATCAGTGTCCATTCTGATACCAACGACACCCGGCTTGGGTACCCGTAAAGGATGCCCGCACTCCCCTACCGCGGCGCTGTCAAACAAAAAAATGGGGTAATTAGCCAAATACCCTCCGTCCACCATGAGATCTGCACGGCTGCGGTCTTCCCGTTTGCCCAGCACCCGGCCTTCGGAGTCAATCCACATGGCCTGGAAGTAAAAAGGGATGGACATGGAAATGCGAACGGCATCGAGGATGCGCATGTTGGGGTAGGTTTCGCGGGAAAGGACAACCATGCGCTGGCGGTTGACACAGGTAGCGGTGACATACAAATCCCGGAAGCCGGCCTGGTGCATTTCAGCGAACGTGATGTCGGGATTGCCTGTTTTGGCCTCTATGAGGTCTGCCAGCCATCGCAGAAAACGATCTCCTTTGTACCAGCCATAGTGATTCTTCATGCGAAAAATGCTGCCAAATACCGGAAATCCACCGTCGTTGAACGCCTCAAACCGCGTGTCGGAAACGATCTGGAGCACTTCGTCGGAGCGGTAGTCCAATGCCACCAGCAAAGCTGTTATCGCCCCGGCAGAGGTGCCCGCCACGTGCCGCACTTCCTTCATCCTGCCGCCTTGCTCCAGCCCGGCAATCGCTCCGGCATACGCCAGTCCTTTGATGCCAGCCCCCTCAAACACCACGTGGGTAATGGGCTGCGCGAGAACTGATCCAAACAAGCATCCGATGAGCAATACAAACCTGCTGATTTTCATAGAAGGGTGTTGAGGGGTGGGTCAGGGAACTGAAGAAAGGAATCCTGGCTTGCCGATCAAGCATGTTAGGCGAAAACTTCTTTGCCAAGACCTTTTCTGGAGCAAATTCGCTGGGAGCAGGTGGTGCTTTCAATGGGAATCCGTCGGGGAAAAGCCACTGCCTGCCTGCCCCGTGTGCAGCATTGCTGGTGTATGGTTTGGGAACTGCGTACCTTTTGAGATTGTTGCCTTCTTCCGATCTCAACATGAAAGAAACGATCCTGTCTCACCTTGACCACCCTGCTGTACTGGAGCGCCTTTACCAGTCTGACAAGACCGCCTTCCGAAACCATTTCATGGCTTTGCACGGGGAGATCCAGTCTCACCCGGCGGCGGGCTTCTGGTATGAACGCCTTTCCTATAAAGCGCCCGGCATGGAATGGGGCAGCCGTGAGGAGCTGGGGCTGGTGGTGGTATTGTCTCTCATTGCAGGCTGTGTGGCAAAAATTCCGGCCTGGTTTGGCCTGGAAGAGGATCAGTTTTTCGCCCGGAACATCGGCCTGCTGGTGTTTCCGTTTCTCACGGCCTATTTCGCCTGGAAGCGCAACTCCGACACCAAAACGGGCATCATTGCCTTTGGCATCACCCTCCTGGCCGGAATCTACATCAACCTCCTGCCGGAGAAGGGAGATGCCCACACGCTCACCCTCGCCTGTATTCACCTGCCCTTCCTGCTCTGGTCGGTGCTGGGCTGGGTGTATGGCCACACGGAATGGAAGCAGCCCTTCCGCCGGATCGAATTTCTGCGCTTCAATGCCGATCTCGTCATCATCACCGGCCTCATCCTCATCGCCGGGGGCATCCTCACCGGAGTGACCTTCGGGTTGTTTTCGCTGATCGAGGTGAACATCGAAGACTTCTACCTCAACTATGTGGTTGTTTTCGGCCTGGTGGCAGCCCCTGTCGTGGGAACCTACGTCACCCAGACCAACCCGCAACTGGTGAGCAGGGTTTCGCCTGTGATTGCCACCATTTTCAGCCCGTTAGTGCTCGTTACCCTCGTGGTGTATCTGGTCACGGTGGTGTTTTCCGGCAAGGATCCCTACAACGACCGTGAGTTTCTGCTTCTCTTCAACGCCCTGCTGATCGGGGTCATGGCCATAGTGCTGTTTGCCCTCAGCGAATCCAGCCAGGCGCGTAGCACCATCATTTCCCGCGTCATCGTGTTTCTGCTGGCTGCTGTCACCATCATCGTCAACCTGGTAGCGCTTTCGGCCATTGTGTTTCGCATTGCAGAGTGGGGTGTTTCGCCGAATAAACTGGCCGTACTTGGCGGCAATTTGCTGATCCTCACCAATCTCGTGCTGGTGACTCTTCGCCTGGGCGCCACCCTGCGCGACCCGGAGCAACTCCCCAAAGTAGAACAAACCATCGCCGCCTACCTGCCGCTCTACAGCCTGTGGACTGTGGTGGTGGTGTTTCTCTTTCCCGTGATTTTTGGCTTTGACTGACTCCCGGACCTGCATATCAGACCTCAATTTTCAATCGTCATGAAACCATCCGCAGCGCTTTTTTTGTTGATTTTCAGCGGAATGCAGGCATTTGCCCAGCTTCAGGTTCCGCCTTTGTTCAGCGACCACATGGTGTTCCAGCGGGAGAAAGAGCTGGTGATCTGGGGTTGGGCCAAACCGAAGGAAACGGTGCGGGTGCAGCTTGCTTCGCTGGAAGGAACCGTCAAAGCAGGGGCAGATGGCAAATGGCTGCTCCGGCTCCCTGCTCAGCCAGCCGGAGGTCCATTTGAGCTGGTCATTTCAGCAAAAAAGGATGTTTTCCGGGCAAAGGATATCTGGATTGGCGAGGTGTGGCTTTGTTCAGGGCAGTCGAACATGGAATGGCCGCTGAGCGCCGTCAACAACGCGGAGGCGGAAATTGCCGCAGCCAATCACCCCATGATCCGCTTTTTTGACGTTCCTCACCGCCTTGCCACCAGTCCTCAGCAGCAGTTTCCAGATGGCCAGCAGCCCTGGGCCGTTTGCTCGCCAGGCACCATTTCCAATTTCTCCGCTGTGGCCTACTTCATGGCCCGCGAACTCCAGCCAGAGCTGGGGGTGGCCATCGGCCTGATTGGCTCGAACTGGGGAGGCACCGTGTCCGAAACCTGGACAAGCATCGAAGCCATTAGCCAGGACCCTGATTTTCAGGAATTTGCCAACAATTCCCTCGCCGATTATTTAGTCAGGCGAACCCAAAAAACGAGAGAGACCCTTGAGGCGTTGTTCAGCCAGTTTCCCGACCAGGGCCCCGACATCCAGGGCACAACCGGGCTTTGGGCGGCCCCCGGTTTTTCCACCAGCGGCTGGCAAACCATGGCCCTGCCCGGTTTGTGGGAAAACAAGGGCCTGCCGCAGTTTGACGGAGTGGTCTGGTTCCGGAAAGAAATTACCCTCACAGAAGAAGACCTTGCAGGGCCCGCCAGCCTGGCCCTCGGCCCCATCGACGACGCAGACCAGACCTGGGTTAACGGTCAGCTGGTGGGGCAGACGAATGGCTACAACGTGGACAGACAGTACGAAGTCCCGGCGGCTGTGCTGAAGGAAGGGACCAATGTCATCGCAATACGCGTGTTGGACACGGGCGGCGGCGGCGGCATTTATGCCAATGCGGGCGTCATGGTGCTGTCAACCGCAGCGAGAAAGTTGGCGCTGGATGGCGAATGGCGATTTCGGCCCGGGCCCAGTAGTGAGGCCACCATGCAGCAACTGGCCGGCCCCAACGATGCCCCTGCACTTCTGTTTAATGGGATGATCGTGCCCTTGCTGCCATTTTCCATTCGCGGCGCCATCTGGTACCAGGGCGAATCGAATGCCGACAGGGCCTATCAATATCGGCGCATTTTCCCTCTGATGATTGAAGACTGGCGGGCACAGTGGAACGACGATTTTGCCTTTTTGTGGGTGCAGCTGGCTAATTTTCGGGCAGCCAAACCAGAACCGGGCGAGAGCGACTGGGCCGAGCTTCGCGAAGCCCAGCACATAACCCTGAGCCTGCCCCGCACTGGCGAAGCCGTGATCATCGATATTGGCGAGGCTGAAGACATTCACCCAAGAAACAAGCAGGATGTGGGCAAACGCCTCGCCCTGGCAGCACTGCATGTGGCTTACCAACAAGATCTGGTTTACTCAGGCCCCACCTTCGCCGAGGCTACCTTTGATAATGGCATGGCCTTTCTCCGCTTCGACAATGTGGGCGGCGGTTTGATGGCGAAGGATAAATATGGCTATGTGCGGGGATTCGCCATCGCAGGCGAAGACCGCGTGTGGCACTGGGCTCAGGCCTGGATCGACGAAGACCAGGTAACGGTGGTTTCGCCAAAGGTTCCCAACCCGGTGGCGGTGCGCTACGGCTGGGCCGACAACCCCGAGGATGTGAACCTCTACAATGCTGAAGGCCTGCCTGCCAGCCCGTTCCGGACGGATGACTGGAAGGGAATTACCCAGCCATGAGGCAAGGAGGGAAGATTCAGCGATCGCCGGGTTTCTCTTTCCCAAAAGATGCGTGTAAGTTTGCAGTGACGAATGAATCATGATCAAACGGCCCCGCATCGTAGTCATTGGCAGCGCAAACACCGACATGGTGGTTAGGCTTCCCAGGATTCCCAAACCCGGAGAAACGGTAGGGGAAGGATTATTCTCACGAACACAGGGCGGCAAGGGAGCCAACCAGTGTGTGGCTGCCGCCCGCGCCGGCGGCGATGTGAGCCTGATTGCCTGCGTAGGTGCCGATCCTTTCGGGCAGGGTGCCATCAACCAGCTTGCCCAGGAAGGCATTCATGTGGAGCACATCCACGTCATCAGCGGAACGCCCACCGGGGTAGCCCTGATCACGGTGGACCGGTTTGGCGAAAATGCCATTTCCCTGGCCCCGGGTGCCAATGAACGCCTGAGCCCTGCCCACATTGATGCCGCTGAAGCGCGTTTTGCCGAGGCCGCCATGGTGCTTGTGCAACTGGAAATTCCTTTCGATTCAGCTTTTTATGCCATTCGCAAGGCCCACAGCCTGGGTGTTCCGGTGTTGTTCAATGCCGCACCCGCCCGCGAGATGCCCAGGGAAATTCTCGCCCTCGTCGATACCCTGGTGGTCAACAGCTTGGAAGCGGGACTGATTTGCAAGCGGCCGCTCAACCGGCACGAAGACCGTATCCAGGCGGCGCAGCAGCTTCGCAGCATGGGTCCCCGCCGGGTGGTGATTTCGATGGGGGCGCGGGGTGCCTTGCTCAGCGATGAGCAGGGCATGGAAGTGATCCCGTCATTTCCGGTAACGCCCGTCGATACCACGGGCGCTGGCGATGTGCTTTGCGGCACCCTGGCCGTTCGCCTTGCCGACGGCGACAACATGCGGCAGGCCATGCGGTTTGCCAGCGCAGCCGCCTCCCTCTCGGTAGCCAAAAGCGGCTCCCAAACCTCCGCTCCCGAGCGGTTGATGATCAGGAATTTTCTGGAACTGCACGGGGGGTGAAGGGATCACCAAAAGCTGGTTTGGGCTGGTAAGTTCATGTTTTGCGTCATCCTGAGCAGGCCTTTAGGCTGTCGTTGCGTCATCCTGAGCAGGCCTTCAGGCCGTCGCCGAAGGATGCGCAACCTATCGCTTGCTTCGCCTTTCGGGAGACGCGATGAATCGCGTCTCTACTGTCGTTTTTGTCTAGCTTCTCCCAACGAAGCGGTCTTTTTACCTTGAAACCCACCCCTAAATCCCCTCCCAAGAGGGGACTTAAGAGCCCAGGCGATGCCACGAATCACTTTCCCCTCCTGCGGAGGGGCCAGGGGTGGGTTCCTGCGAACCGGCGAAGCCTTTCCAGTCCCGGTTTTCGGTTCCCGGCCCTCGCATCCAAGCCCTGACATGGGAAAGGCGAAAAATATTTCTTCACCCGCTTGCATTTTTCAGGGGGGGGGTATAGATTGCCTTTCTACTTTCAAAAATTAACCTAACAGCATCTTGCTATGAGACTACCTCTTTTGGGGGCGGGCCTGCTTGTGGCCCTGCTCTTCGTGTTGCCTGTTTCGTCTGTTGCCCAGGTGTGGACCCATGTGCTGGGCCAGAACGAGGCATTAACCGACTATTTGCCCTGGGCACCTGATCAATTGCCTGTGGCTTAGTTGCTTCCGGCTGTGGATGTGGCCCAGGCCATTCGGGAAGATGAGCGAACGGGTAACCCGCGCAACCGCTTCGGGCTGGAAATCGCCACGGATTTGGATGAGCAGGACGGGACCTGGCAGGAAACAGGCACGGCCTGGCCCATTTGGGTGATGAAAATCCGCTCGGCGGGTGCCACCTCGCTTTCATTTGTGTTTCGGGATGTGTATCTTCCGAAAAACGCTGAGATGTATCTGTTTGCACCGACTGGCTTTATGGTGATGGGGCCGATCACGGCTACCCATGTCCATGAAGGCATTTATGCCTCAGATGTGATTTATGGCGAAGAAGTAGTCATCGCTGTGCGAATGCCGAGTTCACAGGTTGGGGCTTTTGTGTTAGAGGTGGATGAGGCGGTGCATGGGTATGGCTCCCAAAGCCAGAGAGGTTTTGGAGATTCAGCTCCTTGCAATATTAATATTAACTGCTCACCCTTGGGTGCAGGCTGGGAGTTGGAAAGAGATGCTGTGGGAATGGTGCTCAGTAGTAGTGGAAAGTTCACTGGTTCATTGATCAATAATACATGCAATAGCTTAACACCCTATTTTCTAACTGCCTTCCATACGATAGATCTCACTCCGATGAATCATATAATCGATCCACTTGAAGAATCAAGCCTATCCTCCTATGTATTTCGATTTGGGTACGAAGTTCAATCAATTAGCTGTACCACAGAGCCAACGAGTTGGCTTTCATATTCTGGGGCTGAATTTCGAGCAGGCTGGGCTCAAACAGATTTTATTTTGCTAGAGTTGAATGGAAGCTTATTAGGACAAAATAATGTAGCAATGGCTGGATGGGACAGAACAAATTCTTTTCCTTCGCCCACGACCTGCATTCATCATCCTGCTGGTGATGTGAAAAAAATATCGGTAGATTATGATAATCCAACAGCTACCTATCCTCCCATACCCAATCAAATTGCAGGTGCTCCCAGCTGGTTAGATATCGTGTTTGAAGACGGTTTTGCGGAACGAGGTTCGTCAGGTGGCCCATTGTTCAATTCTTCTCACCGGATTATCGCTCAGATATGGGGAGGTGATCCAACGCTTACTTGTGAAGATTCTGATATACATAACCTAGGGTTTCCAAAATTTTTTTTTGACTCCTGGACAGGCGGCGGCACCTCTGATACCCGTCTAAGCGACTGGCTAGACCCAACCGGAACGGGAGCCACCACACTAGATGGAGTCAGAATTCCTTCGATCACTACTGCCAGCTCATTGGGTGTCACGCACCTTTTATGCGAAGATGATGAATTGACAGCTTTGCTTGACATTTCCTTTGGAGGCGATGTGACCTGGGAGGCGATCCCGCGCGATATGTTTCGGTATTCATCCGGAACCGGGACAAGTGCGACGGTAACTCCCAGCAGTGGAATTGTCTCGGGATTCGGATCCATTGTTTTTACCATCCTGCTAAATAATGGATGCGGAAGCCTCACAATCAGCACTGGCTTTTATGTAGGCCCTCCGGGACCAGCTACCTATCTCTCTTTTCCGGCTCCGCTGCCTCCCAGTCCTGTGATAGAGCTGTTTCCAGGCCAGCAACTCCATGTCTTTATTGACAATACTCCGGGAGCCTCCCCTACCGATGCTGTTTGGACGAGGTCGGGAAGTCTGGTCGCCCAAACTACGACCATTGGTATCAAAAATACCTTTACTGCCGCTTCAAGCCCGGCGGCTGGCAGCAGCGGATATTTTTACATCCAGACCAATAATACTTGCGGGCCCTCACCGCTCTCGGATGGGGAAGTATGGATAGAATATCCGGAGAGTTTCGTCTTTGAAGAACCCTCGTCCGAGACTAATGGCGGGGGAGAATTCATTTTCACCGTTCCGGAATCCTACCGATCACAGGCCAGTACCTGGCAGGTACTCAACCTCCAGGGCCAGTTATTGATGCAGGAGCAGATAACAACCTCACGGATTTCCATTCCCACTCACAGTCTCGCATCTGGCATTTATCTGGTTCGCTTTATTTCTGAGACCTATCAGGAAACCAGAAGAATCCGGATTTCCAATTAACCCTGTGTTGTACGGTTAATCGAATTTGAAATGAAGACGAAGCACATATTTTCCTTGGGGTTAATCACGCTACTGTTTATTCCTCAGCTCCTTTCTCAGGGTTTTGATGGAAAAATGAGATGGGTCATTGGTTTGGGGATGCAGCAGCAGGATAGGAGGATGTTTGATTGGCCGAAAAGTTATGCACAGGAATTAATAGATGCTGATGGCGGGATGCCCACAATGCAGTTTTCGCTAGGAATTTCAAAACCAATCCTATATCGTCAAGACTTTTCCATTGATCTGGGAATAGGGTATGGCCTGGAAATCAACTCTTTTACCCGCCCGTTTAATAGAGTACCTTTACTCGACAATCCAATCTCAGTGCCTTCCGATATTGTGTTTGTAGGAGGTTACTTCATTCATATGGGTTCAACTTCTTTATCTTTTTCTAAGAGACTTTGGGAGCTTCCCAACGGTGGAAGAGTCTTTTTTTCTTGTGATGCCATCGGCTCAGCCAATTGGTTGAAATGGATGAGGGCAAAAGGAACAACCTTCTATCTATTTCAAGCCTATCGCGAGAAAAAGGTCCTCTTTAATCCCTATTCAGTAGAAATAAATCCGGGATTAGGCTTTGAAAAAAACGCATTTAGAATCACAATCAACTACCGTTTGTGGCAGATAAAACAGGTAGATCCAGTGTTATTTGCGCCAATATTATACCATTCATTACCTTTAGATCCCTACGACACCTACAATCCCTTCAAAATGTGGATCACGGTGAGCCGGGATCTGGAGGATGGCTGGTGGCGAAAGGAGCAGTGGCCGAAGGGGAGAGGGAAGTAGGATGCGAGAAGTTGAGAGGCGAGACTGGAGAATTTCTTTGATTCCAGCCTCGCCTCCCGCTTATCAACGTCCCGCTTCTCAAACGGCTTCGCCTCCGGTTCCCGGCTCCTCTTAGCTTTGATCAGGAAAAATACCTGAAATCATGCTGATACTCAATGCGCTGAAGTGCTTCGAGCATAAGGCGGATTACCGCTTCGACGTCTTCTTTGTGGGCCATTTCCACCGTCGTGTGCATGTAGCGCAGCGGGAGGGAAATCAGGGCGGAAGGAACCCCCATGTTGCTGTAGGCAAACGCGTCGGTGTCGGTTCCGGTAGAGCGGGAAGCTGCTTCGCGCTGGAAAGGAATTTCCTTTTCGGTAGCAGCGTCCTGGATGAGTTTGAGCAGCTTGTTGTGAACAGCAGGACCGACTGTGAGGGAAGGCCCCCTGCCTGCTTTCACATCGCCATTCTCGATTTTGTCGATCATCGGCGTTCCTGTGTCGTGGGTCACGTCGGTGATGATGGCCACATCAGGCTGAATGCGCTCGGCGATCATTTCTGCGCCGCGCAGGCCAATTTCCTCCTGTACGGAGTTCACAATGTACAGGCTGAAGGGCAGCTGAATGTTCTGCTCACGCAACAATCGGGCAACCTGGGCAATCATAAAGCCGCCAACGCGGTTGTCGAGGGCGCGGCCCACGTAAAATTTGTTGTTGAGAACCATGAACTCATCCTCGTAGGTGACCACATCTCCCACCTTCACGCCGAGTTCTTCTACTTCTTTGCGGCTGGTGCAACCACAGTCAAGGAATATGTTTCTTGTGCTGGGTGCTTTTTCGGTGGAACGGTCGCGGGTGTGGATGGCGGGCCAGCCGAACACTGCTTTCACAAGGCCCTGGGAGGTATGAATATTCACCCGCTTCGAAGGGGCAATCTGGTGGTCGGAACCGCCATTTCTCACCAGATAAATGAAGCCTTCCTCGTTGATGTAGTTAACGAACCATGAAATCTCATCGGCGTGGGCCTCAATCACAACCTTGTATCCGGTGCCGGGGTTGATGATGCCAAAAACAGAGCCGTAAGCATCCACCTCATAGGCGTCGATGTAGGGTTTGAGGTATTCGAGCCACATTTGCTGACCCGCAGCTTCAAACCCTGTTGGGGAGGCGTTGTTGATGTATTTGGTCAGAAAGTCGAGCGCTGCTTCGTTGAGGATGGATGTTTCGGACATACAATCTCGAAATGAAATGTTAGAGAGGGTGGAATTCCTTCTTTCCTGAACCGGGGCCCAAACTTAGAAAAAAGCCGGCATTTTCTAATAAACGGCAACCTGTAGTTCCGGGTGCTTTGTTACGATTCCCAGCTGATGGCCCCGAAGTAAAAAGCGCGGGACTACCCATGGAAGCCCCGCGCAATACTTTGATCGTCAAGGTTTTGATTTCCTGTTAAGCCACATCAGTTTCGGAGAACACCTTGGACTTAAGGAAATCGGCGTTCATTTTGGCGATGTTGGTAATGGAAATTCCCTTGGGGCACTGTACTTCACAAGCGCCTGTGTTGGTACAGTTTCCAAAGCCGGCATCGTCCATGGCCTTCACCATTTGCTGCACGCGTCTCATTCGCTCGGGCTGGCCTTGTGGCAGCACCCCGAGGTGGATCACCTTGGCCGCCACAAACAACATCGCAGAGGCATTTTTGCAGGAAGCCACGCATGCACCACAACCGATGCACTCAGCGGCGTTCATGGCCTCATCTGCCACGCCAGTGCTTACAGGGATTTCGTTGGCATCCGGTGCAGAACCTGTGTTTACTGATACAAATCCGCCAACCTGAACCACAGTGTCGAACGCAGAGCGATCTACCATCAGGTCTTTGATTACCGGGAAAGCCTTGGCACGCCATGGCTCTACAAACACGGTATCGCCATCCTTGAAGGAGCGCATGTGGAGCTGACAGGTGGTGGTTTTGGCACTGGGGCCGTGCGCCATTCCGTTGATCATCAGGCCGCAGGAGCCGCAAATGCCTTCGCGGCAGTCGTGGTCGAAAGCCACTGGTTCGTCGCCAGTTGAAATGAGCCGCTCATTCAGCACATCCAGCATTTCCAGAAAAGACATTTCCGGAGAAACCTGGTCGAGCTGATAGTCAGCCATCCGGCCCTTGTCCTTTGGGCCTTTCTGGCGCCATATTTTGAGGTTGATCTTCATATTTCCCATAATACCGGGTCGAAATGATGGTGAAACAACGGCACCAGCCTACTTGTAGCTTCTTGTTTTGAGTTCGACATACTCGAATTGCAGGTCCTCCTTGTGCATGATGGACTGCTGGTCTTTGCCCTGGTATTCCCAGGCACCGACAAAGGCGAACTCGTCGTCACGACGCAGAGCCTCGCCTTCTTCTGTCTGGAATTCCTCCCGGAAGTGCCCTCCGCATGATTCTTCGCGCTGAATTGCATCGTCGATCATCAGCTCGCCAAGCTCCATGAAATCTGCTGTGCGCCAGGCTTTCTGAAGCTCAGGGTTGTATTCGGCATCGCTGCCGGGAACAGTTACTTCCTTCCAGAAGGCAGAGCGCAGCTCATGCACCATCTTCTTGGCTTTCAGCAGGCCATCGTGGTTGCGGGCCATGCCGCAGTAGTCCCACATGATTTTACCCAGCTCACGGTGGAAGCTGTCAACAGAACGGCTGCCTTTGTTGTGAATGAAGAAGTTAATCTCGTCATCAACAGCCTGAGCCGCCTCCTTGAAGGCAGGGTGGCTGGTTTTGGGGTGGTCGCTGAGCGACTGGCCGGCAAGGTAATCGCCAATGGTGAAGGGCAGAACGAAATAACCGTCTGCCAGGCCCTGCATCAAAGCGGAGGCTCCGAGGCGGTTGGCACCGTGGTCGGAGAAATTAGCTTCTCCCAGCGAATACAAGCCGGGGATGTTGGTCATGAGGTTGTAGTCCACCCACATGCCGCCCATGGTGTAGTGCACTGCGGGGAAAATCTTCATCGGGGTGGCGTAGGGGTCTTCGGCCACAATCCGCTCATACATCTCGAAGAGGTTGCCGTAGCGGGACTCCACCACATTTTTGCCGAGGCGACTGATGGATTCCGAGAAGTCGAGGTAAACGGCTTCCCCATTCGGCACCACGCTGCGGCCTTCGTCCGTGACGTATTTGGCGTTCCGGGAAGCTACGTCGCGGGGCACCAGGTTGCCAAAAGAAGGGTAGCGGCGCTCGAGGTAGTAATCGCGGTCGGCCTCGGGCACATCCTGGGCTTTGATCTGGCCGCTGCGCACTTTCTCCGCCATTTCCTGTGTTTTGGGCACCCACACCCGGCCGTCATTGCGGAGCGACTCCGACATGAGGGTGAGTTTGGATTGATAATCGCCATGAACAGGAATGCAGGTGGGGTGAATCTGAACGTAGCAGGGGTTGGCAAACAGAGCGCCTTTCCTGTGGGCCCGCCAGGCTGCACTCACGTTGGAGTTCATGGCGTTGGTGGAGAGGAAATAGACGTTGGAGTAGCCTCCGGTGGCCAGCACCACGGCATCGGCGGCGTAGGTTTCCGTTTCGCCGGTTACGAGGTTTTTGGCAATCACCCCTTTGGCGTGTCCGTCGATCAGCACCACATCAAGCACTTCGCGGCGGGCATAGTTTTTCACGTTTCCGAGGCCGATCTGGCGGCTGAGGGCCGAATAGGCTCCGAGCAGCAACTGCTGGCCTGTTTGACCTCGTGCATAGAACGTACGCGACACCTGGGCACCGCCAAAGGAGCGGTTGGCGAGGTAGCCGCCGTATTCGCGGGCAAAGGGAACACCCTGCGCCACAGCCTGGTCGATGATATTAACCGACACCTGCGCGAGACGGTAAACGTTCGCTTCGCGGGAGCGGTAGTCGCCCCCTTTGATGGTGTCATAAAACAGGCGGTAGATGGAGTCGCCGTCGTTTTGGTAATTTTTGGCGGCGTTGATACCACCCTGGGCAGCGATGGAGTGCGCCCGGCGCGGGCTGTCCTGGAAGTGGTAGGTCAGAACGTTGTATCCCAGCTCTGCAAGCGAAGCAGCAGCTGCAGCGCCAGCTAAGCCTGTGCCCACCACAGCCACGGTAAATTTCCGCTTGTTGGCCGGGTTAACGAGCTTGATGCTGAACTTATGGTTGTCCCACTTGTCGGCGAGAGCGCCGCTGGGGATTTTGGGATCGAGTTTCATATCGGGAATCCTGGTGAAGGGTTGTAGAGAAAATCACGCACCGAAGGTGCCTGGAAAGAGCAAATACACCACTGGAATAGCTGCGAAAGCCAGCGGAAAAAACACCGACAGTGCCACACCGAGCCTGGTGAGGAAGGGAGTGTATTTGACATGAACAAAACCGAGGGAGCGGAAGGCGCTTTGGAACCCGTGGTTGAGGTGAAGGCCCATGATGCCCATGGCCACGACATAGAGCAGAACGATCCACCACTGGCCGAAGGAATCCTGCACGATGGCGGTCATGTTTTTGATGGCCACGGGTTTATCTGCCACTTCACCTTCTTTGGCGAGCACGAGGTCTTCGAAATCCACATACTGGCCGCTTTTCACGATCGTGTGGTTATCGGACCCCACGACATCCTGCTTCACTTTGTAGGAGAAAGCGTAGGCTTCTTCGAGGGTGGCCTGGCCGTTGCTGTGGCCGAATTTGTAGGCACCCCAGAACATGGTGACGTGAGAGGCAAGGAAAACGAGGAAGATGGAGCCAGTTAACCCCATGTTGCGGGAGGTCCAGGGGGCGTTTTTGTCCTGGTTGCCTTTGAAAGTGTAATTTACTGGCCTGGCTGCCGCATTTTGGCGGGAGAGAATGGCAGCGTAAATGATGTGGGTGATAAAACCGGCAAAAAGGACCCACTCCAGCACCTTGATCACCGGGTTGGTGGTCATGAAGCGAACGAATGCGTTGAAGGTCGCCCCCTTGTCGGGGATGAAGAGCAAGGCATTCCCGCCGAGGTGAACAAAGAGAAACGAGACCAGAAACAGCCCCGAGATCCCCATGACCAGTTTTCGTCCTACAGAGTATGAAAACACAGTCGCAGTTGACATAAATGCAAAAATTAGCGGAAAATGAGAGGTGTAATTGGGCCAAATTTATCGGAGCATCCGAGGATTCGCAAAGGGAAAGTGAATTGCAGCTTTATTTAGAATTGTTCTAACAAGTCGCGTTCCCGTTTCCTCTTTCCTGAAGAATCTCACTTTGAAAAATACTTTTAACATATGGGTTTGTCTATGTCAAAACCTTCTTTGGGAGGATTAGTTCTGAAATTGTGCGAAAAACATCTACCTGCCCTGCAACCCGGCAGATAGTTCACCGTACCGCACCAATGTTTAAACTTCAAATTTTTCCACCACTTTCATTTTACCTACACCGATGAACTTCCGTAACCTGTTTTTTGTGGCCTTCGCTGCCATTGCCCTCGTTGCCTGCGGCGACAAAGCCAACACTACCGAAACCGGCGCTGCCGGTGATGCCGCTACCGCTCCTGAAACCGCTGCTGCTTACACAGTTGATGCTGCTGCCACTACTCTTTCCTGGAAAGGTACCAACTCCGTCGCCGGAAAAGCCCATAATGGCACCATCAGCGTGACTGAAGGCACCCTTTCTATCGAAAGCAACAACATCAGCGCTGGTTCTTTCACAATCGACATGAACTCCATCACGAATGCCGACCTCACCGAGGCCGACAAAAATGGCATGCTGGTTGGCCACCTTAAGTCTGACGACTTCTTTGCTGTTGCCACCCACCCTACCGCCAGCTTCGTTGTGACCCGCTCTGAAGTAGCCACCGGCGACCCAGCTGCCACCCACTATGTGTATGGCAACCTCACCCTGAAAGGCATCACCAACGAAATCAAAGTTCCCGCTCAGGTGAGTGCATCTGGCGACGACCTCAAAATCACCGCTGCCTTTGCCATTGACCGCGCTAAGTGGGAAGTGAAATACGGCTCTGGTTCTTTCTTCGAAGACCTCGGCGACAAGCTCATCAATGATGAAATCGAGTTCACCCTCGACCTCGTTGCCCGCAAAGCAGCTGCTGCCTCTGCAAATGGCGAGGCCCAGCCAGCCAGCAACGGCTGATCGCCCGGAAACGACTTTTCCACTTGAATCAGGAGGCGGGTACCGAAAGGAAACCCGCCTTCGCTGTTTTCTTTCTGCCGATTTCACTGGCAACTCTCCCGCCAAGCTCCTACATTTGGCACGTTTGGGCAGCACAACCTGCTTTGAGCATTTTCATTTCCTTCTCCCTCAGCAAGCCTATTTATTATATGTCCACTCCCCGGTTTGATGTAACGGTCATTGGCTCTGGTCCTGGCGGCTACGTAGCTGCCATTCGTTGTGCCCAACTCGGCATGAAAGTCGCCATCATTGAAAAATATTCTACCCTCGGCGGAACCTGCCTCAACGTAGGCTGCATTCCTTCGAAGGCCCTGCTCGACTCTTCGGAGCATTTTTTTCAGGCAAAACACCAATTTGCAGCCCACGGCATTCAGCTCTCCGACCTGCGGGTGGACCTGCCCCAAATGATCAAACGCAAGCAGGAAGTGGTGGACCAAACCACCGCCGGGGTTGGCTTTCTGATGAAAAAAAATAAAATCGAGGTTTTTCAGGGAATGGGCAGCTTTGTCGATGCCCACACCATTCGCATCACCCGCGCCGACGGCAGCACCGACCAGATTGAAACTGGCAAAACCATCATCGCCACAGGCTCCAAGCCCATTCACATCCCCGGCATTGAGGTGGACAAACGCCACATCATTACCTCCACCGAGGCCCTGACTCTGCAGGAGCTCCCGGCCTCCATGGTCGTGATCGGCGGCGGCGTGATTGCCTCCGAAATGGCCTCGGTTTTTGGCCGCCTTGGCACCAAAATCACCGTCCTTGAATTTGCCGACCGCCTCATTCCCGGCATGGATGCCGCCCTGGGCAAAGAATTGCTCAAGGTGATGAAAAAAGAGCTCGACTATGAAGCCTTCTTCCAACACAAGGCCGTGGGCGCAGAAGTGAAAGACGGCAAAGTGACTGTGACTGCCGAGGACATGAAAAAGAGCGAAACCGTGACCTTCACCGCCGATATCTGCCTCGTGGCAGTGGGCCGCAAGCCCTATACCGACGGCCTGGGCCTGGAAGCCATTGGCCTCAGCACCGACCGGGGTAAAATTCCGGTAAATGATCACATGGAAACTGCCGTTCCCGGAATTTATGCCCTTGGCGATGTGGTTCGCGGCGCGATGCTGGCACACAAAGCTTCAGAGGAAGGCATGTTTGTGGCTGAGGTCATTGCCGGGCAACATCCGCACATTAATTACCGGGCGATTCCGAACGTGGTCTATACCTGGCCCGAAGTGGCTGGCGTGGGATATACCGAGGAAGAACTCAAAGCCGAAGGCATTGCCTACAAAGCGGGCCAGTTTCCCTTTAAAGCCTCCGGAAGGGCACGTGCCAGCATGGACGACCAATTTGGTTTTGTGAAAATTTTATCGAACAAAGACACCGACGAATTGCTCGGCATGCACATCATCGGGCCCCGTGCTGCAGACATGATCATGGAAGGCGTGATGGGCCTTGAGTTCCGGGCTTCTGCCGAGGACCTTGCGATCATCTCGCATGCACACCCCACCTTCTCCGAATCCGTGAAGGAGGCTGCCCTGGGCGCTACGGGGAACCGGGTGATTCATATGTGAGGAATCCTTTTCAGGGCCTCACCCCTTGCTGTTTTTTTGGCCTTGGCCGGAAGCTGGAGTCATTGGCCAGCGACGGTTTTTCGGTCCCTGAGCTCGTCGAAGGGGCTGAAAAACCGGCGAGGGGGCAAATGACAGCAGGCATTTTTTGGCCTTTGCCCAGGCTTTGACGGGCTCAGCCACCGGGCGTTAGGGGCGTCGCCTGCATTCGCGTCATCCTGAGCAGGCCTCCAGGCCGTCGCCGAAGGAGGGCGCTGGGGTTGTTATGGTTCGGCTGTGTCATGGTTCGGCGACGGCTGAAGCAGCCTGCTCACCATGACAAAGCAACGGGCCAAATGGCCCTGCTCACCATGACAAAACCAGCCTGCGGCAACACCTGACAGCTGACCCTGGAGGGTAGGGTGTCCAGAAATCGGGAAAAAAGTCATCACTTTTTGAGGGTTTTAACTCTTTTCCGGACCTGGTTTTCCGAGAGGTTAGCCTGCTGCCATTTAGCGATATGGCCTATGGTATGGGTTTCGAATGCTTGCTTGACATCGAGGTCAAGGAGTAGGGATTCAGGATGAGCCCTGGTTCGGAGAGATAGCAGCAGTACGGAGGAGGTGACTCCGTTGTGCTTATTCGGCGACTGCCGGTATTTAAACAGTCCGAAGCATGACTCAATGATATCGGAGGATGCGTGGTAGGTATCCTGTTTTGCAGGCAGGATTGCCTTTACGTTTTCGAGATAGGACTTTACCCGTGCAAGGAGTTTTTTCTCCCGTTCAGTCTGTGCGCTTTGTTCTATTTCATTGAGTCTGGCAATTTCCTCGGTGCAAATATCCTGCGAAGCGCCGTTGGTTTTAATGGTTTTCAGTAAGGGATTTATCCAGCCGATAATATGCGCGAGTTCTGCGATAAGGGGTTGGTGCGTTCGAATAAATCCGAATACTTTTTGCTCCTCCTGGGTAAGCCTGGGCAATGCTTCAAGCAGTTTTCGGGCCTATTTTATGGTATGGCTCAGATTCATAAACCGCTCTTGCATACGTGCTGTGGGAGGCAACAGATAAAAGGCAGGTTTCATGATCTCTTTGAATTTGACGTCACGCAAATCACTTGTAAAGTCCTTAAAATCAGTCTCTTTCTCAAAAGCGTTACGAAAAAAACGAGCTATTGCATGGCCGATATCCTCTATCTGCGTCAGGCCGGTATCCTTGATGGCCCAGCATAGGGAGGCAGCATATGAAGTGTACCCCAAAAACTGGACAGGTGAATAAGGTGGACAAATTGCAATTTGTCACATGAAAAAGAGAATTCCAGTGAAGCAAAAACGCAGAACATTCAGCGGGAGCGAGAAGGCGCGGATTGCCTTGGCGGCGTTGC
>JBGSKC010000040.1:0-18142 GCA_041741415.1 Bacteroidia bacterium | reverse complement strand
GGCGTCGCCTGCACCGTCATCCTGAGCAGGCCCTGGGGCCGTCGCCGAAGGAGGACGGGCGGTCATGGTTCGACGACGGCTGAAGCAGCCTGCTCACCATGACAAAGAGCGGCGTCGCCTGCACCGTCATCCTGAGTTTATTCTCCTGTCTCGCCTCTCGCAGCGCAGCGGTCTGACTTCTCACACCTCAAACTCTGACAAGGGTAACAAAGAACGGCTTTGCCTCCGGTCCCGGCTCTCGGTTCTCGGCTCTCGTTTCCCATCCTCATCCCCACTTCTCCGCCAGGGCCCTCAGGTCCTCCTGGGTTTTGGCGAGGACGGAGAGGCTCAGCTTCAGCTGATCCTGCTGCCGGGGGCTAAGCTTATTGGGGTCGAAGCCGTCGCGGAGGCTGTCCTGCAATTGCAGGGCATGGAGCCAGGCGATGAGTTCGGCGGTGGCGGGTTTTTTGCGGGAAGCGCGGCCGCGCAGGTCTTCAAAGAGCTGGACGATGGAGGTCGTCGCAAACGGATGGGTGTCGCCGAGGCGGGCCTTGACGATATCGAGCAGGAGGTCGGTGTCGGGGAAGGGGATGTGGTAGAACACGCAGCGGCGGAGGAAAGCCTCGGGGAGGGTTTTCTCTGAGTTGGAGGTGAGGATCACCACGATGCGGGCCTGGTCGGGCTTGCGCAGGCGGCGGTTGCCGTCTTCGTGGATCTCGAAGGCAAACTGGTCCAGCTCTGCGAGCAGGTCGTTGGGGAAATCGCGGGGCGCTTTGTCGATTTCGTCGATGAGCACCACGGAGTGGCGCGGCTTGTCTTCCTGGCGGTAGGGCCCTGCCTGAGCCGGGTCGGCGTAGGCAATGGCTTTGCCAAGTGCCCGCAGGTCGATGAAGTCCGATGCCAGCGGGGGATTGCCCTCTTTGCGGAGGTTGGACTCGCGGAAATGGCGCAGGGCGTCGTAGAAATAGAACAGGTCGCGGGCTGCGGCCACGGTTTTGGTGGAAAACACGAGCGGCTCGGGCAGGAAGGCCGGGTCCTGCTGGTGGAGGTCAAAGGCGACCTTTTTTGCGAGCTGGGTTTTGCCGGTGCCAGGCTCACCGGTCACGAGGAGGGGCTGCCCGAGGGCCAGGGCGACTTCCACGGCGCTGCGCAACCCTTCGGAGAGCTTGTATTTCTCCGGCGGCAGGTCGCGCAGGTTGAAGGTGCGGGAGGGAAGGGTGATCTGGGTCATATCGTTAGAAGTCAGGGTCCTGGAGCGAGTATGTGTTGATAAAACTGTTCAGCCTCAGTTCTACATCGGCCATGTTGTAGCGGGGCAGCCGGTCATGGCAGATTTCCTGCAGGTAGGCTTCCCGTTGCTCGGGGTTGGGGTCCATGTATTCCTGGATCCATTCGCGGATATGCTCCTGGGTCACGGGCTGGAGCTCCTCCAGCACTTCGGCACCGGGCAGGCGCATCACGAGCCTGCGGATTTCGTCGAGCATGATCTGGTGATCAGCCCGATGTTCATACACAATGCTGAGGAAGAAGAAAAAGCGCGGAGGATTGGGGCCCAGGTATTCGGGTTTGCAATAATCCTGGATAAACCAGCGGATGAGCTCCGGGGTGAATTCTTTCCAGTGCGGGCTTCTTACCCGGAATTCGATGACCACTTTTTTCTTCCGCTGCTCCTGAAAATGGTCCACCAGCTCGCGCCATTGGTCGGCTTCCGATTCAAACAAAGCATCGCCGCACTGAAAGGCGGTCAGGAGTTTGGATTTGATCTCCGATTGATATTTGGCCAGGCTGGCAGCTTCGCGAAGTTGTACCTGCGCAAACACGGACTCTTCAGGCCGCCGTTTCGAGCAGAGATAGTAGCGGTAGAGCCGTTTGATCAGGCCTGCGTGCGACTGCGGATCGTCTCCGTGCACCCCAAAAAAGGCGAAAGACAAGGCCCCGGATTCAGGCATGATCTCCACAAACCGCTGGTCCTGGGTCTCCCGGTCGCAGAAAAAGACATGGTCATTCGTCAGCGGACTTTTTTTTTCCGAAGCATCCCTCTCCGGCTGGGCTGGGCGATCCGGCTGACCCAGCAATTTCCCGTTGCACCACACCACGAGCTGGTCGGCGGGAATGTCTTCCATCCCCGGAATAGAGGCGATGAATTTGGCCATAAAAGCCGATCCCCTGCCGCTGCACAAAGCTTCATACACCCCTACACTGAGCACAATCCGCTGCTTCGCAGAAAGGCCAGCTTTGATCCCGACAACAAAAAAATCTTTGCCTTCAGTGCCAATGGCTGACAGGGCACGGGCCTGTTTTTCCTCGTAGCAGCCGCTCATGACGACAGCTGTGATGTGATCCTCAAAAAGCCTGACAACCCCGGCCAGCGCAGAGGGATCAAGGTATGTCGGGCTTTCACTGGAAGAGGTAGGCAAACAAATTCCCTGATCCCTTCCCCCGACAACATGCAGCACATGGCGGCCTCCGTCGGGCAAATCCAGCAAACGGTTACGCAGGGATTTGGTATCTGCGGCCATGGCGGTATCCATGGTGTATTCGTCGCGGTGGCTCGACAAGCGCCACGCCTCCCGGATTTCCGAATGCTCCTTCCCCATGCGTGTTTTGGCATTCTCGCTATGCTCCGAGGCCAGAAACAGAATGGTATGTTTGGAGTGAGTCATGAAGTGAGACGGTTCTGGAAAAAGGATCTTTCGTAAAGATAAAGAATCACAAGGGAATTATATCAAATATCAGGGAGGTCGGGAGCAAGAGGTCAGAAGTCAGACTGGAGCGATGTCATGGTTCGACCGGGCTGGAACATCCCCTCCCCGGCCCTCCCCTTCAAAAAAGGGGAGGGAGAAAGACCGGCTTCGCCTCCATCGCGTCATCCTGAGCAGGCCTTCAGGCCGTCGCCGAAGGATGACATCAAGCAGGCGACGCCTCCCTCTTGTCATGGTGAGCAGGGCCATCGGGCCCGTCGCCGAACCATGACACACCGGCGACCTCCAGGTTGCCGGAAAGGGGAAAAACACACCACTCTGCGATGCTACAAAGCTTCGTCTCTGTTGGGGACGGCCTCATCCTGTGCCGCAGGCATTCGGCTTTGGCAGACAGAAAGTTTTCCAGCTTCCCTTCTCACCTCTCAACATCTCACCTTGCCTCTTCCTTCATCAGGTTCAGGAACTCGTCAAACAGGTAGAAGTTGTCGTGCGGACCGGGCGATGCCTCGGGGTGAAACTGAACGGAGAAGGCCTTTTTGTTGCGGATGCGGATCCCCTCGATGGTGTTGTCGTTGAGGTTGACGTGGGTGATGACCACGTGCGGATTTTTTTCCAGCGCATCGCGGCTCACGCCAAAGCCATGGTTTTGCGAGGTGATCTGGCTTTTGCCGCTCACGAGGTTTTTCACCGGGTGATTGGCCCCGCGGTGGCCTGCGTGGAGTTTGTAGGTCTCGACGCCATTGGCGAGGGCGAGGATCTGGTGGCCGAGGCAAATGCCGAAGACGGGCTCGTCGGCTTCGAGGATTTTTTTGAGGGTATCAACGGCGTAGGGCATGGCGGCGGGGTCGCCGGGGCCATTGGAAATGAAATAGCCGTGCGGTTCAAAGCTTTTGAGCTCCTGGAAAGATGCTTTGGCGGGAAATACTTTGAGGTAACAGCCGCGCCGGGCCAGGTTGTCCAGAATGCTTTTTTTGATGCCCAGATCGAGAACCGCCACGCGGGTTTTTGCGCCGGGATCGCCGTGGAAATAGGGCGTAGCCGTGCTTACCTTGCTCGACAGCTCCAGCCCGTTCATGGGGGGGCATTTTTTAAGCTGTTTTTCCAGTTCCTTCCGGTTGGTGATCTCAGAAGAAATGATCGCATTCATCGCGCCTTTGTTGCGAATGTGGGTCACCAGAGCGCGGGTATCGACATCGGAGATGCCAACGAGGTTGTTGTGCTTGAGGAAGGAATCGAGCGACTGCTCGGCATCAGTGCGGGAAAACAATCCTGAGAAATTGCGCACGATCAGGCCGGCGATTTTAGCGGAGGAGGATTCATACTCCAGCGAATGGACCCCGTAGTTGCCGATATGGGTATGCGTTTCGATGAGGATCTGGCCATAGTAGGAAGGATCCGTGAAGATTTCCTGGTAGCCAGTCATCGAGGTATTGAAGCACATCTCCCCGGTGGTGGTTCCTTCCTTGCCGATGGAGTAGCCTTCAAAAAAAAGCCCATCTTCCAGCAGGAGACAGGCGGGTTTTCTCTGGATATATTTCATTTCTGGTTATTCGAACTTCGACTGGTCTGACAGGGGAACGGGGGTGTAGGGAATTTCCTCATCGCGTTCGAGGCGGGCAACGAGGTCGTCCACTTTTTCTTTGGTGAGGTTGTGAACGTACCTGCGGTTGGTGATTTGGGCGGCGGGAGCTGTGTCGCAGGCACCGAGGCACTCTGCTGCGCGGCACCAGATTTTGCCATCCTTGCCGATGCCATTACCGTCGGCCTGGATTCTTTCCTTCACGTAGCTGAGCATTTCCTGCCCGCCGGTAACGCTGCAGGTGAAGCAGGTACAAACTTCAATGAGGTGGCGGGGCACCTTTTCCTTGAAGTACATGGTGTAGAAGGAAGCCACTCCATAAACGTGGGCATAGGAGAGGTCGAGGGTGTCGGCAACGAGCTGCACGGCCCCGGGCGAAAGCCATCCGAATTTTTCCTGGGCAATCCACAAGGCGGGCATCACCGCAGAACGAGACTCGGGGTATTTGGCGATGTGGCGCTGAATTTCTTGCAGCTCAGCCTCAGAAAATGCGAAAACAGTGGATTCTGCCATGCTACTTGTGCGGGTTGAGGCGAATATTCCTTTTCCAGCGCCAAAACTAAGGAATTTCTTTGGCCGTGCCAATCGACATTTCCACTTCTGTGTGGTTTGCCCTGAATATTCAGAAAATGAAGCCCGGGTCAGGCCAGGATCAAGGGATTATAAAGATGGGACCAAATTTCCAGCCCCGCCCGACGATCCGGAAGTAAGAATGTTCCCATTTGGGTAGCATCTGTAACCATTCAACGAAAGAAGGCTGCTACTGGCCGTGACTTACAAGGAGGAGGAGGGTCCTGAGGCTATCTTTGATGCAGTTGAATGGGAGAGAATGCGTGCCACCGCTCAATTACCGTTCTTTTTCGCATGTAATTCTCGTTTTCAAACGTCCCATTTTTCATCGCACCACGAATAGCTTGCCTTTTCACCTTCTTTCACCGCCCAGACAAACTTGATTGCCACCATGAACAGCAATCGTAAGATTTTCAAGGTTTTCGTACTCGTCATCGAGTTTATCATCATCAACCTTAGCTGCAAGCTGGCCTATTTCCTCCGCTTCGGAGAGTACAGCGATCCTTCCGAGACTTATGTGTTCTTTTTCGTCACATTCACCCTCGCCTGGATCCTCGCTTCGCTGTTTACCAACTCCTACGAACAACGCAAGCTCCTCAATCTCAACCTCTTCCTTCAAAGCTTCGGCGCCACGCTGTTCGTTCACATCTTCCTCGTAACGGTGTTTATCGTGTCGGTGAAGATGCACATCCTTTCCCGAGAATATCTCCTCTACACCTACCTCACCTCCACTGGTGCTATTTTTGCCTTCCGCTCCGTGCTGCTGCTGGCCTACCGCTACTACAACAGCATGACCTATACCATCCGGAAAATGGCCCTGGTAGGGTATGACGAAGGCATCGCTGAATTGTACGATCACTTCGACGCCAAAAATACGACCATCTACCGTTTCCTCGATCAAATCGATCCCAATCTGTCTGAATTCGAGCGGCAGGTTCTCATTCGCGACGAAGTGGACGCCCTCAAAACCTTCTGCAAGGAGGAGGGAATCAACGAAATCTACATGTCGCTGAACCTCCTGAGCGACGACCTGATCGAGGAGCTCTCCGATTTTGCCGACGACAACTTCGTTTACTTCCGCATGGTAACCGACTTCCAGAAGCTGGGTCATCGCTCGGTGAACGTGGACTTCTTCGGCCACACCCCCATTCTCAGCCTGCGCAAGGAACCGCTCGCAACAGTGTTCAACCAAACCCTCAAGCGCGGCTTCGACATCGCCTTCTCTTTCCTGGTGATTCTCTTTATTTTCCCGATCCTGATCCCTATCGTGGGTCTGCTGATCAAATTGGAGTCACCCGGGCCGATTTTCTTCCGCCAGTTCCGCACCGGCAAGAATGGCAAGGATTTCCTTTGCTTCAAGTTCCGGACGATGACTGTGAACAAAGATTCCGACGCAAAACAAGCCACCAAAGGCGACAAGCGCATCACGAAAATTGGCGGCATTCTCCGCAAAACAAGCCTCGATGAGTTTCCACAATTTATCAACGTGCTGAGAGGCGAAATGTCTGTGGTCGGGCCACGCCCCCACATGCTGAAGCACACCGACGAATACAGCCGGATCATCAACAAATACCTGTTCCGCCACTTCATCACCCCCGGCATCACTGGCTATGCGCAGGTGAACGGCTTCCGCGGTGAAACCAACGACCCTGAGATGATGCGCAAGCGCGTGGAGCACGACGCCTGGTATGTTGAAAACTGGAGCCTGTTCCTCGACCTCAAAATCATTTTCCTAACTGTCTGGAATGCCGTGAGAGGCGAGGAGAATGCTTATTGATGGGAGGCGAGAACCGGGAACCGAGAGCCGAGAGCCGGGACCAAACCGCCCAACCTGAAACACCCAACAAAAAACGCCTGTTCATGCCTGCTAATAAAGTTCAAATCCTGAATCTGAACATTGACAACTACACCTTCCGGGAGTTTTTGGAAAACCTGGATTCAGGGGTGGTGTTCACGCCGAATGTGGACCATTTGATGAAGCTGCAGAAGGACCGCGAATTTTACGAGGTCTATACAGCGGCAGATCATTTGGTTTGCGACAGCCAGATCGTGAAGGTGAGCAGCAAATGGCTGCCGCAGGCACCGATCCGGGAGCAGATTGCGGGGTCGGATTTATTTCCTGCCTTCTGCCAGTTTCACAGCAACAACACTGACCGCATCAGGGTGTTTTTGCTGGGCGGCACCCGGCCAGAAGACACGGATACTGCCTGGCGCAACATCAACAGCAAGGCTGGCAGCGAGGTTGTAATTGGCGGCTACTGTCCTCCGTTTGGCTTCGAAAAAAATGCCCAGGAAGAGCAGCGCATCATCAACCTGATCAACCAATCGGGGGCTACTGTGCTGGCTGTGGGTGTGGGAGCGCCGAAGCAGGAGAAATGGATCATCCGGAATAAGCACCGGATGCCCAACATTAAGATTTTTTTCGCCATTGGGGCAACCATCGATTTCCTGGCAGGAAATGTGCAAAGGTCGCCAAAGTGGATCACCCGGATCGGCCTTGAATGGGCCTTCCGAATGGCTCAGGAGCCGAAAAGGATGTTCAAGCGATACATGATTGACGACATGCCCTATTTCTGGCTGATTTTCAAGCAGCGGCTGGGCCGCTATCAAAACCCCTGGGCCTGATCCCAGCCCCGATTTCCTGGCTCTGTTGCGTTCTTTTCCTCTCCTCATTTTGCCCAAAAGAACGGCTAAGAATCTTCACGAAACCGCTTTCGCACTTAGCCAAGGAACCTCGCTATTTGTCAACATGATCATCAGAAGCAAAGCCCCCCTTCGCATTGGACTCGCCGGTGGCGGCACCGACGTTTCTCCCTACTCCGACGACTTCGGCGGCATGATTCTCAATTGCACCATTGAGAAATATGCCTACGCCACCATCATCCCCCGCACCGACGGCAAAATTGTGCTCCACGCACGGGACCGCAAAGAACGCTTCGAATACGACGCTGTTGCCCGCCTCCCGATCGACGGCAACCTCGATTTGCTCAAAGGCGTGTACAACCGCATTGTGAAAGATTTCAACCACAATGCACCTCTTTCCTTCGAGCTCAACACCTACGTGGATGCCCCTCCAGGATCCGGGCTGGGTTCCTCTTCCACCCTTGTGGTGGCCATTGTGGGTGCTTTTACCGAATGGCTCCGTCTGCCGCTCGGCGAATACGACATTGCCCACCTCGCCCACGACATCGAGCGAATCGACCTTGGTCAGGCTGGTGGGAAGCAGGACCAGTATGCTGCTACCTTCGGCGGGTTCAACTTCATGGAGTTTTACAAAGACGACAAGGTGATCGTGAACCCCCTCCGCATCCGCAACCGCTATCTGCTGGAGCTAGAGTTTAATATCATCACCTACTACACCGGTACTTCCCGCCTCAGCTCCAAAATCATCGAAGCCCAGCAGGCGTCGGTGAGCAAAGGCGATGGCAAATCAGTAGATGCCATGCACGAGCTCAAGCGTCAGGCTTCGCTGATGAAAGAAGCCCTCCTTCGCGGCGAGGTAGACCGCATCGGCGACCTGCTCGACTTTGGCTGGCAGCATAAAAAGCAGCTCGCAGCAGGTATTTCCAATCCTGTGATCGACGAAATTTACGAAGAAGCCCGCAGACTGGGCGCCACGGGGGGTAAGCTCTCTGGTGCTGGTGGCGGTGGCTTTATGACCTTCTATTGCCCCGGCAACACCCGCTACGCCGTGATTGAAAAACTCAAATCTTTCGGCGGCGAAGTGCATGACGTTAAATTTTCTCCCCTCGGCCTCACTTCATGGACCATCAAATGAACAACATCAAATCCATCGTCGAGTCTTCTATCGACACCAAGCAAGCCCTGCTCGAAAATGAAGCCCTTCTGAACACAACCCAGGAAGTGGCAGACGTGATTATCGACGCATTCCGCCAGGGGAAAGCTGTGTTCTGGTGCGGAAACGGCGGTTCTGCCGCTGATGCCCAGCACCTCGCCGCCGAATTCTCTGGCCGCTTCTACTTCGACCGCGACCCGCTGTTCTCCGAGGCACTCCATGTGAACACCTCCTATGTGACGGCTGTTGCGAATGACTATTCCTACGACCAGATCTACAGCCGCCTAATCAAGGCTAAAGGCCGCCCCGGCGACGTGCTGATCGGGATGTCTACCTCGGGCAACAGCAAAAACGTTGTGGAAGCCTTCAAGCAGGCCAAAACCCAGGGCCTCGTGGTTGTAGCCATGACGGGCGAAACCGGCGGCGTGATGAAAGACCATTGCGACATGCTGCTGAACATGCCCTCTACCGACACCCCCCGCATCCAGGAGTGCCACATGCTGCTGGGCCACGCCATCTGCGAATTGGTGGAAGCTGCGCTGTTTACCCGTGAAGCGGTAGGCTGAGAGGCGAGAGCCGGGAACCGAGAACCGGAGTCGAAGATCATCTGCCTGGGTCATCCTTCGGCGACGGCCCTCAAGGGCCTGCTCAGGATGACAAACCCGGCGAAGGCCTTCCTCTTGTCATGGTGAGCAGGCTGCTTCAGCCGTCGCCGAACCATGACTGCCCGTCATCCTTCGGCGACGGCCCTCAGGGGCCTGCTCAGGATGACAAACCGGGCGACGGCCTTCCACTTGTCATGGTGAGCAGGCTGCTTCAGCCGTCGCCGAACCATGACTACCCGTCATCCTTCGGCGACGGCCCTCAAGGGCCTGCTCAGGATGACAAACCCGGCGAAGGCCTTCCTCTTGTCATGGTGAGCAGGCTGCTTCAGCCGTCGCCGAACCATGACAACAGAGCCGGGTCCCGGAAACCTCAACCCAAAACCCCAAACCCACAACTCCCAACTCAGAACACAAAACTCCCAACACTTCCCAATGACCCAAGAAGCAATCGTACTGGCCGGAGGAATGGGAACCAGGCTGCGGGCCGTCGTTTCGGACGTACCCAAGCCCATGGCTCCCGTCAATGGCCGCCCCTTCCTTGCCTATCTGCTCGACGACCTCTGCGACCAGGGAATCACCCGCGTGGTACTGGCCGTGGGCTATCTCCGTGAAGTAATTGTGGACTACTTCGGCAGCGAATACCGCGGCATGGAGCTGGTGTACTCAGTCGAAGAGGAGGCCCTCGGAACCGGTGGCGGCATCCGGCTGGCTTTCGATAACCTGCTGGGTGACAATGCTTTTGTGCTGAATGGCGACACCTATTTCCGGGTAAACCTGGCCGACATGGATGCCCGCTTCCAGGAGCACGGCTGCGACATGGTGCTCGCCCTCAAGCCTATGCAGGATTTTGACCGCTACGGAACCGTGAGGGTTGGGAAGGAGAACCGGATCGAAGGCTTTGAAGAAAAGCAATACCGCGAAGAAGGCCTCATCAACGGCGGGGTGTATTTGTTTGGCAAATCCCTCTGGGAAGGCCTCGACCTGCCTGCAAAGTTCTCTTTTGAAAAGGAAATCCTCGAAGGACTCTATCCTTCCCGCCGCCTGCATGGCCTCGTTTCCGACTCCTATTTCATTGACATCGGCATTCCGACTGATTATGAGCGTGCTCAACACGATTTTGCCGCCCTCCGGGCCTGACCATTCATGGACCTTGTTCATCGACCGGGACGGCGTTATCAACCAAAAGCGGGAGGATGACTATGTCAAAACCTGGGATGAATTTATGTTTATCCCTGAAGTGCCTGAGTCTCTGGCTGTTCTTTCTCAACGGTTTGGCCGGCTGATCGTCGTGACCAATCAACGGGGAATCGGCAGAGGCATCATGACCGAAGCCGACCTGGCAGACATCCACAGCAGGATGCTGGCCGGGATTGAGGCTGCCGGTGGGCGCATTGACCGCATTTACCATGCACCCGACCTGGCCGACAGCGATCACCGGAAATGGCGCAAGCCACATCCCGGTATGGCGCTGCAGGCAAAGGTTGATTTCCCCGAGATTGATTTTGCCCGCAGCCTGGTGATCGGCGACTCTGTTTCCGACATGCAATTCGGCAGAAATGCCGGGATGTTCACCGTGTGGGTAGCAGAAGAGGGCGAGTCATTGCCTGCGGGCGACCTGGTTGACCTCCGGGTCGAAAGCCTGCCCGCTTTCCTCGCCTGGCTCGACGCCCGAAACCAGTTCTGACCTGATATTCCCCCTTTCCCCCAACTACTACCAGTTTTCGCCTCCAAAACGCCCATTCAAACGAACAAACCCAACTTTCCATGACCAAGGTTTCCATTGGGGTCGTGATGACCTGTTTCAACCGCCGGGAATACACCCTTCGCTGCCTGCGCCACCTCTATCGCCAAACGGCGGTGGCAGAGGGCGTGGAACTGTCCATTTTCCTGACCGACGACGGATCCAAAGACGGAACAGCCGATGCGGTGGCCCGCGAGTTTCCTGATGCGACCATTCTCAGGGGAAGCGGTTCGCTGTTTTGGAATGGCGGCATGAACATGGCCTACGGCGAGGCCCTGAAGCACGACATGGATTTTTTCCTGTGGATGAACGACGATACCTTCCTGTTTGACGACGGCCTGGCCCGCCTCCTGGCGACGCACCGCGCCCTGAGCGAACAAGGAAAGCCGGACAGCATGGTGCTGGGCGGTTGCATGGACCCCAGAACCGGCAAATTTTCCTACGGCGGTTTCCGGCGGGTAAGCAAATGGACCCTCAAAATGGTGGATGTGCAGCCCGGCACCGAGCCGAGGGAATGCACCACCAACACCGGCAACTGCGTGCTGATTCCGCGGAGCGTGGCCCGCAAGGTTGGCAACATTGAGCCTTTCTACACCCACCGGTGGGGAGATCCCGACTACGGCCTCAGAGCCCGCAAGGCAGGTTGCGAAGTGTGGCTGGCCCCGAATTACATCGCCGAGTGCGAAATGAACCCCACAGCCGAGCGCTGGCGCGATACCAGCCTCAGCCTCAAGGCCCGCCTCAAAGATTTTCACTCCGTGAAGGGCTATGTCAAAAAAGACTGGTTCTTTTATGTGAAGCGCCACGGCGGTCTGCTGTGGATGCTGCTCTGGCTCAAGCCCTACTTCGACATGGTCACCTCAGCTGCTAAAGTGTCCTTTTCCGGCAAAAAAGCCGTTCCGCAAACCCTGTAAGCGTTTTTCGCCTTCCCAAACGAGCACCCTATCTGTGTCATGAAAGATAAAAACCTCCTTTTCATCACCTCCCAGCTCCCTTACCCTCCCTACAAAGGCGGGGTGAGCACCTCCTGGAACTTCATCAATTACCTCTGCCGCCATTTCAATACCTCGGTGATCACCATTTTGAAATGGGACGACCCGGAGTATGAGCAGGAGTTTCTGACGAAGGTGGACCTGGACCGCTATTACAGCTACGAGCTGAACATTGAACGCAGCGCCGGCACCGTTGCCAAAAGCTACCTGCAGGGCGTGCCGATTAACCTGGTGCGCAACTACGACCCCGTGCTGGAGGCCAAGATCAACGAATGGCTGGACACCTACCATTTCGACTTCGTGTTTGTGGACCACTACGAAATGTTCCAGTACATTCCGGACCACATCAAGGCCAAGACCATCATGCACGAGCACAATGCGGAGTTCGTGATGTGGGAGCGCTACTCCGAGGTGACGAAAAACCCGCTCAAAAAGCTGGTGACCCTGATGGAGTCGAAGCGGATCAAAAAAATGGAGGAGCAATACTGCCGCAAGGCCGATATGGTGCTGGCCAACCCGAATGACCAGGAGATTTTGCTCGACCTGATCAACCATGAGGGCCGCATTGAGCAGATCATCCCCTGCGGCGAAGATTTTATGCTTGACTGGCCCGATCTTGAGTGGGAAAACACCGAAAAATCCCTGCTGTATGTGGGTTCACTGGGCTGGGAAGCGAATGTGGACGGTCTTATCTGGTACCTCGAAGAGGGCTGGGAAGCCACACGGCAGCGCCATCCCGACCTGAAACTCTACATCGTGGGCAAGCAGCCCGATCAGCGGATCGTGGATCTCGCCGCCAAAACCCAGGGCGTGATCCTGACCGGTTTTGTGGAAAATCTGGAAGACTACTATGGCAAATGCCGCATCTTCATTACGCCGCTTCGCTTTGGATCGGGCGTGAAACTGAAGGTGATGAACGCCATGTTCCGCGGACTGCCTGTGGTGACAACCCCGATTGGTTCGGAGGGAATGCCCGTCGAAAACGGCGTTCACCTGTACCACACCCAGGACATGGGCGAGTTTGTGGACTGCATTGACGATCTGCTCATGAACCAGGAAACCTGGGAGCGGATGCGCACAGAATCCCGCAACATCACCCGGCAGCAGTTTTCCTGGGCCTATCAGCTGGATAACATCCGCAAAAATATTTTGTCGCTGGAAGAGCCTGTGAGGGCCTGATCGGGAACCGGGAGCCGAGAAGCGAGATCCGGGACCGGAAAACGATTTGCCTTCCAGCTCCCAAATCCCAACTCCCAACCCACAACTCCGGGCACAAAACACCCAACCCAGAACCCAATAACTCCCAACATGAGCCTGTCAACTTCCCTGGAAGCCTTTATCAAAGACCGCCCCTGGCTCAATGAGCGAATGGGCTACGCATTTGAACTGGGCACATACCTTCGCTACCTGGTGATGCCCAAGCGGGATCCGAAGGAGAAATTCATCATTTTCGGGTCCGGGAGAAATGGGTCCACTCTGCTCGTTTCCCTGCTGGATTCGACCTCAGGCATTTTCTGCGATAACGAGATCTACCACCGCAAGGTGATGTTCCCGAAGGCCTTTCGCAGTGCCCGCGCCAGGCTGGCCAACAAGGAAGTGTATGGCTACAAGCTGCTCACCTACCACATCAGCCTCAAAATGGGCATTCCCAACGAGCAGTTTACAGACCACCTGCGGGAACTTCAGGCGGAAGGCTACAAAATCATTCACCTGATGCGCTACAACTTTGTGCGCCAGGCTCTTTCCAATCTCTATGCCCGGCACCGGGGGCAGTTTCACTCCAACTCTACTGTCGGGAAAAAAACCGACAAGAAAATGGTCGTGAAGCTCGACGAGCTGGAAGGATGGATCCGCAATCTGGAGGAAAACGCCCGCTGGGAATTGGGCCTGGTGGCTGAATTGCCACATTTGTCGCTGTCATACGAAGCTGATCTGGAAGACAAAAGCGCCCATTTGTCCACCCTTCGCCGGGTGTCTCAATTTTTGGGCGTAACTGTGGAGCCGCCTACCACGGAGCTTCGCAAAGTGACCCCGGAATCGCTGGAGAGTTTTGTGGAAAATGCCGGAGAAGTGATGGCGTTTCTCCAGCGAAACAACTGGGCGCATTATCTTGAAAATCAACATCTTCCACAAGCCTGATCATCATGCTTCAGCGCATCAAAACTGCCGTCCGACCCATCATCAGGCCCTGGCAGCGTCGTTTTCGCAGCGGCAAAAAGGCCCTGAAAAAGTATGCTCTGCTTCCGCTCCGGCTGGCCCCTGTCTCTTCAGAGCGAATGGGCCCGCCCAAAGGTTTGTACCTGAGCCTCGATGAGTGGCAACAGAAGGCAAAAGCAGCCGGTGCCACCTACCAGGTAGTGGCTAAGCCGGAGGCGCTGCGCCGTCCTGCGCCCCATACTGTGGAGCAGGAGGTTCATTGGCTGATCAAAAAAGAATACGAGCGGGAATCTATCCCGGCCTATGTTGCCAAAATCCCGCAGGGCCGCGTTTGGGTGCGGCACAACAACCTGCGCCAGGTGGATTCCATTGCCATTCTCAGCGCCGACGATCGCCTCATTGATCCTCTTTCCTACCAGTTCAAGGTCAATGGCTGGCAGCATGATGTATTTAGCCAGGCGAAGCTGGGGACAGTACACCATTTGCCCGGCACAGCACTTTGTCTGGCCAGCATGAAAGGGGAAATGTTTTTCCACTGGATCCTCGAAGTGCTGCCACGCATCGGAAGCATCGAGAAAGCGGGCCTGGACCTCGACGGTGTTGATTATGTGGTGGTAAACAGTGCGAAAAGCCGCTTCATGAAGGATACCCTGGCGATTTTGGGGATCCCGGAGGAAAAGCTGGTGGACATGCAGGCGCATCCACATGTGAAGGCCGAGGTGCTGATTGTGCCCTCGATGCCGGCTGGCACCGGCAACTACACCCCCTGGGTGCTCGACTGGCTGCGGCAGCGCCTCAGCCCCGTGATGGCAACGGTTTCCACCTCCTTTTCGCCGCTGGTCTATATTTCGCGGGCCAAGGCCCAGTTTCGCAACGTGACCAACGAGCAGGAAGTAATGGCTGAACTCGCGCCGCTGGGTTTCCGGGCCTATGAGCTGGAGGGAATGTCCTATGCCGAACAGGCAGCCTTGTTTGCCCAGGCCCAGGTGGTGGTAGCTCCGCACGGGGCTGGCCTCACCCATTTGTTTTATTGCCAGCCAGGCACCAAGGTGATCGAATTCTACGATCCGATGTACGTCAATGCCTGTTTTTACTCCCTGGCCAACGCCTGCGGGCTGGAGTATTATTATTTCCTTGGCGAAGGCAAAGGCATGAAAGAAGGCGTAAATCTGGAACTGAACGAGGGCAACATCACTGTGGGGCTGGAACGTTTGCGCGCCAGCCTGGCACTGGCAGGCGTTGCTACTCTGCGGGCTGTAGAAGGCTAAGTTTGGCCCCCATGTTGCCAGGCAGCACTTTGGAAGCCCTGTGAAGGGTTTCAGATTTTTCATTACCTTCGTTTTGGTTATCCTGTGTTCTCAGGTTGCCCGACCCCGTTATGACCCAGCATTCAATCGAAGCAGACATCGTCCGTCTTTTGGCCTCCCAGGAAAAGGAGGCTATCCGGCTGATTTTCCGGCACTACCGGCGGGCTCTTTTCGGGGTGATCATTTCTGTCGTGAAGGATGAGGCCCTGGCCGAAGACACCTTGCAGGATGCCCTCGTGAAAATTTGGCGAAACGGCCCCACCTACGATCCCTCAAAAGGGCGCCTTTACACCTGGATGCTCAACATTTGTCGCAACGCCGCCATCGACAAAACCCGATCCCGACATTTTCAGGCAGGGCTCGTGACCCAAAAAGAAGATTTCTTCGTAAGTGGCAGCAACCTCCCCCACCTGGACACTGAAACCCCCGTCGATACCCTCGATCTCAGAAATTGGGTTACCCGCCTGAGCCCTGAGCATCAAGAGGTAGTGAATCTGATTTACTTCGGGGGAAGAACGCACCAGGAAGCATCGGAAGAGCTCAATCTTCCGCTAGGAACTGTTAAATCCCGCCTGAGGAAGGCACTAGGAATACTGAGAACATGGATGAGTCCTTGAACATATCTGCCTTCATGGAGTCCGGCCACCTGGAACTCTATGTGCTGGGAGATCTCCCCGTCGAGGAAATGGAGAGCATCACCCGACTGGCCGCGACTCACCCCGAAATCCGGGAGGAGATTGAGGCCATTGAGGCTTCGCTCATCTCCTACGCCGAAGCCCACGCACCCAACGACCCCGCAGGAGGCCTGCTTTCGCGCACCCTCAAGGCCATCGACGCCGAATTTGAAGACGACCGCGAGGCGCTGCTGCAGCCTCAGCCCGAAAGCCAAACCCGCATCCTCGACTTCCGGCCCCGCTGGGCCTGGGCAGTGGCTGCTTCCATATTGGTGGTGAGCGGCGCTGCCAACTTCTGGCTGTTGTCCAACTGGCAAACTTCCGAGCAAAACCTGCTGGCCCTGCGCCAGGAACAGGAAGTGCTGGCCGCCCAATTTCAGCAGGCTTCGCAGCTGGTGGAAAAATCTCAGTCTCAGCTGGCCATTTTGCAGCTCCCCTCTACGCGGCAACTTGAACTCGCCGGACTGCCCGGCAGCCCCGACAGCCGCGTGACGTTGTTCTGGAACCCTGAAGAGCAAGCCTTGCTGGTGGCCAATGCAGAGCTCAAAGCCCTGCCTGAAGGCTTCCAGTATCAGTTGTGGGCTATCATCGACGGGCAGCCTGTCGATGCAGGCCTGCTTACCGGGCTGGAGGCCTGGCAGCAAATGAAGGGCATCGGCCCCGGAGCACAGGCTTTTGCCATCACCATCGAGCCCACAGGTGGCAGCATCTCCCCCACGCTCAACGACATGGTTGTGCTGGGGAATGTGTAGCGGGGGTGAGAAGTCGGAAGTCAGAGGTCGGAAGTCAGACAAGACCGGCTCCGCCTCCAGTCTCGGTTCTCGGCTCTCGGCTCCCGCATCCACTCAATTTGTGTATCCAAATCCCCGCAGTGCCGAAAGGCTGTCTTTCCAGTTGGCGGTAACGCGAACGTAGAGCTTGAGGTGGACCGGCTGCCGGAGAAACAGCTCGATGTCGTAGCGGGCAAGCGTTCCGATTTTTTTCAGGGTGAGGCCCTGCTTGCCGATCACCATGCCTTTGTGGTTTTGGCGCTCGACGTGGATCACCGCGCCGATCTGGACCACTTTTTCCCCTTCTTCGAATTCCTCGATTTCGACCTCAGTGGAGTAGGGGAGTTCTTCGCGGAGGGTGGTGAAGATTTTTTCTCGGATCATTTCCCCCACAAAAAAGCGCTCAGGGCGGTCGGAGATCTGGTCTTTGGGAAAATATGCCGGACCTTCGGGCAGGTGCTGAAGAATGAGCTCTTTAAGCTTGGGGACCTGAGTGCCGTCGAGGGCGGAGATGGGGATGGCTTCGGCGTAGGGGAGGTCGGTGGCGATGGCCTGCATGCGTGCGAAAAGCGTGGCCTGCTTCACGGCGTCCATTTTATTGAGGACGAGGAAAACGGGGGCTTTGGCACTGCGGGCCTTGTCGATGATGTCGTTTTCGGGGAAGGTTTCGTCGGCGGCGATGAGCAGGATCACGATATCGGCATCTTCCATGGAGGCGTCGATGAAGCTGTTCATGCGCTCATGGAGCCTGTATTTGGGGCGAATGAGCCCGGGGGTGTCGGAATAAACGACCTGGTAATGCTCCCCGCTGTCGATGCCAAAGATGCGGTGGCGGGTAGTTTGCGCCTTGGGGGTGGTGATGCTGAGTTTCCTGCCCAGGAGTTGGTTGAGCAGGGTAGACTTGCCGGCGTTGGGCTTGCCGATGATGGAGACGAAGCCCGATTTGTGAGGCTGAGAAGGGATGTTTGTCACAAAAATTAAATTTCTTTTGCAAAGTAAATAAAAAACTCCTAACTATGCGCTCTCAATCAGCGTAATGGTTGGATACAGAGTGCGGGGTGGAGCAGTTGGTAGCTCGTCGGGCTCATAACCCGAAGGTCACTGGTTCGAGTCCAGTCCCCGCTACAAGGAAACATGAGTCATCCCGAACTTTGGGGTGACTCATATTTTTTTTAAAAAAGAAAGGTCTTCCGTAATTTTTGGTTACCACACCCTAAACTACGAGAAGACCATGCTTTATCAGCATTACCAAACTAAGGAAGCCCATGGA
>JBGSKC010000039.1:0-53915 GCA_041741415.1 Bacteroidia bacterium | reverse complement strand
CCTGCGTCCAGCTTGGCGACGATCGCTTGTCGCTGACTTTCACTAAATTGACTCTTCCGCATGGCGGGTTCTTTTTGAATGTTGAAATGTACATGTTTCTTTCTACTTTTCAGCGGTTACGAGCAATGGGAAGAGGACAGATTAGCATGAGTTTTGTCGAGCCAAGATTTCTTTTGGAGATCAATTGAAGTCAATTCATTAAGGCAACCTAGCCATCTTTTTCGCCAGAGATTCTTGCCATTGCTTGTCATAAGCTATCCTTCTGTTTGGTTATGTATTTAAATGCCCGACTCCTTAAAACCTGTACCTCTCTACCATTCTTTCCCCAAAAAGGAACTGATCCGGCGGTGTCTTTTCATGAATAGGGTCTTCATTTCTTCCCGCTGCGTCAGTCCAAAACTCACTCATCCACAACACCGCAACCCTCCCGATATTACACAATCAGCCCGAAAGGCAGAAATTTTTTGGCAGGATTTCATCTCAAGGTTGGGGCCTCCTTCTTTGCCTGCGCGGAAGCTGGTTGGGCAGCGACTTCTGCAGGCAATTCCGTTCGGCAGCGGTTCTTCGCGTATATTGCCCTGCTGCAAAGTGGACTTTCTCCAACGCTTCCTTCGCCACAAAACAAGCCAGCATGAGCAGGGAAAAAATCGTCGCCGCCTACGAAACCATGGCTGAGCGCTACAACGAGATGAATGTCTTTCCGGCATTTATGTGCATCCGGGCGGTGAAGAGGGGGTGACGGGTGCTGGAGGATTCGCCGGGCTGCTGTCAGAAGAAAAATTCGGGTCTGCAGGGAGGTTATTTTCCGGAAATTCTCTGCTGAGCTGTGACCCTCAATTTCCGGTTCCGGCGACTGAGCAACCGAACAGCCTGTGCTGGATGTCTGCCGAAAAGTGAGATTCGGCAGGTTAACCATTCGCCGAGCAGCACCATAACCCCCAATCTCCCTACCGCAAAACAATGACCCACTGGATCATGAGCGCCAAACAGGAAAAAACGAGACTCTCCCGGCTGGACAAAACCATTTCAGAAAGCAGGTAACGCCAAAGAATGGACGAGCAGCATTCCCGGAAAACCAAAACGAAGCGATAGGCCTGGTAAAGGGCCGTGACAATTTGCGCCGGATACGAAGAATTGTTTATATTGCTGAATATGCAGTGCTAACCTATTCTAAATGAAGACATTATCCAGGAAAGAGCGGCTATATGAGCTGCCAGGCATAAACAACAATGCAATTACTTTGTACATGCCATGTCCTGATCCACAGACAACATCAATTGATGATGACAGCTAAAGGATCCATTTTCTTTTTATTTATCCATTTTTCCCAGTTAACATTTGGGCAAAATTATATTCTCAATGGCAATTTCGAAACTGTGGGAACCTGCCCGGTAAATATGCCGGAGAATGGGATTGTTGCCACCTCACCATGGTATACTGTCGGGGACCCATTGTTTGTTACCCCTGATTTGTTTCATCAGAATTGTCCTCTTTCGGCTCAAAGGGCGGCTGTCTCTCAATTCTGGGGTAAGCAATTTTTGCCATATGAAGGGGAAGGGTTCATGGGACTTGGAAGTGCTGTTTCTGTAAATGAGGTCTTTGTTTCCGAGGGTGCTGCGACACCACTGGCTGAGCCACTTACGGGTGGAAGGGCATATTACTTCGAAATGCAGGTCAGGAACAAAGGAATTGACTATATAGACAATCCAGCCAGCAAGGATTGTGAAGTAGCGCCTAAAAAATTCATTGGTATCTACCTTTCCGATGACACCATCAGTCAAACAAGAGAGGTCAGTAACAACACAATAACCGACACCTATTCCACCAGCAGGCTGATCTTTGCCGATTCCACAGCTGAAGTTAACAGTTCCTTTATCACCGATTGGCATCGGTATTCTGACTGTTTCATTGCTACGGGTGGAGAATCACATTTAGGTATTATCGGGCCTTTGGGAAAAATCCAAACTGTCTCTTCCCCTTGTGTTGTTTCTAATCAGCAAATAGGATTTTTCCACCAGTCATATTATGACATTGACAATATTTTACTCCTGGAAATACCAACGGAACTTACTGCCGGGGCGACCATTTGCGAAGCAGAACCCACAACAGTGAGGTTGCGGCAATTATTATCCATGCCAATGTTTGATAAGGCTGTGTTTAGGTGGGAAGATGGAAGTATAGATTCTGCCAGAGCCGTACAAAAAGAAGGCCTGTATGAGATAGAAGTGATTCTGCCATGTGTAACAATCCCTTTATACCTAACTATTACTGCTGAAGATTGCGCAACCAATATTTATGCCCCAACAGGATTTTCGCCGAATGGCGATGGCATCAATGACGGGTTCAAGCCTGTAATGACTGCTTTCTGGGAAGTATTATCCTACAAGCTTAACATTTATAATCGCTGGGGAAATCTGGTTTTTTCAACCAATGACAGTTCTGAAAGTTGGAGCGGGAATGATCATTCCTCAGGAGTTTATGCCTGGACCCTGGAATACCAACTGGGTGATGGTAAAAATAGCGGCAGAAAAATTCAGTCAGGTAGTATAACGCTAATTCGATAACAAATTTCGGGAGATGAAGAGTCCCTGTAATCCCCGACAATGGCCGGGCAGGAGAGCTTTTCACCAGCCAGGCACCATCCTGTCAGAAGGTCATGACCAACTGGTTCATGAGCGCCAAACAGGAAAAAACGAGGCTCTCCCGGCTGGAAAAAACCATCCGGGAGATCGGAATGTGTAAGCGGATGGAGTGAATCGGGGCCAAGGCAGTAATTTGTATTTCAAAGGATTACCCCGCTATTTGCCTTCTTTCGGCACAAATACCAGCGATACAGAGTTGATGCAGTAGCGCAGGCCGGTAGGCCGGGGGCCGTCATCAAACACGTGGCCGAGGTGCGACTCGCATCTGGCGCAATGGACTTCCGTGCGGACCATCCCGTAGCGGGTGTCCCGGTGCTCGCCAACCAGTTTGGCGTCGATAGGCTGGTAAAAACTGGGCCAGCCGGTGCCGGAGTCGAATTTGGTTTCGGAGCTGAACAGAGGCAGGCCGCATGCCACGCAGACATAGGTTCCGGCTTTTTTGTAGTCCCAATAGGTGCCGGTAAAAGCGCGCTCCGTTCCTTCTTCCCGCGCCACGTTGTAGGCTTGCGGGCCGAGAATCTGCCGCCATTCCTCCTCGGTTTTCACAACGGGTGCCAGGCTGATGCTGTCGAGGTTCAGTTGAATGGCAGAGGCAGGCAAGCTGGCAACAGGTGAATTCGACCCTGTTTGGGCACAGCCAAGGCTGGTCAGGGACACGGTCAGGAAGCAGGCAAGCAGACTGGGAAGTGATTTCATCTGAGAGAATCGTTGGTGAATGAAGTTATCCGACAAACGAACGGGCTCCGGGTTTGGTTTTTCAAAAAAGCTTCCCCAACTCGCAAATCAGATCTAGTTGTCGGCCTGATGACCAACCTGCTCACCACATTGCGACATCCTTTCCTCCTGCGCAGCATCCTTCTGCCTGGCGTGCTGGTTTTCGGCTGGGTATACCTCGCCGGGCGTGTTGCGCCTGGCCGCGACGATACCGCCTGGGCGCACTGGGCCCTGATGGCTTCTACGGTGTTGCCGGCCATCGCCATGTTGCTGCTGCCGGGCCCGGCAGCCCCGAAGGCACGCCCGCTGGCGCAGTCGTGGTTGCGGGGCTGGTGGCTGCCGCTGCTCGGGCTGTTGCTTCCTGTTTCCCTCTGGCCGTTGGCTGCCAGCCTGTTTGAATCCATGCCTGTGGGCCTTTCCTTCGGGGATGTCATCCCCCAGATCGAAGTCATGAACCGGCGGCTGCTCGCTGGCAGCGACCCCTATGCGCCCATCTGGAATTTCGGCTACGAAATCCGCACGCCCTACCTTCCTTTGCACTGGATGCCATTCAGCCTGGCAGCCTGGCTTGGCTTTGATCCACGCTGGGTGTCGTTTGCAGGCTGGGTCCTTGCCAGCGGGGTATTTGGGCTGGTACTTCGCGCCCTTCGGCTTCCCTGGCCCATCGCGTTGATCAGCGCAGCACTCCCCGCCGTTTACCTGGCCTTGCTCATCGTCTTTCGGCCCGTGCTGCTCGGGGCCACGGTAGAATTGCTCATCTGCGCCTACACCCTTGTGTTTGCGGCTGGTTTGCTGCTAGCCCGCCCGCTTGTTCACGCTGCTGGCTGGCTCCCCTTGTTACTGTCGAGGTATGGAGCAGTGTTGTTTTTTCCGGTCTGGTTCAGGGCAACGTGGCTCAGGCATGGTCGCGCCGCTGCCTTTCGCGGTGCTGCTGTGGTTGGCCTGGGCATTGGCCTGCTGTTTGTGGTGCCATTCTGGCTGCAGCGGCCCAGGTTGCTGGGGGATGGCCTCGCCTACCACGATTTTGTGCTGACGAAGCGATGGGTGAACCCGCGGTTTCATGGAGCCAACGGCAAGCCTTCCTTGCTGTATGAGGGAATAGGATGGGCAAGGTTTGTGTATGAGCTGGCACCGGATGATCCTCCTGCCACGCTGCGCTGGATGAAGGCAGGCTATGCAGCCAGCGCTTTGTTGGTTTCTTTCGGGCTGTTGTGGATGGGGTCAGTGAACAAATGGCGGCGGCCCGGCTTTCGGGTTGGCGCTTTGCTGCTTTGCCTGAGCGCATTTTACCACGGCCTTCCCCTGCCGATCGACTATTATTTCAGTGCCCTGGGTTGCGTTTTGCTCGCAGCGATTCCCGCCGGATGGCTTGCAAATGAAGCCGATGACGATGGATAACAACTCCCAGCACACCCAGGCTCGCCAGCACCAGGACGTAGGCCAGGATTCTGAGCGTGGCCAGGCGCGGCAGCCAGGAGGAAGTTTGTTCAAACCTTCCTTCATAAAACCGATCGAGCTGGTGCTCTTCGCGCAGTTGTGGAATGGGACTGCCGGTGATGCGGAGAGAGGGCAATTCCAGCAAGGCGCTATCGATGTTTTGAGAGGAAAAATCTCGCCGGAACATTTTCATATTGCCCAATTCCAGCGGTCCCGGATCTGAGGCATAGAGAAGATAATCAAGGGTTTTATAGCCGATGAGTCCTTGGGGGGTTCTTTCGTAGCGAATATGGCCAACCGGGCCTTTCACGATGAGGTCGGCAGGAAAGGAATGAGCAGGGGCGGGCACGAGGCCCATGACCACCGGCCCCCGAAGCTGGACCTGGAGCCGGAACGGTGTTCCTGTTTGTAGTTGGGTTTGGTCCCAGGCTGCGTTAATGGACACGGGGCCGGGTGCGGCGACTGGTCTGGGGCCATTGGGAAGGTTGCCCTGGGTTTGCCAGGAAAGTTCGGGCACCGGCACAAACTCATCTTCCCAGTAGGCGGCGGGCCCACGCCCTCCCCGGAAGCGCTGACGGGGTAGCCACATGCGCTCCATGCGCAGGTGAGCGGCGGGCACGAGTTGCTGCCCCACCTGCTGGCAGGCCCACCAGGCCTCGTACAGCCGAAAGCGCAGCCAGCCCGGCTGTGGGGATGCCACAGGTTCGGGGTCCGCCAGGAGGCTGTCTGCCAGGAGCCACTGACCAACAGGACTTCTCCGGAGGCTGTCGGCTAGCTCGGCCAGCGCGCCGAGGTCCCAGGCAAGCTCCTCGCGATGGCTTGCTTCGATTTCAAGATAAAGCACACTCCTCTGGAACCCTCCAAGCGGAACCACCTGGCTATCCGGCTCCCAGATCAGCCGGGGCTGAACAGGGGCAGGCTCCATGTCCGCTGGAAGGCTACTCGCCGGACGAACAGTTATCAAGCCAGGCCTGACGCTTAGCATTTCGCCCTGGAAGGGCACTACCACGGAGGGAAACACAAACGTTCCGGTTTGTTGCGGAAGATATTCCTGCTCATAGATCCAACTTCTGCCCGAGCCTTCACTTCGTACGTTTACCGAGCGTGCCCCGAATGCAAGTCCTTCTATTTCAGGAAACTCAGGGGTGGCGGCAGGCTGCATACCACGAACCGCCAGGACGAGCCGCAGGGGCTCTCCCAGTTCGAGCCATCGCTGGCTAAGGTAGGCTTCCACCTGTTGGGCTGTGGCCAGCATGGGTAGCCAGACTATCAGGCTAAACAGAATGGCCCTCATTTGGTTCATCTTTCCTCATCCGCATGTCCTTGTAAACTACCATTTTTGTTCCAATTCCACATCAGTCTTCTTCCCATGCAATCAAACCAGCCCAAAAAAATCGTCGTGGCTATTACCGGTGCCAGCGGCAGCATTTATGCAGAGCGGCTTCTGGCCAAACTGGAAGCCCGCGGGCAGGAGGTGGAAGTGGGGCTGGTGCTGTCAAAAAATGCTCCGGATGTGTGGGAGCACGAGTTGGGCAAGCCATTTTCCTCTCCTTTCAGGCAATACGACCGCCAGGATTTTCGCGCGCCGTTTGCTTCAGGGTCGGCGAGGTTTGAGCACATGGTAATTGTGCCCTGCTCCATGGGAACCCTGGGCCGTATTGCCCATGGCATTTCCGACGACCTCACTACCCGCGCTGCCGACGTGATTCTCAAGGAGCGGCGGCAGTTGATCTGCGTGGTGAGAGACACTCCGTTCAACCTCATTCACCTCGACAACATGCGCACCCTTACCCTGGCAGGGGCAATACTGCTGCCAGCAATGCCATCCTTTTATTCGCGACCCCAAACCATCGAGGCCGTGGTTGATACCGTGGTGGACCGCATCGTGGACCAATTAGGCCTGAGCCACCAAACCTATCGCTGGGGAGAATCTAATCCCTGAGCGGTCATTTCGGGCAAGGCGGGAAACTAAGGGTAACGCCCAAAGGGTGATGGGCCTTTTGTGCCATGACGGGCGGTTGAGCCAATGTGCGTTGCGGTGAAGGGCCGGGGCTTACCAATCAAAATGGGATTTTATCCGTTCGTGTTGGCTTTTTTCGATTTCGCCGAATATCAACCCTGTCCAAGTTTACAATTCATATTTTTAATGGATCAAAAGGTGAAAGAAGAAAGGTTTATTCGTTCTTTTCTTTGTTCGCCCCGTTGAACAACTGATTTTCCCATCCATCAGCCTTTGATGATCATGACCAGAGCGTCCACCACATACCGCGGCCCCAGGCTGTTACAGCCAGAGTTTCAGGCTTCTATTGAGAAGCGGGTGCCGAGGCGTGCAGGCAGAAAACTTTCTGTGCTGCTTGTGGACGACGATGTGAACCTGAGAATGCTGCTGGAATACGTTCTCAAGCGTGAGTATGAGGTGACTACGCGCGAAGATGGTCTCAGTGCCATGGCCTGGTTATCTGCTGGCCAATTACCAGATCTCATCATTGCAGATGTAGACATGCCACGCCTCAACGGCATTGAGCTGCTCACACAACTGCGTGCCAGCGGTTTTTTCCGCGATATCCCCGTTGTGATGCTCTCTGCCTACGACGGTGCCGACATGAAAAACGCCTGTTTGCGCAATGGAGCAACAGATTATTTGCTCAAACCCTTTAGTCCCGAAGGAATTCTTTCCAGGCTGGAATGCATTTTGTCACCTGCCCCTCAGCGGTGATGGTTCCTTCCAATTTTCCGGCATTCGCCTATGCAAACAGCCACCCCATCTATCGGCGTCCCTGCAACTGTACAAGCGGATCCTTCTGATGAGGGAAGCCGGTTCATCCTGTATATTGGCCACCATGCCCGGCGTTTCCATCCCAAAATGATGGAGCTCGACTACCTGGGCGTTAACCTGGCGTCTTCGTTCAAGTCGTTTTTGTGGCTGGAAAAAATGGCAGCACTCTCTTTCCAGCCTCATGAACCTGGTGAACAAGTGGAGCATGTGTCTTTGCCAGAGGCGATTCTCTGTGATTTGTTTCTGCCCGACGGCGATGCTTTTTCCCTGCACCGGCAGGTGAGAACCCTGCCTGCACTGGACGCGGTTCCGTTTATCGTGATGGCAGAAGCCGAAATGGACGGCCTTCGGGAGCGCTGTATGGTTGAAGGGGTGGATGATTGCTACGTGGGGGCGGTTATGCCCGAAGACCTGCAAACAAGGATCACCTTTCTCCGGACCTATCCCCAAGCCGATAGAAGTTTGCCAAACCCACATTTGGCCAGCTCATTCAAGCTCCCGCGCTGGAAGCGAGCGTTTGATCTGGTATTGGCAAGCTGTCTGCTGGTGCTGTTTAGTCCGCTGATGCTGCTCATTGCTCTGGTGATCTGGCTGGAGTCGAAAGGAGAGATTTTTTACATCTCCAAGCGGGCGGGAACTGGCTACCGGATCTTCGATTTTTTCAAGTTTCGCTCCATGCGGGCGGGCGCCGAGCAGGAACTGGATCGCCTGCTTCACCTCAATCAATATGCCCCCGACGACTGGACCTCGCTGGCAGGTCACGAGAAGTGCATTTCCTGCCTGGTGAACGGCAGCAGTTGTACAGACATTTTTCGGGCGCTGGGCAGGGATGTTTGCCGCAATGAATGGGAAAAAGCAAGGGCACGGCGGGAGCAGCAAGGCAACCGCAGTTCTTTTGTGAAGCTCGAGGACGATCCCCGCGTGACCCGTGTGGGCAAGTTTCTTCGTCAAACCAGCCTTGATGAGCTGCCTCAGCTGATCAATGTGATCCAGGGCGATATGTCGATCGTGGGAAACAGGCCTTTGCCGTTGTATGAGGCCGAACTGCTCACAACCGACCAATGGGCAAAGCGATTTCTGGCACCGGCAGGAATTACCGGATTGTGGCAGGTAAAACGTCGGGAAAATGGTAACTTGTCGGAAGAAGAACGCAAACGCCTCGATGCTGCTTATGCCGATCAGGCCAGTTTCTTCACCGATCTCAAAATTTTGGTGCTGACCATCCCGGCGCTGTTTCAGCAACGTTCTTCGTGATCGTTTTCACTCCGCCTCAACGACATGGGGCCTCCCTGTGAGAAATCAACTGCCAGCCATGGGCACTTCAGGAGCATGAAGGTATTGGGTTCATATTGGTGGAAATCAGGCGCATACACCTTTTTGGAGCGCTTTGCCCTGCAGGTCTTTCGATTTGGAGGGTTTTACCTGCTGGTGCGTGCCCTGAGCAAGGAAGAATTTGGCATCTGGACTCTTTTCCTCATCATCACAGCCATTGTAGAGGTAGTCAGGATCGGTATGATTCAGAATGCCCTGATCAAGGCTCTCACGGCCAATTCTGAGCCCCGGATCCAGGACCGAATCTCCACTGCGTCGTTTGCCCTCAACACGGTTTTCGCCGTCATCGTCTCGCTCTTGCTGATTGTGATCGCCCGGCTTCAATACCACATTTATGAAGATGTGCTGCTGGAGAACCTCCTGCACATGTACATTTTCACCAACCTGCTGCTGGTGCCTTTTTTCCACTTCACCTTCGTGGCACAGGCGAATTATGACTTTCGGGGAATCTTTGTGGCGAACTTCGTTCGCCAGATGGTTTTTTTCCTTTTTGTCCTGGTGGTGTATCTCAGTGAGGAATGGGATTTTCGGGTGCTTCATCTGGCTGGAATTCAGGCGGTTGGGGCCTTAGCCGGAAGCGTGGTGGCCTATGTAATGGGGCGAAAATACATTCGGTTTTCTTCCAAACTGGATTTTGAATGGGTGCGGTGGTTGTTTCATTACGGCAAATATGTCATTGGCACCAACCTCAGTTCCATGCTGTCCAAGAGCCTTGATCAGCTGATGCTGGGTGCGATGATTTCGCCAATTGCGACGGCTATTTATGGCACAGCGATCAAAATTGCCAACCTCGTGGAGGTTCCCACGCAAAGCATGGCGGCCATTGTTTTTCCCAAAACAGCCCAGCGCTTCGAAGAAGAAGGGGTTTCCGCCGCCGGGCTGCTCTACGAAAAATCAGTAGGGGTGCTGCTGGCCATGATCATCCCGGGGGTGCTGTTCGTGATGCTCTTTCCTGAGTTTGTCATCCAGCTCGTGGCGGGCGACCAGTATCTCGAAGCAGTTCCTGTGCTGCGCATCGCCATGATCTACAGCCTGTTTGTTCCCTTCTCCCGTCAGTTTGGCACCCTCATTGATGCTATGGGCCGCCCCGGGCTGAATTTTTTCCTCGTGATGATGGGAGCATTGGTCAATGGCATTCTCAATTATTTCATGATCCAGGCCTGGGGCATTGTGGGGGCTGCATTCGCAACGCTCATCGCCTTTGCGCTCTTTTTCCTGATCAACCAGATCATCCTTTACCAGGAAGCCGGAATCCGGTTGTGGAGGGTGCTGGGCTACACCCAGAAGGTCTACCTCACGGGCTTTGGCCTGCTGCGCAGCAAACTGGCAGGCAGAGGGTAGCAGCAAAAAAAAGCCCGGCCACAGAGGGTTGCTCCATGGCCAGGCGGCGCGTTCATCAGGCTTGATGCCCGTGCTACAGGTTATTCACCAAAAACTGGGTCATCTTGGTGTAAAGGTGGAAGCGGGTGTAGCCGCCATAAATCCCGTGGTTACGGTTGGGATAGAAGAAGCTGTCAAATTGCTTGTTGGCAGCTACCAGGGCATCCACCATTTCCATGGAATTCTGGAAGTGGACGTTGTCGTCGCCGGTTCCGTGCACAAGCAGGTAATCGCCCTTGAGGCCCTTGGCGAAGTTGATCGGCGAATTGTCGTCGTAGCCCTTGGGGTTGAGCTGGGGAGTTTTGAGGTAGCGCTCAGTGTAGATGGTATCGTAGAATCGCCAGTTGGTAACGGGTGCCACAGCGATGCCGAGGGCGAAGGTGCCGTCGCCTTTGGTCATGCACAGGGAGGTGAGGTAGCCGCCGAAACTCCAGCCCCAGATGCCGATTCGGTTATCATCCACCCAGCTTTGCTGCTTGAGCCATTTGGCCGCTGCAATCTGATCCACCGCCTCCAGATCACCCAAGTTGGGATAAGTGGCAGTTCGGAATTCCCTGCCCTGGCCGCCGGTGCCGCGGTTGTCCACACACACCACCACAATACCCTTCTGAGCCAGCATCTGGAACCAGAGGTAGTTGGGGCCAGCCCAGGTATTCAGCACTTCCTGGCTGCCGGGCCCGCCGTAGCAGTACATCAGAACGGGATACTGCTTGTTCTGGTCAAAGTTGGTGGGGCGAATGCTCCAGGCAGGCAGGGTGACTCCGTTTTCGGTGGTGATGTCAAAAAAGGTGGGAGCCGCAATGTCGAGCTTCGAGAGGGTTTTCCCCAGCTCGGCGTTGTCAACGAGGGTTTTCACCACCTTGCCTTTGGCATCGCGAAGCACAGTGACGGGCGGGCTGGAGATGGTGCTGTAGGAATCAACGAAGTAGTTGAACCCGGTGCTGAACTCAATTTCGTGCATGCCAGGCTCTTCGGTAAGGCGCTTTTTCTTTTTGCCGTCGAGGGTCACAGCATATAAATGGCGCTCTTTCGGGCTGTCTTCGGTGGAGAGGTAATAGAGCAAATTATTCGCCTCGTCCACTGCCACGATATTGCCTGCCTCAAATTTGCCGGGCGTCAGGTCTTTCACCAGCTGGCCTTCCCGGGTATAGCGGTAAATGTGGTAATAGCCTTCCATTTCGCTGATCCACAGAAAATCGGTGCTTTCAGAGAGGAAATGCCATTTTTCCATGCCCGACGACAGGTCCGACACTTCGATATAGACTTCGGAGGTTTCGCGGAGAATCTGCCGCACGGAGCCGTCCTGTGCATTCACGGCCAGCACCTGAAGGTCATTCTGCAGGCGGTTGTGGCGCATCACGGCGAATTCGGAAGGAGAAATCCAGGTGAGGCGTGGCAGGTAAAAATCGCCTTCGGCGTCAATCTTTGCCTGGATGGTGCCGCCGCTGGCCACGTTGAACACATGAGCGGTTACTTTGGCGTTGGCTTCGCCGGCCTTGGGGTATTTGAAGCGGTTATCTGCCGGGTAGAGGTCGCCATACATGGTCATGTTGAACTCCGGCACAGCCGATTCGTCAAAGCGGAAGAAGGCGATGTGCTGGCCATCTTCCGACCACCAGAAGGCCTTGCTGAAGGAGAATTCCTCCTCATAGACCCAGTCGGCCATGCCGTTGATGATGGCGTTTTTCTCTCCGTCGTTGGTGATTTGCCGGGTGGTTCCGGTAGCGAAATCTGTGACAAACAGGTTGTTGTCGAGCACATAGGCCAGGCGCTTGCCGTCGGGGGAGAAGGTGGGGTGGCTCACTTTCTTGCCTTCGGCGAGGAGGCGAACGCCCTTGCTGGCGCGGTCAACGGCCAGAACGACGGCTTTGGTGGAGTGGCGGTAGATGCGTTCGACGCCGGAAAGCAGCACGAGGTAGTTTTCGTCGGTGCCGAATTCATACTCTTCGATGTCGGCGGCGGCGATTCCCTGGAGGTTCAGCTCTGAGAAAAGCAGGAGGTCATCGACTTTTTCGGCTTGTTCCACGCGGTAGCGGGCGATGCCTTTCTCAGCCTCCAGCTCAGAGTAGAACTGGTCATCCTGCATCCAGCGGAAGCCGGAAGGGAAGGCGGGGAAATACATGCCACTGAGCCAGACTTCTTCGAGGGAAATCTGGTTGTCGTTGGGGTTGTATTGAGCGGAGGCCACCGCGGGCACCAGCACGAGGAGCAGCCCCAGCATCAATCGGGAAAAAAAGGAGGGTAAATGCTTCATTGCGGGAAGATACATGAGTAAGATCCGGTTCCTGGCTGGGAACGGGATAAATGGTTCAAGCGGGGAAATAACGAAAATTCGCGGGATCTCCCTGCCCTAATCTGCGAGATGAAGGAGGTTTTCGGCGAAATCGGGGCTGGTGGGGTCAGTTAGAAAGCGCTGCAAACTGCCGGGCAGCGATGCTGGTCCTGGCACTGAGATTGAGGCTGTAACGATGCAGCAGTTCCGCCAGCTGAGAAGCTGGTTACAACGATTTTTTCCTACCTGTGGGGCCGAAAGGCCCCTTTTTGTTGGTGTCTGGATTCCACGCGTCGCAGTACCTGTGCTCAAAACGGCTTCGCCTCCCAAGCCCCGGCAGGGGCGTGATGTTAATAGCAAACGGCGAAAATGTTCTTTTCACCCTTCTGCGGCCTTGAGGCCGCAGAAGGATCCACAAAACGGGCCAGCCTTCGGCTATTGACATGACGCGCCTCCGGTGCTAAGACCGGCTTCGCCTCTTGTCTCGCCTCTCACAGCGGAGCGGTCTTCCCAGATGCGAGAGGTCAGAAGTCGGAAGTCAGACTGGATCGGCTACGCTTCTTGTCTCGCCTCTCACAGCAAAGCGGTCTGACTTCTCAAACGGCTTCGCCATAAAGCCCCGGCAGGGGCGTTATGTTAATAGCCTTCGGCGGAAATTTTCATTTTCACCCTTCTGCGGCCTCAAGGCCGCAGAAGGATCCACAAAAACGGGCCAGCATGCGGCTATTGACATGACGCACCCCCGGTGCTGAGAGCGGCTTCGCCTCCGGTCCCGGCTCCAATTCCCACAAAACCCTTGTCAGGGTCGAAGCCAAACCCTGACAAGGGTGCTAAGACCGGCTTCGCCTCCGGTCCCGGTTCCCGGCTCCCGGCTCCCGCATCCAAACTTCCCGCTTCTCACTTCACCATCGGCTCCGGCTTCTGCTGCACGGGTGCTGCCGGGCTGCCTGCGCCGAAGCGGGGGCCTCCGTGACGGGCAATCGCCTTCTCAGCCCTGCGGTGCATCAGGTTTTCCTTGTAGTTGTACCAGCGGGTTGTGAACCAGCGGTTCATCAGCTTGTCAAAGGGCATCGTGACGCCCATGAACAGCCCGCCTTTGGTCCAGTTCACCAGGCTCGGGCTCAGGTGGCGGTGCGAAACGCCCATCCCGCCGTTGAGGTAGGTGATGAAGTGCCAGTAGTTGGAAGGCATGTAGATCGAATCACCCTCGTCGAGGATCACATCATAGCCTTTGGCAAACTGCAGGGCCGGGTATTTCTCGTAGTCGGGGTTGGCGACGTTGACGAAGGAGTGGGTGTTGAAGGGAACTTTGTAGAGGTAGGGGGTATTTTCGGGAGCGAAGATGATCACGCGCTTTTGCCCGAAAATCTGGGTGAGCAGCACGCAGCTGCTGTCCACATCGTAGTGGCCGCGCACGTCGGTGTCTTTGCCGCCGAGGAACATGAAACCCAGCTTGCCGAGGAGGTTTTGGTACATCGGCGGGCAGGAGAAGTCCTGGCGCAGTTCCGGGCGCAATTTATAGAGGTCGGCGAGGAACATCCGCAGGTCGGTGGGTTCGTCCTTGCTGATGATGTCGAGGTAATCGCCAAACTTCATCTGGATATCGGGCACGGTGGTGGTGGACCATTTGTGGCGCTCGACTTTGTTGTCGTAGAGGCCGATCATTTCATCGCCCATGTAGGCTTTGAACCACTCGCGGGTCCATTTCTGGCCGGCAGGCTGCTGGTCCACCAGGCCTTTGATCACGACCGGGCGCTGGGGTTTGTGGTATTTCTCCAGAAACTCTTTCCGGGAGATGTTTTCCACCACGTCGATTTTCAAGCTCAGATCAATCGCCATAACAAGGTTGGGTTTTGCAATACTCAAATCGTCGGAAACAAGGGGATCGGGGTTTTGCCTATTCGAAGAGTTGAGGTTTGCGGCGGTAAAGATAGGAAAATGCCCGTTCTACGAGACGCGGCAGAAAGCGATTCGCTGTGTTGGTGAGCTTTCCGGGCAGCGAATGCACGGTTTTGAACTTTCGCTGGCGAATGTTGGACAGGATGAGACGGGCCACGCCTTCGGGGCTGTCGGCCACGCCACCTTTCCGCGGCTGAAGCGGAACCATCTTGCCCTGGGCATTCATCATGGTTTTGTCGGGAGCATTTTGGGTGTACCCCACATAGACGATTCCCACGTGAACCCGTTGCTTCTGTTCAATTCGCAAAGCCTCAGCCAGACCGGTGAGGGCCATCTTTGCGGCGCTGTACACGGAGGTGCCCGGCAGGGCCCGCAAGCCCACAACGCTCGACACAAACACAACCGAGCCTTTGCCTGCCTGCAAATGCGGCAGGGCAAAGCGGGTGCAGTTCATGGCGTTGATCACATTTGCCGATAAAATTTCCTGAAACACCTGTGGCGAAAGCTGCTCAAACGTTCCCCGCATCGAGAGGCCGGCATTGTTCACCAGCACATCGAGGCGGCCATGTTTCGTCACCACTGTTTCGATCAGTTGCTGCGCCACGGCGGGGTCGGCGAGGTCGCCTGCAAAACCCTCCGCCTGCAGGCCAAGGGCTGTGAGCTGCGCCACTGCCGCCTGCAGCCGGGGCTCGTCGCGGCCATTGAGCACCACCAGATAGCCCTCCCGGGCGAGCAACTCAGCCGTGGCGTAGCCGATTCCCCGGCTGGATCCAGTAACAATGGCAATCATCAGGAATGTTGTTGTTGGGAAAAGCAAAAGCAGCGCAAATCTAAGCTTTCTTTGAATCAGGTGGGGGAGGGCAGGGCATTTTTCGCTCCCCCACCCCCGGAAACAAGCAGCCCCGCTTGCGCTTGCAAACGGGGCTGGTATTGGCTAATGGCATTTTTCTAAGGCCTGAAAGCAGGATTTTGAATAAACGCCGGATCGCTCAGGGTTTTGAGGAAGGCCACCACATCTGCCTGCTCCTGCTCCGAGAGGCGGATGTTTTGAATCAGGATATCCTGGTTGAAATGGTTTTGGCCACCGCTGGCATAATGCGCAACCACTTCTTCCAGGGTCTGGAAGCGGCCATCGTGCATATAGGGAGCCGTGAACTCAATGTTTCGGAGGGTAGGCACCCGGAATTTACCGATGTCGCGGTTGTTCTTCGTAACGTTTGCCCGGCCCAGGTCATCGTAAAATTCGTCGAGACCATTGTTCCGGAAAGCACCCGTGGGATCGTCAAAATTAAAGCCGCCATGGCAGTGGAAGCATTCGGCATGGTTCACGCCAATTTCTTCGGTGAAAAACAGCTTGTAGCCGTTCCATTCCGAGGCGGTGAACTTCGTGCTGTCGAAGCCCGCAGCCACGAAGGCATCGTATTTGGACCCGCCGCTCACCATCGTTCGCTCAAAGCTCGCGATGGCCTGCTGCACCTGTTTCATGTTCACCTCTGTTACCCCAAACACCCGCTTGATTTCGGGCCCGTAATGCGGGTGGCTGCGCAGCCTGGCCAGCACGGTAGCCGTGTCGTTGGCCATTTCCACGGGGTTGATGATGGGGTCTAATGCCTGTTCTTCAAGGGTGGCCGAGCGGCCGTCCCAAAACAGGTGCCGGGCATAGGCCAGGTTGATGATGGCCATGGCCTGGCGGCTGCTCAGCTGGCCCTGATACCCGACACTGAAGCGCCTGGGGTCGGCAAAGCCGTTGGCCGCCAGGTGGCAGGAACCGCAGGAAACGGAGGTGTCGATGGATAAAATCGGGTCGTAGAATAATTTTTTGCCCAGCGCGACCTTGGCTGGCGTCAACGGATTGCCTTCCGGGATTTCCACCTCCCGGAAGTGGTCAGGAACCTCCACACCGATGGGCAGGAGGTCTTCGGAGATCGGTTCCTCCTTGTCGCAGGCAACAGCCAGCAGGGCAACGCCGATCAGCCAGATGATTCTGTTAGCGAAGCTCAAACGCATGGTTGGCAAGGTTGCGGGTCATCCGGGTGGCGAGGTCGAAGTCGTTGGTGGTGTGTGTCAGGTGATCCACGACCATGTCGATGGTGTCGTTCTCCCAATAAAACAGCTTGTCGAGGTAAAAATCGAGGTCCACAATGGAAGTGGCATCCTCTGTCACCTGGAGGTTCAGCCCGTCGAGCACCAATTCGCGGCGAAGGGAATCGAGGCCGAGGTGGTAGGTAAGGCTGCCGTTCATGGCGGGGTCATTTCCTGCGGGGCTGTCGTCAAATTGCCCGTCCATTTTCAGGAAAATGTATCCGCTGGTCCAGGTCCAGAAGGCACCGTGAACTTCGCTCAGCGGGTGAGCTGTCGGGAAGGTGGTGGGGTCGAGGTGATTGAAGGATTTGGGCACGCCGAAAGTCGCCTTCAGGCTGGTGTAGGAGCCTACTGGAACTTCCTTAAAGCCAGCGGCACGGATGGTGCCCGTTGCCTCGCCACCAGCCACATAGGATTCTCCGCCTAAGACTTTGAGCTTGCCAAAATCCCAGAGCCAGACGGGCTCATCCTGGGTGGCGGAATACAGAGAGACCGTTTTTCCTTCGGAATTGACGAGAGCCAGATCAGAAAGGTAGATCTGAAGGTTTTCCACCTGAAATGCTCGCCCTTGCAGGTTGTTGTAGGGCGAATTCACCAGGAAAGCTGATTCGCCGCTGAGCGGCCGGATGCCAATTTCCACCCGACCTGCCGGCTCCGGGTTGGTGCGGTCGCAGGCAGAGAGCACAATCAGCGCGAGGAGAGGGAAAAATAAGCGTTTCATTGGATGTTCGTTTCTCTGGTAAGTGTTGCAGGGACGGCTAAGGGAAAAGGTAGCTCGAATCGATTTACCCTCCCGGGAAAAGAGACAGGGCCGAAGTAACGGTGGGCGTCCCTGCTTTTCAATGAGAAAACGCAGCCTGAAGACTTATTGTTTGCAACTGTGTTGCAGAAATTGCCTGATCTATTCTTCCACTTTTACTCCCCGCCAAAACGCGACGTAGCCTTCAATTTTTTTGGCCGCTGTGCTTGCGGAAGGGTAATACCAGGCTGCATCGGCATTGATTTTCCCATTCACCTCAACGTGAAAATACGATGCAGTTCCTTTCCAGGGGCAAATGCTGTGGAGTTCGCTGTCGCGGAAAAAGGAATCTTTGATGGCGTGGCGTGGGAAGTAGTGGTTTCCTTCCACGACAACAGTTTCGTTGCTTTCAGCGATGACTTCGCCGTTCCAGATGGCTTTCATAAAAGTTTTGGGTTAAGGGTTTTGGGTTGGGGGTTTGGAGTTTTGTGTTAGGAGTTCCGGGTTGAATGTGCTTTCCAGTCCCGGCTTTCGGTTTTTGGTTCTGGGTTAATTGTTTTCCAGTCCCGGCTCTCGGTTCCCGGCTCCCGTTTCCCCACTCATACAACTACCAAACCCATCCGCATGTTTTGGTCTGTTGCCTGACGAAGTTGTTTTCCGGAAAGATGGAAATTGCCTGCCGGGTAGTAAGTTTGAATCATGATAAACTATCACTCCAAAAATTGGTGGGAAGCCATTTCCCATTTCAAAACCAGCTATGTGATCCAGCGCACGATGCGGATGGTCCTCTGGACCGGGGGCTTTGCTGCGGCGGTGATTGCCTGCGACCAGTGGTTCAAGGCCTTTCACAACCTCAAGCTGTTTACCCTCGATACCTGGGTCTTTTCCCTGCTGGGGGTGATGCTGTCGCTGCTCATGGTGTTCCGGCTCAACAGCGCCTACGACCGCTGGTGGGAGGGCCGCAAGCAATGGGGAGCGCTGATCAACCACACCCGCGGCCTCGCGGTGCTGGTGCAGGGCATGATGCGCCCGGAGGATGAGCAAAACCGCAGCTTTTTCGCCAAAGCCATTTCGGCTTATGTGCTCGCGCTGAGCGATCACCTGCGCGACCAGCAGCGCCACGACCTCATGCTGATGTATGGCGGCAAGGGCACCGAAGCCGACGTCACCCACGTTCCCAACCGCATTGCCGCCGATCTCTACCGCCACATCGAAACCCTCTACCGGGCAGGTGTCATCGACGGGTTCCAGCTTTCGCTCCTGCAGCCCGAAGTGCAGGCCCTGCTCGATATTCAGGGAGCCTGCGAGCGAATCAAGGCTACGCCCATTCCTTTTGCCCACAACTTTTTCATTAAGCTCCTGATCGTCACCTATATCGGCCTTGTGCCCTTCGTGCTGACGTCCATGCTCAGCTCCTTTTTTGGCCCCTTGCTGCTCACAATGCTCGTGGCATATGTGCTGATCGGCATTGAGTTCATTTCTGTCGAAATCGAAGAACCCTTCGGCATGGACTGCAACGACCTGCCGACACATAACCTGGCAGTGAAAATCGAGAAGAATGTCCACGAAATCCTTGGGGTTGCTCTGACGGGCGTGAAGGAAGAGGGCGGGTTGTATGTGGTGATTCATTGATCAGACCGCTTCGCTGTGGGAGGTTTGGAGCCGGGAACCGAGAACCGGGAGCCGCGACTGGAGGCGAAGCCGGTCCAGGTCCTCCTTCGGCGACGGCCTCAAGGCCTGCTCAGGAGGACGCGAAGCAGGCGACGCCTACCATTGTCATGGTGAGCAGGGCTTCTTGGCCCGTCGTCGAACCATGACAACCCGGCGCCCTCCTTCGGCGACGGCCTGAAGGCCTGCTCAGGAGGACGCGAAGCAGGCGACGCCTACCATTGTCATGGTGAGCAGGGCTTCTTGGCCCGTCGTCGAACCATGACAACAGCGCCCTCCTTCGGCGACGGCCTCAAGGCCTGCTCAGGAGGACGCGAAGCAGGCGACGCCTCCCATTGTCATGGTGAGCAGGGCTTCTTGGCCCGTCGTCGAACCATGACAACAGCGCCCTCCTTCGGCGACGGCCTACAGGCCTGCTCAGGATGACGCGAAGCAGGCGACGCCTACCATTGTCATGGTGAGCAGGGCTTCTTGGCCCGTCGTCGAACCATGACAACAGCGCCCTCCTTCGGCGACGGCCTACAGGCCTGCTCAGGATGACGCGGCGACGGCCTGAAGGCCTGCTCAGGAGGACGCGGCGACGGCCTGAAGGCCTGCTCAGGATGACGCAGCGACGGCCTTCCAGTCCCGCCTCTCAACATCCTTCCCCGCCTCCCCCAACAAAAACTCCCCTTCCACAGCCAGGCCGGGGAAGGGGAGTTGTATTCAATCTTCTGAGGATCAGAGGTTTTCGAGCAGATCGGGAGAGATGCCCACGCTTGAGAAGCCGCCGTCGTGGAAGAGGTTTTGCATTGTCACCTTGCGGGTGAGGTCGGAGAACAGGCTGATCACGTAGTTGGCGCAATCATCGGCGGTGGCGTTGCCGAGGGGAGACATTTTCTCGCCGTAGCTGAGCATTTTATCGAAGCCGGTGACCCCGGTGCCAGCCGTTGTAGGCGTTGGCGACTGAGAAATGGTGTTGACGCGAACCTTGGCCAGTTTGCCAAAATGCCAGCCAAACGACCGGGCAATTGACTCCAGGAGGGCCTTGGCATCGGCCATGTCGCTGTAATCGGGGAAGGTGCGCTGCGCCGCGATGTAGGTCAGGCCCACGATGGAACCCCACTCCTTCATCAGGTTGCGCTGGTAGAGGGCCTGCATCAGTTTATGGAAGCTGATGGCAGAGACATCGTAGGTTTTTTCGAGGAAATCGTAGCTCAGGTCGGTATAGTGGCGGCCTTTGCGCACGTTGGGCGACATCCCGATGGAGTGCAGCACAAAGTCGATTTTGCCATATTGCTCCTCGGCGACGTTGAGCAGGTTGTTGAGGTCGTCCATGCTGGTGGCATCTGCGGGTACCAGCTGGGAGCCGGTGCGCTCGGCGAGCTCCTTGATGCCGCCCATGCGGAGGGCAACAGGGGCGTTGGTGAGCACAAAACGTCCGCCTTCTTCATAGACCCTTTCGGCTACTTTCCAGGCAATGGAGGAAGAGTCGAGGGCACCGAAGATGATGCCATTTTTTCCCTGAAGTAGATTGTTTGCCATTTGTTGTCTCGGTTTCGTCAGAAATTCTGGGCCAAATACGGCTAATTTTCGTTGGCAGGCAAGAGCGGGCCAGGGAAGTGTTGCCTCACGGGCGGGGAGGAAGGAGGACCAGAGAGATGCCACTGCTGGTGGATACAAGCTGGCGATTACCCTTATTTTATGACGTCACTTTTAAAAATTACCCTTATTCTATGACATCGTTTCTAAAAATTACCCTTATTCTGTTACAATTTTACCGGAAAATACCCCTTATTTTGTGACAAGTCCGGAAGAAACAGGAAGTAAAAAAGCCTTTCTATGAAGTTTAATCGACACGTAATCAGTCATTTAGAAAAGTGGGCGTCCAATCCGGAGCGCAAGCCTCTGCTGGTGAGAGGCGCCAGGCAAGTCGGGAAAACAAAGTTGAAGGCAAACTAAAATCCCTCCACCAGTTCATCGACCTGACCGACCATCCCTATGCCGTTCGCATCTATGGCGGGGAGTTTTCGGTCGAACAGCACCTCACACCGATCGGGAAAAAGCCCTACTGGCTCATGAACCTGCCTTATTACCTTGGCACCAAATTGCCTGCCTATGTGGCTTTTCTGGTGGATCAATACCGGTAGTCAGGCTGTTTCTCAGCGGCCTGCTTCCCTTTTTCGTGGAAGCTCCCGCGCCGGAAACCAGGCAGACAGAGCGGGCGAAAACACCCTGCGGCAGCGGTTGAAGGATTGAGGAAAGGGATGGGTTTCGAACAAGATCTTCAGGCAGAACATCAATGAACCAGATCCGGACCCGGGAGCCAACCCGAACCTCCCCAACCCAAACCTCCTCCATGGTTGGGTTTCCAGCCGTTCAACCGTAACTTGCCCCACCACCAACATCATTTTTTCCTATGCAGATCTATCAAGAAGGCAACGCCCTGGGACAACTCACCGACCTCCCCGGCTGGGCTTTTCACAACAACGGTATCGAAAAGGAATTTCAATTCAACGATTTCACCGAGGCCTGGGCCTTCATGAGCCGTGTGGCCTTGCTGGCAGAGCGGCAAAGCCACCACCCCGACTGGTCCAACGTCTATCGCACGGTTCGAATCCGCCTGAGTACCCATGAGGCAGGCGGTGTTACTGACAAAGATTTCGCGCTGGCACGGGCCATCGAAGGCAAATAAACAGCAATGGCGAAGGATTTTCCTTCGCCATTGCCCTGATTACCCGAGCTATTCCCTGATAAACCTGATGGCTTCTTTTCCCGCTCCTGCCTCCAGCACCAGCACATACAGCCCGGCTGGCAGGTCCTGTGTCCAGCTCAGTTCCTGCTCTCCCTGTGCCTGCATGCCCGGGCTCAGGTCCAGAACTGTTCTGCCAGTGGCGTCCAGCACCCTGGCACGCACTGCCGAAGGGCGTTTGAGCTGATAGCGAACGGTGCCTCTGTCGTTCATGGGGTTGGGAAATAACGTTACACTTCCCTGCTCCACATCACCCTCAATGCCCACCGAATTCCCGGTCCGAAACCGAACCACCCAGCCTTTCAGCCCATCACCCGCGACGTTTCCTGCCCCTACCACGTTCCCGGTTGACTGCACACCGATCTGGTCAATGGTCTGAAACAGGCCTGCCCGCTGGTAGGTGATGGCTCCGTTGCTGCCAAATGTGGAATCAACCTGCCCGGAAGGGAGAAATTTGACGATCAAATTATTTGTGGTGCTGCCCAAGAGGGTAGAGCCATTGAGCATCATGCTGCCATCCGGTAATCTCACCAGATTGCCACTCATCAGATCCCTGCTCGCAGCCTCGTGATTGTACACCACAAAGCCCTGGTTGCCAAAGGTGGTGTCGAGGTTCCCGTCTGGCTGAACCTGCATCAGGAAATAATCCTCCTGGTTGGCCCCTCCCAGCACCTGCCCGGCCACGGCCATGCGCCCGTCGGGCAAAGTCACGATTCGCTTGGCGTAAAAATCCAATCCGGCAGCTCCCAGGCTGGCGATGCCATTGAGGCCAAAGGTGGAATCCGGCTGGCCATTGAGCAAAAAACGCGCAAGCTGTACCCTGCTGTCGCCGCTCACGCTTCTTCTGCTGGTGATTACGGGCAGATCGCCGGGGCTGAGGGCCAGGCTGGGGGCATCGTTGTTGCCGCCGCCGAGGCTGAGAATGAGGTTTCCGCCGTTGCCAAAGGTGGTGTCCAATTGGCCATCCGACTGATAGCGGAGCAGTAACTGGCGGTAGGTGGTGCTCCTGCGGTCCCAGCCTGCGACCATGATATGCCCGGTGGACTGCACCGCAATGTCGAAGGCGAGATCGGCCCGGTCATCCACGTCTGTGACAACCGTGCCGCCGTTTCCAAAAGTGGGATCCAGGTTGCCGAGGGCGTCAAATCGAATGATGGCAATGTCTTCTGTGTCGCTGACTGCCGTTGCAAAGCCCGCAGCCAGGATCATTCCGTTTGGCTGCAGGGCCATGGCGCGGATGTTTTCGCTTTTTGCTGCGACATTCACCAGCAGTTCGCCTCCCACGCCAAAAGCCGGGTTGATGGCACCATTTGGGGTAAGACCCACCACCATAAAGCGGTTGGCCCCGCCGGCACTGGAATAACCGGCAGCCAGGATCTGGTCATTGTCCAGCAACAGCATGCAGTTGAAATCCTGGGCTGAGCCTGCGGTCCCAAAGGTACGGGTGCCATTGTTGGCGAAGGAAGAGTCAACCCAAATCGGCTGTGCAAAAAGGGTGGTTCCGAAAGAGGCGAGTAAAAGTGCGCAGAGAAAAATACGGTTCATAACGGTCAGGATGTGAGGAGATTCCTGAGGGTATGACCGCAAATGGAAAAGGTTAACGCACCGGGCGCTGAAAGGACTACTGCAACGTCACAACGGTCCAGCCTGCGCCGCCCATTTCCACAGGGGCATCAGCGAGCTCTTTGATGCTGTGGTGGTCGCGGATATGGCTCCGGATGGCATCTCTGAGGGCTCCTGTGCCTTTGCCATGCAGAATCCTCACCTGAAAAAGCCCGGCGATGCGGGCATCGTCGATGAAGCGGTCCACCGCCGGAATGGCTTCTTCCACGCGCTGGCCCATCACATCCAGGTCGAGTTTCACCTCGCGGTTGATGCGGCCTCCCACGACCCTGATGCGGTTGCTTTTGCGCTCTTTGGGGGCTTCGATCAGTTCAATGGTGGCAACCGGAACCGTGAGCCGCAGGGCATCTGCTGCAATCACCACGCGGCTGCCCTGAATTTCGACGATTTCCCCCCGCGTTTCTGAGTCCTGAAGCCTGGCCCAGGTACCCAGCTCCAGCTTGAGCGGCTGGCGGGCAGGTTCCGCTTCCTGAACAACTGCCGGGACTTTTGTGGGTTCAGGCTCCTGGCCGGGATCGGGCCGGGAAGCCCGGAGCTTCTCCCGCGCCTTGCGCGTGGCCTCTTTATCTGCCTGTTTCTCCCGGATCTCCCGGATCGTGCGTTCGATGTCCTTGTTGGCCTGGTCAATGATGCTCCGGGCCTTTTCCTTCGCTTCCCGGATGATCTGCTTTTTGTTCTGGCTCAGTTCAGCTTCCAGGCGCTCATTTTTTTCCACAAGCTCCTTCAGCCGCTGCTCTCTCAGCTCGTTTTCCCGGACAAGTTTGGCCAGGGCCGCCTGCTTTCTCTCCAACTCGCGGAGGAGCTTTTCCGTGTCAAGATCGTCGGTGCCCATTTTTTTCTGGGCCTTGCTCAGGATGCTGCTGTGTACGCCCACGCGCTTGGCCATTTCGAAGGCGAAACTTCTGCCGGGCATGCCTTCAATCAGGCGATAGGTGGGCTTCAGTTCCTCCATGTCAAACTGCATGGCACCATTCAGAAGTCCCGGCGTGATCTCCGCCATGTCCTTCAGGTTGCCGTAGTGGGTTGTGATGATGCCCAGCGCACCCACGCGCACGAAACGCTCGAGAAACGCCTCCGCAATGGCGCCGCCCTGTTTAGGGTCGGTTCCGCTGCCAAATTCATCTACCAGAAACAGGCTTTTGTCGCCCATTTTATCCCCCATCTGCCGCCATTGGAACAGCCGGGAGGTATAGGTACTCAGGTCGCTGTCAATGGATTGCTCGTCGCCGATGTCGAGAAAAAGGGAGTCAAACAGCGGGAACACAGAGCCCTCCGCCACCGGAACCAGGAAGCCGCACTGGAGCATTAGGGAAAGCAGCCCCACTGTTTTGAGGGCCACGGATTTGCCACCGGCATTAGGCCCTGAAACCAGGAGAATGCGGTTTTTTTGCTTCAGGGTAAGGTCGAGGGGAATGATGGAAAGAGGTTCCTGCTTCGCCTTGAGGATCAGCAGCGGGGAGCGGCCCTGCCTGATTTCCAGCCATTTGTCTTCGGGGCGGATTTCCGGCAGGATGGCATCCAGCTCTACGGCCAGCCTGGCCTTGGCCCGGAGGATTTCCACCCGGAGCATGATTCTTCTGCAGACCTCAATGGCGGGGAGATCTTTGGCAATGCGGCGGCTCAGCACCTGCAAAATGCGGATGATCTCGTTGTGCTCCCGGATCTGAAGTTCGCGCAGGGCATTGTTCAGGGCCAGGGCTTCGGCTGGCTCGATATAAACGGTTCCGCCCGTTTGGGAAATGTCCTGCACAAAGCCTGCAATCTGGTTTTTCGCCTCGGCTTTCACCGGGATCACCAGCCTGTCATTCCGCACGGTGATCTCCTTTTCCAGGCTCCAGTTGTTGTCCTGGGCCTTGCGCAGCACTTTGTAGAGCACATTTCGCAACTCCCCACCGGCTTTGACGAGGTCGTGCCGGATTTTTTTCAACTCCGGGGAGGCATCATCCAGGATCTGGCCGCGGTCGTCGAAGATGCGCTTGAGCTCCGCCGCCAGCTCAGGGGCGAATTGGGCTTCCTTCACAAGCTCGCTCAGGCGGGGGTAGAGAACAGCTTTGGTGCGAAAATAATCCCGCACCCGCTGCACAGTGGCCAGGAAGCCTGACATGATCCACAATTCTTCGCGGGAGAGCCAGTTCCCTTCAATGCGGAGCTTGGCGATGAGCGGGCTCAGGGTAGGAAAGCGCTCGTTGGGAAAGGGCGAATCAAATTGAATCAACTGCCGGAATTCCTCGGTGCTTTGCAGTTCTGGCAGCAGGGCGCGAGCCTGGTCGCCGGGTTGCAGCTGATCGAAAAAATCGAGGGCTTCCTCTGAATGCACAAATCCTTTGACGCGCCGGATCAGCACGTCAAGGCCTAGTTTATCGAAGGTATGTGGGTGGTAGAGCTTCATGTCAGGGTTGTGCGGTTTCCTCCGTTTGCCAGGGAGCTTTGAGGGGAATGTCTTCCAGCCTGGCAGGCGGGGCCGCGTCGGGTTCTCTTTTTGTTGGTCTGGCACTCCAACTCTTCTTCACGCCTTCTTGTTGGGATTCCAGGCGAACAATTACGCGCTGGTACAGGCTGTCCATGAGGTCGGGGTGCGAAATGTAGTAGTTGTAGGTGGTGCGAAAATCGGCTTCGCTCACATTGAAATGGGTCAATACCTCGCGGTAGAGGTCTTCCCGGAGGTTGTTCCGGTAAACAAGCGACTGGCGGTTGCGCTCGGTGTAGGCGTCGGCAACGTGGAGTTCCACGAGGACCTCCTGCATAAGCTCCACAGGCAGCAGCCCGGCAGGTGGGGTTTCCTTTTCTTTGCAGGCGGTAAAAGCCAGCAAGGACAGCAAAATCAGGTAGCCAGGTTTCATGGCACAAAGGTAAGGCAAAAGCCGGAAGAGTTGTATCGTTCTGCGGAAAAGGAGGCCCTCCATCAGCCCCAAACCCGGGTGCCTTCCGAGCAATTTTTGCACATCTCAATGCTGGACCTTGCCCGGAGCAGGCTTCCGCGAAAGTTCTGATATCCAGTGCTTCGCCAGATTTCCCCGAAGGATTGTTCTGCCAAATGCCCCATCACATGCTCCGCATCTTTGTCGAAGCAGCAAGGCAGCACGCGGCCATCCCAGGTGATTTCTGCGCCCTGCCAGAGTTTCCAGCACTGGTTGTGGAGGGGGTTTTTAATGGCAAACTGCCCGTCGGCCTGCTGCTGGTAGCGGGCATATCGTTTGTTGCGGGGAATGAGGGGGTGACCCTGCTGATAATCGTAGATCTGGGCGGTTTTGAGCACCACCTGGTCCACGCCCAGTTCTTTTCCAAGGGCCTGGATATCTGCAATCTGGTGCTCATTGGGTGCCACCACGAGGAACTGAATCAGGATGAAAGGGTGCAGGCTTCCGGCGGCTTCGCGGGCTGCCACGAGGTTGCGGACGCCCTCTTTGACCTTTTCCAGACTCCCGCCGACACGGTACTGTTCATAGACTTCCTGCGTGGTGCCGTCGATGGAAATGATGACCTCGCTCAGGCCGCTGGCCACTGTGGCGGCAGCTTTTTCGGGACTGAGGTAATGGCCGTTGGTGCTGGTGGCTGTGTAAATGCCCCGCTTGCCGGCGTGCGCAGCCATGTCCAGAAAGTCGGGATGCAGGTAGGGCTCGCCCTGAAAGTAGAGGAGCAGGTAAATCAACTCCTCGTGGAGCTCGTCCACTACCTTTTGAAAGAGCGGCATCGGGGCCATGCCCGTGGGGCGGGTGAAGGAACGCAGCCCGCTGGGGCACTCCGGGCAGCGGAGGTTGCAGTAGGTGGTGGGTTCAAACCCCACCTTGATGGGCCTGCCCATCGGGAGGGGCCGGTGCAGCCATTTCGACAAATAAAACGACAGCCAGATCAACAGGAAATTCCAGGCCTTGCGCCAGGTGAGGGTGCTGAGCAGCAGTCGGATTTTTCGGAGATGAAACACAGGTTTGGGCGGCTTTTTCGGCTAAACATACAGTGTTTTCTTTCTTTGGTCATCGTTTTTTCCAAATGCGAAAGATTTTTTGCCAAATTACGCAGGAACGTCGCGGCTTTTCCCAACACCAATTCTTCCGCCGTCACTTCAAGACCTATTCATCATGATGAAACTGCGCCACCCCCGGGTCGCCCGCCAGTCTCTTGCCTGCCAGTTTGATTGCAACTTTTTTTCCTCTTTTCTGCTCCCCTGCAAACGGATCAGCCTCCCGCTGCTCTTCCTGTTTCATCTCTGCCTTTACTTCCATTTGTTACCCGCCCAGCCAACCATCTTATCAGGTACGGTGAACGATTATGCGGCTGTGCTTGGTGTTGATACTGCCAACCAGATTCTCACGCTCGAAAGTGTGGCCGCGGCTTCCACCTACTCCGCCAACGACCTCATCCTCATTTACCAAACCCAGGGGGCTTCCATTCAGTCTGCCAATAACGCCACCTTTGGCAACATCAGCGGCATCCGCGGGGCAGGCGCAATGGAACTGGCCACTGTTTGCGGGGTGAACGGCGACGAGGTTTATCTGTCAAACCGCCTCACCCAAACTTACTACGACACCGCCACGGTCAAGTCCCGGATCCAGCTCATCCGGGTGCCCCGCTATACCGACGCCAGGGTCACGGGCACCCTCACCGGCAGCGCCTGGAATGGCAAAACAGGCGGTGTCATCGCCCTCATCGTCGAAGACACCCTCTACCTCGACGGCCTCATCGAAGCCAGTTCCCTCGGCTTTCGCGGCGGAACCATTCAGCAGAACACTTCCACCCCTCCCTGCAGTTTTTTCACAAACGCCAACGACTATTTCTATGGAACAGCTGTTGGTCCTTCAGATGAGGTAGGTGGGGCAAAAGGGGAAGGAATTGCCCTGTTACTCGCAGGTGCCACGCATGGCCGGGGCCCGCAGGCGAATGGTGGCGGCGGTGGCAACAACCATAATTCGGGTGGTGGAGGTGGCGGAAACTACGCAGTTGGCGGATTGGGAGGGCAGCGTGTTCCGGCGAATATTACCCTGTGCAAGGGCCTTTTTCCCGGCCTCGGGGGCAAGGCATTGAATACATTTGGCTACAGTTCTTTGCAGCCCAGGGCTTTTTTAGGTGGCGGCGGCGGTGCCGGCGATGACAACAACGGTGAAGGAGCGAGTGGCGGGCGCGGCGGCGGTCTGGTGCTGGTGTGGGCGAATGTGATTGTGGGCGGGGGAACGATCCGGGCAAATGGAGCCAGTGTAGTTGGTTCCGGCTCCGATGGCGGTAGCGGTGGCGGCGCTGGCGGGAGCATCCTGCTGATGGCTGGCACCATCAGCGGGATGACCCTCCAGGCCAATGGCGGCGCGGGCCGCGATACCAAAATCAACTGCGAAGGCCCCGGTGGCGGCGGTGCCGGGGGTGTGATCTGGACAAGCTCAGCACCTGTCGGAGTCACCACCAGCGTAACTGGCGGCGCAGCAGGGAGGGCACAGGCTTGTACCAACAACACACAGGGCGCTACCGCAGGCAGTGCCGGGCTGGTGCTCAACACCAGCTTCAGTGTGGACCAGGGCACCAGCCCCTGGCCCTGTATCCTGCCCGTTTCGCAGGAGCTTTCCCTGCAAGGCAGCTGGCAGGGCCATGAGGTGGCATTGGGCTGGACCAGCTCCCTTCCCGATGTACTGACCTGGCGCCTCCACCGGCAAATCAACCAGCAGGGCTGGCACGCAGTTGCGGACTTCCCCGCTGATCAATGGTCTGCACTGGACAGGTCACTGCCCGGAGGCGAGGCGGCCTATCAGCTGGAAGCATTGCTTCCCAGCGGCCTGCGGACCTGGTCGCCAGTGGTGGTGGTGTCGAAAGAGGCCAGCCTCGAGGTTTGGTGGGAGGAGAAGCCTGCTCTGGGAATCGTGGTGTCCGGGCTGGAAGCCGGGCAGCCTTATCACCTGGGTATGATGGATCTCGCGGGGCGCACTGTATCAGAAGAGAGCGGAAAAGCCACCGGAGAGCCCCTTGTATGGCAGCCCGCCAATGGCTTGTTAGCTGAAGGCCACTATTTTCTCCTCATCCGGCAGGGAGGGCACACTCAGGTGACGCGCCTTTTTCTGCGAACTGCGCCGTAAGTAAGCAGGGTCAGCAAAAGGACTCCCCCTCCTCCCAGCGCCCACCACCATACAGACGTTTGAGGCTTCAGGGTCGTGGGGCGGGGATCCCCCCACACCAGGTATGGGCCCCAGGCATAGGGCGGGCGGTTTTCGTCAATCATACTGAGCATCGTTTGTTGAAGGGCCACATCTTTGGGCAGGCCAGTTTCGAGCTTTTCGTAAAAGCGCTGGGAAAAACGCAGCGAAACGCTATCGTCGATTTGCCAGAGGGTGGCGACCACAGAAGAAGCACCCGCATACAAAAAGGCCCTTGCCAGGCTGGAATGGCCTTCGCCTTCGTAGAATTTGCCACGGCTGGTTTCGCAGGCAGACAAAAACACCAGATTAGCTTTGAGGCGCAGAGCCAGGATCTGGGGCTGCCAGAAGGCGGAGAAAGGGTCCAGGCTGCCCGGTTCCGGCTCCAGTGCGAGAAAATTCCAGGTGCCGGTGCTGCTGTCGGGTTGGGCGTGGCCGGAAAAATGGAGCATGGAATACTCCTCCACCGTTTCGAGAAACTGGGAAGGCCCCGCCTGGGCTTCGTACAACATCCCGCCGCCATACCGGTCGTGAAGGTACTTGGCTTCCTGAAGGTGAAACACCAGCCGCACACCCTGTGGCACCGGGACATTCCATTCGCTGGCTCCCCCCCTTGCTGATCCGCTGGCCATAGAGCTGTAGGAAGGCGCCACACAAAGTAGTTCGCCATTTCCTTCAGGGGCGGCTCCCTGAAGCTGCAGGTAAAGCAGCGTGAGGTTGCTGGCCATGCTGATGGCAGTTTTTCTGATCAAAAATGGCTCCTCGGCATAGTAGGGGCTGGTGGGCTGTTCGGTGAGGAGCAGGGCGAATGGCACTCTGCCCACAATGCCATCCGGGATGATCCAGAGGCGCTGAAGGCCTTCTGCGATTTTCATCTGGAGGAGCGGAGCCAGCAGGTCGCGGTAGAGGCCGAGCGACAAGTCGCGGCGAATTTCGTCCTGGCGGGCCAGTGCCGAAGGCTGCCCCATATAAGGCAAGGTAATGGCAGTGTGCAGGTTGTCGAGCCGGAGGTTGAGGTCGTTCGGGCGGGGCAAACGAATCAACGCGGTTTCGGTGCCTGTTAACCCAAACACATAGATCTCCTCCTCACCGAGGAAAAAGGAAACCAGCATTCCGTGCTCAGGTAGTTGTTGCTGGAAGTCGTTCAGACCAAAGAAAAGGTCTCCGAAGCGGGCGGCAGCATACAAGGGCGAGCTGCTGATGAGCTGCTCCTTCAGTCTTTGCCGGATGTTCATCATGCTGTCGATGGCGCCCTCCAGCATGTGGAACTCAGGAACAGCGGCTGGAACGTCCCGCAAGTTGATGCGGGTAGCGGCCAGCACGGAGTCGATGGCATCGAGTTGCCGCACCACCTGCCTGTTTGCCTGCTTACCGGCCATGAGGTCGAGCTGCCGCTTTCTGTCCTGGAGGAGCAGGCTTCTGGAGCGTTCGGCGATGGAGAGGGCTTTGAAAAAGCGTTCTTCATTGGGCATTCTTCGCCACAACTCCCAGGCGACCTCCATGGCCTGGCTTTTTTGGAGGCGGTTGAGGGCGAGCAGGTGCAGCGATGACTCGTCGTAGGAAAACATGCGAAGCTGGAGGGCTTCCACCTCCATGGCGGCCTCGTGAGCGGCGAGGGACGCCTGCAGGTCAGACTCGCTGTTGGATTGGCGATAGCGCAGAAAAAGCAGGTCACCTTTCAGCTGAAAGACCTCCCAGAGGCGGTTTTCGGTGCTGTAGGCCCTGGGGTTGCCAACGCTTCGAAGCTCACCTGGCTGAAAGCCTGGCAGCAGAATAGCGAGAACTTGCTGGCAGTCTGCCAGGGCATCGTCGAGGCGGTTGAGTTGTTGAAGCAATTCAGCACGCTGGAGGTACAAGCCCGGTAGTTCTCTGGAAAAGCCATCTCCGTAGGCCATTCTCCCAAACCGGATAGCCTGGTTCATGGAGGAAAGGGCCTCACGCAGGCGGTTGTCCTGGAAAAAGAGATTGGCCTGTAGTGAATGGCTGGATGCGAGAAGCACATTCGTATCAACAGAGTCCGGAGCTTGTAAAAGGTTGCGAATAGTTCGGTTGAGTTGCAACTGGGCCTGAGCTTTTCCATCGTTGACTGCCAGCCATTCCACATAGTTGATTTCCAGGACGCTGCGGTTGAATAGAGAGAGTCCTGGAATTGAAAGTGCTTCTGTGAGGAGTGCCTTGGCCGCAGCCATATCCCCTACCACCCTGTGGGCCACCGCAAGGTCGTTGGCGAGGTTGGCCATAACGTTAGGTTTCTGCTCTTCGGGGTGCTGCTCGTAGTACCGGTAGGCTTCCGCCAGCATAAGGCGTGCTTTGGTATACTCGCCGAGTTTGGTGTAGGTGTTGCCGAGAGGATGAAGAGCATTATCAACCAGATAGCTGGTGGCTTCTACTTTCCCGGCTTTGATCCATTGAGCAACCTGTTCCCAAGCCGAGGCGGCTATCTGGAGCTGGCCTTCGGCAGAAGAATAGTAACCCAGGTAAAGATAGAGGTAGGCCAGGTTTTTATCTGGTGTCCACCATGCCCGCTCGATGGCCGTTTTGAGCCAGTCAACCGGGGATGCCCATTGCGTGGCATCCAGGATGTCGGCCTTTGCCATGGCGGCCTTGCGCCAGGCGGAGCTGTCGTTGCGGCCCCGGTGGTAGGCGAGTAACTTGTTAAAGGCCAGGTCTGCCTGCTGCAGGGTTTCGGCGGCTTCGATGGCCTGGGTCCAATGTTCTACGGAGTCGGGTTGTGCCTGGGCAGGCAGGAGAGAAAAGAGCCAGCCAGTCCATATCACGAGCAGGCGGCGAAGATAGTGAGGTCGCATAGGGAGGAAGCACAAAATTGATCACCTTCGGAGAAATCATGTTGAACCTACGGAAAAGGTAGGTGGATAAAAAAGACCGGTGAAAGGGAAATTTCACTTTCCCACAATGGCGTGGCCAGGTGGGAGGATCTTGATTTTGCGCGTCCGATACAACAAAAACGTCCAGGTGGCATCAATTACATGGTTGTGTAGAAAAAAAAAGCCGAACCCCTTAATCTGGAGTCCGGCGGGGCTTGCGCAAGCAAAGTTGGGTCAGTTTTTGGGCTTGGCTGCGTTTTTGGCGATGATGATGATGAGCAACAGAATCACGGCCAGCAGCACGATCAGGAGCAATGTGCACCAGCAACCACCGAGGAAGGGTACGTCGGGGACGATGTTGCAGGGGAAATCTGAGGGTGGGGGCGGACATATACAGGGTAAAGTGTCAGTTCTGCTCAGTTGGCTACCGCCAGGGAACACAACAGTAAGTTTTGTGTCGACACTTTCACAAGAGGCAAGACCCATGTTGCGAGGTACCCTGAGCAGGATTTCTGCCGAGCAATAATGTTTTGGTTTGGCATAAGCATCCACATTAGGATCTGAAAGTCCTAGTAAGGTTCCAACCCCTTCAAAAGACAAAATCATGGTTCGATTATCGATCCCTGTTAGCTCAGGGTTGACCGAATTGACGTCTATCGTGTCGTCACCAAGCCTTATAAATACAAGTTCAATGTCTTCATAACTGTTTAACTGAACAAACTCAGGAAATTCTACCTTGATGTTAAATGAATCTACCTTTGCATTTCCAATATTGAAAAAGGAAATTTCGTATTCCCAAGTGTCAAGAGAATCGGCCAAACAAGCAGGGCGCTGTCGGGGAGGGCCTGCCAGGTAGCCAACAATTCCATTAGGGTCACGACCAGTAATTATCGCCCCTTCAACGGCAACGGCCTGGTATGCGTCACTGATGCTTCTTGAATTACGAACGGCTATTACCATAGGAAATGAGTTTCCGGGAAGAATTCCGCCATTCACGGTAAAATGGGCAAACAGGAATTCTTCCACCCCAATATCGATTCCTGGCAGAACAAAATCGATCCTGCTGTTCAGGTTATAGTCGTGACTAGTTTCAAATGCTGCAACAACTGGGTCATTGCCTGACAATGAGATTTGATCGGCATCTTCAAGGTAGTGACGAGTCAATGTATTATCAACACTAGGGTGAGGGGTAACCAAGTTTTCATCATAATAAATACTAACGATCACTGCTTGTCCCATATCCAGTACGCTAGTATCTTCATTTTGAAACCCTGCCGCAACGATGAACTCGTCTTTTGCTTCCAATACATCCCAACTCAGGTCGGCCCTGACAAACTGTCCGGGAAGTAGAAAACCAGATGTCTGGTTTGTATTTGCCCAATTGGGATCGAAGGTCAATGAACCTCCTTCGAAAGGTGCGATATCAATGATAGGAGGCTTCTCGGTTTTGGAATAAAGAGGGTATACTACCATCTGCATTTGATCTTCAAGCGGCGCTCGACGAGTGTAGGTATGAAAAATCTGATGTTGAATTCCCACTTTATCAACAGGGTTAGGCATGGTATCCCAGATGTAGTAACCATCACCCAGTTCAAAAAACAGTACATAGAATGGCTCCAGATCAGGACGATTAGGATAAAGTGGCTCCAGAATCTTTAGACCCGAAATATCAAACCGGTATTCCCCCGGTTCACCCAACTCCACAATCGTCACACTCTGCCCCCAAGCCATCCCACCCCACAAACTCAACAACAGGAAAAAAGCTGCGCGAAAATTCATAACGGTAAATTTTTGATTTGACAAAAGCAGGAAAAAAGAGCAGAAGGCTAAAAGCTCATGGTGTGGCACCAGCTAAACCGGGTCAAGGTACATGATCCCAACCCACGGCTTTTCTTCGAAAGTAAACCTTACTTTTAAAGAAAATGTACAGATTTTTCTATAAAAAAAGAACTCGGGCATTTTCTTAATGAAAGACGTTCGCCTCTGTTGAAATACATCTCAGCCCTGAATATTCGTTTTTTCTGTTGTAGTTGGGTCAGATCACATGCTCCCCTTTGCCGTGATCTGGCGGCGGAGCTCTTCTTGTTCTCCCCAAACAGGAACTACTCAGACAAATTGTGTTGGCACAGGGTGAACAGAAAAGATCCAACCAACATCACTGGCTGACAATATTCACCCTTCCAATGCCACCGAAATGGCCTTGGAAGGGCTGTTAAGGGGCCGGATTTTCCTTCACGAACAGGATCTGGAAGGTCTTCCCAATCACTGGGCAAAAAATCCCAGCAAGGCCGGGCACCAGGCCGAGCGCGCTAAGTACCGATGTCTTCTGCACCTAAAAGGGAGCGAATTCCTGATGAATACCTTGAAAGGAGCCCGCGAAGCTGCCGGGACCGATGCAGGTGAGCTGCTACCAGGTTCTGTCTTGTCTGATTATTCAGGCCTGACGAGATTGAACAAACTGTACAGGGCAGGCATAAACAGCAGCGTAATGATGGTCCCAAACAAGCGATCCGACGATGATGGCCATAGCCATCGGCTCCCACATCAAGCCGCCTCCGAGGTATAAAAGTATCAGCCCCAGCATTGTGGTAAAGGTAGTCAGCAAAATCGGACGCAGGCGTTGCTGGCAGGCTTCCAAAATCGCCTCCCAGGGTTTTCGCCCGAGTTCGTTTTGCTCCATGTCAATCAGGACTTATTATTTCGAAAAAGGGTTGATCATGGCTCTTTTTGATTTTTTTCCTACCTCTTTTTCTGGAGAATACCCCTCATACATTTCCTGCACCCCTACTTCCTCAGCATAGGCCTGATAGGCAGACAACATAGCCTGAAACATGAGGGGATTTTCGTTCGAGATGTCAACGGTTTCTCCGGGGTCGAGGAGCAGGTTGTACATCCTCCACTGACCGTCTCCCAGGGGGATGTTGTTCCTCACGATCTTGAAGTCTCCCAGGAAGTAGGCCGCGCTGGCTCCGGCTTCTATGCCAAGTCCTTCATGTTTGGCGTACACAGGAATGGCAGGGTCCATGATATGGGGAAGCATGCTATGCCCCAAAATGGGAACGAATCCCTCGTTGGCCTGCGTCGGGATCCCTACGATGTCATAGATGGTCGGGGCGATGTCGGCGATGTAGCAAAAGGAGCGGGAAACTTCTCCTTGAGGAATGCCGGGGCCGGACATCACGAGGGGAACCCGCAAGCCTCCTTCACCCGTGTAGTACTTGAAGAAAGAAAAAGGACCGGCCAATGCAGAAGCTGATTCCGGCCCTATTCCGCCATAGTACCTCCTCCCTCCCTGACTATCAAAATTCCGGTGGTAACCATGTTTTCTGGCCCACCGGCTATTCGCCAGTTGCAGATAATCACCACCATCGGGGCCATTGTCTGAGGTAACAATGAACAGGGTATTTTCTGCCAGTCCCTGTTCCTCCAGATAGGTCAGGTACCGCCCGATGTGATAATCCATGGCTTCGAGCATCCCGGCGAGCATGGCCATGTCCTGGGTGTATTCCTGCTGCATTTCCGGGGATAAGTCATCCCATTGTTGAAACTCTTCAAACACAGGGTTCATGTCTGCCCCCTCAGGGATAATGCCCATGTCTTTGGCTTTCAAAAAGCGGGTCTCTCTGATAGCGTCCCATCCAACCTCATATACAGATTGGTAGGGGGCTGCAAATTCCTTGGGGGCCTGTATGGGGGCATGCACCGCCTGAAAGGGGAGATAAGAGAAAAATGGCTGAGAGGATTCGGTTTCCTCCTCATGAAAGCGGATCAATTGATCGACGTAGTATTCAGAGGAGTAAAAATCGCCGGGTAGATCCACCGGCACTCCATCTGCATACCATTGGACTTCTGCCTTGAAGGGCAGGTATCCCACCTGCTCATAGTTATCTGCGCCCGACCCTGAAAGGATAAAAGACCGATCGAAGCCCCTTTTATTGGGAAGCGTATATTCATCATGCCCCAGGTGCCACTTTCCGGCAACATAGGTGTTGTAATCCCGCTCCTTGAGCCGGGTGGCGATGGTCTGCACCCGGTCGTTCAGCACGCCTTCGTAGCCTTCTATGTTCTGGTAGGACTTAGGCAACATCTCAGGGAGATTGGCTACGCCAGCCAGGTGGCTGTCAGAGCCCGTCATGAGCATGGCCCGCGAGGGGGCGCAGGTGGGAGAGGCATGCAGGTTGGTGAACATCATGCCCTGAGACACAAGCCGGTCGATATTGGGGGTGCGGGCTTCTCCCCCGAAGGCTCCAAAATCCATCAAGCCGGCGTCGTCTACCAGGATCAGGACAATGTTGGGGAGACTGGAGGCAGCGGGCCGTTGTGCCGCTACGGGGAGGATCGCTACCCACAGCGTGAAGAGCAGGATGGTTAAACGCATGCGCATGGGATTCAGGGCTTGAGATTACCGCTTGGCGAGAAGCTTCATGATCATTTGAGAAGTCTCATGTCCTGAATTCTGGTTTTGGCCTGTGACAAAGCGCTCTTCTTCATCGACCACGGTCAGGGTTTCGAAAAAATCTCTTTTGCCCGTGCTGCACTGATAATTGGCGCCTGCCTTTTTGAGCTCTTCTTCCGGATGGAGCGGGGTAAACTCGATGTCCAGTTGGTTCAATTGATTCTGCGTCACGCCGGTCATGGTACGGCCCTTGATCAGGTATTCGCCCAGGGTGTCTTTGGCGGTAGTAAATGCCAGGGCGCCATGGCAGACACTTCCAAAAACAAGATCGGAATGATAGTAAGCATCCGACACTTTTTCTCCCAGTTCTTCCGAACCCATGTCATAGGCAGCGCCCCAGCCCCCGGCAAAAAAAACAATGTCATACTCATTGAAATCTACCGAGAATACGGGAATGGAATTGTTGACCTTCGCCTGAAAGATTTCATCCTCTAAAAAGCGCTCATCTTCATCTGCCCGTATCGCCCGCTTAAACGAGGTGGGGTCAATGGGAATTTTCCCTCCCTGAATGCTGGCTATATGGACTTCCATATGGCCAAAATCCTGGAATTCGTAATAGGGGATGGTCATTTCCGAAGCAAACACCCCGGTAGCATCTCCTTCTGTCTCGCCAGGTTTGCTGAGTACGGCATGACTGGTGGTGACGATCAGGGCTTTCCTGCCAGCCAGGTCAAAGCTAGCGCTATCATAGTCGGGGTGAACGCCCTTTGATTTCAAAATGGAAGCGCAGCCCGAAAGTATCGATAGTGCCGCCATTAGGGTGGCAAAAGTTGAAATGCTAATTCTGGAATTCATGCTTCAATTAGGGTTGGTTTTGTGACGAAGGTAGCGGTGTGAAACCACAAAACTCTTCAACATTTGTTGAGAAATTAGCTGGCAGTATCTGCGATCTTTGGCGGGTCATGCACCTTCGGCAAGGGTCTCCATTTTCTCTTAATTCGCCCCCATGAATCTGTCAGCAATCAAATTGACTCTATTCAATTACCGCTTTGAAATACTCGCTTTTTTGCTCACAGCCATCATCTTTGGAGGCGGGGTCGTCCCCTCGTCCGTGTTTGACGATCTGGTGTTGCCGGTGATCATCATCCTTTCCGCAGTTCTGTCCGTTATTACGGTTCAGCATAGCAAACTTTCCCTGCGGCTGTTTTTTACCGGATTTGCGGTTTTAGCCCTGCTTGTATTGATCTTTAGGATTTTCACGGACTTCCATTTGCAGGTGAGGATCACCTCTCTGTTGATATTTATCCTGTTTTTTGCCGCCCTGAGCTTTGAAGTATTCCGACAGATGTTCAGTGAGAAGAACATCTCTCATAGCATTATCTTCGCGGCATTCGACTGCTACCTGCTACTCGGGATACTCGGTGCCATGCTCTTCTCCCTGTTGATCGTGCTGGAGCCAGGCTCCTTTTCCGATATGGACCTGAATGAAAACCTCTTCAACAAGATGATCTATTTCAGCTTCATCACCCTGACCTCCATCGGCTATGGGGACATCACGCCTGTCTCCATCATGGCCGAAAAAGTGGTGGCTTTCTATGGGCTGATAGGTCATTTTTATTCGGTGGTGATTGTGGGCATCATCGTTGGGAAATACGTCTCGGTGAGGAGTGAGAAGGAATAGCTACCATATCCTGCGTCCACTCTTCGGTTGTGCTCCTGAAGCCTGCGCCAACCTTGGTTACCGCCGATGCCCTTTTGCTTCCAGCATCTGGTTTGTAATTCGTTACCATCCGGAGGAACTGGTCTGCCAAAGGCATGATTAAAGGGGTGGTTGGTAAGCACTTGTGTCATCCATGCATGTTGCTGGTTACAAATGTGCCAAATCTCTCGGCTTTGTACATCTACCCATCTAAAAACCAGCCATTTAGACTTCAAAAGTCCCTGCCAGTTAAAGCCTGACGGCCAGAGATAATCCCAGGTTGAAGGACTGTATCCGGCCCGTAAAATCGCGGGTGGAGGTGACGCTGTTGAGGCGCGTCTCTACTTCTGCGATCGAAACAGATCCTCCGCTGAAGGTAAACGTCGGCAACAGGGCGAAGCGTTTTCCCAGGTCCGTCCGGAACCCCACGCCGATTTCATACCCTAGCCCAAAACCGGTTTCGGAGCTTCTGCTGAAGTTGTTCTGCGAAACGCCTCCGGTGGCCTGTACCTCCAGGCCCGGACTTTGCGCCCACAATGGGCCAACGCCCAGGCGGGGATACAGGACAAGCCTTTTGCTGATCGGGAGTTTATAGGCCGCCCCAAGCAGGAAGTAGTACGTGCGCCAGTCGCCACTTTCGCCACTAAATGTGGTGCCGGGATTCAGGTCAGTAAACACATTAACGACCTCGCTCAAATCCGTGTTGAAGGTTTGATACCGCAATCCCGCCGTAAGGGTCACGTGCTTGCTGAGCAGGTATCCCCCATAGAGGTCGTACCGGTTCCCGTTTTGGGCAAAGCCCGCGTCTGCGTTGCTGACATCCGTATCGCCAAAATCCCCCAGGGCAATGCTGGCCCCGTAGGCAACCCCCAGGAAATATCTCAGGCTTTCTTCTGATTCTGACTGGGCGGCAACCCGCAGGTGGCATAAAACGAACAGCGAAATCAGCAGGATCTTTATGGGCATATTTCGATTAGTCATCCATTGACATGTTTGATTCCTGTAGCAAAAGCAGCGAGACCACCAGTATGATCGATGATGAAATCATGCACCTTAGCACTTCGCGCTGTCTTACACAGCCAGCCCGGAATGCTAAGGTACCAGGTAAATGCGACACATTACATGCCGCCAACTCTCCTTAAATGGGCGTTACCTCTCCAGTATCTAGGTTAATCTCATACTGCTCACCCGTTGAGAAGGTAGCTATACACGTGTTATTCGACAGAAACGTAATATCACCCTCGTAGGTAAACGGCTCGTAAATGGTGCTGGTCCCGTTCATAGAGAAGGTTGAGGTGCCTTCGAAGATAACCCCATCACTCTTGTTGGCCTTCACATTAGAAAACACGAAGGAGGTGGTAACATTGTCTGTGTGGTTATCCTCCAGGTTGTAGGTCCACTCCCCCGCACGGATGTAGTCTCCACCATAGGCTAACGTGGTAGAGCTTGCCTCAGCCCCGTTTATGATCCAATCACCTGAAATTTGGTGAGAAGTATTTAAGCGCTCAGACTCTGTATCTTGGTCCAAACTAAAATCGTACGTGATGATCTCTTCCCCGCCTGAGCAGGTTCGTGAGTAGTTCTCAGCAATGGTAAAGTTAGCCGTAACCTTTCCATCACTAGAGGTTTCTGTATCCGTTCTGGTTTCACTTTCAGATTCATCACAATCAATTAGGGTGGTGATCTGCTCTGACACGTAATTCATGTTGTCAAGAGCACCGTAGGTAGCGATGGCCATGGAAGCAGCCACATACTCGGCGGCATCATCCACGGTGATGACAACAATCTCCTCTTCATTCTCGCAGCTCGAGAATAGGAGGGCCAATCCAATGATAGCCACAGAAGTTAGCGTGAATTTGTTCATTTTGACAAGTTATGTTTGTGTGCCTAAGGCACGAGTTTATCGCCTGAGTCCCCGATGTTTTTCAAGTGTCTGAGACTTTGGCAGTGGTGAAAAAAAGACGCATCCAAGGATGCAAGCAAAGAACGTTTTACGATCAATCGACCAACTCTCGGCGCCGAGGCGATTCCGCTAGTACCTGGTGCATTCTTGATTTTTGTTCTTGGGTGAAAATGTTCATGCAAGCGTCATCGGTATAATCCATGTAGTTTTCGATCATATCCTCTGAGAGGCAGGATGAATTTGCTGCACACCCATAATTTGGTTCCGCAGACGTAGGGGTATCTTCGCAAAAATCATCCACGTCGCAGTCACCATCCCCCCAAATGTGCCGCAAGCCAAGCCAATGTCCCACTTCATGAGTGGTGGTTCGACCGAGATCAAAAGGAGCATACAGCTCCGGGAAGTTTCCTTTTTCGCTGCTACCAAAGTATTTGTAGCCAATCACGATTCCATCAGTGTTAGCGCTGCCTTCATCCTCATTTAGTCCAGCCAAACCCGAGTTGGAGGGAAACTGTGCGTAGCCCAAGAGGTTTCGACTGACAAATCCGCCAAAGTTGACCGTCCAAATGTTAAAATATTGCTCTGGATTCCAGATAGTTGTCGGCTTAATGAGATCATCAATGGGGTTTAGGATGGCCCCTTTGGGCCATGATTCTCTTCCCCCATCGGATCGATCCACACCTGGCTCGGTCAGGGTGTTTCCGTTGGGATCGGTGGCTACCAAATAAAACTCAATTTCGGTATCGACTCCATCTGGATGGTTGTTGAACCCATTGGTCCCATCCTCTCTTCTAAAATCTTCATTGAGGACCTCGATTTGGGAGACGATCTGTTCGTAGCTGATGTTCGCTCCCGTACCAATGGGTTCTCCATTGTGAATCACATGGACTACCACCGGAATGCGGAGGACAAGCTCTTCAGGCTCGATAGGCTCTGTCTCATTTTTGCAGGAAGAGACGAATATGAGTACCAATGCAGTGATGAGGGCGAAAAGAATCTTATTCATGGCACATTATTTCTGAGTAAGGTCATGGCAAAAAAAGAAGCCTGTCAGGCTGTTCCTCTCGATGGGAAGGCTTGGCGGGCGAATTTTCTCCCGCTATCCACCAGCTATGGCTTATCCTTGGCCCACTCTATGGTCTTGCTCATAAAGCCTGAGCCTACCTTGATGACCAGCCGATCCCCTTTTGCTTCCACGGTTGCCTCATACCAGGCTCCGCGATTGGGGGCGTAAAGCTGTCCTTTCCACTCCCCTCCAACAGACTTAAGATCCTTGAGCAATAGGTTGCCAATCTTGGCATCGGGATTGTCTGACGAAATAAGTTTGCCGACGTAGCTCCCTCCCACTTTGGTGATTTCCACCAAGGTATTGTCTTCTCCCGTATTCCATACCCCGGTGGGAGCGGTCTGGGCTTGCATGCCTGCGAGAGAGAGTAGCAGGATGAAGATGCTTGCGAATATTTTCATGAGAAAAAGGGTTGAGTGAGGTAAGCGTGTTCGGAAAATAGAGTGTCATCAGACCGCGAAGGGAATGGCTGGCCTTTGTTCCAGGGTGAGGGTGCCAAAAGCGTTCATGCAGGAGAACTGATTGGGCGGCCTCGGTGGCTGTCAGGCCAGCTTCTCCCGCCTATGTATTTGGGGTGAGAGATACATGGACGAAACAGCACCAGAGGCAAGGAAATGTGCTTTTCATTTTTGCAAATAATGCTGGAAATGAAGCATTTGGCTGAAAGAGCGTCAGCTGTTGCACAGCCGGGTTATTTCACCACAAACACATCTCCGTCGTTGGCGAGGTGAATGGGACCTGTATAGGCTTTCATTTCCTGCAGGTACAATTTCCTGAAGAGCCGATTGTCTGGCGCCGGTGCTAAGTGATTCAGCACCAGTCGTTTCGCACCAGCCTGTTGTGCCAGGTCGGCGACTTCGCCCGGGCTGCTGTGGTAGTCCTGAATGTCGTGTACCAGGGTGGCATCCCGTTCGCGGCCTGCCTCTCTCAGCTCTGCTTCGATGATCTGCTGCACCGTCATCAGCATGACCTCATGCACCAGGAGGTCGCAGTCCCGGGCCATCTGCCCCAGCAGGGAATTCTTTTTGGTATCGCCGCTCAACACCACTTTTTTACCCATGTATTCGATGACGTAGCCCACGGCAGGCTCAATCGGTTCGTGGGTCACATCCACCGCAGTGATTTTGATGCCATCCTGCTCAAACACCACCATGGTGGCGTTTAGGCCGATCTGAAATTCATGCGGAATACCTTTGGCCATCGAGGTATCTATGATGCCGGGGCCGTGATGGGCAAGCCGGTATAGATTGTCGATGGCGATGTAGCCATTGGCAGCTTCCACCAGCCCATTCAGGGGATTGGGCCCATAAACCGGAAGCTCGTGGCTTCGCCCCAGCAGCCAGGATCGGCTGATCAGGTTGGGCAGGTCCATCATGTGGTCCGAATGGTAGTGGGTGAGGAAGATTCCGTCCAGCTCCTCCAGCGGGAAGCGCAGGTTTTCGCATTGCTGGACCACCCCGGCTCCAACATCAAACAGGAAAAAGTAGCCATTCACAAAAACAGCTGTCCCGGACTGCACCCGCTCTCCGGGTAGCGGTGTGGCTGTTCCGACTGTCACCACGGTGATGCCTTCCTTGTCCTGCGTGTAGGCAGGGGGCATGTCGTTGGCGATTTGCTTCCGGATCACCGAAGAAAGCAAGGCTTCCGAATTGCAGCCTGCCAGCAGGGAAAGACTCAGTACCGACAGGATTCCAATGATGCTGCGGCGGATGAGTTTCAACGGGTGAGGGTGTTGTGGAGGGGCTGCTGCGCCACCAGGGGCTGATAAGCCACGAATACCCGAAGGGCATACAAGAACCAAAGGTTGTATCAACATAGTGTGGGTCGGATTTGCCTCAAAACTAGGAGAGGAGACCTGATAAATCCTTCCACATATGTTGATGTTTTTGAAAAGCGTTATTCTTTTTGGTTTCTGATCCGGCTCAACTGTGTGGGGGTAATGCCAATCATAGAGGCGATCATTCGTAGGGAAAGCTTGTTCAGGAGCGTGGGATTGTTTTCGAGGATGAAATGGTAGCGATCCTTGGCGGTGCCCATGGCAAACATCATCAGCCACTTCCCCATTTCCACGGTTCGGTCAGCGGTATACTCCCTCACCATGATATTCAGCGTCAGGTTGGTTTCCAGGAGAGCCTTGATCGTGGGATAAGGAGCCACCAGCACGGTAGAGGGCTCACGGAAGGTAATGGCAATAGGGGTCTTCTCTTCTTTTCGTACGCTGATCAGGTCGAAAAGGAAAAAGCCCACGGGCAGCAAGCGCCCCAAGCGTTCCTCTCCGTTGTCTTTGACAACAACAGACTTGGCGCTCCCCGAAGTGATAAATCCGATTTCTCGGGCAATGGTATGGGCTTCCTTGAAAAAATCGCCCTTGGAGTAGGTCCTTTCCTCAAAGATGCTCAGGATCTCGGCCATCTCTTCTTCTGATGGTTGTTTCACATGAGCGTGAATGAAGTCTTTCAAGATAGATTTCACGGGTGGGGGATTGATGGTGCTAGCAACGCCTGCGCTCCGGATCCTGCCCCAATGGGCGGTGGCAATATTCACCCGGCACGCTGCCTGCAGAGAGCCGATGGTAAAATATACCGGTTTTTGACAAAGAAATTTTAGCCAATTGAACTGGCTAACAGGGTCTAATGTTCCGGCAAGGCAATATTCACGAGTAGTTGTAATCCACATATATTCGGAGGGATATGGCAAATGAAAATCTGAGGGCAGTCGAGGCGGGTAGTGAGAACAGGTCATTGGTTTCCTCTAACTCATTGGGGAATCGCAAGGATGCGTGGACGATGAGACACTGCTGCGGCTCTCTTCGCCCGCCACAAGGTCGAAGATCCGGATGGGAGGCAATTGCCCCCAGGTTCATCCGGGTAATCCTTTAGTCTTTCGGGGATATCCTTAAGTTTTCGGGCTTGAAAGGGAAGAAATTGGCCTAAGGAAACGGTCAGGGCAGATTGTTGAATCCGGCCCCTGCCTCCGTTTCGCGAAACCACCCAGGCTTTGTTCCCCTTTCACCCACCAAAACAACTCTCATCATGGAGCTTAAGAGTATTTCTCCCATCGAAAAAGTGGGGGCTCAGAAACTCACAAGGAGTCACTGGATTTCTCACACCGAAATCATCATCAATGCCCGCCCCGACCAGGTGTGGAAAGTCATGACCGACACGGCCAGCTACCCCGAATGGTCGGAGATCATGATCAAAATGGATGGAAAAATCGTGGACAAGGGCAACATCGATGTCCTTTACAAAATGAGCCCCAAGGCCAAGCCACAGTTGTTTCACAACACCTTGTTCGTAGAGGAAGGCGTGGAATTTTACTGGAGCCAGGTGCAGTCCCTCGGCATCAAAGACCGGCACTGCTTCCGGGTGGAAGCTACCGGCGATGGCAGAACGAGGTTCATTCAGTCTGACCAGGTGCTGGGCGGTCTCACCTGGCTCATCGGCAAAAGAGCCGTTGACCTCCAGCTGAGCATTTACCCCCTCTTCAACCGCGCCCTGAAGGCAGAAGTGGAAAGGCGGTATCCCAAAGGTTCGTGACCTGCCCGGTAGACTTTCGCTTCATCCGGCCTCATTCCCCCCAAACAACCACCCTCCAAACTGACAACAAGCATGAACGAGCAAATCCTGAGCCTGATGGATCCCGAGATCCTGGAAGGCATGAAACAACTCCCTGCCGAACTGACCCAGGGCGGGCCCATCGACCAGTCATACCCTATGCTGAGAGAGCTGATCAAAGGCATAGAAAATGCGCCTTTTGTGCTGCCTGACATCACCCTGGAAGAAAGGGTCGTGCAGGCAGACGGCAGGGACCTGCGGCTTTTCCTCTACCAACCCAAAGACATGGACCAGCACTCCGGCATCTGTGTCTATTGGATCCACGGCGGCGGGTATGTGGTGGGCACCGCCCGGGAGGATGATTTCGCTGCGCTGTTTGTTGATCGCCTCAAGTGCACGATGGTGTCGGTTGATTACCGGCTGGCACCTGAGCACCCGCATCCCGCAGGGATGGAAGACTGCTATGCCGGGCTGGTCTGGACGGCGCAGCATGCTGAAGAGCTGGGCATCGACAGCAACAAAATTGTCGTTGCCGGAGAAAGCGCCGGCGGAGGCATGGCCGCCAGAACGGTGTTGCTCAACCATGAGCGCAAAGGGGTGAAGGTCGCCTTCCAGCTGCTGAAGTGCCCGATGCTCGACAACACCCACGACACCCCTTCGGGAAGCATGTCAGGCTATTTGGGCTGGGACCGGGACGCTTCGCTGTGGGCCTGGGGCGCCTACCTGGGCGGCAACCCGGGCAAAGAAGCCTCCCCGCTGCAAAGTCCGTCGAGGGCTACCAACCTGCGCGGACTGCCGCCGACGTTCCTGTACGTAGGGGCGAACGAACTTTTCAGGGATGAAGTGATTGCCTATGCCCGGCAGCTCATGCAAGATTTTGTGCCCGCAGAGTTGTATGTTGCTCCCGGCGTTTCGCACGGAGGCGAGAGAATGGCGCCTAGCTCCAAAATCGCGCAAACGGCTCACCATCTGATGATTGACGCCATCAAACGCGCCCTTTTCACAGCCTGATCCGACAGAAGACTCCTTCACCCCTGACAAACTTTGCCATGCTCCCACAACTGGAAATGTACATCAGCGCCCAGAAAACAATCGGAACCTACTCCATGGTGCTGGGTGGGTTCATGATGATGCTGGCTGTTTTGTTTCACTTTGCAGATGCCAATCCGCTGTTCAACGGCCTCAAAATCGGGATGCTCGTTGTAGGGCTCATTACCCTGGCGAGCGGGTATGGCTACCGGAAAGCGGAAGAAAAAATCCTCCGGGAACAAACCGCACTGTACCAGGAGAGCCCTTCGCAGTTTCATCAGATGGAGAAAGCACGCATGGAAAAGGTTGTCAGGAATATCCCCACCTACCTGATGGGCTTTATTGCCGTGATCATCGTGTTGCTTGTTGTGATTGTCTTCACCGGGAACAGCTTTGTTCATGGGATCCTGTTTTCCGTGATCTTTTTTGCGCTGGGGAGCATGATCATTGAAAAAGTTTCGAAAACATCCATCGAAACGTATTTTGAGCAGTTGTCACATTCCTGACTAGCTGGCAAGCAGGCGGCCTTTTGCTCCATCATGCACGCCGCCGCCTGCTGATTCAAGATCTTCCGTCCTCGTGCACATTTCTTTCTATGGCAAACAAGGACCTTCGACAGTGGTGGCAAAGGCCTCGCAGGGCCAGTGAGCGGGCCGACAGCCGGAGCGTGTCGTTCCTGGAGCTGTTTTATGACCTGGTCTATGTGGCGCTCATCGCCCAGATCTCGCATGGCCTGGCCGGAAGCCTTGCCCAGCCGGAAGCCATCCTGCGGTTCATCAGCATCTACTTTCTGATCTGGTGGGCCTGGCTGAACGGAACGCTCTACCACGAGCTCCACGGCAACAACGACATCAGGGCCAGGGTGCTGACCTTCATCCAGATGATCGCCCTGATTGCGATGGCCATCTTTGAGCATGAGGTGTTTGGCCAAAATTTCGCTGCCTTTTCGCTTTCCTATGCGTTCTTCCTGGCCATCCTGGGTTTCCTCTGGTGGCGCACCGGGGTGCACGACCCCGACCACCGGCCTCTGTCCGGGCCCTATACCCGCATGTTTGTTGTGGTGACTGCGCTCTTCATCGCCTCAGCTTTTGTGCAGCAGGAACTGGGCTATGCGCTGTGGACCCTGGCCATCCTTCTGTCGATCGTGTTTCCTTTTGCCAACGTGTACCTGACCCGGCACAACGAGGCCATCCGGCGTCAGGTCGAGCTCAGCGCTGAAGCCAAACCTTCCCTTGTGGAGCGAATGGGCCTCCTGACGATCATCGTGCTGGGGGAAGTCGTGGTGGGCATCGTGTCGGCTGCCTCCGGACAGCCCATGGGCCTGTCACTGGGCATCCAGGTCCTGCTGGCCATCCTGATCGCTATCGCCATCTGGTGGCTCTACTTCGACCTCGTATCCCATCGCCAGCCCAAACCAGGAGTCAGGTTCTATTCCCTGTGGCTGTATGCCCATTTGCCTATCACCCTGGCCATTGTGTTCATTGGCACCGCCATCAGGGATATTCTGGCAGATGAGGGGCAGCCATTGCCGCCATGTAAGAACGTGCTGCTAATTTCGGTAGCCGCTTTGCTTGTGTTCATTGTGCTGGTTGTCCAAAGCCTCCCGAAGGAAGATCCTGCTTACCGCCGCATCGCCCAAAACGCCCAACTGACCATGCTGCTGGCAAAGGGCCTCCTGCTGGCTGGTCTGCTGGTGCCCATCTCTCCCCTTTTGCTGCTGGCTGCAGTTGCTTTCCTGCTGTTTCTGCCCATCCTGGTGTCCATCATGACCTGGATGCATGGCCCAACTCCAACCTCCGGTCAACATGGATAATCCCCTCATCATCAGCTCCATTGCCCAGGGCCATCAGGTGCTGGGGCTGCCCAAACCCAAACACCCGCTGGTGTCGGTTGTGAAAGCCAGCGAAGTCAGGCCGACAGTGGACCTCACGGGCGTTAAGGTTGTGTCGGAGCTGTACCAGATCCTGTACAAACAGGCAGGCAGCGGCTCGCTTCAGTACGGCCGGAATTCCTATGACTATGCAGAGGGAACCCTCGTTTTTATCGCGCCCGGCCAGGCGGTGGGGTATGATGACCCTGACAGCGCAGAAGAGGAAGGCGGGGAAGTCTGGACCCTGGCCTTTCACCCCGATCTGATCAGAAAATCAGACCTGGGGAAGCAGATCAGCCGCTACTCCTTTTTCGATTACGAGGTCAACGAAGCCCTTCACCTCTCGGAGGAGGAGAAAAAGACCATCCTCGAGATCCTGGGAAAGATAGTGAAGGAGTACAGCCAGAACCTCGACCGCCACAGCCAGCACCTGATCAACGCCAATATCCAGCTGCTGCTGGACTATTGCCTGCGCTTTTACGACAGGCAGTTTTACACGCGCAGCAACCTCAACAGCGATGTTGTCGCCAAATTTGAGCGCCTGCTGCGCAGCTATTACCAGGCCGACAGGCCAGCGGAGCGGGGCATTCCCAGTGTTGGCTACATGGCCGGCGAGCTGAACCTCTCCCCCAACTACCTGAGCGACCTCCTCAAAAAAGAAACCGGCAAAACGACCCAGGAGCACATCCACCTCTACCTCATCGAGCAGGCCAAAAGCAGCCTCCTCAATTCCAGCCTGTCCATCAGCGAGATCGGCTATGCGCTGGGCTTTGAATACCCGCAGCATTTCAGCAACCTCTTCAAGGCGAAGACGGGGATGAGCCCGCGGGCGTTTAGGAGTGGGGGGTGAGGGGAGAGGCATTTTTTTGAGGAGAAGGCGGCGTCAATATGCGGAACATCGAAAACAGCCAATTGCACACAAAAGGGGAAATCCGTATTTTCCGCCATGATACAACTTGCGCTTACGCCCTTCACCTACCCTGCCTCGCAGACGGGCAAGACCTACGCCTGCCTGCGGGTCAATTTTCCCTATGCAGATGCAGTGCTCAAAGCGCAGCTCAAGGCGCTGGGCATGCGCTGGGCGATGGAGGGGAAGTATTATTATTTCGTGGTGCCGGAGGGGCAGACATCGGAGCATTGGGCAGCGCATCTGCGGGCAGCGCTGGCGCAGCCCGCTCAAATACATGAGGTACCCGCCTCAAAACCGCCGCAGCAGGAGCCTTTGCTGGAAGCGCATCACCAACTCCTGAGCCGCTATGCACAGCAGCTCACCGTGCGTCGCTATAGCTTCAAAACCGCCAAAAACTACCAAAGTGCCTTCAGGCTGTTTCTGACCCATATCGCGCCGCGCCTGCCCCTGGAGGTAAGCAAGTCAGACATCATCGCATGGCTGGAGTCGCTGATCCTCGAAAAGCAGATATCCGAGTCATACCAAAACGGTATCATCAATGCCATCAAGTTTTATTACGAGGTCGTGGAGCAGCAGCCGAGGCAGTACTACGAAATCGCCCGACCCCGGCGCGCCTTCCAGAACCCCAAGGTGCTGAGCAAGGAAGAGGTGCGGGATCTGATCCAGCGCACAGCCAACCCCAAGCACCGTTGCCTGCTCATGCTGGCCTATGGCGGCGGCCTGCGCCTGGGCGAGCTGCTGGCCCTCCGGCCCGAAGACCTCGATACGCGGCGGATGTGCATCTATGTGCTGCGCGGCAAGGGAAAGAAAGATCGTGAAGTACCCCTGCCGGAGCGCCTGCTGGCCGAGGTGCAATCCTATCTGGCCGCAGCCCAGCCCCTCACCTGGCTCTTCGAAGGCGAAACAACAGGCGAACCCTACAGCGAGCGCAGTGCCCAGATGGTGGTGAAACAGGCCGCTGCCCGCGCAGGTATCCAGCGGCCCGTGACGATGCACATGCTGCGGCACAGCTACGCCACCCACCTGCTGGAGGGCGGCACAGATATCCGCTACATCCAGGAGATGCTGGGCCACAACAGCATCAAGACCACCGAGCGCTACACCCATGTAGCCCGCACCCACCGGCCCGCCTCGCCCCTCGACGATCTGGGGGTATGAACTGCGTCAATACACCCAACATTCACGAGGCTGACGCATGTTTCTTGCGCACAGAAGAAATATTGACGTATGTTGATGTATTGGGAGTTGCGTCAATACAGATGTTAGCAGCAACTTTAGACGACATCAATGGAATATACGAAAGACGACATAGTAACTGAATACAAAAAACTCAAAGACCATTTGGGAAAAGCTCCTTCATCCCGAACTTTTGAACAGGAGACAGGTATTCAATTAAAACTACTTGAGAAATTCTTTGGTAGAAATTCGTGGACAAAACTCGTAACCGAATGTGGCGACATCCCAAATAACTTCTCGACCACAAAAGTAGAACTGGATGAAATTCTTATTCAATGGGCGACACTCGCAAAAAATTCAGGAGAATTGCCAGCAATCGCAGACTGGAGATTTCATAAATGCAAACCTTCTATCAATAACATTAAGAGCAGCCACGGTTTATTGTGGGCTGACCTTCCTTATAAATTTATTGAATTGTATTCCAACAAGGACGAATGGAAAGATGTTGTATCTCTTATCCCAAACCGTTCGACAAATAGTAATTCAATTTCCAAACCCATTCCCAAAATTGACGCACTAAATTTTGAGGTTTTAAAATTTATTCCTCCAATCGTTCAAGAATTGGTTGACTTCTCTGTAAACGAAGAGAAATCAAGAGAATTTGAGAAAGGTGTAAATCTTGCCTTTCAAATGCTCGGTTTTGATGTGACTGATTATGGACAAGGCACTGGCAGAAACCCAGACGGAGTAGCGAAAGAAAATCAAAACAGATATGCGATTTTAATTGACGCTAAATCAAGGGGAGACAATTACAAAATCGGAACTGAAGACAGAAAATTTATTGAATATATAAAGACGTTTTCTGAGCCATTAAGAAAAAGTGGATTCACCAACATTTACTTTCTCATCGTATCAAGTGGTTTCGACTCTGTTTCTGCAACTGCAATTAAAAACATTCGTATTGAAACCCAAGTTACAACGACACTCTTGACTTCAAGACTATTGCTTAAATTATTATCAAACAAAATTCAGACACCGAGACTATTTGACTTAAAGAAATTTCAAGAGTTATTAATCGAAGACGGAGAAATAACAGAAAAAAAAATTGACAAGTTTATTGCAGGACAGAAATAAAAAGCTGCTGCTAACAGCGGCTTGGCAAAAGGCGGGCTGACCTGCTTCGTAGAAACATTTGTGCTAAAACAAACATCTGTGCTTCGTATGAACTTTAGTGCTAATAATCCCGCCCTTCGCCAAGCCGCAAAACGTTAGTGGCAAGCATAGAAAGACACCCCGACAGACAATAGAACTTTAAAGACTTTGACGAAAAAATGCAAAAGGAATCACTCATAAATTTCATTCAGAACAACTTGCCGACATCAAGAAAAACACTTGATGAAATTGCAGAACATTTTGAAGAAAAATTTTTTGCCAAAAACGACTACTTTCTAAAAGAAGGACAAATTAGCAATGACTACTTGTTTTTGGCAGACGGTTTTATGAGAGCATTCACATTTGACATGGACGGAAATGAAGTAACTACGTATTTCTATCCGAAAAACAGAGTAGTCTTTGAAGCCTCATCTTTTTTTATGCGAACCTCTTCAACAGAAAATATCCAAGCAGTTACAGAGTGCAAAGGCTTTACAATAACATTTGAAAAATTAAATATGCTTTTTCACTCTATTCCTGAGTTTAGAGAATTTGGAAGAGCAATGCTCGTAAAAGAATTTGCAGCTTACAAACAAAGAACGTTGGCAATGATAAATAAAAGTGCTGAAGAACGATATGCAAACTTAATAAGCACAAACAAAGAAATATTTCAAAACGCACAACTCAAACATATTGCTTCATTTCTTGGAATGACAGACACGTCATTAAGTCGGATTAGAAAAGAATTTTCCAAAAAATAACCCAATTTTCATTTCTTGCCAATTGGCAAGTCTTTTTCAATTTTTCGTTCTCAACTTTGCGGTATAAATATTTTACTGCAATGGCAACATTACCAACATACCTTTATATAGTTTTCAGCTTGACAATTTTGTCAGGTTTACTTCTATTTTACAAAGCAACAAATTTTTCAAAAGCATTTATTACAACTGCTATTATTTGGTTGTTATTTCAAACCATCATATCAATTTCAGGCTTTTACAAAATAGCTAACACTATTCCACCAAGATTTGGGCTACTTATAATTCCCCCATTAATACTTACCATTATTAGGTTTAATACAAAAACAGGGAAGCAGTTTATTGATAATCTAAACTTAAAAACACTCACCATATTTCATATTGTCAGAATCCCAGTTGAATTAGTTTTGTATTGGCTTTTTATTAAAAAAGCCGTTCCTGAACTAATGACTTTTGAAGGCAGAAATTTTGATATTTTATCAGGACTATCAGCACCATTTATATACTATTTTGGTTTTGTAAAAAGGCGGTTGAGTAGAAATGTTCTGTTGATTTGGAATTTCATTTGTTTGGCTTTGCTTCTAAACATTGTGTTCAACGCATTACTATCATTGCCAAGTGCATTTCAACAATTTGGGTTTGAGCAACCAAATATTGCAATACTTCAATTTCCATTTGTATTACTTCCTTCGGTATTAGTGCCTTTAGTTTTATTTGCACATTTGGCATCTATTCGTCAACTTTTAAACGACAAAAACATTTAAAATGAAAGAGAAAATATTAATAACTTCTGCCACAGGTAAAACAGGGTTTCAAACAACTACTAATTTACTTAAAGATGGTTATCCTGTTAGAGTATTGGTGCGTTCCAAAAATTCAAAGGCATTGGAGTTAGAAAAATTGGGAGCTGAAATTTTCTTAGGCAGTATTACCAATGAAACGGATTTAAATACAGCATTACAAGGAGTAAAGCGAGTTTACTATTGCCATCCATTCATTCCCCATTTGTATGAAAACACAAGACTATTCATAAAATGTGCGAAGGCAAATAACATTGAAGCAATTGTAAATATGGGTCAATGGTTAGCAGAATTTGAAAACCAAATGAGCATTCAAACTATTGAAACACAAAAGGCATATCAATTGTACGAAGAATCGGGTTTAAACGTAATTCAACTTATACCCGGATTTTTTGCCGACAATACTTTTTTTGTAACAGAATTTGCTATCCATTTAGGGTTAATGCCATTGCCATTTGGTAAAGGGAAGAACCCTGCAATCTCAAACGAAGATTTAGGTTTAGTAATTGCATCTTTATTAAAAAACCCTGAACCTTATTTTGGCAAACGATTAAGACCCACAGGACCGAAATCTTTATCTTCAATTGAAATGGCAACAATATTTTCAAAGGTAGTTGGTCGTAAAGTTCGATATATGAATATTCCTGAATGGATGTTTTTGAAAGCAGCATTTATGTTTGCCAAGGATTTTGGTTTAGATAGATTCAGTATTGCACAAATCAGACATTATATGAAAGAATATCAACTCAACAGATTTGATGTTGGAGGTGCAACAAATGTTGTAAAAGAATTGACAGGAAAAGAACCAGATGATTTTGAAACCATTGTAAAAAGTTATGTGGACAAAGCTCCATTTAAAAAACGCAATTTTTCTAATTGGTTGGCTGCGTTTAAAAAGTTTATGGTTTTGCCAATGACAAAAATTCCAAGTATTAAAGAATTAGAAAAATACAATCAATAAAATGTACAACTACACAAAATTTGCAAATAAGGAATACGACCTAGTTCGTTCATCAGGCATCAAAAGTGGTGAAAAGATTCAAGATTTCTCTTTTTTAACATTAGAAGGAGATACTAAATTCTTATCGGACTTTACAGACAAACCAATAGTTTTAGAAACGGGAAGTTTGAGTTGTGGAATGTTTGCAGGGCAAAGCAAATCTATGAATCAATTAGCGACAGAAAATAAAGATTATAATTTTATTTTGCTGTATGTTATGTCCTCTTCCCCTTGTCCTCTTCCCATTGCTCGTAACCGCTGAAAAGTAGAAAGAAACATGTACATTTCAACATTCAAAAAGAACCCGCCATGCGGAAGAGTCAATTTAGTGAAAGTCAGCGACAAGCGATCGTCGCCAAGCTGGACGCAGGC
>JBGSKC010000038.1:0-17384 GCA_041741415.1 Bacteroidia bacterium | reverse complement strand
GACGCCCCCGAGGCCGACTGGCAGGAGACCTGGCGATGGATCGACCGGCACATGGTGGACCACGAGCACACCGGCTGGCATCCTTGGCTCAACGCCGACCTCTCTGCGCCGGGGTCCCCCAAGAGCGACTTTTGGACGGAGCCCTACCACCAAGCCCGAGCGGTGATCGGCGCGGCAAGCGTGGCCGAAACGGGCTCGATGGCCAGCCTCACACTGTGAGGCCGGCTAGGGCCAGGGCGGCCTTCATCTGAGCGGCCTGCCCGCCGGCGGGGTTGATGACCGCGCCCTGCCAGCCGCGCTTTTGGGCGGCGGCGACATTCGCCGCAAGGTCATCAAAAAAGAACAGCTCGGCCGGCTGCATCCGCAGGCTCTCTTCTGCAGCGATGTAGATGCGGTCGTCGGGCTTGTTCACGCCCAGGATGTGCGAGGCAAACCATTCATTCATGGCCGCGATGGTGGGAAAGTGGGCTGGGGACCGCAGGCGCTGCCAATGGGCTTCGTTGGTGTTGCTGAGGCAGGCGGTGAGCACGCCCTGCGCCCGCAGGCTTCGCATCAGCTCCAGGGAGCCTTCGGTCTCGGGGCCGAGGATGGCCTGGTGAGCCTCCAGGGCGTCTTGGGGCTTTTCGAGCCCCAAGAATTCCGCGAGCAGCTCCAGATACTCATGCAGGCTGAGCGCGCCTGCGTTGTAGTCATCCAGGAAAGCGGTTTCGCCCAGCCGCCCCGGATTGGAGTTGGCGGCCGTGACGCCCGCCGCCGCGATGGCCTCCAGCCAAGTGTGGCGGATGTCCACGATGACACCGCCGAGGTCGAAGACCACCGCCCGGATCATGGCTCAGTCGGTGAGTCCCTGCTCCAGCAGAAAGGCGCGGCTCTTGAGCACGCTCTCCACTGGGTCCATCTGGGGGTCGTCGTTTTCGATGACGGCATAGATCGCGCCCGCGACTTTGGAGCTTTCGATGAGGTCGTCCCAATCCAGGAGGCCGCTGCCGACTTCCGTGAAGCGGCCGTCTTCGCCCATGTCCTTGAAGTGAACCAGCGGCAGGCGTCCAGCCAGCTTTTGGATGTAGGCAGCCGGCTCAAAGCCGCCCTTCTTCACCCAATAGGTGTCGATCTCCATGGCGACGTTGGCGCCGCTGGTGTGGTCGATGATGATGTCGAGCCCGGTCTTTCCGCCTTCGGTTCGGGTCAGCTCAAAGTCGTGGTTGTGATAGCAGAGCAGCATGTCGTGGTCGCCGACTCGGTGGCCCATCTCTTCGATGCGGGCCGCCAGGGGGCGCCAGCTCGGGGTGTAGTCCTCTTCGGGGGTGAAGGGGAGCACCACATACTTGACGCCCATCTGCTTGAGTCCGTCGATGGCGGCGTCGAAGTTCTTCTCCAGATCTCCGAGCATCACGTGGGCGCTGGGCATTTCCAGTCCCATTTCCTTCAGCCGTTTGGCCCATTCGGCGGCTTGGTCGCCTGCGGCGCCGCCGCCCTCCACGGTCTTCATGCCGGCCTCGGCCAGCTTTTCGAGCGTGGACCAAGGCTCATCGGCCATCAGGGATCGCAGGGTGTAGAGCTGCACGGAAATCTTCATGGACATGCCTTTGGTGAGTATGGCTGCGCCGCGGGCAGGGCCTGCCGAGAGCAGGACCCTTTGCCGCCGATTCGTTTCGTGCCATTGTAGGGGTCTTTCAAAGGGTGTGCAAAGGCGCGCGCCCGGAGTGCAAATGAAAAAGGCTTTCACGCTGATTGAACTGCTGGTGGTCATTGCGATCATCGCGATCCTCGCCGCCATCCTCTTCCCCGTCTTTGCCCAAGCAAAGGAAGCGGCCAAGAAGACGGCCTCAACGAGCAACCAGAAGCAGCTCGCCACGGGCACCCTGATTTACGCCTCGGACTACGACGACACGCTCCCCCAGAGCGCGTACGCCGTCTTCGACGGAATGCCCCCGCGCATTTTCAGCGTCTATGAGGCCATCCAGCCGTACGTGAAGAACGTGCAGGTGCTGGTGAGCCCCAGCAACACCCCGGGCCACAACTGGCGCGAGCGGCTGCAGATTCTGGGTCTGCGCGACAGCGGCGTCCAGTTCGCCAGCTACGTGCCGAACCTGGGCCTCTTTGGCGAAAACCTCTGCTCGCTGCGCATCAAGCCGGGCTTCACGCCGGTCACCTCGCACTCCAGCCTGGAAGACCCCGTGAACACGATCATGTTCTTTGATGGCTACATCAAGCGCGCCGCCGCTCTGGAGCACTTCAACTTTGTTGCGCAGGCCCGCCATGGCGAAGGCGTCATCATCAACTTCACCGACGGCCACGCCAAGTATCACAAGTGGAACGGCATCCCGGACGGCGGCCCGCTGCCTGCTGGCGTGGTGAGCGCCACCGGAGCCACCACATACTACGGCTGGGACCGCTCTCAGCCCCGCCCGCTGGTGAGCGACGCTGACCTGCAGGCCGTGCCGACCAGCCCGACCCGGGTCTACACCGACCTTCATGGCATTCCCGGCACCCGCATCACCGATTCAGAAGACCTGAATCCCTGCCCCTAAGGCCATTGGCCGATCTGCGCAGCGAGACCAGCTCTCGCTGCGTAACTTTCTATAAGCGGAGTTTTCTGCAAGGGGGCGCCCACCACGAGGGCTGAGATGGATCGGATATTGGCCGATCGGTCCCTTTGAACCTGATCTGGGTCATGCCAGCGGAGGGATTGCGGAGGCGACGCCCCACAGGGGTGAAGGCAAAACAACCCTGCACGGGCGCGCCTGCAGTCATTGCAGGAGCGCCCGCTTTGCTTTTCGGAGCACTGATATGCAGAAAAAAGGGTTCACCCTCATCGAGCTTCTCGTTGTCATCGCCATCATTGCGATCCTCGCGGCCATTCTCTTCCCGGTCTTTGCCCGGGCCAAGGCCTCGGCAAAAAACACCCAAGAGCTGAGCCAGGCACGGCAGATTGGGATGGGCGTCAAGCTCTACCTGGGCGACTATGACGACGCCATGCCCATCTTTTACGCCTACAACAGCCAGCCCCCGGCCGGGCAGGATGGCCACAAGGGCATCGAGGTCCTTTTGGACCCCTACATCAAGAACCGCGAGCTCTTCCGCTCGCCGTGGGATGTGGGCGGCCCCTACACCTCCGACGACGTTCCGGGAGCCAACAGCTACTTTGAGGCCTACGGCAGCAGCTTCCGGTTCACGAAGTGCCTCTACACCATCGTGCCGGGCGAGAGCACCCAGAACAACGCTCCGCTCACCTACAGCCAATCGGTGACCGAGACCTCCCTCGAATTCCCGTCCGAAACCCGCATCATGCGGCCCGACATTCTGCCGTGGTTCTCCAGCAAGGTCGACACCACCTGCGAGCGCTATGGCTATGACTGCCCGGCGCCCTACAACTACTATCGGCAGTGGTCCGATGCTGGCGGCTCCATCATCTTTGCCGACGGCCACGCCAAGTTCCTGGTGAACGCAGGTCAATTCGACCAGACCCGCGTGAACCCCGAGGGACGGCAGAGCGGGGAGGCCACCGGAACCGGCGACCCCTTCGACGACACCTGGTACTGGCGCTGCGACTGACGCCTCAGCCCTGGGCCGACTGGCGGTACTCCGCCAGCTCGGCCTTCGCCTCTTTGCCGATGGCCTCCAGCCGGTCCATCCATCCCTGTCGATAGGGGCGGAGCCGCTCGACCACGGCGCGGGTGAGCTCAAGATTTCGCCGCCACTTTTGGTCGGCGGGCAGCACCAGCCAGGGAGCCTCAGGGGTGGCCGTGCGGCGAATCGCCTCGGCATAGGCCTCCTGATAGTCGTCCCAGCGGGTGCGCTCCTTCCAGTCGCCCGCGCTCAGCTTCCAGGATTTTTCGACCTCCTTTTCGCGGTCCAGCAGGCGCTCCTCCTGCTCATCTTTTGAGATGTGCAGAAAAACCTTCAAGATGATCGTGCCGGAGGCCGCGAGGAGCGACTCAAAGCTGTTGATCTGCGCATAGCGGGGCCGCCAAACGCTTTCGGGGACCAGCTCCCGCACGCGCACAACGAGCACGTCTTCGTAGTGCGACCGGTTGAAGATGGCAATGTCGCCCCGGCGCGGAGCCTGCTTGTGAATGCGCCACAAAAAGTCGTGGGCCAGCTCTTCCTCGGTGGGGACTTTGAAGCTGGGCACGTGCACGCTCTGGGCGTGGGTGAACCGGAGCAGGTGGCGGATGCTGCCATCCTTGCCCGCCGTGTCCATTCCCTGCAGCACAACGAGAAGGGAATTTTGCCCGGCGAAGTAGAGAAGATCAAACAGCTCCTCCATCTCCGCGCCCAGCTCTTGGGTCTCCGCTTCGGCCTTGTCGCGGTCCAGCCCGTCTTTGATGCGGCTGGGCACATCCTTCAGGCTCTTGAGCTTGGCCGAGTCGTGGAGGAAATCCATTGGCCCGGTGAACCTACCCGAGAAGGGGCAGGAAGGGCACAAGAAAAATGGCGGACAGGGTGGGATTCGAACCCACGGTCCCGTGAAGGACAACGGTTTTCGAGACCGCCCCGATCGACCACTCTGGCACCTCTCCGGGTTAACCTTGCATAGGGTCTTCAAAAACCGATCAAAGGTAGTGCTTTTTGGATGGATGGCAAGCCGTTTTTCACCCTTCAACGTGCTTTCGCAGCAGAAAGGCTGCCAGTTGAAGGCGCTGATTCCTGCTTGTATTGAACCTCCGGGTGGCTGGGCCGCAATTGTGCCTGTAATACGTTGCCGAGGGAATCTGCTGCGGCGGTGTGCCCAAGTGCCTTGTGAGCAGCTTCCAACGCCTGCAGGGTGAGCCTGCGGCCAGGGGTGCGCCGCTCCGCAACTACACTGACGGCCAGGGCTTCCTCCGGCTGGCCAGCTTCCAGCAGCCAGCGGGCCAGCAGCTCGTTGGCGGGTTCCACCACTGTTGGCGGGCCATACTCAAAGTCTGTTGTAATTTCCAGCGCTGCGGCTTCGCGCAGCCAGGTGAATGCCTCGGCCTCTTTGCCCTGAGCTCTGGCCTGCAAAGCCTTGAGCTCCATGAGCAGAATTCTGGCCACCTCAATGTCTGTGAGGGTTGGCCCATAGCCGCCTTCAAAAGCTCCGCAGGCACTCGAGCTGGTTTCATCGAAGGTGTTTTGTGTCCGCAAAATGGCGCCCTCCAGTTCCCTGATGCGGGATTGCACTTCTGCAAACTTTCCCTGTTCCAGTGCTGAGCGGCCCAGCCAGTAGGCGTGCAGCCCCTGCAGGCTCAGTTCCAGATCGGCAATCGGGATCTCCAGCCCTTCAAAAGGCCTGCTCCATGTTCCCTGATGCGCCAAATAGGTCGCCACCATCCCCATCAGGTAGGACCTGGCTGGCCGGCTGGGGTGCAGTTCGCTGAACACCAGCATATCCTTCATAATGGCATCGACCTCCGTCCATCGTTCCTGCTGCAGAAGGCCATACGTGAGCCAGGCCAGGGAGTGGTAGCCCCGTGCGTTGTTGTTCATGCCGAGGCGCTTCATTCGCTCCACCGACGAACCATAAGAAGCGACATTGGTGGTGACAACTTCGTTCCACATCCCCCTCGCAACGAAAATATGGGAAGGCATGTGGAGGGCATGAGCAGCATCCGGAGCCACAGTGGCATAGGTCTCTGCGGCTTCCAGGGCCAGGTGGGCGTGATCCGGGTCGTCGTAGGCGTGGATCAGATAGTGCAGAGCACCCGGGTGCCGGTCGTTTGTCTGCATGACCGTGCGGGCAATGCCAGCAGCCTGATCATAGACTTCATAGTCTCTGGCATCGCTCACGGTTCCGAGTAAAGCCAGGGCATAAAAGGAAGCAACCTCCTGATCCTGAGGATGCTGGCTATATAATTTTCCGAGTGATTCAGCAAATGCGCGATTACGTTCTGCCTGTTCGCCACTGCCATACAGCTCCCACGCTGCTTCCAGCAGGCCCGTTTCCACCGGGTGAAGGACCACGGGGTGTTCTTCCGACACTTCTTTCCATTTCATCAGGGCCAGCCGCCCCGCCTCGGTTTCTTCCCGCTCCCAGAGGGTAAAATGATGACTCATCGCCTCGCCCCAGTAAGCCATTGCGCAGCCTGGGTCAAGGGTTTGGGCCTCTCTGAATGCCGTTCGGGCATCGTCATATTCAAATGAATGCAGTAAAAGCCAACCTTTTTTCAGGGATGGCAGGGCTTCCGGGCTGGCGGTGAAGGCGAATTTGACCTCTCCCAGCCCTGACGAAGCCTGGTTATTGGGTTGGCATGAAGTGAAGGCCAGAACGGCGGCCAAAAGCAAGAGAGGGATCTTCATGGCTCAGGGTTTGGATCCTTAACTTAGCCAAAAAATCACGCACGGGCCACGATCTTTCGGATTTGTTCCAGCTGCTGAACGGATTGGGCCGATTCTGGCTCAGGGTCAGGGACGAGCTTTTTGGCGAGGGGCACCTGCTGTTCTTCCAGGGCGAGTTTCAATACCTCGCTCATGTCGCGCACATAGGTGATGGACAAGCCTTCGATGTATTCTTTTTTGATTTCGGAGACATCCTTCTGATTCTCGCGGCATAGCAGCACCTGTGTGATCCCGGCGCGCTTGGCTGCAAGGATTTTTTCCTGAATTCCGCCAACGGGCAGCACTTTGCCACGCAGGGTGATCTCGCCGGTCATGGCGAGGTTGGGGCGCACCCGCCGTTGCGTGAAGAGGGAGGCAAGTGAGCTAAGCAGGATAATACCAGCCGAGGGACCGTCTTTCGGGATGGCCCCGGCGGGAATATGAAGGTGCACATCCCAGAGGCCAAAGGCGCCGTGGGGGATGCCCAGCTCATCGGCATGAGCCTTGAGCCAGGTGTAGGCCAGGGTGGCAGATTCTTTCATCACATCCCCCAACTGGCCAGTCATGCTGAGCTTGCCGTTGCCCGGCAGCAGAATCGATTCGATGAACAGGATTTCGCCTCCCACCTGGGTCCAGGCCAGTCCGATACCCACGCCGGGAACATCTACCTGCTGGTAGGCTTCTTTTTCAAATTGTGGCACCCCAAGATAATGGGTGAGGTTTTTTTCGGTAACAGATACCGCACTTTTCTCCTCCATCACGATTTCCTTGGCCACCTTTCGGAGAATGCCTGCGATTTTCTGGCTCAGGTTTCTCACCCCGGATTCGCGGGTGTAGTTTTGAATCATGGCCAGCAGAGCCTTGGGTTGCACCTTGATCTGGCTCGCCTTCAGGCCGTGCTCTTTTCGCAGCCGGGGAATAAGATGCTGCCGGGCAATTTCCTGTTTTTCTTCCTCCGAATAGCCGCTGATGGGAATGAGCTCCATGCGGTCGAGGAGGGCAGGGTGAATGGTGGAAAGCGTGTTGGCAGTGCAAATGAACATGACATGCGACAGGTCATATTCAACCTCAAGGAAGTTGTCGCGGAAAGTGTTATTCTGCTCAGGGTCGAGAACTTCGAGCAGGGCAGAGGACGGGTCGCCCCGGAAATCGCTGCCGACTTTGTCCACCTCATCGAGCATGAACACAGGGTTGGACGAGGTGGCTTTTTTCAGCCCCTGGATGATGCGGCCGGGCAACGCCCCGATATAGGTGCGGCGATGGCCCCGGATTTCGGCTTCGTCGTGGGCACCGCCGAGGGAAATCCTGATGAACTCCTTTCCCATGGCCCGGGCAATGGATTTGCCAAGGGAGGTTTTCCCCACGCCGGGAGGGCCATAAAAACAGATGATCGGCGCCTTTTTATCGGCCTTGAGCTTCACTACTGCCAGATGCTCCAGGATTCGCTCCTTTACCTTTTCAAGGCCATAGTGGTCTTCGTCGAGGATTTTCTGGACGCGGGTGAAGTCGAATTCGTCGGGTGAATATTGTTGCCAGGGAAGTTCGAGCAGCCATTCGAGGTAATTAATTACAACTGAATAGTCGGGCATGGCGGGGGTGAGGCGCGAAAGGCGGTTAAGCTCTTTGTAAAATACCCGGTGCACGTCTTCGGGCCAGGATTTGAGGCTGGCCCGGATTCGCAGGTCTTCAATATCGGAATCAAAGCCACCTTCGCCAAGTTCATCCTGAATGGTGCGGATTTGCTGCCGGAGGATGTACTCGCGCTGCTGTTTGTCTAGGTCGGATTTGACCTTCGTCTGGATTTCTTCGCTCAGTTCCAGCACCTTCAGTTCCTTGCCGAGCAGGGAAAGAACATGTTCGCCTTTGTCTTTGAGCGACTGAATTTCGAGGATCTGCTGTTTTTCCTCCAGTTCGAGGCTGAGATTTGACGCAATGAAATGGGTGAGAAATGACAGCGAATCAATGTTGTCAATGGCGATTTTAGCCTCACTGGGGAGGTTGGGCGCCAGGTCGATGATGCGGTAGGCCTCTTCTTTGAGGCTGTACATCATGGCTTTTACCTCCTCGTTGTTGGGGTAAACATCGACAATCTTGGTAACTTTGGCCCGGAAATAAGGTTCTTCCTGGGTAAAGTGGTCAATGAGGAATTTATTTCTGCCCTGAATCACAATGGTCACACTGCCGTCGGGCATTTTGATCATCTTGAGGATCTGTGCAACAGTTCCGATCCGGTAAAGGTCTTTTTCGGTGGGGTCTTCGATGTCGAGGGCGCGCTGCGCCACCACACCAAGTCGGCGGTCGCCTCGGCGATAGACTTCCTTCACCAACCGGATGGATTTGTCCCTGCCAACCGTGATCGGAATCACGACGCCAGGATACAAAACCGTATTTTTCAATGTCAGGATGCCGATTTCTTCGGGAACATCCTCATCGGAAATCTGTTTTTCTTCAAAGGTGGTGATGACAGGAAAATCGTCTTCAAAAAAGCCGTCATGATCAAAAAGCAGCTGAGGAAAGGGCATGTGAGGCATAAATGGAATTTGCAGAGATAGCGCAATCAAAGGGCCGATTTGCAAAAGTACATGAGATTCGGCGCTTTTGTCAGTTTTTTAGATGGAAAAACATGACGTCAAGACACCCTGACAGTTGAATCTTCTTCGTTTTTTTTTTCGAATTTGCGGCTTGCTTTCAATATAACAGTTTTTTATGAGCATTTCCATCTCCGAAGTCGTCGCCATCACCGGCCAGCCTGGTCTGCATAGATTGTTGAAAACCAACGACAAAGCCATCGTCGTAGAGTCGCTCGACGGCAAAGGCAAGCGCCAGCTGATCAAAGGCAACATGATGGTATCCAAACTTACGGATGTCAGCATTTACACCAACGATGACTCCGAGCCACTTCTCACTGTGCTGAAAACCATTCAGGAGCGCTATCAGGACCAGCTTCCCGTGAAGCGCGATAGCAGCAGTGCAGAATTGCTCAATTTCATGGCTGAGGTTCTTCCCACCTTCGACCAGGAGCGCGTGTACCCCTCCAACATCAAAAAGCTGGTGGGCTGGTACGAACTCCTGACGGAACAACAGGTGAGCCTGGAAGTGGCCGAGGAGCCAACTGAAGAGGCCCCCGAGGACGAAAATTTGCCCGAGCCTGAGGCCGAACCAGAACCCCAGCCCGAGGCTGAAGCCCCCAAAAAGGCTGCCACCAGGAAAAAAGCTGCTGAACCCGAAGCGGAGTAAGGCCCATGCCCTGGCATTCCCTCTTTGTTCACCTCCCCATCGGGATCCTGATCGGGTCCTGGGCTTTTGTCTTGTGGGGTCTGGTGCAGGACGGACGCCCTCCCTGGCCTTATGCTTTGCGTTTGCTCCTGCTGGGCGGGATTTCCCTGCTGCCTGCCCTTTTCTCCGGGCAGCAAGTGCCGGTTACCCTCAGCGATAACCCGCCGTGGGCTGCCGTTTATCGAAACCATGAGCTGCTTGCTTATGGGCTTGTTTGGCTGGTGGGCCTGCTTCTTGTTTGGCTGTACCTTCGGGGGCGCACATGGAAAGCCGCAGAGGCTTGGGCTTTCTGGGCTATGCTCACCCTCGCCTGCGGTTTGATGGCCTTCAGTGCCCATCTTGGCGGGCAAATGGTGCATGTTTTCGGGGCAAAATAGCTCCTGCGCTCATCAATGGCCCCTTCGAACTACAGCCTGGTATTGACCACGTTGTTGTACATGGAGCCGAAGGTATAGCTCACACCGGCATATAGCCCCATTTCGTAATTGGTGGCCAACTGGCGTTGTTGAAGGAGCAGGTCCTCCAGGCTGGTTCCACCTCCTGGCAGGGAAAGCTGGTCGCGGATCAGGCGGAAATTAGCCGACATGCGGAAGGCTAAGCCCCGAAACAGCCGAAGGTCCACATTGGTGTCGAGGCTGCTGCGAAATTTGCTGGGATCATGCAGAAAATGGGCACCGGTCAATCCCGTTGACACCTGACCCCATGGCTGAAGGATGCGCAGGTTCAGCTGTAATTCCTGCTGGGCCAACCCTTCCTGCGTTTGGTCATAGACAGTCAGTTCGCTGTAATTTTGATACAACGCCCGGAGCCTGTAGGCCATGGTCAGTTCGCGGCGCATCACCTCGCGGTAGGGGAAAAAGCTGTATTCCAGCGCGGGAGAAAGGGAAATGTGGTGGTCAATGTTCTGATAAGTATCCCGAAAGTAGGATGCCCCTGCCCCCACAGACCAGTGGTCGCCGAGGCTGTAGGCCACAGTTCCCCAACTTCCCTGATGCAGACGCTCACTCACAAAGGTCTCGTCATCGCCTTCCACGAGGGTGCGGTTGAAGTTGGAATAGGCTTGAAAGCGAATGCGCCATAGCTCGGTCACATGGTCGGCGTTCACCCCTGTCCTGAAAGCAAAGGAGCGCCGCAGAGATTCCAGGTTAACGTTCCCGTTGGCGTGCACCTGGAAGATCCAGTGGTGCCAACGGTCCTTGTCTGGCTGCGAACTGGTTACAGGCACTGGCGCGGCATTGATCACCACATTGAGTGCCTGGTCCATTCCCACGCGGGCAAGGTAGGGCGCCAGACCAATCTGGATGATTTTGAGCAGGCCGTTGCGTATTTTATCCGGGCTGTCGTTGGGCTGGGAGCTGAAAAAGAGCTGGTTGTTCATTCCTGCCAGCTCCTGTTTGCCGATAAAAGCAAGCTCATAAGCCGATCCGCCGCCTGCTGTTGATTGTCTGGTTACGAGCAAATGAACGCTGGCATCCTGCTGGTCCCGCACATAATCTACCGCTGTCAGCTCAGCCCTGATAAACCCTTCGTCACAGCTTGGGCAATCCAGAAACAGGCGAACACGGTCGGGGACTTCCTGCCCAAAAACGCTGGAAGCAGTGGCCAAAAAGCAGACCATCAGCACAAAAGAAGGGAGGGAAAAGCGAATGAAATTCATGTGAAGGGCGTTGGAAAAAACTGGCGATGAGGCAAATAGCCGCTCAGCTCAGTGCTTTCCAACGCAAACCTGATCAGCAGGGAGCTTAGAAGGATGAATCGGGAGGAAGGAACCGATAAGTGAGATAGTGAAATATGAGATGCTTTGAGGTGATGAGCGGAACCGGGGGTTAGTGCTTTGGGAAGGTTGGGGCGAGTCTGCACAACGGCATTGACGGGCCTGGATAACACGGTAACAGTCTTCGAAGCTCCAAACCATACCTGTAACAGCCTGCTAGTACCCCAGACCAAAAAAACGTCTCTCACCCCTCCTCCAGCAACCGGCGAACAGCAGCCTCCTCCAAACCAGCCAACTGGCTGATCGCCTCTATGCTTTGCCCCTGGTCTGCCAGAAAGCGGACAAAGCGGCGCTGTGCTTCCTCCTCCCGGCGCAATGCTTCCTCTTTCTGGCGCTGCGCTTCTTCCTTTTCGCGCTGTGCTTCTTCTTTCTCGCGCTGCGCTTCTTCTTTCTGCTCGCGCTCGCGCTCGGCCAGTTTCCTCACCGCCACGATCTCGGCTTCTTTTTTCTGGAACTCCTGCATCACCTCGTCTTCGAGGTCCATTTTGCCTTCCAGTTCGGGGTTGGCCATGGCCTGCTGCAGCCGCCGAATCACAGGCTGGTAAGCCTCCGGCAGGCCTTCTGAATTGAGGGCAAGAAAGTGGCCTTTGGTATCTGACACGGAAGCCTGGTCGAAAATACTCAGCAAACGCTCCAGATCGGTGCGCCGCTTGCCGCTCTGCTCGGTGGACTGAAACTCAAGGGTTTCCACCGTTTCCCCCAAAATCGCCGATAACATCAGACGCGCCACCCGCTCGTCTTCCATCAGGTAACGGAAAACGACATCGTACAACGGGTTGGGGATCTTCACCGGGGTTTCCATGGCAGATAGTTAGGATTTTTTTGCGTGCGGATGGTCTCTTTCTCATTCTCTCACCGCCCCAATACCACCGTCCCGCCGCGGTTTTCCCGCACTTCCACACCTCCCCTGCCAATCCATCTGTAGCTCGCCATCCAGGCATAGACGCCCTCGGGAGCGTTGAGGCCATCCCAGCCCTGGCCGGGGTCTGTGGTGGTGAAGACCTGCCTGCCCCAGCGGTTGTAGATCGAGAACTGGTAGCTGGTGAGGTCGCAGCTCACACCGGGAACAAACACATCATTGTGGCCATCATCATTGGGTGAAAAGGCGTTGGCAATGAACACCCGGCATTCGCAATCCCTGAAATCTACAACCAGGCTGTCGGATACTTCGCCGCAGTCGTTGCGGGCCAGCACCCGGTAGTCGCCAGGTTCAGAGAAAACAAATTCTGCTCCACTGCTGCCATCGGGCCATTCGATGGCAGTGAGGAAAGGTCCCGGTGCAATCACCTCGCTGGCTGTGAGCACGTAGAATTCTCCTTCACAAATCAGCGTATCCGGCCCCAGACCCAGCTCCGGCAGGGGCACAAAGTCCAGATAGACCTCTTCCATTGCTGTTCCGCAGGCTGTGGACACTGTCACCTGATACAGCCCCGTGCTTCGGGCGGGATAGCTGGCACTGCTGTCGCCATCCTGCCAGCGGTAGCTGCCAAAAGGGATGGTCGCGTCCAGCCAGATCGTATCACCGGTGCAGGCCGTCCGGTCCGGGCCCAGATCGACGACGGGCGTGGAGCCGGTGGAGATGCTGATGTCATCGATCGCACTTCCACAGCGGTTGCTCAGGGTGACTTCGTAGCGTCCCGGAGCGCTGATGCGGACTTCCGGTGTGGTTTCTCCCGTGCTCCAGAGATAGCTGGCATTGGGAAAGCTGGCATCAAGCAGCAAGCTGTTGCCATCACAGAGCAGTGTGTCAGGACCTAATTCCACTTGCGGCGGCTCCAGGGCTGTGAGCAGGATGGCGTCGCTGCTTTCACAGGCTTGCCCGCTCACGGTGAGTTCGTAAAGGCCCGGAGCATTCACCTGAATGGCGGCACTTTGAGCTCCTGTGCTCCAAAGAAAGGTCACGCCACTGAGGCCCGTGGCCTGCAGGGTAATGGTCTCTCCCGGACAGAGGCTGCTGTCTGGGCCGAGGTCCACAACGGGCGGTATCTCAATGCTCAGTACCAGGCTGTCTCGTTCGGTGCCACAAGCTGTGGAGACGGCGACATGATACAGCCCTGCCTGGCTGAGGCTGCGTGTGGCCAGGGTTGAGCCATCCTCCCAGAGGAAACTGGCAAAGGGCTGGCTCAGGTCCAGTTGGACCAGGTCGCCCTGGCAGCGCACCTGATCGGGACCCAGATCAGCGACTGGTGGGGCGTGAAACACCATGGAGAGGGTATCTCTGACCACGGCGCAGGCATTCTGAGCCTGCACAAAGTAGGTTCCCGCGGTGCTGGCCGCGATCTGGCTGGCCGTGCTGCCGTTGCTCCAGAGAACGCTGCCTTGCGGCGCAGTGGCCGTGAGCAACAGCTGATCGCCCTGACAAAGTGTGGTGTCGGCGCCGAGATCTGCCAGGGGCAATGCCAGGGGCAGGACGGTGAGGGTATCGCGAAAAAGGTCGCAGGCATTTGCCGCTTCGACCATGTAGAGTCCCGGGCCGGTGATGCTTCTGTTGGGGGAGGTGGAGCCATTTTCCCAGACAAACGTGCCCTGATCCAGGCTAAGTTGAATGACAAGCGAATCACCGGCGCACAGGTAGCTGGTATCGGGGCCGAGGCTGATGCTGCCTGGCTGATGGAGGAACAGGGTCATGCTGTCGCGGGCCTGGCCGCAGGCATTGCTGAGCTCTGCCCAGATCACCCCCGCAGTGCCAGCCTGAAAGGTGGGGTTGGTGGAGCCGTCGTGCCAGAGATAAGTAACATCCATACTGCTGACATCAAGCGGCAGCAGGCTTCCCTGGCAGAGGGCTGTGTCGCCTGGCAATTGGGGATTGGGTGCGATAAAGACCTGCACGGTGTCGAGGATGGTGTCGGCTCTGGTGGGGCAGCCCCGGAACACGAGCCCCCTGACCGGGTAGATGCCCGGGCCGGGGTAGAGAAATGCCACCGAATCGGAGGTGGTGACGACCGGGCCGATACCCGGCACCCCGAAATCCCAAACCACCGAATCGAGCCGCCAGCTTTGGGTGACGCGAAACTTCGCCGAATCTGGCAGGCACACCTTCATGTAGCTCGAATCGGAGGATTGCTCAAAACTGTTTTGCCCCAGAAAATACCAGGGATAAGATGGGAATCTGTATGGACGAAAAACTGAGCCCCAGGTACCCTGGTTCATGACGATGAAAGAGGGATTGCAGCTCAGGCCGGGATTATTGGGGGACTCAATGCGGTGAATTTTGTTTTTGTTATAGGGGGGGGGGTGGGGATTGCCAACAAGTCTATGAAATAAATTTTCCCGTCGGGAGCATTCCGCAAGCTGAAATAGCTATGATCATCAAACCAGGGGGGGAAAAAGAAGGGTTGCCCAATGCTGATGCCAGACTGCATGATCTGGGCCTGGTTATTGGAACTGATGTCAAACTGGACCAGATTGTAATAGTAATTCGGGAGGTTACTATAAATAAAGAACCTGCTGCTTCTGTACAATTTGGTGCCGTCGGGCGAAAAGGCCACATCTCCATAGTTGACGCCGGTGAGAAAACCCGAGGTCCCGATGGCATTTCCAAGCGGGATGGGATTGGAGAGCTGACCTGTGGCCGGGTCGAAATCGAGCAGGAGGCATATCTGCCGGTCTACGGAGGTAAAGGCTAGCTTTCTGCCATCAGGGCTGAAGGTCGTTTCGGTTAATGGACGGTTAGCACCTGGGTACGGGAGGGGGAATTGGAGCCCCGGAAAGGAAAACACGAGAGGGGGCTGAACCCCCGCACTGGTGACCAGGTGGCAATAAAACATGACCGAATCTCTGTCACAGTAAATGGTCCAGAAGTCTTCTCCATTTGCATGCAGGGTGGCCGATCCTGTGTTGGCGGCGTTGGGATGGAGTTCGACATTTTTGACCACAACATCTCCCAGTCCGCCGTTGAGGTTCATGTCAATGAGGGCGTATTTCCTGCGGAATGATTGCGTAAAAATAGGGGGATAGGAATTGTGCATATGCGTGTAAAAAACGAAATAACGATCAGGAAAGCCGGGCTGCGGAACCACCGTGGCATCTCCATCAAGATCCCCAATATTCAGGCTATCCAGGTTATTATTTATCGTGCCGTTGGGCATCAGGTTGAGGTTTTTGTCAAAGACAGAATCTGCACCTGCGACGAACAGGAGGTTGCCGCAGGGGTCCGAAATGCTGGTATAGCCCCCATAGTTAGTGCTAAATTGCCTGGTTGAATCAAGGGAAGTAGGCAGGTTCTGGCCCGGCACAAAATGGAGCCCGGTGCTGTAATGGTAATACCACCAGTCGGCTTCTCCCTGGCAGTAGCCGGGGGCCGGGAGGCAAAAGAGGAGGAGGCAAAAGCAAGCGGGCCGGAGGTGCTGCAGGAAAGTGTTCATGAGAAAATAAGGCTATGTACATTTGGTCGGGATGAAAATGATGTTTTTCTTGGGGATAAACAAACAGAAGATGTCATTCGGTAGCGGTGAGAGGAGGGGGGATGGCCCGCTCCTGTCAGGCAGCGGAGTACCACTATGGGTTCCAGGGGCATGCTTGCCCTGAGCGAAGCCGAAGGGATGCCCGCATTGGGCGGTTTTTGAGCGTGGACCCGCTGGCGGGGAAGTATCCGTTTTACTCACCGTATGCGTTTTCGGAGAATCGGGTGGTGGATGGCGTGGAGTTGGAGGGGTTGGAGGTGTGGCTAACCAATGACGGTGGAACGGCATATGGGCCATATTCCCCGGAAGGTGCCGAACAAGCCGGAGTAGAGCCTTTCCTGCCCGATCGCTGGATAGATGAGGTCGTGATTACAGAACAGAATCCCATTTCGGCAGCAAGAAGGGCAGGGGAGGAAAAGGCGATTAGCCAGTATTACACTCAATTAAATTCCCTGACCCTGCGTGATTACCCGGTTGGTATGCTCGGATCCGTTATTCAGGAGGGCGGCGATGCAGGCGAAGCTGAATATTGGCGTACCCACCAATTGGTAGCCTTTCTCAGAGACGAATGGCTGAATGGTCCCATTCAAGGGCGCCTGGCCGGAATTGGTTCCCCTTCCTCCAGAGGGTCACTAATGCCGCTGAATGTGGAGTTTGAGGTGATCTCTACACTTTATGGAGGATCAATTCTTGTTCGGCAAATTCCCAGGCTTGTTGTATCTTCGGCAGAGGTTGGGGCGGTGGTTGGTGGAAGGGCGGTACTTGCTCTCCGAGAAGCCTATAAGTTAGAAGTTAATTCGCTATCATCAGTTGCGTTTAAATTGAGGGCAGCAGGAAGTTCATCTGAAGAAATCGCAAGGACTTTACACGGTTTAAGAAGGGAACTTGGAGTGAAATATAAATCGCTAACTCCTGATGATGTATTGCAAAAAATTTATCAAAGAAACCTCCAAAAGTATGGTGATAAACTTGGGCCTTCGATAGACTTTTTGAGGCAACAGGGTAAGTCTTGGGATGATATAATAGAGAGTGCTACAAGGCCTGGTGGTAAGGATTTGGGTTTTTGAAAATTTAAAATGACTGTCATTATGTTGCTACGAAACTTTGATTTTGCTGCAAAATATTTTGATTATAAATCAAAAACTGAATTTGTAGAAGGATCAAGCCCAAAAATAAACGGATGGTATAAATTTATTGATGGGCTGTTGTCTGCATTGTTAGTAATGGATAATAGTCTTTACTTTCTTTATGGAGAGGACAAGTTTTTGATATCGAATTCTTGTGAAGTATTGCTTATAGAAAAAAGCAGGATGGAAAATGAGTTTATCCTTTTTGATAGCAATATAGAACTTGTTAGATTTTTATACGTATTGCCGGATCCGAAACTAAATGTCTCGCCATTTGAATATATTGATGGAGATGATTCTAAATGGGGGGACTTTATTGCGAAAATAATAAATGATAAAGAGCGACAAAGAAATTTTATAATGAATTTAATGGAAAGCTGCTAATGTCCTCTTCCCCTAGGCCGCTACCGCTGAATAGTAGAAATTCTCCTTGGCTTCTTCAAACTCATCCGGGGTGAGGTACCCCAGGGAGCTGTGCGGGCGGACGGTATTGTAGGTCATCCACCATTGCTGGATCTCCTGGTT
>JBGSKC010000037.1:0-26135 GCA_041741415.1 Bacteroidia bacterium | reverse complement strand
ATAAATTGCCACTGGGAGTCGCTCAGCTCGGTAAACTTTGTTTGCATAATTTGAAAGATTGGTACCTCCAAATTATCTGAGCGGCCCCACTTTTTAAAATCGTCTAAAAATCAGCCAGTTAGGTTCCAAACATGGTCTTAGGATTGTTGGTAAAATAGACGTGCAAAGGTACAGAGAACTCGCAGGTAGCCGTGATGTTTTTTCTGGCCCGCTGTGCAAATTAGCCCAATCAACGTCTCAACCCTGCCTCAACTGGCGCTGAACTTCCCTCGCCATGGCCATGGCTGCAGCAGGGTGGCTGCGAAACCACATTTCCGGCTCAATCAGTTCCAGTTCCATCAGGGCCAACTGGCCGTGGTTGTCGCGAACGAGATCCACCCTTGCATAGACGGGCCTCGGCCAGACGGCTTCGACGGCCATCCTGGCTACTTCCACCTCCTGTGCTGTGGGCGTGTGGGGAAGGACGGTGCCGCCCCAGTCGTCCTGCACGCGAAAATCGCCCGATTTGGCCACCTTTCGCACAGCATGGGTCACTTCCCCTCCGATGACCATGAGAGATAATTCCCCTTCTGTGAGGATGCTGGTGAGCAGTGGCTGCAGCAAAAAAGCTTCCTCGGCGATGAGGCTGCGGTAGGTTTCCTCCAGCGACGTCACATTTGCATGGCTGATCCTGAAGGTATTTTTCGCCCCGCCCGACACGCAGGGCTTGAGGATGACTTCTTCCCAACCGGTTTCTGCGAGCAGATCGGCGAGGCTTCTGGGGTCGCCGGTTTCCAGCACAAGGGTGGGCGGGAGGTGAATACCGCGCTCCTCGAGTTCGGGGAGGTAGTGCTTGTCCATGTTCCAGCGGATGGTTTCTACCGGGTTGAGGAAGCGGGTGTGGGCGGAGGCGCGGTCCATCCATTCGCTGAATTCGGCGAAGCGGTGGAAATAGTCCCAGGTGGTGCGAAAAATGGCGGCCTCACAGGAGGCCCAGTCCACGGTGGGGTCGGCCCAATCGACCCTGCCGACAGGGTAGCCGAGCTGTTCGAGTGCCTCTTTCACGAGGCGGTCTTCGAGCAGAACGTTTTGGGCATAAGGCGAAGGATTTTCAGGAGCGAGATAGCGTTGTTCGGTGAGCAGGAGCAACATGTGGCAGAGGTGACAGTGATGGCAGAAAAAAGGCTGACGGGGGCGGAAAGATACGGATTGAGGGATTGAGAAGCGAGAAGCCAGAGGTCAGAAGTCAGAAGTCAGATAGGAGGGTTATGGTTCGGCTTTGTCATCGTTCGGCGACGGCTCAAGCAGCCTGCTCACCATGACAGTGGGAGGCGTCGCCTGCTTCGCGTCATCCTGAGCAGGCCTTTAGGCCGTCGCCGAAGGAGGCGCCGGGTTGTCATGGTTCGGCATTGTCATGGTTCGGCGACGGGCCGAATGGCCCTGCTCACCATGACAGTGGGAGGCGTCGCCTGCTTCGCGTCATCCTGAGCAGGCCTTTAGGCCGTCGCCGAAGGAGGCGCCGGGTTGTCATGGTTCGGCGACGGCTCAAGCAGCCTGCTCACCATGACAAAACCAGCCTGCGGCAACAATTGACAGCTGACCCTGGAAGGGTCAAACCTTTGTAGCACAGCAGTGTGATATGTTTGAACACCCTGGCGACCACATGGTCGCCAGGGTGGGTCGTGTAATAACTGGCTTGCACAGCTACAGAGCTTGGACCCTTCCAGGGTCCGCTTTCACCCTGCGATGCCAGGGTTTCAGAAGCGGGGTTTCAGAAGCAAGAAGTCGGAGGTCAGACTGGACCGGCCTCGCCTCTGGTCTCGCTTCTCTCAGCAAAGCGGTCTTTCTTCCCGCTTCTAAACAATGACCATCAGGCCGAAAGAGGAGGTAGATTCCCAATCGTGGATGAAAGGATAGCTTTGTCTGATCAACTGCTCCATTTCGCGGGTGCTGCAGTTGCCGCGCCGTATCCAGATCACGAAAGGCGGGCAGCCGAGCAACTGGCTTAACTCGTTGAAATCGTTGTCTTTGGTGATAATGACGTACTGGCCCGCGGCTGCAAATTCCCATACTTCACGGTCATCAGCCTGATCTAGTCCAAATTCCAGCACATGTGCAGATCCCGGAAAAAGGTCTGTCAGCCGTGTTGTCAGGGAAGGGGACAGGTTTTGGTCAAACAGCAGCTTCATACCGCCTGAATCAGCAACTGGCTCTGGTCGCGGTCGGCTGCATAGGCCAGACAAGCCAGCAAGTCTTCCCGGGTGAGGAAAGGGAAATCTGCCAGCACCTCGTCAAAGGTCATACCGGAAGCCAGGTAGCTTAAGACATCATACACCGTTATTCTCATGCCCCGAATGCAGGGTTTGCCGCTCCGTTTACCGGGTTCGAGGGTGATGTATTGTCGGTAATTCATTGTTTTGCACGATTTTCAGTGTCTTACGAAGATAAAAAATAAAGGGCACTTCGGCCAGAGAAATCCCACCTGACGGGACGGTGAGAAGCGGGAGGTCGTAAGGAGGCAGTCTTTCTCTCGTGCAATATCCCGCTTCCCGCAGGTCAGCAGCCTGCCCCGACCTGTCGGGGAGCTCGCTTCCGCAACATCTCCTTTGAGTGGCCCGGGGACGTTCCATCAACACGTTTGTACTCAGGTGGAATCTTGATCGAAATCAGGGAAAAGAAAATTCAAAAAGATGCGATTGCGGTAAAAGAAGGCTGATTTTTATTTGATTTAACAATCATATTATTTTTTGAACTTGATTGTGATAGGCGGGTTTGTTTACTTAGCAAGATCAAACAATCTCAACCATTCACTTCAATGAAACAACGAAAATCCCCCCCCCCCGGTTGGCTGGCCGCGATGTTGGTAGCCCTCGCGTTTTTTTGTAACGGAACAGCCATGGGCCAGTCTTTTCAACATCCCTATTGGGTAATGGCGGGTGACCCGCCGGAGTTGTTCAAAAACACAGGAAACGGCGCTATCACGGGCTTGCCCTTCTCCACCCCGGCTCCTAATCCGAATCCTGGTGGTATTAGTTACACACAACGCTTTGCCACCGCGGCGAATGGGGTTTTTGACGAATGCGGAAACCCGATCTTCTACATTGCCGGTGACTGGATCCTGGATGAAGATGGCCAGGAAGTAGGTTATTTGCTGATGAAAGACCGTTGGTTGAAATGGGACGACCCCAATGATCTGACTGATAACACCTCACCCAACCCTTATACAACTGAAAACTTCGAGGCAGTGGTGTGTGAAGTTCCAGCGCGGCCCGGGCATTATTTTATTTTTTGCTCTAATTCCTCAACCAGTCTCTCTAGTCTGATTGTCTATCAATACGATGCGGTGGCAAAATATCTTATCCCTGTTATAAGAGATTTCAATATTCAAGGATTTATGAGGGGTTACTCTACCCGTTTTGCGCTGTCAGCTTTAGACCCAGCCCGGGGACGGACTCTGTATTTTATTGAAGGTAACGACCTTGTGGAGGTAACCATTCCAATTACTTGTACAGACCTGTCTCAACTAACAGCCAGTATAAGAGCCACCTATGCGCCTTCTTTTCAAGAATCCTGTCCGGAACTGGAACTGTCTCACGACGGTGCTAATCTCGCATGGGCAACCTTTAATGGTACCTCCTCTGTTATTCATTTTTTTAACTTGTCTTCTGGCCAGCATACCACTTTTGAGCCCGCTTCCGGGGCAATGGGGTATATTTCCGGCTTAGAGTTCCTGCCAGATGGCAGACTGGCAGTGGCTTTGGAATGGAATTTTGGTGTGTGGCAGCAGTTTGACGGGATAGGCTACTTTAACCAGAGTCTGAACGGATTTAGCTATGTTCCCGGCACAGCCACTTGTACAGGAGGAATGCTGGAGCTAGGCGTCAGCAGTGGATCGGGTTGGCAGTTATATGGAATAACTCTCAACTCAGTTTCAAGGATCAGTTGGCCACCAAATGGTCTGCCTACTTTGGCGGGTTCTGTTTCTTTTTCCCCATCTGATTTCCAGACCTATTTCGGTTTGGCAAACGCAAGACCACTTCCCGACCAAACAGACGGCGAATCCTACCCATTTTCTTCTGCTTGCGGTGACCCGGGTGCTGGTGGAATTGGAGACGACAAGCCCGACAACTGGACACAAACAGAATTTCTTTCTCCTTCTTTCACCTTCCAACCCATCTTAACAACCATCACCCATGAATAAGTCCATTCTTTTTCTGCTTTGCCTGGCTGCCTGGAACTTGTCCTTCGGGCAGTCTGTGGTTACTCCAATTGTGTTGCGATGGGATTCGGCAGCTTCCGTCAGTTATCCAACGCTATTATATGCTGACACCACCCTGATGGTAGTGGGAACTGAACGCGGAGCTGGAAGGTTTCTCGCTGAGTTAGACGATTCCCTGAAGTTCACCCGAAAACAATTTTTTAACCCGGGTATCAGCCTCACCACTGCCGACTACCGGTATGGAACCCTCTTCATAGGCGGCATCCATGACCATGGAGGGAACCTGCGATCCTACGCCGCAGCAACAGTTAATCCTTTAACCGGTTTTAAGGGCTATACCAGCATTGCCAGCAACCAGGGCAGCCTTGATTTTCCCAATGGCATCATCGCCACCTCCGACAGCGGCTCCATCGTTTATGGGATGACCATGCCACCAATGACCAACCGCAATATCCAATTGGTAAAGTTTGGTGCTGGTGGTTCGGTTGAATGGGAAAATAGGTATGCTCAAACTTCAAACAGTTACGCTAACCATGTTATGGAAGACATGGATGGCGGTTTTTGGGTTACAGGCATAGGAACTAATACATTTACGGGGCATTCAAATGGGATTTTTCTTTTGAAGGTTTCTTCAACAGGAGATTCTTTGTGGTCAACTTCGTTCGGTCCGATGATATCCGAAGGCATGAAGATCATCAAAACTGATGATCATCACCTGATCATTCCGGGCCTGGCAGTAGTGAATAGTGGGGATCAGTTTTACAAGCCATATCTGGCGAAAGTGGATACCCTGGGCAATCTGATTTGGGAAACGAGCTATGACTACAACCTGGAAGAGGCGTGGATGAATCGATTTGAAATGGAAGATGTGGAACCTACCTCCGACGGTGGGGTTGTTTTCATCGGAACCTATTCTTTGTATTGGGGCCCTGCTCCGGGTGAGTATGCCTATCTCTTGAAGATAGGGCCAGATGGAACCCAGCAATGGGATCTTCACCTTTCCAATAAAAATGGTCATTGGCTGGCCGGTAAGTCCATCATGCCTACCAGAACCGGAACCTACGCCCTGGTGCTTGAAGGAGCGGACCCAACTTCCAGCGCCCCCCCCTACACCATCTACGCTCTCCTCGGCCCCGACGGCACCTTCACCGATGTGGAGCGGCCCGCCCTCAGCTCCCTGGCGCTCAGCCTCAGCCCCAACCCCGCCGGTGAAACCGTTGCCGTAGCCTGGACACAGGCCAGTGCCGGTCTGGCTGAGGTTCGCCTGCTGGATGTTCAGGGCCGCCTGCTGCACAGCAGCCAGCTCACCCAGCCCGCAGGCCCCGCCCGCCTGGAACTTCCTATCGAAGACCTCCCCGCCGGGGTCTATCTCGTGGAAGTCGTGACCGGTGGCAAGGTTGGCACAGCGAAGCTGGTGAAGCAGTGAGAGAAGCCAGAAGTCAGACCGCTGCGCTGGGAGAGGCGAGACTGGAGCCTTGTGATGGTTCGGCGACGGTTTTTCGGTCCCTGAGCTCGTCGAAGGGGCTGAAAAACCGGCGAGGGAGCCAAATGGTACCAGACACTTTTGGGCCTTAGCCCGGGCTTCGATGGGCTCAGCCACCGGGCGTGAAAGGCGTCGCCTGCTTCGCGTCATCCTGAGCAGGCCTTCAGGCCGTCGCCGAAGGAGGGCGCCGGGTTGTCATGGTTCGACGACGGGCCTGGAGGCCCTGCTCACCATGACAGGCGACGGGCCCAGGCCCTGCTCACCATTCGGCGTCGCCGCACAGCCCCGGCGGGGGCGTTATGTTAATAGCAGGCAAACCAGCAAGGTTTTTTCCCCACCCGTCGGCCCTGGGGCCGACGGGGAACCCACAAAAACGGGCTTGCAGACGGCTATTAACAGGCCGCACCTCTGGTGCTAAGACCGGCCTCGCCTCTGGTCTCGGTTCTCGCTTCCCAAAACCCTTGTCAGGGTCGAAGCCAAACCCTGACAAGGGTGGAAGACACCGGCTTCGCCTCCCGCCTCTTGTAGAGACGCTATTAATCGCGTCTCTACAAGAGGAGGTCTCGCGTCTCGCAGCGAAGCGGTCTCGGCTCTCGGTTCTCTCAGCGAAGCGGTCTGACTTCCCGCTTCCCGACCGGCTTCGCCTCCGGTCCCGGCTCTCGGTTCTCGCATCCCGGCTCCCGCATCCCGGCTCTCAAAAAAGCCCAAACACCCAGCCCCAGTGCTTCAGGCTGGCGTCGAGGCGCTCGTAGTCGGGTTCGAAATGATGGACCCATTTCCAGAAGCGGTCGCTGTGGTTCATCTCGCGCAGGTGCATGAGCTCGTGGATGATGAGGTAGCGGATCTGGTCTTCGGGCAGCAGGATCAGGAGCCAGTTGAGGTTGATGTTGCCGAGGGAACTGGCCGAGCCCCATTTGGAGCGAAGCTGCCGCTTCACCACCACCGAGCGGACGCTGGTACTGGTGAGGCTGGCCTGGTGGCTCACGAGCAGGGGCAGCACTTTTCTGGCGTAGGTAAACAGCGCTGCTTCGACCAGTTGGCGGGGATCGGCTTCGGCGGGGCCCTTGATTACGATGAGCTGGTCATGGAGGGAAAAGGAGCTCTGGCGGGCCGTTTCTATGCGAAGCTCATAGGCAAAGCCACGGAGAGACAGTTTTCCGCCGAGGGTTTCCTGCCACCAGGCTTCCTGGCGCTGGTGGTCGGAGCGAATGGCCTGAAAATTTCCCAACACCCAGGTTTCCTGGCTTCGGATAAACGCCTCCACCTTGTCGTCCCATTTTCCGCCCGGAATCCGGACCTGAAAGCGCTGATCAGCAGCGTGATAGCGGAGCTGAACCCGCCGACCTTTTGAAGGGCAGATTTCAAAGGGAATGTTGTGGCCCCCAATGGCCAGATGGATCAATGGATTGCCTGTCATCGGAAGCAAATTACCATCTTTGCCGTTGACCACAATGGGTAATTCATTTGCAGAAGATTGTCTATCTTCGTAGCCTTGGGCAAGCAATGGCGACAAGGAATTAAGTTGTCATTGAAAAGCCATTCACGGAACAACGCCGTTAGCATGAAACTTCTCAAACAAATCGAGGAAAGATACTCCGTTCTGAAATTGATGGAAGATAAGCTCGATACCCGCATTTCTCCACAGTTGAAGAGCGAGTTTATCAATCTTAATACCCTCGGCATCAGAAATGTGATCCTGAACCTGGAGCAGGTCAAATATGTGGACAGCTCAGGGCTCTCCTCTATCCTCACGGCCAACCGTCTTTGCAACGGAGCCGAGGGGATCATGGTGTTATGCCATCTGAACCCCCACGTCGAAAAGCTCATTACCATTTCTCAGCTCAACGGAGTTCTTAACATCCTGCCTACCGAAGCAGAGGCCCGCGACGCCGTTCTGATGAAAGAACTGGAGTCTGAAATCCTCAGCGAGGGTGACAGCGAATCTGACCTGGACGATTAAGCAGTTCCTACAAGACCAGATTGCTCCCCACTCTCCGGCTCGCCGAAGGGTGGGGCATTTTGCAGGCTCACCAGCCGTGGCCCGATTTCTGCGTTGCTCTTTTAGCTCCGTGCCCCGCACCGTTCTCCCTCCCCCTTTTCGTTGATCCTAGATCCCTTTTTTCGTGTTTCAAGTTACCATTCTGGGCACCAGTGCGGCCATTCCCACCAACTCCCGGCGCCCCTCCGCGCAGGTCGTGACAATCAACGACAGGCACCACCTTGTAGACTGTGGGGAAGGCACTCAAATTGAGATGCTTCGCAGAAAAATCCGTTTCTCCCGCCTCGACGCTATTTTTGTTTCTCACCTTCACGGCGATCACGTTCTCGGGATCCCCGGCCTGCTCAATACCCTGAGCCTTTATGAGCGCAATTTTCCGCTCAAGCTCTTCGCCCCCGCAGGCCTCAAGGTCATGATTGACCTCATTTTCACCCAGACCCAAAGCTATCTCGGTTATCCGCTCGAATTTTTTCCGCTGGAAGATTTTCAGGTCGGAGACATTATTTACCAAACCGATCGCTACCAGGTAGAACTTTTGCCCCTGGAACACCGCATTTTCTGCCGGGGTTTTTTGTTCAGAGAGGTAAACAAGCCCCTGCGCTTTGATTTTTACAAGGCCAAAACCCTCGGAGTCTCCAACCAATTTTTTCGCCTCCTTAAGCAGGGTATTCCCGTGACCCTCGAAGATGGCCAGGAGATTAATCCAGCGCAGGTTTTGCTCGACCCAGACCCCGCGCTGAGCTATGCATACTGCTCCGATACCTGCTACCATGAACCCCTCATTGAGCGAATCAAAGGGGCGAAGGTGCTGTATCATGAGGCAACTTTCCTGGAAAATCTTGCCAATCGCGCAGCAGAAACAGCTCATAGTACAGCTGGCCAGGCAGCAACCATTGCAAAAAAGGCCGAAGTGAAGAAATTATTTATCGGCCACTTTTCCGCCCGCTACCTCGAGCTGGAACCGCTCCTGTATGAAGCCAGGGCCGTATTTCCAGCGTCTTATCTCTCCAAAGAAGGCCTGGTGATCGACCTGAAAAAAGACCAGCAGGAAGAATTGTACGGAAACGACACGGAAACAGAGTAGAACCAGGGAGCGAATGTTCCGGAAAATCATTATTTTGCCTTACCCTCTTTCCCCAACATGAGGCCGATTTCCCTATCACCACCCTCATTGATCCAGCTTCCTCGTGGACCTTCTGGAGCGAATCATCGAACACCTCACCAGCGACGAAGTTCGACGCTTTAAGATTCTGTCTAATCGCTTCAAGGCAGATGAGGAGAAAAAGCTGCTGATCCTGTTTGACGCCATCCGCGCGGGGAATTTCAAAGAATCAGAGGAGGACATCGTCCGGCAGATGTACGGGACCAGCGACCCGAAAACGAAAAACACCTACTACCGCCTCCGCAACAAGCTGCTGTCCAACCTCGAAAAGTCGCTGCTGTTTTACCACTACAACTACAAAAATTCCATTGAGTCGCTCAGCCTCCTGCAGTTGGCGATGTTGTACCAGGAAAGAGGCCTATACCGCGAATCCTATTACAGCCTCAAGCGGGCCGAAAAAGTTGCCCTCGACCAGGACCAGTTTCAGATCATGGAGGTGATTTATGCCGAAATGGTGAAACTGGCCATTCACCACGAGGTGGACATTGAGCAGGTGATTGAGCGAAGGCGGGAGAATCAGCGGAAAATCGAGTTTCTGCGGGCCAATTCAGAGGTGCTCGGGGTATTGACGCAGGAACTGATGCGGCGCAACTTTTCCCGGAGCAAAAGCAGCTCACAGGTCATCGAAACGCTGGAACAAGTGCAAACCCAGCTCGAAGAGCATGCCCATTTGTTTCACTCCGCCTCCGGCAGAATCATGATTCTGCGCACTGTTGTGTCTATCCTCATTCAAAAATCTGCCTGGGCAGAGCTGGCTGCCTACTGCAAGCGCATGTTCGATGAGTTTGAACAGCAAAACCTCTTCACTGCCGACACCCACCCCATCCGGCTCATGCTGCGCATCTGGCGCATCAACGCCCTGCATAAAATGCTCCTGCTCCAGGATGCCGAACCCGTGATCGAGGCACTTGGCAAAGAACTGAAAGCCTTCAAAAAGCAGAATTACAACGAATACGCCTTTCACTACTTCTCCGCCAAAGTCTTCAACCTCAAGCACAAAGGCCACATCGCCGAGGCGGCCACATGGCTGCAGGAAGCCCTCGACCAACCAGATATTCTCCTTCAACCCACCTACGAAGCCTATCTGCTCATTAGCCTCGCCGACCAGCTTTTTTGCCAGCAGCAATATCAGCCGGCGCTGCAAGCTCTTCAGCAATTAGACCAGCACCCGGGCTTTCAGCTCATGGCGGAGGAAATCCAATTCTTCGTGGCGGTGTTCAAAATCGTCAACCTGTTTTGCCTGGCCGACCATGCCGAAACCGAACTTCAGGTCAAAGAGCTGAGAAAGCAGCACAAAAAGCTCCTCAAAGACGAGTTCTACGCCAAAGCCGACCGTTTCCTCGATTTGCTCAGCCGCATGAATGCCGCCGGGGCAGAGGGCAAACGCATGCAGCTCAGGGCCGCCTACGAAGGATTTCTCCGTGATTTCCCCCCCTCCGAAATTGGTGGGAATGAGATCATCATCTACGAGCTGTTCCTGCAGTCACGGCTCGACGACCAAACCAGTTACTATACCCTCCTCCAGGCAAGGGCCGGGTTCATCACCTGAACTTTCTGGCAAGGCATGCAAAAGCAAAACGGGCAACAGGTCTTTTGAACCCGTTGCCCGCATTTATGGTCTGGCAGCTTAAAAATGATAGGCGGCCCCGAGCCTCACGAATCGGGGGGAGCCGGGGGTAAAGTGAATTTCCGTCGCCGAAGCGGCCTCCTCCCGCAGGCGGGATTCCGTCTCAAACTGGGCTTCCTTCCAGTCCTGGTCGAGGAGATTTTCGGCCGAAAGGCTCAGCTCCACCTTTCCCACCTGCCAGCGAAGCACGGCATCAATCAGGGTGTAGCCTTCGGCGGTGAGGCTGCCGTCTTCGTTGGCAGGGCGGTCGCCGAGGTGGCGGTAGCGGAGGCTCGCTGAAAAGGCATTCCAGTTGGCTTGTAGTCCGCCGATGCTGCTGAAGCGGGGTGCCAGCGGAATTTGATTCTCCGTCTCCGCTTCCTCCACAGCACGGGCCAGGGTGTAGTTGAGGTCAGCATCGGCAAACAGCCAGGGAGTAAGTTGGTAGCGAATGGTGGCCTCCAGCCCCATGCGGGCGGTTTTTCCGCTGGGCTCCACAATTGCAGCATCGCCGACATAGACAAACTCCTGGTCGAGGAACAGGTTCCACAATGCGGCCTGGATGAGCAGCTGCCGCGTTGGCTTCATGATCAGGCCGAGGTCGGCACCGTATGCCCTGGGCAGGATGTCGCGGCCTGTTTGCTCCAAAATCACGCGGGTGTCGTTGGAGTGAAAACCAGTTCCACCGTTCACAAACAAGCGAAGCCCCTCCGACGCCTGAAAGGCCAGCTTGGCTTTGGGGCTAAAGATGCCTTTGGCCGCCTGCCGCGGGTCGTAGGCAGCAGTGAGCTGGTTTTCGTAGGCGAAGGAAAACTGATCGTAGCGCAACCCCAGGTCCAGGGTCCATTTGTTACCCAGCCAAAAGAACTGGCTGAGGTAGGCGCTGGCATTCCATTCGCGCACATCACCATAGGCCAGCCGCTCCAGAATGTCGGTCCGGTTCACGGTCTTCGACAAGGCATTATCCTGCACATCATCGACCCTGAGACCGATTCCGGCTTCGGTTTTGGTGCGAATGCCGCCCAGCATCCAGGTCTTCTCCCAGGAGCCCTGATAGCCATAGATGTTGCGGCTTTCCTGCTGGTGAATCTGGTCGCCGTTCACCGAATCTTCGAGGAAAAAGGTGAAGTTGGAGTAGAGGGAAAAGTCGTATTGGCTGAAAAAGACGCGCTGGCGCAAAACGGCCTCATCGTCGAGATAGCGGATCAGCGAAAGGTTGATGTTTCTCCGGGACGTGTTGCCGCCCTCCGTGCTGTCAATCGCACCAAACCTGCCAATCAGGCCCTGGTCCACTGCCCGGTCAGGGATTTGGCCGGAGGCATCCCACTGGCTGGCAAAAGCCGAAACTGAGGCGCTCAGCACGGTGTTGTCGTTGATCAGCCCGCTATATTTAGCCAAAAAATTTACCCTGTCAAACAGCTGTGAAGCCTCAAAATAGCCGTCGCTGTACAAATACTCCGTGGCGACATAGGCATGGTGGCGGCTGTTGCCGGGGAGAAGGTCCAGCATGGCCAGGCCGCGGTAGGTGTTGAATTGGCCGAGTTCCAGCTTCACCACGCTCGACTCCAGCGCGTTTTTGGTTTCAAAACCAGCATAGCCTGCGGTGTTGAAATTGCCTTGCTCGGCTTCATACATTCCTTTGCCAAAATTGATCCGCTCAATGGTTTCCGGGATGAGGAAATGCAAGTCAGCATAGCCCTGGCCGTGGGCATGGGAGACCATGTTTACGGGCATGCCATCCACTGTGAGGGCGATGTCGGTGCCATGGTCAATGTCGAAGCCGCGGAGGAAAATCTGCTCTGCCTTGCCGCCACCGGCGTGCTGTGCGATGAACAAGCCCGGCACGTAGCGAAGGGCATCCTGGGAGGAGCGAAGCGGCCTCAGCTCCAGGTCGAGTGCCGAAATGGCTGTCAGACCCGAAAGGCGGCCATCTTCTCTGGAAATCGTCACGTCAGCCAATTGCAGGGGGGCAGGTGCCAGCTCAACCTTGAGCGCATTCACTGCGCCTGGCCGAATCTGATAAGTCATTTCCTGAGAAGCATATCCCAAATGGGTGATTTTCAGGAGGTAGCCGCCTGCTTCGAGGGCAGGGAGAGTGAAGACCCCGAGTGCATCGCTGCGAACCACGCGGCCTAGCCCGGGCAATTCGATCACCACATCTTCAAGGGGTTGCTGGGTTTCTTTGTCTATGACCTGCCCGCGAACCATCACAGGGCTTGCCTGGAGAGAAAAAGCGGTGCTGAGAAGCAGGGCCAGGACTGCAAAAAACCTGGCCACTTCCCGGAGTGGGAGATGGAAAACGTTTGACATAACATCAGGAAAAAGGATAAAACAAAGCTGAAAGAAGACGTTGCAAGCCAGGGCAGAACCTTCAGGTTCAACCCGTTGTGCAACAGTAGTCAGGCAATGTTCTCCTCTGGCGGTGGATTTTCGGGAAGCGAATCGCCCGGAGGGCAGGCTGGTTTTTGGCTCCGTCCATGGGGATTGAGCGCCAGACTTGGCCAAACTGCCTGCCAGCTTTCCCCCACCTCGTGAACATCCAGCTGCTGCAGCCTTGTCTGCTCCGGGCCAGGCACTTCCTCTGTTGGCGGTGTTTCCAGCGAAAGGACTGTCTCCACATAGTCGCCGTGATGGTGGTCTTCGGCGTCGCCTTCGTGATGGTGGTGATGATGATGCCGCAACTCCATGCCCTGCTGGCGGGCTTCCCAGGCATGCGCAAGTTCGTGCCCCACCTGCACCAGCAGCATTTGTGCTGTAACCAGAAGGTAAACGCTGGTGAGCAGGATGGGGAGCAAACGGTTCATCGGAAGAAAGCTAAGGAGGAAATGATCAGGATCTGATGCCTGTGGCTGCTGCAGGGACGGATTTGTGTTTGGCTGATCAGGAGCCCAGCAAAGCCCTGGCTTCCTCCACGAAAAGGTGGTCCTGGTAGGGGTTCAGTTCGAAGGCCTGCCTGATGAGGTCTTTGCCAACTTCTTCTCTGCCTGTTTTGGCGAGGGCCAACCCATGCACACAGAGCAGATCAGCATGGCGCACCCGGGTGCTTCTGGCGCGGTCGAGGTGAGTCTCAGCCTCCTGGGTTTTGCCCATGGCCAGCAGGATTTCTCCCATCAGCTGATTTACCTCAATGTTGTTTGGGCGCTGGTCGTATTCTTTTTGGGCATAGGCAAGTGCTTTAGCAGGCTCATTTTCCAGCTCCAGCCACACCCTTGCCTGCTCAAGGTTCATCACATGCCCTGCTGCTTCATCATCGGCGAGCATCAGGTGGATGTCCCGAAGAAGGTCCCTTGCCTCCTGCTCACGGCCCTGAACCAAGTACATTCCCGCCAGGTCTTCATAAAAGCCCACTTCCGGAATCAGAGCGATGGCGTCTTTGAGCAGAGACTCGGCCAGGCCTGGGTTGCCTTCCTTGTCGGCGATTGCGGCGAGGGCTGCCATGGCAAAGGGGTAGTTGGGCCGTTGTTGCAGGATGCCTTCATAAATGGCCTTGGCTTCTTTGAGGGCACCTTTTTGCTCATACAACTCTCCCAGGGTGAGCTGGCACCAGGCGGTTTCTTCGTAGCCGGGAAAGCCAGATTCGGCTGCCATTGTCATCGCTTCGATAGCACCTTCGAGGTCTCCGTGAAGCTCCCGCAAATAGGAAACCCGTGAATAGGAGCGAAGGTCGGGTCGAATGCTGTTCATTTTGTCGGCAAACACCACTGCTTTCTCATAGTCGCCCAGTTCCACATGGGCATCCACCAAAGAACCATAAATCAGGGCGTTGTAGCCATTGAGGGCCACGGCCTCCTCTGCGATTTGCTTCGCTTCGCCGAATTGATGCAGCGACAGCAACACAGAAGCCTTGAGGGATTTGACGCCAAACACCACATCATCCGGGAGGTTTTTGGCTAATAGCCCGTCGAGCAACTGAAGCGTGGCCGGGTAATAATGACCATGCTCGCCGGTGGCCCTTGCTTCGAGCATGAAGAGCTGGGCCAGCTGGAGCACACTTTTGTGGTCGTTGGGGTCGGCGAGAATGGCAGCCTTGAGCTGCGCATAGACCTGGGTCACATAAGCCTGCTCTTCGGCATTGCCAACGCCGGCATTGCGGGCGAGAAGCGTGGGCAGCCCGTCTTGCTGGCCAGCCATGAGCGATGTTTGCTGCCGGGAAGACTCCGTGTCAGTACACGAGGAGCTGATTCCCATTGTGCAGATCAGAAAAAGAAGCGAGGTCCAGGAACAAAAACGAAGCGTAGGTTTCATGACACAGGTGATAAAGTGGGTGAACAGGAAAATCGGTTCACCTACGACCCCGCCTCCCGTTCTGGATTTCTGCGCCCCGAATTTTTTCCATTAGTTTACCCTCCCAATCATTCCCTGCATGAGCTCAGTGCTGCAAATTTTTGTCAAAAATCCTGTTGCTGGCCAAACCAAAACCCGCCTCGCCGCTGGTATTGGCCACGACCTCGCCCTTGAAGCCTACCGCCGACTCCTTTTTCGCATGAGAAACCTTTCCAAGGAACTGGCATCAACCATTCGCATCGAAGTGTGGTATGGCAACGACATCCCCTCCGCCGACCTTTGGGCAGAAACTGGCTGGCCGCGCCTGGAGCAGCAGGGGCAAGATCTCGGCGCCAGGATGCAAAACGCCCTCGAACTGGCATTCCGGCAGGGTGCGCGCAAGGTGGTGCTCGTTGGCTCCGATCTGCCGCATCTGGAACTGAAGCATTTGACGGATGCCTTTGCTGCCCTCGACACTACCCCCGCTGTGGTTGGCCCGGCGACCGACGGCGGCTATTACCTCATCGGCCTCACGCAGATGGTCCCCCGCTTGTTTGACAACATTGCCTGGAGCACCGGGGAGGTCCTGAGCAGTACCCGCGCCCGGTTGCAGGATGCCGGCTTTGCCTGGCAGGAACTGCCTGCCCTCAACGACCTCGATACCATTGAAGATTTGCCCGGCACATTTCTCGAAGATTTGCTGGAGAAAAGCTAACCGGATATTCCGTTTTTTTGCTCATCAGCCTATCAGCCCTTTTTTCGACTGGGTTACCCGCACGGGCTTAAGGTAATCGGGCTCGAAGGCCACCAAATCGGCAAACTGCCCTAGGAGGAAAGCCCGGAGAGCAAAGGTCAGCAGGCCACCGGCCTCAGAAAGATGGTCCGGCATCGGGATGGCATTGGAAAAATGGCGAATGAAAGGAAGGCATTTTTCCACCCCGTCTCCCACAAAAAGATGAGGCCCTTCGCTCAGCCAGCCCTGAAAGGTGTCTTCTCCCACGATCACAGCCTCAACAGGATCCAGGCAGTTGCCCTTTGCATCGAAGCGGGCGAGGTACACTTCCATGCGGCGGGCGTCGAGGAGAGAAACGATGTTGGCGTGTAGGGTTTGGGCGAATGGCAGCACCGTGCCGGCGAGGCCATCCAGGCTGCCCACGGCGATGAGCGGCAGATCGGCGGCATATGCAATGCCCTTAGCAGTGGAAACCCCCACCCGCAGGCCTGTGAAAGACCCCGGCCCTGCGCTCACTGCCACCGCCGACAACTGGCTCACCGACCAGCCTGCCTGGGCAAGGAGCGCCTGGATCATGGGGGCGAGCGCCCGGGCATGGGCTTTTTCGAGGTGAAGCGTGGTGCTGGCCACCAGCCGCGGCCCTGCGCTCAGGGCCACACTGGCCACCCTCGTGGCCGTTTCGATGAGCAGCAGCTTGGGTTCGTTCTCAACCATGGCGCAAAGGTAGGGATTTGTTACCTTTGACCGATCAATTCCATTTTTCATGCAATTTCACTACCACACCCTGCACCACCTGGCTCACTGGATGAACCAGCATCTCCAAGGGGTGGAGGTGGAAGCTGCATTTTCCCAAAATCGCAACGAACTGATCATTGGCTTCGCCGGCGACCAGTTTCTTCGCATTGGCTGCCACACCCCGCTCACCTACCTGGTGCCGGTGGAAGGCTATTCCCGCGCCCGCAAAAATGTGGTGGACCTTTTCCCCGAATTGCTGGGCCAGCGCCTGAGCCACACCGAGGCACTGCCGTTTGACCGGGTGCTGATCCTCCATTTTGACAATGGGTGGAACCTGGTCGCGAAAATGCACTCCATCAGTTCCAACGTGCTCCTGCGCCGTGGCGAAGAAGTCGTGGCGTTGTTTAATCACCAGCTTGATCTGGACTGGGAATATAAGGCACTGCCCGGCGAGTTTCATGCAGAAGCCGCCCGGCAGGAGGTACCCGCCGAGCCTGAGGCCGTGAAAAAGGCCCTTCGCTCCGTTGCGGTGGTGTATGACAAGCTGTTTGTGAGCCGCTGTCTGGCACTGATGTCGGGCGGGCGCTCCTTTGAAAAGGCCTTTGCCGTGTTGCAGCAGGAAATTGAGGCGGATGATTGTTACCTCTACCGGGAAGGCAACCGGGTGCGGTTTTCCCTCATTCCCCTGCCCGAAGCCGAAATGAAGGTGAATGGGGTGGTGAATGGTCTGCAAACCTTCCTGCGGGTTCATTTTCAGCTGGAGGCCTACCGCCACCAGTACAAACAATTGGATGAGGCCATTCGCAAACCCCTCGACAAAAAAGAAAAGCTGCTGGCATCCTACCAGGAGAGCATTTCGCAAATGGAAACCCTGCGCAATCCCGAGGAAATAGGCCATTTGCTGATGGCCTACCTGCATCTCGTGGAGCCGGGGCAGGAAGCCGTTACCCTGCCCGATTTGTACCTGGAAGGCGATATCACCATTTCCCTTGACCCCAAGCTTTCGCCGCAGGAAAACGCCACCAAATACTACCACAAGCACAAAAACCGCAAGTTCAAGCTCATGCACCTGAAAGAACAGGTGGAGGAACTGGAGACCGATTTGCTGGAAGGCATGGCAGATCTGGAGGCATTTGCGAAGCTGCCAGCGCCTGAGGACCTTCGGCTGTGCCCGCAGGGCTGGGAGGGCGACGCCTTTCAGGCCATTAAACCCCTGCTCAAAAAACACCGCCAGGAAGAACAGGAAGCGGCGGGCCGGCAGTTGCCTTTCCGGGTGTTTCAGCGGGATGGGTATGAGATTTTGGTCGGAAAAAATGCCCGGAACAACGATGAGCTCAGCTTTCATGTGGCGAGCAAGCAGGATTTGTGGCTTCACGCCAAGGATGTGACAGGCTCCCATGTGATCGTTCGGCACCGCGCTGGCCGCGATTTGCCGGGCCATGTGCTCGAATATGCCGCTTCCCTCGCTGCCTATTTTTCCAAAAGAAAATCTGACACCCTGGTTCCCGTCATTTACACCCCCCGCAAATACATCCGCAAGCGAAAAGGAGACCCGCCCGGGCTGGTTGTTGTGGAAAGAGAGCAGGTGATCATGGTTGAGCCGCTGCGCTCCTGAGCTGCTGCCGCACCCAGATCCACAGCGCGATTGGCACCAGGAAATGCGGTGCCCTGACGAAAAACTCGGGCAAATAGGTGAGCAGGGAAGTGATAAAAACTGCATCAAACCTGATGTAGGTGGTGAGCCTGGCGACCGAGGTGAGCGTTCCCCATGCAGTGGCATAGCCGAGCGCGGGGAGCCGGAGGCGGGGAATGAACAGGCCCACAGCCACGATTTGATCGAGAATCCCGGCGATGAACAAAAACATCATGGCACCGGGCTGCGGGATGCCTGTGCTGAGCATGACCATGTCCATAAAATGTCCGGGAACGGGGAGGCCCCAGCCGATGGCATACCAGCCATGGCCGGAAAAGGTGAGCGCAGTGGCAATGAGCATCGCCAGGACAACAGGCCGCTGCCAGCCTTTGAGAATAAGCAGGGCGAGAAAAACGGGCGTGAAGGTCCGGAGCATGTGCTCCATGAGGTTGGGGAGCTGGTGGGAGGATTCGAGGAAGGCGCAGAGCGTTTCGAAGGCGAGAGCCGCCGTGGCCAGATAGAGTCCCCAGGCAGCCCAGCGCCTTTGCGGGGAAATAACCAGGGCGGACAAAAGACCGAGGGAAAGAAGCCCGGCCATGGTCCAGGTGAAGCGCAACACGAAAGACTCGGCTGCGGGCGTTTCGAGAAACGTGCGCCATTCCAGCCCAATCATTATCTTTACCAACTCTTTCGCCCAGGACTCGTCCCACCAAAAGGCGCGATAGGGAGGTTCAGCAGTAAGGTGCTGCCAAATGGAGGCTGCCAGCAAAAAAATCGTGGCTCCCCGCACACAAGCCGTCGCAGATATGGAAGAACTTGGCAGAGTAGGTTTCATGTGGTTCAGAGGCAGAGGAAGGTGGATGATTTGCCTGGCGATGTTGCTGCTTGTTCAAAGGCTGGAGGCGAGAACGAGCCGTTACCGGTTGATTGTGCGGGAAGATCCCTCCACGAGCCTGTGTGTGGGCTGGGACCAGCTCAGCGGCAGCAATCCCGTTCTCTACTACGGCCCGGTGGATCACGGGGACAATTATCGGGCATACCCGATGCAGAAGCAACCCGACCGGCAAGTTCGGCACCAGGGAATGAACAATCACTTTGTGCGGATCCGCGGCTTGCTGCCCAACACGGCCTATTATTTTGTGATCCGCGACAACGAAGGGAGCAGCAAACGCTTTTGGTTCAAAACCCTGCCGAACAATTCCAGCGAACCACTTTCGATCATCAGCGGCGGCGATTCGCGCCAAACGGGCTGGGACAGTGCCATGCACGAGCCCCGCATCCTTTCCAACATCATGGTGAGCAAAATCCGCCCGCATGTGGTCACCTTTGCCGGCGATTTCACCAACCTCAACAACCCGCCCCAATGGCGCCGCTGGTTTGACGACTGGCAGTACACCCATGGCCCTGATGGCCGCATGTTTCCAATCCTGCCCGCCCGCGGAAACCACGAACTCGACAATGAAGACCTTCTCCATCTGTTCGATTCCCCCCACCCTGACATCTACTTTGCCGTCCCGCTCGGTGGAAACCTCATTCGCTTCTATACCCTGAACTCGAATATTTCCGTCTCCGGTGCCCAGACCGACTGGCTCGCCCAGGACCTGGCAGCCCAGCAGGGCAGGCATTTCTGGACCATCGTGCAGTATCACCACCCCATTGTGCCCCACCAGTCGTCCAAGACCTACAAAATTCTCCAGTACCGCTACTGGGCCCCGCTGTTTTTTCAGCACAAGGTGCAGCTCGTGATCGAATGCGACTCCCACGTGGCCAAGAATACCTGGCCCATTGTGCCCTCCGACCGCTGGTATGCCGAAGGAGGTTTTGTGCGGAATGATGCCCTGGGAACTGTGTTTACCGGCGAAGGCACCTGGGGGCTCACCCGCCCGGCAGACGTTGATTTCCGGTGGACGAGAGAATCCGGCAGCTTTGTTCAGATCAAATGGCTGATTGTGACGAAGGAAAAGATCGAATTACGAACGATCATCACCTCCAATGCCGAGGAAGTGAGGGCGGTTTCTGACGAGGCCCGCTTCGTGATTCCCGCCGAGCTCAACCTCTGGAGAACCCGCTATGGCACCGTGTATGAGATCGGCAGGCCGCATGGGGTGGTGCGGTGAGGGGGGATTTTCGTTTAGCCTGCGCTCCTAAACCGCACAGCCCCCACCGCGAGATGCGACAGGGGCTGCGAAGGAAGGAAGCGGATGTTACTTCACCGTGTAGGTCAACTCTGTAATGGTGCCTTTGAAAAGAACGGACTCAGTCCGGTCCCTGTCATACAACTTGACATCAAAAGTGAGGGAAAGAACCTTACTGTCGCGGTCAAACTGAGTGATTGTCAGGCTACCTTCCGGATCGTTATACCCATCGGTGATTTGAGGGGTGCCGTTAACGACCTCGAATAATCCCATGGTGACTCCGGTGCCCAATCCCGGGCCCATAGCGAGGGTCCAGCCGGGTTGAAATGGAATGCCGACCTGAATGGGTTGAATGCCGATGTAAAAGTTGTAGTCTGCATTCAAATCCGCAACTGTCAGGATTTGATAGTCCGGGCCCAGACTGGTGTCCAGCAACGCGGTGAGTTTGTCTCCTTCGTAAGATGTTCCGTCCACGGTGTAAGACAGCTTGCTGCTGGCCGCTGCGGGGTCATCATCCGGAGCGCAAGCGTAAACAACCACCATGAGCATCAGCAGCCCTGCGATTTGGGCGAAAAAAACCGGGAGGTTCATTGTTTTCATTTTGATCTGGTTAATCCGTGTTCATGGGGAGAAGGCTGAAAATTCCTGGCCTCATCGCGCCAGCAACAAAGCCCGGCTCATGCTGTTCTGCCCGTCTTCCACCCGCAGGGAATAGATCCCGTCTGGCTGGCTGCTGAGGTCGATGCCGAGGTTCCATTGGGTTGCAAAGACTACCTCGCTTGCCGGGATCACCTCCTGCCCGAGGCTGTTGAAGACCCTGACACGCAGCGTGCGGGCAGAGGTTGTTTCTCCCCTGACGAGGAAGCGGCCTGTGGAGGGATTGGGGAAGAGTTCCAGCGTGGAGAAGGACTCCGGCGCGATGGAGATGGTGTTGTTGCCGGTGATGGAGAGGTCGTCGAGGTAGAAGCCGTCGCTGTTGCTAAAATTGTTTATTGCTTGTTGTCCATACTGCTGGAACCTGACAATGAAAGAGTCTGTGAGGGCTAAAGGCGGACTCATGGCAGCTGCAATTTCTGAAATGTTCAGGGGGGGCATGGATGTGTACTGGTTGTTTGGGTAACTATCCATATCGAGTGAAAAGGCCCTATGAAAGGTGTTACCGCCGTCATTGCTGAAGAAAATGGCATCATCTACTTGTGTCTGATCGTACCTATTTCGAAGCCAATAGGTCATTACCACATTGGTTTGATCCTTTAAATTTAAGTGGAGATCTGCTGCGTTTGCTCCGAAGCCATCTGCGCATCTTTTACCAAGGCCCAGTGCGAATGTAGATGGTGCTCGTCCTTCATTCTGAATGACTTCGACCAGAGACGAAGGACGGGACCAAGGTTCACCGGTGCTGATGGTAGCAGTAGAGTCAGGAAATCGTTGAGACCACATATTTCTCAGGATACCCAGTTCAAAATCCTCCTCAAAAGGCAATGTGGTGTAAGCCAGATTGGGAACATACACCCGGACATTGTCCAAATAGATGCCGTCGCTACTGCTGAAATTGTCAAATGGCTGTTGCCCTTGGTGCTGGAATCGAACAATGAACTTATCGCTCAAGCCAATACCGACCTGCGCAGCGAGGGCATCCAGGTCGAAGGGCGGAAATTGTCCGTATTCAAGGCTACACCACGAGCCGGGCATGAATTCAAATACCTTGTGAAAAGTCTCACCGCCATCGTCGCTAAGAAAAATCGCATCGTCAACTTGTGTTTCATCATAGATATCACCCATCCATATCGACATTTCAACCTGAGAAAGCCCTTGTAGATTAAGATGTAGATCTAGCACTTGTGTGGAAGAACCATCGGCGCAGGTTTTCCCCAACACAAGCCCATACGTTGACCCTTGTGCGCCAAAGCCCGAAAGCACATTGGCAAAGCCCGAAGGCTGGTTAATAGGCTCGCTAGTTGTGATGGTGGCGGTGGAATCTGCAAATCGCCTAGACCACATATTTCTCAAGATACCAAGTTCAAAATCTTCCTGAAAAGGCAATGTGGCGTAAACCAGATCGGGTACATACACCCGTACATTGTCCAAATAGATGCCGTCGCTACTGCTGAAATTATCAAATGGCTGTTGTCCTCTGTGCTGGAATCGAACAATGAACTTATCGCTCAAGCCAATACCGACCTGCGCAGCGAGGGCATCCAGGTCGAATGGCGGAAATTGTCCGTACTCAAGGTTACACCACGAGCCAGGCATGAATTCAAATACCTTGTGAAAAGTCTCACCGCCATCGTCGCTAAGAAAAATCGCATCGTCAACTTGTGTTTCATCATAGATATCACCCACCCAAAGCGTCATTTCAACCTGAGAAAGCCCTTGAAGGTTAAGATGTAGATCTACCACTTGTGTGGAAGAACCATCGGCGCAGGTTTTCCCCAACACAAGCCCATACGTTGACCCTTGTGCGCCAAAGCCCGAAAGCACATTGGCAAAGCCCGAAGGTTGGTTAATAGGCTCGCTAGTTGTGATGGTGGCGGTGGAATCTGAAAATCGCCTAGACCACATATTTCTCAAGATACCAAGTTCAAAATCTTCCTGAAAAGGCAATGTGGCGTAAACCAGATCGGGTACATACACCCGTACATAGTCCAAATAGATGCCGTCGCTACTGCTGAAATTATTAAATGGCTGTTGTCCTCTGTGCTGGAATCGAACAATGAACTTATCGCTCAAGCCAATACCGACCTGCGCAGCGAGGGCATCCAAGTCGAATGGCGGAAATTGTCCGCACTCCAGATTACACCAAGAGCCTGGCAGTAATTCAAATACCTTGTGAAAAGTCTCCCCACCATCGTCACTAAGGAAAACCGCATCGTCAACCTGTGTCTCATCGTAGATATCTCCTATCCAAAGCGTCATTTCAGCCTGAGAAAGCCCTTGAAGGTTAAGATGTAGATCTACCACTTGTGTGGAAGAACCATCGGCGCAGGTTTTGCCCAGCACAAGGCCATACGTTGACCCTTGTGCGCCAAAGCCCGAAAGCACACTGGCGAAGCCCGAAGGCCGATTAATAGGTCCGCCTGGAGTGATGGTTGCTGTAGAGTCAGCAAAGCGTCTTGCCCAAGAATTTTTTGCAGTACCTGTTTCGAAATCATCAAAAAAATCCTGTCCTGGCTGAACCTGTGCGTACACAAGGTTTGGAACATACACCCTAACCTCATCAAGATAAATACCATCGCTGCTTGAGAAATTGTTTAGTGTTTGTACTCCACGTTGTTGAAAACGAATAACAAACTGCGCCGAAACGGGATTTAGGTTGAATTTTTGGGCCAGCTTACTTACCTGAATAGCAGGAAGCCTTCCATATTGTTCACACCAATCATTAGGATGAAAATTTAATACTTTGACAAAACTTATCCCATTGTTGTCGCTAAAATATAGGCCATCTTCCACATTCGTTTCATCATAGACGTCTCGTATTGCAAAAGTCAACTCAACATTGGGCCTGCCTTGGAGATTTAGTGGTAGATCCAGAGCATTCACTACATCGTTCGGACTGTTGACCAGTTTTCCTAAGCCGAGCGCATAGTCACCAGTACCGTTAATCCCCTGGTCAGCAAATACCTGCACCACCCCATTGGCGCCAGAGAGGTTGGGCCGGGGAATCCACTGAGGTTTCAGTGCCCCTGTATTGAAATTGTCCTCGAAAATGACCTGCCCCTGCAGCGCTCCCGCGCCGCCGAAAAGGCAAAAGAAAACCAGCTGCGCCATGAGCATGGCGCGGGAGAAATGCAATGAGCGTATCATGGAATGGGTCGGTTAAAGGGTAAAAATGCTATGCTGTCATCTGAGCCTTCATGCAGCGCCCTGTCTGGTCACTTGCTCTTCAGGACGATCTCGCCCTGCTTCACGCCCTGCACGTCGTGGGTGGAAGATACCTTGCTGTAGAGATTGCCCATGAGCGACTGGGTATCGCCAGTATGGCGCACCTGCATCGTCACCACGCCGTTGGAAAAGCTCGGCTCTACATTGGACACGCCCGAAATACCCTTCACCAGGCTCACCATCCGCTGCATCTGGCCATAGTCGGAGTTTTGCACAATCAGGTTGGTGATGGTAGATGCGGCGGCAGACTCATTACCGTCGGCAAAGTCAACGATCAACTGCGAGGCCGTGAGCACGCCTTGCTCCAGGGCGTTGGAAATGGCAGAGTTGTCGTCGGTGGATCCGGCGAGGCGAAAACCGCCATATCCCGGAATTCTGAGGACATCCACACGGCTTCCTGCTTTTCCTTCCACGTTCACGGACTTGGACCACAAAATATCGCGGGTGGTTGGGTTTACGATCTTGAGGATGAAGCCCAGCTTCACTGTTTGCTTGCTCGTGCCGATCCCCAAAGCTCCCACAGACTGGCTTTGCACGGAGTACTCTGTGATGTCGCCGGTGATGAGCAACTGGGCATTGGGAGAGGCAAACTGCCCTTCCTGCTCAGCTTCAAAAACATTCTGGATCATCTCCAGCACCCGAAAGCAGTTGATTTCCTGCAGGGCATTGGTGAGCAGAACGGCCATGTTTTGGCCCAGCTCCGGAGGATGGTTACTCGTAGTAACGCGGAAGTGAGACACCACAATGCGCTTGCGGTCTTCGATAGGCCGGTCGGCACATTTGCTCTTTACTTCCTCGTAGGAAACGGAAAGGGCCTCGGTATCCTGCGCCTGAATATTGCCATTAACAAAGAAAACCATGAAGGTAAAAACCAGCAAAGTGAACAGGTGCTGTTTCATTTGGTAAAAAATGGGGTGGGTGAAGGAGGGGTGGATGGGCAATAGGTACCAGAGAAAATGGGGCAGCGGCAAATCCACAGTTTCAGAACTGAGGACTTGCCTGCCTCTTCCAGCTATTGCAAATGATATCGAATGGCAAGCGTGCCACCGCCTGCCCCAAAGCGGCTGAATCCGAAATTGTATTGCCCGAGATAGACGGTCGGTACCCAGTCCACGCTCACGCTCAGCGGAAGGTCCCATTCATTGAGGCCATACTCGAGGCCGAGGTAGCCCTGCAACCCAATGGAGGAGGAGGCATAAGTGCCACCATAGATTGTCCGGTCATAGGTCCAGAAATAGACAGTTGCTCCGCCACCAAAATACCATTGGAGGTTTTCCAGTCCCTCAAACTCCAGGGGTTTGTGAAGCTGCAAGGCACCGCTCACATTCAGGTACCGATAACCGTACCAGCCGCGTGTGCCGGCATAGACCTCAGCTGCCACTCTTTCATTGAGAAAGTGCTTGAGCGAAACGGCGCTGGGATAACCCAGGCGCAGACCAACGGATGTTTTGTAAACTTGCCCATGGGCAATAGCACTAACAGCCATCAGGCCCAGAAACAGTAAGATTGATCGGAAAAGTGGTTTCATAGATTGAATGAGCTGAAAAATGATGGGGCGACATTTAAGGGCCCTTTTGTTTTAATCATATCTGGTATGAAAGGTATCGGGAAAAAGCAGAGGAAACCGGTCACAAAATCAAGGGGAGGTCACACGATATTTCAAGGACATGAATTGTCAAAAAGGGGAATCTGTCTAAAGGATCAGTCTATTTCCAAAATTTTAATCGATAAGTCATCCGTACTTCACATTGCGGAAGCTCACATTCAAGCTGATATTTTTCTATTTCCTGAAAACCCAAAAACTTCTGGCCCGGCCTTCCGCTGCAAAAAACTGCCTGGCTCTGCCTTGCGGCCAATGATCGGGAGGGTATCTGCCATAGTCGTCAGTTGAATTTCAGCGGTAACCGGGTTGAAAAAGGCAGTTAGCGCCGAAATTCACAAAATGGGAAAAATGAGTCAATGTGAGACATAGTGAATCAGGCCCCTCCGGATATTTCCTGAGTCGATGCTTTTTGAGCAGATGAGCAGGATTTTTTCACCCCTCCCACAACTCCCACAGCCGCAGCTCAAAGCCAACGAGCACATTTTCACCGGAGAGCGGCGTCTGGAAATTATCGACGTGGGCGGTGCTGCCGTCGGCGCGGTAGATCCACACCTGCTGTGTATGGGGGTCGATGAGCCAGCCCAGGCGCACGCCATTGGCCTGGTACTCCGCCATTTTGTCCTGCAGGCGGTCGAGGTCGTCGGTTTCGGAGCGGATTTCGATCACAAAATCAGGGGAGATGCGGGCAAAACGCTTGCGCTCC
>JBGSKC010000036.1:0-377865 GCA_041741415.1 Bacteroidia bacterium | reverse complement strand
TCGAGCGCATAGAATGAATCTTGGGGCGGTGGTGGACAAAGAATTTTTCAATAAATTGCCACTGGGAGTCGCTCAGCTCGGTAAACTTTGTTTGCATAATTTGAAAGATTGGTACCTCCAAATTATCTGAGCGGCCCCACTTTTTAAAATCGTCTAAAAATCAGCCAGTTAGGTTCCAAACATGGTCTCAATCGCCACCCGGTCGTAATTTTTTCCCAAAAGCAGGCGCAGCCATTTGCTTTTCAGTTCAAACTGCTCAGGATCAGGGATTTTGCCCAGCCTGATTTCATCATACGCTACCAGCAGGGCAAAGGCCACCGGATTTTCGCTGGCCTCCAGCTCCTCCCGCGACTGCTCCATGAGCTTGTAGCTGCGAAACTGATAGCTCAGGCTGCTGGTGAGGGCCCTGAGCTCCAGATGATCAGGTTTGAAGCCGGGACGGTCGTCGGTGAAAATGACGAGTGCTTCCACCAGCACGCCGTAGCGGTCGAAGATCCTGTAGGCATAGGTGAGCATTCTGTGCAGAAAATCTTTGTCGTAGTAGCCCTGCACCTCGATGTGAATGAGGATCCACTTGTCGCGGCCCTCGTGCAGCGGCACTTTCACGAGTTTGTCCACGCGGCGGGCATGTCCTTCGATCTCGGGAAAGAGCTGGTCAAATTCCTGGTCAAGGAAATCGGCCCGGTCGAGGTCGAACTGGTGCACCACATCGTGGTAGAAGAAGTCCATGAATTGCGGAAAGAAATCTTCGATGATGCCTTTCCAGAGAAGGTCTTGGCTGATCATGCTGCCAACCTCGCAACCCGGGCGCAGGAGAAAAAACACAGATTTTGGGATTTGCTCAACAAAGCTTCCTGCCTTCTTTCAGGTGGAAAGGCCATAAAATGCTGCTGAACAGGTTATTCAACCTTAAACAGCCAGACCCGGCGGGGTTTTGCTCAAATCTCACCCTTTCCCTATTGCATTTTTTCTCTGCTCTCTTCCCAGTGTGCAGTTTGGAACTGTGAAAAAGTATTTAGATATTCGTCTAAATACTACCGCCATGAGGTTTCTACTTCTCTTTGTTTTTTTGATCGGCACATTATTTGCCCAGCCCGATTCAGGGTTTGCAGGGAGCTGGAACGGCATATTGCAGTTTCCCGGCCAGCAACTTCGCCTGGTTCTCCACCTTGACCTCGACAACGAAGGTAAATGGAAGGCCAGCCTCGACAGTCCCGACCAGGGTTCCTATGGCATGGCCGCCGATTCGGTGCGCATAGCAAGAGATTCGGTGGTGGTCATGATGACCGACATCATGGCCGAATACCGGGGAAAGAGGGGCGGGGAAACCATCAGCGGCATTTTTATTCAGCGGGGGATGCGATTTAATCTGGAACTGGGCCGCGAAGCCATTGCAGGGCCCACCCGCCCCCAAACGCCTCAGCCGCCTTTTCCCTACCTCGAAGACAGCGTGGTGTTTTTCTCCGGCCCGGATTCCATCCGGCTGGCAGGCACCCTCACTCTGCCCGAGGGTCCTGGTCCATTTCCAGCAGCCATCCTCATCACCGGTTCTGGCCCGCAGGATCGCAACGAACTGCTGTTTTCCCATCAGCCTTTTTGGGTTATCGCCGACCATTTTACCCGGCAGGGCATTGCGGTGCTTCGCTACGACGAGCGTGGGGTGGGGGAGTCGTCGGGAGATTTTTCCAGCGCAACCTCGCTGGATTTTTCTCACGATGCCGAGGCTGCCTTTGATTTTTTGCTGAAGGATGCCCGCATTGATTCGGATAAAATCGGTCTGGTGGGCCATTCGGAAGGAGGGCTGGTAGCTCCGATGGTGGCAGCTCGGCGGTCTGACGTTGCTTTTGCCATCCTGATGGCGGGGCCAGGTCTGCAGGGCATGGACGTGATTGTGGGGCAGGAAGTGAAGATGCTTCAGGGAAGGAGCATTTCACAAAAAACAATTGAACGCTGGCAACAAACGAAATCGCTGGCCTATGCCTGGCTCGACAAGACCCACGGGGAGGACGATTTTGCCGATTCGATAGACGCTCATGCAGCCGAAATTCTGAAACCACTCACCGTCAGTGACAGGATGAGCCTGGGCATTCGCGCCGACCAGCTCGGCAAGTCGCTCGGCCCGATTGCTTCGCCCTGGTTCCGGTATTTTTTGGCTTACGACCCCATTCCTACCCTGAAAGCAGTGAAATGCCCCGTTTTGGCCCTCAACGGCGGCAAAGATGTGCAGGTGCTGCCAGAGGAAAACCTTGCTCCGATTGAGGCTGTGCTTCGCGAACAGGGAGAACCGCGCTCCCAAGCCAGGCGCTACCCGGAGTTGAATCATTTGTTCCAGCCGGCGGAAACCGGCATGCCAGATGAGTATGGCCAGATTGAAATCACGGTGGCCCCGGAAGTGCTAACAGATATGAGCGCCTGGATCCTGGGTCTTTGGCGCTGAGATGAGGTGGCATTGTCGCAGTTTTGAGGAAAAAACTGGAGAAATAAGCGAGTCGCCTTATCTTGAGGCCTGAATTCACTTCAATCCTGCGAGAATATGCGATTGCTCACTGCGATGCTTGTGCTGATGGCCTTTGCTGCCTGCTCCAAAAGCCCCGAAGACCTGCCCAAATACAAGCGGAAATTCCAGACCCAGATTGCGAGCTTTGAGGCGCAAAAGGAAAAAACCGACGACCGCGTGGCCGATGGCGTGACCACCCTGACCGGCCTGGAGCAGGCCCTGGAAAATGCCAAAAATGTGGATGCAGAGTTCCGCAAGGTCTATGGCGACTGGGAGCTGGTGAACAAAGAAGTTGAAGACCTGAACCGGCAATACGAAGGCCTGAAAATGGACGCTGAGAACCTGTTTGCCGCGATGGAGCGCCAAACCAGCGGCCTGAACGATGCCAAGACCCGCAACGAGCTGACGGCTGCGATCCAGACTGCGCGGCGGGATTATGAAAAAACATTAGCCAAAACCTCCAAGGCCATTGAAGCCCTCCGCGCCCTGCACACCGAGGCCTATGATGCGGTCAAAAGCCTGGAAGTAGCCATTGCCCTGGGGCAGATGTCGGAGATTTCCGCCGGGCTGGTGTCCATCGAAAGTCGCGTGGCCGGAATCATGGATGACCTCAACACCACCATCACCGACAGCAAAGCTTTGTATGAGACCCGGCTCGGAGGATTGTAACTCCGTCACGGAAGAAAAAGAATTTGCAGCGGAAAGCCTTTCGTTCTTGCCCGATGGCGGGAGATCCATTAGCTTTAGCTCAATGATTCTGCTTTCCCTTACCAATTCATTCCAACCACTTTAATCATTGCCTTTTTATGAAAAGAGCATTACCCCTCCTTTTGCTGATGGTGCTTAGCATGAGCACCTTCGCTTCCTCCAAGGTTCAGAACTGGAAAGACCTTTTTGCTGGTGAGCCAGAATCTAAGGCCCTCGTGGCAGAAATGCCAGGCCTCACCCTGGAGTCCTTCATGGAATTGACCCCAAAGAAGTACGAAGAGCTGACTGGCCAGAAAATGGGCATTGCTGATGCCATCCGCCTCAAAGCCGCACAAAAGCACCTCCGCAAGCAGATGGAGAAGCCGAATGCGGATATCGAAAAACCAGTGTATATCATCCTGGCTATCCTGGGTCTCGGCTTCGTTGGAATTGGTATTCTTGACGATTGGGAAGGTAGCGACTGGATCATCGCCCTCGTGCTGTCGCTGCTTTGCTGGCTGCCAGGCGTTGTATATTCCCTGGTGAAAATGAAGAACTACTATTGAGTTATCCGCTGATGGCTTTCTGCTGTTAGCACAACTGGTCAGGAGAACGCAGATCTGGCAGCAGGCTCGTTTTCCTGACCACTTTGTTTTCAAACATGAAGTGGTACCTGCAAAAACCTGTGCAGCTCGCCTGGATGATCGCCCTCCTGGTCTTCCCGTTTGTGCTGTGGCTGCTTCCCTCCACGTTTTTCGACGAAAGCGAGGTGATCGTATGCCCCTCCCGCTTGTTTTTCGATATTGAATGCTTTGGCTGCGGGATGACACGGGGGGTGATGCACATGCACCATGCTGAAGTTGCTGACGCGATCTATTTCAACTTTGGCAGTCCTTTCGTTTATCCGGCCCTCATCGCCCTGTGGGGCTTCTGGGTCTATCTCGCAGGCCAGCGGCTGGGCTGGTGGAAGGGCATTGCCCGCAAAGCAGCCTGAACATGCCCGGTTTGGTAAACCCACTTAGTCCAGATTTGAATAAAAATGCCCGAATTCTTGCGTGAACTGCCAGAAAGCCCGGCAGGGTTGGGCTGGTTTTTGTCCCTCCTTCGTTAGCTTTGCCTTCACTATCGAATGGAAGCATATCTCATCCTGGGCCTCCTTGCCTTGCTTTTTATCGGGCTTATCACCAACAAGGTAAGACCCGAACTGCTTTTTGTGCTGGCCGCTGCCATCTGCCTCTTTGCCGGTTGGATCAAGCCCGAGAAGCTTCTGGCCAAATATTCGAACGAAACCCTCGTGGGCCTGATCTTGCTGCTGCAGGTTTCCACAGTGCTGGAAAGAACGCATTTGCTGCCGCTGTTTTCCCGCACCATCATCCGCAAGGGATCCTTTTCGGCCACCATGTTCCGCCTCACCAGCATCACGGCCCTGCTGTCGTCGATGCTGAACAACACTGCCGTTGTGGCCGCTTTCATGGGCATCATTAAGCAAAACCGCCATTTTGCCCCTTCCAAACTCCTCATCCCGCTTTCCTATGCTGCAATTGTGGGCGGAGTCATGACCCTGGTTGGAACAAGCACCAACCTGATTGTCAACTCTTTCGTGGTGGAAGCCGGGCTACCTTCGTTGGGATTGTTCGATTTTATATGGGTGGGCTTGCCTTTGGCTGCGCTCATCATTTTGTATCTTGTGGTTGCAGGCCGCTGGTTTCTGCCTAAACAGGAGCTGGAAGAAGCCAACCAGCAAGGCGATTTCTTTCTCGAAGCTGACGTGGTGCAAGGCTCCCGCCTGGCAGGCAAATCGGTAGCCGCCAACGGCATGCGCCAGATGGACTACCTCTTCCTTGCTGAAATCGTGCGGGGCGACCGCCTTATTTCGCCGGTTACCCCGGAGGAAATCGTCTATGAAGGAGACTCGCTGGTGTTTACCGGCGACATCAGCCAGATACAGGAGCTGCTCAAATACGATGGGCTGGAGCTGCACAGCGGGATCCATGCCATCCTTCGCTCCAACCTCCAGGAGGTCGTGGTGCGCCACAATGCCCCCATCATCGGGCAGCAGGTGAAGGAGGCGCAGTTCAGAACCAAGTTTGATGCAGTTATTGTGGCGGTTCGCCGCGGAGATAATCAACTGCCCGGTAAAATTGGAGAATTAGTGCTGCAGCCCGGCGACAACCTGGTGCTGGCGGTGGGAAATGAATTTGAAAAGCACGAGAACATCCGGCGAAATTTTGTTTTCCTCTCCGAGGTGGAGCTCGAAGACCTCCTGCCCCCCAGCCAAAGCTGGATGGCGGTAGCCATTTTCCTGGGGGGCATTGCTGTGTCCGCCTTTGGCCTGCTTCCTCTGTTCCAATCCATGCTCCTGGCCTTGTTTGCCATGCTGGGCCTTGGGTTTGTGCGCATCAAGCACCTCAAAAACTCCCTCAACCTCGGACTGCTGCTCATGATTGGCAGTTCGCTCGGTCTCGCAGAAGTGATGACCAATTATGGAGCCGACAAGGTGATCAGCGATGCAATTTTGGCAATCACTGGTAGCGATTCTCCGCAATGGGCGCTGGCCGGGGTGTTTTTGGCTACGCTGTTTGTGACAGAACTCATTACCAACAATGCCGCTGCCGCCCTGATGTTTCCCATTGCGCTGGCTACCTCTCAGGCTATGGGGCTTAGTTATCTGCCCTTCGTAATGGCCGTGGCGTATGGTGCCAGTGCCTCTTTCCTGACGCCCGTTGGCTACCAAACCAACATGATGGTTTTTACTTTGGGCAAATACCGTTTCACCGATTTTATCAAAATCGGACTGGGCGTTAGCATTCTTTACAGCATCGTGGTGATCTGGTTACTGCCTCAGGTGTTTCCATTTTAAAAAAATCGGGGGCAGAAGGGAGAGCCGTCAGGGAAATGGTTGTCATTGACGTCCCCTTTTCGCATCTTCCAACTCATGAAACTGGCCCTGATTTCCGACGTCCACGACCACGTCTGGCACCTTCGCGCCGCCTTGTCTGCTCCCCAGGTCCAGGCCTGCGACGAGCTGTGGTGCTGCGGCGACCTTTGCTCCCCCTTCGCGCTGGCCATGATGGGAGATTTGTTTGATAAACCCATTCATGTGGTGCTGGGAAACAACGACGCCGACACCTTTCGGATGATGGCCCTTGTTGCCCAGCGGCCTGGATTTGCCGGTCGGGTACAGGTCCACGGGGAATATTATGTCCGGTCATGGAATGAGATGACCCTGGCCATGAACCACTACGACGGCATCGCTGCCGATCTGGCAGCTTCAGGCAAGCACCGGTATGTGTTTTTTGGCCACAACCATAAAGCCTGTGACGATACCGCTCAGGGCTCGCATGGCGAAACCCGCCTGCTCAATCCTGGCTCCATCATGGGCATGACCCTGGCAGCCGGAAAGCCGGAACCTGCTCCACACAGTTGCTGCACCATCGACATGGCCACAGACCGGGTGGACTGGTGGGAGGTAAAGGCAGATTCTTTTGAGTTTGTTTCCTGGGAAGGACCAGAATAATGTGCGGGCCGGATGATCAAAAAAAGCTGATACCCAGAAATTTTTGCCCGATGGTGAGCAGCACAATGATCCCTAGCAGAATGGGGCTAATGAACCGAATCGTGAAGTTGAGTACAACTTCCAGCCGGCTTCCGGGATAGCCCGGCGCTCCCGAGCTGATTTCTGCCGTCATCGAGTGGGTTTTCCATTTAGTTGCAATGAACAAGCTCATCAGGAAGCCACCAAGCGGCAGGCCCACTTCACTGAACAAGTCGTTGATGAGGTCGAGGAAGGATTGCCCGGCACCGTTGTATTCGACAAACCCACCCGCAGACAGGGCAGAAACAGCGCCCTGCGACAACATGCTGGGGATCCCGATGAGGAAGACCACAGCAGCCAGGACAGGCACGACCCATTTTCTGGGCCATTTTTTCTGATCTACAAAATAGGAAACCGGCACTTCCAGCAGGGAAATGGTGGAGGTGAGCGCAGCCACGCACAGCAGAAGGAAGAAACTGCCGCCGATGAGTTTCCCGGCAATTGGGCCCATGGCTTGAAAAATGCCCGGCAGGGCTACAAACACCAGTCCGGGACCAGCCCCCGGCGTTTGCCCCTGAGAAAAAACGAGCGGAAAAATCAGAAGGCCGGCTAAGAAAGCCACAGAGAAGTCGGCGGCAGTGACAATGGCAGCCGAAGACAAAATATTTTCTTTTTTGCTGATGTAGGAGCCGTAGGTAATGAGCGCGCCCATGCCGAGGGAAAGGGAGAAAAAGGCCTGGCCCATGGCCGAATAGATGGTTTCGATGGTGATTTTTGAAAAATCGGGAACGAGGTAAAATGCCACCCCTTCCATGGCCCCGTCGAGGGTAAAGGCATAAAAAATGAGGCCAATCAGGATGATGAACAGGAAGGGCATGAGAATTTTGGAGGCTGTTTCGATACCATCCTGAACGCCCCGCATCACGATGAGCACCGTGAGGACCATGAAAAAGAAGGAAAAAATGAAATTATCGGAGATGTCGGCCACATAAGCGCCGAAGAACTCCCCGAAATTTTGCTGCTGCAGCAGGTCACTAAAGCTGATTTCGATGAAATAGCCAAATGCCCAGCCTGCCACCACGTTGTAAAAGGACAGGATCATGATCCCGCACAGAATCCCGAAGAGGCCAACCCACGACCACGCTTTGCCGCCAAGGGTTTTGTAAGCACCGAAGGGGTTGGAGTGGGTGCGCCGCCCCAGGCTGATTTCCCCTACCATGATGGGGTATCCGATCAGCACGGTGCAAAGCAGGTACACCAGCAGGAAGGCTGCGCCGCCATTTGCCCCTGTTTCAGCGGGGAACCGCCAGATATTTCCCAGGCCAACCGCGCTGCCAGCCGCAGCGGCGATGAAGCCAAATCTGTTTGAAAAGCCGGATCTGCTTGCCATAAGGTGGGTAGAGTTGGGTGTTTGGGGTTTTGAGTTTTCTTGTCTCGGTTCTCGGCTCTTGGCTCTCGCTTCCCGTCTCTCAACATCTCACCTCTCACTCAAACCCATCGAAATCATCCGAGCTGGGCTGATAGGAGCCATCTTTTGCGTCTTCACGGCGGCGGTCTTCGCAGGAAAGGTTCACATCGTAGCCGCCGGGACGGCGGAAGGGATCTTCGGGCAGGGAAATGCGGGAGTCGCCATACACGCCCTTCATGTACAAAGCCCAGATCGGAAGGGCCATGTTGGCACCCTGGCCGTAGGCGATCGAGGTAAACCGCATCCGCCGATCCTGGGCCCCTACCCATACCCCGGTAACAAGGTTGGGGGTAATGCCCATGAACCAGCCATCAGACTGATTTTGGGTGGTGCCAGTTTTGCCGCCGATTTCCTGGGTGAACTTATACCGGTACCGAAGGCGAAGACCCGTGCCCATGTCCACCACCCCTTGCAGAAGCTTGACAATGGTGTAGGCGGTTTTTTCGTCCAGCACCCGCTGCGGAGCCTGCTGGTTTTCATACAGAATTTTGCCGTTGCGGTCCTCGATCCTCGTCACAAAAATGGGGGTGATGAGGTTACCAAGGTTGGCGAAGGTGCTATATGCCCTTGTCATTTCCATCACGGTGAGGTCGGTGGTGCCGAGGGCGAGGGAGTGCACTTTGTCGAGGGGGGAGGTGATGCCCACCCTGTGGGCAAAGTTGGCGACAGCCTCAGGCGAAATGTCGTTGATCAGGCGGGCAGTTACCACGTTGAGCGACTGCGCCAGGCCATAGCGCAGCGATACCATGCCTCCCACTTCGCCCCCGGAGTTTTTCGGACTCCAGTACTGGCCGGTGGGTAGTTTAATGGTAACGGGCTGATTTTGATACAACTTGCACGGCCCAAAGCCCGGCACTTCCATAGCAGCTCCATACACAAATGGTTTGAAAGTAGAGCCAACCTGGCGGGCTCCCTGCTGCACGTGGTCGTACTTGAAAAAGCGAAAATCGATGCCACCTACCCAGGCTTTGACATGGCCGTTGTTTGGGTCAATGGACACCATCCCTGTTTCGAGGAAGCGGGCGTAGTATCTCAGGGAGTCGAGCGGAGTCATCGTCGTGTCGCGGGGGCCATCCCAGGCGAAAATGTTCATGGGTTGAGGCTGGATAAACTCAGCTTCAAGCTCTGAGTCACTTTTTCCGGCTTTTTTGCCTGTTACCCAGCGGGCAGACTGCTTTTTGAGGTCGATGAGCATTTCGGGGTCGCGCCGCATGGCTTTTTCGCCCCGGTTTTCTACCCGGTCAAAGTCTGTTTGTAGCTGCTTCATGTGGTCGCGAACGGCCGCTTCGGCATGGGCCTGCATCCGGGAGTCGATGGTGGTAAACACCCGCAGGCCGTCGGCATAGAGATTATATCCGTTTTGCGAGCACCAATCTGCCAGCCATTTTCTCACTTCCTCCCGAAAATAGGGGGCCAGGCCTTTGACGTGCTCCTGCTCCTGCTGAGCCAGGCCTATGCCCAATGGGATGGCCTTAATGGAATCGACGTTTATATGGGTGCTGTCTACAAATCCATATTTGACCATTTGGCCAATCACCACATTTCGCCGGGTGATGGTGTTCTCCGGGCGGCGGAACGGGTTGTAAACCCCCTGGCCTTTGAGCATCCCCACGATCATAGCCGACTCTTCAATGTTGAGGTCGCGGGCAGATTTATCGAACAGCCGGTTGGCAGCCGTTTCGACGCCATAAGCATCCCCATAGATATTGACCGTGTTGAGGTAGGCCTCCATGATCTCATCTTTGGTGAACCGGCGCTCCAAAATGGCGGAAACGAGGTATTCTTTTAGCTTTCGGATGATGGTTCCATCCTTGGTAACGTCCTGGTAGAGGTTCCGCACAAGCTGCATCGTGATCGTGGACCCTCCCCGGATCTCGTTTCCAGAGACAATGTCGAAGGCGATAGAAAAAAATGATTTGGGGTCTATGCCGGCATGGCTGTAAAAGCGGGCGTCCTCAGCGGCGATAAGGGCATTGATGATGTGAGGGGAAATCTCGTTGAGGCGGAGATTCACCCGATTCTCCTGGGTGTAGAACTTTTGCAGCACAACCCCATCGGCGGAGATGAGCTGGGTGGAGAGGTCGGAGTTGGGGTTTTCGATCAGCGCCATGGGTGGCAGGTCGAAGGACAGGACAACCATCAGGATGAAAAAAGCTCCTATCCCGGCTCCTGTCAGCCAGAAAAACACCTTCCTTGCCATGGCAAAAGAATTTTTGCCAGCGGGCGGTGGTGGCGTAGCCGGAGGTTGGCTGGGGGTTGGATCAGGCTTGCTGCTCCCGAGAATGGCTTCTTCGGCGAAACGATCGAAATCCTGCGGACCTTGGCTCATGATGCCTGTTTGTTCGTGGTCGGTGAATAATTAATCACTTGCAAGATAACGGGAAGTTTAGAGATTTTTTGCAGATCGAAGCAGGAGGTCGGGATGGAGGCGGATTTGAGGGGTGCTGGCAACTATTTGCTGCCCGACAGGATCGCTGATTTTGAAACGACAAATAGGGATTCGGACATTTATTTCATCTGGCACATAACAACAAGAGAGTGAGAAGATTTTACTAAATACGGAAAGAGAAAAATTTGCTGCAGGGACTTCTCTTCCGGAACTTTCTGTACCTTTTGCAAGCAACCTCCGCACGAGATATCTGCGCGTATGTCTTCGCCTCGCCATCAGCCATTTAAAGATTACTTCGCCATTCTGGGCATTCAGCCGGAGGATGGTGAGGATGTGATACGGGCTGCGTATCGGGAAAAGGCATTTTTGCTTCACCCCGACCGCAACCAGGATCCGCGTGCGCATGAAGAATTTCTTGCCCTCGGCGAGGCCTACCATGTACTCAGCAATCCGGAGCAGCGGCATCGCTATCTTCAGCGGTACTGGCACATGATGCAGCCCCCCGATGACCTGGCGCGCATGAAGCAGGCGATTGCCCAGCGCCAGGAGCTTACCCGGATGAAGCGGGCCGAACGATACCGGGGCAGCCGATACACCCAGCGGGTGAAGTACCGCGGTGCCACCCAGCCCATTTCCACTACCAGCGGCTTCCGGCAGTCGGGCCCCGGTACCACCACCTCTTCCGAGCAGCCTCACCGAGCTGCTGCTTCTTTCCCCGATGACAGCATGATCGGCTACCGCATTTTTGGAGGTTTCATGAAGTGGGCGGCCCTCGCCTTGTTACTGTTTTGCATTGGTATGGGCCTCGATTTCGCCAACAGCCAGGCGCTGCTCAGCGAAAAGGTCGCCACCAGGAAGAAAACGCCCAAAGTCTTCGTCTCCGCCAATGGCATGACCATTCGCACCACCCGTCACCATTTTTTTGTACATGGCGAAGACGCGAAAAAAATGCCTGTAGGCCGCACTGTTACTTTACACAAAAGTCCCGTTGGGGGGTTTCTCACCCATGTGGAGGTGCTGGAATCGGGGTTTCTCTGGAAGTTCCGCGTTCTGAACGGCCCATATGGCTCGTATTTCTGGACCATTTACCTCGTCGGGGTCGTTTCTTTGATTACCCTGCTCATTCGCAGGTCGCCAAAGGGTAGCGCTTACATCGGCACGGTGAATGTGTTACTGGCCCTGTCTCTCCTAAGCCTGCTGTTCAGCTCCTGATCCTTCAATTTCTACCCGTTAAGTTCATTGTATCGGTTCATGGCCTTCCACAACAAAGATTATTATCACGAACTGGGATTGACCTCTGATGCTGATCTGGAGGCCATCAAAAAAGCGTACCGGAACCTGGCCAAGAAGGTTCATCCCGACCGCAACCAGCAGCCCGAAGCTCACGATCGTTTTGTTGCGATTGCGGAGGCTTACGCCGTTCTGAGCGACCCTGTCCGGAAACGCGTTTACGACGACCAGCGAAGAAATAATAACCAGGAGGCTCTGCAGCGAATGGCGGAGACCTTTGCCCGGGCCCAGGAGCTGTCGCGGCAGCGGGCCGAGGCCTTGTATCGCCAGCGCCAGGCTGAGCTCGAAACCAAGCAGAAAGAGGAAGCCCGTTGGGGGCGATTTGCCGGATTAAGCGGCTTGATTGGATTGATGTTTTGTCTGTTTTTTTTGACAGATTACCTTGGCGCAAGCTGGACATCCCCGGAGCCGATTCAGCAAAAGCGAAGAGTGAATGGCGGCACCCACTACCTGCTTGTTACTGTTAGCCACCAGTATCTCATCGAGCAGTTTGAAGGGCGGGGCCTGAACGTGGGCTGGCAGTTGCAGGCCCGGCGCAGCTTTTTTTTTGATTTTTTGCTCAAACTTCGTGTTTCGCCTCCTTACCCTGATCCGCAGCCAGCGCATCGCTTTTTATCTACGCCCCCCAATCTCTACAGAACCTTCTTTTTCTTCCCCATGTTGCTAACGATTTTTAGCCTGGGGGCCTTGCTCACCCGATGGATCAGCCTGCCCATGCAGCGGATTCAGCTCACCGCCGGAGTCTGGACCTGGCTTAGCCTCACCTTGCTCACGGTGTTGATGCTGGTGTGAGGAGAGAAGTCGGAGGTCGGAAGAAAGGACCTTCCACTCCGGTCTCGTTTCTCACAGCCCTGTGGTCTCAACTCCCCGCATCCCGCTCTATGTAGTATTTCACCAACCCCTCAATCGGGTCCTGAACAAAATTGCCCAAGTTCAGGTCGCGCCGGGACATCGCTTCGCGAAAAAGGGCCTGAAAATGCCAGCCAATTGACCCGAAAACATCCACTGGCAGGCGCTCACCGTCAGGGTATTTTCGCACCGTAGTGTCGAGAAATGCAATGAAGCGGCTCACAATCATCTGCCGGATGGCTTCGTGCTGGATCAATTCATCGAGGTGCTTCGCCAGCCGCGCCAGCCGAACATTTGGCTGGGGATCCTTCAAAATTGACAGTTTTAGCTCATACACCGACAAGCCTTCCTGCGACTCCACAAAGGTCTGGATAGCCGGACTGAATTCGCCCTGCAACAACCCCATTACCAGCCGCCGCCCAAGGTCCATGCCTGAACCTTCATCACCAAACAAATACCCATGACCGCCCTTGCGGTCAACTACCTCGTGGTGGCGGTGCAGGCAGGAATTGGAGCCTGTGCCGATGATGCACACAATGCCTTCCTCACGCAAGGTGCTGTGAACCGCAGCGTTCAAATCGTGGGTCACACTCAGCGCCGCCCCTGGCCAGCAGTCGGTCAATACCTTGCGCATGATGGCCTCCTGCGAAGGACCTCCGATACCTGCTCCATAAAAGCAAATCTGATCGGGATGGGCTTCTTTCAAAGCTCCCCGGGCCACAGCCATCATCTCGGTGAAGATATGGCTGGCAGTCATCACGTTAGGGTTGAAACCCACCGACCGTACAGCCAGCAGCACAGCACCGGCATCCAGCAGCCGCCATTCCGTTTTGCTGGCGCCACTTTCTGCAATCAGGATCCGGCTCATGGCGCTTCTCTACGGGTTTCCATTTGGGTAAACTGGGCCATTAGCCGCCCGAACAAATGCCCGGATTTGCCTACGTGATCGCCGAGCCAGGCCTCAGGATCGTCCACCGCTCGCAGGTGGCAAACGTCGAGTAATTCCGGCCATTCTGAAGCTGCCGGAAGGTCACGCCATGTGCTGATCAGGGCGGCTGCCATTGGGTGGGTGGCGGCATCGCCTATGATTGCCCGGTCTTCAGGGGCAACCACCCAGTCGGTGGCATGAAAGTCGGCGTAGGCCTCCTGAGATTTCAGCAAATCGCCGGGGCTTTTCCATCGGATGCCAGCCTTGGCTCCCAAGGCCAGCAATTGCTGCAGAAAGGCCAGGATTGCGGTGGCTTTGCCGGGGTGTCTTGCCCATTCTCCCAGGTCGATGCCAATCACCACAGGCGCTTCCCTGGCTTGTACCAGGTCGGCTACCCATCGGCGGGCAAGGTCGGCAGGGCTAAAAGCGCTCAGCAAGCCGTCGAGGCTCGTCATAGAGCGGCTCCAACCGCTGTTGCGGATCAACAGCCGAAAATCTTGTTGAAATGGCAGTTTTGCCACCTGGTTTGCGCCGCCACCATGCCAGCCGAAACTGTCTCCATCTACCAGCGCGGCCTGGATTCCTTCCTGCTGCATGGGCCAGGCGAGGTAGTGAAGAAACAAATATCCCGGGTGCCAGCCCACCGGACTGAGGGTTGCACCCAGCAGAGACAGGCGCTCGGCATATGTTTTCAGACCCTGAATCCAGGCCTCCCGATCCCACAACAACACCGGGCCTGACTGCCATGGCTGCGGCAAGATTTCCACTTTGTGATTCTTCCACACTTGCTGCCAGGCGTCGAGGCTGTCATAAGCCCAGTGTTCCCATTGATGGACCAGGCTGCCAGATACAGTAAGGCCAATACCAACATCCTCCTGCTGGCCGAGCCAGGATCCCAGCAAACTTGCTAGAGGATCCAGCCAGCGCTCATTCAATTCGACCAGCGCCTGTTGGGTTGCCTCCAGGTCAAACCGGTCGGTTTTTTTGCCCCAGCTCAATAAGTCGAACGGAGCCGGGTACATAGGATGGTGGAGGTGAAAAACGAGGCAAACCTGTGGCATAAGTGCTGAATTCTACGTGGAAAAAGGAGCGGGGCACCAGGCAAAAGTTGTCGTGATTACCCATTCATCATCAGGCGGGAGTAGTGATCAAGCAGGTGTTGCGAAGCAGCTTCCCAGCTCAGTCCTTCGAGGGAAAGGTGGTTGCGTGTTACCATTTCCAGGCACTGCTTCGGGTTTTCGAGTAAGCCGTTCACTGCTTGGCAAAGACTTTCTGTATCGGAAGGAGGGATCACGATCGATTCTGTGAGCAATTCTGCGGCCCCGCAATTGGGCGGCAGGACCATCGGCACGCCAAAATGTGCGGCCTCCAGGGCCACGAGCCCCATCGGTTCTGCTTCGGAGGTCATCACCAGCAGGTCTGCCATGCTCAGCAAATCGAAAACTTCTTCTTGTGGCAAGGTACCCGGAGCAAGGATCCTGGTGCCCAGGCCTCTCCTGGCGATTTGCTGCAATACTTCCGGCCATAGATCGCCTTCCCCGGCCATTACAAAACGCAGGTCTTTACCTTCCTCCAGCAACTGAAAGGCCATGTTCAGGAAGTGAAACGGACCTTTTTGCCAGGTCATTCGCCCCAAAAACAGGACCAAAGGAGACCGGAAAGGCTTCTGGTTGCGATAGGGGGCCAGTTCGGGCCGTCCATGTCGAAGCACATGAACACGCTCGGGATCCAGCTGAAAATGATCGACCAGTTCGCGGGCGCTGCGATCGCTAACGGTGAGGATAAGATCGGCTTTGGGCAACCAGTGTTGCTCGGTTTCCCATGCGAGGCCGCCGGGTGATTCTTCGCGGTCGAGGGCTGTGGAGTGGACGTGGTACACAAGGGGCACATCAAGGGCCATGGCGAGGTTGCCTGCAGCAGGAAAGGTCATCCAGTCGTGGGCGTGGATAAGATCGGGCTGCTGCCGGATTCCTTGGGCCATGACAGTGGTGGCATAGCGCCTCCATGCCTGCTCGAAAGCGGGGCCATAGAGGGTTGTGCCAGTTGCATAGGCAGGCAGTGTTACCGGCACTCTCAGTTCCCGGTAGGGCAGGGGCAGGCCGCTTTCCGGGTAGTTGGAGGGAAAGCCAAAGGAAACGTCGAGGTGGGCACCAAGCGAACGGGCCAAGCCGGCGCTGGCCACACCCAAACCTCCGTGGATATGGGCCGGATCTTCCCAGCCCAGCATAAGCACACGAAGGGAGTCGAGGGAGTTGTTCATGGCTTAGATGGTGGCAGCCAGGGCTTGGTCGTAGGCTGTTTCGTAGTGTTTGGTGAGGACTTTCCAGTCAAAGTTTTCGGAAGCATCCGCCAGGCGGTAGCGCTGGGCAATGCGATCGGTACGGGTCTTTTTCACAAAGGCGAAGAGTTGGTCGGCCAGTTGATTGGCTGCCTCATCAAAGCTTTTGTAGCGGCGGTTCACCAGGTAGAGGCTGATGTCTTCGTGGTCGGGGAGGACTTCTCTCATGTAGTCGCCGAAGCCTGCCAGGTCGCTGGTAATGGCAGGCACGCCAGAAACCATGCACTCCAGCGGGGTATAGCCCCAGGGCTCGTAGTAGCTGGGGAACACCCCGAGGTGGCAACCCCGCACGAAGTCGTCGTAATCCATCCGGAACAGCGGCGAGGTAGAGGAAATAAAATCGGGGTGATAAACGATTTTGACGCGGTCGCTTTTGTGATTCAGCAAATTAGCTGCACGGATAAAGCCCAGCACCTCGTCGGTGGCGTCGTCGTAAAGGTTGTGGGTGACAACGTAGGGAAGCTGTTGGGAGCGCCAGGTCTGGACGTTTCGCCGCAGCTTAATTCTAAGATTGTCGTCCACAAATCCGCTGATGGTTTCGGGGAATTTTGCGTTTTCAGCGGAAATCAGGTGGTAGAAGAGGCGGTCACCGAATTGTTTCTGCACCACTTCGATGTTCTGCCGAACGGTATTGAGTGAGGCCCGGGCTTCCATGACCTGTGCATTGATGCTGTGAAAGGGCTTTTTGGTCACGATAAACATCACCACCGTGATGTCCATGTTGTGTTGCTTGAGCCGCCAGTTGAGCCTTGCCAGGGCTTCGAGGGTGAGGTCATAGCCTTTGTTGCGGTATTCGTAGCGGCCAGAGGTGAAAAAGTACAGGGTTTTATCGAGGTCGAAAAAATAGCTCTGGAAAAAGTGCCCCATCACAAACTGGTGGATGAGGTCTTTATTTTTTTGGTGCTGGTTCTGGATTTCGTGGTCCACATGAAAGCGGTCCACGTTGAGGCCATTGGGCAAAATCACCTCGGGTTTTCGGCCAATGAGGCATTCGCACTCATAAGCCGTTACATTGGAAACGGTGGTAAAAATATGGGCACCGTGGGCAGCGGCCCGTTCAATTCGGACCCGGGTTTCGATGTTGAATTTTCTGGCTTCGTCTTCCCAGTTGTAGTAGGGTAAATGGTCGTTGAAATTGGGGTCGTTCTGAGCGAGATACCGACCCAGCATGGTGGCGTGGGTGGTAAAGACAGTGTGAATGGGCAGCATGTCGCGGCGAATTTCCGGAATGGCAGTAGCAGCCATCCACTCGTGGATGTGGGCCACCACTGGCATTGTATTTACCTCAGGATCCACGAGCCGTGACAAAAACACCTTTACCAGCCAGCCAAAGGCCACCACCTGGTTGGTGAGATCATCTTCGTTTGGCGTGCCGATATGATGATGTTCCCACAACAGGTATTTGATTTCCCCCAAACGGCCCCACACCGAGCCGGGATTAAACAGCACCACCCTGGGCCTGCCGGCAGTAAGCCATATGCCATATTTAACCTCAAAGCCTTCTTCCCGCATTTTTTTCACTGCGCGGCCGAAAGCGTCGTCGCCAGGGTCAATGTCCTCAAACATGGTGTTGAGGTTGGGGGCCACTGAGGGGCCAACCAACAAATAGCGATTGCCCCAATTCGCCTGCATAGAAGGCACTTTGGAGCGGATCACGGTGTAAATCCCGCCCAGTTGGTTCGCAACTTCCCAGGCAACTTCCACCAACAAGGAACTCTTTTTGCTGGGGTGGCCGGTTGAACCATTTTGCTGAACGTCAAATGGAATGAGTGGAGTAGTAGGAGTTGGCATACGAGGTAGAAAAGTAGAATCACAGGGCCCGGGTAAAAATTAAGCCAGCGATTTCAATTTCTCAACTTTCCGCCCTTAGTTTCTCTGAATAATCCAAAATTAGATCTCTTCACTCCCTTCCTCCTCTCCGCTCAGGCGCATTTTCCTTCCGCTCACCAAACTTTGCCAAAAGGACCTTTCTGCTTTGAAGCCCGTTGGCTAGCTTTGTGAGTGATGAAAAAGTTGACAGTTGTGGCATCGATGACAGTTGTGGCAGTGGGAAAGGGAGGACTGAGAAGTCAAGAATGATGGGGAATGAGGGGAATTTTCTCTGGATGGTCGTTGTTGTGGCTAGTCGCTGCATCTTTTGTTACTTTTCGAACGATTTCAATCGCATTTTTCTTCGTTTTTCACCGATCACCTACCCGCCTACATGAAGCTCCGCTTTCGGATACAACATCACACTGCCTGGGGCCAAAGCCTCTTTGTTTGTGGCTCCCCTGCGGAGCTGGGCGAATGGAACCCAGCCGGAGCACTCCCCTTGCAGTACCTCGCCGATGGCTTCTGGGAGGCCAACCTCGACCTCGCCGACTCCGGAGGCTCGCTCTCCTACAAATATTTCGTGCGCCACGAGTTTGGCAGCAGCGTCGAATGGGAGTTCGGCGACAACCGCCTGCTTTCGCTTCAGCAAGTGTCTTTCGAAGAAATTGTCCTTCAGGATACCTGGCGCTCCGACCACGAGGAGGAAAATGCCCTGTTTACTTCTCTGTTTACAAAAACTCTCTTTCACCGGGGCAAACCCGGCAAAGACAAACCAGATCCGCAGGGCGATTTCCTCCACTGTTTCAGGGTCTATGCCCCCCGCGTTTTGCCTGGCCAGGTAGTAGGAGTTGTCGGCTCTGACCCCGCGCTGGGAAGCTGGAACACAGCTAAACTGCTCACCCTGTCCGACGGCCAATTTCCGCTCTGGGAGGAAACCGTTCAGCTCCAGGATCCTGATGCTCCGCTGGAGTACAAGTTTGTTTTGCTGGACAAAAAATCGAAAAAAATCACTACCTGGGAAGCTGGCCCCAACCGTTTCCTTGCACCCGAATACAGCCATAGCCGAAGCCGCTTTGTGGTTGCAACTGCTGATGCTTTCCGGCACCCACATGGCCAGTGGCGCGGTGCCGGGGTCGCTATTCCGGTATTTTCGCTCCGGTCCAAACAGGGAACAGGCGTGGGAGAGTTCTCAGATCTTCGCCTCCTCATCGATTGGGCAAGGGAAACGGGCCTGTCCATGATCCAGATTCTTCCGATCAACGACACGATTGCCACCCATACCTGGACTGATTCCTACCCCTACGCCGCCATTTCAGTGTTTGCCCTCCACCCCCTCTATGCCAGCCTCGAAGGCATGGGCCGCCTCCAGAATGCCGAGGCCGTTTCGTGGTGGGAAGACAAGCGCGACTCGCTCAACGCCCTCGCAGAGATCGACTACGAGGAGGTGATGCAGGTCAAATCCCGGTACTTCAAGCTGCTGTTTGACCAGGATTGGTATGCGCTCTCCCGAAGCAAAGCGTTTAAAGCATTTTTTCAGGAAAATGAGTCGTGGCTGGTTCCTTATGCCGCTTTTTCTGCCCTGCGCGACAAATTCGGCACCGTGAAATTCACGGAATGGCCTGCATATTCCACCTATGATGCCGCCGAGATAGCTGACTTTGCTGATCCTGCGCAGCCGCATCACGCCGATGTTGCCATTCACTATTTCATTCAATTTCACCTCGACAAGCAAATGCGGGAGGTGAAAGATTATGCAGCCAAACAAGGCGTAGGCCTCAAAGGAGACATCCCCATCGGGATCTACCGCCACAGCGTGGATGCCTGGGTGTCGCCGCATCTCTACAACATGAACGGCCAGGCAGGGGCACCTCCCGATGCATTTGCCGTGGCCGGGCAAAACTGGGGCTTCCCGACCTACAACTGGGAAGTCATGGCGCAGGATGGCTTCGCCTGGTGGAGGAACCGCCTCGTGCAGCTGTCGCGTTATTTTGACGCTTTCCGCATCGACCACATCCTCGGCTTTTTCCGCATCTGGCAAATTCCCTACGAGCAGGTCCACGGTTTGATGGGGCAATTCAACCCGGCTCTGCCCTTCTACCGCGACGAACTTGCGGCACGCGGCTTCTGGATGGACGACGACCGCTTTACCAAACCCTATATCAGGGCACATTTCCTGCCGGAGTTTTTTGGCGAAATGACGGAGCCTGTTGTCCGGGAGTTTCTGAATGAACGGGAGGGCCAGCCGGGGCGCTACGACCTCAAGCCGGAGTTTGCCACCCAGCGCCAGATTGTGGATTATATCGCCCGGCAAATCGCGCAGTGGCCCGAAAGCCGCGATTTTTATGAGGGGGTGAAGGAAGGTCTTCTTGCCCTGGTTTCGCAGGTGGTGTTCCTGCCCGATCCAAACCGGCCCACCGAGGCCTTCTCGCCGAGGATTGCGATGCATTTCACCAAATCCTTCCAGGAACTCGACCACGGCACCCAGGCCCTGCTCGACAGGTTGTATGTGGAGTATTTCTACCACCGCCATGAGCAGTTCTGGCGCGACCAGGCCATGGTGAAACTCCCCGCCATCAAGCAGGCCACCAACATGCTGGTGTGTGGCGAAGACCTTGGCATGGTGCCCAAAACAGTTCCCGGTGTGATGCGCGATCTGGGCATTCTGAGCCTGGAGATCCAGCGGATGCCCAAAGACTCTTCGACCGAATTTTTCCATCCCGGCAGTGCGCCCTACCTCTCGGTGGTGTCCACCTCCACGCATGACATGGCCACGATCCGGGGCTGGTGGGAGGAAGATCCTGCTGCTACCCAGCGCTTCTTCAGCCAGGTGCTTGGTCGTCACGAGGGCGCTCCCTACTTCTGTGAGCCATGGGTGGCCCGCGAGATTGTGGTGCAGCACTTGTATTCACCGGCGATGTGGGCCATTCTGCCGATTCAGGACCTGCTGGCCATGGACAATGAGCTTCGGCGGGAAAATCCACTGGACGAGCAGATCAACGTTCCTGCCAACCCAACCCACTACTGGCGCTACCGGCTCCACCTCAGCATGGAAGAGCTGCTGGCCGCCAAAGACTTCAACCGCAGCCTGAGCGGCATGGTGGCCGCCAGCGGGAGAGGGTGAGCGGAGAACCAAGCCTGCCAGGCAAATCAGGCAGACCTGGTTTTTGCCTTTTGCTCTCTGATGTGCAGTGCGTGGTGGTAAATGATGGGAAAAACGAGCAGGGTAAACAAGGTGGCGCTCACCAACCCCCCGATGATCACGATGGCCAGGGGCTTCTGGCTTTCGGAGCCGATTCCCGTGCTCAATGCTGCGGGAAGAAGGCCGATGGCAGCCATCATGGCGGTCATCACAACGGGCCGGGTTCTTACTTTCACTGCATTGATGATGGCCTGATTGAGGTCGCTCAGGTGGCGCATTTGTTTGTGGAATTCTGAAATGAGAATCACGCCGTTCTGGACGCAAATGCCAAACAACGCGATGAAGCCCACCCCGGCGGAAATGCCGAAGTTGATGCCGGTGAGGTGTAGCGCGGCGATGCCGCCGATGAGGGCAAAGGGCACGTTGACAAGCACATAGGCTGCATCCCGGATATTGCCAAACATGATAAATAGCAGCAAAAAGATGAGCACCAGACTCAGTGGGACCACTTGAATCAGCCTTTTGGTGGCCCTTACCTGGTTTTCAAATTCACCTGTCCATTCCACGGTGTATCCTTCGGGTAATTGGAGTGAGGAGGCCACCCGCTGCTGCGCTTCTGCGATGGTGCTGCCGAGGTCGCGTTCCCTGACAGAAAACTTGACGCCGATAAACCGCTTGGTGTTGTTGCGATAAATGAAGGCCGGCCCGGTGATTTGCTGAATGGTGGCAACCTCCTTCAGCGGAATGGTGCCGCCATGAATGGTCGGAACCATGAGCATGAGGATGTCGTCTTCATTTTTGCGGTAGTCCTGCTGGTAGCGGATCCTGATATCGAATTTTCGGTCTCCCTCATATTTCACGGAGGCCGTTTTTCCTCCGATGGCCATTTCAATCACAGCCTGGGCTTCGGCTTTGGTAACGCCCATGGCGGCCATGCGATGTTCATCCAGCAGGACGCTGATTTCCGGCTGGCCAAGGTTGCGCAGAATACCAACGTCTTTGATCCCTGGCACATTTTCGATCTGCGCGATCACCTGATTGGCCAATTCATCCAACTGCGCGAGGTCGTCGCCATAGATTTTGACAGCGTTGGAGGCATTCATGCCTGCCACAGCCTCGGCCACGTTGTCGATGATAGGCTGCGAGTAGTTGTAGTTGATCCCCTGATAGTGCTTCAGCCGGGCGTCCATCTCCTCGATCAGTTCATCCATTGTTAATTTCCTTTCCCATTCCTTCTTCGGCTTGAGATTCACCTGCATCTGGACGTAGTAAAAGCCGCTCGGATCCGTACCGTCGTTGCTGCGGCCAGTTTGGGACAGGACTCCGTTCACCTCGGGGAAAGTGTTAATCTCTGCCCTGAGCCTGTGAACCATGTCAACTGTGTTGTTCAGCGAAAAACTCATGGGCATTTTGGCTTCCACCCACAAAGCGCCTTCGTTGAGCTGTGGCAAAAACTCAGTTCCCAGCCATTGGGTGGAGAAGAGAGACAAACCGAGGGAGAAAAAGGCAATCAGGAGGGTGATTCGTTTTTTGCCAAAAGCCCAGAGGAAGCCACGCTGCACAAGGTAGTTAATGCCCCGGGTGAAGAAGTTGTCCTTTTCTTTCACGTTTTTTTTCAGCAGCAGGGCGCTTAGCACAGGAACGAGGGTGAGGGTAAAAATCAGAGCTCCCAGCAGCGCAAACCCGAGGGTAAATGCCAGGGGCGAGAACATTTTGCCCTCTACTTTTTCAAAGGAGAAAATGGGCAGCAGGGCAGAAATGATGATGAGCTTTGAGAAGAAAATGGCCTTTCCCATGTGGGTGGCAGTATTTCGGATCAGGCCCAGCTTGGCAAGGCGGTTGAATTTGTCCATGCCCCGCCGGTGGGCTTCGTGATCCAGCGCCACAAAAATTCCTTCCACCATCACCACTGCCCCGTCGATGATGATGCCAAAGTCAATGGCACCCAACGACAACAGATTGGCGCTCATGCCCTGGAGTTCCAGCATCAGGAAGGCAAACAGCAGCGAAAGGGGAATGACCACTGCCACAATGAGGGTGGTGCGCCAGTCGGCCATGAAGAGAAAGACAATGACCGTGACGAAGACGATTCCTTCCACGAGATTTTTGAGCACAGTGGAGGTGGTATAATCCATGAGCACATCCCGGTCATAGAAAGTTGTCATGCGCACGTCTGCTGGCAGGACCTGTTCATGCAGTTCGGCGATTTTAGCCTTTACCCGTGCCAGCACTTCGCTTGGGTTTTCGCCTTTTCGCATCACCACAATTCCTTCCACCACGTCGTCGCGCTCGTTCAGGCCCACCTGGCCCACCCTGGGGTAGTCACTTTCCCTCACCTCCGCCACATTTTTGATGAGCAGGGGGTTGCCATTGAAGATGTCCACAATGGTATTCTCAATGTCTTCTTTGGAGTCAATCAACCCGATGCCGCGCACCACATAAGCCTGGCCATTTTTCTCGATCACATCGCCGCCCACGTTCAGGTTGGATTTGGCCACCGCTTCATACAGTTCCAGGGGGGTGATGTTGTATTGCCGGAGCTTGATGGGGTCGGCGGCGATTTCATAGGTTTTTTCCCTGCCGCCAAAGGCCACCACATCCGCCACGCCGGGCACCGAGCGCAGATGCCGGTCAATGACCCAGTTTTGAATCGTGAGCAAATCGCGGGTGTCGCGTTGCGGGCTTTCCAGCACATACCTGAACACCTCCCCGGTTGGCCCGTAGGGCGGCTGCACATCGGGATCCACGCCTTCGGGAAGCTGGACGTTTCTCAACTGATTATTCACCTGCTGCCGGGCAAAAAAATCCTCCACATCGTCGTCGAAGATGATTTTGATGACAGACAGCCCAAACATCGTGATGCTGCGCACATTGGTTTTTCGCTGCACGCTGTTCATGGCAATCTCGATGGGCAGGGTCACGAACCGCTCCACCTCTTCGGCACTTCTGCCGCTCCATTCGGTCACGATGATGATCTGGGTGTTGGTCACATCGGGAAAGGCCTCAATCGGGATGCGGAGGTAGCTCCATGTGCCCGCTACTACCAGCAGGGCGGTCATGAAGAAAACGAAGCCCTTGTTTTTGAGCGAAAAAGAGATGATGCCTTTGATGAGTTTGTTCATATCCGGCGATAAAATAGCGGGGTGTTCTGCCCGGCGAAACTGCCAGACAGGCAGAAAAAGAGGATAGGGGAATGGAGGTCTTTGCGGCTTGTAAAAGGGTGAGGGGAATGCCGGGTTTTGAGAGGCGGCTGGTTGGCAGGCTTAATCGTTGAGTGCGTCGTAAATGAAGAGGCTTTGGGTGGCGATGATGCTTTCCCCTGCGGCCAGCCCTTCTGCAATGAACACCTTGTCGCCCAGTTGGCTGTGAACCGTTACAGGCCTGGTTTCGATTTGCTCACGGCTGTGAAACACCATGACCCAATACCTGCTTTTTTCGAAAATGAGGGCGCTGGCCGGGATGGTTGGGAGGGAGGCACCAGAGGCAAATCGCAGGTTCACGGTACAGTTCATTTCGGGTTTGAGCATCAGATCGGCGTTGGGGAGGGTGATGCGCGCTTTCATGGCTCTGGTTTCGGGGTCAATGGCGTTGAAAATCTTGTCGATGGCTCCCTGATATGACCGGTCCGGGAAGGCAAGGGTCTGGATGGTAGCCGCCTGGCCAACCTTCACTTTGGCGATGTCGCTTTCGCTCACATTGGCCATGGCCCACACTTCGTTGATGTCGGCGATGGAAAAGAGAGAAGCCCCAAGGTCGGCGCTGATCTGCTCGTTTTGGGTAACCTGCTTTTCAATCACGAAACCGCTGATGGGTGCCGTAACCTGAAACACAGATCCATCCTGAAGCCGGTATATGGAAAAAATGTCGCTGATGCGTGAAAGTTCTGCCCTGGCGTTTTCCACCTCTTTTTCAGCTGCAGCCACTTCTCTTTCTGAGTTGAGCCTGCTGCGCTGAAGGTCGCGTGCCACCTGCAGGTTTTTCTCAGCGAGGCTCAGGGCGTTGAGAGCGTCCTGCCGTTCTTTCTGGTATTGGGCAATTTCGCCGCTCCGGATGGTGGCCAGCACCTGGCCCTGCTTCACATAGTCGCCAAGTTCTACCCTCACGCTTGTTACAATGCCTCCCACTACCGGGTACACATGGGCCTTTTTGTCGTTTTCAGCCGTGATTTTTCCAAATAGCCTGAGTTCAGTTTCAACAGGCTCCATGGACACTTCCACCAGTTCGATCCGGTTCAACATGGTGTCGGTGAGGGCAAAGGTTTCGGGCAGCTCGCTTGCTTCGGCTTTGTCGCAGGCCGGATGAACCGCGACACACAAGAGCAGGAGAATTTCAATCAATGGCAGCTTTGTCATGGCGAAATGAATTGTCGTGCGAATGAGATTCGAAAGGAAGTTCAGCCTCACAGGGTAGGGTTAATAAATGTCACGCCCCACGGAGAGGTTCAGCAATTCGGCGGAGGTAACCACCTGGGTTTTGATTCTGGCCATTTCAGCCAGGGCGAGGTAGTAGGACTCGAAAAAGTCCACAAACTCCAGCAGGGAGATGTTCCCGAGCTGGAAATTGGTCGTCATGCCTTCAAGGGTTTGCTCAAAATCTTCGTTGTAAAGCGCAGAAGCCCGCTCAAACTCCCTGACGGTTTGCTGGTAAAATAAATAATGGGATTGCAGCTGGCTCAGGACCTCCCGTTCAACACCTTGCTGATCCAGCTCTGTCTGGCGAATCCTGACCTGGGCTTCCTGAATACGGCCCTGGTTGCGGTTCCAGACCGGCACCGACACGCCCGCGCCGAGGTTGATCTGGTTGTTGAAGGCCCCGCCCCGCTGGTCGTAGGAAAGAGCCACGAACAGATCAGGAACTGCCATTTTTCGCTGAACGAGAAAGTAGTCGCTGGCTAATTGGCGGCTTTTTCGTGCCATCAGGATGGCAGGGTGAGAAAACAGTGCGATGGACTGCAACGAGTCGAGCGATTCCACCTGGATGTATTCGGCCAAATCGCCATCCTCAAACACAAATTCCACCAGTGAGGGGGTGTAAAGCAGGGTTTGCACATGGGCCTGGGATTCAAAAAACGCCTGAAGCAGTTCGGACCGGTCGTTGTTGAGGTTGAGATAGACGGCCTTGAGGCGAACAAGGTCTTTGAGCGGATAATTTCCCCTGGCAACCTGCTCTTCAAAAGAAAGAATCATGCTGTCGAGCAGGGTGAGCTGGTTGGTGTATTTTTCGATGAGCGCCTGAATCTGAACGATCTGGATCAGCTCAATGTGCAGCCGGTACCTGAGCTGCCGGAGCAGGTCTTCGAGGGCCAGTTCGGCCAAGGCAGTTTGTGTTTTGGCCAAAGCCAGATCAGCCTGGCGCTTGCCTCCCAGCAGGATCAGTTGTTCGATCTGGGCAGATTTCTGCCCCCCGGTGCCCAGGTCGAACACGCGTCTTTCGCCCGGGTGAAACAGGTTTCCATCAACCTGAATGGATGGATTGGGGTAGAGTCTGGCCTGTACTTCCAGGGCTTTGCCGGCCTCTACCTCCAGTTCGGCGGCCAGCAGGGCCACGTTGCTGGCAAAAAAAATGCTGTCGGCCTGGCTTCGGGTAACCCGCAGCGTGTCTGTTGACCAGGCAGAAGAAGGAAGAACGAAGAGGAGGCTCCAGCAAAGAAAACACTTGCACAGTGTGAGACGCTTCATGGGCAGGCAGGCTTTTTGTTGAGCCAAAGCAACCTACCGGAGGCTTAAATGAGACTTAATGCCGATAAATTTTAGCTTAAAGGTAAGGAAACGGTAAAAATATTGGTGTTGGCATCGGGAGCGCTGTATTCTATCCGGCCATGGTGCAGGCCCAGCACTTTAGCAACAAAGACGAGGCCCAGCCCAAAGCCCTGTTTACCCTGGCTGTTGGTTCCCCTGAAAAAGTGCTGAAACAGGAACTGCTGTTCTGTTTCCGTTAAAATAGGACCAGTATTCAGGATTGTGATGATGAGGGAATGATCCTGCCTGGAAAAGTGGATGGTGGCCTGGGATTCCTCTGAGTAGTGCAACGCATTGGTAAGCAGATTCGCAAAAACTGACCAGATCAGGCGCTCATTAACCATCACCACAAGGTCACTTTCATCCAGATCAGGATCATAATCGATCGAAAATGCCGAGGTCGGGTGGGTGTCTTCCAGTTGATTAACCAGGTCAAAAAACATTTCATCAATTCTGACGGGGCCCAGGGAGAGTTGGGCTCCTGCATCCACCTTGGCAATTTCCAGCAGGCTGTTAACAATGTCGCCAAGGCGGCTGGTGGCTATTTTTTGTGCCCTGATAGCCTCGGCCATTGGCTGGCCAAGGCTGGTGTTTTCAAGTTTTTCGAGGTTGGAAACAAGGATGGCAATGGGAGTTTTTAGCTCGTGGGAAACATGATGAACCACATGCCGCTGGAAGGAAAAGGCTTCCTGGAGCTTTCGCATCAGTTCATTGAAGCGATTGACCAGCAAGGCCACCTCGGCGTCTTTGCCAGGCACATCCAGCACATTTCCTCCTGGCTCAAACTGGTACGTTTTGATGACTTGGGCAAACTGGGTGATAACCTCTGTACTTTTCCTTGCGAAGACATAGGAAATGCTGATGCTGATGAGAACCACCAGTACAAAAGCCCCGGCCAGTACCCAGGTTAAAAACTGGAGCTTGGCGTGCCCGAAATTGTCATAAGCCTTGCTGATGCCATAATATTCCTTGCCGCCGCTTTCCACAAAGACCGCCACGACGTCGTATTGGCCATCTTTTGTCTCCCGCCAGGGATTTTTCGCGGAAAGGCCCTGAATCAGATTCCTGGCGTTGGAAATAGGAGTGTCGTCAATGCTGGCATAAATCAGCTCTTTCTTTTCATTGAAAATAAGCAGCTTTTCATCCAGCAAGCCATTGATGCTCAAGTTGTCCAGCTCGTCAATGAGCTCTTCGTCGTTGCGCTTCACTTCACCCAGCAGCCGAAGGGTATTTTGAATTTTTAACTTCTGCCGCTGCTGGAATTCTTCCTCCCGGTATTCAGAAAAAACAAGGTACATCACAACGAATACAACCCCTACAATCAGCGGAATCGAGACGGAAAAGTAGAGAAGGATTTTTTGCCGGGTACTCATTCTGCCTCAAAATAATAGCCATACCCAATTTTGGTTTTGATGGTATTGCTGCCATAGGGTTTGTCAATCTTCTTTCGCAAAAAATTGATATAAACTTCTACCGTGTTGGTGTTGGCATCAAACGATTTGCCCCAAATTTCCCTGATCAGGTCCTGCTTGGTTACCACTTCGCCTTCGGCCTGGATCAGGGTTTTCAACACCTGATATTCCCGTGGCGTGAGAAAAATCTCCTCCCCGCTCCGGTAAACGGTCTTGGTTTTTAAGTGAATCTCGATACTGCCAGCCTGCAAAACCGGTTTTTCAGTGTCCCGCGACTGTGCCGATCGTTTCAGCAAAGCTTGTACCCGCATCAACAGCTCTTTGGTGAAAAAGGGCTTCGTGAGGTAATCGTCTGCCCCTGCTTCAAAGCCTGCCACTTTGTCTTCCAGCTGATCAAAGGCAGTGAGCATCAGCACAGGGGTCGTTTTGCCGAGGCCCCTGAGGTGTTTACATAGCTCAAAGCCGTTCTTGCCAGGCAGGTTGACATCCAAAATGGCGCAATCAAATTCTCTCATCTGAAGAATTCCCGCTGCATTCATGCCATTGGCAACCGGATAAACCTGATAGCCTCCCTGTACTTCCAGGGCTTCTTTCAGGTTCGCGAGCAGCACCGGGTCGTCTTCCACCAGGATAATTTGCTTCATTTTGTGTTCAATGTTATGAAGCCAAACGAACTCCGGTCATCTGGGTTCTGTTGATGGTCAGGTTTTGCGAAGATGAAGCAGGTAGTTCATTTTTCTGCAAAAAATCCCACATTTACTCCAAACCCACTTCTTCCATGGCATTTTTTCGCTTCCTCTTCTGCTGCCTGGCCATGAGCCCGCTGGCCCTTTTTGCCCAAATCGATGACCGCCAGATCCAGGCTGCACAGCAGCTCTGGGGTCTGGAGTTTACCCAGCAGGAGCGCGATTCCATGCGCCAGGACCTCGCTGAGCAACTCGCTGCTTTTGAGGCGCTCAGGCAGGTGCCGCTCCCCAATTCTGTAGTTCCTGCCCTGCAATTCCAGGTGCTTCCCGCCGGCTTTCATCCGCCTACCCGGCAGTTTCCTATCGACTGGGCCCTGGACCCAGTGGTGAGCCTGCCCGCCAACCGCGAAGAACTTGCCTTTTATTCGGTCGCCGATCTTTCGGTCCTGATTCGCCAACAGAAAATTACCTCCACCGAGCTTACTCAGCTCTACCTGAGCAGGCTCAGGCGCTTCGGAGATACCCTTCGCTGTGTGATTACCCTCACCGAAGAACTGGCCCTGGCACAGGCAGCACGTGCCGACCGTGAACTTGCAGAAGGCCGTTATCGGGGGCCGCTTCATGGCATTCCCTATGGAGTCAAAGATTTGCTTGCCACCCCGGATTTTTCTACTACCTGGGGCGCCAAGCCCTATGAACATCAGGTTCTCGACCAAACTGCCACGGTTGTCGCCAGGCTGGAAGCAGCAGGGGCGGTGATGGTGGCCAAGCTGAGCATGGGAGCCCTGGCCTGGGGCGATGTGTGGTTTGGCGGAACCACCCGCAACCCCTGGCACCTCAACGAAGGGGCAAGCGGATCCTCTGCGGGATCGGCGGCGGCTACGGCTGCCGGGCTGGTTGCCTTTTCGATCGGCACCGAAACCCTGGGCTCGATTGTGTCGCCCTCCAACCGCTGTGGCACCACCGGGTTGCGGCCCACCTATGGCCGGGTGAGCCGGTATGGGGCCATGGCCCTGAGCTGGTCGATGGACAAAATCGGGCCGATTTGCCGGACAGCCGAAGACTGTGCATTGGTGTTTGACGCCATTCGCGGGCTGGATCCACTCGATCCCACTCTTACCGAAGCTGCATTTAATTATAGCCCTGGCCTGGCCCTTGAAAAGTTGCGGGTTGGGTATTTGAAAGCTGATTTTGACCAGTTTCCCTACAACCAGAAGCAGGACAGCCTGAGCCTGGAGGTGTTTCGTTCGCTGGGGATGAAGCTGGAGGCAACGGCCCTCCCAACAGAATTGCCGGTGGAGGCAATGCTCACCATTTTGTCTGTGGAGGCAGCCACAGCTTTCGATGAATTAACCCGGAGCAACCAGGATGATTTGATGGTGAGGCAAATCCGGAATTCCTGGCCGAATGTGTTTCGGGCGGCACGGATGGTGCCCGCCGTGGAATATTTGATGGCTAACCGGGCCAGAACCCTGCTGCAGGCAGAAATTCATGGCTGGATGTCGCAGTTTGATGTGATCATAGCCCCGTCTTTTGGCAGTGATCAGCTGGCTGTCACCAATCTGACCGGGCACCCTTGCGTGGTGCTGCCGAACGGAAACCAGGAGGGCCGGGGAGTGAAATCAATCTGCCTCCTGGGGAATTTGTTTGATGAAGCTACCCTGCTGGCCGTGGCGAAAGCTTACCAGGAAGCAACAACCTGGGAGGAACAGCAGCCGCTGGTGTTTCGGCCATAGATGGGAGGAGGAGGCTTTCTCTCAGTTGACAAATTGAACGGGGGGACAACTGCCGGAGGCTATTACCATTTATCCTGCCGGATTGGTGGCAAGACCTTCAAAAATTTGTTGAATGCCCGTTTCCATTCTGACTGGTCAGAAATGTCTCTACTTCCTCAATTCCGGGAATGTCGCCTTTTCGGATGCGTTGCACCCATTCCAGCGGAAGTTGGAAAGTGGTAGTTAGGTCTTCGTTGGAGGATTCGGAGAAAAATGAGGTTCCACGAAGTGCTGCCAGATTCTGGATACTGGTTAAGAGTTTCCCCTCCAGCTTACCTTCCAGCTTGCCTTTTTCAATCCCCTCTCCAAAGCCTTCCAGCTTGCCTTCCTCAAAAGCCATCCTTTTTATTTCGTTTTCAACGCGCTCGATGATGCCCATACCTTCTTTGGTTTGTGTCTGGTCTGCAACGTGTTTGTCAAATGTAACGATCATTTCTGATTCGGAAAACGGGAGGTAATGTATAATAAAAGTGGTTAGCCGCACAATGGCCTCCCGATCAAACCCCTTTTCCAGCAGCAGCCTGAGCCAGGCTGTTTTCAACTCAAACTGTTCACTGTCAGGCACTTTGCCAGATCTTCGCTGCTTCTTTTTCAGAATAGAATCATATGCCACCAGCAAAGCCAGCGCGATGGGGTTGTCGCTCGCTGCCAGCTCCTCCCGCGACTGGTCCAGTAGTTTGTAGCTACGAAACTGATACCGCATCTGGCTGTTCCCATTTTTCAGGCTGAAGGCCTTCGGGCGGTAGGTTTTGTAGGGATCGGTCAAAATCGCCAGCGCCTCCACCAGCCTGCCATATCGGTCGAAAATCCGGTAGGCGTAAGTGAACATCCTGAATCCGAAGTCCTTGTCGCGGTAGCCCTGCACCTCCAGGTGAATGAGCAGCCATTTTTCCTCACCACTGTGCAGCCACACTTTCACCAGTTTGTCCACGCGGCGGTCCTTTCCCTCTCTTTCGGGAAAGAGCTGTGTGAGCTCCTGTTCGAGAAACTCCACCCTGTCGTAATCGATCTTGTCGGCGAGACCGGGGAAAAAGAAGGCCATGAGTTGCGGAAAGAAATCTTCGATGATGCCTTTCCAGAGAAGGTCGGGGGTAAGCATGCCCAAACCTCGCGGCGGAACGGCGGGGAGCAAAACGCAAATTTTGAAGTTTGCTCAATAACACACCTCATGTTCACTTTGGCAAAGCGGGCATTTGATTCGATTCAACGGGTTTTCTACTCATGAACCTGGCGATCCTGAGGGATTATTGCTCAAATTTCTGCTTGTCATTTTTTTCAGATTTCCCCTCTTTCCTCTCCAAAAAGGACCACCAAAGCCGTCCAAAAAAATCCGATAAATGGAAAGTTTGAGGCTTGATAATGAGGCAATTGCGATCAATTCTAGGGTTTTTACCCTCCTGATGGGCTTGCTGATACTTTGTTCATTTAAAACATGGCAGGCGCAGCCGCGTCACTAAAAAGCGAAGCGTGAACTCAGGGTTTTTTCACTGATAGCCAAGTTCCTTTCATTCGTTTTTCTTTGAACCCTGACAGGCCATGCCCTCCCCATCAAATCATTTCCTACCTTCAGGCTGGAGTTTGATTGTTGTAGCCGAATGAAACCACGCAAGGCCTTGATGGGCCTTCTTCTGCTGATTGTGATTGCCTGGCCGCTAACGCTGCGTCCACCGTCCCGGTGGCGTACCTCCGAGTTGAATGAAAAGGCCAGGGAAGAATTTCCGCATGTGTGCCTCCAAATCATTCGCGATAGCAGCCTCTATGCCGAAGGTTGGGATACCCTTTCTCAAACCGCCTTTTGGCGGACGGCTATGCACATGGGGCCCGACAGCCTGCTGGTGAACCTGGCTGCTAATCGCCGCATCGTCGATACCATGCTCACCGTGAGCTGGCAGTCGCGCAGTTCCAGAGGTCGAAAAGCTTACGAGGACAGTCTTCGGGCTGCACTCGGGCTCGCCCGGTCTGAAGAAATTTACTTTACCACGGGCCGCAACCACTTCTACCGCCTGGATGCCGTGTTGTCGCCCATCGACCTGGCCCTGAATATTTTCGCAGAAGAGGGCGTGGACCCCTGGTTTGCTCAGGCGATACTCATGATCGAGAGCCCGGGGCGGCTGCAGTTTTCTACAGACGGCGCCTATGGTGCTTTTCAGCTCATGAAAGGCGTTGCCCGCGATATGGGGCTTATTGTGAACGACACCCTCGACCAGCGGGCAGATTTTGAGGCTTCGGCCCGCGGAGCCGCGCGCCTGATCAGGACTGTTTGCCTGCCTAAAACGAGAACCATTTTGCAGGACGCCAACCTGAGCTGGCAGGAGTCGGAAACCTGGTTCAGGCTGCTTGTGCTGCATGTGTACCATGCCGGGGCCAGGAATGTGAGCAGGGTGATCAGGCAAATGAAGCCGGAGGAAGGCGGAATGCCCCTGATCCGGAACCTGTGGCAGTCGAAATCGAGGCGGTTCGGCAATGCTTCGCAGAACTATTCCCAGATCATCCTGGCAGCCTTTATGGAGGTGGATGCAATGCTCGACTCTAATGGGATCATTTGTCCGCCAGAACTCCTCCCCAACCACCGGCATGGCCGGGTGGACCCCGAAGCCCTGCGAGGCAGCGACAGCTTGCACAGCCGCTGAGGAGGAATAGCCTCCAAAACAGCCGAAGGCGGTTAGTCTGGCTTTGCGAGGCAGGGAACTTGTAGTACCTTTCCACAAAGGAACAGACCTATGATTGCGATGATTCCGGTGGCAGGGGTAGGGACACAGCTTCGCCCGCATACCCACACCCAACCCAAGCCGCTGATCCCAGTGGCGGGGAAGCCCATTTTGGGCCATATCATCGAAAGCTTGCTCGACGCTGGCATTTCCCGCCAGATCTTTGTGGTAGGCTATCTGCGCGACAAAATCAAAGAGTATGTTCTCCGCGATTACGGCGACCGCATTGATGCTGCCTTTGTGCTTCAGGAGCCCCGGAAAGGCCTGGCCCACGCCGTTTGGATGGCCAAAGAGGCCGTAGGAGACGCAGACGAACTTCTTGTAAACCTCGGCGACACCATTTTCACCGTTGACATTCAGCGCATTCTCGGCCTGGAAGGCTCGGCTCTGGCCGTTCACCAGGTAGACGACCCCCGCCACTTTGGCATTGCGATGCTGGATGAGCAAACGTTCGTTAAAAAATTAACCGAAAAGCCCAGCATTCCCACCAGCAACCTCGCTCTTGTGGGACTCTACAAAATTCAGCAGGTGCCTTTGCTTTTTGAGGTGCTGGATGCCATGATTGGCAAGCCCATTCGCCCCGAAGAAGAATATGCCTTCACCGATGCCCTCATGGAAATGGTGCGGCGGGGAGTGAAGTTTCGCACCATGACCGTTGAGAACTGGTTTGACGGCGGGCATAAAAAGACCCTGCTCCAGACCAACCGCATTTTGCTGGAGCGCCTTGGCAGACAGCACAATTACCAGTTTCACAATACCGTCATCATTCCGCCTGTACACATTGCGGAAGGCTGCGAAATCAACCACTCCATCATCGGGCCATACGTGGCCATTGCAGAAGGAGCCAGAATCAACTATTCTGTGGTCAGAAACACGATTCTGGGCGCTTATTCGCGGCTCGAATCCATCATTTTGCAGAACTCCGTGATTGGAAACGACACCTCCCTGCGCGGCAAAACCAATTCTATCAACATCGGCGACAATGCCGAGATTGATTTTGAGCAGTAGCTGCTGCTCCCATTCACCAAATATCGCTGACCGCGAGGTCGTCAGGCACCCACCTTCACCAGCTCGATATCAAACAGCAGGGTGGATTCGGCGGGAATTTCGCCCATCGCCCTCGGGCCATAGCCCAGCGGGGAGGGGATCATGAGTTTGCCTTTGCCACCTTCGCGAAACAGAGCGATGCCTTCATCCCAACCCTGGATTACACGGCCCACGCCCAGCTCAAAAGTGATGGGGCGGCTGCGCTGATAGGAAGAATCGAAGATTTTGCCATTGAGCAACCTGCCAGTGTAGTGGACCGTCACCGACTGGCCCACATGGGGTTTAGGACCTTCTCCCGCCTCCTCAATCAGGTAAAACAAGCCCGTGGAGGTCATCTGAAAGGGCAGGTTGTGATCGGCGGCATAGGTGGCAATGACCCGAAGCTCCACGCTCATCCGCTCCTCGATGTAGGCTTCAATCATCTTTCTGCGACGTTCGTCTTCTTCCTCCGACCAGGTTGTGTAGGAAGTTTCGTCCATGATTTCGACCAGTTTCACCTCAAACTGGAGGTATGCGTTGGGTGGAATGTCGTCTCCGGCACCGCGGCTGCCATAGGCCTGGTCCGGGCTGAGGTAGAGCAGGCCTTCCGCGCCCTGGTTGAGCAGGGGAATGCCCAGGTCCCAGCCTTCAATGACCTGGCCTTCGCCGAGTTTAAACACAATCGGTTCTCCGCGCTCAAAGGAGCTGTCGAACACCTTGCCATTGAGAAAGGTACCCCGGTAATGCACGCGCACGAAATCGCCAGCCTTGGCCTGTGGGCCATTGCCTTCCTGGGTAATGTGGTGGTAAATGCCATCGTCGGAGACGGAGAAAGGCTTGTTGCGCTTGGTGAGAAAATCTTGCAGGAAGGCCGACATGAGAAATAAGGATTGGATAGGCGAACGGAGGAGCAAGTTAGGAAAAAACCATTCAGGCCCGAATGGGATCTGCCAGCCTTTCCATTACCCTCCATTCGATACCGTTGAGGATATAGGTGTAAATGACCTGGAAGCCGGCCCTGGCATAGGAGTGAATGGCCCGGGGGTTTTGGGCAATGACCTCGATTCGGATGCGGCTCACTTCGAGCTCTTCGAAGAGGTAGCCAGCCAGCAGCCGAATGGCCTCGGATCCGTAGCCATGGCCTTTGTCGCGGTCATGGGCGATGAGGATGTCCATTTCTGTGGAGCGGTCGGCCTGGTGAATGGGGTTGTAGTTCACCTGCCCGATAGCGCGATCCTGCACCAGAATCGAGTAGCAGCGGCCCATGTCGGGGTGGCCATCTTCGAAGTAATGCCTTTCCCAGTCGAGCTTAAAGACCTCGTAGCTCGGAATTTCGTCGCCGTAGCGGGAGCCATACCACCATTCGGTGGCGTCGGATTGGGTGGCCCACTGAAAGAAGGTGCGCCGCTCGCGAAGGGTCATGGGGCGAAGGACGATGCGGGAACCATGAAGCATGGCGGTGCAATAGAAGTGGGAAGCCATCCGGGCGATCACGTGCGGGCTCCATGTCTATGCTGGAAGATCGTCGGTGCTATTTAGCTCAAAAGATCGGCATTTGTAATTCATTTTCAGCTATATAGACAAAATTGATTGTGCTCCCTGCGCAGCAAATTTTTTGACGAAGGCGCCGAATACAGACAATCAGGTATCGGAAAAAATAAAAGCAAGGGATGGTTTCGCCATCCGGTAAAAAATGCAGAAGTTCAACCCAGGGAAAAATGTTTTTCCCCAAGAACGTGAAATCACCGACATGAAATCAATGAAATCAGTGTTGTGGGGGCTGTTTTGCCTGTTTGCTCCCCTTTCCATGGCTCAAGCCCAGGCAGTTCGGTCCGCGACCATTGTGTATGACGTGGAAATTGAGTCAGACGAAATCGACGCTATGCAGGCCGCCATGATGGCCAACAGCACCTTGACCCTGACCTACAAAGGAAAGCTATCCCGGATTGAAATGAACATGGGCCCGATGAACACAACCGTCATCACCAACGCCCAAACCAACCAGGGCCTCATGCTGATGAACATGATGGGCCAGAAGCTGTACAAGCGCCTGACTGACCAGGAGCTTGCCGCAGCGAATGAGCAGCAATCTGCGGCATACAAAGTCAGCTACACCGGTGAGACTGCCGAAATTGCCGGCTACGAAGTGAAGCAAGCCATTGTGACCACCCCCGAAGGCGAGACCCTGGAAATGTGGGTAACAGAAGAAATCCTTTCTGAGCCAGGTAGCAACGGCTTCACCTACCAGGGCCTCAAGGGATTTCCGCTGGAAATGGACATGGAACAAAACGGCCTGCTGCTGCACCTCGTCGCCCGCGAAGTCGATACCACCACCCCCGACGACGGCCTCTTCAGCCTGACGCCCCCGGCAGGGTATGGGGCGATGGATGAGTAGGGGGGAAGGCTTTGTATCGTTGTGTAAATCCCGGTCAGGGGCGATTGCAGCCTTGGCCGGGATATTGTTTCTAGCAGTGCGGATGTCGGGGATAAGTCTCCCTAACTGCCCTGGTTGCGGAACAAGCGAGAAAGGATTATATTGCCTAAGGTTCAGAAAGTTTCGCCATATAGACAAGTAGACAAGCGAACAAATTTAACTAACAGGTGATATGGCATCACTCAGGCTTTGGAAGCATATCTCCTTTTCCAGTGAATGGGAGATATGCGATACCTCTTTATTGGATGAAATCGCAGCCTCCTGGCTGTCTCGGAGAGAGGTTCTGCAAGCCAGCTCAACAGAATACCAGGAGTTTGTAGAAAAACTCAAACGCAAACACGCCATTGAAACCGGGATCGTGGAGCGGATGTATGATATTGACAAAGGCGTGACGGAAACGCTGATTAACGAGGGCTTCGTCTCCTCATTGGTTAGTCACGGCGATACCAACATCCCCAAAGAGCGTCTCTTTCATCACTTGAAAGATCACCTGGATGCTGTAGATTTCATTTTTGATGTGGTGAAGGAGAACAGGCCGCTGACCAAAGGCTTCATTCTGGAGTTGCATCAGCTCACCACCCGTCATCAGGAGCATGCTGAAGGCAGGGATCAGTTTGGCAACAAAACCAGAATCCCTCTGCTCAGAGGCAAATTTAAAGAGCGGGAAAATAACCCCACCCGGGAGGACGGGACGGTTATTCTCTATTGTCCCCCTGAGCACGTGGAGGCCGAAATGGACCAGCTCATCGGGATCTATCACCAGCTCTGCGAGCAGAACGTGCATCCGCTCATCATCGCCACCTGGGTACACCATGCGTTTACGACCATTCACCCGTTTCAGGATGGCAATGGCAGGGTGGTTCGTCTCATCGCCAGCCTGATTTTGATCAAGTACAACTTTTTCCCCATCACGGTACTCCGGGAAGAGGCTAAAATCAGATACATTCAGGCACTGGAAGAAGCTGATCATGGCTCTCCTCAGAAGCTGGTGACCTACTTTGCTGAAATTCAGCGACGAAATATCGAAGAAGCACTCAATCTCCGGGAAGTCAGCCAAGTCTCGCTCAATGAGGTTACCAACGCATTGAAAGGGAAGCTTTTTCAAAAACTGCAACAGTCAAAGCAGCATTCTCAGGCTGTTCTTGCCGCCAACCGTTTGCACGTGTTTGAGATGTGCAGCCGGTTTCTCAATGAGTACAGGGACAAGCTGGAGCAGGAGTTTGAAGGCAACCTCATCGTCTATATCGGCAGCGGCAAACCCGACGAAGAGACCCGTCAGCACTACTACTACAAGCAAATCGTCAGCTACGCAAAAAAGCATGCCTACTTTTTTAACCGGAATCTGCCACGGGCCTATTTTGTGTTCGCAATTGGATTTGAAGACAAAAAGTATGAGTTAGTGATCACCCTGCACCATTTTGGCTATGATGACAGCGTGCTGGCCATAGGGGCCTTTCTCGAATACAAAGGAAGTGCCGCAGAAGAAAGCGCCGATACCACCCTCCCTCTCGATCTGAAACCCCACATCATCTCGATTAAGGAGGAGATTGCATCCAAAGAAAAAAACATCCGTCTATACCTGGAACAGGTGTTGACGGCAGCCGTTGCGCAGATTGCGAGTGAAATTTAATTCTATGTCCAACCAATCCCCCGAACAGCTTGCTCGCGACCGCACCGACCACCTTATAACCCAAGCACCAAGCGCTTCCGCGAAGCAGGAAGCTGAGCCGGATGAGCTTCTGTCTCTTCCCTGCTGAAGAAAGTTACTTGGGGACAAGTAAAAAAACGGATTCGGCAGGCCGTACTGAAACTATGAAGTAAATCGTGGCCGAAGTATTCAACCTAAGATATACCCGTTGCTTTCCAGTGCGTTAAGAACGCTCGCCCCACAAAAAAAACAGCAGCTCTTCAGCTGCTGCTTTCTTTTTCCCGCTCCCGCTGTCTCAGCCGGAGGAAAGAACGGTTGGGATAGGTTTTGCGAATCCGGGGAAGTCACAACGGGGCGCGGGATCTGGAATTGGGGCTTGTGCCCACAATTGTGCATCATTGAAACTACCCAACTTCGCCTGCTCCCCGCTCCATCTGCTGTTATTTGGTCATTTTTGGCGGTTCAATGGCCCGCTCATCCTCCCTGTTGGCGCTCAGGCCGCTTTGCTTCCTCCGCCTTCACCCAGATTTCTTCCCCCCGCACTTCTGCCACAAACCGCAGCAGTGGCGCCGGTGGCGGCCCGTCAATCACCTCCCCCTCCTCGTCATAAAGGCCCTCGTGGCAGGGACAGGCAAACTGCCGCTCCCGGGGCTGCCAGGCCACCGTGCATTTTTTGTGGGTGCACACCAGCGAAAAAATCACCACCTCGCCCGCCCGGCGGGTCACCAGCACCTCCTCCCAGTTAAACTCTCTCACAATCGGGTCGCCGGCCTCCAGCTCAGCGACGGTACACAGCATTTTCTCACGCTCAAACAGCAAGCCGCAGCCCGCCAGACTTCCCAGCCCGAGAGACCCGAGGCCCAGGACCCCGCTGCGCTTCAGAAAGGCCTTCCGGTTTATGCGTTCTGGCTGCTCCATTCCAGGCTGGCTTTGCGAAGGAGGTACTTCCCGATGATGTCAAACTCCAGGTTAACCGGCGCGCCCTCCACCAGGGTTTTGAACTGGGTGTGCTCCCAGGTGAAGGGGATGATCGTCACGGCAAACCAGTCCTCGCCGAGATCGGCAACCGTGAGGCTCACGCCGTTGACACAGATGGAGCCGCGCCCGACAAGCAGACTGGCAAAACTGCCCGGGAAACTGAACTCCAGGTACCAGGATCCTTCCCGGACCTCAATCTGCCGCAGGAAACCCACTGCATCCACATGCCCCTGCACGAGGTGGCCATCGAGCCGGTCGCCCAGTTTCATACAGCGCTCCACATTCACAAGGCTGCCTTCGGTCCAGGTGCTGAGATGGGTCTTGGACAGGGTTTCCTCCACAGCGGTTACCCGGTACACCACCTCGCGGTCTTCCTGAAACAGCACATCTGTCACGGTGAGGCAAACGCCGTCGTGGGAAATGCTCTGGTCCACCCGCACAGGGTCGCTGTCGCGAAACAGGGTCCGGATCGTGAAAGTGCGGTTACCGCCTTCTGTCTGCACGCTTTCGACTTCTCCAACTGCCTCAATGATTCCTGTAAACATGGATAATAGGTCTTGTTTGTCTGGATCACAAAGCTAACAGCTCTGCCCCGGCAGGCCAAGTGTCTCAACCTGCCGGGGCAGCCTTTGTTTGCAGCAAAACAGCCCTTCCCACTATCGCACCAGCGTTACCCAGCCTTTCAACTCCCGTGGCGTGTTGCCGTTGATCCCGAGCTCTTCGTAGCGAAGGTAGTAGTAGTAAACACCTTCCTCAGCCGGGCGGTTGCTGAAGGAAACACTGCCATCCCAGAGGGCCTCAATGTTGGTGGTGGTTTCATACATTTTCCGCCCCCAGCGGTCGTAAATGTCGATTTGCTTCAGGATCACGTCCTGGTACTCAACCGGCTGCAGCACGTCGTTGATGCCGTCGCCGTTGGGGGAAAACACATTCGCCATGACCAGGAAGGGGCAAAAATCGATGCAGGAAGGCTGGCCGATGCTGCTTTCGTTGCCGAGCGTGTCGGTCGCAGTCATCACGTAGCATCCGGCAAAATCCTGGCCCTGAGACCCTGTGATGGAGAAAGTGGTATCGCTGCCAAAGCTGTTGTAGGGCAGGCGGAGAATTTCCCGGTAAGGCCCGGCTTCTGTTTGAGCAAATTTCAGGGTCACCCAGTCTGTGTCGCCAGCGCAGGCGGGATCAGGTTTCACCACCCTTACCGTGTAGGTGCGGGCTTCGCAATCGCCGGTAGCTTCTACGGTTGGCGGACAAGGCGGCTCTTCGTCGCGGGCAAAGGAGCAGGCTACCTGGGAGTCGTTGATCAGCAGGGGCTTGACGCCGTCTACATTGTGGCTGCCGAAGGAACGAATGAAGTAGCAGTATTCAATGTTTGGATTCAGGCCTGCATCCAGGTAGCTGTGGGTGGTGTTGCCGGTGCCTGCCACGGTGGTGACGAGTGCAAAAGGACCGCCATTTTCGGAGCGATACACTTCATAATTGTCATTGGCCCATGGCACATACTCGCTCCAGGTGAGGGTGATGGCATTGTTTCCCGGACTTTTAACTAAATAAACCGAGGAGCCGATATTTTCATTCTCCGTCACTGGGATCCGCTGGCCGAGGCCATCAAATACTTCCACCCGGTAATTGTAGCCCCGAATCACGGTGTTCAGGCCTTCGTCGAGGTAGGTCGTGTCCTGGAAAGCGAGGTCTGCGATGCGAATGGCCGGAAAGCTATTGTTGTTGGCCCGATACAGTCGATAAGTGTAGGGGCCGGGGTAAAATTCATCGATTTCAGGCAGGGACCAGCTCACAAAAATGCTTCCGTTCACAGGATCTGTCACCGCCACGCTGTCGTTGGTGAGGTACAGCCCGTCAACCTCAATGTCCACACAAGCGAGGTTGGTGGCGCAGCTTTCCAGGATGGGCAGGTCGGGGTTGTTCTGGTCGTCGTAGGTTGCCGTTACCACATAGCAGATTTCTTTCCCGAAAATGTCCGTGAAATCCTTCAGCGAATCCACATAACTGGTGTTGGTCCAGCCGTTCACTGTGGCAATGAGGGTAAAGCCTGCCTGATCAGGTGTCATTTCGCAGCAAACGGTGTCCTGCATAAAATTGCCTGCATCCACTTTCCGGTACACTTTGTACCCCACCACGCGGTCGGAGCAAAAGGTCGGCGCCCAGCTCAGGGTCACAGTGCGGGAGCCTTTGACTGCAACCAGGTCGGTGGGCGGAGGCGGCACCACCTTGATGATCACGACCTTGTTGGCAGAGAGGGTTGTATTTCCCACCACATTGGGCAGGGAATAATTTCGGTTGTCGGTGGCATAGAAGTCGATTTGATACTTAGACTTCCTGATGTTGTCGCAATCGGTTTGCCAGCGCACAGTTCCAATCACTGTGTCCACCGGCTGGCCGATACCGTTATTTCGGGTGGAAACGGGCAGGCTGCTGAATCCAACCTGATTACCGGGGATAGGGTCGGTGATGGTGCCAAATATAATGGCGGGGTTGGTAGTGAGTGAAAACGGTCCGTTATTGCCGAGAGCACCGTTATTCAGCTGAAAATACAGCGAATCAACCGGGTCGGGATCCCAGGCTCTGACACCGAATTCGAGGACATCGCCTGCATACACGCAGGTATCGGTAATGGTTTCGATGATGGGTGGGTTGTTTTCGCAGTCGATCACTTCCACGGCCATGTCGCGCAGCACATACCCCAGCAGCACGCCGTCACGCCATTCTTCCACCACATAGGCGAAGTTGTAGATCCCGAGGTCGGCGGGCACCTCCCAGGTGACAAGACCGGTGAGGGAATCCATCTCAAAGATGTTTCCTACCCCAAAGATAGGATCATTGGGAAACCGGTAGTTGGTGGTAGGGGAGGGGGGAATGTTGGGTGGGTCGTATTGAAGGGAGGGCGATAAGTAGTACACGAGGCTGTCGCCGTCGGCATCAAAACCGCCGGGGTTGTGGGTCCAGAGTTTTCCGAGGCAGGCATCGTCGAGCGGGCGATTGAGCAGAATGGGCGTGTTGTTGTTCCCGATAATGGGAGGGGTAATGAACAGCAGCGTCTCTACATAAAAGGTGAGCTCTTTGGAATTGTCCATGTTTTTCACATCCTCAAGGCGTGCCAAATCATAATACCGAAGCTGGTATCGGCCCGGGCCGGGAAAGACAAACTCCGTGACGTAGAAATTTTCCTTGATGCTGCCTTTTACAGGAATTCCATTTCGTGCAACACCGGGCGGGAGGGTACAATCCGAAGGAAGCGGGTTCTGGATGGGGCCATTGGAACGGGGAATGGCTTCGAGGATGGTCACAAGGGTGTAGATAGGGCCATTTGGGCCATCCTGAACGCTGTAAATTTCAATGTTTGCTGAGCAGCGGTCCACCCCTGCGGGAGCAGGATCGGTGTAGGTGGTGAGAGTAAGCCGATAGCGGTTGGGCGAGGCAGGGTCCACCTGCTCGGCAGTAATCTGGCCAGCAAGGTTGTGGGTGGCCCATAAAGAAGAACCGATGCCACTCAGGCAGCACATGAGCAACAGGAAAGGAAGTGCCAGAGAAAAGCGCATAAGACGAACAATGGCTAAAGGGCGAACAGAGAGCCAGAAGGAAACGGGAGAACGCAGGACTCCGAAAAAAAGGTAAAGTGGTGACTGGCAGCTTGTTATAAAATAACATTCTCTCAACCCAGCCCACAGGATTACCCATAACAACGAGCCTGCAGGTGGGAAGTTATGGAAAGCAGGCGACCAAAGCAGCCAACACAGGATAATGTAGAGAATTTGTACTTTCCCTCTTGGCCTGATCAAAAAACTTCCTAACTTTGCAGCCTCATTCTCATTTGTGCAATTCTGAGAAAAGAAACAGGCAACCGTCTGTCGGGATTTTGACTCCAATTTTCCCAATACCTTTGGTTGTTTTGGTAAAATCTCCGTAATTGCACAGCCATTTCGCAGAGCAAGTAATTTAGGATGGACTCAAGAAGTTATAAAACCCTGTCTGCCAACAAAAACACCGTCGAAAAGCAGTGGCTTATCGTCGATGCTGAAGGCAAAGTGCTGGGCCGTTTGGCCAGTCAGGTTGCTGCAATTCTCCGTGGGAAGCACAAAACTTCCTTCACCCCCCATGTGGATTGCGGTGACAACGTGATCGTGATCAACGCAGACAAAGTGCGTCTCACCGGCGCCAAATGGTCGCAGAAAGAGTACATCCGCCACACTGGCTACCCCGGTGGCCAGCGCACTGTGGTCGCTTCCGATATGCTGGCAAAGCATCCCGGTCGCATCGTGGAAGCCGCTGTAAAAGGCATGCTTCCGAAAAACACGCTCGGCCGTGAGTTGTTTCGTAACCTGCGCGTGTATGCAGGGGCAGAACATCCGCACCAGGCTCAAGAGCCCCAACCACTCGAACTCTAATTTACAGAGCTTAGACTTTCCCAACGATGAGTCAAATAATTTCAGTAGGCCGGAGAAAGCGCGCTATCGCTCGGGTGTTCCTCCAAGAAGGTGGGTCCGGCACCCTCGAGATCAACAAGCGTTCGCTGAACGAATACTTTCCGGTGGACTCCCTAGCCCTGAGGGTCACAGACCCATTTCGTGTGCTTGAGCTAAGTAAGGATGCCTTCGACATTCGCGTCAATGTCTATGGCGGAGGTATTAAAGGGCAAGCCGAAGCCATCCGCCTCGGCATTTCCCGCGCTCTCACCGAACTGAGCGAAGAACACAGGCCAGGACTGAAAAAGTTTGGCTTCCTTACCCGCGATTCCCGCCGCGTCGAGCGTAAAAAGCCCGGTTTGCGCAAGGCAAGGAAGAGCAGCCAATTTTCTAAGCGTTAATTCAGGGATCTTACCGATATGCAGTTACCCAGCTATCAGAATTTGTTGGATGCAGGTGTCCACTTTGGCCACCTCCGCAAAAAGTGGAATCCCCGCATGGCTCCCTATATCTTTATGGAGCGCAACGGGATTCACATCATCGATCTGAACAAAACCCACCGGATGCTTGATGAGGCCGCCCGCGCTGCCAAACAACTCGCAATTTCCGGACGGAAGATCCTCTTCGTTGCCACCAAGAAGCAAGCAAAGGAAATCGTCGAGTCAGAAGCCCGGCGAGTAGGTATGCCCTACGTGACTGAGCGCTGGCTCGGTGGCATGCTCACCAACTTCGCTACGGTTCGCAAGAGCATCAAGCGCATGAAGAACATCGAGAAAATGAAAGTCGATGGAACCTTCGAGCGTATCAACAAGAAAGAACGCCTCATGCTCTCCCGTGAGCAGGCTAAGCTCGACAAAGTGCTTGGTGGGATTGCCGACCTCAACCGTCTGCCTTCGGCCCTCTTCATCGTCGATATCTCCAAAGAGCATATCGCCATTGCTGAGGCCAAGAAGCTCAACATCCCAACGCTTGCCATGGTCGATACCAACTCCGACCCCAATCTCGTTGACTTCCCCATCCCAGCCAACGACGATGCCACCAAGTCGGTTCAGTTGATTCTTCGCACCATCTCCGATGCCATCGCTGAAGGCCTCGAAGAGCGCAAAAAGCGCAAAGAAGATGACCGCGTTAAAAACGAAGCCAATCGCCAGCGCGAAGGCAGCGAGGGTACTACCCACGAAGCCCCAGACACTGACGACAATGACAACGATGACGAAGAAAGCGAAGATTAATCTTTCGCCTTGCTTGTCAGCTTATAATTTCGCCTCCCTCGGGAGGCGTTTTTTTTGCCACTCCATTCGCTTCGTCCTTTCCAAAAAAAACAAGGAGAATGACAGTTGCCCGCCTCTCTCCCTGCCAGGTTCTATCCTTTGCTGGCTTCTTCAGGCGTAAGCTGCGCTCGCCAGAAACAGCTCCACCGGGGTTTCGTTGCTGAGGTTGTCGCTCACGGGGCAACGATCGGATACTTCCTTCAACCAGGCATCCAGTGCTTTTTTGGGGAGCTTATTCCCCGGAATCAGGCGAACAGTCAATGCCTGATAGCCCGCCCTGTCCAGGCGCGACAATCCCAAAAAGCGGCTGGGGTCCAGGTCTCCTTCGAGATCAATTTCCAGGCCGCCCAGGTCCAGTCCCTGCTCTTTTGCAACCAAATGAGCCACTACATTCAGACAACCAGCGTAGCTCGCCAGGAGATATTCAACCGGATTGGCAGCTTCATCCAATCCGCCAAGGCTGGGTGGTTCATCCACCACAATTTCAAATTGCCTTGCCCGGGCAACAAACTTCGTGGCGCTGGCGCTTTTGCCGCGCAGCGAAAACGTCAATACACTCATGATGCAGGTAAATTAGGCTGGTAAATTAACAGGAAGGGAATAGGTTCGTCTGGAGAGGAGCGGAGGAAGAAAGGGTGAAACGGTTGATAATCAATTCATTCGCCCTCTCTTCCTTCCCAAATCATCTTTACGCATGCACAGGCGCAAACACGCGCTCAAAGGCCTGCTGGAAGTCTTCTTTCAAGTCGTCAATGTGTTCAATGCCGGCAGAAATGCGCAAACCCGTGGGAGATACTCCTGCAGCCCGTTGCTCCTCATCGCTCAGTTGCTGGTGTGTGGTGGAGGCCGGGTGAATGATCAGGGTTTTGGCGTCGCCAACATTGGCCAAATGGCTCACGAGGTTCAGGCTGTTGACAAAAGCTGCCGTCGTTTCACGGTTGCCTTTCAGCTCTACCGAAAACACGCCGCCGAAGCCATTTTTCAGGTACTTCAACGCCTGCTGATGGGAGGGGTGATTGGGCAATCCAACGTATTTGACGCGCTCCACCTGAGGATGTGCGGCAAACCATTTGGCCAGTGCCACAGCATTGTCGGAGGTTTTCTGCACCCTCAGCGACAGTGTTTCCACGCCCTGAAGAAGCTGGAAGGCATTGAACGGAGACAGCGCAGGACCAAAGTCACGGAGCCCTTCCACCCTCACCCGAATAGCAAAAGCGATATTGGGAAGGCCAAGCGGGTTGCCAATGCCAAACACATCGTTAAACACCAAGCCATGGTATCCTTCGGCAGGCTCAGAAAACTGTCGGAACTTTCCGCTGCCGTAGTCGAAATTGCCGCCATCAACGATTACCCCGCCTATGCTGGTGCCATGACCGCCGATCCATTTGGTGGCAGAATGAGTCACCACATTTGCGCCGTAGGCAATTGGTTGAGCCAGGTAACCACCTGCCCCAAAGGTGTTGTCGACCACAAGTGGAATGCCGTATTTCTGGCCGATTTTGGCAAGTGCCTCAAAGTCAGGAACACTGTATTCAGGGTTCCCGATGGTCTCAACATACAAGGCACGTGTGTTTTCGTCGATCAGGGCTTCGAAGGAAGCCGGATTGACCCCTTCGGCAAAGCGGACGTCAATACCCAGACGCTTGAAGGCAACCTTGAACTGGTTGTAGGTGCCGCCATAAAGGTGAGAAGAAGAAACGATGTTCTGGCCTGTTTCGACGATGTTGTTGAGGGCCAAAAACTGTGCAGACTGCCCGGAAGAAGTAGCCACTGCCGCCACTCCGCCTTCCAGGGCGGCGATGCGCTTTTCAAACACATCAGTGGTGGGGTTCATGATCCGGGTGTAGATGTTGCCAAATTCCTGCAGGGAAAAGAGCTTGGCAGCGTGGTCGCTGTCGCGGAATGTGTAGGAAGTGGTCTGGTAAATCGGAACAGCACGGGACCGGGTGGTGCCTTCGACTTCTTCCTGACCAGCGTGGAGTTGGAGCGTTTCGAACCGATACTTCTGGCTCATGGCAATTGAAAAGATAAAGGGTGAATGGAAAATGAGTAACAATGGATTTTTTAGACCGATTGGTCTAAATCAGGATACCCTCCAGGCAAACAGACAGATGCGACCGGGGAACCAGGAAAACCTGGCATGGCCGAAAAGTCAGCGCGGGAGGGGATTAGCAACAACAACAACAGGCAGAGCGCTTGCGTTGTGTGAGCTTGCAGGAAGTGGGTGAGAGGAGGAAGATGGCCGCGGGAGGAAAAGAGTTCATTTTCTGGGTATTAAGGTATTTTTCCCAAGTGGGCTGGATGGGGCACCGTTTCCAGAGGAAGGTTGCCAGAGGGTCATCGAGCCAGATCTCTCGCCTCATTCTTGATAGCTGAATACCGTTGGCACTAGGCCTGCGGCATGGGCTCAAAGGTAGAGGTGCAAAACGGAGACTTCCAAATGTGGTTGCGGAAAAACAGATACAGGGAAGGCAGTTTTTGAAAAAAAGGAGTGAGGAACCAGGGTGACATTTGATTTAAACATTTGGTTGTCAAATACTTACGCGATCAATTTGCAGATAAGCAAGGTGAACGGAATTTTTCTAAAAAAACGAAAGAGCCCTTACTTTTCTGGTCGTTGAGTGGCGGGAATTTGGCAAAAATGATATAATTGTAATATTTGAATTCGATGCTCTAAGCAGGAGATGAAGGATGAATTTCAGGTCAGGGTAGGGTAGGAGCAGGGCTGATTGTTTTTTGTTGTGAGAAGAAAGCCCTAATTTGGACTTTCTATCCGAAACCAAAACCTTTGTTACTTGAATGAAATCAGGTGAGACTATGAGAAAAACGTTGACTTTCCTCGTAGCGATGCTGGTGTTTGCCCCAGTTTGGGCACAGTCGTCGCGCATTATCCCTGCTGGCCAAGCCCAGCAACACACCCAGATCCAACGGAACTGGAATGAGCCTTTGGTTGAACTCCCCGCTGGCACCAGCACCGGCGTTCCCATGGGTACTGTTACCACCGACGCCGTAACGGCCATCAAGATCGGTGAAAGCTCCAACGCTTTCACCTTCCTGGTACCTGAAGCCAACCAAATCTCAGCTGTAAACACAGTTGGCGGTGGCGCTGTTGGATTTATTTACCGTCAGAACATCGGCCAATGCGGTGGTGCTACCACGGAAAACGGCCTTTATCGCGCCTCTGTTTCTGTGGATGGCGGCCTTAACTTTAACAACGGTTCCGCTGGTACCTCCAATGCTGCCAGCACTCCTGCCGGTTGTTATGGCATCGGCCCACTGAATCCTACCTACACACAGGCCTCCCGTTATCCCAACTTCCTGCTCTCCAACCCTACTGGTGGCGCTACTAATGCCGCTCTCATTGGGGTGTATACAGGTCCGGTCCTTGCCCCCAGCGGTGAAGGCTGGGATGGCATAGTCACCGGTGTGGTACAAAACCCAACCGGTACTGCGACCATCTCTCAGGAGGCTTATCTCTATCAAAACTTTGATCAGTATTTCTCCTATTCCCTCACTGAGCGGGTTCCGGGCGAATACTGGTATGCTGCCTGGTCTTTCGATCCAGGAGGCACTGCCGGCCTTGTTGGTACCGAAATTTTCCTCAACAAAGGAGTATATGACGCTGCCACCGGAGATGTTAACTGGACTGTTGCCAAAACCTACAATATGCCTTTTGTTAGCTACCTTTCGGCTAATGCTACCGATTCTTCCACCGCACGCACCACTCCCAACATTGCCTTTAGCCCGGATGGAACTGTCGGTTACCTTTCCCTGCTTGGCGACATCATCGACCGCGACTCCGTTTTCTTGCCGATCCTCGCCAAATCTTCTGATGGTGGCCAAACCTGGGGAGATCCCTTCGAAATCAAAATGCGCCAGTTTCAGGAACTCGTTGACACCCTCCAGTCGTTCTGGATCGTGGTGGACACAACGAGCGGTGACACCCTCCCGGCTGGAACCGGCGTGCCTACTTGTGGCTTTGACCACGACGTGACTGTGGACAAAAATGGCAATTTCCACTTCCTCGCCATTGTTGGAAACGCTGCTTCAAACAATGCTGGCGGAGAGCGTGGAACGCCAAACTACTCCATCTCCTCAGGCTTGCGGATGTTTGCCTGCGACTTTACCCTCGACAGCTTCGGCGATCCCAACATGATCGTACTCTACCCGCAAACGACTTTCCGGGGAGATTTCGGACTTGTAGGCTCACCTGAACCCTCTGACGCTGCTACCGCAGACCCCTACACCCAGATGAGCCGCTCTCAGGATGGCAGCAAGGTGTTCTTCGTCTGGACCGAATCCGACACAACCGGAAATTTCGGCGACAACGACAACAGCAACCCCAACCTGTTTACCCGCTCCCTGGATGTCGACAACTTGAAGCTGACCCAGGTGACCAACTGGACTGGCGACGATGCTACCTGGGTGTCACGGGCTGTAATGCCTCACGTTGCTCCAGTGAGCCTCAATGTCGGTGCCAATGCTTACCGCATTCCTGTGGTCATCATCGACGTTGGCACCAATATCAGCTTGCTGAACCCGTCTTCCTTCTGGTACTTCGGAAATGTGGGCTACACCAACGCTGATTACACCATCGACGCAGAGTTCTTCTACAACTGTAAGGAGAATCCCTTCACCAATACTGTAACGCCTACCCTGCCTGGTTGCGGAGCCTCCAATGGTTCTATCATGGTCAACGCCGCTGGTGGTCTTGGTACCTACACCTACGAGTGGAGCGCCAACGCCGGGGCTGTTACCACCCCCATGGCTTCTGGCCTCGCTGCCGGTGTTTACACAGTAACAGTGACCGACGAAGCTGGCTGTACAGACAACATCGACGTGGTGCTGAACAACGCTGACGCTCCTGTCCTTACGGTGGATTCTACTTCAAACATTTCCTGCTTCGGCGACGGAAACGGATATGCCGCTGTTACCGCTGTTCCTGTTGGTGCTGCAACCGTTGCCTCCTACCTCTGGAGCAATGGCGAAACTACCGCCATCGCAACCGCATTGCCTTCTGGTACCAGCACGCTGACAGTTACCGACAACCTCGGCTGCCAGTCTGTGACCTCTGTGACGATCGCTGAGCCGACTGCCATTTCGCTGAACGCCAGCGCTACCAACGCGCTTTGTTTTGGTGATGCAACTGGTTCTACCAATGCTTCCGCCGTCGGCGGAACCGGAACCCTCAGCTATGTATGGAATACTGGCGCTACCACTAACTCCCTCACCGGACTCGCTGCTGGCACCTACACCGTGACCGTCACAGACGCAAACGGCTGTACCAGCAATACCTCCGTGGATGTAACCGCCCCTGCTCAGTTGATCCTGGCTCTGTCTTCGAACCCAAACACAGATACGGTCCCTCCCTTTAGTGGCTTCGCAACCCTTAACTACACTGGTGGTACAGATCCTGTGGAATTTGCCTGGACGGGTCCCGATGGATTCACCGGTTCTACCAACTTCATCTTTGGCCTTAACGGTGGTACTTACATCGTAACGGCAACAGATGCCAATGGCTGTGTTACTGTGGATTCTGTTGTGGTAGCTGGTCGGGTGGAAACAAACATTAGCATTGACGATGAGCTTGCTGCTGGAATTACCTCCATGCGCATGTTCCCGAACCCCAACGGCGGTCGCTTCACCCTGAGCCTCGAATTGGACCGGGTAGAAGATGTGCAAATCGCCATCGTGAACCTGAATGGCCAGGTAGTGGAAGCTGTTGAAGTCCGCAACGCCCTCGTGGTGGATCAGGAGTTCAACCTCCGCAACCAAGCTGCAGGTATTTACTTCGTGCAGGTAACAACCAGCCGTGGTACTACCGGTCGCAGGATTGTAGTGAGATAACCGGTCTCTTTGCAAAAGTTATCTGGCCCCTGCCCAACTACTGGGCGGGGGCCTTTTTTTTCCTGGCCTGGTCTTTGTGCCCAATAGGATCGTTCTGGTTGTTGAGCCCGTGCCACAATTGGCCTCCTGCTTCCGCTTTTTCCAGGCAACCTTTTTCCCTACCCTTATGAAACAATTCGCCCAACCCCTCTTTGCTTTCCTTGTCCTGATGATTACCTTTTTCGGACCCATCAGTGCCCAGGAAAGCATCCGAATCCTTCACTACACCGAAACCACCGGCTACGACCACAACACGCGCAACCAGTCCGGGGCGATGTTTCAAAGCTGGGCAGCAGAAATGAAATATACTGTTACCAGCGACAATGAGGGAGATGAGTTTAATTCGCTGGAAAACCTCCTGACCTACGCTGTTGTGATTTTCTCCAACACTTCCGGCAACAGTGGCCTCTCTGCTTCGCAGCGCGCCAATTTTGAGGCCTACATCGCCGCCGGGGGCAGCTATCTCGGCATTCATGCTGCCACAGATACGTACCGGCATGGGTCTTCCAATGGCGGATCCAAAGGCACCTGGGACTGGTACGCCGAGACTGTGGCCGGAGCCTCCGTGCAGCAAAGCCCCAACCACACCAACCAGAACCACCAGAACACCATGACACACAGCGAAGCTGGTCATCCCATTTTGACCAACCTGCCCGATCCCTGGAACAAAACGGAGGAATACTACTACTGGGAAAGCGGCTTTCTCGCCGAAGGTTTCACCGAACTCCTCAGAGTGGGATCCACTGGCTCAAATGCTTACGACGTGCCCCGCATGATGGCCCATTGCCGCGAATTGCCCGGAGGAGGGCGGACCTTCTACACCGCTCTTGGCCACGCCAGCAGCAATTTTTCCAGCAACGACCAGTTCCGGGCCCTCATCACAGATGCACTGAAATGGCTGCTGGATGCTCAAAGCTCACTCTCAATCCAGACTCCGTCATGGATAACTTCATGGAAAGTGTTTCCTAACCCAGCAGACAAGCAATTCTCCATCGATGCCAGTTTCCCCCAATCAACCCGCTGCCAGTTGATCCTGCTGGATTTACAAGGCCGCGAGATCCTGCGCAGCGAGACCAAGCAAGGCCGTCAGCTTACCTGGAAAATGACCCTGGACTCGGTTCCGGCAGGCAGCTATTTCCTGCGGCTGGCCGGTGAAGATGCCCATCAAACCAAAGTTCTCCGGGTCGAATAGCCTGCTCTTTTTTCAGAGCTGGGAGGCTGCCCGCACCAATGCCAGCGTGGCGGGGTGGGTGCTTGTGGTCAGAATGGCCTCTGTATCCCCAGTTTCGATTATCTGCCCGCCGTCAAGCAACAGCAGCTTTTCGCAGAACCCGCGCACCATGTGAAGGTCGTGGCTAATGAGCATCAGGGCCTTGCCCTGCTCTTCGATGAGTTGCCTAAGGAGGGCCAGCATCTCCGATTGCAACGACCGGTCAAGCGAAGAAAGGCTCTCGTCAAGAATGAGCAGGCTGGGGTTAGGAGCCAAAGCCCGGGCGAGGTTGGCGCGCTGTCTTTCGCCTCCAGACAACTGTGAAGGGTATTTATCAAATGCCTTGACAGGCAATTGAACCAGTTCCAGCAGTTTTTTTGCTGCCAGAATCCTTTCTGAGCGGGATAGAGTAGGCTGATGTCGCCGAATCACCTCCACAACCACATCGCCGATTCGAAACCTCGGGTGCAAAGACCCATAGGCGTCCTGCAAAATGAGCTGCACCCGCTGCGCCATAGGCCGTTCTGGACGATGCCATTGCACATTGCCCTCTGCCGGAACCAGCCCGAGGAGGGCTTTAGCAAGGGAAGATTTGCCGCTGCCCGACAGGCCAACAACGCCAAGGCATTCACCCTGACGAATCTCAACATCCAGGGGGTGCAAAGCCTGCACGCTTTCGCTCCGGGTGAACCAGTTTCCGCGGGCTTCATACCGCACTTCGAGCCCTTTCACTGTCATCAGCGGCTCTCCGGGTTTGATATTAGGCTGGCCTTCTGGCTTCGGACGTGGGGCCAGAGGGCCGCCAGGCTTTCGAAGCACGCTAATCTGCCCGCCGCTGTCCGGGTGAAGTTTTCCCTCTTCGAGGAGGTAGCAGGTATCTGCCATCCGGGCTGCCACTGTTAGGTCGTGCGTAATCAGCAAAATGCCAAGGCCGCGCTCCTGCTGAATACAGCGAAGCAGGTTCAGCATTTGTTCTTCGCTTCTGGGATCGAGCGAGGTGGTGGGCTCGTCGGCGATGAGCAGGTCGGGCTGAGATACGAGGGCAAGGGCAAGGAGCCAGCGCTGCCTTTCACCGCCGGAAAGTTGATGAGGGTAGGCGTCGAGGTGTTTTTTGTGCAGGTTGAGGGCCTCAGCCAGGGTGAAGATTTCCTGCATTCTGCGCTGCTGGTCCCAGGTTGGGCAATGGACCCTTACTGCTTCGCCAAGCAGGCTGGAGATGGTCCGGGTTGGATGAAGCGCGCTTTGAGCGCCCTGCGCCACCCAGCCGAAGTGCTGGCCAGTCCAGGTGCGCCGGGCTTCAGGCTTGAGGGCGTTAAGCGGAGTGCTTTGCTGGTTTTCCTGCCAGATAAGCTCTCCCTGAACTGTGCTGCCAGGTGGTAGCAAGCCCAGGGCAGCCATTGAAATGGCCGTTTTTCCACTCCCGGAGGCACCCAGCAGCACGGTGGTGCAGCCTTGGGGGCATGACATTGTCACGCCCTTCACTGCCTCTACTGGCGGTTTGCCCGGGTAGGTGACATGAAGATCCTGGAGCAAAAGCATACCCTGGAGAATTGCGGGAAAGATAACAGGCAAAGCCCGGCCTGAAGCCAGAGGAAGTCCTTACCTTTGCCCCGGCGGGATGTTTTGTATCTGGATTTGTGGCAGTTAGCTCGCCAGCATAAACTTAGCCGAACAGCCTCTCGTTTACAAGGACTAACCTTTTTTCTTTGGACAAACAGACCTCCTGGATATCGGTTTTGCGGTTTCCGCTGATCCTGAGCCTGCTGGTGGCCTTGGTCTCGGCGATCGACCTGCTGGGCTTTGCCAATTGGCAGCAGTATGCCCTTCGCCCCCGCGACTGGGGGCAGTTGTATGGCATTTTCACTGCACCTTTTTTGCACGGTTCCTGGGAGCATTTGCTGAGCAACCTCCCGCCCCTGTTTTTCCTTGCGGCAGGGTTGAAGCTGTTTTATGATAAAATTTTCTGGCCGGTGTTGCTGTCCGGATGGTTTGCCACCGGGTTGTGGACCTTCCTGATGGCGCGGAGCAGCCTCCACCTGGGAGCCAGCGGTCTTGTGTATGCACTGGCTTTTTTCCTGTTTTTCAGCGGGGTGTTTCGCCGGGACGTGAGGTCGCTCAGCCTGGCGCTGGTGGTTGCGATGTTTTATGGCAGCATGGTGTGGGGCGTTTTTCCGGCCCAGCCGGGGATCAGTTGGGAGTCGCATTTGTTTGGAGCACTCGCAGGCTTGCTGATGGCCTTTTATTATCGGAAAAAAGTGGACCCGCCCTCCAAAACCTATTCCTGGGAGCGGGAAGAAGACCGCCCGGATGAAACCGGGATCTGGGATTACCGTCGGCATTTTGAGCCACCAAGTGGGTTTCAGCATCCGGGAGAGTGAGCGCGGAGGGTTTGTGGCGCAGCCAAAGGCTGAAAAGGCATTTGATCACTCACTACAACATCCAGCCCACAGAGAGGCTGAGGGCTTGGGGCTGCCAGCCCTGACCGGGCCTGTATTCGCTGATGGCACGGGTGAAGCCCAACTCAAAGTACCCCCTCGAATCCCCTGCGTATGGATAGGAGGCCCCGAGCCCGATCAGGTAGGCGAGTCCCCAGGGAGCATAGGGAGCAGAGCTCAGGTCATTGGGATTGGAACTGGTCCACAGCAGACACTCAGCGATGCCCCCGCCGTGGATATATACAAAAGCTACCCCATGGTGAAGCGGAAGGCGGGCCGTAACGGGCAGCGACAGATATCCCAGCCGGAGTCTCGTGGTGCTTTCCACAAAGGGCCCGCCAGCGAGGGACCGGCGCGCATTCGCCAGGTAGCCGCGATCGGCGAAAGCGATATCGAGGCGAAGAGTAGCGTTTTCACCCAGGTGCGCTTCGAGGCGCATCCCTGCAGTGCCCGATATTTTCGCCTCCTGCCAGATCACCGCCGATTCTGTCGGAGAGAGCAGGTAAACAGTTTCGGGTGCCCGAGGGCCCACACGCCCGACCCCGCCAAACCAGCCAACTGTGAAGGGGCGCGTCTCCTGGGCCTGGCTTGTGAGCAGACGAATGACCAGCAGGAAAGCCAGTAGAAAAGTGCGAATTGTCATGTTTTGCAGGGTGTCGATGAACTTCCAACGGAGAAGCGGGTAAAGAAGAAGGCGGCAGAACAAGAAAAATGTTTTCGCTGTTCGTTCTTTGGTTTCTGACAGCTAAATTTAGGGCAGTGGCAACATCAGTATCTGCATACCCTTCACGCCAGCTCCGGAATCGCTCCACAATGGCAGCCATCACCACGGTGATGAGCATGTCGTTGATGTTGTTTTTCATAGGGTTGTTTGTTTCCTATCTCTTGTTGGGCCAGCGGTATGCCCAACGGGTGGAGGAGGCCTTGAGCCTGGACATCCAACTCATGGACGAAGCTGATCCTTCTGCCATGGATCACCTGGCCAGGAAGCTCAAGAATGCAAATTTCACCCGCTCAGTGGAATTCGTCGACAAGTTGCAGGCGCTTGAGGAATATCAGCAGAAATTTGGTGGGGAAACAGACATTACCGAGCCTCTCGGCGGGCTAAATCCCTTGCCGTCTTCTTTCAGGGTGAAACTGCTGCCTGCCTACATCCATGCCGACAGCCTGGCCAAGATCAGGGCCAGTCTCGAAGAGGAGGTAGTTGTTTCGATTGTCGAATTTCCCCTTGAGCAGATGGTTCAGTTGCGGGAAAACCTGGAAGTGGTATCCTGGCTGCTACTGGCGATCGGACTTGCGTTGCTGGGTATTGCTTTTTACCTCATCTTTGGCACCATTCGCCTCGGTATTTACGCCCAGCGGCTTGCCATCAGAAGCATGCAGCTGATTGGTGCCACAGAGGCCTTCATTCGCAGGCCGTTTGTGACCCGGGGCCTCGTGCAGGGAGCACTCTCAGGGCTCATTGGCTGCCTTCTCGTGCTGGCTGCCTGGGGCATGCTCGCCCTCTGGGCACCAACTCCGCTGCCCATGTGGCACCTCAGGAGCGCCGACTTTATTGGATTGCTTCTGGGAATTGTGTTAATTGGCCTCCTGCTTGGATGGGCAGGTAGTTATCTGGCTGTCAACCGCTATCTCAACAAAGACCTCGACAAGCTGATGCAGGATTAACCTGCTTCTCAACTCAAATCTGAACATGGCAACCTCTTCCAAATCGCCCTCCAAACAGACCCCCAAGAAGGTACAGCGCCCTGTGCCAGCAGCAGAAGCAGCCGCCTCCAAAAAGCGGCCAATGCCTGCCGCTCCTCTTCCCACCCGCCCCGAGGTGCTCGCCTTTACCCGCATAAATTACCTTCTTCTCATCGGCGGCATTCTTCTGCTGGTCGTTGGCTTCCTGCTCATGTCGGTCGGCGACTTTGTGGATGCTACCCAGTTTTCCGTGGCCCTTCACATTGCCCCCATCGTGGTGATGGCTGGCTTCATTGAGGTTATCTTTGCTATCATGTACCGGCCGAAGCAGGATGCTATTCTCAGCAGTGGCGAAGCCGTCTGATCATTTGCCAGGCCATTTTCTCCTCCTTCATGCTAGCCATTATCGTCGCCAGAGCCGAAAATGACGCCATTGGCATAGACAATCGCTTGCCGTGGCGACTTTCTTCCGATCTCAGGCGGTTTAAAGCGCTCACCACCGGACACACGATCGTGATGGGCCGCAAAACCTTTGAATCACTTGGCAGGCTGCTGCCCAACCGGCGGCACATCGTTGTGACCAATAATCTCTTCTGGAAAGCTGAAGGGGTCGAGGTCGTTCACTCCCTCGAAGAAGCACTCGCTTTCGCCGGAGATCCGGTCTTCCTCATCGGCGGGGCCAGCCTCTATCAGGAAGCCCTGGCCAAAGACCTTGTGGATACTGTATATGAAACCCTCGTTCACGCGGACGTGGACGGAGATACTTTTTTGCCGTTTCAGCCAACTCCACACTGGCAGCTTGCCGACCTGGAAGCCTGCCAGGCCGATGAACGCAACGAATTCGCTTACACCTTCCGAACATGGACCAGAATCCGGTAACCCTCCGCTCCACCATTCCCGCCGATGAATACGGCTCCTTTTATGCTGGTTATGTGGCCAGATGCCAGGGGCAGGATCCCCTCATGATGCTGGCAGAAGGTCCCGGCATGCTGGAGTCCTGGGTCAGAAGCCAGCCGGAGGCTGCCTTGTCTCAAGGCTATGCGCCTGGTAAATGGACCATCAAGGAGGTCATCGGCCACATGATTGATGCGGAAAGGGTTTTTGCCTACCGGGCTTTCCGCATTTCACGCGGCGATAATACACCGATGGAAAGCTTCGATGAGAACATGTATGTAGAAGCCGGGGACGCTAACCAGCGAAGCCTCGATATCCTGCTCGATGAGTATAGGGCGGTTCGCGCCGGAACCATGGCGATGCTGGCGAACTTTCCAGCGAACAGCTATCTGCATATCGGAATTGCCAATGGCCATCCGGTGAGCCTGCGCGCACAGGTTGCCATCATGGCCGGGCATGAGCGGCATCACCTTCATATTTTGAAGGAGCGCTACGAAAATGCCGGATAATGACCGCTGAGGGAAGGTTTCCGGATGAGCCAGTCATTTGCTTCATGAAACAACTGCAAGACAAAGTCGCCATCATCACGGGCGGCTCCCGCGGAATTGGCAAAGTAACGGCCCAGACTTTTCTGGAAGCCGGTGCCGGGGTGTCTGTCTGGGACATTGACCGCGAGGGAGGAGAACTGGCCCTGAAGGAATGGTTGGCGCAGGGGTTTGAGGTTGATTTTCAGCTTCTCAATACAGCGGAAAAGGGGTCGGTGGAGGCGGCGGCGCAGGCCGTAGCCGATCGCTTCGGGCGAATCGACATCCTCGTTAACAATGCCGGCATTACCCGCGACAGCTCCACCAAAAACATGACCGAAGCCCAGTGGCAATCGGTGATTGATGTGAACCTGAGCGGCGTCTTTCACTGTACCAAAGCAGTTTATCCCTTTATGGCAGCCCGGGGATGGGGCCGCATTCTGAATGCTTCTTCGGTAGTGGCCTTGTATGGCAATTTTGGCCAGGCAAACTACGTGGCAGCCAAAGCAGGCCTCATTGGCCTCACAAAGGTCTGGGCACGCGAGTTTGGCCCTAAGGGCATTACCTTGAATGCTGTAGCTCCCGGTTTTATCCAAACCGACATGATCAATACCATCCCTGCAGAGTATCTCAACGACCTGCTCACCAAAACTCCCCTTCGCCGGATGGGACAACCACAGGATGTTGCCAACGCCTACCTGTTTCTCGCTTCAGAACAAGCAGCTTTCATCACGGGCATTACCCTGAGTGTGGACGGAGGCCTGGTGGTGTAAAAAAAATGCGGGAAGCAGAAGGCAGATGCGGGCAGTTGAATCAACCGCTGACTGCCTCCTGCTTCCCATGGCATGATAGTTTGCTACTCCCGCCGCAGGCCGTATTTTTCCATCTTGTTGTACAGGTGGCTCCGCTGAATATCAATCAGTTCGGCTGTTTTCGACACGTTCCAGGCGTTCTGCTCCAGCTTGTGCTGAATAAATTCCTTTTCGACTTGGTCTTTGAATTCCTGGAATTTATCAAACTGGTCAAATTGATTTTTGCCCTTTTTCCTGGTTGGCGGCACTGCATAATCCAGCACATTTTGCAGGGTAATGGGGCCGTTTGCCAGAATGGCCAGCCGCTCCATCACGTTGTGGAGTTCCCGCACGTTGCCTGTCCACTCCAGCCGCTGCAATTCTGCCATGGCGTCGGCGTCGATGCGCAACTTTTGGTAACCATATTCCTCGGCAATTTCGCTGAGAAAGGAGGAGGCAATGGCCGGAATATCGTCGCGGCGCTCGTTGAGCGGCGGCACGTGGATCAGGATCACGGAGAGGCGGTGGTACAAATCCTCGCGGAAATTTCCGCGCTCGATTTCAGCCTGCAAGTCTTTGTTGGTAGCCGCCACCACGCGCACGTCTACCTGGATCTGCTTGTCGGAGCCAATTCTGGAAATCCGGCTTTCCTGCAGGGCGCGTAGCACTTTGGCCTGGGCCGAGAGGCTCATGTCGCCGATTTCGTCGAGGAAAAGGGTGCCCGTGTGGGCCTGTTCAAATTTGCCGATCCGCTGCTTGTGGGCACCGGTAAAGGAGCCTTTTTCGTGACCAAAGAGCTCAGATTCAATCAGTTCAGAAGGAATGGCAGCGCAGTTTACCTCTACCAGTGGTCCCTCATGTCTTGGGCTTTTCTCGTGAATCCAGCGGGCGACAAGTTCTTTGCCGGTTCCGTTGGAACCTGTTACCAGCACGCGGGCATCGGTGGGGGCCACCCGTTCAATTGTTTCCTTCACTTTGGCCATCACGGGCGAGTCGCCGATGATGTCGCGGGTTTTGGAAACCTTGCGCTTGAGGCGTTTGGTTTCGGTCACGAGGCCCGTTTTTTCAATGGCATTGCGAACGGTGAGCAACAGGCGGTTGAGATCCGGCGGCTTGGACAAAAAGTCGTAAGCGCCCTTCTTGGTGGCTTCAACGGCAGTGTCGATGTCGCCGTGGCCCGAAATCATCACAAAGGTGGAATCGGGTTTTTCGCCCACAGCCCGCTCCAACACCTCGATGCCGTTCATTTTGGGCATCTTGATGTCGCAGATTACCGCGTCATAATTTCCGGCCAGCACCTTGGCCAGGCCTTCTTCGCCGTCCACCGCCAGGTCGATTTCGTAGTTTTCATACTCCAGAATCTCCTGGAGGGTGTCCCGAATGATGGGATCGTCGTCGATGATGAGAATATTGGACATTGCGACTGTCTAATTTTGAGAACACAAATTAACGGGTTGCGCAATAAATTCCAAATAACTGTCCTTTTTTGTGGAAAAAATAATTCAACGATATCGCTTTTTATGGACGTTGACAGGGTGTAGCGAAGGAAATACAAACCGGGAGAACCCGCACAGACTATTTCGGCGCGAATTCTCCCGGGTTATGTAAAGTGCAGAACATCAACTGTGCATTTGCCTAAAACAAATACGCCAGTTCCAGCGACAAATAGCTGATCTGGATGCGCTCTGTGTTGCCGAAGTTCTTCTGGCTGTTCAGATTCACCAGCCCCCGGTGAAACAACAGGGAAAAGTTGAACGTCCCCACGCGATCGACATACCAGTCGGTGCCGCCGCCAAACAGGAAGCTGGCAGTGAGGGGGTTGATGAGGGAGCTGTTTTTGGTGCTGGCGCTGCCAAGCTCGCCCGACACTGGATTCCTGCCAGTGAAGTCGTTGCGGTAGCCGGCCCGGACATCAAGAGAAAGGCCAAAAAGGCCATTGATAAAGAAGCCGTTGCCGATTTCATTCGAGCGCCCGCGCAAAGCAATGGGTATTTCTACGGTGGTGGCCACCACGTCCTGGGTCACCGTTACGCTGTCGCGGAGTTCAGTGCGGTCAAATCCTTTGCGCACAATGTGAACCCCGGAGTACAGGCCGTAATTGTCGGTGAAGCCGTAGGTTGCAGCCAGGCCATAAGAAAAGCCCAGCTTGTTGCTCACTGTTACGCCTGGCAGGTCATTGCCCTGGTCATCAGTGATAGTAGTAAACGACAGCAACGGAGCGAACTTCAGGCCAATTTTCATTCCTTTTTGGGCCGTTAGGCTGGGAAGAAAAGCGCTGGCACAAAGGAGCAGAAGAAAAATTCGTTTCATAAATCGAAGGTAAATGGAAATGTTGACCGATTATGCCATACCCGGCAGGAGGAAATCCTTCAGAAGGAAAGGCTTATTGCCAAAGTCGGCGTAATATGCCAAAAAAACAGAACGTTTTTTGGACGAGTTTCCTATTCTCAAGTAACGGCTTCCACCTCATGACGTCAGCCCGCCTGTTTATTCGACTGATTATCAGCTTGTTTCTTTTTATTTTTTTGGTTCAATGCACCGAGCAGCCTGATGCCGACCTGGCCGGCCTGCCGCCGCTTCAGCTGGAGGTAAGCCGTGCCGACAGCCTCATGTTTGCCTTTGGCCAGGCGATCCGGCAGGAACCTGCCCTCGACATCCGCGATGCTTTCGCCCGTTTCGTGGAACCAGAAGCTGATTTTTTTGCCGCCTACCTCCTCCTGCCAGCCCGCTCCCAGTCCAACCCCTGGCTACGCGACAGCCTCCTCACCCAAACCCTTGGCCTCGCCCTCCGCGATTCGGCCCTTTTTGCACTCCTCGATACTGTGAGATCTCATTTCCCGTATCAGCAACCCCTTTCCAAAGACATCGAAGCCCCTCTCCGGCGTTTGCTGAACCTTTTTCCCGACCTCACGCTCCCACGGTTTACTGCTCACGCCAACGGCTATCCCTTCGATGCCGACTGGAGCAGTGTGGACCAACTGGTCTCATTGCCTGGGGTGATCAGTTTTGGGCTGCATTATTTCATGGGCCCCGACTGGCCCATGTACCCGCCGGGGATTTACCAGTACCAGCGCCGCCGCCTGGGCCGCGACCACATGCCTGTGGCCCTTGTGGAGCAAATCGCCGAAGAGCTGGTGCCTGCCATCCCGCCTACAGAGGCAAGACCCCTGCTTCACCACATGCTGCGCGCAGGTATTCGCCAGGAGCTCATCCAAAACCTTCTTCCCTACCACCCCGATTCGGTGCTGCTGCATTATTCTGCCAGCCAGCTGGAATGGGCTAACACCTTTGAATCTGCCAATTATAAGCTGCTGATGCCCCTGCTTTATGACAGCGGCCCCACACCGGTACGAGATTATTTAGCCGACAAGGCCTTTACATCCGAGCTTTCGCGCGAGTCTGCCCCCCGGATCGGGGAATATGCGGGCTGGAAAATGGTGGAAGCCTACCGGAAGCGCCACCCGGAAGTAACGATCCAGCAGCTGGTGGAAATGACTGACTACGAGCTGATTCTGCGGGAAAGCCGCTACAAGCCCTGAGGGTTACAGGATTCCTTTGGTGGAGGGAATGCCATGTTCGCCGGGTATGGCGGCAATGGCGTTTCGGACAGCGCGGGCAAAGCTTTTGAACGCCGCCTCAATCATGTGATGAGCATTTTTGCCGCTGAGCCGGACGTGAACCGTTGCCCGGGCAGCGTCGGCAAATGACCGGAAGAAGTGTTCGGTCATTTCCACAGGCCATTCGCCGACCCGCTCGCCGGGGATCTCCGCATTCCACACCAGATATGGCCTTCCTGAAAAGTCGATGGCCACTTCTGCCAGGGCCTCATCCATGCAAAGCTGATAACAGCCGTAGCGCTCAATCCCGCGCTTGTCGCCAAGGGCCTGCCGGAAAGCTTCGCCGATGGCCAGTGCCGCATCCTCGATGCTGTGATGCGCGTCGATGTGCAAATCTCCTGCTACCTCCACGGCCAGGTCAACCCGGGTGTGTTTGCCAAGCTGGTCGAGCATATGGTCGAAAAAACCAATGCCGGTCTGGTACCTGCCCGGGCCGGTGCGGTCGAGGTGTAGCTGAACGGCAATGTCGGTTTCGTTTGTTTTTCGGCGAATGCTGGCAGTGCGCCCCTGTGGCTTGCAAAGGAAATCGGCCACTTCTTTCCAGGTCTCTGCGCGAAGGGCGAGGGTGTCGCCAAGGGCCGTGAGGTCGTGGTCGTCGTCGAGGGGATCGGCACTGCGGCCCAGCAGGATGCCTTTTGCCCCCAGGTTTTTGGCTAATTGAATGTCGCTGGGGCGGTCTCCCACCACAAAGGAGTTTGCCAGGTCGAAGGAGCCATCGAGATAATGAGTGAGCAGTGCTGTTCCCGGCTTGCGGGTCGGTTTGTTCTCCCGCTTAAAAGTCCTGTCAATCACGACCTCCTGAAAATCAATTCCTTCCGAAGCCAGGATCTTCATCATCAGGTCATGGGGCCCCCGGAACTGCTCTTCCGGGAAGGAGGCTGTTCCCAGCCCGTCCTGGTTGGTGACCATCACCCACACGAAGTCGCGGGCTTCCCGGACGCGGAGCATGTGCTGAATGGCCCCCGGGAGGAAGGACAATTTTTCAAAGGCATCCACCTGGAAATTGTCTGTGGGCTCGTGAATGATGGTGCCGTCGCGGTCGAGGAAAAGGACTGGGCGCATGAGGAGGATGTGAAAACGTCGGGAAATCGGGTGCTTGAAAATGGAAGAGGCGCGGGAGAACTCCCGCGCCTGTATGTTCTGGCTTGCCAGACCGGGTGCCTAGTAGCGGTAGTATTCGGGCTTGAAGGGACCTTTCACTTCCACGCCAATGTACTCTGCCTGGTCGGGGCGCAGTTCTTCGAGTTGCACGCCAATTTTGGCGAGGTGAAGGCGTGCCACTTCCTCGTCGAGGTGCTTGGGCAGGGTATAGACCTGGTTTTCATACTGGTCGTGGTTTTTCCACAGTTCCAGTTGGGCCAGGGTCTGGTTGGTGAAGGAGTTGGACATCACGAAAGAGGGGTGGCCGGTGGCGCAGCCCAGGTTCACGAGGCGGCCTTCGGCGAGGAGGAGAATGTCTTTCCCGTCCACGTTGTAGAGATCCACCTGCGGCTTGATGTTGATGTGGGTATGGCCGTAGTTCTGCTTCAGCCAGGCCACGTCGATCTCGTTGTCGAAGTGCCCGATGTTACAGACGATGGCTTTGTCCTTCATCAGCTTGAAGTGCTCGCCGGTAACGATGTCTTTGTTGCCGGTAGCTGTCACGATGATGTCCACTTCGGGGATGGCGTGGATCATTTTTTTGACCTCAAATCCGTCCATGGCAGCTTGCAGGGCGCAGATCGGGTCAATTTCTGTCACGATCACGCGGGCACCGGCACCACGGAGGGAGGCAGCAGAGCCTTTGCCAACGTCGCCATAGCCAGCCACAACAGCCACTTTGCCGGCCATCATGATGTCGGTGGCGCGGCGGATGGAGTCCACGAGGGATTCTTTGCAGCCGTATTTGTTATCGAATTTCGATTTTGTGACCGAGTCGTTCACGTTGATGGCGGGCACAGCGAGGGTGCCTTTCTTCATCCGCTCATAGAGGCGGTGAACGCCGGTTGTTGTTTCTTCCGACAGGCCGCGGATGTTGGAAATCAGCTCGGGATAGCGGTCAAACACCATGTTGGTGAGGTCGCCACCGTCGTCGAGGATCATGTTGAGGGGCTGGCGGTCTTCGCCGAAGAAGAGGGTTTGCTCAATGCACCAGTCGAATTCGACCTCATTCATCCCCTTCCAGGCATAAACGGGAATTCCTGCGGCAGCAATGGCGGCAGCGGCATGGTCCTGGGTCGAGAAAATGTTGCAGGAAGACCAGGTCACTTCGGCACCCAGTTCCACGAGGGTTTCAATCAGAACCGCCGTTTGGATGGTCATGTGCAGACAGCCCGCGATCCGGGCACCCTTCAGCGGCTTTTCCTTACCGTATTTTTCTCTCAGGGCCATCAGGCCGGGCATCTCGGCCTCAGCCAGTTGAACTTCTTTTCTGCCCCATTCAGCCAGGGAAATGTCCTTGACTTTGTAGGGGAGGTAACTGGTCTTGACTTCAGACATGTAGGGTCAGTTTGTAATGGTGGTCAAAGGTACGAAGAGATTTTTCTATCGGGAAATTCTCCGGACCGGATGTCAGATGTGGAGGTAATTTCCTCACAAAAACCCGATGTTTTTGTCAAAAAAATTCACCCACACTCCAAACGCTTTGCCGCCCGGCTTGTTTACCAGATAATGCCCTGATTTTTTACCCTCAACGCCCTCTTCGCAATGAAAGCTGCCCTCCTCTTTGCTGCCATCATGCTGGTTGCCCTTTCCCTGTCAGCCATTCCCTTTACCCTGAGAAACAATTCTCTCCGCTCCATCCCCCTCGTAATCCCCGGTGTGATGAATCCCAACCTTTCCCCCATGTCCAACAGCGGGGTGGACCTCGAGGCGGGCCAGAAAATTTTCTTCCTTGTAAAAGGGAAAAAGGTTCTTCTGCTGGAGGTCACAGAGGAAAACCAGGACCAGGTGATTGATGTTGCGGCTCTCATTGCCCAAAGAAAAAGAGAGGAAGGTCTCCGGTAAGCCCGGATCCTTCCTCTTCACACTTCGATTCAACGTGAACTGAAAGCTTACCTGCCGTGGCCATGTCCGTGGCCGGGATGGCCCTGGCGGTCATGCTCTCCGCGCCGCTGCATCTTTTCGTAGGTGCTGAAGGCAGCAAAATCAACTTCGCTCAGTTTTCCCTGGATGCGCTTGGTTCTGGCCTCTGCGAGGGCTTTCACAGCTTCGCGGTCGGGCCGTGTTTCCTCCTCGCGGGCCTTGTCGTGGAGGGCCTTCATTTCGTCGAAAAAGGTGTCATAGCTGTCGAGCACAATTTTTCGCTTGGCCTCATTGAAGCCGAGAACAGTTTCGAGGTCAGCTTCCATGCGGTCGAGCATCTGCCCGGGGGCGCCGGGGGGCCTGCCTCCGGGCCTGTCGCCAGGGCCGGGCTGTGACACAACGGGGAGAGACAACATGGCCAGGGCCATGAACAACAGAACGTTTTTCATCGCTGTAAACAATTGATTGTGAGAAATATAAAAAAGGAGCGTCTCTTTCTTTCTGTCAGGGCGGGGGGAGATCGCCGGGGGGAGGCACAGGCCCCCGCCGCTGGCCGCGGCCTTGCCCGGGCGGGCCGATCATGGCTCCGAATCTCTGCCGGAGTGCATCCACCTGCTCTGGCCGGCAAATGGCCGCCAGCCTGTCGAAATGCCTGATGAGCCGTGTTTCCCGGTCCCGGGAGACGATTGCAAGCTCGTCGGTGATGTTGATGAGCCTTGCCTCATCGCGGTCCGGGCTGGTCAGTTCTTCATGAAACTGGTGGCGAAGTTGTCTCATTTGCTTGTCTGCCTCCCGGGATTGCAGGTGAAATTCGCGCCAGGCAACCTGGAATTCGGCGAGTTGGGCTTCATCGAGGTTCAAATGCCCCTCAAAATAGCGCAGGAGCCGCTCTTCTCTTTCTGCCGGGCTCCGGACCTGCTCGCCGGGGGCGGGCCAGACCAGATAGGCAATCAACCCCAGGTTCATCACCAGCAGGAGGCCGGTCAGGAACCAGTATGGCCGATGTGTGCTGAAGGGGTTCATGAGTCGCTGAGGTTGTTGGGAACGGCGAGTTCGTAGCCCGTGTCCTGGTCATATTCACTCCAGATGGACTGCACCAGAGCCTGCTCACTGGTTCGGCTGGTTTTCACCCAGTCCCAGCTCACAAGCCCGAGGTTAAGCAGCACGATGGCGGCGGCAAGGGCCCACTGCCAGTTCCTGACACCCTGGGGCCTGCTGCCTGCGATGGCTGCTTCCACGCGGGTGAGCAGGAATGGAGGGGCTTCGCCGGGCCGGATGCGCTCCCAGACTGCCAGGGTCTCCTCGACCTGCTGCCGGATCTGTGTTGGTGAGTCTTTCATCTTTCAGTCGTTTCAGTTGGTTGGATGACGTTCAAGGCAACATCCTGCGCTGAGCAGAATATTTTTTTCAGGCTTTTTGTTCGTAGTACGTTTTCAGCCATTCGCGGAGCTTGTTTTTGGCCCTGATTTGCAGGGATTCAACAGCTTTTTCCGAGATGTCCATGATCTCGGCGCATTCCTTCTGAGAAAGCCCCTCGATCTGCCGGAGGCTGAAGGCGATGCGCTGATTCTCAGGCAGGTGGTCAATGGCCTGGTACAGGAGCCGGGCCCGTTCCTGGTCTTCGAGGGCCACTCCGGGGTGGTCAAAATGCCCGGCCCGTGCCTCTACCCCCGGGGCATCGAGGCCGAGGAGTTGCTTAAAATAAGCCTGGCGCTTTTCGCGCTTGCGGTAGCGGAGGAGTTCCAGGGATTTGGTCACGGCGATGCGGTGCACCCAGGTGCCCAGGGCGGATTCGCCCCGAAACTGATTCATTCGCCGGAAAACCTCTACAAACACCTCCTGGGCCAGGTCTTCGGCATCCTCCCGGTTGGCAACAAAGCCCAGGCAAACATTAAACACGCGGTGCTGGTATTGCTTCACAAACGAAGCAAAAGCAGCCGTGTCGCCACGGCGGAGCGCGTCAATCTGGGGGCTTTCTTCCAAGGAATCAGACAATTACCTCCTTCGATGACAAATGAACCCAAATCCTGCGCATGCCCGCTCTGAAACCGGTCTTTTCCGGAAAAATCGTAACTTTTCCCTTCTGATATTTTTACAAAATTAGTCCACAGACCCAGTTGAAGACGCGCCTGTGAAACAATTAAGGAAATACTCTCGAAGTCAGAAGTCAGAAGTCAGATGTCGGAAGTCAGACCCGACCGGCTTCGCTTCCGGTCCCGGTTCTCACAGTGTAGCGGTCTGGCTTTCTGCCTCTTGGGGTACAAAACACCCGGCGGGGTTGGTAAATTCACCCCTGAATTTTACTTTCAGGGGGAGGTAGTATAGGGAAAGAGACACCATTTTCCAGGTATCTTATTTTTCAGACATTGCCTGGCTGTCAAAAATAGAAAATAGAAGAGTAGCGGAAAAATGGTTGGCAAATCGATCAAACTCAACGCCACCAAATGCTATGTTGTAACTTTTCGTCAACTCTCTGCCATAGCCCAGTTCACATTCCAGCCGGCTTCCAAACTGGAGATTCATTCCAACAAAACCGGAACCCCAGACCGGAGGAAAGTTGATGTTTCCCTTTCGCAAGTAAACGTCTCCGCCTAGCACGGGTGCAACCGCAACCCCGAACGCCCTTGATTGAGGGAATAGTCCCCGATAATATACCCTGGGCCGAATGGCCCCATAAAAATCAGCTCGTTCTGACCTTGGGATGGGAACAGAAGAAAGAAACTTACGATCAAGATAGGTGGCATCGAGCATCAATCTGGCCTCCACGTTTTCCCGAAAAAAATAACTTCCCCAAAGGCCCAGGCGTCCTCCTTGGGCATTAAGAACAAAAAAATTTGTAGAGCTCTGGGGGGTCTGGCGTATCTGATATGATTCTGTGAACCCACTGATGTGTATCCCCATTTTCCAGGATACTTCTTTGTCTTGCGCCACCGCCCCGACCAATTGGAAGAGGAATAGCATCGAAATGATCATTGATTTCATTGCACAACCGAATTACAACGTGAATTCAAAAGAGGAAGGTCACTCGAAAGGAACGTACAGGCTGTCCACCTGATAGGCACCGAATAGCCCGAGTTTGTTGGAGAGATTGGTGTAAACCGGGATTTGTTGTTGGTAAATATCGCCGTAAGTAAAGTCGTAGAGATTCAGGCTCTGAAAGAAAGCATAGCTTGTTTCAGAAAGGCTGTACAACAAGATCCACGCACCAGAAAGAGGACTGCTTTGACTAAGGTTTGTTGGCTCAAACCTATGAAAAGAAAACCTGCCTGATGGAGGGAAATTATCCACATCGCTCAGTGGTCCAAAGGGACTGGCAAGACGATAGGTTTCATCAAGACTTAGGGCGCTCCCAAGGGAGTCGATCTTCACGAGTTTGACTGCCAAGTACCCTGTTTGGGGTTTATCCCCCAGGTCCCAGTCCAGGTGAATGACATTTTCGCTGCTGTCCTCAAAAGAATATGAGGCTGAAGAGAGCCAGGCTTTTTCAGGAATGATGTCTTCTTCGGACACAATGGAGTCGCCGTTGGCAAGCTGTATATGCAGGTGCACTCGCTGCCCTGCAGTGAGTACAAGAGGAGGAAGTTGGATAAGGCTGTCATTACTGGGGAGGAAACTCAGTTTCCGTTTACCGTCCACAAAGATCTCGCCCTCTGCCAGCGGCGGTGGCATGTCAGTCTGAATACCCGTTTGTGGTGGTAAAATGGCCTGGATACTTAACTCTATGGGGCTGCCGGGGCCTACGAACCCCACGAGGGACCAGGCGGGCTCAAAAGGTGGGAGGTCCAGGTTCACATCAGTCTCCAACTCACAGGATAGAAGAAGTGAAAGAAACACCACTAGGAGGCAGGTATTCGAGCGATTCATGATCAGAATTGGTAGGAAAAAGTGAGTGAAGGGATAATCGGCAATAACGCTCTGCCTTTTAGGGTGAGAACTTCTTTCCCTTGGTCGTTGAGGCTATTCACGACATAGACGCTCGACACATTCAGTCGGTTATAGGCATTATACAGGTCCACTCTCATTCCCCATGAGTTACCGTTTTCAAGAGGTTTATTCCAGGCCAGTCCCAGGTCCAGTCTATGGTATAAGGGTAGCCTGTCTTGGTTTAGGGTTCCTGAAGCGGTGTAGCCAAACGAATAGGGATTTTCGGGTACAATGCCCTGTGGGAGATTCGTTCTACGCCCGGAGGCTAGGTTCCAAATTGCATAGGAAGTCCAGGTATCGGAAAGTCGCCAGATTCCGGTTAGCGTAAGCTGATGTCTTCGGTCATACCAGTCAGGAAACCAATTTCCCTGGTTGAGATCATCAAATCTTCGTTCACTCCATGCCAGAGTATAAGCTCCGGTAATCGAGAGGCGTTCCTTTTTCCAGAAAGCCCAAAGCTCGACGCCAAAGGCTCTGCCTTCTCCTTCCCGAAGCAGCCCTTCGGACCAGGTAGCAAACCAGTCGATTGCCAGTGGGTCTGAAAATAACATCGTGAGATGAGCCATCTCTTTCATGTATGCCTCCACATGTATGGACCAGGGGGTTGCACCAGCCTGGTATCCAAGCGCCACCGAAATCTGATCGGATTGTTGGGGGAGCAGCCCCTCGGTAGCTGGTATCCAAACAATCAGGTCCTGCCGCTCTGTGGGTCTTAGGAGCGCATGCTGATATTGATACGCTCGGGTATAGGACAACTGTCCCGTCCAATGATTTTTCTCCCAGCCTAGTCTTACCCTTGGGCTTAAACGCAAAAAATTTTGCTTGCCTGCCAGCCAATGCTCTCCTCTCAGCCCAACATCAAGCTGAAAGGATGGGGAAAGCACAAGGTTATTCTCCAGGAACAACACTTGCTCCTGCGCATTGGGAGCTACTCCTGTAATCACGTTACGGCTCACAGTATCCCCAGGGAATACACGACTTTCCAGTTGTAAATCCCCGGGCTCATAATGACGGACAATCAGTTCGCCCCCTCCCTTGATTGCCCAATTATGGTTCAGACTCCCCTGAAATAGGACTTTCGCTCCGAAATCTTTGATCCGGGTACGAAACATCGATGAATTTTCGGATAAAAGCGTGTAAACAATCGTGGGAGCCCTGGCGAAGAATTGAGGCGGCGGCGGGATACTTTCCCAACTAAATGATTGTGCTAAAGCATCATCCCGTTGTTGTTGGGTCACATAAAATGTGCCTGCTTCCCACCATCCCTTTGTGCCAAGTTGCCCGGCTGCTCCCGCACTGATGGCCACATTGCCAATGAAGTTTCTATTCGATTCGAAATCCCCTGGCGTACTCCTCAGCATCTTGAGCCTGTCCCTGCCCCCATAAGCATGAAGGTATAAACGGATGTTTTTCGTTGTGTAGTGCGTGATTTTGGCATGGGCATCTGAAAAGCCATATACCAAATAACTGTCGTCCTCAAGGGTTGACCGATCCTCTACTTCTGCCTGTCTGCCGATTCCAAAGAGTTCCAGATAGGTACTCCTGACACCAATCAAAAAGCTGGTCCTCTTCTGCTTCCCAATAGGGCCTTCCAGGATTCCCTGAGAGGTAATAAGGCCTAGCTGCATTTTTCCCTGGAGTCTTGTTCTGTTTCCTTCCCGGAATGTCATATCTATCACCGAGGAGAGTCTGCCCCCATATTGAGGAGGTTGATACCCTGTGTAAAGATCTATTCCCTGGACGAGACCGCCCTGAAATAGCGACAAGAAATTCAAGGCATGCCCGGCCATATAGAGCGGAGCCCCGTCTATCAGAAACAAATTCTGATCACGGCCTCCACCCCGCACGACAAGATCGGCACTTTCCTCAGTTCCAGTTGAAATTCCTGGCAAAACCATCAGGGCACGTAGGGGATCGGCCTCACTTCCGAGTGCTGGAAGAGAGGTCAAAAACTCCTGGGTGATGTGAAGCCGGTGCAAGACAGAATTAGCGGCTCCTCCCATTGCTTCAATCTCTACTGTATCTATTGAGGGTCCCTGAACAAGAAAACATTCCAGCGAAGTATCAGCGGCAAATATACCCTCTACCTGTATGACCTTGTAGCCAGCATAGGACACTGTGATCTGATGATTTCCCGTGGGAAGATCTACAGCAAAAAAGCCAAGCCGGTTGGCATATGCCCCCTGCCCATCTTCAATTTTCACAGAAGCATAGGGCAGTGGTTCCCGGCTGTCATGGTCCCTTACATACCCGGTAACACTGATAAAGGTCTGAGCATGCAATTGGCATTCGCTACTTAGGCAAAGTACCACAGTCAACAGGTATAGGATGCTTGATTTCATGATTAGTCAGAATAAGAGCGAAATTTCATGATTAGTCAAAATAAGAGCTAACGAAAAAATGGGTGTTCGGGAGTGCTCCATTAAGTGTGTCACGGGCAAAAATGAACTTGAGGACATGCCCTATCGCTGCTCACCCGGCTCCGCCTCCGGTCCCGGCTCTCGGTTCTCGGCTCTCGCCTCCAAACATCCCACCTCCCAACATCCCACCTCCCCAAACCCATTCTGCAACCGCTCCACATCCCCAAAAAAATCGTATCTTTTCCCTGAACAGCAAGCTAGCCGTTATGCACAGTCTTTCTTCGTCTTATTCAGCATTGCTCGACCTGCCCGATCTGAAACTGGTGCTTCAAAAAGTGGAAGACCAGCTCCAGGCCGAGGCCCTGCGCCGGGAAGCCTTCCTCGATTGGCTCACCCCGGACATGAAAGCTGAGTTTATCAACGGAGAAACTGTTATGCATTCACCGGTAAAGCGGAGCCATCTCCTGGCAAACCAACGATTGTTTTTACTCCTTCACACCTGGGTTGCTCACAACCAACTGGGTGAACTGGCGATTGAAAAGGCCCTTATTTCGCTCACCCGCAACGATTATGAGCCCGACATCTGCTTCTGGCGAAAGGAGGTTGCCGACAAGTTTGACGGCGATACCATGCGCCACCCCGCTCCCGACCTCGTCGTGGAAGTATTGTCGCCCTCCACAGAAGCCCGCGACCGGGGGGTGAAATTTCGCGACTACGCCGCCCATGGCATCCGGGAATACTGGCTCATCGACCCCGATGCAGAGACCGTGGAGGTTTTTCAGCTGAATGAAGAGGCGATGGAATATGGCCCCACACGCCTGCTTGCCGGGCAGGACCTTGCCTCCAGCCAGGTTCTCACTGGCTTCGCAGTTCCAGTTCAGGCGCTCTTTGAGGCGAATGCGTTCCAGGCCTGCCTCTCTGCGCTCCTGCCCTCCTGATCAGATGGCTATTGCTGGTTCAACTGCCGGATTTGCGCTTCGTAAACGCGGCGCATGCCTTCTCTCAGGGATACTTTGGGACGCCATCCCCACTGCTCAAATACATAAGTCATGTCGGCGTGACGGGCATGTACCCCCACCGGCTTGTCGAGCAATGGCTTGATGGGGGGCTGGTATCCGGCGAATTCTGTGAACAGCTCGATGATCTCCAAAAAGCTGGTGATTTTTCCCGATCCGATGTTCACAGCACTGCCGTCGTGAATCTTGTCGAGGGCCAGCATCATGAGTTCCACACAGTCGTCAATATGGACGAAGTCCCGGCCCTGCTTGCCGCTGCCCCATACCTCAAAGGGAGATTCTTTGCCTGCTGCCCTGCGGGCAATGGCCGGAATGGGATAGCTCAGGTCCTGGTCTTCGCCGTAACCCGACATCGGGCGCACGCAGGCCACATGGAGCCCGTAGTGCTGGGCTGCAATCCGGGCCAGGTATTCGCCCGTGAGCTTGGACCAGCCATAGGTCATGTCGGGCTGGCCGAGGTTGCCTGTCACGAAGTCGATGTCGGCTTCCGCCAGGGCCACATAATCTCCTTCCCGCTGCAGGTTGATCGGATAGGCAGCGCTGGAGCTGGGGTACATCACGCGCCCGGGCTGGTGGCGAACCGCCCAGTAGAAAAATTCGGCGTCGATGGAGAGATCGAGGGCCACCACCATCGGGTCGCCGTCGATTTTAGAGCGGCCTCCCACAATGGCAGCAAAGTGAAACACATCGCTGAAGCGCTCAAAATCAAATCCATATGTTTCCTGCAGCCAACGGGGTTGCTCAATCAGGTTGCGCAGGAAGCGGCGGAAATCGCCTTTCCAGAACAACAGGCGCTCGTCTTCGCCCCACACCTCCAGGTCGCCCTGGGTTCTCACCGGCTTGCCGCCCAAAAACCTGCCTTCTGCCACAGGCCATGCGGCCGGGGAAATTCCCACAGAAAGGTCATCCACAATGATAACACGATCGCTGGTGGTTCTGAGCAGGTGTTTGGCCATGTTGCGGCCCACAAAGCCGCAGCCGCCGGAAATGAGATGGTAGTTCATGGGAGAGAGATTGAGAGGCGGGAGGTTGAGAGGCGGGATATGGAGAAACTGGACCGGCTCAGATCGTTTCTGAAACCCGGTACTGGTTTTTGTAGGTGGAATTTCGTCCGATGAGCTCGGCAAGGAGCCCTGTGGAGAAGAGCATGAGCCCTGCGAGGAAGCAAACCGCACCGAAGATCATGGCGGGCATACGGTCGCCGAGGCCCACGCCCAGTGCCAGCTTGATGGTGGCGAGGTAGAGTAAATCAGCGGCGCCAACGAAGGCAAAAGCCACCCCCCACAACCCGAAAAAGTGCATCGGGCGCTTGAGGTATTTGGTGGTGACAGTGATGGTGACAAGGTCGAGGAAGCCGTTGATGAAGCGGTTGAGGCCGAATTTGGTTTTGCCGTATTTTCTGGCCCTGTGCTCCACCACCTTTTCCCCGATTTTGTGAAAGCCTTCCCAGTTGGCAATCACTGGAATGTAGCGGTGCATTTCGCCATACACCTCAATGGCTTTTACAACTGCTGATTTGTAGGCTTTCAACCCGCAGTTGAAATCGTGGAGATTGTTCACCCCGGATACCCAGCGGGTGATGGCGTTGAAAAACTTGGAGGGGATGGTCTTGGAAATGGGGTCGTAGCGCTTTTGTTTCCAGCCCGAAACGAGGTCGAAGTCGTCCACGGTGATCATGCGGTAGAGGGCCGGGATTTCGTCGGGAGAATCCTGCATGTCGGCATCCATTGTGATGACAACCTTGCCAACGGTGGCTTCGAAGCCCATTTGCAGGGCTGCAGACTTGCCATAGTTGCGCTGAAAGCGGATTCCGCGAACGCCCTGATGGGTGGTTGACAAGTGCTGAATCACCTGCCAGGATTTGTCTGTGCTGCCGTCGTCCACGAGAATGACCTCGTGCGTCAGGCCCTCCTGCTGAACCACCCTTTCGATCCAGGCTACCAGTTCCGGGAGCGATTCTTCTTCGTTATAAAGCGGAACAACGATCGACAGATCCATAAATGAGCCTTTCTGTTCTGGCTGCAAACAGCCCTTGGATGGAAACACAACCGGGAATCCAACCTTCAGAAGGCCTTTTCCCCGAAAAGAAAGCGAGGACAAAGGTAAACAATTTGCCGCAGGAATGGAGGGGGAAATGTGATCCCTTTACCCTTCCACTTTGGTGCCGCAAGCCGGGCAAAACACATCCTCCGGATCAAGAACATGCAGACAGGCCCTGCAGCGGGCATCGCCTTCCGGGAGGCTCGCCGCAGCCGAGTTGAGAATGCGGGTGTATTCTCCGGCCTCCACCCATTGAAACATCTGAGATGCACGGATCACAGTGAAAGGCTGCGGATTTTCATAACTGGCCATGAAGCGAAGGAACTTATCAAACGTTTTCACCTCCAGCTCAGAAAAGGAATTGGCCTGCCGCCGGAACTCCTCCGTCGTAATGCGCCCGTGGTACTTTTGGGGCAGCCCTGCCATTTTGATCAGGGCCTGTGTCGCCGTTTCGGTGCTTTGGCAGGTCAGCAGCCCGGCGCGGTCTGCGGTAAACTCCGACATCCTGTACCAGTGCATCAGGGCAATTTTGATGGGCATTGACAAGATATTTCCCAAACCCAGGGTCAGGTCGCTCACAATCTGGGACACCAGTGTGAGGGAGTCTCCCAGCTCGCGGTACAGTACGTGGTTGCTTTTGATATGACCCAGTTCGCGGCCAAATAAAAACAACAGCTCTTCATCGTTCAGCAATTCCACGGCGCCGGTTGTGATCACCACCAGTCGCCTTTTTTGCCCGCTGCTGAAGGAGTCGATGCTGTCATCGAGCCGCAGGTACAAATCCGGGATGTCGCTCATTCCCAGAATTTTACAAGCCTCCACAAGCAGGGAATGTAGTTCCGGAATCGTGCGGGCCGTTACCTGGAGGTTGTCTCCGGTGTGCTTGATCCGCAAATAGGCTTCGAGCCCGTTGTCAAGCATTTTCTGGATCAGCAGGTCGAGGCCCCTGGTGTCTTCGAGCCTGTCGAGGGCCTGCCTGTCAAAAGGGTGCTCGTATTCTGTCGGGAAAAGCTGGTTCAGGATAATTCTCTGGCTCATATCTTGGCTCCGCAACTATGGCAATAATGGGCATTGGGCTTGGTAACGGTGTCGCAGTCAGAACAAACTTTTCTGCGATCCACCACTTCGGGCAAATCTTCGGAGTACATTGGCCAGTCCTGCCCATATTCCACCCGAATCCACTCTCCATCGAGCTGGTCCTGGTCTTCTTTGGGGAGAAAATAGGCCAGAATTGAATAGGGAATCAGCAAAATGCCAGAAGTAAAGATCGTTCCCGCCACAAGGCCAAGCCTCACCCAGGTCACGTCAGTCTGAAAATAGTCGGCGATCCCGGCAGCCAGGCCTGTTATTCCATTAGATTTTCGGCGGAACCTTTTTGGGTGATTCCGGGTGCTGTTTAAGATTTCCTGCTGCACCTGAGCGCGTAGTTCGGAGAGATTGGCGGGATCTCTCTGCTTGCGCTTCATGGCACCCCGGCTGGCCAGCTTCTTGCGTTTCATCGTAGGGATAGGTTCGTTCAATGGCAGGCAATGACGGGCCTTCAGCAGCTGCCGTTGTGATGGAAAGCAGAAATTTACAAGGAAAAAATCAAGGATGCAGCCGGGACTACCTTCGGCACAATCTTCGCCTGAACCAAAGAAACCTGCACGGCCTCAATCATCTTCTCCGGGACCTCAAAATCCTGGCTCCAGGTGGTAAGGGAAAGCCATTCTGAGACCTGGTCTTCCTTGAGCTGGTATCGCGTTGCGAGCAGGCTGGCAGCATCCGGGCGGGCTTTGAGCAGGCGAATTTGCTCATGCACAAGCTCCAGGGCCAGCCGCAGGGCCCCTGCCTGTTCGGGCAGCAAATGCTCGTGGGCGGCAACCGAAAAGCAGGGCCAGGGGGTCAGCACCACGCCTACGCGGCGAAGCTGACCGCTGTCCACAAAAGGCTGGGTCATGAAGCGCTCCCAAAAAAACACTTCACTCTCGCCCCTGGCCATGCTGTCGAGCGCCCCGTGCAAATGGCCCACTTCCTGAAAAGTGAGTCCTGCCGGATCAAATCCCTGTTGTACAGCCTCTACGATGGCCATGAGGTGAGAGCCTGAGCCTGGCCGGGAAATGGCATAAATGGCGCTGTGGATGTCGGCCAGGGAGGCAATGGAGCTGTTAACCGGCACATGAACACCCCAGTTGAGGGGCGATTCGACAAAAACTTTGACGATTTTGCCGGGGTTGCCCCGGAGAATATCCGCAACCAGGCCTTCGGTAAGGCCGATGGCGACATCAATCTGGCCTTCGCGGAGCGCCCGGGTCATGGCACCCGTTCCGCCGGGCACCTCCTGATACTCCACCCGGAGGTGATGCTGTTCAAAAATGCCCGATTCTACTGCCAGGCGCCAGGGCAGGTTAAAGTGTTCCGGAACGGCAGCGATGCGAAGAAGAGCGTGTTGGTTCAAGCTGGGGAGAATTTCGAATGAGATTGGCCCGGGGGCGGGGCTTATCGAATAGGCTTGAATGGACTTGTTTCGGTGGCTTTGGCGCGGTGGCCTTTTGGACCTCCTTCGAGGAAAAATCCAAAAATTCCGCCGAGAATACCGCCAATGATGTGGGCAAACTGAGACACCTGATCATCCGAGGAAACGGCGTGATATACTTCTTTTCCCAAAAACAGCACCACGATGAGCAGGAACGACAAGGGAATGCCGCCACTGCGGGTGCGGGTAAAGGAAGAGAGCAAAATGAGCATAAATGCAATGCCGCTGGCCCCCAGCAGCGCGCTGGAGAAAATGAGCACCTGGAGAATGCCCACAACTCCGGCTGTCACCAAAATCATGAGAAAGAGGTCGCGGGAACCGTATTTTTCCTCCAAAATAGGCCCCACCAGCAAGATGATGGTGAAATTGCTTACCAGGTGATCCCAGCCGCCGTGTCCCAGCATGTGCGAGAACAGCCGGAAATACCAGACCGGGTTGGTCAGTTCCACCACCGGAAACACCGTGAAATACGACATCAGGTTGGGGACGACCTGGCCTAATAACAGGATCAGGGTAGCCAGCAGGGCATAGGTCAGAATGACCGGAGCATTATAGTCAAGTTTCATGAAGGATTGCTTTCGATGCGAAGATGCCAAATTCTACGGGGAGTTGGAAATGGAGTTAAATCCTGCGATTTTCCCAACCTAAACTTACAGGTTGCCCATGATTCGCTTTTCTTACGTTGCCGGTGGCTTTCTGGGTCTGAGCGGGGTGGTTCTCGGGGCACTGGGAGCTCATGCGCTCAAGCCTGTACTGGAGCCATCGCAGCTGGATTCCTTTGAAACAGCTGTTCGCTTCCAAATGTACCACGCCCTGCTGCTGATCCTGCTGGGCGCAATCCTGGAGCGCCAGCCTCATCATGCTTTATTGCATTGGGCCAGCAGGCTGGTAACCATCGGCACTTTGTTGTTCTCAGGCTCGATTTATCTGCTGGTTCTCAGCCCCTTGTCTCTGGGCCTCGTGACTCCGCTGGGTGGCGTGGTTCTCATCGCTGGCTGGGCTCTGCTGTTATGGTGGGCCATCCGTCATCCATTTGCCCTCCGATGAATGAGCTCACAAACTGGCTCAGCTCCCATTCTCAGCAGGTTCTGGAGTGGACTGCTGTGATATTTGGGGTGTTGTGTGTAGCACTGAACACCCGGGAAAATATCTGGGGCTGGCCCACCGGGCTGGTGAGCGTGGGCATTTACATCTACATTTTTTTGCAGGCAAAACTCTACTCCGACAGCCTCCTGAATGGCTTTTTTTTCGCCACCGGGGTGTACGGCTGGTACCATTGGTATGTCGGCAACAAGGCCAGCAAACAGGTGGATGATTTGCCCGTCACGAAGCTGGGCACCACGGGCTGGCTCTGGAGTATAGGGCTGGGCCTTGTGTTTTTGCTGGGCCTGGGCTTCTTTTTCGATGCCTATACTGATGCCGACCTCGCCTACTGGGATGCCTATACCACAGCCTTCAGCCTCGTGGCACAAGTGCTCATGGCCCGGAAAGTGCTCGAAAACTGGCTGCTCTGGATCGCTGTGGACATCATCGCCATCGGGATTTACTTCTACAAGGGGCTTTATCCCACCTCACTCCTGTTCGCGATTTACCTCCTGCTGGCTATCTACGGCTACTGGAGCTGGTCGGCAAATATGCGGCGGCAAATGGCTGTTTCGGCAGGCGGAGCCGGAATTAAATAGAACCCATTTTCAGCTTTTCGGCATTGTCGGCCAGGCGCAGACCATCCAGGATTTCATCCAGTTCACCGTCCATCACAGCAGGGAGGTTATACACCGTGAGCCCGATGCGGTGGTCGGTAACGCGGGATTGAGGATAATTGTAGGTGCGGATTTTTTCGGAGCGGTCGCCGGAGCCCACCATGGAGCGTTTCAGCGAATCCTCCTCGGCTTTGCGCTTGTCCATTTCGAGCTTGTACACCCGCGCCCGGAGGATATTCATGGCCTTTTCGAGGTTTTTGAGCTGGGATTTTTCATCCTGCATAGACACCCGCACACCGGTGGGCTTGTGAGTTAGCTTCACTGCGGAATAGGTGGTGTTCACCGACTGGCCGCCGGGCCCGGAGGAAGTGGTGTATTCGCGGATGATGTCCTTTTCGTCGAGCACGAGCTCAAAGGCTTCCACCTCCAGCATCACTGCAACTGTGGCAGCAGAGGTGTGAATGCGGCCCTGAGACTCTGTTTTGGGAACCCGCTGCACACGGTGAACGCCCCCCTCATACTTCAAAATGCCGTAAACGTCCTCGCCGCTGATGGTGGCCACCGCCTCGCGGAATCCGCCCTGGGTGCCTTCCTGCAGCGAAGTAGTTTCAAATTTAAGGCCCTTCTGGTCGCAATAGCGCTCGTACATCCTGAACAAATCGCCAACGAAAATAGCTGCTTCGTCGCCGCCGGTTCCGGCAGCAATTTCCAGCACCACATTTTTGCTGTCGTTGGGATCTTTAGGAATCATCAGGAGCTTGAGTTCCTCTTCGAGGGCTTCTACATGGGGTTCCAGTTCGTCCATTTCTTCCTTGGCCATGGCGCGCATTTCGTCATCCTTTTCGGTCGAAAGCAGCTCCCGGGCATTGGCCAGGTTGGAAACGGCAGCGCGGTATTCCCGGGCTTTGGCCGTGATTTTGTCGAGGTTTTTGTATTCGATGTTCAGGGCTTTGTAGCGGCCCATGTCGGCCATTACCTGCGGATCGATGATTTGTTGCTTCACTTCTTCGAAGCGGGCCTCAATATGGCCAAGTTTATCCAGCATCATGTGTGATTGCCTTTATTTCCAAGTCGGAACGGGATACAAATGTACCGCATTTTCTGTGAGGAAATACACAAAAGGCGGATTCCAGGCAACATCCTGTGCCGCTTCCAGCGGAAAATCAAAGGTTTTGGTGGCTCCTGTTCTCAGGTCAACCAGGCTTCCCGCCGAATGTCCGGTCAATAGCAGGGTTTGCGGGTCAATGATTTGAAAGCTGTGCCAGGAATGCCCCGTATCAGGCTGCAGGGTAAATCGAAAGGTTCCAAACGGATCATAGATGAACAGGCGGCCAGCTTCCGGCTCCGCCACAATGAGGTCGTTGCGCGGGCTTAAACGCAGCATCGTGGGCTGAAACAGGGAACCCTGGCCGTAGTTGGTGCCACCAAATCGAAAGGTCCATTCTCCTGTATTCGACAAAAGGTAAATCTGATTGTCGAGCCCATTGAGCACATACAGCTCGCCGGCACTATTTGCCGCCACACTCAACGCCTGCAGTTCGGGCACCACTTCTCCCACCGGGGAGCTGAGCTGCGTCAGCGACAGGTCCTGCATAACCCGCAGGTTGGGGTGCAACACAGAAATTCGCTGCTTGCCCCGGTCGAGCAGGTATATGGTTTGCCGGTTGCTCAGGTCCAGGTCCCACAATTCCAGAAAACCCTCACTGCGGTGGCTTTTCCCGCCAAGCACCAGGAGGGAATCGTAGTTCCAGGCTGAAAAATATTTGGTGAGGCGGGTTCGGTCTGTAGAAAGGAGCAATAGGTTTGATTCTCCATCGACAAACATTGCCGAACTGGGCGTAACTGCCAGCAAACGACTTGCCGTTCCCCATTGAATCGTGTCCTGGGCCTGCACCATGGAAAACATGCTGAAAAGCAGCAGACCAACTGCCGCAGGCAACAAGCTCTTCACAGGGGGTTGGTCCCCGGCTGATATAGGGAAGATGTAGTTGGCAATGCACGGCATATACCGCAAGATACGGGGTTCGGGGAAAAAGGAAGAACTGGTTTCAGGTTCCAGTTTGGAAACTCCTCTTCTATTCTCCTCTGAAAATCGTGTTCCATTGCCTGCCCAAATCAAGCCCGAGGGTGAATTCATGGGAAGGGCCAAAGGTCTGGGATTGCCGCAGGGCCGAGGGAATCATCAGGTCAGAGGAATAGGCCAGAATCCAGGCATCGCCCCGGATGGCGAAAAAGCTGGTAACCAGCCAGTCGGTTCGATAACCAAGGCCGACCAAAAAGCGGTCGTCCATCAGGTGCCATTTCATCGTAGCCTCGATCTGATAGGGAGCGCCCGGCACTTTTTTGACCAGCACGCCGGGCTCCACGTTCATGTGGTCGTAGCGGAGAAATGTGCCGAATTGAAGGAAATAATGACGGGCCAGCTGGCCGGCAAGGGCGCGGTCGGGCTGGGTTGGCACATAGGCACCGAAATCTGCCTGAATGAGGTTGGGTGCGGAAAATCCTGCGTAAAACCGCTCATTGTACCAGTACAAGCCCACCGCTGCATCTGCCAGGGTGAGGCCCTGCGCTGCTTCGGCAGCAGCCGGATCGCCCATTTGTTGAAACCGTACTTCTTCGCCCCGAAAGCTGTACTGGATGATTTTTCCTGCAAACCCCAGCGACAGGGTGTTCTGCCCAAAATTGCCCGGCTCGCCGAGCGGCACCCGAAAGGCATAGGCCACCTGCAAACCATTGCGCCGCGTTGGCCCTGTTTGGTCGCTGAAAACCAGGCCGCCCATGCCGCTTTTGTCATCTGTCCGGCCATGGTAGCTCAGGGTGAAGGTGCGTGGTGAGCCGGGAAACTGGCTCCACTGCACCCGGCTGTTCATCCGGATTTCATGGTGCTGCTGGCTCCCGGCCACCGCGGGGTTGATCACAAACGCATTCAACTGATATTGGCTGTACAGGGGCTCCTGCTGGGCAAACAGGCCTGAAGCACCAATTCCCAACATAGCCAGGGTCCATACAACTCCTGCTTTGGTCCAGTGTTTTGTCATCGAAGAAGGGATAAGGTGCCTTTGTATTCGCTCCATCGCCCCTGGTTTTGCACACGAACGACAAAATAATAGGTTCCCACCGACAGCGGAACACCCTGTGCAGTGCCATCCCAGGGCTGCTGGTAGCTGGTATCATAGAGCAGCCGCTGCCCCCAGCGATTGTACAATTGAACCTCCAGCGCGTCGTAATTAGCCAGGCAGGGAAGTTCCCAGGTGTCATTCATGCCGTCTCCATTGGGAGAAAACCCAAGGTGCTGTGCCAGGCAGTCTGGAAAATCGGAGGTCTCAACTGTGGTTTCGGCTATTACCTCACAACCCCGCGCATCGGTGACCAGCACCTCATATCTACCTGCTGTGAGTTGACCGGAAACCCTGGCGGTGTCTCCGTTGCTCCAATTTATCGCAAAAGGCCCTGTGCCGCCAGTTATTTCCACCTGAGCCTGGCCTGTTCCACTGCCGCCATCGGGATAGCTTTCCACCTTCACCGAAAGTGGGGTTGGCTCCTGAAGAAAGGCCCTGGCCGTATCGCGGCAACCATTCGCGTCGGTAGTAAAAACAAGGTAATTGCCCGGGGCAAGGTTGCCCAGCGAATCGCCAAGGGGGCCGTGCTGCCACTGATGAAGAAAAGGAGCTCTTCCACTAATGGATTCAAGAACAATGGAGCCATCGGCATTGCCCGCGCAGGTCGGCTGTGCGATCAAGGGGACTACCTCCGGCCTCGGCGCCTGCTCAACGCTGACCTGCACCCGGCTGCTGCACCCGTTGAGATCTGTGGCAGTGGCAGCATACCCGCCGGGCAGCAAGCCAGCCAGAATAGGCCCCTGCGGACCGTGGTCCCAAAGCCAGCGCACCGTGCCTGTGCCGCCGCTGCTTTGAAGAAGGATCGCGCCGTCGGGCAGGCCCTCGCAGGCGTGCTTCAGTTGGGCCACCTCGCCAGTCAGCAGTTGGGGCTCGGTTAGGTTAATGCTGTCTGTCGTTTCTGTCAGATTTACATCCGAAACCCTGACGGAGTACAGCCCTGCCGCCAGCCCTCCCAGCCGGAGGCTGTCGTGGCCGGGGGCCTGCTCCCACATCAGCGTGTAGGGCTGAACACCACCCTCGATTCTGGCTTCCAGGGTTCCGTTTGCTTCCCCGGCGCAGCGAATGGGTGCCCCGTTGAAGGTTTCAACCGGGACTAGTTCCACCATAAGCGGGGCAGGGCTCAGGAGCTCGAAGCTGTCTGTGCGGGTGCAACCGGTTAACAAATCAACCACTGTGATCATTTGCCAGCCACCGGGAAGATTGTCGGCAATGGTGCCATTTGCCCCCGCGTTCCCCGACCAACTGATTTCAAAATTGCCGCTTCCGCCACTGATCTGTACCCCGGCACTGCCATTGGTTTGACCAAACCCGCTCACGCCAAAGCCATTGTAATTGCTTAGCACCGTTGTTTGCACCTCCAGACCAGCCACGTGAACAGCGAGGTGGTTTTGAGACAAAATGGCGCATCCGCTCGCCGACACAAACTGAATCAGTTGATTGACAGGGGCTTGAAGAAAACCAAGATAGGACACGCCATAGACGTGATATTCGTCGGGGGGGTAGAGGTTGAAATCAATGACTGGCCCTGCTTCCACGGCGAGGATGCGGTCGAGGGCATCAGCCACTACATAAGCATAGCTGGCGTTGCCGCCGGAAGGAGCCGAAAACAGAATGGGGTCGGGGATGTCGTCGGCGCAAATGATGGGAGGAATGCTGGCTGAGAGCAGGCTGGGCTGAGCCAGACAAGGAGGAGCGGGGTTCACGACTCTGACGCGGTCGAGGCCCACATCCAGGAGGGCACCGGAGCCAAAGCCGTCTATCCGAAAGCGAAATTGCGCGCTCAGAAGCTGGGTGGGAATGCTCCACGAAACGGTGGTCCACCCGCCATACCAGCTCGAGTCTGTACCAAGGCTGTTCCATGACTGGCCGTTGTCGGGGGATACCCAGCAGGCGATTCCATCGCCTTCGCCTGATGCCGGGCCGGGATTGACGAGACAGGCCTGAAGCTGAAGGCTGGCACCGGGGTAAGCGGCGAGGTTGAGGGCAGGGCTGACCAGCGAATTAACCTGACCAGGCACAGCCAGGGAAGAAGGAAAGCGCAGGAAACTGCCGCCGAAATCACAACCCGACACAACAGGCCGTGTGGAGGCAGGCAGGCTGTCGGGATGCGACCAGCCGGGCAGAGGCCCCGACTGTGACCAGCCGGAAGGAAGGCCGGCACCAAGTCCTGAAAAAGATTCGGAGTAAATAGTGGTTTGGGCCCAAAGACCTTTTCCTCCGCCTGTAAGAAAGGCGAATATCCAGCAGAAAAATAATCGGAATAACAAGTACGAAAGAGTTTTCCTCATGAAGGAACTGGCTTCAAGACCTTGAACAGGAGAACATTAGAGAGCCTGTTCAGGAAAGGTTTTTTGGAATTTCGTTCGACAAAATACCTGATCACTTTCTCGCCGCAGAGAAATTTGGCGCGAAAGGCCAAATCTGGCAGGTTAACTGAATGTTAGCCCGATGCGATGGGAAATCCCTCCACGACATTCGGTCAGCTTTTCCTTTTGTCGTTCATCCGCCCTGACCCTGGCTTTTTTCCTTTTCCAGTCGACAGGAAGGCAAGGCTTGGAAAAAACCTCTTATCTTCAAGGTGCCTTCAATCGCATTTGGCCAACAACCATTCGCCCATGCCCATTTATCACAAACTCGGTCAGATCCCCGCGAAGCGACATGTGCAGTTCAGAAAGCCTGACGGACAACTGTACTATGAGCAGCTGTTTGGCACCATCGGCTTCGACGGCATGTCGTCGCTGTTGTATCACCACCACCGTCCCACGATGGTGAAAGCAGTTGGCGAAGCCATCGACGTTCAGCCCCGCATTGCTGTTACCAAAAACATCATGTCAAGAAAGCTTGTAGGCTTTCAAGTTCCACCCCAGGATGATTTCCTCGCCTCCCGCGTGGCCCTTCTCGTGAACTCCGATATCCATGTCGGCGTGGCTGCGCCCCGTAAATCGCTTAGGGAGTATTTTTACAAAAACGCCGACGCCGATGAAATGCTCTTCATTCACAAGGGCAGCGGCACCCTCAGAACTTTCCTCGGCAACATTCCCTTCGAATACGGCGACTACCTCATCATTCCGCGGGGAATGATCTACCAGATCGACTTCGACACCGAAGACAACCGCATTCTGTTTGCCGAATCCTTCCACCCCATTTACACCCCCAAGCGCTACCGCAACTGGTTTGGCCAGCTGCTGGAACATTCGCCCTACTGTGAGCGAGACTACAAGCTGCCGCAGGAGCTCGAAACCCACGATGAGCGCGGCGAATTTGTGGTGAAGGTGAAAAAGCAGGGCATGCTGCACGACCTCGTGTATGCTTCGCATCCCTTCGATGTGGTGGGATGGGATGGCTATAATTTCCCCTACGGTTTTTCGATCCACAATTTCGAGCCGATTACCGGACGGGTTCACCAGCCACCGCCCGTGCACCAGACCTTCGAGGCCAAGGCATTTGTGATCTGCTCCTTTGTGCCGAGGCTCTACGATTACCATCCGCTGGCCATTCCTGCGCCCTACAACCACTCCAACATCGACTCCGACGAAGTGCTCTACTACGTCGATGGCGATTTCATGAGCCGCAACAACATCGGGCAGGGCTATCTCACCCTGCATCCTGGCGGCATTCCCCACGGGCCGCATCCCGGTGCCTACGAGCGCAGCATCGGCAAAACTTCCACCGAAGAGCTTGCTGTGATGATTGACACCTTCAAGCCCCTCCAGATCACGGAGGCGGCCCTGGCCATCGACGACGGCATTTATTCCCAATCCTGGCTCGATCCTTCCTGATCATTTTCCATTTTCTCTCCCATGCCCACCACCTCCTGGCTGCCTCTTGCAGCAGATACCGGCTTCAGCCTCCACAACCTGCCCTACGGCATTTTTTCCACCCCGGGCCGCCCGCGCCGCGTTGGCGTAGCCATCGGCGACCAGATCCTTGACCTCGCCGCCATGGACGAGGCCGGGCTTCTGGAATTGCCTGCCCGGGTGCTGCAGGCCCCCAGCCTCAACGGCCTCATTCGCCTCGGAAAACCAGCCACCCAGGCGCTCAGGGCCCGGCTGCAGGCCTTGCTCTCGAAGGAGGATTCGCCGCTGCGCGGCTTTCCCCAGTTCTTCGTGAAGCAGCAGGCCGCCACCTTGCACATGCCCCTTGAAATCGGCGATTACACCGACTTCTACTCCAGCATTGAACATGCCACCAACGTGGGTAAAATGTTCCGCGACCCCGACAACGCCCTGCTCCCCAACTGGCGCCACCTGCCCGTTGGCTACCACGGCCGGGCATCGTCCATCGTGCTCTCAGGGCATCCCATCCGCCGCCCCATGGGCCAGGTGATGCCCAAAGGAGCGACCAGCCCTGTGTTTCAGGCCAGTGCTCGCCTCGATTTTGAGCTGGAAATGGCCATGGTGATCGGCAAAGACAGCAGCCTCGGCGAGCCTGTGCCCATCGGGGAAGCCGAAGACTACATTTTTGGCCTGGTGCTGTTCAACGACTGGTCGGCCCGCGACATCCAGCAGTGGGAATACGTACCGCTGGGGCCGTTTTTGGGAAAAAATTTCGCTTCTTCCCTGTCTCCCTGGGTGGTGCCGCTCGAAGCGCTGGACCCTTTCCGGGTAGTCGGTCCGGTGCAGGAACCCTCAGTGCTGCCCTACCTCCAGGCGGAGGGGCAGCGCAATTTCGACATCGGACTGGAGGTGGCCCTGCAACCTTCTGGTGGCGCAGAGACCATCATTTCGCGGAGCAACTTCAGGTACATGTACTGGAACATGGCCCAGCAAATCGCCCACCACACGGTCAACGGCTGCAACCTGCGGGTAGGAGATCTGCTGGCCTCCGGCACGATTTCCGGGGCTGAGCCCGGAAGCTACGGCTCCATGCTCGAGCTGAGCTGGGCTGGCAGCCAGCCGATTACCCTGGCTGATGGCAGCCAGCGCAGCTTCCTCGCCGACGGCGATACCGTGGCCATGCGCGGCTTGGCCGAAAAAGACGGCATCCGGGTGGGCTTCGGTGAAGTCCGGAATGAGGTCGTCGGAAGGGAATAAACGCTAGAAAGAAGCGCTTTTTGGCGAGCGGGGAAACAGGGTCACGTCGCGGATGTTGCCCATCCCGGTGATGAACAAGACCAATCGTTCCAGTCCGAGGCCAAAGCCGCTGTGCGGCGCTGAGCCGAACTTGCGCAGTTCGAGGTACCACCAAAGCTCCTCTTCGGGGATGTGCATTTCGGCCATGCGCTCCAGGAGCATTTCCATGCGCTCTTCGCGCTGGGAGCCTCCGATCACCTCGCCGATGCCAGGAAAGAGAATGTCCATGGCCGCTACGGTTTTACCGTCTTCGTTCCGGCGCATGTAGAAGGCCTTGATGTCTTTGGGGTAGCCGGTTACGATCACGGGGCGCTGAAACTCCTTCTCCACGAGGTAGCGCTCGTGCTCGGCCTGGAGGTCGCGGCCCCATTCGACTGGGAACTCGAACTGGTTTTTCTTGTAGGGCTTGGAGTTGAGCAGCAATTCGACAGCCTCGGTATAAGTGATGCGAACGAAATCGTTGGCGAGCACAAACTCCAGCGTGTCGAGGAGCGGCATGGGACGGCGCAGCTCGGCTTTGATGTTTTTTTCCTCCTCCTCGATTCGCTGGTGCAGGAATTCCAGGTCGGCCCTGAAGTTGTCCATCACGAAGCGAATGATGAATTTGATGAAATCCTCAGCGAGGCTCATGTTGTCGTAGATGTCGTAGAAAGCCATTTCGGGCTCGATCATCCAGAACTCGGCGAGGTGGCGTGCGGTGTTGGAGTTTTCGGCGCGGAAGGTCGGGCCGAAGGTATAGACCTTGCCGAGGGCCATGGCACCAACTTCCGCTTCCAGCTGGCCGGAGACCGTGAGGTTGGTCATTTTACCGAAAAAGTCCTCTTTCCAGTCCACGCTGCCTTCTTCGTTGAGAGGCGGTTGGGTGGGCGAAAGGGTCGTAACACGAAACATTTCACCAGCTCCTTCGGCGTCGCTGCCGGTGATGATGGGGGTGTGGAGATAAAAGAAGCCGTGTTCGTGGAAATACTTGTGGATGGCGTAGGAAACGGCGTGGCGAATGCGGAAAACGGCGCCGAAGGTATTGGTGCGAAGGCGCAGGTGAGCCTTCTCGCGGAGAAATTCGAGGGAGTGTTTTTTGGGCTGAATGGGAAAGGACGCCGGATCAGCTTCGCCATAGACGTGCAGCGCGGTAGCGTTGATTTCGACGGCCTGGCCGGTTCCCTGGGAGGCAACGAGGAGCCCTTTGACCTCAATGGCTGCTCCGGTATGGATTTTTTTCAGGAAATCTTCCTCGTATTCCTCAAAATTGACCACCACCTGCACGTTGTGGATGGTGGATCCGTCGTTGAGCGCGATGAAGCGCCTGGCGCGAAAGGTTCTGACCCAGCCGCGGACTAGCACTTCCTGCCCGGCGGGATCCATGTCCAGCAATTGACGAATGAGGATATGGTTCATGAGACACGATTTTCTGGGGCTGCCGGCAATGTGGCAGTCTTGCCCCTTGTTGGGGCAGCAAAAATGAGGCGAAGCACCGGGAGAAGCAAGCTGAATCACAGGAATATTGAGCCGGAAGCCAGGCAAAGCTGCTGGTGCCGAGAAAATCCTGGGGAGGGAGGTTGCATTAGGGGGAGATTTGAAATAATTTTGCCCCTCTGATTGAGCAATGGAAACGCGAGCAGCGGAAGTACAGCGCTAAGACTGGCCCTCGTAGTTCAATGGATAGAATAGGAGTTTCCTAAACTCTAGATCCAAGTTCGATTCTTGGCGAGGGCACAAAGCACAGGCGGGAGGCGGCGAGATTTCCTTGTTGCAGAATCCAATCCCAACCTATACCTTTGCTGGGCAAAACGAGGCTCACCACGCCCAAGTGGCGGAATTGGTAGACGCGATGGTCTCAAACACCATTGGAGCGATCCGTGCCGGTTCGAGTCCGGCCTTGGGTACCAAAAGCAAAGCCGCTGATTCTTTAGAATCAGCGGCTTGTTTTTTAGGCCATCTACCTGCCATTCCTCATACCCGGATCGCTTCCAGATAACGGGCATTCAGCGGCTTGTTCAGGTATTTTCTCACAAAGCGACTGCTCGCAGCGCGGTCGATGTCCTTGGGGCTGATCGACGAACTCAGCATGATGATCTTGCAGCGCTCCCGAACTTCGTTGGGTAGTTGCTCAAAATCTGACAGAAACTGAAACCCGTCCATCACGGGCATGTTGATGTCCAAAAACACGATCTCGGGCAAATCCTCCACATCAGCCTGGTTCTCACGAAGATAATCCAGCGCATCCTGACCAGTCTGGAAAACCAGTACCTGATCTGCGAATTCATTTGCCTCGATGATCTTTTCGTTGATGATGTTATCAATTTCGTTGTCATCCACGAGCATGACACTTCTGTAGGCGGCCATAGGTTCAAAAATTGTTTGGTTGCTCAGACGGCTACAATTTTCAAAAAAAGGCCAGACAACCCAAAGCTTTCAAATAAGTTCGCAGCCAGGCCTCCGGAATCAAAAGTAAGTTTTCGGTCCTTTTTCGCACCTGTCCGCTCCCGCAACTGCCAGTGTGGCCAATTCATTACTCGCAGGCCAGGTGCCGGAATCGCTGTTCTGAATAGCAGATGGCTGCTTTCTTCCCACTGTTGGTAAAATGCCACTTACATTCGCCGTTTTTCTAACATCCGGCAGAGCCTGTTACGTCTGAAGGGAAATGGAAGAAAAGCGGGGGGAGAGAGGTCAGAAGTCAGACGGGAGCGGCTTCGCCTCCAGTCTCGGCTCTCTCAGCGAAGCGGTCTCACTTCTCTCAGCGAAGCGGTCTCACTTCTACTGTTCCAGCGGATTAGAAATCGAGGTGAGCATCAGGGCAAAAGCGATTGCCAGGAGTACAATAGCGGCCTTGAGGAAGATAGGATAAGCGTCTTCCGGGATGCGGAAAGTTCTGGCCTGTTGCAGCAGCGGTTCTTCAGGCATCCACTCCTGCCAGAGGCCGGGATCAGGTGCTCGCGAGCTGATGTGGCTGAAATTTCCGCCGGATCTGCTGGCGATTTCCTCCAGAAGGAGAAGATTTTGCTGTTCGCCTTCGCGCTGGGCCGTGAGACCCAGGCAGTGAATGGGGATTCCAAGCGAGCCCGCAAGCCGGGCGGCAGAAAGCGGGTCGAGGTTGCCGCCATTTGCTCCTCCATCGCTGAGCAGCACAATTGCCTTTACCTTTGCCTCACTGTCGCGCAAGCGATTGATGGCCAGGCCAATAGCAGGGCCAAGTGCGCTTCCTTCGCCAGGAAGGGCATTGGCATTGGTTCGTTCCAGTACCCCGGAAAGAAATTCGTGGTCGAAGGTCAGGGGGGTGAGATGCAGTGCCGTAGGACCAAAGACCACGAGGCCGAGGCGGTCATCGGGCCGGGCTTCCACGAGCGCGCGTGCGGTTGAGCGAGCGACCTGAAAGCGGTTGGGAAGCAGGTCCTTGTTCTCCATGCTTCGGCTCACATCCAGCACCACCATGATGTCGGCCCCCCAGTCCTGGGAGTCGGTCCATGGCTGGGACCGCTGAGGCCTGGCCAGCGCCATGACGAGGAGAATCATGGCGATGAACTGCAGGACGCGGGGCACCATGCGAAGCCAGGTGAGCCTGAGTCTTGGCTGCTGGAGCTTATCGGGGTCATAGCTGAGGCGCACCACGAGGCGCTGACGGCGATAATAGCGCCGATACCAGAAGAGGTACAGCGGCACGAGGAGCAGCAGCAAGAGGGCCTCTGGCTGGGCAAAATAGTCGATCCCAAGCAAGCCTTTCATAACTGCTAAGGTACGCGGGAGGAAGCCGCTCCTGCAAGTAGCTGACACAAGAATTGCAGCCGTTGAGGCGGCATTGGTGGGGGAGGAGAGTTGATTAGTGCCGGTGACTGCCGTTGCCCTTCGGCTCCGGGGCTGCCGGGAGTCCATTGCTGAGACGCTCCCTTGCCTCCGCAACGACATCAGGGCTGGCATCAATTATGCGCCCGCGGATGTCTCCAAAATAAGTTTGACCTCTGGTGTGCAGGTTAAAATACAGTTCGCCCCGGTTGGCAATGTACTCCATCCCGGCAACCGTCTGAACCTTTGCACTCAATCCCGGCACAACGGGGCAGCCAGCTGTAAAAGCCCCGATGAGTCCTTCGCCTCCTTCCAACACCGCCAAAATGTCTTCGTTGGTGATTTCCACAGCAAAAATACCATCGTCGCGGAGATTGGCCTCAATGTCTGTAGCCAGAGCAAAATCAACAAGAATGGGCCCCAACTGGTCGGGCCGACCGCAGTGGATATGGAACATGTTAATTTCCTCCACTTCCACCCCTGAAATTACTACTTCAATGAAAGCTTTGCTCAGGTCGTTGCGAAAACTGACGCGGGCATAGCCTTCTGAACTTCGCTCACTGCGGAGTTTTGAAGGCAACGTGGACTGAAACTGTGCGGGGATGGTGCCAGGTGTGTCTTTTTCCTCTCCGGGCTCCTGGTGTGGGCTCAGGAAAGCCTCGTACACAGCGCCGATGGCAGATCCACGGGCGAGGTCCTGACTGTGAATGGATTGAGCCACGAGCGCGCCGGAGATACCCCCAAGAAAAGCGCAAAAGGTGAGAAATGCTTTGGTCATCTTGTTCATATATTAAGAAAGTAGCAGTATTCAGACCTCACACAACAGCGAAAGGAAAGCTACAAAAGTCTGCGATGGAATTGCGTGGTCTTTTGGCGAACACACATTCTCCGGCAGTGAGCAATCCGAGGGCTCTTTTCAGGGAAATTTGCTCAAAATCAACTCTGGAAAAACCTTCGAAAGGCTGCCAGACCGGGCGAAAAGTAATATCACTCAGCCGTTCTGAACTTCCAGGCCCTAAAACCCAGGCCCGCCCCTCTCTGTCATCACTGACATCTCTGACAGCACTCCCATCTCTTTCACAGTTTTTCCCGCAAATACCGCCCTGTATGCGATTCCTCCACCGCCAGCAAGCCCTCCGGAGCGCCCTGGTACAAGATCTGGCCGCCAGCGGAGCCGCCTTCCGGCCCGATGTCCACCAGATAGTCGGCACACTTGATCAGGTCAAGGTTGTGCTCAATCACCAAAATGGTGTTTCCCTTCTCCACCAGCTCATTCATCGCGGTGAGCAACTTCTTGATGTCTTCAAAGTGAAGTCCGGTGGTGGGCTCGTCGAAAATATAAAAGGCATTTTTGGTGCTGCTGCTGGCTGCCAGAAAAGAGGCCAGCTTCATGCGCTGGGCTTCACCACCTGATAAGGTGCTGGTGCTTTGTCCCATTCGCAGATATCCCAGCCCCACCCTGACCAGGATGTCCAGCTTTTCTATGATCTTCTTTTCTTTCGCAAAAAAGGTCCTGGCCTCAGTGATGGTCATATTTAGCACGTCGTCGATGTTCGCATGCTGGTAGGTCACTTCCAGCACGTGCTTCTTAAACCGTTTACCCTGACACACTTCGCAGAGGAGTTCCACATCTGGTAAAAACTGCATTTCAACGGTCACATGGCCTTCTCCCTGGCAATTGTCGCAGCGGCCACCGTCGATGTTGAAGGAAAAATCGCCGGGCTTGAGCGACTTGATGGTAGCTCCGGGTTGTTTGGCAAACAGCTCCCGGATGTGGTCGTAGGCCTTGAGGTAAGTTGCGGGATTGGACCTGGCGGAGCGCCCGATGGGGCGTTGGTCGACCATGTCAACATACTCCACCAGGTGGAGATCGCCGGTGAGTTCTCTGTAAAATCCGCCGCGATCTGCCGGTATGCCCAGCCGATGCTTCAGGGCAGGAAACAGCACCTGCTCCACGAGGGTGGTTTTACCTGATCCGCTCACCCCTGTGATCACGCTCAGCGCGTGCAGGGGAAGGGTAAGGTCCACATTTTTGAGGTTGTGCATGCGCGCGCCGAGCAGCTGAATGCGGTTGACCATGGGGCGGCGGTGGCTGGGCAAGGGAATGCTTTCCTGCCCGGAGAGGTATTTGCCGGTGAGCGAAGGGCCAACGAGCATTTCATCGAAATCACCATTGAACACTACCTCCCCGCCAAGTTCTCCTGCGCCCGGCCCCATATCGATGATCTGATTGGCGTGCCGCATGATCGACTCGTCGTGTTCCACCACAATCACCGTATTGCCCTGGTCGCGAAGGGCTTCCAGCACAGAAATGAGCTTTTCGGTGTCGCGGGGGTGAAGGCCGATGCTGGGTTCGTCGAGGATATACATGGATCCCACCAAACCGGAGCCCAGCGAAGTGGCCAGCCGGATCCGCTGCATTTCCCCGCCGGAGAGGGTGTTAATTTTCCGGTTCAGGGTGAGATAATGGACCCCCACACGCACGAGATAGTCGAGCCGGTGGTCCATTTCGGCGAGCAACCGCTGGGCAATTTTCTGGTCCCTTTCTTCGAGCTGAAGGGTTCGTAGAAGGACCTGAAGCTGATCTAATTCCAAAAACAGCAAATCGGGCAAGGCATGGCCGTCAATTTTGACATAGCTGGCATCTTTCCGGATGCGCGAGCCTTTGCAGGTGGGGCAACTGGTGTACCCGCGATAGCGGGAGAGCATCACCCTGTACTGGATTTTGTGGGATTTGGTGGTGATTTCCTGGAAAAACCCATGAATGCCGAGCGCGCTTCCGATGCCATCCCACACAAGGCGCTGTTGTTCGGGGCTGAGGTCGTAGTAGGCTCGGTGGATAGGGAAATCCGTTTTCCGGGCCGCTTGCATCCAGGCATCAAGATATTCGCCCATCACCTCCCCGCGCCAGGGCGCCACAGCACCTTCGAATACCGACATGCTTTGGTCGGGAATCACGAGGTCTTCGTCGATGCCGATGATGCGGCCAAACCCTTCACAGGCTTCGCAGGCGCCATAGGGGTTGTTGAAGGAAAAAAAGTTGACGGAAGGTTGTTCGAAAGACATGCCATCGGCCTCGAAGCGCTCGGAAAAATGGCGGGGCGGCTGGTCGTCAATCACGACGAGCACGTGGCCGAGGCCTTCCTGGTAGGCAGTTTGAAGCGAATCAGCGAGTCGCGCGCGGAGATTATGGCGGTCATCCTCCTGGATCGAGAGGCGGTCGATGAGGAGGGTAAAGCTTCCCAAATTGGGAATATTATTCTCATTCAGCCACTCTTCGATGAAGACTGGCTGTTGGTCGAGCCACACGCGGGTAAAGCCTTTCTGGAGGGTAATTTCCAATTCTGCTTTGAGGCCACGGGAGCGAACGGCAACATCTGTGAGAATTTGGACCCGGGTGCCGTCGGGGTGATTGAGAATAAATTCAATAACATCGGAGACTTCATCGCGTGTGACCAATTTACCGGACACTGGCGAATAAGTTTTTCCGATGCGGGCAAACAGCAGCTTAAGAAAGTCGTAGATCTCTGTGGTAGTTCCTACAGTAGAACGCGGATTGGAGGTGGAAACTTGTTGCTGAATGGCGATTGCAGGCGAAATTCCCTGAATATAATCGACATCCGGCTTTTCCATCCGCTCCAGAAACTGCCTGGCATAGGAGCTGAGGCTCTCTACATAGCGGCGCTGCCCTTCTGCGTAGAGGGTGTCGAATGCGAGAGAAGACTTGCCCGAACCACTCACCCCTGTGATCACCACAAGCCTGTTTCGGTGGATTTTTACCGAAACCTCCTTGAGGTTGTTTACTCTGGCATTCTTTATGTAGATGTAACTCATGTCTGGAAGTTGGTCGTTTACACCGGAATATTCACCGTTCGCGCAGCGTTTTTCCCCTGACACATCCTCTGCGCCTCCTCCGGATCCAACTGAAAAACGCTTGACGCTCGTGCTTTTTCCGTGTTCCCCTGAGATGGTCCAACCACATCATCGTCTTTCACTTGTCTCTTGCCTATGATGTAAATGCTTACCTGACTCTCAAACAACTCGATGTCATGGAGAAGGCGCAATTCAAACAAATCGAAGACCGTGAACTGATCAGAAGGTTTATGGCCGGCGAAGACTACTGTTTCGAGGTTCTGCTGAACCGCTACAAATCTAAGGTATTCACCACAATTTATTTGATCGTGAAAGAGCGCGGCGTGGCCGAAGATCTCTTTCAGGATGTGATGATCAAAGTGGTGAACATGATTCGCGGCGGAAAGTACAATGAGGAGGGTAAATTTCTGCCCTGGGTGGTACGCATCGCCCGCAACCTCGCCATTGACCATTTCCGCAAAGTCCAGCGCACCCCCATGCAGCGCGAAAATGAGGACTTCGACATTTTCAATACCCTTGACCGCGCAGAGGAAAGCTCTGAAGATGCGATAATAAGGGAAGAAAATGCGCGTTATATGAGAAAGTTGATTCAGCAACTGCCCGACAAACAACGCGAGGTTCTCATCATGCGTAGTTACGCTGAGCTGAGCTTCAAAGAAATCGCTTCCATCACCGACGTGAGTATCAACACGGCTTTGGGAAGAATGCGATATGCTCTGCTTAACCTCAAAAAACTCGCGCAGCAAAGCGAATCCCCCAAGGACTATGAAAAGAAGATTCTCTGATGACGATCTCTTGCGCTTCCTCTACAACGAGTTGCCCCCGGCCGAAAGTGATCGGATGATGGATGCTCTCGTCAAGGACGAAGAACTGTGGCAGCGCTATGAATCTTTTCAGCAAGTCGCCGAGCAAATGCCAGAAGTGGCGCTCCAACCCTCCGAGGCAAGCCTTGAGGCCGTAATGGCTCATGTCAGGTCTTCGTCGCTGTTGGTGGAAGAAGAAGCACCATTACAGGCCGCCTGGCAGCGCGTTCGCATGGTTTCCGGCAAAAGCATTGTGGTCGGCCTCAACAGCCTTGTCCTCCTGGGTGTAGGAATCTTTTTCTTCATCGCTGTGGGCAGTTCAGCCTTGCCATGGCGGCAAGCCATCGAAATTCCACAAGAAAGTGTGCAGGCCAGCGCAGCTCCCGTTCAGGAAGCTGATCTTTCCTGGGATACTGGCCATCTCGAAGAAGAAGTTGTCAAACTCAAGCGTGGCATGGAGCAAATTAGGCTCAAACCCGTGCTTTGATCAATTTTCCTTTGCAAATCAGAACAAGCTCCGAGATAAAGAAATGTCGCTGATGCGGCATTTTTTTTTTGCCGGCTCAGGTGCCAAAATGCTGCTGCAGATGGGAAAAATAAGCTCCCTCGTCAGTGGCAAAAAATACCAATACTTCTCTTCGCAGTTTATCGGGGCTGGAAAACACCGCCACCCTCGCAAGCCGGTCTGGGTATGAACGCACCAACTGGGCTTCCATCAAAGGATCCCTCTCCAGCGCTGGCTCCATGCTCAAGTCTTTCGCTTTGGATTCATACCACTGGTACATCACAAACCTGTAGCTCGAATCCAAACCCGTCCATTCGGCCAGGATTCTTGTTACGATCCCGTCTTTTCCCTGCACTGTGATCCGTGCCTGGTACTCGGCCGATCGCTCGGTGCTGAGCAACCACCGACCCGGGGAAAGCTCCTCCACGCGAAACGGGTCCGAGCCTAAGGTAAAAGACCCCGCCCTTCGGAGTTGCTCCAGTGGCTGACCCAGAAAAACGGGAGAAGTCTGCGCCAGCGCCTTATCTCCAACACCGGCCAACAGCACAAACATGGCCATAGCCAGCAGGTAAAATAGCTTGAAGTTCATGCGCGTGTAGGGTTTTACCAGCTCTGTTTGTATTGGGTTGTAGACGCAATAAGCAAGGAACGGTCATTAGAAAAAAGCCCATCCTGCTTCGGAAGTTAAGTGATGGCAGGTCCTGAACAGCATACAAGTCTATTTCTGAGCTCCCAACAGCCAGCCAGGATGAGAGTCAAACATATCTACTGGTTTTCGTATTTCAATCTCGAAGAGCCCAGTGTGAGGTATCGGGCAAAGTTTCCACTGGAATTGCTGCTGTCTGCTCACGGAATTACCTCTTCTCTCATCATTCCTGGCTACGACGCGAAAAATCTGTGCAGGTTCCTCCAGGTCTATTTCTCCGTTCTGTTTTTTCGCAAAAAGGACTCGGTGATTGTATTTCAGAAAATCTTCACCAGGGGCATTTACGCTCAAGCGTTAAAATTTTTGCTCTTTTTCCGGCGAAAAAACACCCTCTACGACATCGATGATGCCGAATATGTGCGGCGGCCTGCAGAAACCATTCACTACTTCATGAAGCATTGCGCTGCATGCACGGCAGGAAGCCAGGCGCTCGTGGCGTATATCCATAAATTCAACTCCAGAGCCTATTTGCTCACTTCGCCTGTCATCGATCATGGATTTACCTGGCAGCGACACAAAGAAGCTCCTGTTGAACCCATGTCTATTGGCTGGATCGGGTATTACGGCGCCCATCGCAAGAGCCTGACAAGCTTGTTGTTTCCGGCCATTTGCGAACTCCCTTTTCCTGTTACCTTGCACCTCCTTGGGGTTGAAGGCATTGCTGAAATGGAGGAAATACAAGCGATTTTCCAGGACGCCCGCCATGTTAGCCTCAACATGCCCCAGGAAATAGACTGGCTCGATGAACACAGCATTTATGCCATCCTCTGTACCCTTGACATCGGAGTCGCGCCTCTTATCGACAATGAATTTAACCGCCCCAAATCCGCCTTTAAGCTAAAGCAATACCTTTCGTGTGGTGTTCCTGCTTTGGCCAGTCCTGTTGGGGAAAACAATGCCTTCCTGCATCATGGATGCAATGGTTTTTTTTGCACAACGCCAGATGATTTTCGGGAAAAATTCATCTGTTTTCATGATCGGCGTGAAGCGGTTAAAGCGGGTTTTCGTTCTCAGGAAAAGGCTTCTTTTCAGGCTTTCAGTGTGGAGGCATACTGCAACACGCTGCTTCAATTGCTGGCCTGAATCTCCTAAAAATCAGGCTTTTCTTTCTTCTAAAACTCATGCAGGGTTTTGCGCAAAGTCATCCTTTTCCCAGGCAAGTTCAGGTACATTAAGGTTCTAATACCGCCTGAACATGACAACCAATTCTCACTGGGTACTTGTGGTGATGGGCCTGCCCGGAACGGGTAAAAGCACCCTGGCGCATCGTCTTGCCGAAGAATTATCGGCAGAATTGCTGAGCAGCGACGCTATCCGGGTTGAGCTGGACCTTCGGGGCGACTACAGTCCGGCTGCCCGGGGGCGTGTTTATCGTACGATGGAGGGCCGCATGCTTGCTTTGCTCCAGCAGGGTCGGCCAGTGATCCTCGATGCTACTTTCTCAGAGCCGGTTTGGCAACGAGAGCTCCAAACCCTTCTCACAGCACACGGCATTCACGCCCGCTGGGTGTTGTGTGAGGCAAGCCTGGAGGTGCTTACCGGGCGATTGTCCCGGCAGCGCCCCCTGAGCGACGCCAACATGGCCGTTCACCAGCTATTGGCCCGGCACTTTTCGCCAGAAGTGTCTTTCTTGCTCCTGGATACCACCCAGGGACGCCCGGAAGAACTTGCCCGGCAGGTCCTGGACTGGCTTCGTCCTTGTGATCCGCCCAAGCCAGCCTCTATCGGCATGGATCCAATTCTTTTGGATCAGCTTCGCCACGGCGCCCTCGAAACCGGAGACCGGGTTATGCCCCTCATCGAAACCCACCTTTCCTGGGTGCTTTTGGGTGAAAAACAAGCATATAAATTCAAAAAGCCTGTTGACTTTCCCTGGTTGGATGCAAGGAACCTGGAGCAGCGGAGGTTCCTGTGTGAGCAGGAACTGGCCGCAAACAAGCAGTTTTCCCCAGAGGTGTACCTTGATGTTCTGCCTCTCCGCCAAAGCGGAATGAAGGTCTTCCTTGGCCCTGGCCCGGGTACCATTGTGGAATGGGCGGTGGTAATGAAAAAATTAGACCGAACCCGCCAGCTCGACCAATTGCTGGATCGCGGCGACTTGCACCTTGAAGAACTGGGTCCTCTGGCCAGCCACCTTGCACACATGCACGAAGAAGCCGCCAGGGTAGCACAACGCTTCGATTCACAACAACAACAGTTGCTGTTTGCCGATTTGCTTTCCCTCAAAAAGCTTCCGGGATTGTCAGCTTGGTGGAAGGATTTGATCAGCTATGCCGTTGATTTCTCCGAAGCCTTTTTACTGGCGAACAGGGCGCAATTTCAGATGCGTTCAGATGATGGATGGGTGAGAGAGCTTCATGGTGATCTCCACGCCGGAAACGTTTTCCTTACCGACCCGCCGGTGCTGTTTGACTGTCTGGAATTTCACGACAGTTGGCGTCAAATTGATGTACTCGACGAACTTGCCTTTCTGACAATGGACATAGAGGCACATGGCCGGCCCGATGCGGCCAGCCAGCTGATGGAAGGGTATTTGCAGCGCATTCCCGGAGCGATGAAGCGGGAAGACTGGCCACTGTTCTGGTATTATCAGGCTTATCGCGCAAATGTGAGGGCCAAGGTGCAGGGGCTGCGCCTGCTTCAGCCTGGCCTGAGCGATACCCAGCGCAGGATGCACCAAGAGCTGTTGGAGGCCTACCTAAACATGCTGGAGCAACGTATGGCCCTTATCAAGGAGCCCGGTGTACTGGCCCATTTATGAACGCTTGCTCCGACCTTTTCAGACATTTTCCTCACCCCAAATTCTACTATCATGCGTACCCTACTCGTTCCCACCGATTTTTCTGCACACGGCACACAGGCCGCCTTGTTTGCACTGAACCTGGCCCGCGATCTGGAGGCGGAGGTTCACCTCCTTCACATTAGCCGGACGCCTGTTCCGCCCATGGCGATGTCCACCTACGGGGTCACCTCGCCCATTTTGAGCATGGAGCCATCTATCCGGGAGATGCACCACGAGGCCAATGCTTGTATGAAAGAGTTGCTCCTTGACCTGGACAAAGAAGCGGCCCGAGCAGGGTATAAGGGCCCCATTCGGCAAACCATGCTGGACGGGGACCCCGTGGAGGAAATTCGACGGTGGATTGACCAAAATCATCCTATGGCGCTGGTGCTCGGTGTCACGACCCGTAGCAGCCTTTACCGGCTCTTTATCGGCAGCGTGGCTGGCAAGCTCCTGCAGGAAGTTGAAATTCCCGTCTTCGCTATTCCTTCCGGGGCTCAGTATCGAAGTTTTGAAAATGCCGTTTTTGCCTCCGATTTTGATCCTGAAGACCAGCCTTCCCTTGTGAAAATGAACCAACTCCTTCGCGAATCAGTGAAGGACTGGCATGTGGTCCATGTAACCGACGATTTGGAAGAGCAATACTTGTATGACAAACAGGAGGAAGTAGCCGAAAAAATGCGGGCTCGCTTTGCATCAGCTGGCATACAGGCGCGCATTCAAGCCAAGGTACTCACTGATGGGACCATGCTGGATGCTGTGGAGGGCTATGCTAAGGCGCACGAAGCCAGTTTAGTTGCCTTTGTGATGCACAAACGCAATGCCTTTGCCCGGCTTATCGACCCCAGTGTTAGTGCTGAGGCATTGTTTCACCTTCATCTTCCTATGCTGTTTCTCCGCACGCAGGCAACTGTAGGAACCATTTGGTAGGCTGCAGTCAGGGTTCATTCTGAATCCTGGTCAAAAAAGAACTCCCGCTTACAATTGAGCGGGAGTTCTTTTTTTTCGGAGCTGTTTTGGGGTTAATTGTCAATATCCACAAGGATCTCGGCCAATTCTTCTTCGGTCACTTTTTTGAATTTCACTTTCAGGGTAACCGTAGGAAGCGCCTTTTTTCCCCGTCCTTTTTTGGCATAATCAACCACGCGGAACTGGTAATTCACCACCCAGGGCTCGCCATCTTCGTCGTATTGAAGGGCAAACAGAATCATCGGGGCCTTGTCATCGACAAATTTGACTTTGTCAGCGGTATAAACCCTGTCGTCTTCTTTTTTGAGAGGAATGGTGGTTCGGACGTTTTCTCCTGCCATCATGGCCTGGATGGTTTTGGGGTAAAGGCGACCTTTAAATTTGACTGTAAAGTCAAATCCTTTATCATCCCGCTCTGCATTCATCGGGTAGTAAAGCATTCTGCCTACGGAGTAACGGGCTGGTTCTGCGACCTCGAAAGTGTATTTTTTTTCCTTTCCGTTGTAATCAACGCGGGTACCATCTTCTTCCACCCAGCGGGTCACGGCTGCAAAAGCAGGATCTTGAGCTGGCTCAATTTCGTTCCCTCCGGCCCCGCGCCTGCGGCCGCCACGGCCACCGCCGGTTCCTTTGTACACCCCGACGTTGTCTTCCCGGCGGGTTACAGGCAGCCTCACTTCAAACTTTGTTCCCTCAACCACATCTGCGGGCCGGCGTCCGTCATTCACTGTAAACGACATCATTCCCTGGCTTTCCAGCGGTCCGTCTTTGGAAATAAGCGGCATTTGAGCGAGGAGGAATTCGGAGGTACGGAACATTTCCTTGACCTCCACAGTCAATTCGCCAGTTTCAGAGGTAAATGCATTGGCGGGAAGGAGCACCTCCGTGCCTTTCGGGGCGATGATTCTGTAGGATTTATTGGCCTTGACCGGAAAAGTGGCGTAGTCGCTGTAGATGGTGTCAATCAAAGAGGCAGGGTCGATCGTGACCACGGGAATGGCGATGAGCTTGGAGGAATCCACGGGTGGCTCGGGCAGCGGCAGCCGGTCGTTGGTAAACAGCACTGCAATGTCGGTCCGGCGGTTGATGCGCCGCCCGCTATAGGTGGCGTTACTGGCGGCGGGCTTTGTGGTGCCAAGGCCTTCATAGATAATTCTTTCCACCATGACCCCGTGGTTCATCATGTAAATGGCGACTTCGCGGGCACGCAATTCAGAAAGGCGAAGGTTGTATTCGTCTGTTCCGCTGCTGTCGGTGTGGCCAAAGATTTCGACGTAGTAGTTGGGATATTCCACAAACTTAACCACGAGGCTGTCGAGGGTGGTTTTAGAGGCCGCGGAAAGCAGATGCTGGTCGAATTCGAAATAGACCGTGTCGATTGCAAACTGCTGTGAAAAGGCTGGTCCTGCCAACAGAAGCGGCAACAGGAAGAGGTAGAATTTCTTCATAGCAAGGAGATAACGCCAGGGGGTATGTTCACGCCTTCGAATATAGAGAAAAATCGAATTGGCTGGCGATTTTCGCACATGGCGCAAAAGGAAAGCAGGATTTCCGATCCTTCAGCAAAAAAAGATTATCGCTGACAGGGAGGGAACCAACGATCTGATTCTTAGGTGATTCCTCTGAAAACTGAAGCGTTTTCTGAAAAAATTCCCGTTTTCAGTTACAACTCACAGGGAGATGCCGGCCTTGGCGTATTGTTTAATTGAAGCAAATATGCTGTGCAGGCATTAAACTGACCGGAGGCATTGGCGGTATTAATCGACCCAAACAAGCCGAGTACGATGCCTTCACCCTGGATATTGGTAAACTCCGGGCGAACGGTATTCAGGTCGGTGAAGGCCGGGTTATTGGCCTGGCGATACAGGGCCAATGCAGTATCTATTGCCGTTACTTCGAAACGAAAATCGTCGGGCAGGTTGGCAGGAATGTTGTTGCAGCGCGTGGCTTCGGTCACGCCGTAGGTATAATTAAAGTTGGGGTTGGGATCCATATCCTGAAAAAAGGCCTGAATGATTTCCTTTTCACGAAACTGGTAGCACATGGAGGTTCCTTCCGAGCGGCAGCGAACGCCGGAGGTGAACATGGGGGTAGGGCCGTAGGTGGCGACTTTGGCCACTCCATTTTCCTGGTAATCGAGAAAGGCCCGCACTTCGAAGCCAAGGGCGTTGCCCGTGTTGAACGAAACGCGAAACTCCTCATCCAGAGACACCTGGCGCAGGCAGCGCTGTCCGCCGGGCCCGGGCGTGATGGTAGGGCTGCTGAAGGCAAGGTCCTGCGGCACAAAGGTGTGTGAAGTCAGCCGGAACTCGGGCTGATCGGCCCTGGTGATCTCCAAATCGCAACGAAGGCCTGGCAGAAGGGCCTGAGCACCGGAGGTTTCAAACCGGTAAATGGTGGTAAAAGGAAAAAACAGGCCGGAGTCTTTGACCACGCTGTCGATTTCGGTGGCAAGCCACTCGCGGTTTCCCTGCCGGAGCACCACCCGGAGCCCCTTCACACTGAGGTCGTCGCGCCCCGCAGCCTCATCTGCATTGCCCTCAGGCAAAAAACCAGCAGAAATTCGAACGTCCTGCACCGCTGATTTTGGGTTCAGCACACCATACACCGACCAGATGTCCTGTGGCTTGGCGTTGATGTCCACCTCAGTGCTACAAGAAAAAATTGTGAAAAGCAGGATGGTGAGGGCTGGGAGAAAGAGGCGAATGCCTGAAGCGAAAAACTGCATGGTGAGAGGAATGGTGTTGGGGAAGGGTAACCAGGGTCAAATGGCTGACACTTCTGACTGCGAAGATCAAATTTTATCCTAATTTTACCCAATTTGGTTTTCCCCCCGGATTACCCACTTTTGCTCTTTGCGCTGGATCCGGCTCTGGCTTTTGAGTTGTTTGGTTCGTTCACAGTGCCCACGTTATTCAATCCTTCTGCATGTCTGCTGCAAAGTCCGATGTTCGCAAAATCACTACCCGTGTCCTTCAGGCGATGAAGGAAAAGGGCCGCAAAATTTCTATGCTCACTGCCTACGATTATTCGATGGCCCGGATCCTTGATGCTGCAGGCATAGATGTGATCCTGGTGGGCGATTCTGCCTCCAACGTGGTTCATGGCCACGACACCACGCTCCCCATTACCCTTCGGCAAATGATCGACCACGCCAGTGCCGTCATACGTGGGGTGAACCGCGCGCTGGTGGTCGTGGACCTGCCTTTCGGTTACTACCAGGGCGACTGGAAAAACGCGCTCAAAAGCGCCATCCAGATCATGAAAGAGTCGGGTGCCCATGCTGTGAAGCTGGAGGGAGGGGAATTCATCCTCGAATCGGTTCGGCGAATCATCCAAACCGGGATTCCCGTGATGGGTCATCTCGGGCTGATGCCCCAGTCGATTTATAAATATGGAACCTACTCTGTGCGGGCCAAGGAGGAGGAAGAGGCAGAAATCCTGATCAAGGACGCGCTCAGATTGCAGGAAGCAGGGGTCTTTGCCATTGTGCTGGAGAAAATTCCCGCAGAGCTGGCCACACAGGTCAGCAAGGCGCTGGACATACCCACCATCGGCATTGGGGCTGGTGGCGGCTGCGACGGCCAGGTGCTCGTGACCCACGATATGCTCGGCATCAACAAAGAATTTTCACCAAGGTTTCTGCGCCGGTATGCTAACCTCTACGACCTCATCACCGAGGCGGTGCAGCAATATATCACTGATGTGAAGTCAGGAGACTTCCCCAACGAAGAAGAACAGTACTAACCCCCACTCTAATACACTGAGACCCTGGGATTCCACCGAAGTCCCAGGGTCTCATTTGTTGATTTTCTGCCAGCCTTAGCGGCTCAAAACTTGATTTCCTCGTCCGTGCTGTTGAAGTATTTGACCTCCGTCATGCCGAGGGTTACATCGGCGATGACCCGAATCCAAATGCCATAAGCGCGGAACCATTTTACCTGAAAACTCTTCCACAACCCCTGTTTGAGAAAGGCCGCCACATAAGGGTTCACCATGAGGGTGAGCTTCTTTTCTTTGTTTTGGCGCAGCAAGAAGTCGATGTTGTTGGAGATTTCGTCGGAGATGATCACCGAAGGCTGAATTTTCCCGGTTCCGTTGCAGCTGGGGCAAACCTCGCTGGTTTGGATGTCGATCTGAGGGCGAACGCGCTGCCGGGTAATTTGCACGAGGCCAAACTTGCTCATCGGGATGATGGAATGTTTGGCGCGGTCGGTACTCATAACATCCCGGAGGTAGTCATTGAGCGCCTTACGGTTTTCGGGGCGTTTGAGGTCGATGAAATCAATCACAATGATGCCGCCCATGTCACGCAGACGAAGTTGCCGGGCGATTTCAGCGGCGGCTTCAAGGTTGGTTTTGAGGGCAGTTTCCTCGAGCGTGTCATTTTTGAGGTTTTTCGACCCGCTGTTCACGTCGATCACGTGCATGGCTTCTGTGTGCTCAATCACAAGGTAGGAGCCATTGGCCATGGAGACGACTTTGCCAAAGGATGCCTTGATCTGGCGTTCGATGCCTTTGACATGGAAGAGAGGAGCTTTTCCTTTGTGCAGCTTGAGATTTTTGAGCAAATCCGGCTGCTGATTCTGGAGGTATTGCTCAATGTCGGTGAAGGTGCGCGGGTCGTCGGTAATGATGGAATCAAAACCGAGGCTTAGCATATCGCGCAGAATACTGGTGGTGCGATCCTGCTCACTGAGCACCTTTTGGGGTGGTTTGGCAGCCGGGAGTGCATTGGTCAGTTCTGCCCAACGGTCCATGATGCCTGCAATGTCTTTGGCCAGGGTGGCGGCATCTTTGCCGGTGGCCGCAGTGCGAACGATCACGCCGAAGTTTTGGGGGCAAAGCGACTCGGTAAGGCGCTTGAGCCGGCGGCGTTCTTCGCTGGAGGCAATTTTTTTGGATACAGACACCCCTTTTCCAAAGGGAACCAGTACCACATACTGTCCGGGAAGGGAAATCTCGCTGGAAAGTCGGGGGCCTTTGGTGGAAATTGGCTCTTTGACAATTTGAACGAGAACCTCCTGGCCGGGCTTGAGCACCTCTTCCATCTTGCCGCCCTTGTTGATGTCAGGAACGGTTTTGATTTCATCAAGGCCTGAGAGGCCGTTGCGGGAGATGCGCGCAGCTTTGAGGTATCGAAGCATGGACTTCACTTGAGGTCCAAGATCGAAATAGTGGAGGAAGGCATCACGTGGGTGGCCCACATCAACAAAGGCGGCGTTGAGGCCAGCTACAATTTTGTGGACCTTGCCAAGCACGAGGTCGCCCACGGCGAATTCTTCTGCATAGGCTTCGTGGTGGAGCTCGACGATCTTCTTGTCTTGAAGAATACCGATCCTGAGACCTTCCTCGCTTCTGGTAATTACTAGTTCATTCACTAACATGCTTACTGTTGCGCTTACTGCCCCGGCGTCAGGGCCGGAGCAAGAGCTAAAGCTGGTGAACTTGCTGAGGCAGGTGTTAGGTGAACGAAAGAAAGGAAGGACTGAACCTTTTTTTAAGGCTCAGCCCATCTGTCTGACGGACATGCGTCCTGATCAGCAGTCCAGCATTATTTCTTCTTCTTGTGACGGTTTTTGCGCAGGCGCTTTTTCCGTTTGTGGGTGGCGATTTTGTGTCGCTTTCTTTTCTTTCCGCAGGGCATAATTCCTCCTTGTTTTGTTTCGGGTTAACGAATATTGTCGAGCATGGCTCCGGCGCGGAGTCGCAATGCTTGATCGGGTGCGTGTTGAACCACTTCTTCCAAAAGTGGCTTTGCCTGGGCTTGCTGGCCCAGGTTGAGATAGGCAGTGGCCAAACCGAGTTTAGCGTCGAATCGATCAGGCTGGGCGCTAAGCACGGCCTGAAAGCGTTCGGCAGCTTTGTCAAACTGGCCCGTTTGAAGAGAAAATTCCCCCAAACGGAATCCCGCCTCCACATTCTGGGGATTCAGTTCCAGCACGCGCCGTATGCTGAGAATCCCTTTCATGCTATTTTCTGGTATGCCAGACTGGACATAAGCCAGCCCTAGCGAGAGAAGAACGTCTTCCCGTTCTGCAGCTCCTCCCTGTTGTGCCTTCTCCAGATAGGCAACGGCTTGCCTGCTGAAAGCACGAACAAGGCTGCTGTCTTCCTGCACAAAGGGCAGTTCCATGGCTTGCTGATACAGCACACCAGCACGAACAATCCTGTTGAAAGAAGAATCCAGCTTCACTGCCTGGCCTGCATAGAGCGCTGCCATGTCGATCCTGCCCCTGGATGCCAATGAGGCAGTTAAGCTGTCGAGAAGGGCAAGGCGGCTGCCTCCTTCGGCCTGGGCAAGCTGTTCTACGAGAGAAACAATGCTTGGGTCGTCGGGAAGAGGAGGAAGCTGATCAGTGCTGAGACCAGCTGGAGCTGCCGTTGGTTCAGCTGCACGAAGCCCTGCTTCTACCTGATTTTCCAAGCTGGATTTATCGGCAAAGAACAAAAGGGCACACAACAGCACCCCGAGGAGGGCCACTGTCATTCGGGCGGCGTTGCCAGAAATGGCAGCGGAAGAGAGGAATGCTGGTTGGGACATAACTGGCAGGATCCTCGCGGTTATTCAGCGTAATTCATCGAGGCTGCTTTCACCTTGTCCACAAATACACGGGCGGGCTTGAAGCTCGGCACGTTGTGGGAAGGAATGGTAATGGACTGGTTCTTGGAGATAATCCGTCCTACCTTCTCCTTCCGGTGCTTCACGATGAAGCTGCCGAACTGGCGAATGTACACGTTATCGCCCTTTGAAAGTGAGTTTTTAACGACTGTAAAAAACCCTTCCAGCGATGCTGCCACATCCGCTTTATCTATCCCCGTCTTCTGGGAGATCTCCAGGATCACTTCTGCTTTGGTCACCGTGTTCTAATTTACTAGTTTCTAGCCACTTACAAGCGGCTGCTTTTGAAAAACGCCTCGCAAATTTAGTAGAATCAGGACAATCGCAAAACTTTTTCCCAAAAAGGATCGACATCTCTTCGAATCAATGGCCTGAAGTGCCGGATATTGTACCTTTGAACCATGCAAGAAATGGCTTCTCTCGTGACCGAATGGCTGGGCCGGGCGGGCAGAAATATGCCCTGGCGCAACACACGCGACCCTTATCAGATCTGGCTGGCGGAGGTCATTCTCCAGCAAACGCGCATCGAAACCGGGGTGGCTTACCTGGAGCGTTTTCTTCAGCGCTTCCCTTCGCTGGAAGCACTTGCCGGTGCTCCCCAGGATGAAGTGCTCAAAGCCTGGGAAGGCCTTGGCTATTATTCCCGTGCCCGCAATCTCCACGCCGCTGCAGCCCAGCTTCTCTCAGAATTTGGAGGAAAATTCCCCTCTTCAGTCTCCGACCTGCTTCGCCTCAAAGGCGTGGGCCCCTACACAGCCAGGGCCATTGCCTCTTTTGCCTTTGAAGATGAGGTGGCCGTGCTCGACGGCAATGTCATGCGTGTGGTTTCGAGGCTTCTGGGCAGCGCCGCGCCCATCGACCTGCCCGCAACCCGCCAGGAGTTTCAGGCCAGGCTTGACGCATGGGTGAAAGGGCATGACAGCCGCGCCTTTAACCATGGCATGATGGACATCGGTGCCACCATTTGCACGCCCACCATGCCGGGTTGCCTGGTTTGCCCGCTTGAGTCGCTTTGCGTGGCCCGCGCCGAAGGCCTCGCCCATTTGCTACCGGTAAAGGGAAAAAAGCTCAGCCGAAAGCTGCGATTTTTTGATTTTTACCTCCTGTACAGTTCTGATGGGTTGCTGATCCGGCAGCGGTCGGCTCAGGGGCTCTGGGGTGGTTTGTGGGAGGTGCCTAACGAAGAGCGAGAGACCGAATCTGCTGCTCCCGGCAAGCTGCCGGAGGCCCGCTTTCTGGGAACCGGCAAGCATGTGTTCACCCATTTCGACATGGCCTACCGGGTTTGGGCAGCCCCGGTAGATAAAATCCCTGAATGGACTGGGGCAGAATTCCATTCATGGGAGAAAATCCCTACTTTTGCCTTTCCGCGGGCAGTATTGAATATGTTTGACTTGTACCTCGCTCCCCTGGCAACAGCATCGGCACAGGAACCGTCCTGATCGCCGACCTCTGCTCTCCTGAGGAACCTTGTGCCGCCTTTTTCTGTGCAACTATGGCAAAATACGGATTGAATCAAGTTACGCTGGTCGGTAACCTGGGCCGGGATCCTGAGTTGAAATACCTGGATCAGGGCGTTGCTTTGACCAACCTCTGGCTGGCCTGCACCGAATCTTACCGAGACCGGAATGGCAACCAGGTAGACCGCACCGAGTGGGTGAGCGTGAACCTCTGGCGTGGCCAGGCCGAAGTTGCAGCCAAATACTGCCGCAAGGGCTCCACGGTGTGCATCGAAGGCAGGCTCAGCAGCCGCTCATGGGAAACCCCTGAAGGCGAAACCCGCAGGGTAACTGAGGTCGAAGGCCGAAGGCTCATTCTGCTTGACGGGCCTCCTGCCTCCCCCGATCACGGCATGAACCTGCCCGTGCAGGAGACTGCCCCGGCACAGCAGCAGGTGCCTCCCACCACCGCCAGGCCAGCGCCTGCCGATCAGGTGCCGCAACAAACCCTGCCCGGCGACGACGATGACCTTCCCTTTTGATCCATTTTTTCCTTTTGCATCCTCTCTGACCTAACCATTAACTTCCGTGGACCCTGAACCTGAGCGTTTTGCCATCGATTGGGTGCTGATGACCCTGCCCTGGTGGCCCGACCTCATTCTGGAGCTGTTTGCTTTTGTCGCGCTCATTTCTGTCTCCTTCCTCGCCTCTGCATCCGAGGTGGCCTATTTCTCCATGTCCAAAAGCGAAGCAGACTCCTTTCGCGAAGGCGAAAGCCCAACTCACAAGCGCATTTGGCGGCTTCTCTCAGAACCCGACCGCCTGGAGGGATCCAGAAGATTGCTTGCTACTATTCTGATTATCAACAATTTCGTGAATGTGGCTGCCATCCTCGTGGGGTCAAACGTCCTGCATCAGGTGGCCAAAGCCTATGCCATCGAGCCTGGGGTGGTTCTTTTCCTCGACCTGGTGCTGATCACGAGCCTGTTGTTGTTTTTCGGCGAAATTACCCCCAAGGTCTATGCTGCCCGGTATCGGCTCAAGCTGGTGGAACTCCTAGCCAGACCGCTCCTGGTCCTGAAATCAGTGACAGCTCCTCTTGCCTGGCTCCTCATTCGCAGTACCCGGTTTATCGACAACCGGATGCAGATCACCGAGGTCTCGGCTTCGCTCGAAGACATCAAGCAGGCCATTGACCTCACCACTTCGGGCAGTCAGTTGGAAAAAGACGAGCGGGAAATTTTGCGGGGAATCGTCAATTTTTCCAACATCCAGGTAAAGTCCATCATGCGCGCCCGCGTTGATGTGAAAGCAGTGGAAATCGATACGCCGCTTGAAGAGCTGATTGAGATCATCAATGAGGTGAATTATTCCCGACTGCCAGTTTATGAGGAAAATCTCGACAACATCAAGGGCATTTTGCATATCAAAGACCTTCTTCCCTTTTTGAAAAAAGATTCTCAGACTTTGAATCTCAGCGAGTTGGTCAGGGAGGTTCAGTTTATCCCCGAAACCAAAAAAATCGACGGATTGCTCGAAGAATTAAAGGACCAGCGCACCCACATGGCTGTGGTGGTGGATGAATTTGGCGGAACTGCGGGGATTGTGACGCTGGAGGATGTGATCGAAGAAATCATTGGGGAGATCACCGATGAATTTGACTCCCAGGACTGGATATACACGAAGGTGGATGAGCGGACATATGTGTTTGAGGGCCGGATCGCGCTGAATGACGTGAGAAAAATTCTCGATCTCGACGATCAGGTGTTTGAAGATGCCCGTGGCGACAGCGACAGCCTGGGTGGGTTGATTTTGGAGATCAACGGAAAAATTCCTTCCCAGGGAGACAAAATTACCTACCGGGAGTTTGAGCTTCTGGTCGAATCGGTGTCTAACCACCGGATCAACATGGTAAAGCTCAGCATGTCGTCATCTGATGATTCCAAAGAAAATAGTGCCGCATGATTGATATTCGCCTGATCCGGGCTGCCGCCCTTGTTGCTGTGCTGTGGGTAATGGGCTGCGAAGAGGCCTACGTCCCCTACGCCCGGCCGTATGCGTTTCCCCGGCTGGAGTTGCCCGACTCCACCACCTACGCTGTGTTTGAGTCCGAAGCCTGCCCTTTTACTTTCGAGTACCCGTCACTCGGCCAGATTTCCCGCAACCAGCCCGATTCTTGTTGGGTGGACATCTTGTTTCCCGCCTTTGACGGCACCCTCCACGTCAACAGCCGGCAAATTCCGGGTAGTGGCATGTCTCTTGATTTGCATCAGGAAGAACACCGCCGATTGATCTACAACCACTCTGTGAAGGCCAATCGCATTGTGCCAACCCCCATCGAGTACCCTGCTGGCAAAGGCATAAGGTATGAAATGACCGGAGAAGTGGGCACGCCTGTTCAATTGTTTTTTCACAATGCCGAGGGCACTGAGTCGGTCATCATGTCATTTTACTACCAGACTGCCGTCGAAAATGATTCCCTGGCCCCCGTCACTGCCTTCATGAAGGAGCAGATCGATCATCTGATGCAGACTTTTCGCTGGAAATAACGGCTATTCTGGCCTGGCAATTTATGCAGCCGCGCTGCATTGCGGGCAAATGCCCTGCATCAGGACGTTGATTTCCTGAACAGCATAGCCCGGCGGCAGACTCGGCATCCGGATATGCACTTCCTCCACGCAAAAAGTGTTGCCGCAGCGTGTGCACTTGAAATGGATATGGTCGTGCTGGTGGGAGCTTTGTTCGGCACAATGGGTGGGGCAAAGGGCAAATTTGGTCACCCCCGTGTCGTCCAGCACCTTGTGTAGCAAGCCCTTGTCGAGGAAGGTCGAAAGGGTTCGGTAGATTGTAACTCTGTCGCAGGCAATGCCCAGCTCTCCTTCGATTTCCCGCTGGCTCAGGGCCCGGGCCTCGCGCAGAAACACGGCGAGGATGTCTTCCCGGCTACCAGTGAGCCGCAGGTCGTGGTTTTTCAACAAATTTGCTGCATTCGCCATGCTCAAAGATAAGGTTATTTTTCGTTCTCAAGAGGAATCTGCCATCGTATCAGACTGTCCTGTCAGGCTTTGGCGGGGATGTTTTCTCATTTGATTACATCCCGGTTTTCTCCGCAATGCAGCATAGAGGCCCCGAAGTAGGGGTTCAGGATTTCCTCTTTATTGCTTAGCCAGTAGGCGCCCTGGTTGTTAAATGCCATCGGGCAGTAGTGATAATAAACGGGATTGCTGGCCAAAGGGAATACCCGCAAGCTGTGATAGAGAGCCAGGCTGAGAGGGGCAAGGGCCTTGCGCTGCTGGTCAATGTTTTCGCTGGCAGCCAGTTGGCGGAAAAGGGGTATCAGGGTGTTGATCTCCTTGTTCCAACTGGCAAGTGCCTGGTTGTCAATTTCTTCCTGCAAAAGGTCGCTTACAAGACTGAGTGCATGAGCTGCTGCTGTCTGCGCCTGCTGGCCCTTGTCCTCGGTGAGAAGCTGCGTAGTGGCAAGGTATTCAGCAAATAAAGCCTGCCATGCTCCAGCCAGCTCCGACGGCAAAGCTATCGTTGCTGAAGCCTGTCGCCCTGCCTGCATCATGCTGGGTTTGCCAGCCAGTTGTGCCGCAGCATCCACCTGAAATGCCCCCTGGCTCACAATTTCTTCGCCTTCCTCCAAGCCCTCTGTTACCACCACCATTTCGCCTGCGCCCGCCCCCAGGCGAACCTCCCGCAACCGGAATTGGCGCTTGCCTTCCGAGGTTTCGCTTACATACACCAGGGTCTTTTCCCCGGTCCACAGGCAGGCCGAGGCCGGAATCACCAGAGTTCCCTGCGGTAGTGGCAGGGTGCTGGTGATCAGTCCTTTGGCAAACATGTCGGGCTTAACCATGCCTCCCTGGCTCGGAATGGAAACACGCACCACCGCAGTCCGGGTGCCAGGGTCCAGGATCGGGGAAATAAAACTCACCTTCCCCTCCACCGTTTTTCCGGGAAGGGCCGCAAACGTCAGCGAGGCCTTCGATCCCAGCTTCAGCCAGGGCAAATCGGCCTCATAGGCTTCCAGTTCCACCCACACGCTGTTCAGGTTGGCGAGGGTAAGCAGGGGCATTCCCTCCTGCAGGTAATCGCCGAGGGAGACCATTCGCTCCAGCACAGTGCCGCCTGATGGTGAAAGGATATCAAAGGCTGCCGGAGCGTCGGGATCCTTTTCCAATTGGTCGATTTGTGCTTCGCTCAGGTCCCAGAGCCGGAGTTTCCGTCGCGCTGCTTCGTAGAGGCCAGGAGAGTTGCCGCGCAGGGCTGCTGCTTCCAGCAACTCTCTGCGGGCAGCCAGCAAGGCTGGCGAGTAGATGGATGCCAGGGGCTGCCCTTTTTGCACAACCTGCCCGGTAACGTTGACATACAATTTTTCAATCCGGCCAGGAAAGCGGGCGGTCACCTGCACCAGGCTGGCTTCATCGGGCCGCACCCGGCCAGTGAGCTGAAGCTGGCGGCTGGGCTCAGCACGCATCACCATGGTGGTTTGCACTTCGGCCAGGGCTTGTGCAGCCTCGCTCATCACCAGGGCGTCAGGGTGGGCAGCCGTTTCCTCCGTCAGGGGAACGAGGTCCATGCCGCAAATCGGGCAAGGGCCGGGTTCTGACATTCGCACTTGTGGATCCATTGAGCAGGTCCATAAAGCTGCAGTTGTGGTTTCTTCATGCTCATGATTGTCGTGGTCGTCGGCATCAGATTGGCCAAACAGCCATGCTCCCAGCAAGATTCCGAAGATCAGGGTGGCCAGGAGAGGGAGGTATTTTTTCATAATGTGGCGGTTAAGTTGGTAGATGAAGACCCAGCCTGGAGTCGGGAGGGACAAAAGAAAAAATGGTCAGGATGCGGGTAGCAGGCCGGTCATGGCGCGAAGTGCTGCCACAGCCCGGTGTTGCTGAAGGCGGGCTTGCTGCCCTGCCAGCCGAAAGCGGAGCAAGTCCTTTTCAGCGAGGATTAACTCCTCGATGGCGCTGGAACTGGTGGCATACTGCACAGTCAGCAGGGCAAGGCGCTGTTGCTGAATCGCCAGCTGGCGCGCAAACAGGCGCTCCTTGCGCCTTGCTTCTTCCATGTTTACCAGCACTGCCTCGAGCTCAGCACGGAGTTGCCACAAAATGCCGGTCGTTTGGGCCGCCGCGGCTTGCTGCAGCCACTGAGTCTGTTCTTTTTCGGCCCGGTAAGCGTCGCGTTGCAAAGGTAGGTTCAGGCTTGTCATCAGCTGGGCCGATCCCATGGTTTCAATCATTTCGCCACGGCCGTGGCCCAGCACCATGGTGCCATAGCCCAACCCTACCGATATATTGGGCAGTGATGCCTTCCCGGCTATCGCCTGGCGGGTTTGCCAGTATTGCTCCTGAAGCTGAGCATTCTGAAGGGCAGGGTGCTGGTTTTCAATCAGCAGCCAGGTGCTGTCGGGAGAATATGGCCATACTGCCGACGAAATGCTGTCGGGGGCCCTGAGCCAGACCGGATCCACCCCCAGCCGGGCCAGCTCTGCTTCTGTGGTTCTGATGCGGTCTTTCAAAGTCAGCAATGCTTCTTCCAGTTCTGCCAGTTCAAGGTCGAGCCGAAGGAGGTTGTCCATACTCATGGAGCCGTTTTCCACCCTGGTGCTGGTAAGCTGGCGAATGGCCTGCAGCCTTTGAAGCTGCTCCTGCTCAGATTGCCAGCTGAGGTGCAGCTCTGTCCAGGCGAAATAGCGATCGGCCAATGCCTGGAAAACCTGTAGCCGCGTGGCTTCAGTTTCTGTGGTGACCATAGCCAGCTCTTGCGTAGCCATCACGTTTTCGAGGTGGCGAAGGCCTTTTTTGGGCAGCGGCTGCACGAGCATTATTTGCCCCGGACGAATTCCCGGGCCGCTTCCCATGTTCATGCCCATGATGCCTGCTTCCAGCATTGGCTCGGCCCACAGCCCCGCACGGCGAAGCTCAGTCCGCTGGGAGGCTTCCATGCTGGTTTGAGCCTGCAGGCCCGGGTGCCGCGGTAGTGTCAGGAGAAAAAGGCTGTCGAGGGACTGGGCATGAGCACCGATAATAGCTTGTGTGGCAAGGAAGCCCAGGCAAATCAACCGGGGCAATGCAACGATTTGCCAGGAAATTTTTCTCATTGGAGGTTGTTTTTTGTTGAGAAACAGTCGAAAGGAGGGTGGAAAGGGGGAGATTATCGCGCTTTAGCTGACCGCTCCTGTTGCCAGCAAAAGAGAACAGGCACCACAAACACGGTGATGAGCTGAAAGAGCATTCCCCCGAAAATGGGAACCGCCATGGGTGCCATGATGTCGGCCCCTTTTCCGGTTGAGGAAAGCACAGGAAGCAAGGCAATGAGGGTAGTGGCTGCCGTCATCATGGCGGGGCGAATGCGCTGAATACCCGCCTGAATGACTGCCTGGCGAATGGCCTCTACGGTTTGAGGCCGATCTTCCTGGAAACGCTGCTGGAGATAGGAGCCCATGATCACGCCGTCGTCGGTGGCGACGCCAAAAAGTGCAATCATCCCGACCCAAACAGCCACCGAGAGGTGAATTTCCTGGATATGGAAGAGTCCACGGAAAGATTCGCCGAAAAGGTCTCCAGCCAAAAACCAAGGCTGGCCAAAGAGCCACATCATCATGAAGCCACCGGAAAGGGCCACGGCCACCCCGGCAAACACCATGAGCGACAGGCTCACCCGGCGAAATTCGAAGTAGAGAAGCAGAAAAATAAAGGCCAAACAAAGGGGTACCAGCAAAGCAAGCCGTTCATTTGCCCGAACCTGATTCTGGTAATTTCCGGCAAATTCATACCTCACGCCTTCGGGCAGCACCAGCTCCCCGCGGGCCTGGGCCGCCAGGAGGCTGTCGCGCACCTGCTCCACAACAGTGGTTTCGCCGGCCTCAGGTATTTTGTCAAAAATAACATAGCTCACCAGAAAACCCTGCTCACTTTTGATCATCACCGGGCCTTGGGTGTACTCAATTTGGGTGAGCTCACCGAGGGGAACCTGGGCACCCGAAGGGGTGGGCACGAGGAGGCTTCGGAGTTTATCGGGATGATCGCGGTAGGTTCTGGCAAAGCGAACCCGCACAGGGTAGCGGGCCCGGCCTTCCACCGTGGAGGTAAGTGCTTCGCCGCCCACAGCCATTTCCAGGTAGCGCTGCACATCCTCCACGCTCAGGCCGTAGCGGCCCAGGGCCACGCGATCCATCCGGATTTCCAGGTAGGGCTTGCTTACTTCGCGGTCGGCAAACACCGAACTAGCCCGCACCAGAGGATGCTGCTGCAATGCTGCTTCCAATTGCAGGCCTACTTCCTGAATGCTGTTCAGGTCGGTTCCAAACACTTTGATGCCCAGTGCAGCCCGCATCCCGGTGGCTACCATCAGCTGCCGCGTTTCAATGGGCTGAAGTTGTGGTGCGGGGCTCAGGCCGGGAATGGAACTGTTCGCCTGAATTTCTGTCCAGATGTCGGCAGGGCTCTGGATATGCTCCCGCCAGTTGCGGAAATAACGGCCCGCCTCATCCGGGATCAGGTTGCCATGTTCATCCCGGACAAATTCCCCCTCTTCATTTACCCGAAACCGCTTCCTGTGCCCCGATTCGTCAAGCTCATATTCGGGCTTGTAGGTCACCACATTTTCAAACATGGAGATAGGAGCAGGGTCTAATGCCGACTGCACGCGCCCCCATTTGCCGACCACCGTTTCCACCTCCGGAATGCTCTCCACCATTTGATCGAGCTGCTGAATGGTTTCCACGGTTTCTTCCACGCCTGCGTGTGGCATGGTCGAAGGCATGAGCAGAAAAGAGCCTTCGTCGAGTTTTGGCATGAATTCGCTGTCGAGGCCTGGCCATGTTCGCTTGAGTCCGGTCAGCCAGCCGTCGGCCTGCCAGCCGTCGGCCTGCCATGCGCTGGCAGGGGTAGCCCAGCTGAAAATGCGCTCAGCCCCCAGCCAGCTCAACAACCCAAGCATCAGCATCAGGCCTGGGATTGCCAGGAAGCGCCTTTTGTGCCGCAAGCACCACGACAACAAACTCGGGTACCAATGAACCACGGCCCAAAGGGCGAGAAAAACACCCCCAACCAGGAAGCTGACCAGGAGCACGTTCACAATCAGGGGCTGAGCCGGGCCCAGCGGCAGCCAGATGTTGGTGAGAAAAAACAGCACGCCCACGAGGGCCAGGGCCAGGATCAGCCATTGAGAGAGGCCCTTTCGGCGTTTGTCGATCGCCGCGGAAGAAAGCTGAACCACAGCAGCTAGCACCACCAGCAGGCCCAGCCACCAGGGAGAGAGAATCCAGGCAGAAGCCAGTCCTGCACCCAGCAACAGCCAATGGCTCAACACTTTGCGACGCTGGCTCCACGTGCCACGCCCCAGCAACCATGCTGCCATTGTTGGGACCAGGGCGAAGCCAATGAACAGCGCACCTACCATGGAGAAGGTCTTGGTGTAGGCAAGCGGAGAAAATAATTTGCCTTCAACTCCTTCTAAAGCGAGTACCGGCAAAAAGCTCACGGCCGTGGTGAGAACGGCGGTGAGGACAGCCGAACCGACTTCCGTCAAAGCTTCCATAATCACCTGACGGATGGGTTTTTGATCAGCTCCAGGCTTGTCGAGGTGGCGAAGGATGTTTTCCGTCATGATGATGCCGACATCGACCATCTCGCCGATGGCGATGGCAATGCCTGACAGGGCCACGATGTTGGCATCTATGCCGGCATATCGCATCAAAATAAAGGCCAGCAGTACCCCCAGCGGCAGCGAGCCGGAAATGACCAGCGAAGCTTTAAGGTTCATCATCATCACCAGCACGACCAGGATGCTGATAATCACTTCGAGGGTGAGTGCTTCTTCGAGTGTGCCGAGGGTTTCCTGGATCAGCACGCTGCGATCGTAGAAGGGCACAATGGTAACCTGAGAAATCCGGCCATCGGGGAGGGTTTTGCCTGGAAGGGAGGGTTGTAATTCCGCGATCTTATTTTTGAGCTCGCGCATGACTTGCATGGGGTTAGCGCCATGGCGCACCACCACCACGGCACCCACAGCCTCCTGGCCGCCTTTGTCGAGGCCACCCCGGCGCTGGGCCGGCCCCACCTGTACGCGGGCAATTTCCTTCAGCCGAATGGCAGTATTGTTTCGCTCCACCACCATGGTTTCTTCCAAATCTGCGAGAGACTGGAGGTAGCCAAGGCCCCTGATCACGTATTCTACCCGGTTGACCTCCATGGTTCCGGCTCCCACATCCAGGTTACTTTGTTGAACTGCTTCCACTACTTCGCCTACGCCAATTCCATAGGCTTTCATGGCCATGGGATCGAGGTCCACCTGGTATTCCTGCACAAAACCGCCAATGGCAGCCACCTCAGCCACGCCCGCCGTTCCTGCCAGGGAGTAACCCACCTGGTAGTCCTGAATGCTGCGCAATTCCCTCGGGTCCCAGCCGCCTGCGGGGTTGCCCTGTTCGTCGCGGCCTTCGAGCGTGTACCAAAATACCTGTCCGACTGCTGTTGCATCAGGGCCAAGGGCTGGTTGCACGCCTTCAGGCAGCAAGCCAGCAGGCAATGCGCTGAGTTTTTCCAGAATGCGGGACCGGCTCCAGTAAAATTCAACTCCCTCCTCAAAAATGAGGTAAATGCTGGATGCCCCAAACATCGAAGTGCTTCGCACCGATTGCACGCCGGGAACACCCAGCAAGGCGGTTGTGAGGGGGTAGCTGATCTGGTCCTCCACATCCTGGGGCGAGCGCCCCGGCCATTCAGTGTAAACGATTTGCTGGTTTTCTCCCAGGTCGGGAATGGCATCTACCGGCACAGGGTCTGAGGGCAGGCCGGGAACATGCCAGGAAAATGGCGCGTGGATGACCCCGAAAATGATGAGCAGCAGCCCGGTCATCACGGTGAGGAGGGGGTTGTAGAGAAAAAAACGAATGAATCTGGACAGCATGGCTGAATCGTTCGATGGAGTTGAAAGAAAATGAGAGGATACGCCTTGGCGTGCCTCAAACCGGACTACAGGAACAGTCCGTCATTTCATCAAACGATTCACAGGCGGAAGACCTGGTTCCAGGCAAGCAGGTCTCTGGAAGCAGGCAAAGGTGGGGAATGACACTGGATAGGAAGCGCCACTGACTGCAGCAAAACTGGGGCTATTTCTGCGTGTGCCGGAAAAATCAGGAGGGGAGCAAAGCTGGTAAGAGTAAAAGGGGCAGGTTGAAACTCGTCTTCCACCTGAAAGCGCTGAACCCGATTATCGCAGCAGGGCTGCTCCATGCGCTGGCCGCCGGTAAGGGGTAGTTTGACCTCCTTTGTGGCTGAACAGTCGGCTTGCGCTGGCATGCAGGCGGGAGAAGCAGGCAGCAGGCTGGTGGACATCACTTCGCCACGGCACAAATGCTGATGTATGCTTAGCCCCGATACGGAGGTAAGCAGCAGGAGTGCAAGCACAGTGTGGATAATGCGAAAAAGGATAGCCATCATTGCCAAGATACGGAATTCAACCAGATAAGGTCTTCATGATTTTTCTCACCGAATGGCATTTGACATAAAAAGCACCTTTTTCATGCAAACGCGTAGGGGAGAGGCGTCTTAGCTTACAGAACAACAGGAAGCAATTCTTCGATTATGCACAACGGACCTTACTCTTTACCCCAACACAACCCTTCAGTTTTTCAACGGATCAGACTGCTTCAGGCAAGCCGGAAAGAACTGGAAGGCACCTTCAAAAACAACACATTGCCTTCCTCGCGCCGCATTGAAGCGGCCCGGGAGTGGCTTCGCCGGGACCATCTCTCCGCAACGGAGAACATGGTGGCGGCCTTGGCGCAGGAAGCTCATCCTCGCATGATTCAATGGATGGCCACCACCATCGGGGAGCATGGAGATGCTGCCTGCCATGGTCGCCTTTCACGCCTTCTGGCAGAAAGAGACTGGCCTCACAGCGCCCGTCCCACCCTGGTGTTTGCCCTGGAGCTGCTTGCCCACCGCTGGGGCCTTGACCAACGCCACCAGCTTCGGCAGGTGCATCAGGTAGCACAGCCTGCGATCTGGCAAATGGGAGCCTTCCCCCTGAAAGCTGCCCGTGCCGAATCATTCCGTCGGGCCAGTCGCTTCGCCAAGCAATATCTGCCCAATTTTCCCATCAGCGAAGATTATGCCCTCTCTTATGGCCGTGCTGACCGCGAATATGTTGTGGTGTTTAGCCGGGGATTAGAACAGGCAAGCAACAGTGGGCATTTGACAAAGCCTTCCGCTGTATGGGGCATGGTAACTGAACTGCTCGAAGGGCACGCCCGGCTTCATGGCTGGATCATGGCCAGGCAGAACGGTCAGGGAAAGGTAGTGGTGGATATCGTGGCCCCCGGAGGCAAAGCCCTTTTTTCAGGGCAAGGAGAATGGATCGAAGGCGCTCTGCACCTTACCCTTCATACGGTGGCGCAGTCTGGAGAATCGCCCATCCTGGTGACTCTGGGCCTCAGGCCTCAGCAACTGCTCAGGGGCGGCATGCTGCTCAGGGCAGGCGAAGAGCCGCTGGCGAAAATAGCGTAGAGACCGCTTCGCTGCGAGAAGTCAGACCGCTTCGCTGTGAGAAGCGAGACAAGAGGATTGGGAGCCGAGAACCGAGAGCCGAGACTGGAGTCGAAGACGGATCCTTTCATCACCATCATCAGGAAAACGAACTCCCAACCCACAACCCACAACCTACAACTCCCATCTCTTCACCATGTTAACATTCGTCCGCCGCCTTTCACCTGCCTGGGATTCACCTGCTTTTCTCAGAAAGCGGGTACTTGCTTTGCTTGACGAGGGAAGCCAGCCGCAAGCTGGAACTTTGTCCCTGCTCCCGTGGGAATCGCCGGCAGTGGTGTCGCCAAATTTGTATGGCAAATTTGTTCGGGAGCAACTAGCCGCCCCGGCTGATATTTTTTCCCTCATCAGGCAGGTTCGGGACTGGCAATTGTCTCATCTGGAGTCCCTGGCTGATCAGGCATCAGACGGGGCCGATGTGGTCTGGGTTTCTGAGTTGTTCAGCAGCGAAGAGGTGCCTGAACTGGCTGTATGGCCGCGGCGTATGCCTGCCTCGCTGGTGTTGCACCATCTTTCTCAGGGAAAGGGGCTCCCCGGCAGCAACCCTGCAGCTTTGCTTCGCCTGGTGGCACGGTCTCCGCTCCTTCAGCATCGGTTGCTGGAAGGAGAATGGGCGGACACCTGGACCTGGGAGGATGCCTCCGGGGTCATTCGGTTGCTTTACGCGCTTCGCTGGCGGGCTGCGGCCCGGTTGCAGAGTCAGGTCGCATAATGGCTGCAAAAGAGCCTACCGCAGCAGGACCTTTTCCGTGATAACGGCACCCTCCGCGCTGAGGCTGAGCAGGTAAGTTCCCCTTGCCCAGCTTTCCACGGGCAATTGGAAATTGGTTTCGCCGGGCTGTAGCCGGGTTTGGTGGAGGAGCTGGCCCTGCATCGACCAGATTCTGAGCACTGCCCCGCTTTCAGGGAAGGTGAGTGCGGCCCGAAGCTGGCTTTGGGCCGGGTTGTCGAGCAGGCGAATGGCCATGGTTGCCTCTCCCATTTGCAAAGAAATCAACGGACTGAGGCTGTTGCTGCCGTCAAGGTCTCTGGCACGGATCCGGAAATAAAGCATCTGCTGCTGACCGGAAGCGGGTTCCCGCCATTGGTAGCTCGCTTCCTTGCCCTTTTTGGCTGCCATTGTCCCGACCTGAACAAAGCCCTTGCCGGTCATTCGTTCCACCTCATACTGAATAATGTTGTCTGTTTGGGCCACCTCCCAGGTTAGCTGAACCTCACCACGGCGTTCTTCCGCACCGAGGTTGATCCACTCGATAGGCAAGAGTGTGGTTTGCACCATCATCCAGTCAAACGGATTGCCACCTTCGCCAGAAGCGCCTCTGTTTCTTCCATGTGTTTGCGGAGAAAATGCCTGAATCTGGCTGCCGCCGTGGCTGGTGTCGGGCACCATCACCAGCAGGCCCTGGGTAGTAGGGTCGCAGGCGGAGCTGAGAAAAATGACAAGAGTATCCAGCAGCGACCCGGCTGGGATAGGCCCGGGAAACCACACAGAATCCATGGGCGGGAGCCCTGTGCTGGTTTCTGTGGCCGGATCCGCACAATACAGCTCCACCCAATAGCCGCCGGGGCTTTCTTTGCCACCAGTTACCAGTTGCAAGTCTGCGAAGAAGCGATAGAGGGAGCCTGATTCCTGGGTAGCGAGCAAGCCTGTGATCATCGGAAAAACTTCGGGCAGGCTGGCACTGGCGGCACGGGCGCCGCTGCCTGCAAGGATCACCCCATTGTTTGGACATAAGCCGTCTGAAGCGGTGGCACAAGCGAGCTGCTGTTCGTTGCGAACCTGCACTTCCACCTGGCCCAGCACGCCATACACATTTTTAACGAGGCGAAGCGGCAAATCAAATTGGCAGGATTGACCGTTCCCCAAGGCGGGCATGGGCCACAGGTACACCTTCTGCCCCGCCACGATGCTCATGGTGCTGGCAGAAAAATCGGGGCATGTGCCTGAAATGCAAACGCCAGCGCCATCCAGGGTGAGCCCTTCGGGAAGGCGGAGCAGCAGGCTGTCGCCGCTGCCAACAGGGGTAGTCCCGTTTTTTCCGATGGTGATTCTGACGGGATACCCCTGCGCAAAGGATTCAAAAACCGGAATGCTGCCCACATTCACAGTGGCAGTGTAGTCTGGCAGCACGCCTTCTACGTGGAGTGCAGAGCCGGAGAGGTTCTCTCCAAACCCAATGGCGGGAGCCCCGCAGCCATAGTTGGCAAAGGCCCGGATGTTGAACTTGTCGCCAACGGGAAGGGCGCAGGTGGCCATCATGTTCATGCGGATGTAAACGGCTCTGGCATTGCTCGGGCTGGAGGTTCCGGGGAGTTCTGCTCCGGTTGGCAAGGCAGAGCCCGCGATATCAGACCAGTCGAGCAGAAACTGGCCACTGCCATTTTGTGCCAGCAAATCGGCTTCGGCTACTGAAGAAAACGGCTGTGGTGTGGATCCGATGGGATATTCGAAAAAACCCGATCCAGCGACATATTCCAATCCGCCTGCTCCACCTGAAATGGGCACATCCATGAGGGCAAATACCTGCTGCAAGCCGCCGGGCAAGGCGGAGTTGAGCTTGAATTCGACGGGTACCACATCGCACAACAGGATGGAATCCTGACCAAAATCGGTGCTCGCGCCGTTGGCGGGGTTGGTGGGGGTGTTGGCCAGGCTGGTCACTACCATGGAAATTTGTCCGTCAACCGGAATCACATACAGTTTGATGGTATCGGCCTGGCAAGGGTAGTCGCCAACACTTGCAGGGTATCCGCCGCAATTCCAGCCTGCAATGAGCAGGAGGGAGTCCATGTCGCAGTTGGCATAATCGGCAGTGATGAAAAAGGTCTGGGTACTGTTTTTGGCAAATGTTCCAAGCGTGTAAAGGCCGCCGGATGCAGGGCTGAGAAGGGTATTTGACTGGTTGCGAAGCTCGAGGGTGCCGCTGCCCACGAGGCCGGACGGCGAAACGAGGGCCATCCATGTATAGTTGACAGGGATGGAGGAGGACAAATTTCGCAGTTTTACCTCCCAGCTCACATTGGTGTTAACCCCTTCTTTGACTGGAATGGCACAAGTTGGCGTGATGTCGGGCTTGCTGAACAGCAGGTTGGTAGAGCCTGTGCGGTAGCGGGTAATGCCCATCACGTCGGTGTACTTATGCTGCTGAAGGTAGGCATTGCCTCCGGCGATGTCGGAATACCATTCGGCAGGACTTCCGCAGCCCGGGGATGCTTCGGCGTTGAAGCGAAAATAAGCTCCATCATCGCTGTAGTAGTAGTTGCCTCCGTTTGCCGCCCAAATTCCTGCATTTACCGGGTGGTTGATGTCGTATGTGTAAGTGATGGCTCCATCCGGATTCAGCACAGAATCGGTGGCTGTGAGGTTGGGAGTGTAATAGCTGGGCGAAACGGTGCCGTTACCCGTTGTTCTCCGGTGGAAAAGGCGCACCCTGTCGAAGCGGTATCCTTGCGGAATGGTGACGATGTAGGCTGAGGGCTGGCCCCAGACCCTGTATTCAAAGGGGAAGAAATTGTTGCCCGCCGAGGCTCCATCGAGGGCAATTTCTGTGTTGAACCCGATATTTTTGCTGGCACAACCGGTGGGATAGGTGATCCAGGATTTGTAATTGCTTACTCCGGGGTTGCCTGCCACAATACTCCCGCCGGTTGTGGCACAGTCATATCGCTGAGAAAGACCGGGCGAGGCAACGGTAGAGGTGTAAAACCGGTTCAGGGTGGTGATTGCCTCGGAGGCAGTGCCAAGCTCGTCCGTAAGCCGGTAGCGGATCGTGACTTCAAGGGTATCGCCGTCCTGATAGAAATAACTGCCCGATGGCAGGCCAAGGGCCGCGCTGACGGCCGGGATGCTCAGGTTCAGCCGAACTGTGTCTGAAAAAATCGAAGGAACAAGCCCGGATGCCTGATATTCCACGTTACCCGCCGACACATCCACCCAGCGCATACTGGCCTCAATCACCTCAAGGTAAGCAGCTTCGCTCAATTGGTTTTCAAAAAACAGGTATTGCCACTGGCTCGCCACTGCACCTGATAAGATGATTCCCTCTACCTCCGACAGGATGGTATCCCCGGAAACAGCCCGGTCGCGGCGCACCAGGGCTTCATTGAATACCTTGGAGCTCAGCACCCCCGCTCCGTTGCAATTGTTGTCGTTGTCGGGGCAGCCGTTGTTATCAGCATCAGGCCGGCCCAGGTTTTGCCGCTCAAAGACGGAGCGAAGCAACTGCCCGCCTCCATTGGCACAGGTGGACGGACAGAGAAGGTTCACATTCGATTCGCCACAAATCCAGATTAGCTCACAGGTATTGCAGGTCGTGGAGGGAATGAAGGTGAAATCGAAGTCGAGGCTCTCCGTGTTGCAGTTTCCTTCGGCACAATCCGCCGTGATGGGAAAGCGGATCTGGGTGCCATTCAGGTTCACCAGTTCAGTCGCCGACAAATCCGACAGGCGCCATTGGGCCACCACGCTGCTGTCTGACGCTACTGCGCTGAGGGTCGGAAAAATGGTGATCCCGTCTTTGCCTACCCACTCGAGGGAACTGGCAGCACCGGCGAGATCCACACAAGGGGGCAGGTGAATATCCAGTTCAAAAACTGCCTGGGCAAAGTCGTCCACATCTACTATGCCATTTACAACAAGCTCCTGAAAGTCGATGTAGGTATAGACAGGAGGTTCTCCGTCGGAGAGGTTGGGTGGGGCGGCAATGGTGTAAACCATGCTCATTTGCTCTGGTGTCAGGCTGCCCGGGCCGAGGTCCTGCGGGTTTTGGCCACACTGGTTTTTGAAGCGGAAATAGCTGTCAACCCGATAGGTACTGCCATGAAACACGCTGTTTTCGGGCAGCAGGCTCGGGTTGAGGCACACACTGGGGCAGCAGTTGTATTCCAGAAATTTCACGGCCACATTGGACCCGGCAGGCAGCACGATGTCGAGCAGAACTTTTCCTCCGGAATACAAGGCCCCGGGCCCCGGCCAGTCGCTGGCGCATTGAAAATTGTTGTCAACCGGTTTGTCCAGATCAAACACCGTCAGAGGTACCGGCGGGCCGTTGTCAATCGAATAGGTGACCTGGTTGATGTTGAACCCGCCCTGCGAGGGATGTTGTGACTGAAAGCCAAATTCGATTTCTGTGGCAGGGCCGTCGCCCACGTTGTGAATGAGCACCAGCATGGTATCGGGGTCGGCACCATAGCCCAGGCAGCCGTTTTTCTGCAGATAGATGCCATAGTTCAGGTCGGGCTCTTCCTGGGCCATGGCCACCCCGGCCGTTTGCTGGTATCGCTGGCAGTAACCGTCGCCACAGCCCCACCAGATGGTAGGATAGGAAGCTACATTCGCTCCGTTCCCGCAGGCATTTACCTGAAGGCGATATTGCAGGATAAAGGTTTCTCCATTTTCAAAAAGGCTGTCTTCGTCTCCCAATTGGCCAATCAACCCTGCACCGAACCTCAGGATCACCGAGTCCAGGGTGGCAATGGTATCGATCATGCTGGCTGGTACCAAAATCTGACCCGGCCCGGGGTTGATCACAAAGCTGTCCACAAGCAGATGGCCCGGGGCAAAGAGCTCAGCATACCAGAAGGTATCCACACCTCCAAAGTTGCCATTTGTGACACTTACCGACCGGAAAACTGCCCCCCCTACCACTGCTGCACTGGGCAACGTTGTGGCCGGGCTAAAGCTGAGCGAACCATAGGTGACTGGATATACATTGCTGATTTCCGGGGAACCCACCATCAGCCCCGCCTCGAAGATTTTGACGGTATCCGCCAGAGAACCACCTGAAATTTGCCAGTCGTAAGCTTCGCAACTGGCTTTGCGTAGCAGATAGAACTGGACGGAACTTGCAGGATTGCTGATGGTAAACAGCGGCTTTCCGGGATCTGTTGCATTTTCAGTCACAAGGGAAGCGCCTCCGGTAAACTGGGCCGATCCCGGCACATAGGTCATTCCATTTGGCAAACAGACCCTGACTGTCACGTTGCTGGCTCCTCCCATGTCAAACACTCCCCAAAGGGTGTCGCTGTCGCAGGCAGCAGTCGGGCTTGCCTCCAGGCTGGTCCAGCTGAGGGAGGTTTGAACGGAAAAAAAAGAAAAAGCCCACGCTGCCATCAAGCCCCCAACCCCCAAAAAGAGGCCAGTGCGGATGGCAGCGCGGGTGGAGAGCCTGAGAGGCTGAGAGATTCGTAAACGAGGCTTCATGCGTGCGAAAGGAGATTGAATCTTCGTTCAACCTACTTCGCAAGCTCCATGACAATGCAGCCAGTTTGCGCGGGATTCTTGCCTGTGCAAGGTTTTGGGCAAAAGCAGGAGGAGGTCTCCTACTCAGCTCTGAGCACAGCCCTGAACTGGTAGCTCGACTGGTTCAGTTGAAACTCCGGGTGCACCCTCGGGTTCCAGCTGTCGTCGCCACCCACGCCCATTTGCTGCCAGTCTACATAAAGCCAGATCCGGTCGTCCTTCCTGAGCTCGTAAGGGTGCTTTGCCAGATACAGCGTTTCGGCTGAATAAGGCTGTACCGTTACATTGAGCGGCTGGCCCGAGGGAGCCTGCACCTGCAGGCCCCGGCCGCTTGCATTGGTGAGGCTGCTCCAGCGGACCTGGGTTTTGTTGCCGTGCTCCTGCGGGCGGCCATAAGGCACAAACTGCTCCGCCACCGTACCTTTCCAGAGGCCCATTCTCGCACCGTGCTGGCGGTCCCAATAATTTTCGAAGGGACCTTTTCCAAACCAGGCAAATTGTTCCATGCTTGTAGGGACGGCGATTTTCATCCCGATCCTGGGCAGGGCGGGCACGCCATCAGGCACATCGTAGCTCATCACCACCTCCACGTCGCCGTTGGGGTGAAACATCAGGTCACGTTCAAAACGGATTCCTTCCTGCTTGCCGACCAAAATGCCGTTGGTAGCTACGAGCCAGCCGCCATTGTCGAGTTTGAGTTCAGAAACTTCTGTCACGACTGTTTTCAACTCCCGGAGGCCAAAATTTTCCCATTGGGCGGCAAAGCTGCGCTCAGCTCCGCCTACGTCGTTGTCGGTGGGCACACGCCAGAGGTTTGGCTGCGGGCCTTCGAGCAGAAGGTCTGTGCCATTGTGCTTCCAGCTCAGCAGGTCACCCGACTGGAGGTCTACTTTCCAGGTGTGGCCACCGGCGCGAAGCACCAGGGTGCTGGCGTCTCCGAGGGTTTCTACCGTGGAGGATGAAGCGGAAGCGGCATCCTGCCAGGCTCCCACCCGGATCGGCAGTTGGTCCCAGGCCAGTTCATGGCCGGTTTTGGCCCAGCGGGTATCGGCGGCCAGGGTCAGGGAAAACTCCAGCCAGTATTCCTTACCTGGAAGCAGTTCCACCCCGGAGAGGGGTACAGTGAGCTGCTTGCTCTGGCGGGCCCCCACAGAATGTCGGCCAAGGGTTCCGGAGGTTTTTTTCACGCCATCTTCCACCAAAAACCACTGAATGGAGAGGTAGGACAGGTCAGTGAAGAAGTTGCGGTTAAATAGTTCTACCACATAGCCATCTGGCTGCACCCAGCGAATTTCGACGGGCTGCAGCACGTATTTGGCCTCAAACATGTGGGGGTGCGGGGTTCTGTCGGCAAACAGCAGGCCGTTCATGCAGAAGTTGCCGCTGTTGGGGGTGTCGCCAAAATCGCCTCCATAGGCGAAATACTCTGTGCCATCCGGGGCTTTTTTGATCAGCGCCTGATCCACCCAGTCCCAGATAAACCCACCCTGCAACCTTGGGTAAGCCGGGTCGCGGATCGCATCCCAGTACTGGTAAAAATTGCCGAGGGAGTTGCCCATGGCGTGGGCATATTCGCAGAGAATGACGGGCCGGGTGGTGTCCATGGCTGTCATTTGCTTCATCCACTCGATGGAGGCATACATGTTGGACATAAAATCGTAGCGGGTGAGGTTGTCGCCATAGGGCCATCGGCTTTCGAGGTGAATGGGCCTTGTAGCGTCAATGGCAAGGATGGCATCCCGCATGGCGTCAAAATTGGGACCCCAGCCGCACTCGTTTCCTAGCGACCAGGTCACGATGCAGGCGTGATTTTTATCCCGCTGGGCCATCGACACTGCCCTGTCCACAAGTGCCGCCTTCCATTGGGCACTGTCTCCGACCTGGTAGTTGTAGTTGGCCCAGAGGTCATGGGTTTCAAGGTTCACTTCATCCCACACATAAAGGCCGTATTCGTCGCAGAGCTCATAGAATCTTGGGTGGTTGGGGTAATGGGAGGTTCTGACGGCGTTGAAATTGTTTTGCTTCATCAGCTCCACATCGAGGCGCATCGAGGCCTCAGAGATGGCCCTGCCGGTTCTGGCATCTGTTTCATGGCGGTTAACCCCCTGAAGGAGGACGGGCTTTCTGTTGACCAAAAACTGGCCATTTTCAATTTTCATTTCCCGGAAGCCCACCCGGGTGCTCATGATTTCGATGGAATTGCGCTTGGCATCGAGATGCTCGACAACGAGGGTGTAAAGCTGGGGATCTTCCGCGCTCCACAGGCGGGGATTGGGCACGGGCCACCCAAAGGAAAGATCAGTTTCCTGGCCCTGTTTCAGGCTGCCGCTGAGCTCGAGCGCTGCTTCAAAAACGAGCTGTTTGTCGGGGTCGTAGAGAGAAAATTGAACAGCGTGGCCCTTGACCTTTTTCTTGCCGAAATTGCGGATGCTCACTTCCATGTTGAGCGCTGCCTCGCTGAGGTCATCGCCAAACTGCGGGTAGGCATAGAGGTCTTCGAGGTGGGCCTGCGGGGTGGAATAAATGAAGACATCGCGGAAAATGCCGCTGAGCCGCCAGAAATCCTGGTCTTCGAGGTAGCTGCCATCCGACCAGCGGATCACCTTCACAGCCAGCAGGTTGTTGCCGGGCTGGAGCTGGTCGGTGATGTCAAATTCGGCGGGAGTCATGCTGCCTTCGCTGTAGCCGATTTCCTGGCCGTTGAGATAGACATAGCAGGCCGACTGCACCCCGGCAAAATGCAGGAACACCCTTCTGCCGGCCCATGCTGAGGGAAAGGCAAAGTACTTGCGGTAGAGGCCTGTTTCGTTTTTGTCGGTGGGAACGAAGGGCGGGTTGACCGGGTAGGGATAAACGATGTTGGTGTAAATGGGCTGGCCATAGCCGAGGGTTTGCCAGTTGGAGGGAACTGGAATTTCTGTCCATTGCTCATGGGAAACTGCTGGCATCATGAAATCGGCGGGGGCAGCATCGGGATTGGCGACCATCTGGAATCGCCATTTGCCGTTGAGGCTTTGGCGAAAGGGGAGGTCCTGCCGTACCTGCAGCAGGGCTGCGGCGCTGGTTGGATAGAGCCATTCGGTGGCCGAACTATGGCCCGGGAGCTTGTTTCGACCAATCATTTGGGGGTCTTGCCATTCTTGCGCCTGAGCGGCTGAACAGGCCAGGAGGCAAATGGCGAGGAGAAGTAGGCTTCGCATGTATCTTGTTTCTGGTTAAGGAGAAGCAAAATAAGCAAGCCGGAGGTGGGATGAAAGAGAGAAGTCGGAGGTCAGATGCGGGAAGCCATAAATCACCGTCTTTAACTCTTCTCCTGCTTCCCGCCACTTTCGCAGCCAAACAATTTTGCCGCCTTTCTTCTTAGAAAAACAAATCTTATTTTTTGAATCTTCGTTTTGTGAGCTTCTTTTACACTGTGTTTCAACCCCTTTAAATATGATGTATCCTCCTCATCTCACCGCTCCGATGGCGGCGCAACTGGAGCAAGCCGGTTTTACCTCCCTGAAAACCACTGAAGAAGTGGAGCAGGTACTGGGCCAGCAGGAAGGTACCACCTTGCTGATGGTCAACTCTGTGTGTGGCTGTGCGGCCGGTGCTGCTCGTCCTGGCGTGATTCACTCGCTGAACCTGAGCGAGAAAAAACCCGACCACGTTGTGACGGTATTTGCTGGTGTGGACACGGACGCCACGAAGCGGGCCCGGGAGTTTTTGCTTCCCTTTCCGCCATCGTCTCCTTCCATTGCCTTGTTCAAGGACGGCAAGCTGGTGCACATGATCCAGCGGCACCACATCGAAGGCCGCCCTGCCGAGATGATTTCAGCCAATCTCCAGGCTGCTTTTCAGGAGTACTGCTAAGACTCGCTCCGCGAGCCGGAAATGATGCAGGAAGAAGGTTGGAAAAGCTTCTTCCTGCATCATTTTTTTTTTGCGAGTGCTATGAAAAGTTGGAGGAAGGTGGGTGTGGACCTGAAAAGGATCAGGAAGCCGGGGAAATTCCCTTAAGTAAAGAGTCAGTGTGAATTGTACTCAAATATAGTATAGGTATGTGAGGTTATGCTTGCTGATTTGCCATGAATCAGGTCTTAATCATCTGCTTAAACAGGTGAAAAATAAGGAATTAACGGGGATGCTGATCCAGGAAGAATGTATGCTGTAAGAAACATTTTTTATTTCCGGATGATAAAATGCAATTGTAGCCTGGAAAGCGTCTTTTTCCACTGCTAGTGCCTAATTGACAGGGATTCTCTCGATATGAGAAAATAGCCATTTCCAAAGGGCCAAAAATTTGGAGAAAAAGCCAATAATTTGTGTGAAACGATCCATTTTCTAACGTCGTTAAATTAGGGTAGGATTTTGGAGAGGGAGGGTTAATGGCGGAATAATGAGGAAAAGAAATTTCAACAAATAAATCAAGTAGCTGAACGTCAGCATATTAAAGAAAAATCTGGTTTGCGTTTTCGTTATCAATCAAAATCTGGGCAACATAACCTTACGAGTAAGGCCGGGGGGTTGGATCATGGCTTGCAAAGGAAAATCACCAGCACACTTAAGAAATACGCGTTCTCTGTTTTCGATTCTTTGATGTCAATCTCTGGTAGCGGGCAAAAGTCTGCACCAGGGTATCGAATCCAACTAACATTTACTTGTTCGCATGAACCGACTTTCCTGTTGCACCTTCCTCCCTTGCTTCCCACGCCTTTTCGGTCCCAGGCTGCTGGCCCTGGCCGTGATGATGTGGCACCTGGGGGCCTTTGCCCAGGTTCAAATTCCTGTTTCTGTGTGGGATTCTTTCGTTGCCAATTCCGATGGTAGCTGGTATGAATTCGACGTGAACACGGCGAACCTCCCGCAAGGATACGTTGATCCTGCTGTGGTTCAGCAAAAGTTCAATGCCACCGACGCTTTTATCGGGCTGCGATACAAGAACACCCGCTTTAAGTATGAAGCCAATGTTCCGGAAGTGGGCATGCCTGGAATGCTGATGTTCACGCCAACTGGTGCTGCCAACAAAAACTACCAGGAGCGAGTGGCCATTCCAAAAACCAAAGACCAAGATTATGACCCCGCCCGCGAGGTTGCTGTCCGGATGGATTATTTCCTCGTCAACAATGGTCCCAAAACCGGCAACCTCGAAACGGACCTCAGGACTTATCATCCCGAGCCTCACGTGAAGCGCAACGGCCTTTCTACCTACCTTGATCAGCCCGGTCCCGGCACCAACCCCGTTCCCGATGGCCAGGGCGCGGAGTTTGTGCTGCTTTCTCAGTATGGTCCTGATACCTACCAGAATAATTTTCCTAAGGGAAACAAAGGCGACGTGTATGGCCAGACCCTGCCACAGGGCTTCACTACCTTCGATCTGACGGGCCAGTATGAGACCTTCAACCCCAACTCTACCACCTACACCCAGGACCGGACCGTGTTTGCGGTGGGCCTTTATGCCCACGACGTGACCGATTATGATTACCAGTCGCAGATTTATCCCTGCTATCCCGGCACAAACATTCGCCTCACGGTTCCTTCAAACCAGCTGATTCAGAACCGCTTTCTGATTGGATTGAACACAGTGACGAACGGCCAGTCAAACAAGGATGGATACTTCCGCTGGTGGATGCGCATTCCTTCGATCAACAACGGGCAGTGGTTCCTGGCAGCCAGCCTCAACAACCGCGACTTTACTGGCGATGTGGCCATGCAACTCGCCAACCTGGGCATTGGCCAGTACAATGGTGGTAACGGCAAAGGCTATTATCTCGATGATGGAACCATTGGCAACGGGATCTGGTTCCAGAACATGAGCGCTTACTACCGCAATGGCTCAGGCGGCGGCAGCGGTCCTGCCAACACCCCGCCTCAGGTGAGCCTCACCTCGCCACAAAGCGGAGCTAAGTTTAACCTTGGCGTGCCTATTACCTTCACCGCCAACGCATCTGATCCCGGAGGCTCTGTTGCAAAGGTCGAGTTCCTGATGAACGGAACAACTGTTATTGGCACCGACAACACCGCTCCTTATTCTGTTTCCTGGACACCAGGGGGAGCTGCCAACTACACGATTTCGGCCCGCGCCACTGACAATCAGGGCCTGAGTACCACCAGCACCGTGATCGCCGTGTCGGTAACAAGCACCAACACACCGCCCCAAATCACCCTGAACTCTCCCCTGAACAGCGCAAAGGTTAACCTCGGAACGCCCGTCACCATTACGGCGACCGCCTCAGATCCGGGAGGCTCCATTACCAAGGTCGATTTCCTGATGAATGGCGTTTCGGTAATTGGCTCCGACAACACTGCTCCATACACCATGACCTGGACCCCAGGCAGTGTTGGGACCTATAACATTTCTGCCCGGGCCACAGATAACACAGGGTTGACCACCACAACGACAACCGCCGCGGTTACCGTTTTGGTTCCCAGTGCGCAGGCTCCCGTAGTGAACTTTACTTCTCCGGCAAACGGCGCTTCCTATCAGGCAGGTGCCAACGTGGCCATGACAGCTACCGCCAGCGACCCAGACGGAAGCGTGGTGAAAGTCGAATTTTATCAGGGCAACACCCTGCTCGGCTCCGACGCCACCTCGCCCTACCAATTTACCTGGAATGCCCCGCCAGCCGGTAACTACAGCCTCAAGGCCGTGGCCATCGACAATGCCGGGTTGAAAACGACCTCTTCTGTTGTTGCGATCAGCGTAAAATCCAACCAGCCACAGGCTCCGGTAGTTTCCGTGACCAGCCCTGCTGCCAACACAACCTTCAAGGTTGGCGACAAAGTGACCATTCAGGTGTCAGCCACTGATCCAGACGGCAGCATTGTGCAGGTGAGATTTTTTGCCGGAACGACTCAGCTGGCCTTTGACAACGTGGCCCCATACTCTTATGTCTGGACAGTGACCACCGCAGGTACCTATGCGATCAGCGCGGCTGCAACCGACAACGGGGGGCAAATCGCCACTTCGGCGCCTGTGAGCATCGTGGTAACCCCAGCCACCACAGGGGGCGGCGGTTCTGGCAACACAGGCACCACCAAGCCTACGATCCAAATCATTCGGCCATTGAATGGCAGCAGCTATGCCGCAGGCAGCAACATCGACGGAGAAGCCATTGCAAGCGATCCCAACGGGAAAATTGAACTGGTAGAGTTTTACATGAACGGGGCCAAATTCAGGACCGAAAAAGTGGCTCCCTACACTGCTCCCCTCTTGAATGTGCAGCCTGGCAGCTACTCCCTGATGGCCATTTGCACCGACAACACCGGAGATAAAGACACCGCAGTCGTGCAATACACCGTGACAGGAGGTGCTGCTTCGAACAAACCAACTGTTGACATCATCAAGCCCCTTGACGGCGCCAAGTTCAATGTAGGTGCTACCGTGGCGGTAGAAGCAAAGGCCAGCGATACTGGTGGCAGCATCACCCAGGTGGAGTTTTACCTCAACGGCCAAAAGTGGCGCACAGAGAAAGTGGCACCTTACACAGGAACCCTTTCGAACGTGCAGGCAGGATCTTATGTGCTGATGGCCATTGCCTACGACAATGACGGCTTCCGCGATACATCGATTGTGAACTACACCGTCGGTACTGGTGCCAGCAATCCTCAGGCACCTTTGGTGGCCATCGTGACCCCGATCACAGGTAGCGAGTATGCAGAAGGAGCGACGGTGGAGGTTTTGGTGAATGCCACCGACCCGGATGGCAGCATTTCCAAAGTGGACATTTTCCGCGATGCCACCCTGATTCAAACTGAAAAAGTGGCACCGTACACTGCCAAATGGAGCAATGCTCAGCCAGGCGTGTACACCCTCCGGGCCATTGCCTACGACAACAGCGGCCTGAGCACCAGTTCTGCCATCGTGACCGTGATTGTGAAGGGAAGCAAGACTCCCGCTGTCATTGGCCTCACCCTTGACGCCACCCCCGATCAGGGTCTGGTAGTGTTGAACTGGGGTGCCCAGCAGGAGATATTGGTGGACCAGTACCGCCTTTCCCGCTCCGGAGATTCGGTTCTCTATCAGGCCATTACCGATGTGGCTGCAGTTGGAACCAGCCCTGTACCCACCACCTATGATGAAATCGACCTCTCTCCTTTGGCTGGCGCAGTTGCCTGGTACAAACTTGAAGCTGTGGCGGCAGACGGAACCATCCTCGACACCAAAGTGGTGAAGCTGGATCTCTCTGAGCCAAAGGTGGTGGAAAAATGGATCATCTTCCCGAACCCCCTCAGCGGCGACCAGCCTATCCAGATCTGGGCCCTCCTTACCCAGAATGTGGAAGTAGCCGTGGAAATTGCCGATGTGTATGGCAAAGTGATTCACGCCACTACGAGCCTCTTTTCGATAGGTCAAAACAACCTTTCGGTGGGACTCGATTCGTTGTCTCCCGGCATGTATTTCTTCACCCTCCGCAACAAGCAGTCGGGGGATGTGCTCGACACCAAGATGTTCATCAAGACCCCTTGATGACCCGATAGCACCCACAGGTAGGCAATCAATCGACACAGGCCCCAGCAATGGGGCCTGTGTGTTTGTTTGGGAGGGAGTTGAGTAAATATGCAGTCTGACTGCAAAATTACTCAACATCGACGAGCATGATCCTGAGGGAATTGGTGCCGAAAGCGCCAGCAGAGCGAGCCCGCCACCGAAAAAGGCCCATTTCTTCTCTGTGAAAATCTGTGGGTTAATCTGCGAAAATCTGTGGTGAAAACGCCAGCAGAATAAGCCCGCCACAAAAAAAGCCCATTTCTTCTCTGTGAAAATCTGTGGTGTTATCTGCGAAAATCTGTGGTGAAAGCGCCATCAGAGTAAGTTCGCCACAAAAAAAGCACATTTCTTCTCTGTGAAAATCTGTGGGGTTATCTGCGAAAATCTGTGGTGAAAACGCCATCAGAGTAAGTTCGCCACAAAAAAGCCCATTTCTTCTCTGTGAAAATCTGTGGCGTAATCTGCGAAAATCTGTGGTGAAAACGCCGGGTGAGTGAACCAGGCACAGAGATGCTCAGGACAGCTTCCGGGCCTGCCTTGTTCAGGTTTTCCTCCCCCCTCACTTCCATTTTCTCATTTCCCCGGATTTTCGGTAGCTTCCCCTTTCATTTTCCGACCCAATTTCCAGCCTCATGCTTCGTTGTTACCCGTTTTCTGTGCTCGCTCTCCTGCTGCTGGCTCCGCTGGCTGTGCAGGCCCAGTCCATCGACCTCGAAGGCCTCCAAGCCATGAAGGCCCGCAGCATCGGCCCCGCCGGGATGAGCGGCCGCGTTACGGCCATTGATGTGGTCCTCGACAACCCCTCGGTCATGTTTGTCGGAACGGCCTCGGGCGGTCTCTGGAAATCGGAAAGCGGCGGCACCGACTGGACGCCCGTCTTCGACGAGCAGAAAGTCGCCTCCATCGGAGCCGTCGCTATCGACCAGCACAACCCCGATGTGATCTGGGTGGGGACTGGCGAAGGCAACCCCCGCAACAGCCAGAACAGTGGCGCCGGGATTTTTCGCTCCCTCGACGGAGGCCTCACCTGGACCTGCATGGGCCTCGAAGCCACCCGCAACATTCACCGCATTCTCCTTCACCCCGACAACCCCAACGTCATTTATGCCGGTGTTCAGGGCTCGGCCTGGGGAGCGCACCCGGAGCGGGGGGTGTTCAAAAGTGCTGATGGCGGAAAAACATGGGAGAAGATCCTCTACGTCAACGACTCCACCGGCATCGCCGACCTCGTGATGGACCCGCGCAACCCCAACAAGCTCATCGCGGCCATGTGGGAATTTCGCCGCTGGCCCTGGTATTTTCAATCAGGCGGGGAAGGCTCCGGCCTGTATATGACCCACGACGGCGGCCAGACCTGGAACAAGCGCACAGAAGAAGACGGACTTCCGGCAGGACCCCTGGGTCGCATGGGCCTGGCCATTGCCCGCAGCAATAACAAGGTCGTGTATGCTTATGTCGAGGCCAAGGAAAACGCGATGTACCGCTCCGACGATGGCGGGCACCATTTCCGGAAAGTGGGTACGGGCAACAGCATCGGCAACAGACCTTTTTATTACGCCGAAATCTATGTTGACCCGAAAAACGAAAACCGGGTGTACAGCCTATTTTCCATTGTGACAAGGAGTGAAGACGGCGGCAAATCCTTCCAAACCCTGCTCGGCTATGTGGGCGCTGGCGGCGTTCACCCCGACCACCACGCCTTCTGGATTCACCCGGAAGATCCTGCTTTTCTGATCAACGGCAACGACGGCGGCATGGCCATTTCCCGCGACATGGGTGCCACCTGGCGATTTGTTGAGAACCTGCCCGTGGCCCAGTATTACCACATTGAAGTGGACAACGACTGGCCCTACAATGTTTATGGTGGCATGCAGGACAATGGTTCCTGGCGTGGCCCGGCGTATGTGTGGCGGGCCGGCGGCATCCGGAACAGCTATTTTGAGGAGTTGTATTTTGGTGATGGATTTGATGTTCTGCCCGACCCTGCAGATAACCGCTACGGCTACGCCATGTCGCAGGAAGGCTACGTGGGCCGCTACGATTTTACCACCGGTGCCACCCGGATGATTCGCCCCGTTCACCCCGACGGCACTCCCCTCCGGTTTAACTGGAATGCTGCCATTGCCCAGGATCCGTTTTCACCGGGCACCATTTATTTTGGCAGCCAGTTCGTTCATAAAAGCACAGACCGGGGCGAAAACTGGACCATTATTTCCCCTGATCTCACCAGCAACGACAGCACGAAGCAGCGGCAGGGCACCTCAGGCGGCCTCACGCCCGATGTTACCGGCGCTGAAAACCACACCACCATTCTGGCCATTACCCCCAGTGCCCGCGAGCTGGGACTGATTTGGGTGGGGACTGATGACGGCAAGCTGCAACTCACCCGTGACGGTGGGAAAACCTGGACCGACCTCTCCAGCCGCCTGCCGGGCCTTCCTGCCGGAAGCTGGATTCCGCAGGTGCACGCCTCTCCTTATGCCGACGGCGAAGCCTTTGTTGTCGCCAACAACTACCGCCGCAACGACTGGACGCCCTACCTGTTTCACACCAAAGACTACGGCCAGACCTGGACTTCCATGCTTGGCAAAGACGAGGTCTGGGGATACTGCCTCAGCTTTTTGCAGGATCCCGTCCAGCCTAGGCTGATGTTTCTGGGCACGGAATTCGGGCTTTATGTGTCATTTGATGCAGGCAACGAATGGCAGCGCTGGAAGCACGGCTTTCCGAACGCCCCGACGATCGACATGAAGATTCATTCCAGGGAGCAGGATCTCGTGATCGGCACCTTTGGCCGGGCTGCCTATGTGCTGGACGACATCCGGCCCCTGCGCGAGGTGGCAGCGAGAGGAGAGGGCGTCCTTTCCGGCGGGCTCACCCTCGTGGATCCGCCCACTGCTGTGCTGGCGCGCTGGCGCGAGGCGGCAGGCATCCGCTTCTCTGCTGATGCCATGTTTAAAGGAGAAAACCGGGATCCCGGAGCCATGATTTCTTTCTTTGCGGCTTCGCATAGCTCCGATTCTCTGGCTAACTGGCCTGAGTATGTGGCCTCCGGCGACACCGCCACCCTCGCGATTTTTGATGCGAAGGGCCGTCAGGTGAGGACCTTGTACGTCGAGCCAGATTCCGGCCTGAACCGTATTTTCTGGGATTTGCGTGAAAAGGGCGTTGACTACCCGCGCCGCTCTGTGCGCAACGATGCCGGGCGCGAGGAGCCGTCCGGTTATGAGGTGCAGCCCGGCACCTACACCCTGAAGCTGTACTGGGGCGATTTGACTGACTCTGCCATGCTTCAGGTTGTCATGGACCCCAGGGTAACCAACAACCTGGCAGCACTGAGCGCCTACGAGCCGCTGATCGACCGCGAACAGGCCATGATCAGCCAGTTGGCTGGTGCTGCGGCCCGCCTGGCAGAAGCAAAAGAAGCCCTGCTGGCAGTGGAGGCCCTGCTGGCCCCACATAGCGACAGCCAGTGGGTGGCGCTCAGTGACAGCGCTGCTGCACTCCGCCAGGACATCGAGGCCCTGCAAGCCCGGGTTTTTGGCGACGAAAACCCAAAAGGCTATGTGGACGAATCGAAACTCGTGATGACCCCGCTGTTTCAGGCGAATATGTACATGAGCCCAGACGTGGTGCCGCCATCTGGCACATCAGAGGTGGCGCTGGGCCTGGCAGAAAAGAAGATAGGAGCGTTTGTGGCGGAAGTGGACAAATGGTTTTCCATAGAATGGCAGGCATTTGAGGCGCGCTGGGCGGAAACAAGGCTGCCGTTGCTGCGGAAGTGATGGGGAAGATAACCCTTGTCAGGGTTTGGCTTCGACCCTGACAAGGGTTTGCATTCGGGAACCAGGAAGGGAGACCGGAGGCAAAGCCGTTCTTTTCCCCCCTGAGGGCGGGTGGGAGTGTTATAGGCTAAAAAGTGACATTTGGCCTTGCTTTTTCCGTGTTACTACCCCCTGTGTCCCCTTCACGCCTGGACTTCGCTGCAGGGTGATTTTGGGAGGAAGCTTCGCCGCTCCCAGCACCGAAGGTGGGTCATGTTAATAACCACAGGCGGTTCCGATTGTGTGCTCCTCCGGTAGCCTCGGGGTGGCGAGAAATATGCGTTCCTTGCGATGCTACAAAACTTCGATCCCGCCTGGGTCGGGTTTCACCCGGGCCCCATGGCGGGCCGCCAGACCTTCACAAAGAGCCAATCTGACCTCTGCCTTCCCGCCTTTGGTAAGTAAGAAACCAACCACTTCTGTCGGTTTTTTCATGGAGATCGACCATCCAGGAGCGGAAAACAGCCGATGAGGGGAGGTAAAGTCGCTGGGAAAAAAAAATCTGGTACGTTCGTGAAGACTGTTATTTGAAAAGAATTCCCCATATGCAACAGAACACCCCTGGCCATACCCGCTTTGAAGAGTATTTGGCAAAAATTGAAGACATGGAGCGAGCCCGCCGCCGCAAGCGCTGGCTGGTGCTGGTTCCGCTGGCTTTGGTAGGTGGCACCACCGTCTTTATGTGGCCACAGCAATTGCCCTCCCCTGCGGCCTCTACCAACGAGGTCGTTCTGGTAAAAAATGAAGCTACCCCCATCGTGCCTGCCGATCATGCCGCCTGGATGCGCATGGATGCCCAGGCCGTGCTGCCAGCCAACCAGCCCGCTGCTGAACAGGCCGCAATTGAACAGGATTCAGAGGCTAAAGAAAAAATTTGGTTTTCGGTAGACATCGCCGGCCGCCGCCAGGTGAAGGAAACGCTTACCTTCAAAATCGAAAATTACCGCCCAGGCTTTACCTATGTTCTCGATTTTGGCAACGGCGTCGAAAAAGAAGTAGTCGGCGAATCTGTCACGTATCGCTACCCGCTGGCTGGTCATTTCGACATGAAACTCACCGCCACTTCTCCTGAGGGCGAGGTGATTGAGTACATCAAAAAGTACGAAATCGCTGCACTTGCTTCTGCTACCACGGCCAGGGCCAATTAGCAAAACGCCCACACTACTGGCAAACGGGAATTGTTGATTCAACTGAGAAATCAACGATTCCCGTTTTTTTTTGCGCTGCCCCCAGCTCCACGCAGCTGCCTCTTGGCTGATTTTGTGTTCATGTTTTTACTGGCAGATGCCGGGATTGATTTTTTTGACAAGGCGGCACGGCGAAATACTGCATTTTGTGGCCTCATTTCCCCGCTTCTTGTTGCAGCAGTGTGTATGTTTGAAATGAACCTCAGCCAGACAGCTCCCAGATATGCAATTGTACGTTGGCCAAAAAGTCAGAAGCCTCCACCACCGGGGCGAGGGCGTTGTTACTGCCCTGATCGATTCCCACACGGTGGAGGTCGAGTTTGGGGATGATTTCCCTTTCGACATGGATGTGCGGGATGTGATTCCTGTGGACCCGACCGAGGTTGCCTACTACGGTGGAACGCCCGAAGCGCCTGCCCCGGCACAGGACCCGAACAACCGGCGCCCCATGGCGCTGGGAACCGCCTTGCTGGATATCAGTTTGCTGCTGGCCGCGAGAGAAAATGATCGCTACGAATTGTTCATTGCCAACCCTGAGCCCACGCAGATTTTATTTACCTGTTATCTCCGCGAAAAAAGCCGGTACCAGGGCATGGCATCCGGCATTCTTGCCTCCGGCGATGTGAGGCATCTGGCAATATTGTCCGGCGCAGAATTAGACAGAACCCGCTCGCTGTATGTGCAGGCCCTCCCTTTTGTAGAGGGCAAAGGGCACCCTCACAGCCCGCTGCTCACTGAGCTCGACTGGAACCGGGGCCGCATCAAGGTGCCACCCCGGCATCTCGAAGCCCTGGGCGAACCTGCCTGGGTATTTTCCCTGCGGAAAGATGTGATGAAACAGGCGGTGGAAGACCTCGCCAAAAGTGAGTTTTTGAGAATTTCCAGAGAGGATCAGCCCAGGAAAGCGGAGCAGATGGAGGTAGATCTTCATTTGGAAGAACTGGTAGACGAGCCCGAAAAGGTACTTCCTGCCGAAGCGCTCCGGCTTCAAATGGAAGCTGTAGTCAGGTCATTGTCGGACGCCCTCGTGCGCCACGCCGAGAGCCTGATCCTGATTCACGGGGTAGGGGAGGGCAAGCTAAAAAAGGAGATCCACGATTTGCTGCGGCGCACGCCTCATGTTCGCTCCTTCGAAGCCGCAGACGCCAGAAAATATGGGTCTGGTGCTACCAAGGTCACTTTTCAGTAGGCCGGGTTATTCCAGGGTAAAATCGAGGCTCAACTCAAAGCCGTCGGGGTCGCGGAGCAGAAGGCGGTGCCACCCGGGCTGAAGACCCGACACCGGCACTTTGAACCAGGTTTGGTGGCGCAGCAACCTGCTGGGAAATTCTTTGACAACTTCCCCCTCCGCATTGAGAATAGCGGCAGAAAATGTTGCCGGGGCAGGCATCATCAGCCTGACTGGCAGCTCACCGGAGCGAAGGGCATGTCGCGCCGGGCCTTCCAGCACCTGAAGACTGGTGCCAGGATTTGCTACCCGCATATTGGCCATGTTTTCGTTCATCAAAAAGCTTTCCACGGGCGAAAACGGCCCGCCCTGCCCCGAAAAATCGGCGCGCACCCGCCAGAAATACTGTTTGCCAACTTGCATTCCATCCACGGGAAGCTGTGCGGTCCCGACCTGGAAAGACATGACATTCCGGCTTCCTATTTCCTTGACCTGAACCCGGTAGCCAGTGGCACCCTGAACAGGTTGCCAGCGAAGATTGATGCGGGTGGGAGAAACGGGCAAGGCCTCTAGGGCAGCAGGCACAGGACTACCTGAGCCAACTTCGGTTCCCACGCCTGTGGGGCAGCCCCCTGTTCTGAACCAACGGGAGGGCGAAAAGCCCTGTCCTATGCCCGCCAGAACAGCTTCCACCTGAAACTCATAATCTGTGCAGGGCTGGAGGCCGCCTGTTTTCACGCTGGTGCCGCTGAAGGCGCGGCGCAGCCACTCGGTTTGTCCCTGCCGGCGAAAGCGCACCTGATAGCTGTCGGCATCCGGGAGTCCCTGCCAGAGCAGGCGTACTGCCGAAGGGGAAACAAGTTCCACCTCAAGCCCAACGACGAGGCTGGGCTGGGCGGGACCTTCGTAGCCGCGGGAGTCGCGGAAGGCAGCCCTGGGCCCGCCGGGCTGGAACAATGCCTGCATCCTGTCGGCCTGCCCGAAGGTGAAAAGGTTCATGCAGGCGTCGTCTGTATAGTCCATGAAGTTGGTGGTCATCACGGGGCCTTCGCAGGCGAAGCGGGAGACGGGGCAGCCCTGTGTGGGGCGGTCAGAGGGAGGCGTGTCGGCAACATGGTCATCAACGGAGCAGGGACCATCACCCCACACGTGGCGGAGGTTGAGCCAATGGCCCACTTCATGGGTGCAGGTGCGGCCGCCATTGAAGGGAGCCCGAACCGGGCCTGTGTTTCCAAAGAATTTATAGCCGATCACCACACCATCGGTTTCAGTGGGGCCGCCGGGAAACTGGCTGTAGCCCAGCACGCCCATAGCGAGGTTGCAGACCCAGATGTTGAGGTATTGGGAAGTGGGCCAGGCATCTACGCCGCCCATGGCGCTGTATTTAACGCCGTTTGTTTGAACCAGGAAGGATTCATTGGGAGTTCTGGTGCGGGTGATGCCGGAGACAGGCTGGCCCTGGGGGTCGCGGTTGGCGAGGCGAAAGGAAATGCGGGTATCTGCAGCGAGGCCGCTGTATTCGGCAGGTGTGTTGTCGCGGTCGGGATTTTGGCGGCGGAAGTCCTGATTGAGAATTTGAATCTGGGAATAGATCTGGGCATCGGAGATATTCTGCTCCGGCGTATTGTACACCACATGCACGACAACCGGAATCACAATGTCGCGATCGAGGCGGTTACCCGCGCCTTTGATGTTTTCCTCAGTTTGGCGCTCGATCATTTGCATGGCGTAGCGCAGGTTGGGATTGGATTCCAACTGGTGGTTGAGATAATCCATGGTTCCGCAAACCCGCTGCTGAGCTGTGGTTGTGACCGGTGCCAGGAAAAGCAGTCCTATGTACAGACTTGCAAGGCTGAGGCGAGCCGGGGAGAGCGTGTTTGGGAATGGGGAAAAGGCACGGGGCTTCATTCGCAACAGAATTATAGGATCAAACGCGCAAAGATGATACCAGCGGGGGAGCTGGAGAAGGCGAACGTGTACTGCACGAAGTTATTGAACAACGGCGAAGAGCCGGGAAAGATTGGCAGAAACGACGGGAGATTCACTGGGGAAAAAGCCAGGTTCGGGGAATCAGGCAGGAATGGCTGTGGCAATGGTGTCCACGAAAGTTGCCGGCATTACGCATCAGATCATCCGGGAGGAAACCGAAATCGATATCGAAATGAAGCTGCGAAGAGAAAAATTGTACCATTTATGAAATACTATCTGCTCCCAAAATACCCCATAACTCCATTCTTTCAGCAGATTTTACTAGTCAGCCATAGAAAAGCACTGCTGGTCCCGGCGAGAAACTGGATCAGGATTTGATCTGATAGATTTAGTATGAAAATCGAATAGTTCGTTTGATGGCTATTCTTTCAACACTTGTTCCATTTTCCCCCCGGTCCGAATCCCCACCCCTACCTAACGAGCGGTTCAATCCGCTATCTACCAGTTTGTTCCACATTCAGACCTCCGGTACTCATGCCAGCCCAAGAGACTACAAGCCCTAACCGCTTTGACACCTACCTCGCTCAGATCGAAAGCAGGGAACGCAGGAAGCGCCGCCGCTATCAAATGGCAGGTGGTATGATCGTTCTTCTGCTCGGCACCACCGCTGCATGGTGGTTTTCCCGCCCCGACGACATGGGTCCGCTGCGCCAATATGAGGCAGCCAACCTGGACTATTCTATGGTGAAAAACCTCTTTGAAGAGGAAAATGCCCGCATTGTGGTGGCTCACCCGGCTATCGGAACAGACACCATCTACTCGGCCGAAGATTTTCTGAGCCTTCAGGGCTTGCTGGATCAGCTGGAGGCGAACGCCATTCAGGCTGAAACCGGAGCCCCAGCGGAGGTGCCTGCAACCTTTGCCGTTGACATTGCCGGAATGAGAGAAGTTGGCAGTCAGCTGGTGTTTACCATTGAAAACTTCGACGAGTCGCTCACCTACCTCCTCGACTTTGGCAACGGTATTCGTCGGGAAGTTGGCCGGACTGTGACTTACAGCTACGGTTCTCCCAACAACTACCGCATCCGGCTCATTGCCACCAACGAGCAAGGCTCCAGCAGCATTTACAATAAGTCGCTGCAAATCAGCCGCTCCAACCAAACGAGCATCGCTGAGAACAAGCCCACCCCTGCTCCGCAGGAAGCACCGGCGCCTGCTGCCCAGCCAGCACCCGCTGCCTCCGCTTCGAGCACCCAGCCTGAGCTGACTGCCCTGCGCGGCGCGCCTGTTTCCCGCCCTTCCATTACCCAGCCCAGCCCAAACCTGCGTGAAAACGCCCCTGCCATTTCTCAGGCCGCAGAAACGCCGACCAATTTCAATGCACCGCTGATTGCTGCTCAGGTAGAGCCTGCCTACCCCGGTGGCAGCACCGCAATGGGCAATTTTATCCGCGGTAACTACCGCTATCCTCGCGCTGCCCAGGATGCCAATGTCGAGGGTACCGTTTACGTGCAGTTTGTGGTGAACCTGGATGGCAGCATCTCCAATTCCCGGGTCATCCGCGGAATCGGCTCCGGCTGCGATGAAGAAGCCCTTCGCCTCGTGAACATGATGCCCAAATGGGTGCCTGGCAAGCAAAATGGCTCCCCGGTTGCTGTTTATCACACAGTCCCCATTCGCTTTCAGCTCATTCGCTAATTTGCCCCTGTCTTTTTGCAGAGTGCCATTCCGGCTCTTCGACACCGTTCGGAGGGCCGGATTTTTTTGACCAGCATCCATGCCAGCAGCACCCCTCGTATGTAGCGGCTCAAGAATCCTGATGGTGGCGCAAAGGGTACCGCTTAACTTCTCTTCTTTTCTTATCTTCGAAGCATGAATCTTCGCTGCATTGTTCTCTTGCTGGGGTCTCTTGGATGGGTAGTTGGCTGCGCGCCGAACCAACAAAGTGACCAACCCGACTGGAAGCAGGCCAGTTGGGAAGAAATCGAAGGGGCTGCCCGTGGTACTACCGTCAACTTCATGATGTGGCAGGGGAGCCCCCGCATCAACGACTACATGAACCAATATGTCGTGCCCGCCCTGCGAGACCAGTTCGATATTCGCCTCAACATCAGCGGGGGACAGGGTGCGGAAATTGTGCAGTTGGTGATGGGAGAAAAGCAGGCTGGCGCGGCAAAGGGTCAGGTAGACGTGGTTTGGATCAATGGCGAAACCTTCTTTCAGCTTCGCCAGATCAATGGTTTGTGGGGTCCATTTACCGACAAGCTTCCCCATTCCGCCTACATCGACTTTGACAATCCTTTCGTTAGTACCGATTTTCAGCAGCCCATCAATGGCATGGAATCGCCCTGGGGGATCAGCCAGTTCGCCCTGTTCTACGATTCTCTCAAAGTGCCCAATCCGCCCGGCACCCTTGCCGAATTGGAGGCGTTTGTGAAGCAATATCCCGGCACTTTTACCATTTCCAACGATTTCACCGGAATGACCATGCTCAAAAGCTTCCTCGCTGAGCTGAGCGGGTCGCCCGAAGGCCTGAATGGTCCTTTCGACGAGGCCAAATACCAGCGCCTCTCCGCCCAGCTTTGGGACTATCTCAACCGGGTCAAACCCTATTTCTGGAAAGAGGGAACCACCTTCCCGACAGAGCACACACGGATGGACCAGATGTTTGCGAGCGGGGAATTGCTGCTGGCGTATGGCTTTGGCGAGGGCGGAATTGAGGAAAAGGCCAGGCAGGGACTGTTTCCTCCCAGTACCAGGGCCTACGCCTGGGAAAACGGCACCGTGCTGAATGCCAACTACCTGGGCATCACGGCCAATGCTGCCAACCTCCCCGGCGCGATGGTGGTGATCAATTTCCTGATTTCCCCGGCGGCTCAGCGGGAAGCCTCGCGTCCCGATGGCATGGGCGCCAACCCCGTGATTGAGCTCGATCGCCTGCCGGAAGCCTGGCAGGATTCTTTTGCTTCCCTGCCACCCCGGCTCTATGGCCCCGCCATGGAAGAACTGGAAGACCGCGCCATCCAGGAACCTGCCCCCGAATACATGCTCAGGCTCTACGAAGAATTCCGAACCCATGTCATCGAACAATAAGCATCGCTGGGCGGGCCTCACCCTGTTCGTTGTGCTGGGGTTGGTGCCGTTTTTGGCTGCCTTTGTGTATGCCCTGCTCTACAGCCTGGGAGTTGTGGGGGTGGTGAATGATGGCTTTACCCTGAAATTCTGGAAGGAAGTGCTTGCCTCGGGCGAGTACCTCCGGTCCTTTTTGTACAGTGGCAGCATCGCAGCGGTGTCGCTGTTGCTGTCTGTTGGGCTGGCACTGTGGCTGGTGCTGGGGTTTCGGAGGGGGCTGGAGAAAAAATGGATGTCATTTGTGCTGTATCTGCCGCTGGCGCTTCCCGGCGTGGTTTCGGCGTTTTTTGCCTATCAGTTGTTGTCTAAAACCGGCTTGTTTGCCCGGCTGGCCTTTCACGCGGGCTGGATTGCCGAGGCGCGCCAGTTTCCCGACCTTGTGAATGATGCCTATGCCTTCGGCATCGTGCTAACTTTCGTGACGGTGGTGGTGCCGTTTCTGCTGCTGCTGTTCCTGAATGTGTATCAGAACGAAGGCCTTGGCGAGCTCTCAGTGCTGGCCCGCTCGCTGGGGGCCAGTGCCTGGCAGTCGGTGTGGCGGGTGGAAATGCCCGTGTTGCTGCGCAAAACCTGGGTGCTGATCGCGCTGTATTTTATTTTTTTGCTGGGCTCCTACGAAGTGCCGCTCATCCTGGGGCAGGAGTCTCCCCAGATGCTCTCGGTGCTGATCGTTCGGGAAATCAGGCAGTATGACCTCACCAAAATCTCAGAGGGCTATGTGGTGGCGGTGATGTACACGGTGCTGGTTTCGGCGGGCGTGGTGATGTTATTTTCCAGAAAACAAGCAAGCCGGCATGAAAGCTAAGTTCTCCCAACTCATTTTGCTGCTCCTGGCCGTTTCGATCCTGTTTCCTTTCGGATACCTGGTGCTGATGTCGCTGGCGTCGGATTGGACCTTCCCCGACCTGCTGCCGGGCTATCTGGGCCTGCGCAACTGGCGCGAGGTGCTGGGCTCGGAGGTGGGCTTGTTGTGGAGCTTTGCTCAGTCGGTGCTGATTTCGCTGGCCGTGGCTGCCAGTGCTACTGCCCTGGGTTTCGGGTTGAGCCGAACCCTCGCCTTTCACCCGCAGCGCCGCTTGTGGACCATGCTCACCTATTTTCCCTATGTGCTTTCGCCCGTTGTGCTGGCAGCCTGCCTCAGCTTTTTTTTCCTCAAATTCGGGCTCTTTGGCAAAATGTCGGGGGTGATTCTCGCCCAGTTCATGATCACATTCCCCTATGCCACCATTTTTTTTCTGAGCTTCTGGAGCAACCGGACCAAAGGCTTCGAAGAACTGGCTCTCACCCTCGGAGCGAAACCCTGGCAGGCCCTCACCAGGGTGTTGCTACCCCTGGCTAAAAGCATGCTGCTGGTCTGTTTTTTTCAAACCTTCCTGATTTCCTGGTTTGAGTATGGCCTCACCGCCGTGATTGGCGTGGGAAAGGTCCAAACCCTGCCCGTGAAGGTGTTTCTCTTCATCAAGGAAGCCAATTTCTACTACGGCGCGCTAAGTTGTTGCCTGCTGATCTTTCCGCCCGTGGTTTTGCTTTATCTCAACAAACGCTTCGTTTTCAACAAACTCATCTGATGCTGCTCGAGGTCAAAGGCATAACCAAGCGGTTCCGCGCTGAACAAGTGCTGCAGGACCTGCATTTTTCCCTGGAAGCTCATCATACCCTGAGCATCCTGGGCCAGTCGGGCAGTGGGAAAACGACCATGCTCAAAATCCTCGCCGGACTGGAGTCGGCGGATGCCGGGGAAGTGTGGCTGAACGGCGAGCGGCTTACCGACCACAAGGCGGGCCAGAGAGGGGTTGTGTACCTGTATCAGGAAGACTTGCTTTTTCCCCACCTGGATGTTGTGGGAAATATTGGCTTCGGGCTTTCGCTGCGGAAAGTGCCCCGGCAGGAGCTCTCCGACCGCGTCCACGACATGATCAGGCGGCTGGAGCTTGTGGGACAGGAGCATAAAATGCCGCATCAGCTTTCCGGCGGGCAGCGCCAGCGCGTTTCGTTTGGCAGGGCCATCATCACCAATCCACGATTGTTGCTGCTCGATGAGCCTTTTGGCAGCCTCGACACCGGAACCCGCCAGCGGATGCAGCAATTGTTTCAGCAGCTCGCCGCAGAGTTTCGCATTACCTCCCTTTTTGTTACCCACGATTTAAAGGAAGCCCTGCTCATGGGAGACCAGCTCGGGCTGATGCAGCAGGGCCATTTGAAGGTCTATCCCAGCAAGGAGGCTTTCATGCAGGATCCCGAAACAGGTGTGCAGAGCGAACAGGCTTTCTGGACGAGCATGGGAGCTGGCAGTGAATAAGGAAAACGTTCAGGCAAATACTTCCATCAGGCGGATAAGCTCTTCAAAAACAGGCTGCCCGGTGGATTGCTGGCACTGCAGGGCGAGCCTGAGGGCACTTTTGCCTTCGTGATCGGGTTGGAGGGGGTCGGCATCTGCATACAGGAGCAGCCTGGCCATGTCGGGGCTCCGCTCTGTAACGGCATAATGAAGCGGGAGCCTGCCCACGTAAATGCCACCTGCGGGCCGGTTGGGGTCGGCACCCTGCTCCAGCAAAAAGCGAAGCAGCTGAATATGATGGTTGTAAACGGCCCAGTGCAGGGCTGTGAGGCCGCCGCCTTCCGGCTGGAGGTTCACATCCACCCCCTTGTGAATGAGGGCTTTGATCGGCTCAATGTGGCCGTAGTAGCTGGCCAGGTGAATGGCCGAGCGGCCGCGGGCGTCGCCCTGGTGAATTTTGGCATCCACAGCCACGCCCCGGCTGATGAGCGAGCAGGTGAACTCTGCCATGCCCTGGTCGCAGGCGACAAGGAGAGGGGTCCATCCTTCGCTTTCCTCGACGTAGTTGAGGTTGGCGCCCTGCGTGATGAGCCATTCTGCCATTTCGGGCTGGCAGGTGTTGATGGCCAGCATGAGCGGCGTCCAGGTGCGGAATTCTGTTGTGATGTCAACCTCGGCTCCGTGGCGGATGAGCAATTCTGCAGCCTGCTGGTCGCCGGTGAGGCAGGCCAGATGCAGGGCAGTATTGCCGAAGGCATCCTGCTGGTTAACATCTGCGCCGTGGGCCAGCAAAATAGGCAACAAACGATGGTGGCCGTGCAGCACGCTGAGCGTGAGCAGGCTGTCGCCTTCCTCATTGAGGACGTTGGGATCCTTTCCGCGCCGGAGCCATTGCTCCAGCTCGGCCTTTCGCCCCATCCGAACCGCTGAAAAGACAGTCATCATGACGGGAATATAGAAGAAGAAAGGACTTTTGCCAACGACCGATGCAGGAAAATCCTTGCATTTTACAGTCTTTAGCAAAAGTCCTTGTAGCAAAGGCCTTGTGGGCCGCTCAGAGCGGGTTTATTCGCAGTTTCCGCTGACGCAGCCGGGAGCTGGTTCCACCGGGGCGGAGCAGTCTGAAATGAGGCCATACTCCTCATTCATGTCTTCCTGCAGGCTGGTGTACTGGTTCACGAGGGCTGTGAGCTGGTTCACATCCACCTGAGAGCTGGAATACACGAGGTAGCCCACCGGGCCGCCACAGGCTTTCTGTCCATAGGCGATGAAGGCACACTGGCCATCGCTCCCGCAGCTTTTGTCGGTAATGAGGAGCTGAATTTCCTGCAGCAGGCTGTCGAGTTGGGCCTGATCTTGTTCAAGACCCTTCAGAGGCAGGTTAGTAAGGGGCTGACAGGCCGCGGCCAGCAACAGAACGGGAAGAAGCAAACTTGCGAAGCGTATCATAAGAGGAAAAAGGTTGAACGTGAAATAATAACCCTTCAGCGATCAGGACCGGTCACTACCGCTGTGGGTTTCTGTCTGCTAAACGCAAGGGAAATTGCTTCTGCTGCATGGTTCAGCGCATCTTGCTGCGGATGTGGCGGGAATCCGATCCACCGTGCTGAAATGCCAGAAGTTGGTGCAGAAAAGCCCGCTCAGAAATTCTGGTCCGGTGTTTTACCTGCCAGGTTCCCGCCGGTGAATCAGTCCCTCCGGAAGCCTGCAACAGGATTCTTTCCTTTTAAGTCTGGTCCGCACGGTTCCAATACTGGAGTGTGGCAACATACCCTGCCAGACTTGTCAGCAGGAGAACAGCGTAGCTGTAAACGGTGAGCTGAAGTTTGTAGTCTCCCCCAACCGAACTGTACAACCCGGGAATGGCCCATGGAAAATAGGCCCCAAACCCTGCAGCAGCCACGATCTGAGAAAAGACCAATGTTAGCGCCACAAACCCCAGCGGCGTGAGATACCCCTTGCCCCAGAGAGCAAAAAAGGCAATTGGCACCCCAGCCAAAATCGTGAGAACCGTTGTAATGAGATAATCGGCAAGGGGCGATGTAAGGGAGGCTCCGTCTGTGGCCGGCAACTGCAGAACTGCCCCCAGCAGGAGGCCCAGCAATAAATTAGACAAGACCAGCAGAACAGACCAGATGGCGTAGAGGATGAATTTCGCGTTGAGAATGGTTGTTCTTGAAGCAGGGAGCGAAAGAAGGTCCTTGGCAGTGCCATCGGAATATTCCCGCCCGAAAACCCAGCTGGCCACGAAGCCAAACACCATCACACCTCCAACGCCAACGGCTTGGGTTAACATCCCGACATAGGACTTCCAGGTGGGTTCAAAATTCATGGCCCGGGCCTTTGTGGCCAGTGCGCCTGCCTGAGCCAGGGCGTCGCCGTCGCGAATAATCAGAATGAAAACAGCCCCAATCACGGGAGCCAGCCCAAAGGCGATGAAGGTGGCCCAGAAAAAGCCTGAATGTCTTATTTTAAGAAACTCTGCCCCAATGACCCGGATAAATGGCTTCATGGCTTGCTTTCATTGATTGTCCGAAGGAAATACATTTCAAGGTCTTCAGTGGTGAGGAAAATTTGCCTGGGCGGAAGTCCGTGCTCTGCGAGCAGCTTCGAAATCAGCTCAGGCCGGTCCTGGGCTTCCTGCCCCGTGACTTCTATGGTCTCTGGCCCTGCCAGGGCTGCCGGATAATCTGCCCGAAGCAGATGTTGCACAGCAGCCTGATTGTCAGTTGTTTGTACGATGATTTTCCTTGAGATCTGCTCCGATAATTCGGCCCTCGTCAATTCCTTGATGAGCCTTCCTTCGTGAATGATCGCAACCCGGTGGGCCAGCCTGGATATTTCTCCGAGAATGTGGCTGGAAAGAAAAATGGTGGAGCCACTGGCGGCAAGGCTCGTCAGCAGTTCGCGGACTTCGACGATCCCCTCGGGGTCCAGGCCATTGATCGGCTCATCGAGAATCAGGAGTCTGGGACGGTGCATCAGGGCTTTTGCGAGTCCCAGGCGCTGGCGGTTGCCAAGCGACAAAGTGCCGGCCTTCTTGTGTTTGTATTTGGTCAGCTTCAGCTCTTCGATGATGGTGTCAATCGCATCAGGCTGGTCAAGCCCACGCAGTCTGTAAATCACTTTCAGGTTTTCGTACACCGAAAGGTTGGGGTAGGAGTAGGGTGTTTCGACGAGGTAGCCGATGTCATTCCAGTTCCGGAATTGCGGCGAAAGGGGCTTTCCAAACAGGGAAATGGTGCCGCTTTCCGGTTTGATCATGGCCAGTAACAGCCGGATGACTGTCGTTTTCCCGGCTCCATTCAGCCCCAGAAAGCCATAAATTTCCCCCAGATTCACATGAATGGAAATGCGGTCCGCAGCCAGCGCGGAGCCGAAGCGTTTTGTTAAATCCTCCGTTTTGATGATTTCCATTCCGGGCTGGTGTTGTATTGAAGGCCCCATCAAAACCAATTCACCTCATGACTGCCAGGGCGCGGAAACTTAGTCATTCGCATCTGCCTTTCCAACACCAGGCTGACCCGCAGTTTCCCCGGTTCTCAGCCAGATAGCCGAAGGACCGAAACGGGCGTCGCTGGTTTGTCAGTCAAACAAAAAAGACCGCCAGTGCGGATGGTCTGTGTTCCTGGCCGCATACTGGCAGGCACTGGCGAAACCAGCCAGAAAGAGAATCCACGTTGCAGGTTTCATCGCAGGAAGGTTTGCTCTCAGGAAAATAGCTCAAAATGCTCTTCCCTCGATGTCCTGAGCATCAGGAATTTTCGTTCTTCCGCCCCCATTTTTTTTGAACTCCCTGGGCGTGTTCCCAGGAGAGATTTTACTTTTCACCCAGCAGACCTTCATCTGTTTTCTCCACTTATTAACCAACCAGCTCCATGCCTTCTCTCGCCCTCACCCTCGACCTTAAGCCCGATCCGGTTGCCATCGCTGCCTATCGCCAGGCCCATGCAGCCGTCTGGCCCGAAGTGCTCCGGGCGCTCCGCGCCGTCGGGGTGCTCAACATGCGCATCTGGCTGCGCGGAAACCGCCTCATGATGCTCGCCGAGGTCAGCGATGGCTTTGATCCCGCTGTCGATTTTCCGCGTTACCTCACCCTCCACCCGCGCTGCCAGGCCTGGGAAACCTGGATGGGCAGCCTCCAGCAGGCCCTCCCCGATGCTCCGCAAGGGGAGATGTGGCAGGCCATGGAACTGGTCTTCGACATGGAGGCCCAATGGCCACCCGAAGGCTGATCCGCTACCTTCTCCCGCAGATCTGCCCGGCTTCCACCAGCCGCAGGGGCTGCTGTTGTTGTCCGCAGACTTTCTCCAGCAGGGCTTTATCTGCCTCCGAACCCAGCACCAGGATGGTTTTGGCGCGGGTGAGAGAAAGGAGGCGCTCCATGGCCCAGGCGGCCAGCACAGGGTCCAGCCCCAGGGCCGGGTGTTCGATCAGCAGAATGGGCTTGCGCGTGAGCAGGGCGCGCACGTAGAGCAGCAACTGCCGCTGGCTCAGCGATAGCAGGGCACCCTGGTCGCCGATGCCGTCGCCGGGGGCGGGTGTCCAGTTGGCAGGGCATCCGGTGAAAAAGCGGGTCAGCATCTGCTCGGTTTGGGTGCGGGCTTCTTCTTTGCGGCTGTAGGCCACGGCCTCAAATACCGTTTTGCCGAGCAGCGGAAAGTCGGGGCTGATCACTGCCTGGGTTTTGCGCAGGCTGTGGCTGTCTAGCTGATCCACCTGCTGGCCATCCCAGGCGCAGTCGCCGCCGCTGTCGAGGCCCATGAGCCGCCGGATCATGGTGCTTTTTCCCGCACCCGAGGCCATCGTCACGAAGTGAATGCTGCCTCCTTCCCAGGCGTAGCTGCGTTGCCCGTCGCGGTAGTGACCGCTTCCCTGCTGGAAACGGAAGGCAGGCAGCGGTTCCGGACGGGCTTGCTGCAGGAGCTCCAGCTTGCGCTGGCTCAGGGTGCCGAGCTGCCAGAGGAGGGGCACGCGGCTCAGCCGCCGAAAGGCCGGAGTGGCAGTCATCAGGAGCAGCACGGTGGCCAGGAGCGTTGTTACCTGGTTGGCAGCGATGGCGTCATCTGCCTGAAAAAGAAAAGCGAGAATAAGCGGATAAGGCCAGAGTGCCCCGATGGAGCTGGCGGTGGCCACGTTCCAGGCGTAAGCCTTGCCGAGTCGGCGCACGCGGTCCATGCGGCGCATCATGCGCTGGCGCTCGGGACTTTGGCGGTTGAGGCCCAGCACTGTCATCATGGAGCTGAGGCGGCGTGTGAGGCTGGCCAGGAGTATGGATTTTTCGTCGCGCTGACGGGCTGCGAGGTCTTTGCTTCGAAAAACAAGCATCACCTGCAGGCCCAGCCAGCAGAGCAATCCGCCCACCAGCAGCGGGGCCATGTTCGGAAACCAGCTCCCGATTAGCACAAAAAGCAGCACAATCCAGAGCAGATCTCCGGCAGCCACCACCATGCCTTTGATGATCCAGTTGCGGATGCTGCTCAGGTCGCCGCTCCAGCGGAGGAGGTATTTTCCTGCGCCCTTCGCCTGGTACTCCTGCAGCGGAATCTGAAGCTGGGATTCAAATAGCTGGCTTCGCACCTGATGACTGATGCTTTCGCCCACCACGCCTGACAAACCCTGGAACAGGAAGTCGGAGGCCCATTTGAGGGTGAGCAGTCCGATGAAAAAGAAGAAAAAGCGGTCCCAGCTTTCCCAAAGCCCGGCTGGCAGGCTGTCGAGAATGCGGGCGCGGAAAGTGTGATACCCGAGCAGAAGGTCAAAGCCTTTGCCGAGGGCCACGGGGAGCAGGGCCGTGAGGAGCCGGGTGCTGAGGCTCAACACAAAAAGCAGGACCAGCGCCGGCAGATGCCGACGCCAGTATCCCGCTACAGACCTACCTAATATTCCCCCAAAGGTGGTCATGCAATCTTGAGCAAAGCTGTGTTGATGGTCTTGCCGGCTTTCCAGGCGAGGCGGCGCTCGCTGAATTGCTCAGCAATGGCTGGGTTAGCCAGTTTGGCCAGGTCCCAGACGGGCAGGTCGATTTCGGCTTCCACCTCCTTGATGAGCAGCGGGCTGGCCGTAAACAAACCGCTGATGCCGGTGGGCTCAATGCCCCATTCGTTGAGGATGCGGAGGCCACCCAGCACCCCGAGACTGTCGCCGCAGGAGTACATCACGTGGTCCACGAGGCGCATGAAGCGCTCGTCGGTGAGGAGGGCCTTGGTTTCGCGCTGCAGGATGCCGTCAGCGATTTCGACGATCACATCCTGAGGCTTCACGGCCTGGGTTTCGAGGAGCAAATGGCCAAAGAGGCGGATGAGTTCGGAGCTATCGCACAGGTAGGTGGATGGATAGCCGAAGTGTGAGAAGTCGATGGCGAGGTGAGCGCCGGTGTCTTGCACAAAATCCGCGTCTTTGGAGAAGATGGTGCCTGTGAGCTTGATGTAGGCCATTCTTCTGCCGGCTGCCCGGAGACCGCGGGCCAGGAAGGCTGCCGAGGTGGTTTTACCGCTGTCCATGCTGGAGCCGATGGAAAGGATCACCCGTGGGGTGCCCTGGCGAAGGGTGTCCACATGGAGTTCTCTGGGGCGGCGGGCCAGGTAGCGGCTGTTGAGGATCTGGCCTTGCGGATCCACAGCAAAGCCGAGGAAACGCACCGTGGTAGGACCCAATTCGACAAACCGGCTGTGAGTGCTTTCCACCCAGCCGATGGCGCCGCCCATGCCCAGGATGTGGTAGAATTCCTGCACGCCCTTCGGGATGTAGCCTTCAAACTGGCCGGTGGCATAGCGCGGACCAAAAGCTGCCACGAAGCGGTCGCCGGGGTAGATGTTGCGCAGGCATTTGTCGTGCATCTGCATTTTTTCGTGCTTGCCCAGCTCCACCACCTCAAAGAGGCCGAGGTCGCCCAGCACGGGCTGATGGTCGCGGAACATAGCAAAGTCGAGCATGGAGCTGTTCTTCAGGCCGAAAGCAGAGAGGGTGAATTTGGTCGTTGCGAAGGATTCCATCTGTTTGTTGTTGAGAAAAGTTTGTTTCGTGTGAAAAATGAGGTGGGCTTTTCAGGCAAATGGATCAGAGTCTGATCTGCCAGTCAAGGCTGATTTGTTGGGAAAGCTTGTCGTTGTCACGGCGCAGGTGCCAGCGCCAGTCGTAGGCTGCACGGAGGCTGTTGTTGTCGTTTACTTTGAGCCAGAGGCCCGTTGTCACAATCAGGAAGCGGAGGTGGACATCGTCTTTCCGCATTCTGAACATGGCGTCGGTTTGGGCAAAGGGAGCCAGGTTTCCTCTCCAGCGAAGGCCTGCCCGGGCAATGACGAAGTTTTGAAACTCCCATTCATTGTTGTCGCGGGCTCCGGCGGTTTGCCAGATCAGGCGCGACTCCACACGGGCGGCTTTGTTCCAGATATTTTCCCGGTACCGGATCTCAGCCCGCACCCTGTGGTTGTCCTGAAACTGGTTCCAGCGATACTGATAGCTGCCCACCGCCTGCCATTGCTCGTTGATCCTGTACTGGAGGCTGTGGCTCATCACAAAGTCGGGCCGCAGCATTTCCTGCCAGCTCAGCGCATCGGCAGCAGGGTCCGGGGCAGTGGGGGTGGAACCGGGTGTTGTCGTTCCTGGCTGTGAACCGCCGTTTCCATTTCCGGTCCCTGACCCATTGCCACCAGTATTTCCGTTGTTGTTTCCATTGTTGTCGTCATCGTCATCGTCATCATCGTCGTTCGACCCGGTGCCTGTTCCTGAACCATTTCCCGTCCCCGAACCAGTCCCCGTTCCACCGGTGTTGTCATCGTCATCATCCTGATCGTCATCGTCATCGTCGTCATCATCGTCATCATCGTCATGATCCCTGTCATTTCTGCTCAGGTTACCAGTGATCAGGTCCGGGGCGTCAAACAGGGTGTCTATCTCGCCGCTGCGGAAAATCGGATCCCAGTCGGGCGACAACCGAAGGGCCAGACCTGCCTCATAGCGAAAGGACTCATCGAGTTTCCATTGCCTGGTGACGTTCACCGAGAAGCGGGTCTGGCGGTGTTGGGCTTGAACCGCGTTTCCCATTCCCAGAACCAGCAGGCCCAGGAAGAGAAGGTTGGAGAGGAAGTGGGTTTGTTGGCGCGACATGTTGTCTGTGTTTGTTTGATGATTCAAAGCAAGCACCGCCAGCAGGAAAAAAAGAGTGGAGAAAAATGCGTTTGTGAAAATCAGTAAGGGAGATTCAAATTCGATTTTAGATAAAATGAAGCTTTGTGATTGCTTTTTTAAGCATCGAAGGCTGATTTGTGAAATAGATAAATCGTCATGCGATATTTTTTTTCCCTTCAGCCCCTTCTTTTCCGGCTTTTTTTCAAAAAAATAAAGGCCGAAGCCCGTTTTCAGGCTCCGGCCCTTGCCGTGGAGTGTGAGTTGCTTACCGGATTTCTTCGCCTTCGCGCTGGGTTTTGGCATGAAAGGCCGCCTGTAACCGCCGCGTGACCGGCCCGATTTCACTATCGCCGATGGTTCTGCCGTCGAGCATCAGGACCGGACTCAGCTCGCCCATCGTGCCGGTTGTGAACATCTCATCTGCGCTGTGGCATTCGGAGGGCGACACCCGCCGTTCTTCCATCGGGATGCCGAGCTCCACGGCCAGCTTCATCACGATGGCGCGGGTGATGCCGGGCAGGCAGGCGTCGGGCAGCGGGGTGATGAGTACACCGTGGCGCACAACGAACACATTGGTGGCATTGGTTTCGGCCACAAAGCCGTCGAGGTCGAGCATCAGGGCGTCGTCCACCCCTGCCACATTGGCCTCAATCTTGGCCAGGATGTTGTTGATCAGGTTGTTGTGGTGGATTTTGGAGTCGATGCAGGAGGGCGAATTGCGGCGCACGCTGGAGGTCACCAGACGGATGCCGGCCTGGTCGTAGATGGGCGGTTTCCACTCTGCCAGCACGATGAGGCAGCAGCCCGACTGGTTGAGGCGGGGGTCCATGCCCGAGGTGATTTTGGTGCCCCGGGTGAGGGTGAGGCGGATGTGGGTGTTGTCGAACATGCCATTGGCGCGGAGGGTGGCGAAAATGGCCTGTTTCACTTCTTCTTTGGAGGGCACCCCGGCGAAGGCAAGGGCTTTGGCCGAGCGCACGAGCCGGTCGAGGTGGAGGTCGAGCGAAAAAATGCGGCCATTATATACCCGCAGCCCTTCCCACACGGCGTCGCCGCCCTGCACAGAACTGTCGAATACAGAAACTTTGGCCGCGCTGCGTGGCAGCAGTTCCCCGCCCACATGGACCAGGATCTGCGCGTTTTTGGGATCGTATTGTTGCATGAAAAAAAAGTAACAGCCTGCTGATCCTGCAATCTGGGAAAAAGATCCGGAAGGGGGAATGCCCGGGTACAATGGGGCAGGATGTGTGGGGAGGCGGCGGCAAGTTAGATGGCAAGGCAATTGCCTGATTCCTCAACCACAATGTGTATGTACTTTTTTTACTCCCCACTGGCTACTCCTTTCCCAAACAGAGAGCTTCTACATCGTTCGAACATACGGATAGGCTTGAATCCGGGCATCTTCGGTGATCAGCGGGATGTCCATGACCTGGGCAGTGGCTACAATCAGCTGGTCGGCAGGGTCGGGGTGAAACTCACCTTCCAGCCTGGTGGATGCCACAGCGATCTCAGGAGTGAGGTTGATCAGGGTAATGCCTGGATAAGATAAGGGCTTGATTTATCCATTGGTCAACGGGCAAGGCCAGTGTTAGCCTTCCTTTTTCCACCAGTTTTGCTACCTCCCAGACCGAAATAGCGGCAATAGCTAAGCCTTCCTTCTCTTCCTGCTCCAACAAAAGCTGGTATGCCGGTCTGAGCCTGGGACTTCCGTCAACCCACCAAATCCATATGTGTGTATCTAGCAGAATCATTGGAGTGACTCCCATTCGCCCGGAGCTGCTTCGGCAAGAGGGGCTTCATATTGCAGCACCATTCCTTTCAGAGGGTATTTCTGCGATTCTGGCTGTTGACTTTGTTGTTTGCGGTATTTGGCCAGCAAAAACTCCAGGTAGTCGGCGAGCTGCCGATGTATAGATTCCGGGAGCTGTGTAATTTGATAGAGGTTAGATGCCACTGGATGTTTCATGATGAACCCAATATACGGAAAAATTATATGGAAAAATTCTGCTGGAGAGGCAGAAGCTGTTTCCCTTCCCTTTTTTCCCGTCCGGATTATCCTCTTTCCGGTCACCTTATCCCCAGCCCACCAAATGCCAGGCAGGTTGCGACATGAGTACCCTCATCAGGACCTGATTTCCCTCCACCCACCATTTGGGGATGCCAACGGAAGCCCCTAGCTTTCCTGCCATAACCCGCCCCGCCCGATGACCTCTCCCGCTCTCTCCTCAGCAACGGCATCTGCCTGTCACAAAGACCTCTGCCGATACTATCTGCTAGCCATGTTGCTGGCCTGCTGGCTGTCCGGGCCGGGCCTGCTCCCGGCGCAGGATGCCGAAAAGCAGCCCCTGCTCGCCCAAATCGCCTTTTTGCCGGATGTTCACTTCCACGACATCTTCGCAGAATTTGAAGACGGCGCTTTCCCGGGGCTGCCGACAACCTTCGGCGATGGGCAAAAGCTCGCGACAATCCGCACCATGGAGGCGCAGTTGAAGTCCACCCGCCTCTTCAACGAAAACTACTTTGCCCTGCTCGCAGCGCTCGATGATGTGGTGGCCCGGGGGATTCGCTGGGTGGCCCTGCCGGGAGACTTCAGCGACGACGGGCAGGCCGTTCACCTGCGCGGCCTGCGCCGGATCCTCGATCACTATCACGCCACCTACGGCCTGGAATTTTTGGCCGCCCCCGGCAACCACGATCCTACCACGCCTTTTCGTTCGGCGGCTGGCAAAAGCGACTTTCTGGGTGCCAATGGGCGTCCCCTGCCTGTTTTTTCACCCGACCACCCGGTGTGCAGCGAGCCGGGCAGGCTGCGCTATCCCGAAGGCATCGTACCGCATCCCGTGTTTTGCACCCCCGACATCGCCGAACTGGGCTATGCCGGCGTGCTTGACTTCCTGGGCCCATTCGGCCTGATGCCGAAACCCGACTACCTCTACTTCGAAACACCCTACAGCGACTACGGCACGGCGCCCTACCACTATGAGACGGCCCTGGCCCAGGCCAGCCTGGAGCTTCGGCAGTACGAAATCTGCCTGCAAGGCACCGGCGGAGCCTACAAACAGCCGCACTACACCCATTGCTTTGAGGTGGCGGACCTGAGCTACCTCGTGGAGCCGGTGGAGGGGCTCTGGCTCCTGGCGATTGATGCGAATGTGTATGTGCCCCGCGCCACGGCGGAGGAAGGTCAGCCGCCGCTGGCCTCGTATTTTCAAGGCTCGGGCGGGGCGGGGTATAACCGGATGCTCACCCACAAGCAGCAGGTGATCGCCTGGATCGCCGATGTGGTGCAGCGGGCCGAAGCGCAGGGCAAGACCCTGGTGGCTTTCAGCCATTTTCCCATGACGGAGTTCTACGATGGGGCGCAGGCGCTCCTTCCGGATCTGTTTGAGGGCGAGGGGGCCTTCCAGCAGGGGCGCATGCCCACCACTGCGACGAGCCAGGCCCTGGCCCGCACGGGCCTGAAGCTGCACATCGGCGGCCACATGCACCAGAACGACACGGGGGTGATCTCCGATCCGGAGAGCGGGAATACCCTCGTCAATGTGCAGGCCCCTTCGCTGGCGGCCTACAAGCCTGCCTACAAGATTTTGCACCTGTTTGCCGGTCAGCAGGCGGAGATAGAGACCATCGTGCTGGACGAGGTGCCGCATTTCCGGACGCTGTTTCCGCACTACGCGGCGGAGTGGCGCTACCTCGACTCTGTGGGTTATCCCCGCATCTGGAACAAGGCGGTACTGGAGGCAGCGACCTATGCGGAGTTTACCCAGTGGCACCTCACGGAGCTGGCGCGCCTGCGCTTTTTTCCGCAGGAATGGCCAGCAGATCTGCAGGAAATCCTGCCGGGCCTGTCGGGCTGGGAGATGCTGGTGCTGTCGCAGTTCCCGGCGGATTCGCTGGAAAGCCTGCCGCTCAGCCCGGTACCGGGCGGCTCGCTGCTGCCCGACAGCCTGCGCCTGACCTGGCAGGCGGCGGAAAGCCGGGCAGTGGCCCTGTTGCAGGAAGCGGGCGGTACCACCTCAGACTGGCAATGGACGGGAGCAGAGCTCGTGCGCGACTTTTACCGCCTTCAAAACGCCGACGAGCTGGCCCTGACCGACATCTCCCCCGCGCGGATGCAGCAATACACCCTGCTGGGAGCGGCCCTGTTGGCAGATAAAGCTCCCGGCCAAGCGGTCACCGGCGCCACACCAACCTGGAGCCTGCTCCTCCATCGGCTGCGGGCCGTGCTGACCCTCATCAACCGCTTTTCGCACGGCGAGCCCAGCCGGCACTTTGGGATTGATCTGCGGGATGGGAGCGTGAGGAGGTTGGAGTGATGGAGTTATCGGTTTAAGTTATCGGTTTAAGTTATCGGACAACTTCGAGTTGTCCGATAACTTAAACAACCTTCATCCTTCAACCCACATCTCCCCGAAAATCGAGCCGGTATGCCTCATGGGCTTGGACAAAGCCATCCAGGGCGGTCGAAGTTGTCGTGGTAGTCGAAGTTGTCGGACAACTTTGAGTTGTCCTAAAACTTCGACCAGGGCCACCACCTTCAAAGTATTTCAAAATCGGCAGATGCACCCGCTCTGCGTTTCCCGCCACATACTCGTGGTAGGAGGAATAAGGATACTCCGCGTAGCCTGCGCAAAAGCCGTGATGGATGGGATTGTGGTGGATGTACATCAGCTTGTCCAGCAGGTGCTCCCGGTCCTGGATGAGTACCCGCTTGAACTTCGCCCGGAAGAGGCTCCCGATCCGTTGGTAGGCCTTGCCATAGGCCCGGGAGTAGCTTGTGAAAAAGCGCTTAAACTGATCCTCATAAAAGACATTGACCGGCACCTCGCCCCGCAGGAATGCCTGGGATTTTGCGGTATTTTCCAGGCGGATCGCCACATTCACAGCTTCCGACAGCGGCTTGAGCCTCCCCAGCACATGGAAGTGATTGGGCATCAGGCAATAGGCATACAGGTCCATGTATTGCCCAAAATACCATTGCCATTGCTGCAGAAAAAACCTGTAATTCTCCTGCTCCCGGAACAGGTTGTCGCTCCCAACGGCGTGGTTATAGAGATGATATACCTGGCCCGGTTCAAGCTTCGCCCAGTAGTTGATGCGTTTGGGGGTAAGCATGATTTGGAATTGCGTTATTTTGATAAAGCACCCGGATAAAGTTATCGGATAACTTCGAGTTATCCGATAACTTTATCCTTCCAAACCCGCCAAGGCTTTTTTCACCCATTCATAATTCCCCTTGAACTCCTGATAATCAGGAAAATCCCGCACCAGGGCTTCATACAGGGCATAGCCTTGTTGGAGATAGTCCCTGGCCTTTATCCGGTCCTTGAGCTGGTCCCAGTGAAATTGGCCTAGAAACAAATTCGAGATGGCTAAGCCTTTTTTGAAGTCCACATTCACCGGATAGGCTTCGTGGAGTTCTTGTATCAACTGGTTGAACTGCTCAAAAGAGGCCAAGGCCTGTGGGAGATTGCCCAGGGCGCTGTGGATCGTGCCGAGTTTGGAATACGAAATGGCCAAGCCGTTTTTGAATTTAACCTTTTGCGGATAGGTTTCCTTCAGACCCTTAAATATCTGTTTCATTTCAGAATATTGAGTCAGTGCGCTATCTAAGTTTCCTGAACTATAATGGCAATTTCCTAGAAACTGATTTGCCCATCCTAACCCCTCTTTGAAGGACACATTTGCGGGATACGCTTCTTGAAGCTCTTCAAACAGCTTGGTTTCTTGCGCAAAAAAGGCCAAGGCTTTCGGGAGGTTTCCCAAGGCTTTGTGGGTCGATCCGAGCTTTTCGTAGGAGATAGCCAGACTATTTTTAAAGGACACCTTCGCTGGATAGGCCTCGTGGAGTTCTTTCTCGAGTTGGTTATACTGCTCAAACAAAGTTAAGGCCTGCGAGAGATCCCCCAAGACGATATAGGCTGAACCGAGATCAGAGAATGAGATAGCGAGGCTATTTTTATATGGCAAATTCGCAGGAAAGGCTTCATGAAGTTCTATCGACTGTTGGTAATACTGCTTAAATAAGGCCAAGGCCTGTGGGTGATTCCCAAGGGCGCTATGTGTCGAGCCGAGCTTTCGGTACGAGATAGCCAGGCCATGTTTGAAATCCATATTCTCTGGATAGTCTTTTTGGAGTTCTTTCTCCAGTTGATTAGCCTGCTCAAAAAAGGCCATTGCTTGTGAGAGATTGCCCAGGGAGCTGTGTGTTTCGCCGAGTTTTTCATACGAAATGGCCAGTCCGTTTTTGAAGGCGGCATTATCGGGTTCTGCGGCAAGCAAGGCCCGGTTGATAATCAGGTATTTTTCTTGAAAAAGTAAAGCACGGCCTAAATCGCCTGTTGTGGTATAGTAGCTGGCTATGCGCTCGCAAAGTATACCCAGGTCGTAACCTGGCACACCAATCCCCTGCACCACGGTTTCGGCGTAGCGGGCAAAAAGTGCAGCCTCCTCGTAGCTGGCGTTTAGCAGATGCCCGGAGCCAGTTTCGTAATCCAATTTTTCATTCAACTGGTCTATCAACCCCTCGCAGTCTGCGAGCAGTTGCGGGTTTTTGTTCCGCACCACCTCCTGCACCACGGGGCTGCATTTGTAATGGGGGCGGGCGTTGATGTCGTTTTTTTCGAGCCAGCCCTGCTGGTGGAGGTTGCTGAGCTGCTGCGAGAAGGCGCGGGCCTCGGCAGGGGCGAGCAGGGTTTTGAGCAGGTCGTAGCTGATGTCTTCCGCGGGCAGCACGGAGAATGCCGATAGCAGGGCGAGGGCCTCCGGGGCCAGGGGCCGCAGGTCGTACATGGCTGAGACGATCTGCTCAGGGGTGCTTTTTTCAAACTGTTGCCAGTCCACCTGGATAGCTGCCTGCTCGCGCAGGCGCAGCAGGCCCTGCCCTTGCAGGTCGGTCAGCAGGTCTCCAAGGGAGTAGAAGACCTCGTTGGTATTGATGCTGCGGAGGTTTTTGGCCAGCAGCTCCACCACGAGGGTGTTGCCGCCCACCGCCCGCAGGATGCGGAAGAAGAGGACGTCGTCCTCAGCACGGTGCTGCGGGTAGTGCCGCTGGAACAACTGCAGGGCCAGCTCATCCGGCAGGGCGCCGATGGGGTGGGTGGGCGATTCGCGCAGGGCCGCCAGCCGCGAGGTTAGGAGCAGGTGGCAGTTGTTGCAGGTGCGCAGCAGAGGGTATAGCGCGTCCAGTTCCGCCGCGTCGTTGGCATTGTCCAGCACAAGGAGGCAGGGGCGCTCAAGCTCGGCGATGTGCTGCAGGAGCAGCTTGAGGCGCTCCCGGCCGGGCATCGTGTCCGGAAACGTCACCTCCAGGGTCGGAGCCAGGCCCAGCAGGGCGTTTTCGATGCCATTGCCGACGAAAAAGAAGGCGCGGTGCTGGTATTCGTGCTGGTAGCGTTTCCAGTATTTGGCAGCAAAGGAAGTCTTGCCCATGCCGCCCTGCCCGTTGACGAGCATCAGGAAGTCGTCACTTCCGAATATGCGCGCGTGCAAGGCCTCCAGTTCCGCCTCCCGCCCCAGAAATACAGGCGGGTCGAAGGGAGGATTGGTGAGGTTGCGGGGAATTTTTTTGTCGCCGTAGTGGTGGTGGATCTCCTGCCTGTCGCCGATGTTTACGTTCTGCCCGCTGATTGTCGAGCCTGCCACCATATTCTTGCTCTGCACAATCGAAATGGCCCGCTCCATTTCCTCCCCCAGCACCGAAGACTGGGCCTGCTGCACATCGATTTCCCGGAGGAAGTCGAGCAACCCATCGCGGATCTGGTTCTGCGTCAGGGTTGCCTCGGCGTGGCTCACGGTGCCCATGCGAATCTGATCGCGGATGGCGGCGAAGCGCCCGGATTGCTGAAGCACCCCGTCGAGCTGCGGGGTATTGTCCAGGAACTGCCGGAGCCGCAGCAGGGCTGGTCCCAGTTCGTCGCGGGCGATTTGATCGCGAATCTCTTTCAGAAATGACTCAGGGTTCATGCAGGAGAAGCTGTGGCCCTAAGATATACTTTTTGCCCGGAATCAGGCGTGAGCGTGAGGAGAAGGGGAAGGTCATATTGGCGCTGCCGGGGAGATTCTCCTTCACGACACCCCCCACCCGCATATTTTTCCCCTCGCCACGAACCTAATTCAACACTTGCGGTTTCTCCTCCAAATCTGCCAGAATCCCTATGCCTTCCACCCGGCCCGAACATTCTTTTTTTTTTCCGCAGGGCGGGGAACAAGCGTTTCGGGCGCTGTTCGACAACTTCTACGGGCTGGTGTTCAGGCGAATTTTTGCACTCACGCGCCACCAGGAAACAGCCGAAGAGCTCGCTGCCGATGTATTCCTCGACCTGTGGCGACGCCGGGAAAGCATCACTTCACCCGGCTCCTGGGCAGCCTATCTCACACAAGCCGCCACTTACAAAGCCATTGATTACCTTCGGAAAAAGGATCCTCTCCGGGTGGAAGCCGACCCTTCACTGCCAGCCCCGCAGAGCGACGATGCCGACAGCGCCCTGATGGCAGCTGAGCTGGAAACCCGCCTGCTGGCGGCCCTGGAGGCTCTGCCGCCTCAATGCAGGGAGGTGTTTGCCCTGAGCCGCTTCGGGCAGCTTTCCTACCGCGAGATTGCCGACACCCTGGGCATCAGCCAGAAAACAGTCGAACACCAGATCGGAAAGGCGCTTTCCCGGCTGCGCAAATGGCTCCTGGCGGCAGGCGCATGGGCCATCCCTTTTTTTTCTTAAAAAAATGTAGCCCCGGCGTAGGGGTAGCGGCCCTGTTTTCCGACAAGCTATCAAAGACCCTTCTCCCATGACTCCTTCCCCGGAACAAATTGCCCGATGGCTGGCTCCTCCGCTGTCGCCGGAAGACCAGGCGGCCCTGGATAGCTGGCTGGAAGGCTCAGCTGACAATCATCGCCAGTGGGCAGACTGGAACCTGCTCTGGAAACAGTATGGCGGGCTGCCGCTTGCTGAACCGGGGGAGGCCGGGAAGGCCCGTGCCTGGAGCCGGATCGAGGCGGAGATGCACCCAGCCCGCGTGCAGCGCCTCCCGGGATGGTGGAAGGTGGCTGCTGCCGTGGCGTTTCTGTTGCTGGCAGGCGGATGGTGGCAAGCCACGCGGCCCACGACATGGGAGGCGGTGGAAGGCACGACCCGGGTCTGGCTGCCCGACAGCAGCCGGGTGACGCTGCGCAAAGGCGCACGGCTCACAGCCCGGCGTGACTTTGGCCGTCAGGAGCGGCAGGTGCACCTGGAGGGCGAGGCCTTCTTCGAGGTGCGCCGGGACACGGCACGGGCCTTTGTGGTGCAATTGGGAGAAGGCAGCCTGCGGGTGCTGGGCACCAGTTTCCTGGTACAAGCCGATGAGCCGGTGCGTGCGCAGGTGCATACCGGCAAAGTGGCGGTTTACGGCACGGGGTCGGATACCCTTCACCTGCTGCCGGGGCAGCAGGCAGCGCTCCGGGGCAAGCAATGGGAGCGGCAGTCCGGGGCGCTGGCCTCTGTGGCATGGGCCACGGGTGTCTATCGCTTTCAGGCGGTTCCGCTGGGCGAAGCCCTGGACGACATCCGGGAGGCAACCGGCGTGGCCATTAGCCTGGAGCGGGCAGACATGGAGAATTGCCTCCTGACCGCCACGTTTGAACGCGAAACCCCCGCCTCCATGCTGGCTGCCATCGGGGAGGTATTCGACATGGAAATCAGCGGCAACGAACAAACAGGATTTACCCTCCGGGGCGGGGCTTGCGCCTCTCCCTGATCAACCAACCTGCCAATGAAACCGATTCTGCATGCGCAACGGGCTGTTGCGATGATGATGGCCTTGTGCCTTTCCTGTACCCTGGCGGCTCAGCAACCTGAAATCGACACAGGGGCCAACCCCACGCTGGGGGAGGTGGTGACTGCCGTCGAAACACAAACCGACTTTCGGTTTGTATATGCCTCGGGGGCTTTCAGCACAGGACAGCGCCTGAACTGGCCTGCCCGGACCTGGACCCTGGAGAGCCTGCTGGCACGGCTTCGTGCCGACCTACCCGCTGCCATTTCGGTGCAGGGCCGGACCATCGTGCTAAAGCCGGTTCAGCCAGCCTCCGGCCCCGGTGTTCAGGGGTCGCCCGGCAGCACGGCCAGCGGCTATGTGTCGGATGCTGGCTCGGGCGAACGCCTGATCGGTGCCACAGTTGTGGACCAGTTGAGCGGAGCGGGCACCTTCACCAATGCCTATGGCTATTTCGCCCTGCCGCTGCGGGCCGACTCCTGCCAGTTGCGCATCAGCTACCTGGGGTATGAGCCCAGGGTGCTGCCCCGGCGAATGGCAGGGAGGTTTCCGGAAGAGATTGCCCTCAGGCCCCGCGAAACGCAGATGGAAGAGGTTGTGATTGAGAGTAGCCGTGCGCCGGAGGACCAGCCGCAGATGAGTGCCTTTCGGGTGGACCCCGCCTTTGTGCGACAATTGCCTGCCATTGGTGGCGAAACAGACCTCCTGCGCAGCCTGCAATTGCTGCCCGGTATTCAGGGCGGGACAGAAGGCGCTGCCGGATTTTTTGTGCGTGGCGGCTCTCCCGACCAAAACCTGATCGTGCTGGACGACGTGCCGCTGTACAATGTGTCCCACCTGTTTGGGTTTGTCTCGGTGTTTAATACCGATGCCATCCGCCACGTGGACCTGTTCAGCGGAGCATTTCCCGCGCGGTATGGCGGGCGGTTGTCGTCGGTGCTTGATATTTCGATGAAAGAGGGCAACCTGAACAACATCAGCGGCAGCTTTTCGCTCAGCCCGGTGGCCTCGCGTTTTACCCTGGAAGGGCCTCTTGTCAAAAACCGGGTTTCGTTCATCGTATCAGCCCGAAGAACCTTTGCCGATCCATTTATCCGGGCGGTTTCGCGCAACCAAAAGCTCCAGCAAGGTCGGGCGGGCGGCTTTTCGAGCTATTTTTTCTATGACCTCAACCTCAAGCTCAATGCAGTCCTTTCGCCGCGCGACAGGCTATACCTGAGCGTGTATGCCGGGCGGGACCGCTACACAGATCAGAATATTTTTGATGGCAGGTCGAATGGCGGGACTTTTTTGTCTGAAAAAAATGCCCGTATCGGGTGGGGAAACCGCATCGCCTCGCTGCGGTGGAACCATGTGTACCAGCCCCGGCTCTTCAGCAACTTCACGGTTTACTATACCGAATATGGTTTCACCACCGAAACCGAAGATACCGATCGCACCCGTTCCGGCACCCAACTGGAACAATTTGGTCTGACGGTTTCCTCCCAGGTACAAGACCTCGGCCTCAAAGCAGATTACTTTTGGTATCCGGGCAAGGGGCACGCCGTGCGGTGGGGCATGCAGGCTGTGGCCCATCGTTTTTTGCCGGGCAGCAGTTCGTTTTTGCAGACAGGAGCAAATGGGTTTGGAAACAGGACCGAGAGTTTTGTGGAGGAAGAAACCCGTTCGGGTGAGGGCTTTGGGTACATCGAAGATGAGATCCGGATCGGGTTGCGTACGAGCCTGAACATGGGGCTTCACGCCAGCGGATATGCTGTTGGCAGCACCCGCTATGGCTCGTTGCAGCCGCGGGCGGTCCTGAACTACAAGACAGGAACCCGCTCGGCGCTCAAAGGCAGTTTCAGCCGCATGACCCAGTATCTGCATTTGCTCACCAACTCCGGCATTGGGCTGCCAACGGATTTGTGGATAGGGGCAACCGAAGAGATTGGCCCGCAACAGGCCTGGCAGGCGGCGGTTGGGTATGTGCAGTCGTTCGATGGGGGGTGGAATTTGTCTGCCGAGGCTTATTACAAATCCCTCGACGGCCTGTATGCCTACCGGGAAGGGGCCTCCTTTTTCCTGAACACGACCAGCATCGCCTCCAGGCTGGTGGAGGGCGAAGGCCAGGCATACGGAGCGGAGATTTTCCTGAAAAAAGAGACCGGACGCCTCACAGGCTGGGTTGCCTACGGCCTTTCCCGGGCCGACCGCCTGTTTCCTGACCTGAACAGGGGCCAACGCTTTCCATTTACCTTCGACCGGCGGCATGACGTCAACATCGTCGCGAATTATGCCCTGTCATCGCAGTGGCGGCTAAGCGCAACCTGGGAATTTGCCAGCGGCAGGGCCGTTACCCTGCCTGTGGCCTACTTCGGGGCATTAGGCCTCAATACCCCCATTTTTGAGGCTTACTCCGATGTGAATGCCTACCGCTACAAACCATATCACCGCCTCGACCTCGGTGTGACCAGCGAGAAGGAGATCAAATGGGGAATCAGAACCCTCGGGTTCAGCATTTACAACGCCTACAACCGCCTGAACACCTTTTACCTCAGCCTCGAAGACCAGGCGGACGGGACCAAGGCATTCGTTGACAACACCCTCTTTCCCCTCATTCCAAGCATTTCTTATGGCATCCGTTTCTAACTTCCTGCGTTGCTGCTGGCCAATGCTGGCGCTCCTGCTCACCGCATCCTGTGTGCGTTCCACCGATTTTGAAGTCGAAGCGGTTCCGCCAAGGCTGGTTGTCGGTGCGCATTTTGCCCCTGGCGAACCCTGGCGGGTATTTGTGTCCGGCACCGTTGGATTTGGGGAACTGCAGCAGCCTGTTTTCATCGACGATGCTCTGGTGGAAATCCTGGATGCCGGCACGCCGGTCGCCACTGCCCGCTTTGAGCGCGAATTTTGGCCCGGAACCACGATCGTTCGCAGGGAGGAGTATGTCTCCGACTACCCGGTCGTGTCGGGTGGCCGCTATGGCATCCGGGTTTCTGCCACGGGCTTTGACCCGGCGGAGGGAGAGGATCTGGTCCCTTCACCGGCAACTGCTCCGGAAATCGCGGTTTTGGGTGTAGGGATTAACCCGGGTATTCGCGCCAGGGTGACCCTTTCGGATTCCGATCCCGGGCCGAATTATTTCCACCTGCTTTTTTATTTGCGGGCAATCGGAGATACTGTCCGGGGAAATCCGATTTCGATTTTTCAGGACCCTTTCAACGCCTCGCAGGTCGCCACTACCGATGTGGGCGGCGTAGCACTGAATATCGGAGAATGGACAGGGTTGCTGTTGAATGATGAGAACTTTACGGAGGGGAAGCGAGAGCTGTCGCTGGGCCTCGGGCAGCTTTTTGAGTCGTATGAAGATCGACGAAACGAGTTGGAGCTTCGGGTGGAACTGCGGTCCGTTAGCAAAGCCTATTATGACTATTACGTTTCGGCCATCCGCCAGCTCGAACTACAGGGATTTGCCTTTGCTGAGCCGGTGCCGGTTTTCAACAATGTATCAGGCGGTTTGGGCAATGTGTCGGGATATGCGCCGGTGTTTTCGCCGTGGGTGGTGGTGCGGTGAGGTAAATGGCATTTTTGGGAGGCTTTTCCTTCCACAACCAAGGCCGGGGCAAGGGTCTGAAGGGCTATACGGGAAGAAAACTTAAAAAAAAATAAAAAAAATCGCGGGTTCCGGAGGCCCATTTTTGAGCAAATCCGGAAACGGTCCCGCCCGGATGGCTGGAAACAGGGCCTCTCTCTCACGCAATGAGAAGGCCGGTTGAGCAAATGCAGAAAAATGCGTTATGCAGGCCCGGCCCGGCCTCCCTAATTTGGTATCATCAAACACGGGGAACAGCGGCACAGCAAAGCTGACACCACTCGTTCCGGAGAACCCGCCCCGAAAGGGACACCCACATCACCCGACCCAACACCCGGGAGGCCGCCAAACCTCCACTGCCGACCACAGACTGGTCACGGCTGGCTGATCGCCAGACCAACAACACCGGGGCTTTGCTGCCGCCCCGGGTGCGAAGGTCACTTGTTGTCACAAAAAACTGCTTTGCTCATGACACCGACCCTGCCCCGGCTTCTGGGGGCGCAGGCCTGCCTGTGCCCGGAGCGGGAAACGACAGACGATCCAACCAGCCACGAAGCCTGCAACGGCGGTGCCGGAGCGGTCCACCTTCAAGCATCTATCACCATTCAACTTTTTTTCGCGATGAAACGCATGAAATCTCTCCTCCAGTTTGCCGCCTTGCTGGGCCTGGTAGCGTTGCTTCCGGCCACGAGCAAAGGAACCGGCACCGAGCCCACCATCATCTGTCAGGGTGCGGAAAGGCTCTGTGCTACAGTGGCTATGAAGCATTTCAAAGTCATAGCCTACATGCCTCCCTGCACGCCCGATCCGGTAGTAAGCAAGGAGTAATGGCGCGACTTCTCTCAGGTTTGTTCATTCATTCACTTTTTTTTCACTCTTTTAATTGTTTTCCAGATGAAAGTTTCTTTCAAAACCCTCGCTCTCGGATTTGCCCTCGCCATCGGCACGCTGGGCTTTTTCAACAATGTCCAGGCTGGCATCAACCCCACTGTTGAAGCCTGCAAGGGGACCAATTCCAACTGCATGTCAGCTGAGGCAGGTGGTATCAAGTTTACCTTCTTCAAATCGGAGCCAACTGCCGGTGTGGAGATCAAAACAAGGCCCGGAAACTAATTCCGGCGCGTGAACCTCAACGTCTCGCTGGTTTAGCCACATGACTTAACCTGGGAGACAGCGGATGGTCGGCATGAGCATGCCTTCCGGGGCTGCTCTGCTCACCGCCGTTTATGAGGGAAAGGCAATTCCCCTGTTTTATCACCTAATACCCAGGTTATGACAAAAAAATTCCTGCTTGGCCTGCTTGGCGTGGCACTGTGCGGGTTGCTCGTTTTCACGGCGACCTCCTCTGTCCGGGCCGACGAAGAGCCATACCGCAAAATCTGTCCGGGAATGTGGACGCGCTGCGCCACGGCCAAAATCATCGGAATCCCGATTCCCCTTTTCAAAAAGGAGGACCAGCCGGGGATCATCTACGGCGTCGAGTAGCCACGAATTCCAGAGGATGTCACCGGGGGGAGGCAAAGCCTCCTCCTTCTTCTCTCTCCTTCTTTCCGCACCTGCGGCAGTCCTCCATGCCCGAAGGGCAGCAGCCCTGCTGTTTTTCACCTTTTTTCATCCTTTTATTGTCTCCAACAATGAAACGACCAACTTCCCTCCTCCTGGGCCTGCTGGCCATTGCTTTCCTGTTGCTCAGCGGCATGTACTGGCTCGGGCGCAACCCGCAGAAGGCTGCTGCCAGCTCCGGCTCCTCCTCCGAAGAGCAGATCACCGACCTGATCCGGCCCGACCAGACCATTCCCCTCAATCCCTACAGCGACCGAAACATCACTGCCACCCTCCGCGAAACCCGCCGCTTTACCTACGACGAAGGCTCTGTCCACCGCTGGACCACCTTCCGCGACAGCATCTGGGTGATCGACGGCCTGTCGATGAAGCTGCATCACCTCAACCCCGACGGCACTGTGTTTCGCAGCCACGGAAGCACCGGAGATGCCCCCTGGGAACACCGCAATATCAGCCAGTTTCACGTTGATGAGCGGGGTTATCACCTCTCCGACAACATGCTCATGACCCTCAAGCTCATGGGCCATGACGACGAACTGGCCTATTACCACAAAGAAAAAACAGGCATCTGGGATGCAGTGAAGCTCGGCGGCGACCGCTTCCTCGTGATCCTCAACAACCCGGAGATCGAAGCCCGCGTGATCGACGCGAAGACCGGAGAGCAGGGCGAGTCCTTCAGCCTGCGGGCGGCGCTGAACCTGCAGCGGGAGGTGCCCCTGCCCGAGATCGCCTTCGAAGGGCACTCCGTGAAGGGCCCCGGCGACATGGTCTATTATGTTTGCTCGCAGGCCGGGGTGTTTTTCGCCTTCGACGGGGAAGGCCGCCTCGCCTATGTCAACAGCACAATCGATGGCAAGCTCCCGCCCGTTGTGAGCACCCGGCAGATGGGCGAGTTCACGATGTTCCTCCGCGACCCCGATTATTCGTCGAATTACGCCTACTGCGCCGATGAGGAATACCTCTACATTCTCTCCCTCATCGTGAGCAACGCCGACACGAAAAACCTCCATGCCGACGCCTATCGAGCCAAAGACGGCAGCTATAGCCACAGCTACGCCATTCCCACCCTGCCAGACGGGCAGTTGCCGGTGAATATCCTGCGGCAGGGAGAGGATCTATTTGTCCTCTACCAGAACCAGGACATCGTGGTCTATCACCCTGAAACCCCGGCGCTATGAAGAACCCCCGCCTGCTGCTCTACCGCTTCTGCTACGCCGCCATTCTGCTGGTATTCGCCTATACGTTTTGGGTGAAAGTGATTGATTTGGACCACTTTGCGATGAAGCTGTTCAAGATTCCATTTCTGCCGATTGACTGGATTCCTGCGGTGAAATACCTCGTTCCGGCCAGCGAGCTCGCTGTGATGGCGCTGATGTGGGGTGACCGCACCCAGGCCCTCGGGGCAAAGGCAGCCTTCTTTCTGCTGAGTGTGTTCACTGCCTACCTGGTCTTTTTGCACCTCGTTTCCCCGCACACCCCTTGTTCCTGTGGAGGGATATTTGATCAAATCACCTTCCACCAGCACCTGATCGTGAATGGCCTTCTGCTGTTGTTTGCCGCCGGGCTGATCTGGCTGGAGCCGCGCAAGGAACTCACAATGATTTAATGACTTGTCTTGACTGCTCATGGGAAGGGATGGCTGGGCTGAATGGTCTGCCCGCCAGGCGGAAAGACCGGCCCTGCCTCCTTTCCTTTTTTTACAGCTTTCACGCCGATTTTTCATCAAACAACCAGCCTATGAACGCCCATTATACCTTCCTGATCATTCTGCTTTCCTGGATTTTGCAGGGCTGCTCCCTCGATGCCAAAGCAGATCGCCAGCAGGATCAATCCAAGCCTTTTCCTGAAGCGACCCTGCCGCCTCTGGCAGTTGATACTGCTACTGCCATTGAAAGAGCACTTCCCACCGAATGGACCGCCACCGGCCTCGTGCAGGCTCCCGTCAGCAGCATGCTGGGCTTTGAACTGTCCGGACGGATGGCCTTCCTGCGGATGTCTGCCGGACAGGTGGTGGAAGCCGGCGATATTCTCGCGGTGCTCGATACCCAGGCGCTGTCTATTCAGCGGGAGCTTGCCGAAGCCCGCCTCGCCAAGGCAATCTTGGTGCGCCAGGACCTGATTCTCCAAAAATCTGGCAGACCCTTTTCCCCCGACAGCCTTTCCCCCGACTGGCGCAACTACATTGAGCTGGAGTCTGGGTACCGCGAGGCCCAAAGTGCCCTCCGGCAGGCGCAGCTTTCTTTGACGCAGTCTGTCCTGCGTGCCCCCTTTTCAGGGAGCCTGGCGGAGGTGAAGGCAAAGCCCTACCAGCAGGCAGGCCCGGGCACAGATCTGGCCACCCTCGTGGATCTTCAGCGCCTCACGGTGGAAGTGGGTCTGATGGAAACTGAGCTGCCGGGTCTTCGACTGGGGCTGCCGGTGGAAATCCGGCTTGCCTCCCTGCCTGATGTTGTGTTTCAGGGCAAAGTATCTGCCATCAGCCCCCGGGTCGATGAATACGGCCTTGTGAAGGTGATCACAACGCTTCAGCACCCGGGCGGCAATGTGTTTCCGGGTATGCAGGCCGAAGTGAGCCTGCAACTTCCCGGCAGCCGCCCCGCCGTGGTGGTCCCCGCCGATGCAGTTCTGCGTCGTTCGGGCAGGCATTTGGTGTTTGTCTATGAAAATGGCCTGGCCAAATGGCACTACGTCACATTGGGCAAGCGCAGTGGCGACTGGGTGGAAATTCTGGAGGGCCTGCCTGCCAACGTGGCGGTGATTACCAGCCAGCATAACGGCCTGGCCCATGATGCCGCCGTCACGATTGCGAAGTAGGTACCCCAGGCTTCGCACCTGCTTCTGGATTGTTTGTTCCCATCAACCACTTTCCACCCTTCATTGCTTTTAGCCATGCTTTCCACCTTGCTACAACGCCCCATCGGCGTACTGACGGCGACCTGTGCCCTTGTGCTGACGGGCTTTTTGCTGGCGCCCGGTATTCCGCTGAGTATCCTGCCGGAATTTTCCCTCCCGGAACTGGTCGTGGAAGTACCAGCACCCGGGCAGGACGCCTACGAGCTGGAAACCCACCTGTTGGCGTTGATGCGCGGAGAGCTTAGCCAGCTCGACGGGTTACAGGAAGTTCAGAGTTATGCAGTTGGAGAAAAAGGCACTATCCGGCTGCGTTTCTCCTGGGGAACGGAGATGTCGATGGCCTATTTGCAGGTAAATGAGCGCATCGACCGCATGCGGCACCTCTTTCCGGTTGGTCTTCCGCGGCCACGGGTACTGCGGCTTGGTGCTGCCGACATTCCAATGATGCAGGTAGCCGTTTCTGACAGCAGCCAGGACCTCACCAGCCTGGGCTCTTTCGCCAGCACCGTTTTGAAGCGCCGCCTGGAACAAATCGACGGCCTGGCGCGCTGCGCCGTGGAAGGAATTCGCGAGCCCTTCTGGCGCATCAGTCCTGATCCTGAGCTCCTTCGGGCTGCACGCCTCAGCGTGGCCGAGGTGCAGCAGGCCGTTCAGGTGGCCAACAACCGCCTGGGCAATGCCCGCTTCCGCGACGGACAGTCCTTTTTTGACCTGGAGCTGAGCGCCACTCTGCAGTCGGAAGAGGACCTCGCCCAACTACCCCTGCGGGTGGGGAACCGCAGCATCCAGCTCGGCGAGGTGGCCGACATCCGGCTGGAAGCCGCTCCGGCCAGGTCTGTGACCCTCCTTGGCGGCCAGGAGGTGATTTTGCTGGAATTATTTCGTCGCCAGGATGCCAACCTGCTCGACGTCGCCGAACAGGTCAGAGAAGCCATGGCTGCCCAGGCGGAGCTTGCCCCCGCCCTGTCCTGGACCATCGTGAGCGACCAGTCTGAGTTTGTGTCTGTGACCGTCAGCAACCTCCGCCAGAGTGTGGCCTACGGGATGGTCTTCGCGATGCTGCTGTTGTTCCTCTTCCTGGGCTCTTTCCGTGCGCCCCTGCTCATGGCCATTTCTGTTCCTGTTTCCCTTGCCATGACCCTGCTGATGTTTGCCTGGCTGGGCCTCACCTTCAACCTCATGACCCTTGCCGGTCTCGCCATCGGGGTGGGCGTGCTCATTGACAATGGCATCATCATCATCGAGCGGATCGACCAGGCGTTTCGGCAAACCCGCCAGCTGATTCCCTCTATTCTCGCCTCTGTGCAGGAAATGTTTCTGCCCTTGCTGGCGTCGGCCCTCACTACGCTGGTGGTGTTTCTTCCCCTGGTGTTGGGGGAAGGTATGGCGGGCGTTTTTTTTCGCGACCAGGCCATTGCCATTGCGCTGGCACTGGGTAACTCGCTGCTGGTGGCCTTGTGCCTGCTGCCGGTGCTGTACCGCATCAGCGCCGGGCGGGAGCAGACGGGCCCGCGCCCCGAAAGCCGCCGGGGCCTGGGAGACTGGCTTCTGCCACGCTACCATGCCCTGCTGCTGTTTTTCCTCCGCCACCGTCTGCTGAGCTGGGCCGCCATGCTGCTCATCCTGTTTGCCGGGACCGGGGCATTCCTGGCTTTGCCGGTGAGCGTTTTCCCTGAGTATCAGGACGAAACGATGGAGCTGCACCTGAGCTGGGAGTCGGAGGTGGGGCTGGAGGAAAACCGCCGCCGCGTGCAGGAGAGGCTGGAGCGCTGGGCTTTGCCGGATCGGCAGGAATTGTCGTTTGTGGGGGCCGTTCACCGGCGGGAGGCCCTGGTGCCATTCGGGAGCCACAAGGCCATCATCCGGCTGCAAAGCAACGACCCCGATTCCCTCCGCCGCCGCCTCACAGCGGACCTCGACAGCCTGTCAGCGCCTGTGGAGTGGGAGTGGAAAAAAGCACCGGGTTTGCTATCCGGCTGGATGCCAGAGGATGCCTACCCGCTGCGCTTCCTGCTGCACAGTCGCAGCGAGGAGGGCCTGCTGCCTTTGGCGGAGCTTCAGGCCTTTCAGGAATGGCTGGCCGGCCAGTCATCGGTGGCGGAGGCCATTCTCCCGGATGCCCGGACGCAGGCGGGTTATCGGCTGCGGCTTCGGGGGGAGGCCATTGCCCGGGCGGGGCTGGAGGAGCAGGAAGTTACGGAGGCCCTGGCCACAGAATTCGGGCAGCAGAGCCTGGGCGTTTTGCGCAGCTTCGGGCAGCAGACACCGATGCAGCTGGTTGCGGGTAGCGAAGGCAGCCTCGAAATGCGACTCCGGGCGCTGCGGGCAGGGGAGGAGCAGGTCCCAGTGGCGCAGCTGGTGGCGGGGGAATGGGTTCAGCGGTACCAGGCGCTTCATGCCGGGCCGGAAGGCCTTCGGCAATCGCTGTGGCTGCGGCCACAACCCGGGCAGGAGGAGGCCCTTAGCGACAGCCTTCAGGCCTGGACGCGGGCACACGGGCTTACCCTAAGTCCAGACCCCCACGCGGGCGATGCCGACCGCCTGGCCCGGCAGATGGGTTGGCTCCTGCTGGTTTCATTGGCCCTGCTGTTTCTGGTGATGGTGGCGCAGTTTGAGAACTTCCGCCAGCCGCTGCTGGTGATGGTCACGGTGCCCTTTGGCCTGGCTGGCAGCCTCCTTTCGCTGTGGGCTGCTGGTCTGGGCCTGAACCTGATGTCGGGCATCGGCATGGTCGTGGTGGGAGGGATCGTGGTAAACGACGCAATTTTGAAGGTAGACGCGGCGAATCGCCTTCGGCGGGAGGGCGTGGCGCCGCGGGAGGCCATGGTGCAGGCGGGCCTGAGCCGGTTTCGGTCCATTGTGCTCACCTCCCTCACAACCATGCTGGCAGTAGCCCCGATTCTCTGGACCGACGGCTTGGCCTACGCCTTGCAGGGGCCACTCTGCCTGGCGATATTAGGCGGGATTGCGAGCGGAACGGTTGCGAGTTTGTTTTTGGTGGGAGGGGCTATGGCTCCCAGGGGTGGGATCGCCAAGCCTCAGGATCCTGACACAATTTAATGGATACTCCCGGGGTCCACGTTTATCCCCCCATTTCCCCGCCCACTTCCCCAATCCCTTCTGCAAGTTCCACGAGCAGGGTCGCGGCTTTTTCGCAGGTTTTTCGCAAGTTCAGGGCTGGATCGTTCCTTCCCTTTTCCTTGTTTTCTCACCACCATTTTTTTCCTGATGCTTCGACTCTTATCCATCGCGGCGCTGCTGCTTGTCAGTTTCTTCCCCGCGCAGGCGCAGCGCAAAAAAGCCACCCCGGAAACACCGGCTGCTCCCGCCGACACTTCCCTCAGCGCTTCCACGCTATCGGGTCTCTCTTTTCGCAGCGTGGGCCCCGCCCTCACCTCGGGCCGCATCTCCGACTTCGCTGTCAACCCCGCCAATCCCTCTGAATACTATGTCGCCGTGGCCTCCGGCGGTGTCTGGAAAACAACCAACGCTGGCACCACCTACGAGCCCATCTTCGACGGCGAAGGCTCCTATTCCATCGGCTGCATCGCCATGGCACCCGGCAACCCCCACCTGATCTGGGTCGGCACCGGCGAAAACAACGGACAGCGCTCCGTGGCCTACGGCGACGGGGTGTATAAATCCGAAGATGGTGGCCGCTCCTGGACCAACATGGGCCTCAAAGAGTCCGAGCACATCGGCAAAATCCTCATTCACCCCACCAACCCCGACATCGTGTGGGTGGCAGCCCAGGGCCCGCTCTGGAAAAGCGGCGGTGAACGCGGCCTCTACAAAACAACCGACGGCGGCAAAACCTGGAAGCAGGTTCTATCCGTGTCGGAGCATACCGGCATCAACGAGGTTCACATGGACCCGCGCAACCCCAACCTGCTCTACGCCAGCAGCTGGCAGCGCACCCGCCGCGTGTGGACCTTCATCGGCGGCGGCCCCGAATCCACTATTTACCGCTCCACCGACGGCGGCGAAACCTGGACCAAAGCGGAGAGTGGCCTGCCCGGCGGCGACAAAGGACGCATCGGCATGGCCGTTTCGCCCGTGAATCCCGACGTGGTTTATGCCATCCTCGAAGCCGGCGACCGCGGCGGCTTCTTCCGCTCCTTCAACAGGGGGGCCTCCTGGGAAAAAATGTCGTCCTTCTCGACAAGCTCCAACTACTACCAGGAAATCGTGGCCGATCCGCACGATGTGGACAGGGTCTATTCGATGGATACCTACGCCATGGTCACGAACGACGGCGGCAAAACCTGGAACCAGCTCGGCGAGCGCTCCAAGCACGTGGACAACCACTGCATGTGGATCGACCCGGCCAATGCAAAACACTACCTCATCGGCTGCGATGGCGGCATCTACGAAAGCTGGGACGCCGCGGCCACCTGGCAGTTTAAGCCGAATTTGCCCGTAACGCAGTTTTACAAAGTCTCCACCGACAACGGCCTGCCATTTTACCACCTCTACGGCGGCACCCAGGACAACTTCTCCATCGGCGGGCCCAGCCGCACCACGAGCAGCAACGGCATTGCCAATTTCGACTGGTACCTCACCAACGGCGGCGACGGCTTTGAAACGCAGGTCGATCCCAAAGATCCCAACATCGTGTATGCGCAATCGCAATACGGAGGGCTGGTCCGCTACGACAAGCGCAGCGGCGAGGTGCTCGACATCCGCCCGGCAGAAGGCCCTGGCGAAGCTGCCTTCCGCTGGAACTGGGATGCGCCCTTGCTCCTGAGCCCCCACAATCCTACCCGGCTGTATTTCGCCGCTAACAAGGTTTTCCGCTCCGACGACCGCGGCAACACCTGGAAGGTCATTAGCCCCGACCTCTCCCGCCAGCTCGACCGCAACCAGCTTGAAGTGATGGGCAAAGTGTGGGGCGTGGATGCTGTGGCGAAAAATGCTTCGACCTCCATTTATGGCAATGTCGTGGCGCTCGACGAATCGCCGCTGCGCGAAGGCCTGCTTTACATCGGCACCGACGACGGCCTGATCCACGTGAGCACCAATGGCGGCGAGTCCTGGACCCGCTACGAGAGCTTCCCTGGTGTTCCGGAGCGCACCTACGTCAACCAACTGGTCGCTTCGCGGCACGATGAAAACACCGTTTTTGCGGTGTTCAACAACCACAAAAACGGCGATTTCAAGCCCTATGTGCTGAAGTCAACCGACCGCGGAGCCACCTGGACCGCCATCACAGGCGATCTGCCGGAGCGCGGCTCCACCTACACCCTCGCCGAGGACCACGTGAAAGCCAGCCTGCTGTTTGTCGGGACCGAATTCGGGGTGTTTACCAGCGTGGACGGCGGTAAAAAATGGCTCCAGCTCAAAAGCGGGTTGCCCACCATCGCGGTTCGCGACCTGGACATTCAGCGCCGGGAGAGCGACCTCGTGCTGGCCACTTTCGGGCGCGGGTTTTATGTGCTGGATGATTACAGCCCGCTGCGGCATCTGAGCGAAGAGGCCCTGGCCCAGCCCGCCATGATTTTCCCGGTGAAAGACGCCCTGTTGTACCAGCCTTCGAGTCCGCTGATGTATCCGGGAAAGGGTTTTCAGGGCGAATCCCACTTTTCGACCCCCAACCCTGAGCCGGGCGCCGTCATCACCTTTTACCTGAAGGAAGCCCCCAAAAGCCTGAAGGCCCAACGCCAGGAGGCTGAGAAAGAGGCGGCAAATAATAACCAGCCAATCCGGTACCCGAGTGCCGAGGCCCTGCGGGCTGAGGACGCCGAAGAAGCGGCCTACCTGCTGTTTGTGATCCGCAACAGCGCGGGAGAAGTAGTGACCCGCATCCAGCAGCCAGCTTCCGAGGGCCTGCAGCGCCTTACCTGGACCTTCAAAATGCCCTCCGGCGCGCCAGTGTCGGCCAATAGTGGCAGCGACAATGGCCCTTCCGCTGTGCCCGGCACCTACACTGTTGACATGCACCTGAGCAGTGGCGGCAAGCTTACCCAGCTCGTGGCGCCAGTGAGCTTTGAAGTGGTGCCGATCAACCTGGCCAGCCTGGCTGCTGCAGACAAAGCTGCCGTTCTGGCGTTCCTGACCGAAGTCAACGACCTGGGCAAGGTGGTGTGGGGAACGAATGCCCTGCGCGGCGAGCTCGACGAGCGGGTGAGCGTTTGGGAGCAGGCGATCAAGCAAACGCCGGGGGCAGACCTGGCCCTGCTCGAGACTGTGAGCCAGCTCAAGGCCCGCCTCCGGGAGATAAACCGCCAGCTAAACGGCGACCGCAGCCTCTCGCGGCGTGAGTTTGAAACCCTGCCCGGCCTGTCGGGTCGCCTCTACGGAATTCTGTATGGCATCTACGGCACCAGCGCCGCTCCCACCGAAACGATGCGCATGAGCTACCGGCTGGTGGAGGAGCAGTTCAAGCCGGTGTATGAGGAAATGAAGGCTATCCTGGCCGAAGCTGACAAGCTCGAGGCCGCCCTCGACGCAGCCGGAGCACCCTATACGCCCGGCAGGCTGCCGGTTTGGAAATAAGGTCCCCGGCCCGGAACACAACAGCGCGCAGAAATTCGATTTCTGCGCGCTGTTCCTTTTTTGGCATCCGCCGCAGGTCAGTAATAACCGTGTTTTGAAAACCATTCGTGAGCCTCAGCAAAGGCCTGGCGGATGGGAGTTTGAGGAAGGCCCAATTCCGTCACGGCTTTTTGAGGCGAAAAATAATGGCCTTCCGTGCTGATTTTGGCCATTTCATAACTAAGCTTCACCTTCCTTCCTGTGAGCTGATAGAACAGGCTGCTGGCCCGGCCAATGGCCAGGATGGCGAACGATGGCACCGCCAGCCGGGGCACTTTTTTGCCCGTCACCTCGCCGATGATGTTCATACTTTCCTGAAAGCTAAGATTTTCATGCCCCAGGATGTAGGATTCCCCGATCCGGCCCCGGGTCAGGGCATTGACCACTGCTGTGGCCGCATCCTGCACAAACACCCAGTTTTTGCCGCCCCGTGTGTATCCCGGCACATTGCCTTTGTACACGTTGACCATGAACTCACCGGAAGAAGGCTTGCTGTCTTTGGCCCCGATCATGAAGGTTGGGTTGACGATGATGGCCGGCAGACCCCGCTCCTTCACGGCCCGCTCCACGTGGAGCTGGGCTTCCTGCTTGGAGTCGATATAGTCGAGCGTTCCGCGCTGGCGAAGGCGCCCTTCCACGCCGGGGTGGGCCTTGCTGCCAAACTCATACACACTGGCACTGGAGCAGACCACCAGCCGTCGGACGTTGTTTTGCAAACAGGCTTCGATGATGTTGTCGGTGCCCGTGACATTGACCTTCCAGAAAATATCGCCTTTGCTGGGAAATACTGCGGTGAAGGCGGCAAGGTGAATGACGGCGTCGTGGCCGGCCACCAGCCTCGTGATGAGGGCGGGATCGAGGAGGTCGCCCTCAGCCTGCTGCAGCGCAAGGCCATCCAGCATGCCATTTCGCCTGCCTGGTTGTACCAGCACAGTGACTTCCATTCCCCGCGAGAGGAGCTCCTCCACCACGTGGATTCCCAGCAGGCCATCCCCACCGGTAACGAATACTTTTTTCATGAAACAGCTTCAGAACAATTTGCTGTAAGGTTAGCAATTTTCTGTGTAAGATGGGAGGAGGTTGAGACCGCTTTGCTGCGAGACTGGAATCAAAGAATTTCTCCAGTCTGACTTCCCGCTTCTTGAGCGAATCGGCTTCGCAGGGTGAAAGCCGACCTCAGCGAGGTCGAAGCTTTGTAGCTGACAGGCATCTTCCACGAAAAGCCGTGTGCGACCGCTGAGCGGTCGCACACGGGAAAAATGAACCATCCGGCGATGCTACAAAGCTTCGACCCTTCCAGGGTCGGCTTACATGTGTTGCCGCAGGCGGGACTGGAGGCGAAGCCGCTCCCGTCTGACCTCCCGCTTCTGAAGAGACCACTGCTCAGGATGGCGGAGCGGATTTTGTCAGGGTAAGTCCATCGGCTCACCTGGTTACCACCATTTTTTTATTGGCAACACCGCCTTTGCTGCGAACGGAAATTACATACACCCCGCTAACAAAGTCATTTGCCGGTATGACGATTTGCCCATCAGAAACAACAGAGCGATAAACCACCTTCCCGGCGATATCAACGATCTCGACCGTTGCCCTTGCTGGTAAGTTGGCAACGGTGAGGGAAGTGCTTACAGGGTTCGGAAAAACAATGAAGTCGAATTGCTCCGTTAATTCACGTTCAACAGCGGTCGTAATCTGGTTCATTTTCTGAACGAATATGTCCCGGAATCCCTGAGAAATCAGATTTGTTGTTCCGCTATCTGGGTCGAAATCAACTGTTTCCTGAAACTGTCCTGAAGTATGCACATTTCCAGGCGCATCCACTGCAATGGCGTTTGCGCGATCGTCGCAGGGACCGCCCAAAGACTTTGCCCACAGGAACAGGCCATTGGCATCTGTTTTTTGAACAAAGACATCGTTGCTGCCATTTGCATCCAGGTTGAATGTCCCGGCCCCCGGGTCAGCATCTGTCGTTCCCTGAAAACGTCCTGCTGTATAAATGTTCCCGGCAGAATCTACCGCAAGGGCCTGCCCGGAATCATCTGCATTCCCTCCAAAGGAGTTTGCCCACAGGAAATCTCCATCAGCATTCATCGCATGAACAAACACATCCGAACCGCCATTCGCACTCAGATTGCTGGTGCCTGCTCCCGGGTCAACATCAATAGTTCCCTGATAGCTGCCGGTGGAAAACACCCTGCCCTCAGCATCCGCGGCAATCGCATTGAGCTGATCCACTGCTGATCCTCCGAAAGAGGTTGCCCACAGGAAATTGCCAGCGGCATCCATCTTGTGAACATAGATGTTGGCAGTGCCCGTAGCGGAGAGATTACTTACTCCTGCTCCCGGGTCAAAATCTACTGTCGCACCAAAACTTCCGGCGGAGTACACCTGGCCTGAGGAAGTTGTGACAAGGGAGCTGGCTGCATCATCCGCACCGCCGCCAAAAGACCTGGCCCAAATGAAATCGCCATCATTATTCAGTTTCAGCACAAATGCATCGCGATTGCCATTGGCTGAGGAATTGCTGCTGCCTGCTCCCGGGTCAAAATCAACAGTGCCCTGAAAAGCCCCTGCGATCAGCACATTGCCCGAGGCGTCTATAGCAATCGAAGCGACTGTATCATCAGAACTACCGCCAACGGATATGGCCCAAACGAAATTACCGGTGGCATCCAGCTTCTGAATAAAGATGTCTGCATTGCCATTGGAAGTTAAGGTACTTGTTCCGGTTCCGGGATCAAAATCCGCATCACCCCGGAAGATCCCTGTTGTGTATACATTCCCCGTGGCATCTGCTGCAATGCTCAACGATCTGTCATCTTCCGGTCCGCCAAAAGATTTCGCCCAAAGAAAATTACCTCCGGCATCCATCTTCTGGACAAACACATCCGAGCCTGTTCCTTTGGCCTGAAGGTTAAAGATTGTTGCACCTGGATTCACATCCAGCGCGGACTGAAACTGGCCTGTGCTGACAATATTGCCTGAAGCATCAACAGCGATCAGGCCTCCGGCATCATAAATGGCACCCCCAAAGGTTTTTGCCCACTGGAACTCACCATCCTCATTCAGTTTGTGAACGAAAATGTCGGAATCGCCAGTGGCTTTGAAAAGGGCGGTCCCTGTGCCCGGGTCAAAATCCACTGTTTTACCAAAATTGCCGGTTGTAAAAACATTGCCAGATGCATCCAGGACAAGGTCGTTGGCCCCATCCGAATTTTCACCGCCAAAGGATTTGGCCCACAGGAAATTACCTCCGGCATCGAGCTTCTGCACGAAGATGTCGTGCTGGCCATTGGACGTAAGATTGCTTGTTCCTGTACCCGGATCAAAATCAACCGTTTCCTGAAAAATGCCCGTGGTATAAACATTGCCCGAGGCATCAATGGCCAGGGAGGAGCCTCTGTCATCCAGAGCGCCTCCAAAGCCTTTTGCCCAAAGGGTATTTCCTCCGTTATCCATCTTCAGAACAAAGATGTCATAGAAGCCATTTGATGTCAGGCTGATTGTTCCGGCTCCCGGATCGAAGTCAACCGTTTCCTGGAAATTGCCTGTGATAACGAGATTTCCGGTTGCATCAAGGTTCACGCTGGGGCCTCCTTCATCGCCTGAGCCGCCAATGGATTTTGCCCACAGGAAATTGCCGTTGCTGTCCATGCTCTGGATAAAAAGGTCGCCAAATGACCCGCTTGCGGTATGGCTGCTGGTACCTGCTCCCGGGTCCAGGTCGGCTGTACCCTGAAAAGTGCCGACTGTGAACACATTTCCGGATGCATCCAGAGCAAGGGAAATCCCTGAGTCAAATGACGTGCCGCCAAAAGATCTGGCCCAAACGAAATTTCCACCCGGATCCAGTTTTTGGACAAAAACGTCAGAACCGACTCCCGAGCCGTTCAGCACACTGGTTCCTGGTCCTGGGTCAAAATCGGCTGATCCTCTGAAGGCCCCGGTGGTGTACACATTGCCCGAGGCGTCGGTGGAAATGGCGTTGCCGGAGTCGAAGCCTGTGCCGCCAAAGGATTTCGCCCAGAGGAAATTGCCATTGGCATCGAGCTTGAGCACAAAAATGTTGCTGGCCCCATTGCTGCCTGCGTCCAGGATTGTGGTACCTGCGCCGGGGTCGAAATCTACGGTAAAGATAAAATTTCCGGTTACCAGCAAATTGCCTGCCGGATCAATTGTAACAGACAGGCCAGCATCGCCTGAGGCGCCGCCAATGGATTTTACCCATATCAAATTACCGGCAGGATCCATCTTTTGAATGAAAATGTCTCTGCCTCCATTGGTGGTCAGATAGCTCGTACCTGCGCCGGGGTCGAAGTCGGCAGTGCTTTCAAAATATCCGACGGTGTAGATATTCCCTGATGGGTCCAATGTGATGGTTTGGCCCAGATCGCTGGACATATCACGGTAAGTCCTGGCCCATTCAAAGGTTTGGGCAGGAAGCGGCGCAACAGGAAAGAAAATTGCCGCCAGCACACCCAACGCGAGGTTGAAGTATTTCATAGGAAGGGGGTCAAATGTCTGGGTGGTTGTACTGCCTTTCAGCAACTTACACAAAATCTTTTATTTCGTGAAAGGGACCTTGACGGGCTTTCCAGACAAGCTTTCTCACCTTTGATCAGGGTTTGGGGAGTTGGATATGAGAGCCGGGAACCGGGAACCGAGAACCGAGAACCGAGAACCGGGACCGGAGGCGAAGCCGGTCTTAGCACCGGGGGTGCGTCATGTTAATAGCCGCAGGCTGGCCCACTTTTGTTGATCCTTCTGCGGCCTCGAGGCCGCAGAAGGAGGAAAAAGAAATTTTCCGTCGTAGCCTATTAACATGTCGCCCCCGCCGGGGGCTGTGCGGCGAAGCCGCTCCCATCTGACTTCCGACCTCTGCCTTCCCGCTACTGAAATACTCCGTAGCCGAATAGTGAATCCTATCTTCATTTACCCTACCTCCAATTCAAACACTGTGATCTCAGGCCTAACGTTAAACCGCACCTGCCAAAGATGGCCCAGGGCCCGGTTGATGTACAGTGTCCTGCCGTTGTTCAGGTGAAAAAGCCCGGAGGTATACAGCTTGTTCCTGACAGGAAGCATCGGCGGCGGGAGAAACGGCGGCTTGACTTGTCCGCCATGTGTGTGGCCCGACAAAATCCAGCCATCGTAATTGCCCCATACGTCCAGGTCGCATACGTCAGGATTGTGGCAGAGCGAAATCGTTGCTTTCGATGGGTCGTAATGACTCATGGCTTTTTCCGCCTGAAAATGGGTGCTCCAGAAATCTTCAAATCCGATGAAAGCAAGGCCCTCCACTTCCGCGCTGTCGTTTCTCAGCACCTGAATTCCGTTATAAGAAAGGGTCGCTGAAATCTTGTCTGCCACAGCGCTTTCAGACCAGTTTTTCCCATAATCATGATTGCCCAAAATGGCGAAGGTCCCCAGTTTTCCCGTGACAGCCTGGCTCATGACTTTTTCAAGGTCTGGTTGGACGCTGTCCTGATAAGAGGTGACATAGTCTCCGGTATAAACAACGAAGTAAGGGTTAAATGCTTTTGCTTCTCTGAATGCGTCCAGCAGGAAGTTAAAGTTAAACCTGTCGCCAACGTGGAGGTCGCTGATCTGCATGAGGGTTTTCCCGGCCAGATTTTCCGGAAGATTCTTCACAGGCATTTTCACTTTCACAAACTCCACCCAAAAGGGCTCTATCTGCCAGGTATAAAAGCCTGTTAGCAGACCGATTCCGCTTAGCCGGAGCAAAGTTTTTTTGATAAAGGATCGTCTGTTCATGGTGATGGGGATAATCGCCTGATGAGCCCTGCCTGGTTTTATTCTTTTCCAAAATTAGCCACAGCACCCCTGTCGCCGCAAGGACGCTTAAGACTCCGCATGCTGCGGAAAAAAGAAGTCAGCCTTCACCCATCCACCTTCAGCGTCATCGCGCTGTAGTTATAGGAACGGCCATCGATCCTGAACATATCCCTCGTGGTGCCAATGAGTTCAAAGCCCATTTTTTCGTACAGGTTTCTGGCCGGGCTGTTTTGTGTGAGCACCTCCAGGTCAATCCAGCTGATTTCCGGATTGTGCCGGCCAAATTCGATGGCACATTGCAGCAGGCTCCGCCCGATTTGGTTGCCTCTGTGCTGCCTGTCAACGCCCATCCCGAGCAGTACCCGGTGAGCCGCATTCAGTTGCGCGTGCATGCGCAAGTCGACATGCCCCACGATCCGGTTCTCGCGGCTGAGGGCCACCCAGGCCTTCCGCCAGCCGGGCTCGCCGAAAGCCGCGCTCATGCCCAGCTCAAATTTCGACCTCAACTCCCCGGAAAGCACGGATTGCTGCTGCCCCAGAGGCAGAAACAGCAGGGCTCCCTCCTCTCCGTTTTCAGCAATGTGAGCCGACAGATAGCCGAAAAATGCTTCCAGACGTTCGGAGGTGAGGGGGGTGATGGAGAACATGGGGTATCGGTAGAAAAATTTAGTTCAAGTTGGTCTGATTACCTCTTTTAAGCTATTGTCAAATGAAAAGAATTGGCTTTCATGAAAATTGGAAATGCCTTCTTTGGCCGAAATTGGTGTTAGATTTTTAATTGCTCCTGAACTTCTTTGAAGGTTTTTCCATCTTCATTTATCCACTCGGCATACCCGTTTGAGTTCCTTCCTAAGACTATACTGGCGGCAGCACTTGGGCTGTTAAAAAAAGCGTCTTCACTGAATACTAATTTATCTTCGTGTTCAATCAGTACACTGGTTTCAATCAGTTTTCTTCTGAGTTTGCTATATGTCTCTGTAATAGAATTTGACAGATCCTTCTTTGCCTGGCTATTCTTCAGTACAAAATAACCTCTTTCGTTTTCAGTCATTGTTGCAGTGAACGATTTTGTTTTGATAAAATACTTTTTTCCATCAGAATTTGATGTTTCTGATTTGAGTTCTGAGTTTCGGGTTGTTGGAATAAGAAATTTAAATCCAAATACAGGAAGAATCAATTTGATTTCACTTAAAAAGTATTCCATATCTGAAATGTCTGATTCGTGAAGTGTTGGTGCGTTTGATGAGTTTTTGTTCTCTATCTGAGAAGATTTTGCTTCTATGGCCATTTGGATTAGCCTGGATTCCAAATACTTGACCTGAGTTTTTGTTAAAAGATCATCTTTGCTGATAAAGAAAATTACTTCGTTAAATTCTTTATTTTTGAAATGCTGCTCTAGCCGAGCTTTAATGTTTTCAGCCTCCCCGATATAGATTTTTTCATCGAAGGCGTTATTATCTGTTGCATCTCCTTTGAGGCAATATATACCGGGTTTGTTGAATTCGGCCCTGGAAAACAGGTTGCTATCAACTGCTGCTGTGCGCGGAAAGTAGACAGCTTTCCCAACCCAATTTCCTATTTCTCCAATTTTTGGACCATATTCGGTTCCATAAATCATAAATATTGTTAGCTTTTTACCCATGGCCGTCATGATAATAAATTGGTATTGTTGGCAGTGTCGAAATATACTTTCACGTATATTTCGACTACTAAATCCAAGGTAAAGTGAACTGTAAAGAAAAATTAAAAGAATCAGCCAGTCAAGAACAAACTCATTCTCCGAAAATGAAGCCACCTCTCAATACACCGCCACTCTCCTCATCGCCACCGGCGCCAATGTCTCGGTGAAGCGAATCCGGATGGCCTCAACGGGTTCGGTGCTCAGGCGCAGCATCCGGCGGTAGCCGATCGTTGTTTCGCTGGCCACTGGTGTCCATTGACCGCTGCGGCTCACTTCCACCTCAAACGCTGCCACCCGCTGTCCCAGCTCAATAAACTCCTCCAGCACCAGCAGGCGCAGGGCTTTGGGTTCGGGCAGGGTGAGCGTCAGCACCGGGTTCCGGGCAGTGTCGGCCACGGCCCAGTAGGTGTTTTCGCGCCAGTTGGTGACGTTGGCAGCGGCAAACTCTGCCCCGCGCTCGTTGCTGGCGCTCACTGTGCATTCAGGGGCCAGGTCTCCCGTGAAATCAGCATCGATGGCGTAGGCCAGCTCCATCAGGCGCGCCGAGTCGTTCGGGTGAACCAGTCCGCGCGGATCTACCGGAATGTTGAGTAGCAGCAGGCCGTTGCGGCCAAGGGAATTGTCGTAAATGGCCCGCAGCTTTTCCAGCGACTTCACCGCCGTGTCTTCAGCCGGGTGGTAGTACCAGCCCGGCCTGATGGAGGTGTTCACCTCGGCAGGCACCCAGGCCGCGCCACCCTTGTGGCCCGATGCCAGTTGCTTGTAATCCGGCGTGCCGGGATACAGTCCCTCCAAGTTCAGGGTGCTCCAGTTGGTTGCATTGGCCCATCCTTCCTCATTTCCTACCCAGCGGCAACCCGGACCCGCATCACTGAAAATGACCGTATTCGGCTGCAGGCGACGAACCAGGGCAAAGGTGCTGTCCCAATCGTAGTAAACCGATCGGTCCACTACGCGGGTTTCGTTGGCTCCGCCATAGTAGCCGTCGCCGCCATTGGCGCCGTCCACCCAGAGCTCAAATACCTCGCCGTAGTTGGTGAGCAATTCGGTGAGCTGGTTTCGGTAGTATTCGATGTAGGCAGGCTGACCATATTCGGGGTGGTTGCGGTCCCAGGGCGAGAGGTACAGCCCGAATTTGAGGCCAAATTCGTCGCAGGCCTCGCGAAGTTCTCTCACCACATCGCCCTTTCCGTCCTTCCAAGGGCTGTTTTTCACAGAATGCTCTGTGTAGGCACTGGGCCACAAGCAGAAGCCGTCGTGGTGCTTGGCCGTGAGAATGATGCCCTTCATGCCTGAGAGCATGGCAATCCGCGCCCACTGGCGACAGTCCAGGGCCGTAGGGGTAAACTGGGCTGGCTGCTCGTTCCCGAAGCCCCACTCCATGTTGGTAAAGGTGTTCATGTTAAAATGAACAAACATATTCATCTCCATTTTCTGCCAGGCGAGCTGGGCCTCCGAAGGCACTGGCAGCAGCGGGGCAGGGGCCTCAGCCTGGGGAGTGGTGTTGCAGGAGGCGAGGAGCAGGCAGCAGGCGAGGAGCAGGGAACGGGTCATAGGGCGGGAGATGAGGTGAATGGAAAGGCATAGCGAAGCAACAAGTTATCAGAGAATTCGGCGGGGAAAAACAAGTTTCAGGATGAGGCAGGCAAGCGAAAGGGTAGGGCATGCCCGAAATTCCAATTTGTCGCCGTAACTTCTTCGCCATGTCGTCAACTCCTGCTTCTTCGGAACTCTCGCGCAGCCTGGGCCCCTGGACTCTCTGGGGCCTTGGGGTGGGCTATGTGATCTCGGGCATGTACTTTGGCTGGAACCTCGGCCTCGTCGAGGGCGGCAGCCTGGGCCTGGCCGTGGCCACGGTGCTTGTTATGATCATGTATGTGAGTTTCACGCTGGGCTATGCCGAGCTGGCCTGCGCCATCCCGAGGGCTGGCGGAGCGTTTGATTATGGCCTGCGGGCCTTCGGCCCGGCGGGTGGCTTCCTGGCCGGCATGGCCCAGAACATTGAATTCCTTTTTGCGCCCCCGGCCATCGCCTTTGCCATCGGGGCCTATGTGCAGGTCTTTTTGCCGGGAATGCCGGTTCTGCTTACCGCCTCGCTCGCCTACCTGTTATTCACACTGGTAAATATCTCCGGGGTGAAGGCGGCGGCTTCTTTCGAGCTGATTGTCACGGTGGTAGCCGTGATCGGACTGTTGCTCTTTGCGGGCATTAACCTGCCTGAGGTTTCCTGGGAAGCACTGGCCACCAACCCCCTGCCCAAGGGCTGGGGAGGTGCTTTTGCTGCCCTGCCCTTTGCCATCTGGTTTTTCCTGGCCATCGAGGGGGTGGCGAATGTGGCCGAAGAAACGATTCACCCCCAGCGCAATATCCAGCTTGGTTTTGGCTCGGCGATGGCCACGCTAATGCTGCTCTGCCTGCTCACCTTCGTGGCTTCGGTGGGCATTGGCGGCTGGGAGCGGGTGGTCTTTCCTGCTGGCAGCACCACGGCTTCCGATTCGCCGTTGCCGCTGGCCATGAGCCAGACTGTCGGCACGGGGCATTGGATCACGAAGCTGGTGGCAGTGATCGGGCTGTTTGGCCTGGTGGCGTCTTTTCATGGCATTTTGCTGGCCGCAGGGCGCTCCACCTTCGAGTTTGGCCGGGTGGGCTTTGCGCCCCGCTGGCTTGGCAGGGTGCATCCGCGTTTTCACACCCCGGTGAATGCGCTGATCGCCAACATGGTCATCGGCGGGGTGGCTTTGTTTACCGGAAAAACCGCAGATATCATCGTGATCGCCTGTTTCGGGGCGCTGATGCTGTATTTGCTGAGCACCATTGCCCTGCTGCGGCTCCGGCGAACAGCCCCGGAGTTGGAACGCCCTTTTCGCGTTCCCGGCTACCCCGTTCTGCCCTGGCTTACCCTGGTGCTGGTAGTGGTGGCCCTCGTCAGCATGACAATTACCTACCCGGTGGCTGCCGGGCTGTTTTTGCTGCTGCTCGTTATCAGCTTCGGCTGGTTCTGGTGGCAGCGTTCTCATTCTGTCAACTGATCCTTTTCCATGCAAGTCAAAGGTTTGATTACCCTCTCCGACCTCGCCCAGGCTGCTGCTGCCGACCGCATCGACACGGTTGTGGTGGCCTTCACCGACCATTATGGCCGCCTCATGGGCAAGCGCTTCGACGCTGATTTTTTCCTCGAAACCTGCGCCAAAAACGGCACCCATGCCTGCGATTATCTCCTCACCACTGACATGGAGATGGAGCCTTTGCCTGGTTATACCTTTGCCAACTGGGAGCTCGGCTATGGCGATGTGCACCTCGTGCCCGACCTCTCCACGCTGCGGATTGCCACCTGGCTCGACCGCTCCGCCCTTGTGATTTGCGATGTGGAGGATGAAAAAAGCCATCAGCTGGTGTCGGTGGCTCCCCGCTCCCTGCTAAGGAAGCAGCTGGACGAACTGGCCAAAGGCGGCTATCAGGCATTTGCGGCTTCTGAGCTGGAGTATTATTTGTTTAATACCGACTACCGCGAGGCATTTGGCCGGAACTACCAGGGGCTGCGCCCGGCGGGAGATTACCTCGAAGACTACCACCTGTTTCAGGGAGCCAGAACGGAGCCATTCACGGCTGCAGCCAGGCGGCACCTGAGTCAGTCGGGAGTGCCAGTTGAGAATTCCAAAGGCGAATGGGGCCTGGGCCAGCATGAGCTCAATATCCGCTACGCCGAAGCCCTCGACATGGCCGACCGCCACGTCATTTTCAAACAATGCCTCAAGGAGCTTGCTGATTCCATGGGCCTGTCGCTCACGTTTATGGCCAAATTCGATGAAAAAGGCGCAGGATCAGGCTGCCACATTCACTTCAGCCTCTGGAAAGAAGGGAAAAACGTGTTTGACGGCGACAAGCAGATCGGTCCGGTTATGGGCTCGGATCTGTTTCGCTGGTTTTTAGGTGGATGGATCCGGTTTGTGCCGGACGTGATGCCGTTTTACGCCCCCACTGTGAACAGCTACAAGCGCTTTGTGGATGGTTCCTGGGCACCGACGCGGCTAGCCTGGAGCTACGACAACCGCACGGCGGGTTTCCGGGTGGTGGGCAAAGGCAGCTCCCTGCGCATCGAATGCCGCATTCCGGGGGCGGATGTGAATCCTTACTTGGCTTATGCTGCCTCGCTGGCTTCGGGCCTGCGGGGGATTCGCGACAAAATTGAGCCGCCGGAGCTTTTCACGGGCGACATGTATGCAGCCCAGCACCTGCCCCGGGTGGCATATTCCCTCGAAGAGGCGACCGAGCAGTTTGTTGCCAGTTCCTTTGCCAAAGAAGCTTTCGGCGGGGAAGTTGTGGAGCATTATGCCCATTTTTTCCGGAATGAGGCGCAGTCGTATCGGAAGGCCGTGACCGACTGGGAGCGGAGGAGGTATTTTGAGCGGATTTAGGAGCTAAAGGAAACAGGCCTAATGCCCGTTTCCATTCTGGGCAGCCAGCAATTTCTCCACTTCTTCACTGCCGGGAATATCGCCTTTTCGGATGCGTTCCACCCATTCAATGGGCAATTCGAAAGCTATTGCCAGATCTTCGCTTCTTGTTGTTGTCAGCAGGGACTGTAACAGCAAAGAATTCAGGCTCCTGATCTTTCCCAGTAGCATTCCGGCTTCAGTGCCTTCCATTTTGCCCTCCAGCTTGCCCTCCAGCTTGCCTTCCAGCTTGCCTTCCTCGAAGGCCATCCTTTTTATCTCGTTTTGGACGCGCTCGATGATGCCCATACCTTCTTTATTTTGTGTTTGGTCTGCAACATGTTTGTCAAATGTAACGATCATTTCTGATTCGGAAAACGGGAGATAATGTTTGATAAAGCTGGTCAGCTTCTCGATCGCCTCCCGGTCATAGCCCTTTTCCAACAGCAGCCTGAGCCAGGCTGTTTTCAACTCAAACTGTTCACTGTCAGGCACTTTTCCCGATCTTCGCTGCTTCTTTTTCAGAATGGAATCATACGCCACCAGCAAAGCCAGGGCAATGGGGTTGTCGCTCGCTGCCAGCTCCTCCCGCGACTGGTCCAGCAGTTTGTAGCTACGAAACTGATACAGCATCTGGCTGTTCCCATTTTTCAGGCTGAAGGCCTTCGGGCGGTAGGTTTTGTAGGGATCGGTCAAAATCGCCAGCGCCTCCACCAGCCTGCCGTACCGGTCGAAAATCCGGTAGGCGTAAGTGAACATCCTGAATTCGAAGTCCTTGTCGCGGTAGCCCTGCACCTCCAGGTGAATGAGCAGCCATTTTTCCTCACCACTGTGCAGCCACACTTTCACCAGCTTGTCCACGCGGCGGTCCTTTCCCTCTCGTTCGGGAAAAAGCTGGTTGAGCTCCTGTTCGAGAAACTCCACACGGTCGTAGTCGATCTCGGTGGCGAGTCCGGGGAAGAAGAAAGCAACAAGTTGCGGAAAGAAATCTTCGATGATGCCTTTCCAGAGAAGGTCGGGGGTAAGCATGCCCAAACCTCGCAGCGGAACGGCGGGTAGCCAAACGCAAATTTTGGGATTTGCTCAGGAACGCAGCCTTGGTGTTGTTGTCTTGAGAGGCCACAGCAATCAGCAGACCAATCTTTCGCTCATGAACGTGGTGATTTTGCTCAAGAGTTACTTATAAAAAAATCCCAATCCGGCTACCTTCCCCTCAAAAAAGGGTATGAACCAGGCCAATTTTCCTGCTAGCCTACACCCCAAACTGCTTGCGAAGCCAGGCCACGAAGCGGTCCCATGCGCTGGTAACAACTTCCTGCACCTCTTCCACGGCCTCTTCGAGGGCTCCGGCGGAGGCTGCTATTTGGCTGCCCACGGAACGATCGGAGGTTACTGGCAGACCGCCTTCCTCGGCGTGGCCGAGGCCGATTTGCACCAGGGCTTCTATGCCGCGGGGCTCATGGAAGTAGTTCAGGTGGTGGCAGATCGGAGCCAGGTGCCGCGGCATCGGGTTGCGGTCGCCCCACATGCCTTCGTTGAAAATGCTGCTGAGCTGCACGGCAATGTCATGGGGCTGGTTGCGGTTGACAAGATCGCCAACGGCCAGTTCCATTTTTTCCAGCAGCCGGGCAAGCTTTTTGTCGGCGGTGGACTCATACTGGGTAGCATCGCCACCCACGATCAGGTAGGAAACGCCGGGGTCTTTGCTGCTGTTAAGCTTGGTCAGAAAGTCGGAGCCAGGGTTCATCTGGCCGAGGGTCACAAGCACCTGGGTTGGCGCTTTGAGGACCTTGAGCGCAGTGGCAGCGTAGGGAATGAGGTTTGGCAGCACGTTGAGGGCGAGGTCGAGGGCCACCACAGCAAAGGAGCGAAAGCCTTCAATTTTGCCGAAATTCGAGCCTGAGTTGGGCGTTCCGGCAAGGATCAGACGGTCAACAAACTCTTTGCCTCCTTCCCGCTCGATCATCCAGCGCGACACGAGTCCGCCCATGCTGTGGGCTAAAATCGTCAGTTGTATCCCATCATTTTTTCCAAACCCGGCCTCCTCCAGGGCTTCTTTCAGCATGCGCCCGGTTGCCTCGATGGGGGTATTCAGGTTTTCGTAGTCGTAGCAAAGCACGAGGTCGTAGGCCTCAGCAAGGGGTTGTCCACCGGGGGCATTGGCTTTGGGCAGGGCAGTGGCAATGTCTTCGGTGTTGCCAATGATGCCATGAATGAGCAGAAGGATGTTTTTCGCTTCGCGACATTTTTCCTCCAGCCCTTCACTGATACGCTCGACATGGCCGTTGGGGAGAAATTTCACCCAGCGCAGCTTGTTGAGGTCGTTTTGCTTGAGGGCAATTTTGAAAAATGCGAGCTTGAGGGCATTGCCGAGGCTGCGGGTGTTTTCTTCTCCGGTGCGGAAAGGGTCGCTGGACGAATCGCCGCCGGAGGCGGGCATTTCGCGCAGATTCACCACAGTCTGGCCGTTTTCCTCGACCACGCTTTCCCCGATCACGCGGTAGTGCTCGCCGTCAAACATGACCGGAAACAACACTTCGTTTTCTTCAAGTTGTTCTGAAATCTCAATCTGAACCGGGTCGCGGCGCAGGCGAAGCGGGTCTCTGACAAACAAATTTTCAATCACCATGATCTTGCCGCCGAGGAAGCCACGGGTAACAGAAAGCCCTGCCACCTGGATGCCTGCCTCGCGAAGTGCGGCCAAAGAACCGTGAGACGAGCGGGTCGAATCCTGGGCGAGATCGAGGAACTGTACTTTTCCATCGATGCCGTCGTGAGGGCGCAGGCGAATGCCTTGAGATTCAGAAGCCATGAGAGAGAGGGTTGGGTGCGAAAAAGGCGGAGACTTTCGGACTTTTTGAAAACGAGAAGAAAAGTAGGAAAATTAGGTTAATCCTCCTGTATTCTGAGGTAAAGAATCCTTTCATTGGCGGCAAATGCTGTGTAATTTCACCCGACTAACTCAGTTTCCATGCAATCGATCAACATCATTGGTGCAGGTTTGGCAGGTTCTATGCTGTCGGTGTACCTGGCGAAAAAGGGCTTTCGGGTAAAAGTGTACGAACGCCGGGCGGATATGCGAAAGCAACTTGTAGACCGCGGCCGGTCGATCAATCTGGCTATGTCGGCCAGGGCGATCAAAGCCCTGTCGGAAACTGACATGCTTGACGACATCATGCCGCTGGCCATTCCGATGTTTGGCCGCGAAATCCACGCCAAAGATGGCAGGATCCGCTTTCAAGCCTACAGCCACGATCCGAAGGAGTGCATATACTCCATTTCCCGCGCCGAGCTCAACATGCGGCTGATGAACAAGGCCGAATCACTGGAATTGGTTGATTTCCAATTTGATACTATCTGCGAAGAAGTTGATCTCAACAGCGGAGTCGTGATCCTGCGCAACATGGCCTCCGACACCCGTTTTCGGGCACCTGGTGAGCTTACCATCGCCAGCGACGGCGCTTATTCCGCTGTTCGTTATGCCATGCAAAAAATGCCCCGGTTCAACTATTCGCAAGAGCACCTGAGCCACGGCTACAAGGAGCTGACGATTCCTCCCGGCCCCGGTGGCTCTTTTCAGATGAAAAAGGAAGCACTGCACATCTGGCCCCGCGGCGAATATATGATGATTGCCCTGCCGAACCCCGACGGCAGTTTCACCTGCACGCTTTTTTTTCCGCTCGAAGGCCCCGATTCTTTCGAAACCCTCAACACCCCCGCCAGGGTGCGCACTTTTTTCGAGGCACAGTTTCCCGATGCCACCCCGTTGTTTCATGACCTCGAAACTGAGTTTTTCTCCCACCCCGTTGGCAGTCTCGTTACGGTGCGGTGCTGGCCCTGGGTGCTGGACGATAAAATTGCCCTGCTGGGAGATTCTGCCCATGCCATTGTGCCGTTTTTTGGGCAGGGAATGAATGCCGGGTTTGAAGATGCCACCGTGCTGGCCGGGCTGATTGACGAACATGGACCCGAGTGGGAAACGGTGCTGGCGAAGTTTCAGGAAGCCCGCAAGCCCAATGCCGATGCTATCGCAGACATGGCGCTGGAAAACTACACTGAGATGCGTGACAAGACCGCCGACCCGGCGTTTTTGTTCAGAAAATCGGTTGAGCACCATTTGGAGCAGCACCTCGACAATTACCGCTCGCGGTATGAGCTGGTGTCGTTTTCCACAATTCCCTATGCCGAAGCTTACCGGCGCGGGCAGGTGAACCTCGAGATCCTAGCCCAGCTCATGCAGGGCCTCGACCGTCCGGAGGAGGTGGATCTGGACCTGGCCAGGCGACTCGTTGCTGAGCGACTTGGGGCCGTGGCCACCGGTTCATGATCTCAAACAGACAGAGGCCCTCTTTTTGAGGAAATCTGCTATATTTTACCAAAGCCGAAATTAGGTGTCATTTTTCAAGCGCTACCAAGATGAGCAAGCAAATCCGGTTTAACGCCTTGGATTTCGAGCCGGTCAAGGCCATCGCCCTGAAATTTCCCGGCACGAAAGAAGGATTCTCTCATGAAGGCACCCCTTCGGTGAAAATGAAGGACAAACTGATGTGCAGGCTTCACGAGAGTGGCCAGTTTATTCCGGTTCGAATGGATATCCCCATCCGCGACCGATACCTGGCCCGCTATCCCGGTATTTTTCTGCTGCCACCCAATTTTAAAGGCTATCCTTATCTGGCCATGAAAGTGCACAAATATGACCCGGACTTTTTGTGGAAACTGCTGGAAGAGAGCTGGTTGTGCATGGCAACTAAAAAGGAAATTACCCAATGGGAAGCGATGAAGTCCGCGCGCTGACAGCTTTTGAATAACAGTTTCAAAAAATTCTCACCACGAACTTTATCCCCCTGCTATGAACCTGATTGCGGCACTGTTAATTGGTTTTGTTGCGCTGGAGCATGTGTTCATCCTCTACCTGGAAATGTTTGCCTGGGAAACCTTGGGTAAAAAAGCATTTCGGGGGGCGCTGCCTTCGGAGTTGTTCAAGCCCACAAAGGTGATGGCTGCGAACCAGGGGCTGTATAATGGGTTTCTGGCAGCCGGGCTGGTGTGGTCGCTGCTGATCGGAGACAAGGTGTGGGCGGTGAACGTGGCCACGTTTTTCCTCAGCCTCGTGATTATTGCCGGTCTGTACGGCGGCCTCACCGCGGGCAGGAAAATCATCCTGATCCAGGCCCTTCCTGCTGCGATAGCAATGGGCGTGCTTTGGCTGACGGCTCAATAATCTTCGCCCGCGATCGATGTCTCAAGAAGGATGAGCGACCTGAATTTCTCATGAATGAAAACCGGATGACTTGTGTTCTTTTTTGAGGGGTACTTTAAGGTGAATTCTGCTGCTGTAATAAGAAAATTGAGACCAGCTTCGCCTCCCAGCTGATAGAATTCAGGTTGTTTTTCAGCTGTGCGAATCAGGGTTAAATCCGGGCAAACCTTCAACTTGCAAAGCACCTGAAAACCACGATCTCCATGCTTCTTTTGATGTGGGTATCACTTCCAGACGACGCTGTTTTCCTGGCTGAAAAAGTCGCTACCCTCAGGGAGGTGCCAACACGGGGGATAGTTGGGGGAAGGTTTTCTGCAATAAATAAACCCCCTGGAGTTTTCTGGGGTTCTCCTTTCGGGTGAGGCTCGTTCGCAGCAATGAGGTATTATTCCATCAATTCAGGTTGCGTTCTTTCAATACTTCTTCCAGCTCTTTGGTCTTGTTGGGGCTTTTGACGATCCTGTAAATCATGGTGATGGGAATCAGCATGGGGATGAGAAACCCCACCCGCTTCTTCTCTGACATGCCCCAGGAGACGAACCCAAAAATCAGGATCCCGGCAAGAAATCCGATGGCCAACGCATGAAGAATTTTTGAATTCTTCATTTTCTTTTTTTCGACCAACAGTTCTTCGTTGGTCATTTCGGAATACTGCTGCTTGTCCATACACAGGGTGTTTTTTTGTCAGACATGAAGTCAGTGGTTTTTAAGCCGCTTTGTCAGCAAGTTATGGAAATTCCTTTTTGCTGCGCAAGGTGGGTGGGGAAAATTGGTGAGTGGGGACGGAATCCCCGGCAATTTCATTTGCCTCTTCGTTGAACAATCAAATGAGTGCAAACAAGACACAGGGAGGCGAGACCGCTGCGAGAAGCGAGACCGGAGGCTTGGCCGATCCCCAACCCCAGCGGGGTGACAGGTTAATAGCCGCAGGCCGCTCTCTTGGAGGTTCCCTTCTCCGGCGACCATGAGTTCGCCGGAGAAGCACAAAAACGATCCCGACTGCGGCTATTGACTTGCCGCTCCTGCCGGAGCTGAAGATCAGCTTCGCCTCTCTATTTCTCGCTTCTCAACATCCCCCTCCAAAAAAAATCATGAGGCTCTTCCGAACCTCATGACCGGTTGCTTTCTCAAGGCAACCACGTGCATCCTGAAAGACGTTGGGCGTTGATCAGGAAGTTGATGGGGGCCATCGGCCCCCATATTTCGTTACTGCATGTCCATGCCGTTGGAGTTGAAGTTGGTGTTCTTCCGCTTGAAGAGGGCCATATCGGGCTTGCCAAAGCGGTAGGAGAAGTTCACGCGCACAAGCTGTGGGTTGTTGAGGCCTTCGCTTGTCTGGATGAAGAAGGGCGATTCGGCATACTGGCCTGTGATGCGTGAGCCAAAGATGTCAGAGATACCCACCGTCAGGTTCGCCTTGCGGTTGAAGAAGTCCTTGCGAAGAGCTGCATCGACATACCAGTAGGAAATCCGGTAGCCCTGGGCAGTGTTGGTTACGCCGCGCCAGCCGAAGCCGCCGCCACCAGAAGGAGTAAAGGCTGCCGGGCTCTGGTACTCGCCTGTGAGCTGGAGCTTGAGTTCCCAGGGCAGGGAAATGTTCACGTTTTCCTTGATGAACCAAGTAAACTGATTGGCAATGAGGTCCTGCTCCACATTCGAGGCATTCACCCTCGACTGGTAGAGGTTAACGTTGGAGGTGATTTCGAGCTTGCGGTCGAAGAAGGTGTTCCGCATCGTGAATTCAGCGCCGTAGGCGTAGCTCAGGTTGGCATTCGCATAGCTGGTCACCACCACGTCGCGGCCAAATTCCGGAAAATACTCCGTGAACTGGTAGGTCGTGATGAGATTGGTGGACTGCTTGTAATAAGCACTGATGAGGAAGTCGTGGCCTTCTTTGAGGATGTTTTGATAAGACAATTCAACCGAATTGCTGAACTCCGGAATCAGGGTGGCATTGCCACGGCGCAGGTTCAGGGAGTCGGAGAAATCGGTGAACGGCATCAGCTGGAAGAAGCTGGGCCTGTTGATGCGGCGGCTGTAGGAAAACTGAATCTGGTCCTTGTCGTTGAGCTGCTTGGTCAAAAACAAGCTGGGGAAGAGGCTCACAGGGTAGGAGATTGTAAACTCGGGCTCGCCTGATTTGGGCAAATCGCCGGAATACTGGCTGCTTTCCGCACGAAGGCCCGCCTGATAACCCCAGGATCCAAACTGCTGGTTGTAAATGAAGTAAGCAGCATACACCTGGTCAACGTAGGAGTATTCGTCGGCAAAAGTCGGGACCTGCACAAAATCCTGCTCGAGGTTGGAAAACACATAGTTGGCGTTTTCGCTGTCAAAAGCGCGCAGCGCAACCCTGAGCCCGGTTTCGATCTTGATCTTGTCGGTAAGGGGATTCACATAATCTGTTTGGGCAGTCAAAAACTGGGTGCCGCCATCATTCACCTGGCGCTCACGGGTAACCGTTGGCAACCCTGCAAACTGGGTGGAAAAGTTGCCTTCGCCTTCCGAACGAACCCTGTTCAAGTTCATGTCGGCTGTCCATTCGTGCCCGGTTTTGGGAAACAGGTGCTTAAACAGAATCGAGCCGCCGATATTCTGGAACTGGCGGGTATTTTCAGAAGTGCGATCGGCAATGCTTTGGGTAGTCCCGGTGGAATACAGTGAGTCGGTGGTAATGACCAGGTCACTTTCAGGCGCGAAGTTGCCCTGGGTATAAGAACCCTCTATGGTAATGGTGTTGCGGTTGTCGATGAACCAGTCAAAACCAGCTCTGCCACGCATAAACCGGCCGAGGGTGATGCTCTCATTTTCCTGCAACACTGTTGTGAGCGGGCTTCCAAAGAGGTTCTGCCGGAAGGTTTCGCCCACCGTCACGCCGCGGAACTGATTCACGTTGGCATCGATGAAGGCGTTGATGTCTCCTTCGCGGGCATTGATGTTAAAACCGCCGTTGTAACCGAGGCGGGTATCGACACCGGCGCGGACATTGCCATTGTAGCCAAGGCGGCGATCTTTTTTCAGCACAATGTTCACAATACCACCCTGGCCCCCGCCTGCATCGTAGCGGGCAGAAGGGTTGGTGATGACTTCCACCGATTCAATAGCGTCTGCGGGAATTTGGTCGAGTGAGAGGGTAGTGGGCCTGCCGTCAATGAAAATCTGCGGAGCGGAGTTGCGCAGGGCCACGTTTCCGTCAATGTCAACGGAAAGGGAAGGCACGTTGCGGAGGGCATCCACGCCTGTGCCACCGGCTGCAACGGTGTTTTGATCTACTTTGAAAATTTTCCTGTCGAGCGCCAGGGTCACGGCGCTGGACTGGCCTTCAATCGTGACTTCTTCTAGGTTCAGGGCTTCGAGGGTGAGGGCAATGTTGCCAAGGTCTTTGTCGAGTCCGCCAGCCATGGCAGCAAAGTTTGGAGTTCCACCGCCTTGTCCGGGAGGGGTGAGGCCAAAAGTTACCTCCTGGTTGAGCTTGGCATAGCCAATCACTTCCACTTCGAGGGTGTGATTGCCCATTGCCGGAACTCCTTCGAGGCTGAAATCACCATTCGCCAGGGTAAGCTGGCCGGTAATCATCTTGCGTGCCATGGTTTTTGTGGTGGTATCGAAGACCATCCCATACAGTTTTACTGAGGCATAGCCCACACCGGCACCTTCTTCATCCACAACTTTGCCGTAATAGCGGCCGGTAGGCATAGCCCTTCCGCCTCCACCGGGTGCAGCTCCTCCGCCGGGAGCTCCGGGCCATTGGGCCAGCAGGTCGCCGAACCCAATCGTAAAACAGATAATCAGCAGTAGGGTTAATCTTGACTTCATTGCCGTAGTACTTGATCTGCCTCCAGTGCAGGATGGTAGAAACTGGAGATGAGGCTTTCCATTGAACGGGAAAGTTGGCGACCCGGACATAGCGCAGCGGCACAACTAGACCATCACAAACCCTCGGTAGATCAACCCGGCTTTCCTGTCGATGTTTGGGCTAAGGAGGCAGGAAGCGAAGAAGATAGACGAAGGTGGTCAACTGTTCGACAAAGGCGGGGCTTTGGTCGCTTTTACCGGGAAGAGCACAGGGACTTTGACTGAGAACACGTAGATTTTGGCACATGCTGAAAGACCGACTCTCTGCCCTGCCACCCAGCCGCATTTTCCCCTGGGTGTTTCACCTGGTCCTGTGGGCCGTGTGGCTCGGCCTGCCCTTTCTCAACGCGGGCGATAACCGCGGCCTCATGCTCTTCTCTTTGTGGATGCTCCCGGTGTCTCTTGCCAAAATTCCGCTGTTTCTGCTTAACACTGAGTGGCTCATTCCCCGCGTCTTTCGCCGAAAGGGAATCGGTATTTACCTCCTGGCGCTGCTCGCCCTTGTGGCTGCTTTCTCCATCTTTGGCCAGTTTTTTAAAGTTTCCATCGTGCCCGAAGAGGTGAGGGGCAAACGAACAGACTGGCTCTGGTCTATCCTGCCAGTCATTTTTATTACCGCCATCAGTACAGGCTATGGATTCATCGTTTTTTTGCTGAATGAAGACAAAAAGCGCCAGGAAGAACAACAGCAGCGCCTCACCTCCGAGCTATCTTTCCTTCGCTCCCAGATTAGCCCTCACTTCATTTTCAACGTGCTCAACAGCATCGTTTACCTGATCCGGTCCCGCTCCGACCAGGCCGAATCTGTGACCATCAAGCTCTCCGAATTGATGCGATATATGCTCTACACGCCTCAGGAAGAGCAAATTCCGCTGGAACAGGAACTCGACTACGTCGGCAACTATGTCTCTCTTCAGCAAACCCGCTTCGAGGAGGATGTCGCCATCCGCTATGCCCGCGAAGGCTATGCGCCGGATTTCTTCATCGAGCCCATGATTCTCATTCCTTTTGTCGAAAATGCCTTCAAGCACGGCGTCGGAATGATTGTCGATCCCGTGATTGAAATTTTATCTAAAGTCGAGGAAAAAGAATTTACCTTCCGGGTGAGAAACAAGGTTGCCCCGGATCCATCCGAAGACAAAGACGCCAGTTCCGGCATCGGCCTCAAAAACGTGCGCAGAAGGCTGGAACTTCTTTATCCCGGCCGCCACGAACTTCGGATTGAGGAAGCTGACGGCTGGTTTGATGTCAGGCTGAGATTACAACTCAAAGCCCACTGAGCTCTTTCCCGGACAGGCCTGCGGCCAATTTTCACCGTAACCATCTCCCTATGCCTCTTCGCTGCATCGCCATCGACGACGAAAGCCTCGCCCGGAAGCTCACCGAAGAGTATATCCGCCAATTGCCCTTTCTTTCGTTTGTGGGTGCAGCCAAAAACGCATTCGAGGCCATGGAGCTTTTGGAAAAGGAACAGGTTGATCTTATGTTCCTCGATATCCAAATGCCGGGTATGCTCGGCACGAAGCTTCTCCAAAGTCTTCGTATCAAACCTCTCTGCATCCTCGTCACAGCCTACGCCAATTATGCGCTTGAAGGCTATGAGCTCGAGGTGGTTGACTATCTCATGAAGCCGGTGAGCATGGAGCGGTTTACCCGCGCCGCCCTCAAAGCCAAAGAAATGCACGAAGGTAAGCTGGCCCTCTCCGGCCATTCGCCGCGCCCTGCCGAGACCTTAACAACCGCCCCCACCCACGAGGCCGATCATTTTTTTGTGAACGTGGAGTATGCCCTTGTGAAAATCACCATTGGCCGGGTATGTTATGTGGAGGGGATGAAAGACTACGTCAAGATCTTTCTGGAAGGGGAGCGCAAGCCTGTTCTCACCAAAGCCACCCTCAAAAGCATCGAAGAAAAGCTGCCTGGCGAGCGCTTTATGCGGGTTCACAAAAGCTATATCGCCGATTTGTCGAGGGTCGAGGCCCTCCGCGGCGCCCAGATCACAATCGCGGGTGCCGACATTCCCGTGAGTGAAACCAACCTCTCCGAAGTCCTCCGCAGGGTAGGGGTGGAGAAATAAAGCACCCCCAACCTTCCTGCTGCGCTATGGCCCCGGCTTCGACTGCTACATTTTTCCTGCTACCTTCCTGCAAAACTGCAGTTGTCTCCCGGGCAAGGGGAAAGGGTTGCAGTGGTGAAACAAGTCCGCATGTTGTTGTTTGTCAGAAAAATGGGTTGGGCTAAATGGCTGATTCCTGTCCTGCTGCCGGGCTGGCTCCTGGTTTCGGGCCTGCAAGGCTGCCGGCACAGGCCCCCTGTTGATTTCAGCCGGGAGGTGAAACCCATCCTCAACAAGCGCTGCATCAGTTGTCATGGCGGGGTGAAAAAACAGGGAGGTTTCAGCCTGCTGTTTGAGGAGGAGGCGAAAGCACCGCTGGAATCGGGTGGTTTTGCCATTGTGCCCGGCGACCCGCGCCGCTCTGCCATGATCACCCGCCTCCATGAAACGGACCCCGAACTGCGGATGCCCTATCACGAAGATCCGCTCCCGGAAGCCGAAATTGACCTGCTCACCCGCTGGATCGAAGAAGGCGCCCAATGGGGTACCCACTGGGCTTTTGAACCCATTCGCCAACCCGTTATTCCCCGCCAGAACAGCCAGCTCCAGCCTCTTGATGCCTTTGTGGAGGAGAAAATGAGCCCCCTGGGCCTTGCCTTTTCCCCCGAAGCCACACCCGCCCACCTCGCCCGCCGCGCTGCCCTCGACCTCATCGGCTTTCCCGATGCTTCCCCCACCCGGGCAGCTTTTCTTGCCAGTCCCGGCGATGCCACCTACGCCGCCTTCGTGGATACGCTGCTCGACTCCCGGCATTTTGGCGAAAAATGGGCCTCCATGTGGCTCGACCTCGCCCGCTATGCCGACACCAAAGGCTATGAACGCGACCAGCAACGCAGCATCTGGCGGTACCGCGACTGGCTCATCAGGGCCCTGAACCGAGGGATGCCTTACGATTCATTCCTCATTGCCCAGCTCGCCGGGGATTTGCTTCCCCAACCGGGAACCGATGATTACCTCGCCACCGCCTTCCACCGAAACACTATGACCAACGACGAAGGCGGCACCGACAACGAAGAATTCAGGGTAGCTGCCGTGCTTGACAGGGTCAATACAACCTGGGAGGGGCTGATGAGCACCACCTTTGCCTGTGTGCAATGCCACAGCCATCCCTACGATCCCTTCCGGCACGAAGATTATTACAGCTTCGCCGCTTTCTTCAACAATACCATGGACGAAGACAGCTACGAAGATTACCCGGCACTGCGGCATTTCGACAGCCTCCAGCAGAAACAGGTGGAGCAGTTGGGGAATTGGGCTAATTCCCTCCTGCCCGCCCCGGAGGCCCGCGAGCTGATGCAACTCGTGACCACCCATGCCCCGGCCCGCTATTCCCTCACTGCCGATAACATGGTGCGGGCCGACCTGAACGACACCAAATGGCTCTTTCTCAGGCAGGGTGGCTCCACCAGGTTTGACAGGGTGGACCTCAACGGCAGGCAGGAACTGCTCATGCGGGTCGTTCCGATGCAGCCCGGCACCGGCCTGGAGTTTCGGCTCGACAGCCTGGAGGGCGAATTGCTGGGCGAATATGTTGTTCAGGCAAATGACCTGGGAAAATGGTACATCCTCAAAAATCTCCCCCTGCGGCCAACTGAAGGGATTCGGGATGTGTATCTCCGGGCATCCAGCCCCCTGGCCAAAGACCCCGATGCCATGCTGGTCCAGTTTGACTGGCTCTATTTCTGGCGCGGCCTCGGCGGAACCAGCCAGCCACAGGCAAAGGAGGCGGAAAAGGCCCTGCTTCAGCTGATGAATGCCGGGGTGTCATCCACCCCGGTCATGGCAGAGAATCCGCCTTCCCTCGCACGCCCCACCCGGGTGTTCAGGCGGGGCAACTGGCTGGACCCCGGCGAAGAGGTGGCACCCGGCGTGCCACCGGGCCTGGGGACCTGGCCGGAAGGAGCCCCTGCCAACCGGCTTGGCCTGGCTATGTGGATGACCGCCCCCGATCATCCCCTCACAGCCCGCACCATCGTTAACCGGATCTGGGAGCAGCTCTTCGGCACAGGCCTCGTCGAAACCCTCGAAGACCTCGGCACCCAGGGCGCAGAGCCCAGCCACCGCGAGCTGCTCGACTACCTCAGCTGGCAGCTGATCTACACGTACCGCTGGAGCCTGAAGGATCTGATCCGGGAAATCATGCTTTCCCGCACCTACCAGCAAAGCTCGGCAGTGACAGCGCAGCACCTGGCAACCGATCCGCAGAACCGCTTCCTGAGCCGGATGAACCGGGTGCGCCTGAGCGGGGAGCAGCTCCGCGACCAGGCCCTTGCCGTGAGTGGTGCCCTGAATCCGGAGATGTTTGGCCCGCCAGTGATGCCCTACCAGCCGGAGGGGATTTGGTCGTCGCCGTATGACGGCAAAAAATGGATCCTGAGCGAAGGCGGGCAGCAGTATCGCCGCGCGATTTACACCTTCTGGAAGCGAACCAGTCCGTACCCTTCCATGATCACGTTCGACGCCACGGGCCGGGAAGTTTGCACCTCCCGCCGCATTCGCACCAACACCCCGCTACAGGCCCTGGCCACCCTCAACGATTCAGCCTACCTGGACCTGGCCCGGCAACTGGCCCTCCGGGTGTGGAAAGGGCCCGAACGGGCGCAGGAAAGCATCCGGGAGGCATATTCCCTGGCCACCGGCATCGCAGGCTCCGAAGCGAAGCTCGCTGCCTTCGACAGATTATTTGGGGAATCGCTGAAGCAGTTTACCGAAAAACCTGAGGAGGCGATGCTGGCCGGAGCAGGACTTCAGGATGAACACCCGGCAGCCTTCGCGGCATTGTGCCTTGTGGCCAGTGCCATTCTCAACCTCGACGATGTCATCACAAAATCATAAGCCATGACCAACCATCGGGCAGGAAAGCTCATCCGGGAAGCCAACGAGGCGAGGGGATTACAGAACACCCGACGGCAGTTTTTGCGGCACTGCATGATGGGCCTCGGCGGGGCCGTGCTGGCTGGCTGCGGCGGCAATGCCCTCGAAGCCCTGACCATGGCCCCGGCCTTCGATCCCGCCCGGCCCACTGCTCCCAGGGCTCCGCATATGACCCCGAAAGCCAGGGCCGTGATTTACCTGCACATGGCGGGGGCTCCCTCCCAGCTCGAATTATTCGACTACAAACCCGATCTCCTTAAGCTTGACGGAATGGATTGCCCGCAGTCGTTGCTCGAAGGGAAAAAATTTGCCTTCATCCGCGGGGTTCCGAAAATGCTAGGGCCCCAGGCAGCCTTTGCCCAGCACGGCCAGAGCCGGGCCTGGATCAGTGAGTACCTGCCCTATCACAGCCTCATCGCCGATGAGCTGGCATTTCTCAAAGCAGTTACAACCGACCAGTTCAACCATGCCCCGGCTCAGCTGCTCATGCACACAGGCAGTGCGAGGCTGGGCCGCCCCAGCATGGGTTCCTGGGTCACTTATGGCCTGGGGTCCGAAAACAGCGACCTGCCCGCCTATGTGGTCCTCGTTTCAGGTGGCAACAACCCCGATGCAGGCAAAAGTGTCTGGGGATCGGGCTTCCTGCCTTCGGTGTATCAGGGGGTGCAGTGCCGGTCGGCAGGAGATCCGGTTCTGTTTCTCCAGGACCCGAAAGGCCTGAACCGCGACCTGCGGAAAGCCTCCATCGAGGCGATTAACAAGGTGAACATGGAGAGCTACGAGGAATTCGGCGATCCCGAAATCCTCAGCCGCATCAGCCAGTATGAAATGGCCTACCGGATGCAGGTCTCTGTGCCGGAGGCGATGAACATCAGCGATGAGCCGGCCTACATCCACGAGATGTATGGCACCGAGCCCGGCAAGGAGTCTTTTGCCAACAATGCCCTGCTGGCCCGGAAGCTTGTCGAAAAAGGCGTTCGGTTTGTGCAGTTGTTTGACTGGGGCTGGGACTCCCACGGCACCGATGCGGGCACTTCCCTGACCGACGGACTGAAGGCAAAGTCCAGGCAAACCGACCGTGCGGTGGCGGCTTTGTTGTTGGACCTGAAGCAGCGGGGCCTGCTCGACGAAACGCTGGTGGTGTGGGGAGGGGAATTTGGCAGAACACCCATGGCAGAGAACCGGGGCGGGGTGGCTAACCTGTTCAAGGGGCGCGACCACCATGCCGAGGCTTTTACAATCTGGATGTCGGGGGCGGGAATCAGGCGAGGGGTGAGTTTTGGTGAGACAGATGAAATTGGCTATGCCGCGGTTTCGGGCAAAGTGACACCGCACGACATCCAGGCAACGATCCTTCATCAGCTGGGATTCGACCATGAACAACTGACCTACCCTTTCCAGGGTCGCCCTTTCCGGCTCACCGATGTGGCGGGCCACGTTATCCACGACATTATTTCCTGAATATGGATCGCAGAACATTCGTTAAAACCGGCCTTGCGGGCAGTCTGCCCCTGATGATGGCCAACCCCCTGGCCGGTGCCGTTCGCACCGACATGGAAGTGCTCATTTTTGCCACGCAGTGGGGTATCCCGGGCAGCCCGGAGGAATTCTGCGCCAGGGCCAAAGCCGCAGGATACGACGGCATCGAGGCCGTCTGGATACCGGAGGAAGGCCCCCGCAAGGCTTTCCTGGACGCCCTTCAGTGGCATGAGCTGCAGGTTGGCTGGCTGATTGGCTCCTGGGATTCTGATCCCGAAGCCCATAGAGCCACTTTTCTGAAAAACCTGGCCGGGGCGAGCAGCCTCTCCAGCCAGACCCCCGTGTACCTCAACTGTCATTCCGGCAAAGATCATTATTCATTCGCCTTCAACCAGACCCTCATCCAGGCAACGAAAGAAGCGGAGGCGAAATCGGGCATCCCCATTTACCACGAAACCCACCGGGGCAGAATGTGCTTCGCGGCTCCCGTCACGCGGACGTTTCTCGAAGCGAACCCGGAGATGAGGCTCACCCTCGACATTTCTCACTGGGTCAACGTGCATGAGTCGATGCTGGAAGACCAGCCGGAGAATGTGGAGCTGGCCCTGAGCCGCACCGGGCACATCCATGCGCGGATCGGGCATCAGGAAGGGCCGCAGGTGAGCGACCCGCGCGCGCCGGAGTGGGCCGATGCCGTGGCAAGGCATGTTGGCTGGTGGGACCGCGTTGTGGAGCACCACCAGAAAGCCGGGCAGAAGCGAATCACCTTCCTCACGGAGTTTGGGCCTCCCAATTATTTGCCAGCTCTTCCCTACACCCGGCAGCCCGTGGCAGACCTCTGGGAAATCAACGTTCACATGAAAAACCTCCTTCATCATCGATACCGGGGCTAATCAAACGCTTTCAGCCGCTGAAGGTACCCGGTTCAGGATTGCTATTCATTCGCCGCTATGCAGGAATTCATCGGACAATTCCACCCGCTGCTTCTACACCTGCCCATCGGGATCCTGGTGCTGGCCCTGGTGTTTTGGGTCATGAGCAGGTTTGCGAAGTGGGAGTTTCTGCAAAAGAGCCTGCCGCTGGTCCTGTTGCTGGGTGCACTTTCTGCAGCGATGGCCTGCCTCACCGGCTGGCTGCTTTCCCGGGCGGGAGGCTACGGGGAAGAGCTGGTTCAGCGGCACCAGTGGAGCGGCATTGGCCTGGCTGTTCTTTCCTTCGGGCTGTATTTCGCGAGCCAGCGGGAGATGAATATTTGGCTTTTGCGCCCACTTTGGCTGCTGCTGACCCTTGTATTGGTGGTGACCGGACACTGGGGCGGCAGCCTCACCCATGGCGAAGACTACCTGAGCTGGGATAAATCTTCCGCTCCTGCGCAGGAATTAAGCGACGACCCCGCCGAAGTGCAGGTATTTGCAGATCTTGTGGATCCCGTGCTGGAGGCCAAATGTTATGCCTGTCATTCGGCAAAAAAACAAAAAGGCCTGCTCCGCCTCGACAGCCCCGAAGCCCTGATGGCGGGCGGCGAACACGGCCCGGCCATTGACCCGGAAAACCCTTCGGCGAGCCTGCTCCTCACCCGCATTCACCTGCCCGAAGAAGAAGAGGAACACATGCCACCCAAAGGGCGCCCCCAGCTTAGCAGCAAAGAGCAGCAATTGATCGTCTGGTGGGTGGAACAGGGGGCGAGTTTTGAGGCGAAAATGACCGACCTCCGCGGCCACGAGGCCATCTGGTCGCTTGTGAACGAGGCAACAGCCAGGCCCGACGAACTCACGACGCTGGCAGCCTCGACCCCGGCCGCCGAAGGCTGGGTCATCGACAGCCTGAACGGGCTGGGAATGGTAGTTGTGCCCATCTCCGCGGGGAGTCCGCTGCTGTCTGTCAATGCGCTGGGGCAGCCTCTGGATTCCCTGCGCCGGGCCCTGTTGGGGAGGCTGGCAAAGCAGGTTGTGTGGCTGAAACTGGGAGGCACAGGCCTGCAGGATGAAGAGGTAGCCAACCTGATGGCATTCGACCAGCTCCGCATCCTTCACCTCGACAATAACCCCCTCAGCGATCAGGGGCTGGATGCTTTGGCGGCTTGCACCCGGCTGGAACGGCTGAACCTCTCCTTTACACAAGTCTCCGGCAAGAGCATTGAGGTGCTCGGGAAACTCCCCGCGCTGGAGGCTGTATATCTGTTTGAAAGCCGGGTGGATTCGGCAGATCAGGAAAGGGGAATCAGGCAGTTTCCTGCAGTGAAATGGGAGTTTGGTGGCTACGGCGGGTTATTTTCGGTCAGCCAGCCTTAGCTGCAGCCTGTTTGGCGCGTTTCATGTCGGCAAAATAGCTTTTCGAGGCCCGCAGCACTTTGGGCGACAGCAAAATGGCGGCGATCATGTTGGGGAAGGCCATAAGGGCAAACATGCCGTCGATGATGTTGACAACCGAGGTGATGGACACAACCGCGCCAAACACGATGGAGGCGACGTAGAAGTAGTTGTAAAAATGCTTGTGCTCGGCTCCCAGCAGGTATCCGAGGCATTTGCTGCCGTAGTAGGAATAGGAAAAGAGGGTGGTAAGGGCAAAAACGGCTGCGCAAATCATGAGCAGATAGGGCCCAATGCCCGGCAGGGCTGAGTCGAAGGCTTTGAGCGTGATGGTAACTCCCTGGCCTTCTGTGGAGGACCAGGCACCAGTAATGACGAGCGCCAGCCCGGTGAGGGTGCACACCACGATGGTATCGATGAAAGGCCCGAGCATGGCAATCAGGCCCTCGCGCACGGGCGAGTCAGTTTTGGCTGCGCCATGGGCCATGGGCGAGGTGCCGATCCCGGCTTCATTGGAGAAGGCAGCCCTGCGCACGCCGATGCGAATCAGCTCGCCAACGGCCCCGCCAAGCACAGCTTTGGCAGTGAAGGCATCCTCAAAAATTAACCGGAAAGCCGGCAGTATCTGGCTGGCATTCAGGAACATGATTGCCATTACGGCAAAAAAGTAGAGCAACACCATGGCGGGTACCAGCCTGCCGGCCACCACGCCAATTCGCCTGATTCCTCCAAAAATGACAAGACCCACCACCAGGGCCATGCCAAGGCCAATCAGCGCCCGCACCTGCCAGTTGTCTGCGACACCGGCAGGTTGCAGAAACACCTGATAGATAGATTCTCTCAGCTGATTAGCCTGAAACAAAGGCAGGCAGCCGATCAGTCCGGCCAGCGAAAACCACACCGCCAGCGGCTTCCAGCGTTTGCCAAGGCCCTCTTCGATGTAGTACATCGGCCCTCCCTGCACCTGCCCCAGGCTGTCTTTGCCCCGGTACATGATGGCCAGGGTGCAGGTAAAAAATTTGGTGGCCATGCCCGCGAGCGCAGATGCCCACATCCAGACAAGCGCACCCGGCCCGCCGGTTGTGATGGCAATGGCCACACCGCCAATATTGCCCATGCCCACAGTGGCAGCAATGGCTGTTGACAAAGCCTGGAAATGGCTGATTTCGCCTGGGGAATTGTGGTCGTCGTACTTCCCCCGGATCACGTCCAGCGAGTGCCTGATGTGAAGAAAGGGCAGAAACCGGCTGGCAATCAGGAAATAGAGCCCCCCACCCACAAGCAGCACCAGCAAAGGAGTGCCCCAGGCAAAGTCGCTGAACTCAGTCGTGAGGCGCTCCAGTTGGGTCATGTGGGTTTGTATGGAAATAAATTAGCCTAAAAAACAGGAACTCAATTGCCATACAGCTCGCGGGCCGCCGGGGCATATTTGTCGTCTTCGACCCACACCGGTGCGGTATCGCGGTTGGCGATGAGGCGGGCACTATGGGCAAAGGCCTGGCAAAACACCCGGAGGTAGTCCAGGTCGATGGTTTCTGGATTGTCGGCCACCTGGTGGTAGTATTTGTTGATGGCCTGGTTGAAGCCAGTTACACCGGGGCTGAAGGTAGGGGCGGGCACGCCTTTTTCTGCTAATGACACATTGTCGGAGCGATCAAACAGGTTCTGCTCCGGCGACGGATTGGCGATGATCCTGAGGCCAAAAGCTGCCGCTGTTGCATCCAGTTGGGCATCAGTATCGATGCGGCCATAGCCGATGATGGAAATGGCACCAGTGTCGTTGTAGCCGGCACCGTCGCAGTTGAGGTTAAACACGGTTTGCCGGAGTGGCACCACCGGGTTGTCGGCGTAATATGACGAGCCGAGCAGGCCCACTTCTTCGCCAGAATAGCAGATGAAGAGCACAGGCCGTCGTGGCGGGTTGGCTGCAAGGGCCTTGGCTGTGGCCAGCACAGCGACAGTGCCGAAGGCATTGTCACGGGCACCATTGAAAATGCTGTCGTCTTTGGTATAGCTGCCGCCGCCTTGTTTGCCTGTTCCCACGTGGTCGTAGTGAGCAGAAATGATGATGAACTCGTTCCGCAGGCTGCTGTCGGTGCCGGGCAGGTAGCCAATGACGTTGGGGCTGGAGAACCGGCGGTCCAGGCCGCCCGGGCAGGAAACAGTCATGGTTCCTTTCTTTTTTTGCACCACCTGCTCACCTGTCTCGCCTTTGTCGTCGCGAAGCCAGCCATAAAAAAAGTCGCTCGTGGAATTACCTTCTTCCTCAGCCAGGGAAATCCTCGACCCTTTGAAATAGCGCAAGGCAAAGCCCCATGGGAAGCGGATCCGGTACAGCTCAATCATCCCGATGGCACCTTCTTCTTTTGCCCATTTTCTTTTATCACGAACCGCGCCGAAGATGGCTCCGGGGTTTTCCTCGCCGGGCAGGCCCAGGTAGGTGACCACCACTTTGCCCTTCACATTGAGGCCTTCGTAGTCGTTGATCGTGTCGTTTTTGAGGCCATAGTTGGCGAAAACGAATTTTGCATCAAGGTTGGAGAGGGCAGGGGAAGCTAAAAACAGCACGTCCTCTCCCTGCTGGTAGGTTTGGCCAAACATCTCAATGCTGCCAGCTTCGGGCGGGGTGGTTTCCTCATACGGCACCGCCTGAAAGTAGCCATCCATGCCGGGAGCAGGCTGAAGGCCGAGGTTGGCGTAGTGAGAGGCGAGGTAGTTAGCGGCAATCTGAATGCCCGGAGAGCCTGTGCGGCGGCCAGCCAGCTCGTCGGAAGCCAGGAAAAACATGTGTGCGGAGACCTCGTTTCGGGTGAGACGGTCCTCCGGAAAACCGGTTTGTGCGGACAAAGAAGTTGAAAGCAGGCCTGCGAGAAGGCCAAGCACCAGGATGCGTTGTTTCATGAAGTGGGAATTTGGTTACCTGAAAATAGGTAAAAGATCCTGAACTGTGTCAGGTTCTGCTGGCTGGAGCGGTTATTCTGGCGAAATTCTCGACCAAAAGCCTTTCTCTTTCTTCAAGGAATGCGCAGGCGAATGAATACCGGGAAATGGTCGGAGAAGCCTCTTTCCTGAAATTCGCCCCGGTAAATGGCCCTTCGCGGCATTTCGCTGGAATTACTTTCTCCCCCAACCTGCATAAAATCAGGGTTGTGGATCCCGGCGCTGCCCAGCACATATTCGAGGTTGCCTTCGTTGTCGAGGAGGTTGGGCGACAGGAAAATCTGGTCAAACAGGTTCCATTTGCCGCGATAGGTGAGGGTGCCGCGGCTGTCGGGGTTATGGAGTTCTGCGAAGGGGTTATACAATTCTTCCGGCAGAACCGAATCGATGGCGGCTTCTGTTCTCAGAATTTCCTTGACGGACTGGTTGTGCGGGTCGTCGTTGAAGTCGCCCATGATGAGGAAGGCCGAATTGGGATCCTCCTGGCGGCGGTCTTCGATGGCCTGAACAAGCACTTTTGCTGCGGCGAGCCTGCGCGGCTCAGATTCCGTTTCTCCGCCCGAGCGGCTGGGCCAGTGATTCACAATCACGGAAATGGGTTCGCCATTGATTTCGCCATCCACCCTGAGAATCAGCCGGCTCACATACCCTGGTTCTTGTGGAAACACAACTTCAAAAGTTTTGTGGCTTTTGTACTGAAAAAGGCTGGGGTCATAGAGAAATGCCACGTCAATGCCGCGCGGGTCGGGGCCTTCTTCGATGAGGTAGCGGTAACCCCGGCTTTTGAGGCCGCTCATGCGGGTCCAGTCGTCGAGGGTCTGGGCATTTTCCACCTCAGCCAACCCAAGCAGATCGGGGCCTTTGCCGTTGTTCATGGCCATCACAGCCAGGCTCAGGTTGTCGAGCTTCTGGAGGTATTTTTCTGGCGTCCAGTCTAATTCAGTGCCCGGCAGGAACTCTATCTCATCTTTTTGGGGGTCGTCTTCGGTATCGAAGAGATTTTCGACATTGTAAAAACCCACCCAAACCGAGCTGCCGGAGGGCAACTGCCTGCCGGGTTGTCGCATGGCCTGGCGGGTTTGTTGCTGGCAGGAGGGCAGCAGGGCTGCAGCGGCGAGGAAAATCAGCAGAAAGCGAAGGTTCATAACAGAAGCAAATCGGTGAACAGGGGAAGGCTTTGGGTGGCAAGATCTGAAATCATTTTCAGAACCAACAACAGAGAGTTGAGTTGCGTAGATTTCAACCTTGCAGGAAGGTGTTTGTCCTTTCCCCGCCTGGCCTTGCCAGAGCAAGTAACCCAAACTAACCCAATTTTCCTGATGGAAACTCCCAACCAACACGATCCCCGCCAGCTTCAGGCTGCCAACGATATCATCCAGCGCCATACTCTTTATGCCATGGGGGGCAGCATCATCCCGATTCCGCTGCTCGACCTGGCAGCGGTAACGGCCATTCAGCTGGACATGGTCAAAACCCTCTCCAATTTGTTTGGCGTTGATTATTCAGAAAATTCCGGCAAGGCCGTCATCGCCTCTCTCACCGGCAGCCTGTTTGCCAGGGTGGGGGCTTCTCTGTTAAAAGCGATCCCCGTTTTTGGCTCCATCCTGGGCGGGATTTCGCTGGTGGCACTTTCCGGAGCGGCTACCTATGCCCTTGGCCAGGTGTATGTGCGCCACGTAACCGAAGGCGGCAGCTTGTTCGACCTCAACCCCGACGATTATCGCGACTTCTTTAAGCAGAGCTACGAACAAGGCAAGGAACAAGCCGAACAGTGGAAAAAAGACGCCGAACAATCTGCCAAACCTGCTGCCAGGGATATCCCTGTTGATTTTGACCCTGAGACCGGGGAGAAGCCGGTTTGAGAAGCGGGAAGTTTGGACCCGAGAACCGAGAACCGGGAGCCGGGACCGGAGGCGAAGCCGGTTTGAGAAGAGGGAAGTCAGACCGCTTTGCTGCGGGATGCGAGACCAGAAGATGAACTCTGCTTCAGGTGTCGCAGGTTGAAAGCGGCCCCCTTGCAGGGGGCCAAGCTTTGTAGCAGGGCCGCCCCCCCCGGAAGGAGACCCTCTGCGACCGCCGGGCGGTCGCAGAGGAGAAACAAAAAAATAATGGCGCTATGAAAACCAAAGCTTCGACTCCGCCAGGGTCGTCCTTCATGTGTTGCCGCAAGCTGGCTTCCTTGTCAGGGTTAGGCGGGTGGAGGCGAGAACCGGGACTCCGGGACCGGAGCCAACTGGCGCGTTTTGGGTTATGAAGCAGTATTTCAATAGGTAATTATTTTGTGAAAAACAGAAAACAATTTGGTGGTTTGATGGCATCCTGTTATTTTGCCTTTATACAACGGTATTTATAATTCACTTCCTTCCACCAACCCAGCCCGACACGTTTCCCTTTTTTTGTTTGCTGCTGATTGCCTCCCATATGCTGCTAAGCTGAGAAGCTGATCTCCAGTCTGGAAGGTAATGCTTTGTCTTCCAGCTATTTGTTGCCAATTGAAAAGGCAGCACGCGGAATCATAAGCCAAATGAAGAAAAGCATTGCCAGCTGGATGAGGTATTGGATTGGATGAATATGCTTTGGCATATATCTCATTTTCTGCCATTTATTTTTGATATACAACCTTACTTTTCGGGACCTATGCTAAAATCCCTTTTCTCCTCTCTTGGCCTCGCCATGCTGCTGGCGATGGCTGCCTCCGGCTGTGACCGCTGCGACGACCCGACCAACCCGGAGTGCAGGAATTATGATCCTTGTCTTGTGCAGGGTGCCGTTTCTGCTGAGTTTGAGATGTTTGAAAATGGATTTGGATGGCCTGAGCAGTTGCCGGTTGTTGGTCAGATCAACTCATGCAACACCCTGGTTCTCACAGCCAGCCAGGATCTCGACAGCTACGAATGGTTGATCGGCCTGGAGCCTACACCACGACTGGGCCGGACGGTGACGGTTACCTTTGAGTGTACCCCCTTTAACCGGATCGCTATCCGGCTGATTGTGAAGGGACAACCCAACCTGGCCTGTGATCCTAACGACGATGGCATTGATACCGTGATCAAGTATGTGGCGGTGCGTCCGTCTGACTCCCTGATGATCGGGGGGAGGTTCAGGGGGCGGCATACCCATATTCAGGAAGAGGATGACTTTGTGGTGGAGATCCGAATGCGCCCTGACCGCCCGTATATGGCGTTCCCTCCGCCGCCCTCAGCCACCTGGAACTACTACATCATGAACCTGCCCAAAGGAACACCTCGGCCTATGTGGGGTGGAACCACAGAGGAAATTTATACCATTTGGTCGCCTCTTCGTCTTAATCCAGGCGGGGAAGGGTTTTGGATGCCGGCTGACGAAAACGGCTGGTACAGCTACGCACCTGAAGGCTATGGTGCCATATCGGCCGATGGCGACAGCCTCACCATTCGCTACACGATCCTCGACTCGGTTCAGTTCTGGGCCACACCGCCTGCGTATTCACGCAACAAGCAGGACACTCTCACTTTTATTGGAATCAGGCAATGAAAACGCATCCTTCCTCCCAGACGTCCTCCAATGCCCACGCCATGAAAAAAACACTTTTCTCCGCAATAGGTCTCGCCATGCTGCTGGCGATGGCTGCCTCCGGCTGTGACCGCTGCGACGACCCCACCAACCCGGAGTGCAGGAATTATGATCCTTGTCTTGTGCAGGGTGCCGTTTCTGCTGAGTTTGACATGTTTGAAGTAGTTCATTCCGGGTCAGTAAGAAACTGGGAAGTGGAAGTCACGACAGGCAAATTGGCCCATCGGCGTCCTCTTCGTTTGGTGGGATTGGATAGCGGCGAAGTTTCCCATGAGTGGATCATAGGCCTGGAGCCCTCTGCTCGCAGGGGCCAAACACAGGTAATCTCGTTTTGGGATTGGCGGGGTACTGTGAAGATTACCCACATCGTAACCGGCACCCCACGCACTGCTTGCTTCCCCAATGATGACGGCATTGACACCGTAGTGAAAACCATTCAGGTGCTCGATTATGACGAGAATCTGCCCATTATTGGCACCTTTCGCGGCTATCTGAAGATCGAGCCGGCAAAACTGTTTGATATGGAGGTGTTGTTTAATCCTGATCGCAATTGGATTGAGGTGATTAACTTGCCTGACGGTTGCACAGGTGCTTTGGGTGTATTATCAGGTGCTAATGGTGTTCTGATTTTATCTTCTAACGTTTACTATGATGAGTGCTGGGGGATATCCCAAGGCTTGGGCCAACTCTCCGCCAATCGGGACACCCTCACCATCCCTTTCAATTACAAGGATCCCGATTCGCTGGCCCTGACACCGCAAAAATTTATCGAGAGGTCCACCACTTTTATCGGCATTCGACAATGAGAACCCATCCCTTCTCCCAGACGTCCCCAATGCCCACGCAATGAAAAAAACACTTTTCTCCGCAATAGGTCTCGCCATGCTGCTGGCGATGGCTGCCTCGGGCTGTGACCGCTGCGACGACCCGGCAAATCCGGAGTGCGAAGGAGTTGTTGCCTGGGCGTTTTTAGATAGTAGTTTGCAGAAAATCACGATCGACTACCGCACCTACTTTCCTAAAGACTCAAACCTTTTCACCGGAAGAAAAATTCGTTGATCCCAATCTGAGTTCAGAAAAGAGGGGTAGTTCAAGTGGTCCTGGTCGGTGACTTTGTCAACTTGGGCAGGGCAAACTTTCAACCCTCCCCGAAACAGGATAACTTGCGCCCCGACACGAAGCTTCCTCTTCTGTCATCTCTGCCATCACTTTCATCACCGTCATCTCTGTCATGGAGGTTCTTCATCTCACCCCCAACGCCACCCGCGAAGCCCGTTATCAGGAGCTGCTTCCCCAAATTTCCGGGATCATGGAAGGCGAGCCCAACCTGATCGCCAACCTGGCCAATATCGCTGCCATCCTCCACGAAGGGCTGGGCAGCCTGTGGACAGGCTGGTACCTCACCGATGAGGGTCCGGAGCCAGAACTGGTCCTCGGCCCGTTTCAGGGGCCTCTGGCCTGCACGCGCATTGCCTTCGGCAAAGGGGTCTGCGGCACCGCCGCTGCCTCCCGGCAAACCCAGATTGTGCCGGATGTGCATGCCTTCCCCGGCCACATCGCCTGCAGCGCCCTGTCACGCTCCGAAATCGTGGTTCCGCTCGTTGCCAGCAACAGCACCCGCCTGGTGCTCGACATCGATAGCGCAGAGCTGGCGGCGTTTTCAGAGCTCGACGCGCAGTACCTCGGCGAGGTGTTGCACCGGATTGCCGTGCATCACGGCTGGATCAATGCCTGAAGACGGCTGGTCAGATGATCTGCCGCAGGCTGCCAGGCGCGGCCCAGCCAGGTATCATCCTGCACCCCGAGCAAACGGGCGTTCTGGTAGGCCCACTCCAGCGGCAGCACCGTGCTGATTCGCCCCTGCTGCCCTGTTTTCCCGAGTACCCAGGCAGCTTCCGGCATGGATCCCGGGCCTGCTTCCAGCGGCAATAACCACTGAAAATCGTTTTCATAATACTGCGGCACGGCCAGAGAAGGCTGTCGCTGCCAGCGTTTGAGGGTCCAGCGAAGGGCCTCCTGGAGGGTTGGGAGCAACATTCCCTCCGGCATAGATCGCCAGGCACGGGGAAGGCGCTCGCTACGCTCCATGATGTGCGGCCAGTCGGCTTCCAGGGTTGATTGCAGGAAAAAGGCTTCGGGGAAAAATGCTCCGCTCCCGTGCTCACGCAACAATAACGGGAGGGCAAGCGGCGGTGCGACTGGCAACTCCGGCAACCGCCTGTCGCTGAGGGGGGAAAATCCGCTGAGGCGCCATGCCGGACTGGCAAGGTAGCCCTTTGGTGCTGCCGGAGACTGGATCGCCTCCAATCTGCACACAATCTCCTCTCCCTGGTGGGTTAGCAGGCCTGTGTTCCAGAGAGCAAGGTCCCGGCTGCGGGCGGGGAACTGAAGTCCGCCGAGCTGATGCAACAGGCGGAAGGTTTCGAACAGGTAATTCTCCAGCAGGGGCCAGGGTTTGGAGGAGGGCCCGGCTGCCCAGGGTTCGGGGCTGGCCAGGGCCACAAGGGCCTGGAGTTTTTCGGGCCAGAGATCAAGGCGGGCCATCTGGGCGAGCAGGGGCCGCGTGTCGCAGACAACGACTTCCTTGGCCATGCTTGTTCCCTGCTCAAACAGCGGACTAAACTGCACCTGCCAGCCAGCCCTGAGTTGTCCGAAGGTGCCTTCTCCTGCCAGCAGGTCGTCAAAATCAAGGTCATAGACCTGGCCATCGTCGTCGCAGACGAGCCATTCGCCCCGGCGGCCGTGGTGGAGAACGCCGCGCATCCGCAGTCCCAGGCGTTTCACTTTGGTGGCAAAGGGACCCTTCGGCCCCTGCGCCAGCCGGAATGACACCAGCTCGCGCGGAACCAGGATCTGGGCGCTGTCCTGAACCTCTGAGTAATGGACGAAGAAACCGCCAGGATGCTTGTCGGTGCGGATGCGACCGAAGCCCCTGCGGACATGGAAAAACATGACAAGGCCGATTTCTTCCTGAGGATTCACAGCCCGAAAGGTAGGCTGCCAGGCTGCCGAAGCCAAGGCAGCCTGTCTGAACGGCCAAAAGCGCCGATCCGATTGCTCAGGCAGGGCTCACAGGCTCCGCCAGCGCCAGGATGTAGCCGTTGGGATCGCGGAGATACAGCTCCTGCATTCCGTAGAAAGTGGTGTGGAGCGGTTTCACAATGCGTTCCGGTTCGGCAAACTGACTGGCCCAGTGAACCAGTCCTTCCACCCTGATAAACATGGTAAATCCGCCACCGGGCACCCGGTCTGCCATGAAAGGAACATCCGCCCGCAGGCTTTCGGTGGCCTGCCACATGAGGCTGGTTTCCCCGATGCCGATGATGGCCCACTGGTGGCGATCCGGGGCATGTTCAAAAGGGACCTGGTCGAAGAGCTGAGCGGCAAAATGCTGCTGGTACCAGACAACGGTGGCGTCCACGTCGTCGCACATTAAATTGGGAATCAGGCTATTCCATTTCATAGCGGAAAGAAAAAGTGGATGGGTTGACAAGGGAAATCAGGGTGAAAAGGGAAAGTTTTTGCCAAATATCGGGTTGGCAGGATGGAACCTTTGGGCAATTCCCCTTATGTTTGAAAGGTAGGGAAACATTCGCTGAAAGACATCTTTTGCAAATGCACCTCCCTTTTTTTGATTGATCCGTAACCCGAGCTTTTATGAAGTCATTCTTTACCCTAGTTTGCCTGAGTGCCATGGCCTTCCCGGTGTTTGGCCAGAACTGGACCGTCCTCAACCCTCCTTCCGGCCTAATCGCAGTTGACAAATCGCTGGAAGAGAAGAAAATTTATTTCGACGTCAAAAACACGGGCAATGACACCATTTCCCTGCTGGCTTACCGCCTTGAAAACGTGCTGGCAACCAGTGCTGATACTTCTCATCTGACCTACTTTTGCTGGGATCTTTGCTATGGGGTAAATGGTGCCCAGTCGATTTCTGCCGTTCATATTGCCCCCGGCGACACGCTCAATCACACAGGGGTTGGCGACGGACAATACCTTGCCTTTCAGCCCGGCAGCATCGACGGCTATTCCCGAACTGTGATGCGCATTGTCAACGAAGCCGATCCCAACGAATTTGTAGACCTCGTCTATGAGTTCTCCGTAGGCGGTGCCACCAACTCCATCACCGACGCGGCCCTCGCAGCCCGCAGCCTTTCCAATCCCACGCCTAACCCCGCCCAGAACCTCTTTTCGGTGACCTACGACCTGCCCCAGGGCCAGGCTGGCACCCTTGGCCTCTACAACCTCATCGGGAAAGAGGTGCGGATGCAGTCGCTCTCCGGCGGCCAGGGCGAAGCCCGGATGGAAGTGGCCGACCTTCCCCGCGGCATCTACTTCCTCCACCTCAAAAGCCAGGGGCGTGCCATCAGCTCCCGCCGCGTCGTTCTCCGATAATCTCCTTTACTGCCCCCAACCCTGTGGCCAACCGCGTTCTCACCGTCTCGGAGTGCACCAGCTACCTCAAGCGACTGCTGGAGCAGGATCCCGTTCTGCAAGGTGCCAGGGTGTCGGGAGAGGTGTCTAATCTCACCTATCACCGCTCCGGCCATTTGTACTTCACCCTCAAAGACAGTGAAGCGCAAATCGCCTGCGTGATGTTCCAGTCGGACGTGATCCGCGCGCCCAAAATCGAAGCCGGTGACAGCATCATTGTCACCGGCTTCGTCACTGTGTATGCCCCCCGCGGCAACTACCAGCTGCGGGTTACCCGCATCGAGAAGCAGCAGGGCCAGGGCGACCTCTTTCAGCAATTCCAGGCCCTCAAGGAGCGGCTTGCCGCCGAAGGTCTTTTCGATCCCCGGCTCAAAAAGCCATTGCCCAGGTTTCCGAAGCACCTCGCCATTGTGACCTCGCCAACAGGAGCGGCTTTGCAGGACATGCTCAGGACCCTCCAGCGGCGCTGGCCGGTGGCGAAAGTTACCGTGATTCCGGCCCAGGTGCAGGGCGAAGGCGGGGTTCCCTCCATTTTGCGGGGCCTCGCCAGGGCTCAGGACACAGGTGCCGACCTCATCCTGCTGGCACGCGGCGGCGGTTCTATTGAAGATCTGTGGAACTTCAATGAGGAAGCCGTGGCCAGGGCCATCCGGGCCAGCAAGCTGCCCGTGATCACGGGCGTGGGCCATGAAACTGATGTTACCATCGCCGATTTTGCCGCAGATCTCCGCGCCAGCACCCCCACCGCAGCAGCAGAACACGCCGTTCCGGACCGCCAGGACCTCCTCGACCGCCTTGATGGCGCTGATGCTCAGGTCAAGAGATCGTTGCGCTATTTCATCGACTTCAAGCGGCAGATGATTGACGAGTACAGCCTGCGGGTGGAACAGGCCATCCGCCAGCAGATCCAGCAGCGAAGGCACAAGATTGACCTGCTCGAAAGCCAGCTCCGGGGCATGGACCAGACCACCCTGCTGCGCCGGGGATACACCCTCACCCTCAAAAACGGAGAGATTTTGCGCAGTGTGAGCCAGCTTCAGCCGGGTGATCAGGTGGAAACCGTGTTTGCAGACGGAAAAATTCGCTCCGATATCACAGATTTTCCAACACAACTCAACCCCGATGAATGAGCAAACTTTGCCAGAATCCTTCTCTCTGGAAGAAAAACTCGAAGATTTGAGAAAAATCCTTGAGCAAATGCAGAAAGGTATGTCTGATTTTGACCGGCAAATGGCGTTATTTCGGGAAGGTCAACAGCTAATTGACCAGTGCCGGACCTATCTGGACCAGGCAGAACTGCAGGTCGAGCAAATCCTGAACGACTGAGGTTTTGGCTAATGGCGGGTCAGGCCGTATCTTTCGACCATCATCAAAAACGAGATTATCATGGGAATGTCCATCCAGGGCCAGTTGCACAAAAAATTTGAAACCAAGCAGGTGTCGGCCTCTTTCCGCAAGCGGGAGTTCGTGGTTGAATACAAAGACAACCCGATGTACCCCCAGTATATTCTGTTTCAGCTGATTCAGGATAAAACAGAGCAGCTGGACAAGTTTCAGGAGGGCAGCGCCATCCAGGTGGAATTCGACCTCCGCGGCCGGGAATGGACCTCTCCGCAGGGCGAAGTCAAGTATTTCAATTCGCTCGACGCCTGGCGCGTGACCGAAGTGCAGGTCCAGGCTGGCATGGGCAGCACACCCCCCCCTCCGATGCCGCCGGATGTGGCCATCAACGCCACCAACCTCGAAGAGGACGACCTGCCGTTTTAGGCCGGAGGGAACTGAACCATTGTCAGGAAGGGTGGATGCAAGAGCCGGGAACCGGGAAGCGGGACTGGAGGCGAAGCCTGTTCTTCACCCCCCTGAGGGCGGGCTTTGACGCCCGGGAGGGGGGCCGGGGGGTGATCAAGGCTAAAAAGTGACATTCAGTTGGATGCGAGAGCCGGGAACCGGGAGCTGGGAAGCGAGAACCGGGACCAAAGGCTCCGCCGCTCTCAGCACCAGAGGTGCGTGATGTTAATAGCCACAGGCTGGCCCGCTTTTGTGGATCCTTCTGCGGCCTCAAGGCCGCAGAAGGAGGAAAAAGAAAATGTTCGCCGTAGCCTGTTAACATAACGCCCCCGCCAGGGGCTGAGCGGTCAAACCGTTCCCGTCCGACTTCCGACTTCTCTTTTCTGACCTCTCTCTTCTGACTTCTCTCTTCCGGCTTATCAATTGATGACCAGCCGCTGAAAGACCGTTCCGTGTTCGTGGGAAATGCCCAGAAGGTAGGTGCCCGGCGCTATGCCCTCCGGCAGCGTCATTTCTGTTTGTTCACCCGGCCCTGCCTGAAGCTGCACTGTTTTTCCCAGCCTTCTGCCCTGCAAATCAGTCAGAAAAACCTCCAGGTGTCCGGGCAGTTCGTTGATGAGGGTAACAGATTGATTTGCAGGATTGGGAAAAACCCGGAACAGGGATTGTTGCAGCTCTTCGCCGATCGAAACCGGACCATCTTCAAATGCTCTCAGGAGAGCAGTGCGGGGCCCGGATCCTCCGCTGAGATCGCCCGAGGTATAGGCCGCCAATATTTCATCTTGAACCATCAACGCTGCCTCAATCTGGGCTGTTCTTTCCGGATTGACCTCTTCAGTGTATAGCTCCTGGAGGTCCGCGCTCATCGACATTTGAAATGGTACAGAGCGGTTACCGGACAGCAGGTGATCTCCCAGGACGGCAATGTTGTTATTAACGGTCCCAAAGGCATATCTTGGGAAGTAAAAGGTTCCGCTGGAGGAGGAGATTGCAAACTGCTTTTCCTGCAGAAAGCTGCCGTCGGAGGCAAGTTGCCGAACAATCACGGCCCCATTGGAAGAGAAGAAGAGATAAGATTCCTCTGATGGGTTGACGAACAGGCTTCGGGGGGCTGCTGTAGGGGGATTGCTCCCCTCATACAGCCATAGGCGGGTGCCAGTGGAGCTGAACCTGGCGGCTGCATATTGCAAAATGGTGGAGCCCCCAAGAATGACAATGTCTCCGTTTGGCAAAACGGTCATGCTGGCGAGGCTGGCCAGGTTTCCGGGTTGATTGGCCACATCAGCCTGCCATTCGAGCACGCCTGCGTCGCTGTACTGGAAGAGGTGAAGTTCATTATCGTCGCTCAGGCCCCGGTGAGATGCCGCGATCACCAGTTTGCCTTGTGGCGTTCTTTTCATGTCGAGCGGAACCGAGACGGAAAGCGTGGCGGGGCTTTTGTACCGGACACTCCACTCGACTAAACCCGCCGGGCTTATTTTAAATAGGACCATTTCGCGGTTGGTGTCATCACTGGCCACCACGAAAAGGTTCCCCGCCGGATCAATGACAAGGCCTCCCGCCTTGAGAAGTTCGGGCCCGCCGAGCTTTGTCAGAAACAGTTGGTTGCCGCTGGCGTCGTATTTGACAAGTCCCATTATCCCGCCCCCCACATTCTGGCTGTTTTGGTACAGGCCAATTACCTGGTCGTTGCCGTCGTGCACGAGGTAGGGAAAGTCAGAAATAACAGTGGCCTCTTTGATGGTTCTGGTCCAAAGTACAGTGCCGGTGCTGCCAAATTTTGTCACTGAAAACTCTGCAGAATCACCATCGTCGGAGTAAGTTCCCATCCATGTGAACTGCTGAGGCCAGAAGGGCGATTCATTTGCTGTGATGGATCCGGCTCTGACATCGCTCAGGGGACCACCGCTCACGAGGGTGCGGCTGTTTTCGGAGAGTGTGGCAGGCTGCAGCCCAATGAGCGCCCCCTGGCTATCGTCGTTGCCGTCTCCGGCGACCCACAGGGTGCCATTTAACAGGGCAGCCCCACTGAGATAATTCGCTACTTCCAGGCCATAAGAAACACGTGCTCCGGGACTTCCGTCCACCTCTATTCTCACCACACCCACCGAATCAACATCTTCCACCCCCACAAACACCCCTCCGGCAGGATCCATCACCAGCTCTGAAACAAGCGGCTGAAAACCCAGCTGAAAGGAATTGGTCCACATCACATTGCCCGCCGTGTCGTATTGGGTCAGAAAGGCGAGTGCGCCATTGCTCAGGTTTCCGGCACTGCAAATCTGGCCGTTGGGTGCAAGTTGGATGATGCGCCCTTCGTTTTCATCCTGATTGTTGACAATCCGTTCCCAAACCAAATTGCCGGTGGGGGCCAGCTTCAGGGTCACGATATCAGATTCAAACACCCCACTTTCCCTTGTTCCGATGGCATAAACGTTTCCCTGGTCGTCGGCAACTGCATCGGCCAGGTAGGCTGTTCCGCTGCCGGTTAAGGAGGAGGGATATTGCCAGACGATGTTGCCGCCTGGGTCAAAGCGGACTGCCAGGAAGGAAGCGGCAAAGTCAGCCGATCCTACCGCCGTTATCTGCCCGTTGCCATCCACGATGAGGCTGCCAAAGTAAGTAGAAACACCAGGCTGAAAGGCTTTATGCCAGATCAGCGTTAGCTTCAGGTCAAATTTGGCGACAAAGGACTCTTCCCCTCCTCCTGCCGACTGCTGTTGGCCGCAGAGGTAGAGAAAGCCGCCTTCGAGGCGGGCATCTGTGGCATAGGCAAATTGATTGGCCGGGCCCCGGTAAGACCTTGACCAAAGCAATTTATTGGCCGGGCTGAACTTTTGTATCCGGATTTCCAGCTCGCCGGAGCCCCCCAGCGACTGCGCGCCGATTGCGTACCAGTTGCCCAGAGAGTCGCCAGGAAGGATGTGATTGACAGAGCCCGGCTGCCCGGCGCTGAAGACAGTGTCCCACACCAGCGTGCTGCCATTCTGGTAGCGGGCCAGGTACATGCCCAGGCCTCCGGGGCCGGAGCTTTGCCCGCCGATGAGCAGATCATTGCCATAGGGAGTCATGGTATTCCACGACATCCTGCGGGCTCCCGCTTCGTTGATCAACTCTTGCTCAAAGGTTGGACCGAAGTAGTATTGCGCCGACAGCCCATGGGCCAGAAAAGCGAAGAGCAGGGTAAGGGTGATTCTCATATCAGATACAGGTTGAGTGTCACCGGAAAATATAGCTAAATCATTCGTCGTCAGCAAAATTGAATCTAACCCGGAAATCCTGGCTCGAAAGAGAATCCCGCTTCCGAATTGCGGTCTTTTTAGTAGTTTTCCCAAAACATCGACGCCATGCGCCACAACGACGTCGTGACAATCTCCACGCATCTGTTTCCTCACGATGCCAATCTGGCCATGTTATGTGCCCGACTCGACGAGGAAGGGATTCCCTATGCCCTGAACGACCAGCTTTATGTGACAATCGCGCCGCTGGAATCGCTGGCTGTCGGGGGCGTGAAACTGCGCAGCCTGCCTGCCTATGAAGCCAGGATTCGGGAGCTCATGGCCGAGATGGAAGGGCCCAAGCCCAAGCTCAGCCAGGATGAGGTAGATCCCGAAGACGCTGCCTGGCTCGCCGAACGCTTTTTTGTTCCCAGTTCTTCCCAACAATGGGCCCGCAGATGGGTTCCCACCCTTGTCGCTATCGTGCTGGGAGTTGCTTTGATTGGCCTCGCCCTGAGGCTGGTAGCGCCCCCGCAACATTCCTCTTCTTCTCACATTTCAACGCCCACCCTTCCATGACTTTGAACGAGCTGAACCCCATGCTCGAAACCAAAAACCTGAGCCAGGCTGTCCAATGGTATCAGGAGGTGCTTGGCTTCGAATTGCAAGATCATTTGCCCGAACTGGGCTGGGCCAGCCTCGTCCTCGACGGTGTCAGGATCATGCTTGTGACCCGGGCTTCGCAGCAAAAGCATCCCAATCCGGTGTTTACCGGCTCATTTTACCTCTACACCGACGATGTGGATGCCTGGTGGGAAAAGCTAAAAGAAAAAGTCCCGGTGGAATACCCACTCGAGACTTTTTCCTATGGGATGCGCGAATTTGCCATTCGCGACCTCAACGGCTATCTCATCCAGTTTGGCACCTACGCCGCTGAATGATCCTGATTTAGTTTACCGAAATCACCCGGCGCTCTGTTCTGCCTTCCCAGCTCACCTCCAGCAGGAAGTAGCCCGATGACAATCCCGGCAGGGCCAGGTAGTGAAGAGCACCCTGCTGGAAGGCCTTGCTTTGTGCTGAAACCTCGCGGCCGGTGATGTCGAGCAGCCTCACCTGTGCAGCCGCGTTGGCAGCCTGCCAGTTGATCTCAAGGGCTTGCTCCAGCGGCAACTGGCGTACGGTGAAATTCCCTTTGGGCTCAATTTCAACTTCGACCTGGTCGCTGTATTCCATCTGGCCGTCCACGTCCACCATGCCCAGTCGATAGATGTTCGTTCCTGGCTGAGGCTCGTGGTCCCAGGCGTGGTAGCTGCTCAGCGACTGGCCAGCCACGATGCGGACGGTTTCAAAGCTGCTGCCCCGCACCGACTTGCGCTGCACTTCGTAGTGGGAGAAGTTTTCCTCCGAAGCAGCTTCCCAGTTCAGAAGGACCGATTCACCTACCACTTTCGCATCGAAGCCGCTGAGGGTGACAGGGAAGGTAACGGGGGTGAAATTCATCGAAACGAACTGAACCTCTGCGGCTGCCTCGATGTTGGAATCATGACTTGTAAAGGCGATCCCGGCAAAAATGGTGTCGGTCATGCTGATGGTAGCAGGGTTGCCGCCACCGATGACAAGGGCCCAGGTGATGCCATCTTCAGAGTGGTAGGCGGCAAAGCTGGTGCCTGTGCGTACCAGGCGCAGCCAGTGGGGAGCATACTGCCCGAGGTTTTCGACCTTGTTGGTGCTCTGTCCGGCGGCAGTGCGGGTTTGCAGCTTCACCGACTTTTCCGGATTCAGGCACAGGAAGGCGTTCGGCGAATTGTCGTTGAGGTTCTGGCGGAACATAATGCCAATTTTGGTGTCTTCGTGGGCATTGTCCATCCAGTTGATTTTTAGAACCATTTCGCCGTTTCCGCTCACAGGGGTTGACAGGAAGCGGCCCTGGTCGTTTTTGCTCCAGATATTGCTTCCGCCGGCACTGATGCGGTAGGTGCTGCCGGTCACGCAGGCGCTGCCCTTGATGCCGGGGTTGCCCAGGGTGGTATCGATCCAGTTGGCGGGTACTTCACAGGCCGGGATGGCGCTGCAGGTGAGGTCCACGAGGCTGCTGCCACCGCTTCCGTTGTGGGTGAGGGTGAACATGGTGTTGAAGGTTCCGGTCGCAGCGGGTGTGAAGGTGATCCAGAGGCTGTCCTGACCGAGGGCGGGCAGGCTGCCGGGGAGGGCACCGCTCAGGGCAAACTGGCTGTCGCCAAAGTTGCTGCCTGTGAGGCTGATGGCCACATCGCCGGGGGTGATCATTTCCACAGGGAAAGACACCGACTGGCCCAGTTCCACTTTCTCACATACAGCAGGCTGGTTGAGCAACAGCACGCCGTCGGGGGAAGGGCCTACGGTGAGGCGCACCACGAGGGTGTCATTGGAATAGTTCACCGTCATGCCGGGGTGAATGAGGTCGTCTCCGGTTCCGCTGAGCACAACCTCTGCGAAATAGGTGCCTGAAGCCAGGCCAGTGCTGTTGACAGTAAAGGGGAGTTTTCTGCCGGCAATGTCGAGTTCGGCTGTGGAAGGCAGGTTCAGCCATGCTGCTGGCGCTACTTGGGTTACATTCGCGAAGAGTTGGCCGGCTTTTGCCCAGGCAAATACTTTCTGGGTGGCACCCAATCCTTCATACACCCAAAAATCGACTGTGTCGCGGTTCCAGCCCAGTTCGTAGGGCGGGTTCCGGCTGATTGTTTTGTACTGGGTAAAGGCCTTGGGGTCGTTCCTGCCAGGGTAACCGCCATGGGAAATGTAGAGGCTGTCGCGCCAGACTGCTACAGCCGGTGCCATGATGGTGGTGGGGAGTTCCCAGCTTGTTTCTTCCGACCACAAGTTGGTGGCGGGGTCAAACACGAGGGTTGTTTTGGAAATTGTCGAGCTTACTTCACTGCCCACCTGATAAATTTTGCCATCCATAGAGAAGGTCATGCTTTCGGAGTGTGACCGTGGGTAAGGCAGGTCGGGCATCTGTGTCCAGGTGTCGGTTTCGATGTCGTAGATGTCCACTTCAGCGAGGTCCACGCCCGCCACGATGCCGGGGGCACACCAGTCGTGGCCGTGCTCGCCACCGAACACAACAATTTTACCACCCATATGGGCCACGCTCACGTGGCTGCGGGGTCTTGGCAGGGGCTTGCGGTTGTTTTCCCAGGTCACACCGGGGTCGGCGATCCAGGCGTCCACATCGAGGGTGAAGTGATAGCTGTCCTGAAGGCCGTTGCAGGCGTTGAAAAAGCCGCCGACATAGTGCAGGGTGCGACCGGCATTCACCACATAACCACCCGAAAGGCCGTCGGGAAGGTCGGGCCCGGGAAACCAGAGGCTGTCGCTGATGTCGTAGAGCCACACTTCCTCGGTCACAGGACCGGGGTGGGTTCCGGCACGGCCGCCCACTACCCAGATGGTATCGTGAAGGAGGACGGAACCATTGTGGGTTACGCCAGCTTCGGTGGTGTCGGTCTGGTAGCGGGAAACGGGCATCGGCTTGAGCGGTGCCCATGTGTCGGTGGCGAAGTCGTACACTTCGAAAGAAGGCACAATGACTTCATGCTTGACAAAGCCGCTGAGGACGTAAAATTTGTCGTTGTGAACAAAGCCGTGAGGCAACCATCGTGCAATTCCTGCATCACTCAGAGAGGACCATGACTGGGAATAAACGGAGCCAAGGGTCAGAAGACTGAGCAACAGCAGGGAGGCTGTGCGTAGATGTTTTTCCATGGAACAGGAGGATGAGTAAAATGTAAGGGAAGTTACCCACACCTCTTTATCCCTCCGAGGTGGGTTACCCGAGTTGCCAAAATCCTTACATGAACGGGCAAATAATTAATTCGGCATCGTAATGATCACTCCGGTCATTCAACAGACGGGTCAACGGACTGAATTACAGCCTTCAGAAGCAGGGGGAATTCGTATTACTTCACCTTTCGGCGCTTTACCAAATAATCTGTCAGGGCTTTTTCATACGATTGCGCGACATCCACCTCCACAAAATCAATCGAAAACTCAAAACACCGCTGCTTGAACCGTTTGAGGTAGGCGCTCATGCTGTTGCGGTATGCCTCTCTGACTTCATGGGGCATTACTTCGAGTTGCTCTCCGCTTTCCAAATCTTTGAGAATGACTGGGCGGTTGGGGAAATCAAACTGATCTTCTGTTTTGCGGTCAAGCAAATGGAAGACAAGCACTTCATGTTTTTCGTGGCGAAGGTGCTTGAGGGCCTGGAACAGTTCGTCGGTGGATTCGCCGGGGTTGAACAAATCGGTGATCAGCACCACCATGGAGCGTCGGTGGAACTTTTTGGCCACCTGGTGCAGCACCCTGGCTGCTGCTGTCTGGTGGGTGAAGCGCTCCTTGTCGGCCACCACTTTTTCGAGTTCCTGGTACATGGGCACCAGCCAGGAGTAGCGCGACTTGGGCGGAGCGTAAAAGCGAATGTCGGAATCGAAGAGGGTGAGCCCGGCGGCGTCGCGCTGACCCATCATCAGGTACTGGAGGGCTGCTGCGAGGTAAGCGCCGTATTCGAGCTTGGAAACGCCCTCGGCGGGGTAGCGCATCGAGTCGCTGATGTCGAGCACCACCTGGCAGCGGAGGTTGGTTTCCTCTTCGTAGCGCTTGGAGTAGAGCTTATCCGTTTTCCCATACACCTTCCAGTCGATGTTTTTAAGCGGTTCCCCCACATTGTAGGAGCGGTGTTCGGCAAATTCGACTGAAAACCCGTGGTAGGGGCTCTTGTGCATCCCTGTGATGAACCCTTCCACGATGAGCTTGGCCTTGACTTCGATGTTTTTCAACTTCGAAACCACCACCGGGTCGAGGTATTTGATGGAAGATCTGATCATGGAGGAAAGGGATTGGGGAGCGGGGAACTGGGATGCAAACGGCTGGGCAGGGCGGGAGGTTGGCCGGTGGCTCAGATCAGGATTTCGAGGGAGGCGACCATGTCGTTGAAACCCGGGTGGCGGATGGCGTAGAAGGTGTTTTTGCCCTTGCGCTTGGCGGTCACAACGTCTTTGTCTTTGAGGATGCGCAAATGATGCGAAGCCACCGCCTGCTCGATGCCGAGGCCCTCGTGGATTTCTGTGACGGTGAGTTTCTGGCCGCCTTTGAGCATGTCGATGATGGCCAGACGGATAGGATGCGCCAGTGCGCGCAGCACTTCGGTGGAAGTTTCGAGGAATTCGAGGTCAAGCCGACTGTTCACGTATCAAAATAAATAGATAGCAACATCTTTTGGAAGAGGGAAGGTAGGGAAAATTTTGGGTTTGTTGAGCGGATAAGGGAAGCTATTTCGGTAGCAGCCTGCAATCTTCCCCATTATTGGGCAAAAAGGGCGACTGAAAAAGGGGGTTCGTGGTTTGGCTGATGGGGTGGGTGCTTCGGATATGATTCACAGCAATCACCAGCGCGGGCTCGGACCAGATCCCGAATGCTTTGTTTCATGACTCAACCTGAATGAGTCCCAGATCAGACATGGTTTGCCGGAAATGGACACCACGCAACTGAGCCAATTCAGCTACATACTTCAGTCGTTCAGCATGAATGGCTTCTACGCGGTGGGTGAGGCTCATGAGTCGCTCATATTCCTGCTCCTGCAATTGTTCTGCCTGGCGAAGCACGGACAGCCGGTAGTATTCGCCTAATTCTTCTTCAGGCACCACGGTAAGCCGGATCCGTTGCAGAAGTTCTGCTTCTCTTATTTTCTCTTCTTCGTCTGAATCGAGCCTGTCGATGCCGGAAGCCAGAATTTGAGCGACCAGATTTTCCAATGAAATGCCTTGCCGCGAGGCGTTTTCGCGGATTCGTTGCTCAAGAGATGAAGGCAATTGAATCGTAAGTGACATAAACGTATTTGTTTGAGAAGATACGTTTTCTTTTTAAAAAAAGACAAGCCAGGTTTGAACAGAGTCCAAATACGAAGGTGGCAGCGGGGTAGTCCCAAATCCTGAAATTGGTGCCCCGCTGAGATTTGACCCGATAGCCGACGGAGAGGTTGGCGTAGGGGTTGTAGTATTCTACCTGGTAGATTTGGCCGTCAGGGACAGTTGTTGCAAAATTTGCGACAACTGAATTTCGCTCCAGTTTGCTGGAGATTATTTTGGAGGGCGACCAGCATTCAGCTTCCGGATGCAGCCATAAAGACTATGCGGGTTATCATTCCGGCCCGAACCAGAGAAGGTCTTCGATCAATGAATAATTCTCAAGTTTGTTTCGTATTTTTGAGAAAAGCGATTGTCATGGCAAAAGTGCAGGTTCAGACAGAAATAGACCTCCAGCAACTATTAGCCCAGTTGAAAACGAGCCAACTGGAGTCATTTCTCCATGAAATTTCTGCACTGATTACCCAAAGAAGGGCCAAAGACATAAAAGCCCGGGAGGCGCGACTTTTACAAAACCTGAACGAAGATTGCGTGCTTTCCGAGCAGCACTGGCAGGAGTTTACCGCGCTCAAAACAAAGAGAGACGCGACCAGCATCTCAGATTCCGAACTGAGCAGACTGGAGCAGTTGATCAGAGAAGAGGAGCAGGTTCGGCTCAGGCGCATTCAGGTCTTGGGAGAGCTCTCGCAACTTCGGGGCATCTCCCTTCCTCAACTTACCCAGGATTTGGGCATCCATCCTCCTGCATAGTGGCAAAAGCATATCTCAGTCAGGAAACCAAAAATCTGGTTCGGAAGCGAGCCAGAAACCTGTGTGAATACTGCCTGGCAATTGGAGATTTTGCCTTTCACCCCTTTTCCGTAGATCATATTCTTCCCCTCTCAGAAGGTGGGACAAATGAACTTTCAAACCTGGCGCTGGCCTGCCAGCATTGTAACAACTGTAAATACAACAAACGCACTGGGTTCGACCCGCTCAACCAAGCGGAAACAGAGCTGTTTCATCCCAGAAACGACAGATGGACTGATCATTTCATGTGGAATGAGGATGAATCTTCCATGATCGGCATCAGTCCCAAAGGGCGTGCAACTGTATATTCGCTAAAAACCAACCGGGAGGAAGCAGTGAACCTGCGTAAGGCACTAAGCCAGTTTGGCGTTCATCCGCCCAAATCAGAGTAACTCTCCCACCTGCTGAACATTTTCCTGGGAGAGAAAGGTATTGCCCCTCAATGTTCACATAGCAATGTCACAACACAACCCACCCCCTCTCCCCTTTTCTCGTTCTCTCCTTGCCTCATCGCCGCAAATCGCTGTACCTTGCAGGATCGTTTCCGGCCTGCATGGCCGCTTCCGCTACCCTTATGACAAACGCACTCTCCTTCGCCCTGCCACGCCCGCTGCTCCTGGCGGTGCTCGCCCTCGGCCTCCTCTCCGCCTGCTGCCCCCCCTGCGAAAAGCCCAATCGCGGCGAGTTTTACCTCTCCACCCCGGCTGTGCAACGCATGGCCTTCAGCGGCCTGCCCACCCAAACCTTCGTCTCCACCCAGGGCAACCTCCGCAACCTCCGCTACTTCCAGCCCGTCCGCCAGATGCAGGAAGGCAGCTACGACTGCGAAATCGAGCGCCGCTGCGGCCTCTGCTGTGAAACCTTCCTCTCCGAATACTATTACCTCCAGTTCGCCGACGACAACCAGCAGACTGTCTTCGAATTCCTCCTCTCCAAAGACTTCTCCCGCCACGCCCCCACCGAGCCCTCCGATTCCATCACTGAAGTGCTGCAGGTGGCCCTCAATGGCGATGATATCTCCGCCTCCATCCCCAACGTGGTGCAGGCCGCCCTCACCGACACCGTTGAGCTCAATGGCCGCCAGTACACCCAGGTCCTCAAAGTGTCCACCAGGGTGCCGCCCTTTTTCGACGATCCCAACGTGCTGGAAGCCTTCTATTTCTCCTTCGCGCTGGGTGTTGTTGGCTTCGAATATGCCGACGGCACGGTATGGCGCCTCCAGTGAGGCTGCGGCTCCTGCTGCTGGCCTGCCTGCTTCCCGCCGGCCTGAATGCCCAGCTTCGCTGCGGCTTTGATGCCTGGCTCGCCAGCCAGTCGCCCGGCGACCCGCGCCAGGCCGCCCGCCTCGCAGCCGAACAAACAGCCTGGGAAGCCTGGCTCCTCCGGCCCGCTCCCGCAACAAGGGCCGCCTGCGAGGTGTGGACAATCCCCGTCGTGTTTCACGTGGTGTACCAGTCTCCGGCGGGCAACCTCAGCGATGCGCAGCTCCTCAGCCAGATCGCGGTAATGAACGAGGATTTCCGGCGAATCCCCGGCAGCCCAGGCTACGGCCCCGGAACGGATACCCGCATCCAGTTTTGCCTCGCCACCCTCGACCCTCAGGGCCAGGCCAGCACCGGTATCACCCGCCAGCAGTCGCCCCTGGCTGTGCACACCCGCGCACAGGAAGCCCAGCTCAAGCAGTTCATCGCCTGGGACGACCAGCGATACCTCAACATCTGGGTGGTGGAGTCCATCACCGACGACAACCAGCAATCCTTGCTCGGCTATGCCTCCTTCCCGACCTTTCCCAACGAACTGCCTCAGGGCATCGTGGTGAGGGCCGGGGTGGTGAGCAGAGGGGGCAGCGCCCAGCCGCCGTTTGACAAAGGCCGCACCCTCACCCATGAAGCCGGGCATTTTCTCGGGCTGTATCATCCCTTTGAGAGCGAGGGCACCTGCGCCGGTTCCGGCGAATCCACCTGCCTGAGTGCCGGCGACCGGGTCTGCGACACCCCTGCCCAGCTTGAGCCTGCCTCCGGCTGCCCCGGCATTGCGCCCAACACCTGCCCCGACCAGCCCTGCGACGGCCCCGACCCGCTGCACAATTACCTCAACACCACCGACGACGCCTGCATGAACCATTTCACGGCAGGACAGGCCGCGCGGATGCACTTTTTCCTGTCGGGGGCCCGGGCTTCTCTGGTGGATCCAGTAAATGTGCTGGCCGCAGGCTGCACGATCGGGTCTGTGCCGCGAAGGCCGGAGGCCGGAGCTACCCGCTCTGCGGGCGTGGCCTGCATCGGGGAGAGTCTTACCTTCGCCGACGCCAGCGAAGGCTGTCCCGACCAGTGGAGCTGGCATTTTCCGGGGGGCATTCCCGCCCAGTCGAACCAGGAGAGCCCTGTTGTCACCTACCCGCTGCCGGGGAGCTACGAGGTGAGGCTGGTGGTGGCGAATGAATGGGGCTCCGATACGCTGATCTGGCCCGATGCGGTGCGCTGTGCGGCAGCGGTGCAGGCCGGAGACTGGGAGGAGCGCTTTGAGCCGGGAGCTTTCCCGCCACAGGGCTGGCAAACGGAGGCCCCGGCAGGCAGCGGGAGCTGGGAGATCAGCCCGGCGGCGGCGAAGGAAGGAAGCGGCAGCCTGGTCTTTCCGCACGACAGCTCCTCCTCCTCCTGCGGGCAGTGGCATCACCTGATCAGCCCGCCGCTTGAGCTGTCGGGCAGGGGTTGGGAGCTCAGCCTCTGGATTGCCTACCAGGCGAGAAACAGCAGCTTTGGCGATGCCGACGAGCTGCAAATCGCCGTGTCGGACGCCTGCGGAGCCCCCTGGCAAACCCTCTGGACCCGGGCTGGCGCCGGACTGGCAACAGTGCCGGGATTTGCAGGCAGCGCGCCCTTTGTGCCCGGCCCGGCAGACTGGCAGGAGATCCGGCTCGATCTGGTTCCGTTTGCCGCCTCCACCCACCTCCGCATTCGCCTGAGCACCTTCGGCAGAAACGGCCAGCGCCTCTACCTCGATGATGTGCAACTGCGGCCTTCCGGCAGCCTCGCCGCGGAGAAAGAAGGCCCCGCCTGGGCATTAGCCCCCAACCCAAGCAGCGGAGAAATCACCCTGAGATGTGCTGCCTGCAGAGGAAAAAGGGTGGAAGTATGCCTGACAGACGGACTGGGCAGGGAGGTTGCGAAAGAATCGTTGCAGGCAAATGCAGCCGGTGAGGTATGGTGGAACCCCGAAGTGCCTGCGGGGCTGTATGCCTTGCGGATAGAAACGGGCGGACGAATCGAATGGCAGCAGGTGCTGAGGCTGAAGGAGTGAGCGAACAGGCATCAAAAAGTTGATCAGCAACATTTGCCCCGAAGCAGACTTTTTTCCAGCTTGGCACCATGGCAGACACACTCACCACACAGGACCTGGACAAGATCCGGCAATGGCTGGGCAGCGACCTGAGCCAGCTCACGGAAGCAGGTTTTGGCGAGGCCCTCAAGGCGGCCCGGAAAAAATTTCACCCCGATCATTTTGCCCATCTCAACGACGACAGCGTGACAGAGATGGCCAAAGAGCGCTTCCAGGAGCTGGAAAAACTCGCGGCCAGGGTGCGGCAGCACTTTCAGGCGATGGCGGGCGAAACCACCGAAGAAGTGCGCTACGCCTCCGACGGCATGGCCCTCGACATCATGACCCAGGACAACACGCTCAAGTTTCAGCTGTTTTCCAGCGCCCTGATCTATGAAAACGACCATGTCCACATTCCCGGAACCGGGGCCAGGCTGGTGTCGCGCGACAATTATCTGCCGAGGGTGTCCACCGGGTTTCGGGACAATATCAAGGTGTTTCTGGCTTTTGGCCCCACCGACTCCCTCGATATCGTGGTGCAATGGCTGTTTCGCCACATCAGCGGGCGCACCAGCAGCTTCGTGATCGAAGGGAAGCTCGTACCCGTGGAAACGGCGGCCATCCTGGCGGCCATCCGGAAAGAAGCCCGCAAAGAGCTGGGCAGCGGGGCCTGAGCAGATTATTTTTTCAATCAGTTGCCGGATCGAACAATTGTTGAGTAATTTCATTCACGCCGAGTGCGCGGCAACAGCGATTGTTCGTCGTTCGATTTTCCGATCCTATGTTTACTGAAGAAGATTTTCGCTCCCTCAGAACCCGGGCCGACCTGCAAAAAATTGCAGAGGAAAAGAAAATTCCGGTTAAAAAATACCTCCGAAATGCCCGCTATGAGGAGGAGCTTCGCATGCTCCAAACGGAGCTGGTGCGCCTGCAAAACTGGGTGAGCCAGAAAAAAATGCGCGTGGCAGTGATTTTTGAAGGCCGCGATGCCGCCGGGAAAGGCGGAACGATCAAACGCTTTACCGAGCACCTCAACCCGCGCAGCATGGGCGTGGTGGCCCTCACCAAACCCACAGAAGTGGAACGCGGCCAGTGGTATTTCCGGCGCTACATCAAGGAGCTGCCCAACCCCGGCGAGATCGTTTTTTTTGACCGGAGCTGGTACAACCGCGCTGTGGTGGAGCCCGTGATGGGCTTTTGCACCAAGGCCCAGTATGAGCAGTTCATGATTCAGGTGCAGGAATTTGAGCACATGCTCTATGAAGATGGCGTGGTGCTAATCAAATTTTGGTTCTCCATTTCTAAGGAAGAGCAAATGCGACGTTTCGAGGCCCGGCGGCAAAATCCGCTCAAAGCCTGGAAATTCAGCGAAGTGGACGCGCTGGGGCAGGAGCTTTGGGAAAAATACACCTACTACAAGGAGCAAATGTTTGGCAGGACCCACAGTTCTTTTTCACCGTGGATTGTGGTCAAAACGAACGACAAGCGGGTGGCGCGCCTCGAAAGCATCCGATATGTGCTGTCCCGCTTCGAATATCCGCGTAAATCCCAGGCTGGAATCAGTTTGCTCCCAGACCCGGACGTCGTTCAGCGCTATTACCGGGCCTACGAAAGAATCGACTCATGAGCCATCAACACCTCAACCTGAGCGAGGACGACCTCCTGGTGCTCAATTCCAAAATCGGGCTGAAACAATTGTTCGCCGAAGAAAAAGTCGATGTGGCGAAAGCCCTGCGGCTGGCTCGCTATGAGCTGAAAATCAGGGACCTGCAGGCGGAGATGGTCAAACTGCAGCACTGGGCGATCCAGGGCGGGCACAAGGTGGTGGTGCTGTTTGAGGGCCGCGACGCCGCCGGAAAGGGCGGCGCGATCCGGCGTATCACAGCCCACATCAATCCCCGGCATTATCGTATTGTGGCTTTGCCCAAACCCACCCCCGACGAGCAGGGGCAGTGGTATTTCCAGCGCTATGTGCTGCGCCTGCCGAAGCCCGGTGAAATGGTGTTTTTTGACCGCAGCTGGTACAATCGTGCCGTGGTGGAGCCCGTGAATGGTTTTTGCAGCGACGAAGAATACCGGGTTTTCATGAGGCAGGTAAACGATTTCGAGCGAATGCTCATTGAATCGGGCACTTACCTCATCAAACTGTATTTCTCCATCTCAAAAGAGGAACAGCTGCGCCGTTTTGCCGATATCAGGAAAACCCCGCTGAAAAAGTGGAAAATGAGCCCGGTGGACCTCCGCGCCCAGGAACTCTGGGACCAGTACACCCACTATAAAAAGGCGATGTTTGAGCAAACAAACACCAGCTACGCCCCCTGGCATGTGATCCAGGCAGATCGCAAAACTGAAGCACGGATTGAAGCCCTGGAGATCTTGCTGGGCAGCGTTCCTTTTCAGCAAGAGCAGCTCGCTCCGGAACGGGTGGAGTTGTAGATAAATTCGCCGAATGCTTCGTTCTGCTCCACTCTGTGCCAGGTCCTGATGAACAACCCCGTCGTCACACGGTTTGCGCCCACGCCAAGTGGGTTTCTGCATCAGGGGAATGCCTTCAACTTCCTGCTGACCTGGCTGCTGGCCCGCCGGGCGGGTGGCAGGATCCGGCTTCGCATCGATGACATGGACGAGGATCGGGTCCGGCAGGTCTATCTTGATGATATTTTTCGCTCGCTTGACTGGCTGGGACTCGACTGGGATGACGGACCGTTTTCGGTGGAGGCCCATCAGCGGGATTTCCGGCAGCGTCTTCGCCGGGAAGCCTACGACGCGGCCCTGCTGCAACTGAAGTCTCAGGGCTGGCTGTTCCCCTGCGAATGCTCCAGAAAAGACATTGCTGCTTTGCCGGGCGACGGCTCCTACCCGGGAACCTGCCGCCAAAAGGGCTTGTCATGGAGCAACGCAGACCTCGCCTGGCGAGTGAAAACGCCCTGGCCCTGGCAGGAAGCCTGGACAGATGAAGGCATGGGAGAGGTGCTGCAGGTGCCGGGTCCCACGCTCCGGGATGCGGTGCTTCGGAAAAAGGATGGCTGGCCTGCCTATCAGCTGAGTTCGCTTGTGGATGACAGACTGTATGGAACCACCCTGGTGGTGCGTGGGGCAGATTTGCTGGATTCCACGGCCTTTCAGCGATGGCTGGAACCGGGGCTGGGCGGCGACCTGTTCCGATCGGCCCGCTACTGGCACCATCCGCTCAAATTGGATGCGGAGGGTGCCAAGCTGTCAAAATCGGCGGGCAGCATTTCCCTGCGCCACCAGTATGAACAGGAGCAAAGCCCGCGTGCAATGTTGCAAGCTTTCGCTTCCTGGATGGGCTGGGAGGGAGCAGAAGTGGAAACAACCCAGGATTTGCTGCTGGCTGGCAGCAGCTTTCTGCCGGGACAAAATGGGTAGTGGAGGAAAGGGTGGGAGGGGAATTCTTGGTGATTTGTAGTACATTGAGAATAAATCAAAGCCATGGCACGAGACATTTTCCATCAGGAAGTAGTGGCAGCACTCACAAAGGAAGGCTGGATGATCACTCATGATCCATTGATTCTTCCATTCGATGATGTCAACTATCAGATTGATCTCGGAGCTGAAGGAATTGTTGGGGCCGAAAGAGAAGGCGAAAAAATTGCTGTGGAGATCAAGAGCTTTATTGGGTTATCGTTTTCTCATCAATTTCATTCTGCCTTGGGTCAGTTTCTTAATTATCGTGTTGGTTTACAACTGAGGGAGCCAGATCGTCGGTTGTATTTAGCTGTTCCTTTCACGGTAGCCCGCTTTTTGGAAAATGAGGCTATCAGAGCTTCATTGGAAACGTATCAAGTACCATTGATTATCTTTCATCCCACCACTCAAACGATTGTTCAATGGACCATCTGACTCTCTATCAACGTGCGATCCTGGATCTGCTGAACGAATATGCTACCTACCTTCCCCTGGGAATCAGAGATGTACGCTATCAGGTAATCTCTGATACTGAAAGCCATCACTATGTTCTCATTCGAATAGGCTGGGATGAGCATGAGGCCTTTCTCCACCAGGTTATTATGCATTTCGACCTTGAGGGGGGCAAAATCTGGATCCGGGCAAATAATACAGACCTGGATGTGGGTCGCGAGCTTACTGACCGTGGCGTACCTGCTTCCGATATTGTGGTTGGATTTCAGCCGCCGCAGTACAGGGCCTTTTCCGGCTATTCTGTAGGCTAATTCTCCCCGCTTTCTCCAACAAAGTAGCCCCCACCAACCTTGTCTTCAAGGCCGGTGGGGGCTAATTGTTGGATCGCTTGCTAGCGCAGAATCGTCATGGTTCCGCTCTTCTCAATCGGGCGGCCCTGGAAATCGACCGCACGGACAAAAAAGACATACACTCCCTCCGGAACGGGGCTGCCGTTCGGGTCAATACCGTTCCAGCGGAAATCAGGATCGTTGGTTTCATAAACGACCTGCCCCCAGCGGTTGTAGAGCTTGAACTGCAGGCTGTGAACGAGGTTCCAGCCCAGGTACAATTCGTCGTTGAACCCGTCTCCGTTCGGCGTGAATGCCGACGGCACGTGGATCGTGACCAGTTCCTTCACTTCCACATATTCCCGGAAGGTGAACTCACAGCCATTGGCATCAATCACTTTTACCTCCACCTCATAAATACCCGGAAACTGGTACTCATGTGCTGGCTCTGCCGAGGTGGAGCCATTTCCGTCGCCAAATCGCCACTGGTACGAAACAGGTCGCAGGCTTCCGGAAATACTGAAGTTGACCACCGCCGCCGGAATCTCCACCACGAGGGCACTCGCTTCGATCCGGCCATTTTCTTCGTCAAAAATCTCCACCGAAACCGGAACGCGCGCGCCGATACAGCCAAACTCCGAAACTGGTTCCACAAAGTAGGTGCCCGGGAAGGTATTCGGCGGGGTAACATAGCTGTAGCCCTGCTGGAAGGGTGCCGGATCCGTTACCTGGTAATACCAGTTCACCGTCACACTCGAGGGGGCCATTGCCATCAGGAAGGCTGGGTCGCCGAAGCAAACCGTGTCTGAAACAATGGCTGGATCCTGTGGCAAGGGGTAAATCTGGAGGTCGCGGGTAAACGAAGCCTCACAACCTTTGTCGGTTACCACCCGCAACGTCACAGGGTAGGTGCCAAATGCCTGATAGCGGTGAGAGCTTGTGTCTCCCTCAGTTTCGGTGCCGTCGCCCCATGACCACTGGGCGGCCGTGAGCACATCGCTGAAAATGGGATTGGGGATTTCGGAAAAGTTGAATACGACGGCTTCATCCGATACACACACGGAGGGAGAAGCGAATTTAGCCCAGGGATTCGGGTAAATGTCGACAGTCTTGGAAACGGAGTCACGGCAGCCATTTTCCGTTTCTACCCGCAGGAAAATGGTGTAGGTGCCTTCCTCGTTGTAGGAAACATTTGCCTCCAGGAAGGTGCTTGTCTGGCTGTCGTATCCAAAATCCCAGAAATACCCAACAATGTCTTTGCCGGCGGCAACGGTGCTGAGATTGACCGGAGTCAGGCGAGTTTGTTCACAGAGTGGATCTGCCTGAAAGTCTGCAATGGGCAGCGGGAAAACTTCCACTTCCTGGAGCAGGTTGCTGGTGCACCCGAATTCGTCGGTCACGGTGAGTCGCACCTGCTTGATGCCAAAGGTGCCATACAGATGGCTTGGGTCGGCTTGGGAACTGGTGGAGCCGTCGCCGAGTTGCCAGGTATAGGTAAGGTTCTGGCCTGTGCCGGTAGTGGCCTGCTGGGCAAAGCTAATGGCCTGACCATCACAATTTTCTACAAAACTGAACGCTGCTGCTGGATTTGCATATACCTGGACTTCACGGCTCAGGCTGTCCTGGCACCCCGCAGCTGTGGTGGCAACCATGGTTACGATATAGCTTCCCGGCCCGGGATACACGTGGTTGGGGCTACCAGCAGCAGAGGTAGTGCCGTCGCCAAACCGCCAGGCATAAGTGGTTTGTGGGCGAACATCGTTCTGGAAAAACACCGGTGCGCCGTCGCAGGCAGGGTTGGCCGTAAAACTGGCTACTGGCAGGGAGTCCACCAGCACCGGCTTGATCAGCGAATCGCGGCAACCGTGAATGTTTTCGGTAACCAATTTCACCTGGAACAACCCTGGATTGGCGTAAAGGTGAACAGGCCCTGCATCGGGGCTCAAAGATCCATCTCCAAACACCCAGCGGTGGGAGGCAATACTGTCGGTAACAGTGAGGTCCTGGAAAGTGGTATTCACCCCAAAGCAAACTGTATCTGCCTGAAAATCAGTGTCTATTCTTGGGTGAACAGTAGCAATGATGGTGTCGTTGTTAATGCAATATCCTTGTAAATCTATGGTTGTGAGAATGTATTGCCTGGTTACTGAGTTCGTGGTGGCGTTGGGAAGGGTAACAAACGTAAAGGCGTTGTTGTTGCTGGAAAGACCCTGACCTGGTGTCCACTGGAAGGTCATTCCCGGACTGGACACGCCGCTTAAAGGGATTTGTTTTGTCTCGCCAGGGCAAAGGGAAAGGTCGTGTACGTCTGGCATGGATGGTTTGTCCAGAATTTCCATGATGGCAGTGTCCTGGTAAACAAAGGTTCCGCACAGGGCCGAATCGACGTAGTAAATCTGAATGAATTCGGAGCCTTCAGAGATGGAATCCTCATAGATATAAACAGGAACCGTGATGGTTGTTTGCCCGGCTGGCATCACAATGCTGTCGGGAAAAGGCACATAGTCGATGCCGGGAGTTGCCGTTCCAGAGATTTGGTAGCGAAATACGGTAGTGTCGGTGAGTGGGTATGGAAGGCTAAAGGTAAACTGACCGTAGTTCACGCAACCTTCCACGGCGATGTTAGAGCCCAGCACAGTGGAGTTGGTGGCAGCCAGCTGGAGGGAGGGTGAGGTACAACCAATTCCGCCAGCTTCCAAAAATACCCCTGAGTCGAGGATAAAGTCACCGGCATCCGCGATGGCAATGGTGATGGTGTAGGTGGAGCAGGGAATCACAACTGCCTCGGCCAGCAGGGGCGTGGTCCAGGCGTTGTAGGCGACAGTGGTACCTGCCTGGTTATCAACGTAGTAGGCGCAGTTGGTACAAGGGCCCGTGCTGGGCACGCAGTTAGGCCCCTGGCCATTGTTGATGTTATTGATCGTAACCGGCGTTGTGGTGCCGGGAATAACGGAAATATTGGTACCCGGCACAGCCCCATAGCCAGGCCCGCTGATCCAGAAGGCAAACACATCGTTGAAGGAGGAGTTAACATAGAAGGGATATTCCTCCGAGGCGAACACGTATTTAATGGCAATGGTGTCGCAGAGCGGGGTGATGTTGAAGGAAATGCGGCAGGCATCGTTGGTGGTGAAGCCGGGCGGCAGAAGGGCATTGAGGGGCGAATAGCCGGGCCTGCCAAGGTTGGTACTTCCTGTAACATTGCACGAGGCAAGCCCTCCTGGGTTGGCCGCATCCATAGCCTCACCCGTTGACAAGAGCACCCCTCTGCCAAGCCCCAAGTTGGTGTTCGTTGCGTCGAACTCCCGCATGGCGTTGGTGGTGTCACAAAAAGTGTAGGTGAGGTTGCTGATGTACACGCCGTTGCCGAACAACGTTTGAAGCATCTCGGTCTTCGACAAAGTATCGGACAGCGTGAGCTGGGCACGAAGCATCGCCGACCCGCCGAACAACAACACAAAAAGCAAAAGAAACTGTCTGGCTCGAATCATGTGGAGTGGTGGTATTCAGGCAAGCAAAACAACAGAATAGGTGTGATAAAAGTACGCTTCAATCTGCGCTGAGGCAAGTGGCTTGCTTTGCGCACCTAACAGGAGAAATCCCATCTCCCGAAGTGACTACACCTCTTTCAATGCTGTGGTGAAATTCAAACAAAATGGGTACGAAGGAACGAAGGGAAAATCGACGATACAGGCCGCAGACCAGGGGAAATGGCTCATACAGATGAATGTTTCCCCCTGATGATCAAGTCCTAATATAAGCAACCCTTCATCGGAGGGCAAGGGCAGGTGCCGTGGAATAAGTGGAAAATGGAAAAATCCTTCCTGATCAATGAAAAAACGGTGCGGAAGTACCTTCCATTGCCTGCCGTCGGTTCTTTCTGCCGGAATTCTTTCATTCAAATGCTCCGGGCCGCAGGGAAAAGCGGTCGCCCTTGTCGCTGGGCTGCAATTGGAGCAAGCCTGCCTGGGTAAGGGCAATGAGCAGCCCTGAGGTGCGCCGCTTGTTGAGCTGAAGGAGGCGTTGCGCCGAATCAAGGGTAATATCCGGATGATTTTCCAGGTGAAGCAGCAGGGCCTTTTCCAGTTCGCCAAAGGCAATGTTTACTCCGCGGTCGCGCTTGCCCATTCGCAGCAATTGCACCATTTCCCTGCTGGCCTTGATGCTCATGTCTGCCTTTCGAACATACACCAGGCGTCGCGGTTCGCCTCCTTCCTCCATCACCGGAACCCGGTATGGCTTTGCCTCTCCTTGCGGAATCCGATAGATCAGCACCGCCCGCTGAGCAGTGATCGACACTTCCCGGCGTTCAAACACCAGGCTCGGGGTCACGTTCGCCCGGATCCAGGTTTCCAGTTCGTAGGCCTCCCCGGCAGCATCCTTGCATCCGTAAATCGTCCCGTCATCATCCACCCCGATCAGCACAATTCCACCTTCTGTGTTGGCAAATGCCACAAACTCCCGCGCAATTCGCTCGGGATGCCGCACTTTTCGCTTAAACTCCAGCGTAGGGCCCTCGCCCCCGGCTACCAACTTCGACAAAGCCAACCGGTCCATACCCGAAATTGCAAAAAGAGTTTGACAAATAGAAAGCCTCTCACCGGCCATTCCCAACCTCTTCCACCACTTTTACCACCCTGGCACCAAGGGCCTCCACCGAAAACCGCTCCTCTGCCAGCTGCCGCGCAGCAGCCTGGGCCCCTGCCAGCTTCTCAGGTTCTTCCCAGTAAGGTCGCAACTTGTCAACCGCCCCGGTGGGGTGATCCGGATTCACAAAGATTCCACAACCGCTTTTCTCCACCATATCCCGCAGCCACCCATTCACATTCACAACCACCATTTTTTCGGCTGCCAACCCGTCAAACAGCTTATTCGGACTCGTGGTTTCCAGCACGGGCTGCGGCCCAAACGACACCAGCACGCCATCGCTCGCCGCGTGAAACAGCCGGATCTTGTCCTTGCTGACAGGTTGCATCCATCTCACCTGCGGCCAACCCGCAGTCAGGCTTTCCAGGCGGGCTTTTTCCGCACCGTCGCCCACCAGCACGAGCTCCGCTTTCTGCTCCGGAAAAGCTTTCGCAATTCTTACCATGGGCTCCAGCTGATTGGCCCGCCCGATGGTCCCGGCATACAGCAACCGAAACCGTGGTGGCCACCCCAACATCTCCTCAGCCTCTGATTTGTCGGGCAGGGAAGAATAAAACACGAGGTCTGCCATGTTGGGAACCAGGTGAACCTTTGAGCCAGGGGCCACCTTTTTTACCCCGGCCACCATGCCCGGCGACAACGCCACAATGGCATTTGCCCCCAGATAAATTCGCTTTTCCAGCCAGTAAAGCAGTTGCTGCACAGGCTTCCAGGGCACAGCGCCCATCTGAATGGGGGCCTCCGGCCAAAGGTCTCTCACTTCAAACACGTAGGGCCATTTGCGCCGCCACTTTGCCCATAACCCCAGCAAACCCACAGTGAGCGGAGTGGAGCTAAGGTAACACAGCGTCACGCCTTGCTGGCTGCGCATCACCTGCCAGGCATGCCAAAGAAATCGAACGAATGCCGTTATTCGGGCAGCAGAGCCCATTTCATTTTGGTAGGGAACATGCAAGGAATACACCTCGATCCCTTCTATCCATTCCACCGCAGCTGCGCCATTCACCGCCCGGATCATCTTCACCTCATGGCCCGCTGCCACCATCGCCCTCGCCAGATGGTAGGAACGAATGGCCCCACCCTCCGCCGGAGTTTTGAAGTATTGGTGAACATACAGGATTTTCATTCGGCCATCATCTGATCATACCACCGAAATAAAATCAACAGGGCTAATAATTCTGCGCCAAGATCGCGCTGCCCCGACTGGTGCAGGCGAATCATGCTCCTCACTTCCGTTTCACTGATCCAGGCAAACAAAGGGTGGCTTGCCTGCAAGATGCTTTGAATCAACGTATTTCCCGCCTGATTTCGGAGCCAGGGTCCTATTGGCAGGCCAAAGCCTTCCTTTTTTCGCTGGGTGTAGATCTGGCCGCCACGTTGCTCCAGCAAGCGACGGAGTACCCATTTTCTCCCATGCCGGAGGAGCTCATGCCCAGAAATCGCTTCAAGTTCGTTTGCCAAGCCAACGTTCAGATACGGCACCCGAAGCTCCAGGCCATGGGCCATGCTCGCCTGGTCACTCACCGCCAGCACATCCGAAATGAGATAGTGGTGGCGGTCCTGCCACAAAGCACTATCGAGCCCGCTTTTTGCTTCGCCGGGCCATTGCTGGCTGGGGGCTATTCTGTCAAATGCAAGGCTCCGAAACTGGTGAAAGGTCGCCTCGGGGCTTGTTTGGAGAGAGGCCGAAAACTTGCGAAGCAGGCGAATTTCTTTTCTGAAAGGGCGTGCAGGGCCGTCTGGCAGGCGCCCCGCGATTTTTTTGATCAATGGCTGAACGAGCCGGAGCCAGGGGCGATGCAGCAAATAGCGCTCAAACGCCCAATGCCGGTGATAGCCCGCAAACCATTCGTCGGCTCCTGCACCGCTGAGAACGGCCCCGACCTGTTTTACAGCCACTTCGCTCAGCAAAAAGGTCAACAAGCCCGCGCCATCAGCAATGGGCTGGTCAAGTGCAGCAACGTAACGGTCCAGTTCGGCGAGCATTTCCTGGCGAACGACTACTTCTGTCAGCTCGGCCCCAAACTGCTTTGCTGCTTTTCTCGCAAAGACCCAATCATCTGAACCATAGGTAGTTGGCTCTCCTTCCAGGCTCATCACAAAGGCTGGCACAGGCTGGTTACCCACTTCCTTTGCCATGGCCAGAAGCAAGGTAGAGTCAACGCCGCCGCTCAAAAACAGGCCCACGGGCACATCTGCCTGCAGCTGATCCTCCACCGACGCCAGGAGCAACTTTTCAACCCGGTCAAGGGAAACTGGTTCCGTTTCCGGCTGTCTGGCTGGTGGAGCAAAGGGTTGGACTTTGGATTCGCCGGTTGAGCCATTTAATTGCAGATAACAGCCTTCGGGCAGCTCAAACACGTCCCGAAACAGGGTGTCAGGCTTTTCTGCGTGGCGAAACCGGAGGTATTGGTCTAATTGATCGGGCCGGAGATCCCGCGCCACGAGGCCGCTGGCCAGGATACCCTTGATCTCTGAGCAGGCAAGCCAGGCCTGGGGGGTAGCGGCGTAAAACAGAGGCTTGATGCCAAAGCGATCTCTGCCCATCAGGACGCTGCGGGTGTGAAGGTCCACCAGCACGAAGGCAAACATGCCATCCAGGGCTGTGAGGCCATTAGCTCCGTGCCGGAGAAGCCAGTGGAGGAGCACCTCGGTGTCGCCCTGTGTGAGAAAGCGGATTCCCAGCTGCTCAAGCTGATTTCGGAGGTTCCGGTAATTATAAATTTCGCCGTTGAAGGCCAGGAAAAAGCGCCCGTCAGGGCTGGCCATGGGCTGGCTGTTGGCGGGAGATGGGTCGAGGATGCTGAGGCGGTGGTGGCCCAGCCAGGCTTGTCCCTGGCCAAATTCCCAATTCAGTTGCCGGGTGCCATGCGGTCCGCGGTGGCGGATGCGCGTCATCATGGCCTTAAAAGAATCGGCGGGGAGTTGCCCCCGCCGATCTATCAGGAATGCTATTCCACACACAAACGAATGGTTTGGTGGGTGAAGGTTAGGAAGGAGTGGCTACCCTTTCCAGGGTCGCTTCCACCGGTGCTGGTACAGCAACTTTTGCTGCTTGCTCACGCATGGTGGCGATAGCGGCGCCACGCCGGTAGAGCAAGGTAAAGAACAAAAAAACTGCTACCGGGTACATGGCGAACAGGGCGGTGTGTACAGTTGTCCATTCCGGGATGAGGCGGTAGGCGAAAAAAGCGAGTAAGCCCGAAACGAGCGACACGAGGCCAAGGGTAACGGGAACCATCTGCTCGGCGACCCCGATCCGGACAAGCTGGTGAGTGAGGTGATCTTTGCCGCCAACAAAAGGCGACTGCCCGCGGGCAAGCCGGGCAAAGGTTACGAAAGTGGTATCCATGATGGGAACCAGGAATACCATGAGCGGAATAACCGCCTTGCGAATGTGCGAAACATTGTCGGGGCTGGCAGGGATGTTCCAGAAGTAGATGATGCCAAGAAAGGCCACTACAAGGCCAATGAACATGGAACCTGTATCGCCCATGTAAATTTTAGCTGGCTTCCAGTTCCACATCAGGAAGCCCATGAAACCGCCGGCAATGACAACAAGGACGTAGAACATTTCGCTGAGGCCTTCCCGCGAGATGAGCATGACCATGGTAGACATCACCAGGGTAGTGGCGATGGTGGTGGTAACGGCGTCCATGTTGTCGAGCATGTTGAGCGAATTCATCAACCCTACGACCCAAACAACGGTGAGGGCATAGTCGAGGTAGATTAATTCAGGCTGGAGAAGCTCAAAGAAATGGATGTGAATACCGAAAGCCACGAGAATGAGGCCACAAAAAACCTGGCCGAGGAACTTGAGGCCCGGGTGGGTACCGTAAGCGTCGTCGGCAAATCCGATCATGAAGGCAAGGGTGGCGCTGAGAATCAGCGCGAGCATGCGGGAAGAGGAGCCGACCTCAACGGGCATGAGCACCATAAGCACCAGGGCACCGATCAGGAAGGTAATGTAAAAGGAAATGCCTCCTGTGGTGGGTTTCCGGGTGCTGCTCCAGCGAACGAGGTTTTCCTGATTTTGGCGTGATTCTACCCCGAAATTGTAGGAATAACGAAGTAAAATTTTGTTGAGCATCCAGGAAAAGCCGAAGGCGCCAAGAAGGAGGAGAATACTTTGCATACCGGTATTGTGTGTTGGGACGGCGTAAAGATGAGCCGCATCACGGTTCTTCGCAAATGAGCGTCGGGTTGAGAAATGTTAGAAGCCGGAGGCAATAAGCGATTTGCAAATCTACGGTATCACCCGCTGCATAACGTTATCCCACTGTAAAATATCGTGCCGGATGCGAAATATTCCTCTTGCAAACTCTTCTGTCCGTCCTTCTTTGTGGAAAATAGTCTGTGTTGGTGAGTATGCGAATTCGTTAGCCCGGTAAGAATTTTTTTGAATCTGTTTTATTCAAAATTCAGGGGAAGCCGCCATTTGGGGCAAACAGACGGGTGGGGCACCAGCTTTTGCCCGCCAGGAAAATAAATGGAAACTGGTCCTGAGGAGGTTTCCCAAAACCTAATCGCAGGTTGATATCCTGAAACTAGGCTTTTCTCACGAACTCCGATTTTAACGCCATAGCCCCGAAGCCGTCCACCCGGCAGTCAATGTTGTGGTCGCCATCGACAAGGCGAATGTTCTTGACTTTGGTTCCGGCCTTGATTGCTTTAGCTGCACCTTTCACTGGCAAATCCTTCACGATCACCACACTATCTCCATCCTGGAGCAAGTTGCCATTGGCGTCTTTGACCAACAGCCCTGTTTCTTCCGCTTGGACTTCGTTGGGGTCCCATTCGTGGCCACAGTCGGGACAAACCATGAGGTCGTCGCTGGAATAGGTAAATTCAGACTGACACTTCGGGCAGGAGGGTAGGGTACTCATGAGGAAAAGTTGGTGGTTCGTCGGCGCAAACCTGGCAAAGGTCTGGCCCAATTCCAAGCTTTTCATGAAAGCCCGCTTCGCTGCCGGTTGTTTGGAGGCGAGAACCAGGACCGCTGCGGTGCAAGAGCCGGGAATCGATACCGGAAAGGCTTTGCCTGCGCCCGGGAACCCACGCCTGCCCCCCCGGAGGCCAGCAGGGCACCAGCACGGCAGGAGCATGCGGCAGGCTCTCACCTTTTTTCGTAACGAATGCCGCATCTTTTCGGAAGAAGTATTACCTTTGCATCCGCATGCATGCGTAGCTCAGTGGATTAGAGCGTTGGTCTCCGGAACCAAAGGTCGATGGTTCGAATCCATCCGCGTGCACACCATCATTCGCCTGCTTCGGAGAAGCAGGCGTTTTCTTTTTGTCCCTCCAAATTTTTCCCCGCCCCATCGCAGAAGCGCCGTATCTTGCTGGCCCTCAGTTCGCCCAATTCCTTGCCTCCATGAGCATCTCCCAACAATTCGCGGCCTTGCGCCACCCCATCTATTATCACGGCCACCCCGGCAAACGGGGCTTTTTCGAAGGCTGGTACTACAAAGTGGTGGATGCCTCCGAGCAGCACGCATTTGCTTTCATTCCCGGTATTTCCTTCGACGCCAACGGCCAGTCTCATGCGTTTGTGCAGGTGCTCGACGGCACGGGCGGTGTGGCAACCTATCACCGCTTTGCCGCCAGCGAATTTCAGGCGGGGCAGGCCCCCTTTGAGGTGAAGCTGGGCGATAATTTCTTCTCCCAAACGGAAGTCCGCCTCCGGCTTCCCGACCTCCATGCCGACCTCCGCATGAGCGGGCTGGTTCCCTGGCCCAGCACCTGGCGCAGCCCCGGCATCATGGGCTGGTTTTCCTTTGTGCCCTTCATGGAATGCTACCATGGGATAGTGTCGCTCAACCACCAGGTGGATGGCCTCATTGAGTACAAAGGCCGGAGCATGGATTTCAACGGAGGCAAAGGCTACGGCGAAAAGGACTGGGGCCGCTCCTTTCCGAAAGCGTGGATCTGGATGCAATCAAATCATTTTCAGGACCCTGCCCTGTCGCTCACGGCATCGGTGGCGCGCATTCCCTGGCTGGGAAATTCATTTGTTGGCTTCATTGCAGGCTTGTGGTGGAAGGGCGAATTGCTTCGTTTTACCACCTATACCGGAGCCAGGCTCGATGAAGTAAGCATCGACGGCATGGATGTGCGCTATGTGCTGCACGACCGGCGTTACCGGCTGGAACTCACGGCCCACCACGGCGGCGGCGGCGAACTGGTTGCCCCCATTTCCGGGGCCATGGAGGGGAGGGTGAACGAAAGCATGTCCTCGCGGATCGGGTTGAGGCTGTTTGACAAAGGAAAACTGGTCCTGGAGGAAGAAGGCAGGCGTGCCGCGCTGGAAGTAGCAGGGCCTCCCAGTGCCCTGGATATTCGGTAAGCAGATTCGGCACAGGCTAAGGCTTGTTATTTGGGCGAATGAAGGGGAAAGCGTAGCTTCGGGGCAGCACCCTAATTGCTCCTGTTATGGAAATTCTTCAATACGCGCACTCTTGGCTTCTCTGGGTTGTTTTGATCCTTGGGCTAGTCGTGGTCGTTAAATCGATCCTTGGCTGGCAAGGCAGCCGCCCCTACCTTTCCGCCGACCGCGGGCTGGCCTCCGGTTTCCTCGGAACCATCCACCTGCAGCTCGTGCTGGGACTCATTCTCTACTTCATTGGAGACAAAGGTCTGGCCCTGATTCAGGCAAATGGCATGGGTGCTGTGATGAAAGACAGTACCCTGCGATTCTGGGCGGTGGAGCACATCACCACGATGATCATCGCCGTAGTGGTGGCGACCATCGGAAGCAGCAAAGTGAAGCGGGCCTCCGAACCAACGCGCAAGCATAAGCAGGCCGCCCTTTTCTTCGGCATTGCCCTGCTGCTCATCCTTTCCCGCGTGCCCTGGTCGCAGGTGCCGTTGTTCAAGGGGATTTCCTGAATGTGAGAACGCAGCCTGTAGAGACGCGATTTATCGCGTCTCTACAGGCTGCCAGACCTGAGACCGAATCAGGCCCCTGCTTCCCTTTGACAACACCGTCATCACTGCCATCTCTGTCATTTCTGGCATGTATCAGCAATTCCTCCGGCCCTTATTGTTTTGGTTTTCGGCTGAAACGGCCCACCACCTCACCTTTGGGGCACTACGCCTGCTGCTGGCTTTCCCTGGTGGGGCCTGGTTAATGGGCAGAATGTTCCGGCTGGAAGATCCCCGGCTGGCACGTACCGTGTTTGGCCTGCGGTTTCCGAATCCGGTGGGGCTGGCGGCAGGCTTCGACAAAGATGCCCTGCTGGCACATCGCTGGAAGGCGCTGGGCTTCGGGTTTGTCGAGGTGGGAACGGTCACGCCCCGCCCTCAGCCCGGCAACCCGCAGCCGAGGTTGTTTCGCCTGCCCCAGGACCAGGCCCTGGTCAACCGCATGGGCTTCAACAATGCCGGGGTGGAGGCCATGGTCAAACGACTAAAGAAAGCCCGGCCCGACGGAATCGTGGTCGGGGCCAACATTGGCAAAAACAAAGACACCCCCAATGAGCGGGCCGCAGAAGATTACCTGGCTTGCTTCGAAGCCCTGTTTCCTTATGTGGATTATTTCGTGGTGAATGTGAGTTCGCCCAATACCCCGGGGCTGCGCAGTTTGCAGGAAAAGGGGCCTTTGAGCGCCCTCCTGCACGAGTTGCAGCAAGCAAACAAGGCAACAGGGCGGCCTAAGCCATTGTTGCTCAAGATCGCGCCCGATCTCACCGAAGCCCAGCTCGACGACATCGTGGAGGTGGCCCTGGAAACAAAGCTCAGTGGCCTCATTGCCACGAACACCACCATTTCCCGCGAAAACCTGCTTACCAACCTTGCCGAACTGGAAGCCATTGGTGCCGGTGGACTCAGCGGACTGCCGCTCACCCTCCGGGCATGGGAAGTGAAGCGCTACCTGCGCCAGCGGCTGGGCCCCGATTTTCCCATAATCGGGGTGGGAGGCATCATGGAAACCCTTGATGCCAGGATGCGCCTCGACCAGGGCGCAGACCTGATCCAGCTCTACACGGGGTATGTTTACCAGGGACCTATGTTTGTGAAACGAATCCTTCGTGCGCTTCTGTGGGCACAAACCCACAATGGCGTTCCGGCTTCAGGGGTCTCCTGAACCAGACAGCGTGCTGCCCGGAACAAGACGATCAGAGGTCTGGCAATAAATGAACAAAGGCCTCAGTTATGCAAAAGCGAAGCTTTTCCCAACACGCTTTTCTTTCGTTTTTTCCAACAATTCCCCTATGAACTTCGCTACTCGCCTGCTTCTCGTTGTTGGGATGTGGTGGAACGGCGGTGCCATGATGGCCCAGTGCCTTCCCGATTCCCTGGTTTCTGCTTCGCCCGGTGTTTACCCTGACAGCCTTTCTCTTCAGGGGTGTCAGTACTCAGAAAGTGTCATCACCTTTGTGTTGCCGCGCGACACCACCACGATTGTGTTCGGCCAAACGTTCACCGTTCCGTTTAATTTTTTCCGCATTGAATCGATTCAGGGCTTGCCCAATGGCGTGAACTGGAGCTGCAACCTCCAGCCCGACTGCCAGTATGACGTGGCTCCGGGAAACCCAACCCCCGACATTGCGGGCTGCATTTTGCTGTTTGGCACGCCTGTGATTCCCGGCACCTACACCATCGTGGTGAACCTCACAGCCAACGTGACGCTGCTGGGTAATTCGCTGGATCAGCCCGCCACCTATGTGAAAACGCTCACGGTGGGTAACTGCTCTTTTGGCTCTGACTGCTACACCTATTCTCTGGATGCCGTTTGTGCGCCGGCGGTGTTGTCGCTGGAAAACGATCTTGACAACGTGCTGCTCGGAAACTGCGATGTAACCTGGCAGGTGGAAGGCCCGGCAGGGTTTGCCTTTCAAACCAAGGACCTTCAGCCTAATCCTGTTGCCCTTTCCGAACCCGGCACCTACGTACTCACCTTTGAAGCGGTGATTGACACCTTCCCATGGCAGCTCGACTCCATCGTGATTCAGTCGGTGAATTGTTCCGACCTGCTCGATGGCCCGGATCTCTACTGGAAATTTGCCGATCCGAGCGGTGCATTTTTGCTCAACACCCAGGGCTCTCCCCTTACCAACGCCACCTTGCCGCTTACCCTGCTCACCAGCGGGCTAGTGCTGGATACGGGGTTTTATCAGCTGGAAGTTTGGGATGCCGACAATGTGGGCGGTGACGACGGTTGCGCAGGATCAGCCGGAGCCGGACTGAGCTTTCAGTCGCCTCCAGTTGTGGCAGGACCCAACATGGTGACTGTCAATGGGTTAACTGCAACCTTCTTCGCCCGGAAACCAACCAGCCTGACAGCCTGTACCGATACGTTTGAACTGGCGGCCCCGCCCCTCAAGCCGGTGGTCCTGGCAGATACCAACGCGATTTGCTTTGGCGATACCCTTGTCCTGGCTGTTTCCAGCAGCGACTCGCTGGTGTGGTACAAAGACTTTATTCCAATGGCAGACGCGAGCGACAGCACCCTGATGGTGTGGGAATCAGGCTTTTACCAGGTGGAGGTAATTTCCCGAAGCACCCTTTGCCGGGAAATTTCCGATTGGGTGCAGGTAGAAGTGGTGGAAGTTCCGGCCCCGTCGATTGCCTATGATGGCAACGGGCAGTTTTCTGCTTCAGGTGCGGGTCCTGGCCGTGAGGTGCGCTGGTTCAATGATCAGGGCCTGCTTCAGGGCACTGGTCTTTCTTTTCAACCGGCCAACAGCGGAATTTTCTATGCCCAAACGCTGGATCTGGCAACCGGCTGCCTTTCTGCTCCCACACAGTCTGTGTCGGTAATTCTGTCCTCACTTTTGTCGCCTGATCTGGCCAATCTGCTGTCAGTTGGCCCCAACCCCTGCGAGGATTTGCTTTATATTCGCTGGGAAGGAGCGAAACCGCTGAGCGGCAGCTGGCAAATCATCGATTTGATGGGTCGCCAGGTCCTGGGCGCTGAACTGGTTCCGCAGGGGCAACCCGAATGGTCGGTCAATACTTCGTTGCTGCCAGCGGGCATGTACCTTTTGCAGGTAGAAACGAGCGACGGAAAAGCAGTAAAAAAAATTCAGAAGCAGTAATAGTAAGGTTCGGGGCAGAGGGAGCTTTGCCCCGAACATGTTGTCATTCCGGCAGAAATCGGCGTTTGTTTTCCTTTCTCACAGGTAGCCTGTTCTTGTGGCAGGATGAAATAATCAGCAGAAAAGTCCGAAGAGAGCAGGGGAGACCTCTGCTCCTTCCAACTTTTTGCCTAATTTTTCCTCACCAACACCGAACCTCATGCGCTGCTTCCTGCTCACGATCCTGTGCCTGCCGATTTTGCTCACTGCCCAAACGCCCACCCAGGTGATCCGGGGCACCGTCACCGACCTTGACAGCCGCCGGCCTCTGGCGGGAGCCACGGTCCGCATCGAAGGCCTGGAGGGCATCGGGGCGATTGCCGACAGCGAAGGCAGGTTTGTGATGCCCGCAGTGCCCCTGGGCCGCTGGCAGGTAGTGGCCACCTTTCCCGGATATGCAGAGTCCAGGTCCGACTTCTTGCCCCTCAGTTCCACCAAAGAAGCGATGGTGGACCTCGCACTCGCCGAGCTCGTGGGCGAAACACAGTTCGGAGAGGTAAGCATCACAGCTTCGGAGTACCCGCACAAGGCCATCAACCCGCTCTCGGTTGTGAGTACCCGCTCCTTCTCTGCAGAGGAAACCCAGCGGCACCCTGCCGGGGTGAACGACCCTGGCCGCATGGCCCTCACTTATCCGGGCGTGCAGCAGGGCGGCGACGACTCCGAAAACGACATCATCATCCGCGGAAACTCCTCCTTCGGGATGCTCTGGCGCCTCGAAGGGGTGGACATTCCCAACCCCAACCACTTTGCCAGGGCTGGCACATCCGGCGGCGGCATCACAGTGTTCAGTGCACAGCTGCTGGCTAACTCCGACTTTTCTACTGGCGGTTTTCCGGCAGAATATGGCAATGCCATTTCCGGGGTGTTCGACATCCGCTTCCGGAAAGGAAACATGCAGCAGCGGGAATACCGCGCCAAGGCTGGCCTGCTCGGCCTCGATTTTTCTGCTGAAGGACCAATTGCGCAGGGGCGCTCCTCCTACCTTGTCAATTACCGCTACTCGACCCTGGGCCTGCTGAATAAATTCGGCTTTTACCTTGTTGGCGAAAGGGTAAACAATGATTTTCAGGATTTGTCCTTTAATCTGGCATTTGACGGGAAAGACGGCAAAACCTTTGTGACCGTATTTGGGATGGGCGGATTAAGCCTGGAGCGTTACCTTCCGGTGGCCGATCCTGCTTCGCGCGAGCCCGGCGTGGCCAATCACTGGGAAGATCGCTACCGCGCCAGCAACATGGCCGCACTGGGAGCTACCTGGACCCGCCGCCTCGACGACAACTCCTTCCTAAAAAGCACTGTGGCCATCGTTGCTGCCGATATTTCCTACCGCTACGACACCCTCGACCTCGCCGATACCCGATTTCGTTACAACACTGAACGTTACCTGGATCGCAGGCTGGTGGCTTCGTTTGCTTATTCCAACAAGCTCTCAGCGCGGACAAGGCTCAAAACAGGGATCTTTTTCAACCAGGTGCTGTTTACCTTTTTCCGCGAGGCCTCGCCCCGGAGGTCCGACATTCTCGACCGGAACGTGAGCAACATTTCGATCGACGGCTCGGGCAACACCCGCACCTATCAGGCATTTGCCCAGTTTTCACATCGCCTGAGCAGCGCCTGGACCCTGAATGCCGGCTTGCACAGCATCCTGCTTGAGCTCAACCAAACAGGCGCTGTGGAGCCGCGGGTGTCTCTGCAGTTTGCCCCCACGCCAAAGCACTCTCTGAGTCTGGCCGTTGGGATGCACAGCCAAATGCTGCCATTGGGAGCCTATTTTTACCGCCAGCAGGACACCCTATCAAATGGCGAGGTAGAATTGAATTTTCCAAATGCCGGTCTGCCCTTTATTCGGTCCAACCATTACGTGCTGGCATACAATGGCTTGTGGATGAAAAACCTTCGCTTTAGTGCAGAAGCGTATCTTCAACAGCTCAGCCGGGTGCCTGTGGAGCCCACGCCTAGCGACTGGTGGTGGTTGAACAATCGAAGTGGGATCGCCGAATTTCCGCTTGTGAGCGAAGGAACGGGGATGAACTATGGGCTCGACCTCGCCCTGGAAAAATTTTTTTCCGACGGATTTTACTTCTTGTTTACCTTCTCCCGCTTCGAATCCACCTACAAAACCCGCGAGGGCATTTCCCATCCTTCCCGCTTCGGTACCCGCTTTGCCTCGAGCTACACGATTGGGCGGGAATTTACTTTCAAAAAAGGCGGTGTGTTGCAAATAGGAGCCAGGGTTCTGTACAATGGAGGATTTCGCTACACCCCCTTCGACCCTGTGCTGTCGCAGCAGGAAGGCCGATTTGTGCCATTGTCCGGGGCCTCATTTGAGGGGCAGGTACCAGCCTATTTTCGCATCGACAGCCGGATTGCTTACCGGAAAAACGGAAAGGGCCGCGCTTCAATTCTTTCGCTCGACATCCAGAACGTGCTCAACCGGCCCAACCCAAGCGACATTCGCTATAATGCCTCCACCAATTCCATCACCTTCGCCAATCACCCGTCAGGGCTGATTCCGGTGCTGAGCTATCAGATTGATTTTTGACAGGTGTGGTAGCGTTTTTTTTTCCAGATGGAATGCTCCAAAAAAAAATAAAAGCCAAACAGCGCGCCCGCATAAGTTGCAAAGCGCGCTGCTGTGTTGTTCAACCGATGAAACAGCCAGATTACCGGAGTACCAGCACAGGACGGCGGAAGCTGTGGTTGCCAGCTTTGACAGCCAGGAAATAGGTGCCAGTGGGCAGGTTGCTGGTGCCGTTCCACACAAAAGAATGAACTCCGGCGGGCAACTGCTTGCTGCCAAACAGGGTGGCGAGGTGGCGGCCCTGAAAATCAGTCAGTTCAGCGCTGCACTGGCTTGCCTGGGTCAGCTCGAACTGGAAGTTCATCTGGTCCTGGACCGGGTTTGGAAACACCTTCAGGGAATTGGCCGCCAACAGCGGGTTGGAAATGGCGGTGCTGGAGTCTGTTATGACCGATTCGAAAAAAGAAACTACTGCGCCCGTGGTGCCTTTGATCTGGGCAAAATTGTTGGCCAGCGAAAGGTCAAAGAAAAATGACAGCACTTTGGAGCTGCCGTTGTCATACCAGGCACCCATCACGCTGTCGGCGAGCACATAAGAGGCATCGCCCATCCGGTAAATGGCGGTGGCGCTGTCGCGGAGGCTCACGCCGTCGGCCCACCAAAGGGTTGCAAACTGCCAGGTGATCGTGTCGAGGCCCGTGATGGGCTGGGCGGTGTCGGGCGAAGCCTGGGGCACGCCGAGGCCGCCGTCGCTGCCATAAGCCTGCACGTCGTAGGAGCTGAGGCCGAGGTAGTCATAGACAAAATCACCTGCCTGGAACGTAATGGCAGGCGCACCGTGGCGGTCAAACAGGAAATCATTGCCCACCACCCAGAGGTTACCGCCATTGTCGAGGTAGGTTTTCAGGCGGGTGTTGTCTTCATCGAGGCCATTCCAGAACCACAAGCCGCCGTCGTCTGTGGATGTATGCCAGATCACGAGATCGAACCCCGCAAGGTAGGTGTCGAGGGGAGCCGCCGCCGAGTCAGGGGCGTTGTAGTAGGTGTAGGCGTAGCCCAGCGAGTCGAGTGCCGAAGCGAAATAGGCTGCATTGCCAAAGGCATCATCAGTGTCGTCCACAAACAGAATGGACAATTGTGCCTGTGCGTTGAAGCCTGTCATCAGGCCTGCCGCCAGGAGAATCAGAAGAGTAAATCTGCGCATAAGTGGAAATTGGATTTGGGTAAAGTAATTGTTTGGCGGGTAGTAGGGGGATCGGATTTTGTATTACCGCATAGTTAAGGAATCTGAAAGATAAAATGCACGTTTCGGCTGTCCTTCCAGCGAAAAAAATACCAGCCTGGTGGCAAATGGCTCAGGTTCCATGCCAGGGTGTGCTGACCGGGGGGGAGTTCGAGCACTTCTTTCAGCAGCATTCGCCCCTGGAAATCAATCATTTCAACCTCATACCGGCCCCGTTTGTCAGGTTCAATGAGCAAAAACAAGTTTCCGCCTTTCTGCCAATGCCGGAAAGTCACTTTGGGCAAGGCCTGCCCCAGGCCCACGGGGGAGGCCACTGGGAGGAAGGAGACTGGCTGGGCTGCGGGGGTGCAGGTGTTGCCAGGCTGGTAGGCAATTACGCGCCAGTAATATTGCTGCCCCGGCAGCCAGTTGCCGCTCAGCCAGATGCTGGTGTCGTTCGTTAGCACGGTTCTGGGATCCAGATCGAAAGTGGCCGATCTGTCAATCTCCACCACAAACCGGGTGGCCTGCGCTGGCGCGTTCCATCGAAAAGAAAGGGAATCACCAGAAAAAATGGTGGTGTCCACGGGCTGGAGGAGCAAAGGCGGGCCGGAAAGGGGTTCATCGCTCATGGCTTTGCCGAGCAGCGAGCCTCGGGATGGCAGAAGCAGGTTTGCCTGAAGGAGGGCCAGTTGCTGCGGGCTGAAAATGGTCCGGCAACTGTCGTTAAAATAGCTCATGATGAGCTGCTCGTCGGGGTTGATGGGCATGCCCGCCGGGTCCCGGACTGTGTCTGCAAACTGGCAGGATTGCTGCCAGTCAAGGCCATTGTTGTAATCGGCAGGGGTGTCGCAGAGGCGGTCTCCCGCCGTCGGGCAGTTGCTGCCATCGGCGCGTTCGGTTTCCGTGAGGCCATCGGAGGCCAGCAACGGAGCAGGCAAATTCTGGGTCCAGGCCTGGCTTTCCCAGCCGAGATGCGGGTGTGCCAGCCCGAAAAAGTGGCCAAATTCATGTGCCAGGGTATTGTTGCCGCTCTTGAGCATGTCGCGCCGCAGCACAATCCAGTCGTCACCGACGTCGAAATAGCCAACCACATTTTGCTCGCCGATCGGTCCTGCGTTTTGGACCACAAAGATGTTGATGGCTGAATCGGCGCGGAGGGCCCGCAGGGCTTGCTGGTTGAGGTTGAGGTGGTGTTGGGAGAAAATGGCGCTGTTGTTTACCAGCCGGATGCCATCCGGGGCGAGGAAAAAGCGAATGCCCGCCGGGGCAAATTGGGTATTCAGTTCGCAGAGGACAGGCAGGACCCTGGCGGGTTGTGCGCGCCCGCTGCCGTTGTTCAGGGCCACGAGGTGAAACACCACCGGGATCTGGTAGAGTGTGTCGGTGCGGAGTCCTTTTTCATCTGCCAGCCGGATCCTTTCAGCGTAGGAGGCTGGCATTCCTTCCATGCCACAGCGGTCCTGGGCGAGAAGGCTTTGGCTAATGACCAAAATGCAGAGGGAAAAGAGCCGGAGAAGTTGGCGCATAGGAAGGGACGTGTTAGGAAGCATCAAATGGGCGGAGCAACGTGGGAGAGCCGGGTAGAAACAATCATTAGCTATGGCGGTTCAATCTGGCAAGTTAGGTGCGCAAACCACTTTTCTCCAACCCCATGATCCTCTTCTCCGACCACCAGCATATCCGGCAACTGGAACCCCGAAAAGGGAGCTACTTCTATGCAGTTGTGCCTGCAGAGGTGGTACAGACCTTCCCGAAGCAACGCAAAACCCGTCTGCTTTGTACCTTAGACCAGCAACTTACCTTCGCCTGTGGCCTCAATCACCTTGGCGATGGCCATTTTTTCATCATTTTAAGTACCAAAAACCTGGCTGCCATCCACAAAGAGCTGGGCGACACCATTTCGATCGACCTGCAGGAAGACCCGAATCCCCTGGGCGTGGAGATGCCCGAGGTACTGGAGGTTCTGTTGAATCAGCAACCCGATCTGCGCACCAAATTTGATGGCCTGACTCCTGGCAAGCAGCGCAACATCATCCATTCCATTAACAAAATCAAAGACCTCGACCTGATGGTAGAGCGTGCCGTTGAGCTCATTCACTCTGGCGGCACCAAAAGGCCGGAAAGGTAACCTGCAACAACCAAAAGGCTGCCATGGCATCGCCACAGCAGCCTCATGTTGTGTCTCGCTGAACCCTAATCTTTTATGAAGGTGAAGTGGCGAAGCTCTCCTTTATTCATGTCAAGTCGGCCGCCATACACACCGGGAGCCAGCCCTTGCAAGGAGATCTTTCCGTCTTCACTAAGGGCTCTGTATACTTCTCTGCCCGTGAGCTCGAATATCTTCACAAGTTGGCCTGATTCGCCGGGTTCGGTCACATTCAGCCAATTGTGGGCCGGGTTGGGATAAACAGACAACGGGGCAGGGTCGAAGGTCATTTCCACGAGGGCACTGTACTGCATCTTGCCGTCGATGTCCACCTGGCGGAGACGGTAGTAGTTTTTTCCTGCTTGCGGGGCCTGATCGAGGTAGGTGTATTCGCGGAGGTCGTCGCTATTCCCGGCTGCGGCCACGATGCCGAGGCTTGTCCACTCATTGCGGTTAGCGCTTCGCTCCACGGCGAAGAAGTCACTGTTTTGCTCGCTGGCAGTGGCCCATTCCAGCAAAGTGCTGCTCCCTTCTGCGCGTGCCGCAAAGTTCAGCCACTCCACCGGAAAGGCTGCTGGTTCCCCGCCAGTAAAGTCAGAAAAGCCCGAAACGGTTCCTGTGATCAGGTTGCTGCCCGCGGTGACAGCCCCGAGGTCTGTCCAGGTTCCGGCACTGTATTTCCCCCCTGTGATGGCCGCTTCGGTGCCATTGATGTCGTCGTCGGCATATTGGGCCGAGACATTGCAGCTGAACCCGGAGATACCGCTGCTGCTCACGGTCCAGTAGCGGTTGAGGAAATCGGTGGCACTCACGTTGCCGGGGTGCTTGGCGTTGGTAACGCTCACGGTGGCATAGCCGCTGGAAAAGCTGCCTGAAGTGAAGTTGAGGGTAATGGGCGAATAGGCCGCACCATCGCCGACGGGAAAGACAAAGCTACCCGTGCCGCTGTAGTTTTTGCGCAGGCTTCCGCTGGTAGCCTGGATGTGGTTGCTGGTGCCGGGGCTGCCCGCCACAGAGGCTGCGGTGCCGAGGGTGAGGGTGTTGGCACCCACGTTCAGCACGCCTTCGGTGAGGGTGAGGGTGCCGTTGACGGTCACGTTGCCGGTGAGGGCGGAGCCTGCCACCCGGTCGAGGTTGAGGTTGTTGAGGGTAACGGCGGGGAGGTCGAGGCGGAGGCCTGCTTCACCGATGGCGATGCAGGAGCTGCTGCCGCCTGTGAGGCTCCCGGAGGTTTGGCTCACTATACCATTGAGGGTGAGAGTATTGGCTCCGATAGACAGGGCACCGCTGGTGAGGGTGAGGCCGGTGCTTGTGGTGATGTTTTGCTCCATAGTCACCCCGTTGCTGTTGTTGATGACGAGGGTGCCAAAGGTGGTGGCTCCTGTGCCGCGGATGGCCTGTGTGGCGCTTCCGGAAAAGGTGGCCGTTCCGCTGGTGGCGAAGGTGCCTTCATTGTAGAATTCTCCGGTCAGGGTGAGGTTTCCGCTGTGGCTGACGGTGTTTCCGGAGGCGACGTAGAAGTTCCTGCCGCTGATGTTGGCGGAGGAAGGAGCGGAAGAACCTGCCCAGGGAAAGATCCCGACATCCTCGCCGGAGGGAACGGAACCCCGGCTCCAGTTTTCGGCGTTCGACCAGTCGCCGCTTTCACTGCCGATCCAGGTATTGAAGGGCGAGCCGGACACCCAGTCGGTGGCAGCGTCCATGTTGGTGAGGGTGCCGTGGTGGCCGTTGGAGGAAAGGTCGTGCAGGGTCGTGTTGCTGGCGTCAGGCTGTTGGTCAAAGCGGTAGTAGGCCAGGAGGTTGGCTTCGGTCCCATCGAGGGTGCGGTCTTTGTTGGCACGAATTTCGGCTTCGGTGCGTGCTGCCGACCAGAGGCGGAACTCGTCGATTTTGACATTGGCATACAACGCTCCCGGATCGGAGCCAATATATAGCGTATTGGTGGCAGAAGTGGTAAAGCTGCCATTTCCTGTTGAGGTACCGGCTGGTTGCCCGTTCACATAGATAGCTACATTCCCGGCATTATACACAAACGCCAGATGATGCCACACCCCGGCCTGGGCAACTGTATAGGTGGAATTTACAACATAGGTATTAGATCCATCATAGATGAACAGCGCAATCAGGTGATCCGAGGTTTTGTAGGGAACAATCCGGGTGGTGGTAGGGCTTTGCCGATGAAGATGGGCGAGGTTTTGCTGGTTGGTAAGGCTGTTAAAGTTGAACCAGCCCTCAATTGTCAGGACTGAGCCTGGAGTCATGTTGATTGCTGCCTGCACCTGATCATTCGTTCCGTCAAAATCCAGCGCCATACCCGGTCCGGCGAGGGCCCCGGAGGTTTTCCATACGGGGCTGTTGATGAGGGTGCCGTTGTTTGTATTGGTGGAATTGTCTGTCAGGGTGGTGCCGCTTGCGTCTGACATGCTGTAGTAGGCCACCAGGTTGCTTTCGGAGCCAGTCAGGCTTTTGTGCATATTGGCCTGGATCTCGCTCAGGGTGCGGGCATCCGACCAGATTCTTACTTCGTCGATCTTGCCCTGGAAGGTGCGGGAAGAATAAATTTCAGTGATCCCAATGGAAAGGGTGACTGAGTTGGATGCGATATTGCCTGAAAAAGTCTGGGTTGCCACCTCCACACCATCCACATAAACGGTCATGTTCGTTCCGTCCAAAACCCCGGCAATGTGCTGCCATCTGTTCAAGGTGAGGGTACCCGAAGGAGAAACCGCATGAAACCAGCTGCTGCCGTTCCCAAGCGTAAAGCCTAAGGTGCCATCATCTCCTACCCTCAGCATGTATCCGGAGATGGATACTGCTTCTTTCACTACCACCGAACCCTCGAAGTAGTTATTCTGCCAGGCAGTAGGATAGATCCAGGCCTCCAGGGTAATGGTGTTTCCGGTTAAGTTCAGGGAGCTGTGATTTGGCACACTGATATAATCGTTCGTGCCATCGAACTCAATACAACTGCCGCCCTGACCAAAGGAAAGTACCGATGCAAGCATCAACATCGCCAGGAACAGGTGCCTGAGAAAAAAAACAGAGCAAAGGAAGGAACAACGTGCCAGCATGGAGATCGAATTTGGAAGTAGATAATTTGGTGTATCAAATCTCAAAACATTCTGATGCTCATCTATTTCAAAAATCTTTACTTTTTTACAGGTGTAATGTGTTCTTGTATTTCGTTCATTTTTGCTTCGCAATGCCGCTACCTGCGCATTTGCAGCACAAAAAAGGGAGGGGAGGAGCCCGAAAAACAGCCTTGCTCCTATCAATCCGAAAAATGCAGGCCAGGTTCCTCTTTCTTTTCAGCCGTAAACAGCCTGTTTTTCCTGAATAATCTGCTCTTTGCCTGAAACTTCCCCCTCATGCGCCTTCTCTTACTCTCCTGCCTCATTCTCACAGCCTGCCAACCTCCTGCGCAGCCGTCATTTATTTTCCCTGTCAGCGGCTTCGTCAAGCCAGCAGAAAACCCCATTCTCCGCGCTGATTCCTCCTTCACCTTCTTTTGCCCGCTCAAACAGAACACAGTTGCCTGGCAAAAAGCCGATGTTTTCAACCCCGCTGCCATCGTGAAGGACGGCAAAATCATGCTTCTATACCGCAGCGAAGACAACCCCGCCGCCCACCTTGGCGGTAGAACCTCGCGCATCGGCCTGGCTGAAAGCAGCGACGGCATTCATTTTACCAAATATCCCACCCCGGTTCTTTACCCGCAGCCCGACGGCTTTGCCCGGTATGATGCGCCGGGTGGCTGCGAAGACCCCCGCGTTGTCGTTACTGAAGAGGGGCTCTATGTCATGGCCTATACCTCCTGGAACTACCAAACCCCCCGGCTGTCCATCGCCTTTTCCCGCGACCTGCTGACCTGGGACAAGCAGGGCCCGGCCTTCGCCCGCGCCTGGGAGGGGAAATTCAAAGACATGGCCAGCAAATCAGGCTCCATCCTTACCCGCCAGCACAATGGCCAGATGGTCGCTGCCCGCATAGACGGAAAATACTGGATGTACTGGGGCGAACACGGCGTGAACCTCGCCTGGTCCGACAACCTCATTGACTGGTATCCCGGGCTGGATGCTGACGGCGGGCTCGCTTACCTCATTGCGCCGCGAAACGGCTTTTTTGACAGCGACCTCACCGAATGCGGCCCGCCTGCCATGCTTACCGACGAAGGAATTGTGCTGGTGTATAATGGCAAGAACAGCAACGATTCCAGCCGCGCCACCCCGGACCTGCCAACCGGAACCTACTCGGTTGGCAGGGTGATCTTTGACCCTCAAAACCTCAGAACTGTTGTGTCCCGCTCTGATGCGCCGTTTTTGAAGCCAACTCTCCCCCACGAAACAACGGGACAGTACAAGGCAGGCACCACCTTCGCGGAAGGGCTGGTGTATTTCCAGGGAAAGTGGTTTCTCTACTACGGCACCGCAGATTCCTTTGTGGGCCTTGCTGTTTGGGAGAAAATGCCTTGAAAATGAGGTGATTGATGGACAAAAAGAAACCGCTCCGGTAAAGGAGCGGTCCAAACCCAAACAAACACCATGAAAAAACATTATGCTGTACGTGCGGCGAGGCCGCTGTCTGGGCTAAGGCAAGTCCTGAATGGATCTCACCTCGTTTCTGAAGTAGGTCACTGTGGTGCTGGTGCGCAGATGAGGAAATTCGTTCAATAAATTTTCCACCTCCGGCTCATTCAACAACTTCACAGCGCCTGTCACTGTGTTCCTGATCGTCCAGCCTTCCGGCGATTTTCGAATGCGATACATGTTTTCGCGATTTTTAGCTGCTTACGCACCGCGTTCCTTGCTTGTTCATACAAATATATTGCCGGAAACCTGCTTCCCGGGGCCAAATCGCACGAACGGCTGTTCTGTCGGGGTAAACGGTGGAGGATAACGGGTTGAATTAGATGAATGCTCCTTGAAACTATTTTGCAGCCAGGTCGGCAGGCAGTCCCCATTCGCCAGAGATCAACGAATAGGCTTCCCGCGGTACCTGAACCAGCACAGGTTGCTTGGCCGGATCCATCCATTGCAGGAGTTCCACCATCTGGTCGCGGGCCATGGCTGTGCAGCCGAGGGTGCCCTCCTTCTCTGATCGCCAGAGGTGAAGGAAAATGCAGCTCCCCGATCCTGGCTCCGCCGGGTCCACGTTGTGGTTCACAAACATGCCCAACTCGTAGAGATCGTCCTTGCGCGCCATCCTGTCGGCCTGCTCCCAGTCTTTTTCAGGGTCAGTTTCCAGCACAATCTGGTTGTAGTGGGCAGATTCCACGTCTTCGATGCACTGGGTTTCCCAAATAATTTGCTGGTAGGTCCATTTGAGGGGCGGCAGACTTGCCGGTGGCGAATAGCCAAAGGCTTCGCCGAAGGAAAAAACGCCTGCCGGCGATTTTTTATCGCCTTCTTTTTTTGTCGGCCCGGGATGCTGGCGAAAATCGCTGAGCCCGATTCCCCATCCCAGTCCTTTTTGCCCCACCACTGCAGGGTGTTGCTGCAGGACCTTCCAGCTGCTATCAGCTTTTTCCAGGACATACAACGTCGCCTGAAGGCTGTCCCAGCCTTCGCTTAGTACCACCACTGCCTGCCGATAACTCACCTGCGGGGGTGGGGCCTCCGGCACGGCGGTTGTGCCGGGCGCCTGCTGGCATGCAGAGGCAAGCAGCACAAGCCAAAACCAATTTTTTCTCATGTCGTCGTTTCTCAGGTAAAGGTATTTCCTACGCTCGCTTCTGCCGAGGCATCCTTCAAGCTGGGAAGGTAACACCCCGTCTGAGAAAATCCCATTCCATCCGCCATCATTCTCAAAGCCCGCAAGTTTTTCGCGTCGTAAGACCTTACTTTTGAGAGAGCAAATGTGCGGAATTCGAGGCAAATAAAGCGACTCATCCACCATCGGCGGGCGCAAACCGTTATCTTACCGGTATTCAACAAGTCACATACTCATGCTGAAAACAGCCCTGATTATCCTGACGGCTATATTTCCGCTGATGGCTCCTGCACAGGCACCCTGGCTATCAACCTGGGAGGAGGCTCAAGCCCTTTCCACGGACCGCCAGGTGCCCGTGCTGCTGGTGTTCTCTGGATCCGACTGGTGCAAACCCTGCATCCAGTTGCGCCGCGAGGTGTTCGACCAGCCTGCTTTTGCGGCCTTTGCCGACTCCTCCTGTGTGCTGCTGCTGGCTGATTTTCCACGCAAAAAGGCCCATCAGGCCGAACCTGCCCTCCGCGCTCATTGGGAGGAACTGGCCCGGCGCTACAACCCGGAAGGAGCCTTTCCGCTGGTTCTCTGGCTCAATGCAAACGGGGAAGTGCTGGCTGAAACCGGCTATCGCCCCGGCGGCCCGGAAGCCTATGTTGCTCACCTTCAGGCGCTCATGACAAGCCATGCTCCGAATCATTAGTCTGTTGCTGCTCTGCGGCCTGGCAGGCGGCGGCCTCCTGGCTCAACCTGGTATTCAGCTGGGGGGAGGCCCGGCAGTGGGCTGGATGCTCTACCGCCAGGGAATGAACCCGGCTGATCCTGCCTCTGCATTTCGCTATGACCGCACTTATGTTTCTTTGCTGGTGCCGGTGGAAGGGGAATTGTTCTGGCAAATAAACAGGCTGGGGCTAGGCCTCGGCTATGCCCATACGCTCATGTTCGATGAAATCATGATCGCTGGCGACGATCGCCGGGGTGCCCGAAACCGCTATCGCGTGGCACCGGAGGGCGAAAAGCTCCGCTTCGACGCTGTCTGGTTTTCGGCCTCCTGGCACCTGAAACACCGCCGCAAGGTGGAGCTGAGGCCGGGAATCCGGCTGGGAACTTTTAGAAGTAACACCATCCATCCCGCCTGGAACCGCCTCGGCATGCCTTGGATGTTTGCCCCAGGCCTCGACCTCAGCTGGACCCTCGCACCAGGGCTCAGCCTCTGGGTCAAACCTCAGTATGTCCACCTCTGGCGAAGCGATTCGCCCAACAGCCTCACTCAGGAGCAGATCCACACCCACAGCCTCGACATCCGGTTCGGCATTCGCTACCAGTTCCCAACCACTGCCCGGCTATGAAGTTCCTCGCTTTGCTGCCCCTTTTCTGGCTAGTCTGGCCACTTCAAGCCAAGGTTTGGCTCCTGAGCTCCCATCGAATGGGATCTGGCTTTGTGTATACTGTGGCTGGGCCAGACTCCTCCCAGGCAATGGCTGCCCTTCATGCCGCTGATGCCGAAGTAGCCCGCATCGAAGCGCTCATTTCCTCCTGGCAACCAACTTCCCAGACCTCCGAAGTCAACCGGCAGGCAGGGGTGGTTCCTGTTGTTGTGGACAAGAAACTGTTTGACCTCGTGGCCAGGGCCATCAGGGTGTCGGAGCTGACTGGTGGCGCATTTGACATCACCTTTGCCGGCATCAGCCAGATCTGGAAATTTGACGGAACCATGACCTCGCTCCCGGATTCAGCGGCTGTGGCAGCATCAGTGCACCTGATTGATTACCGCAAGATTCAGTTGAACAGAGAAAGCAGCAGCATTTTCCTCAGCGAGGCGGGCATGAAAATGAGCTTCGGCGCGATCGGGAAAGGGTATGCTGCCGACAGGGCCAAAGCCGTGTTGCTGGAGCGGGGCTTTGCTTCCGGGGTTGTGAACGCGGGTGGCGACCTGATTTGCTGGGGCGAGGAATCGCCGGGAAAGCCATGGCGCATCAGCATCGCCGATCCTTTCCGGCCCGATCGCATCCTTGCGACCCTGGTTCCGGGAGACCAGGCCGTGGTGACCTCAGGCAATTACGAACGCTACGCTTTCCTCAAGGGCAGGCGCTACGCCCATATCATCGACCCCCGAACCGGCTGGCCGGCAGAGGGATTGCGAAGTGTAACGGTGGTGGCTCCCTTTGCGGAGGCCGCAGATGCCCTCGCCACAGCCTTGTTTGTGCTGGGAGAAACAGAGGCGCTGGCCCTTGTGGAGCAGTTGAAAGGGGTGGAATGCCTGCTTGTGACGGACGACCTGCGGGTTGTGGCCAGCAGCGGGCTTGTGCTGGAGGCTTTTTCGGCAGATGCTTATCCGGACACCGACCTCAACATTGGCGGCAAAAAACCCTGAAAGCGTAAGTTATCCCAGCCGCAGATGAAATGATTTCGGGCGGGTGAGGGCCTCAAAACCCAGCACAGACAGGGTGTAGCCGCGGCCGCTGTCTTTTACCCCCGTCCAGGCAAGCCCGGGATCAAGGTAGTCGCAGCGGTTCATGAACAGGGTGCCTGTTTCGATCTGATCGCCGATGGCCAGCGCTGCCTCCTGGTCGGTCGTCCAGATGGACGCAGTGAGGCCATAGCGGCTGTCGTTCATCAGGCGAACAGCCTCTGCGTCGCTGCTCACCGGCATGATGCCCACAACAGGGCCAAAACTCTCTTCCGTCATCACAGCCATGCGGTGGTGAACTCCCACCAGAACCTGAGGCGCAAGGTAGGGGCTTCCGGGCTGATGGGCAGGAAAACGGCTCTGGTCAATCAAGGGCCTGGCTCCCAGGGAAATAGCTTCCTCAATTTGCTGCCGGACAAAGTCTGCTGCGCCGTTCCGCACCATAGGGCCGAGGGTAGAGGCGGGGTCGAGCGGGTGACCGAGGGTGTATGTGTTTGTTAATTCGACAAAGCCTTCCACAAAGCGGTCGAACAGGCTTTGGTGCACATAAATCCGCTCGATGCCGCAGCAGGACTGGCCGGAGTTGAAGAAGGCGCCATCCACCAGATTTTCCACTGCATTTGCCAGATCAGCATCTTCCCGCACATAGGCAGGGTCCTTGCCGCCGAGCTCGAGTCCGGCGATTGTAAAACGCCTGGAAACGGCTTCCTGAATGGCTTTTCCGCCGGGCACGGAGCCTGTGAAGGCCACAAAATCAATTCGCGGATCTCCGATAAGGCCGGCCACCTGGGGGTGGGAGAGGTGGAGGATTTGAAACAACCCGGCGGGGGCACCCGCTGCCGCAAAAGCCTCGGCGAAGCGTTCCGCCACGAGGGCTGTTTGCTGGGCATGCTTGAGAATCACAGCATTGCCGGCCAGGATCGCCGGGATGATGGCGTTGACAGCGGTGAGATAAGGGTAATTCCAGGGGGCGAGCACCAGCACTGTTCCCAGCGGCTCGCGCCGGATGAAGCGCCTGAACCCTTCCACCGGGGCAGGCACAACAGGCTGGAGGGCCTCCTCAGCAATCCCGATCATGTAGCGGGCCCGCTCCTGAAAGCCCAGCAGGAGCTCGTTGGGGGTGTAGCGAACGGGGCGACCCATTTGCCAGGACAACTCCTCACCCAGGGTAGCTGCGCGGCCTTCGAGATGGGAGACAACGGCTTCGCACAGGGCTTTTCGCTCGGCGACGGAGCTGCTGCGCCAAAGCTGGCGGGCCTGGCTGGCCTGCTGGAGCGTTGTTTCGATGCGGGCATCGGAGGCATAGTCCCGCTCGAACAACAGGCTGCCGTCGGCGGGGGAGTAGGTTTGGAAGCGGTGCATGGTGGGGTGGAATGAGCCCCGAAGATAGGAGAGAAACGGGAAAATCCGGCTTATTGCCTTGCCCAGATTTCATAGATTGGCTCACCGCGGGAGCTGAGGCCTTTGTGGTGCCAGTCGTTGCCTTCCACCCAGCCCTGGAAGCTGAGGCTGGCCCCGACCCTGCTGTTGTCGCGGGAGAAAAACTCGATGTTTTCCTTGTATTCTCCATCCTCAAAGGTGTAGCTGCCGCCCCCTGTGCCGAGGAATTCTTTGGTTTCGGTGTTCATGGCGCACCACTGAAAGCGGGTTCCGGAGAGGATTTTGATTGTTTTGCGGGGGCCAGTCTGGTGAATGTCGGCCATCACCCCATCGCGCTCGCGGGCGCGGATTTTCCAGTGGCCGGAGAGGGGAGTGCCTGCAGCATCGAGGCGAACCCAGGTTTGGCGGGAGGGATCGCCTGTGCCGGGAAAGGTCACAAAGGAGGTATCGCCCTTCAGCTCAACGCGGGCAGTGAGGGTGAGGCCCACGATGCTGGAGTCGTCGCTGGAAAAATCGACGGTGGAGGAAAAAGTAGTTCCGTCGAATGTGTAACTGCCGCCATCGGCATATTCGAATTCGGGGCTTTCAGACTGGTACACGGCGAGCATGGTATAGGAGCCCGACATGACCCTGACCATGGAGGGACTGCCCCCGGGAAGCGGCTGCCCGTCCACGGCAACAAGTTTCCAGGCGCCTTCAAGGCTTTCTGTGGGATTATTCTCTAAAAAACCGAACAGAATAAAGCTGAGCAAAAGGAAAAGTGCTGACAGTTTCATGCGGAAGGGGTTGATGGGGATAGGTGCGCGGAATTGCGGTTTTTCAGACCATTAGGGAGGTAAGTTACGCAGGTTTAAGCAGAATATCCTTTGGTTGAGGCGTTATTTTGAGCAGAACAGGCATGACATCTCTGGAACCTTATAGGAATGAAATGAAAATTTGGCGTAAATTTCTGTTACACTCGCCTTTACATGAAACCAGTCATGATTTCCATAAACTCAAGTGCAGCGCAATTTCCATCAGGGGCATTTGGCCCGGCTAAAGGCCAAACTTTTGAGGTAAACTGGTCACCGCTGAAACCCGGCGGCGCCAATTTCAAAACCCACCACCTGGAGTCGGTGTCGCACGACCGCGTGGTGTTTGCCTCCACTGCCGGGGCGCGGCTATTTGCAGGAGCATTTGGCTTCATTGGCTTTATTGTCATGGTCATTGGCCTGTTTATGCTGGCAGGAACTGACCTGATGCCAGCCCTCATCATGGCACCATTTGGAGCCCTGTTTTTGGCCGTCGGGATCTGGATGTACCGGACTTTTGATGAGGACATCATTTTTGACCGCACCGACGGCCTGTTCTGGAAAAAGCATCGTCCTGATTTCTCAGGAGGTCAGGAGCCGGAAGGTGTTTGGTGCCGGATTGATGACATTGCCGCCATTCAGCTGCTCACAGAAAGGGTGAGCAGCAAAAACGGATCTTACGAAAGCTACGAGCTGAACCTTGTGCTGCAGGATGGCCGCCGCATCAACGTGGTGGACCATGGCAGCACCGAGCAAATCGACCGCGACGCGACGAAGCTCGGAGAGTTTCTGGGTGTGCCGGTTTGGGACGGGAGATAGGGAATTGCCGGCTCGTTGAACAAAAATGTGCTTTGGCGCAAGCCATAAGCCATGCGCGGAATGATCAATGGCAAATTCTATTCAGCTGGTTTTGAGACAAGAAGCTTGATGAAAGCTGTGTGCGAAGTGGGTAAATTGATATTTAACTCCGGAGATAAAGACTTTGGAAAATAAACGGGGGCACATCCGGACACCTGTACTTTCTGAGGGGTGAGTTTTCCTTTATCCAATTATAGGTTCAGGTCTGAAGGCCTGAGATAGCAGGATCTGCCCTATCCGGCTGAGACAGTCGGCTTGGGTCGCGCCCCGGACAGTTTCCTTCCCTGCTACGGATATACCTTTAGCTGTCTTCAATATCCTTAGCCCCCCTATCACTCATGCACCGCTTAAGCTTTTTTTTCCTGCTGAGTGCCTTTTTGACGGGCAGCAGGAGCTGATTGGATCGGCAGGAACATGAATGCGAAATTAGCCAGGGGCTGCCGGATTGGAGAGTGAATGCGGGCTATGCAATCAGCGAAATGACACAATCAGGCAGGCCGGACTAAAACCCGATGGGAATAGCAGGCAAGTCTTTTCCTTGGGAAATGTTATTTACACTACCGGTTTCGCAGGCCTACCCACAGGTCGAACTCTGCACTCAACCCAACGAAGGGCTGAATGCTGATGGCATTCACATCGATTCCGGCAGAACCTCCTCCCACAGAAGAGGACCCAATGGTTTCGAGAGCGGTCGCGCCAACGTTCAGCCGGATAAAGCGGAACAGGTTGTAACCGACTCCGAGGTAGTAGGGTCGGCCAAATACGGGCCCGGTAATGGTTTCGCCTGCTGGCGACTCAAAATTCCGGACAAATACCCCCATCGAAACAGAGCTATTTTTGAGCAAAACGGGCGCTGTGCTGCGGCTGGATAAGGGGAACGAGATGCCCACATAGGGAGAAGTGGCATAGGAAAGGTCTTCGACATTGCCGCCAAGGTACACACCGCCGTAGCCTAGATTGACAGCGAGAGAATTTTTGGTTTTTTCGGTTTGATAGTTGCTGACGATGCGGGTGTCGGCCTTGATGAGCACGGGCTGCTCCAAAAAGATCAACCATTCTTCCCGAATCAGATCGGATACAACCTTTACCTGATTGTCAAAGGCTTCGCTGCGCTGCAGCCGATTGGCATTGCTGTCCTGCACAGGCAGTTTGCCGGCGAAGGAAGTAAGATGCTCCAATCCCTTTTCAACAGTTTCGGAAAAACCTCCAAATTCACCCTGGCGTTCAGACAGGTAGCCTTGAAGACTCGTTGCCACCATTTCATTCATCTTCTTTACCAGCTTGGCAGGCGTTCCATCCAATTCCTGGATTCCACCAAGGGAGGTAGCATATTGAGAGAGAAATCGATCCAGATTGCCTGTGACCTGCTGGCTGAGCTGCTGTTTTTGTACTTTGCTAAGACGCTGATAATAGGTGAGCCGAAAGTCGTAAGAGCTGCCACCTTTGAGCATAAACGGGACGGGAAGCCGGAAGATATCTTCGTCGGAGGACGAATCATTTTTCCATTCGCCGCTAAACAGAGGGGCCTTTTTGCCTGCCTGTTCGCCCTTGAAAATCTCCATGCTAACGCGGGCTGTGCCATCGGGCACCGAACTGGTGAAAATCAGGTGGGACTCAGCGGGCAGAGGTTGGCCATTGTTAAACCATCCGTTTTGACGGTCATATTCCACAACTTTGAACTGAGCCTGCAACGGGAAAGCGAGCAGCATCAGGAAGGAAAGAACAAAGAAAAAAGTAGGTAACGATTGGTTCATCTGCATTTTTTGAAATTAATAGAAAGCGATGGGATAAAGCATGCTCAAGGAATCTGGGCAAAGGATAAAAAAGCCCATTACGCGATCCTGGTGAAAAATTGGCAGGAGAAACACAGTCGAAAACGTTGAAGATCTCCGCCACTTCTCTGGTTAAACTCTCCAAAAAGCCTTTCCGTTGCAAAAGATTTGGTTTTTGCACGAAAGTCATTGGAACAGTGCCTGTCTCCTTTCCCTTTGCCCGTTCCAATTTTTTGCTTCTAAAAATGCCCAAACGAGTTCTCGGAGGGCCAAACAGCCCCAATGCCATGAGCCAATAAAGGCTTTGTCAAGCCATCATTAAATTAGCCAGGCTTTTGTTGGGTGGGCCTAAAAATCGGTAGGTTTGCCTGGCCTCAATTCAAGTATTTTCCACTTTTCCAGATTGCTCCACTGCTATCTCCTTTCTAAAATCCCGGCATGAATCATCCTGTTACGATTTCGGTGCTAATGGCGGTCTATAACACGGATTTTCACCTGGTAAAAAGGGCTGTTGATTCGGTGTTAAACCAAACTTTTCAGGACTTTGAGCTGATCATTCTTGATGATGGCAGCAACTTCGATTCCAGCCACGCGATTTTTACCTACGCCACTAAGCAAGAGGCCAGGATTACTTACCTGCGCCACAAAAACTGCGGGCAGTCTCAATCCATTAACCAGGGAGTGCGACTCAGCAAGGGAGCATACATTACCATCCTTGACAGCGACGACGAGTATAAGCCCGGCCATTTGCAGTCCTGCCTCCAGGAAATGCAGTTTTCGGACCTGATTGCTTCTACCACCGAGACCATTGTGGATCATGAAGAGCACTATTTTGTTCCCAACAGGCACGATACCCGGCAGTTGATCCATGTGGATGATTGCATCTTGTTTGCGACCTTGTTCGGCAAAAAGGAGGTTTTCTCAGAATTTGCTTTTCAAGGCGAATACGCTGCCGATGCGCATTTCTACGAAAGAGCCATGCAAAAATACATCGTCCGGAAAGTAGATTTGCGCACCTATGTGTATTATCGAAATATCCCAAACAGCGTTTGTTCCAACATGCTGCGTAATCAGCTTCAGCACAAGGTAGAACCCAACTGAGATGGCAGTTTTGTCTCTGGCAAAAAGAGTAGTGCTGGCCTGCCATTTCACGGGCACCTATGACGTAAACCGCAACCACACCCTGCCCGCCGACGACTTTTCGCTGGTCCGGGAATGGGCCGAATCGGTGGCTGCGCTATCGTTACAAGGGATCATTTTCCACAATCAATTCTCTGAAAATACCTGTTCCCGATACCAAAACCAGCACCTGGTGTTTGTTCGTCAGGACTGCAGTCCTGATTTTTCGCCCAATGTGTACCGGTACGTTGTTTATCATGAATTTCTGCAGGCCCTTAGGCAGGCCATTGAGCAAGTTTTCGTAACTGATATTTCAGATGTAGTGGCGGTGCAAAACCCCTTTCTTCATCCGCTGTTCCTCGCAAATCCTGAAACCCTGTTCTGTGGCGACGAGCCCAAGCCCCTTCAGAATGACTGGATGCAGGCCCATGGCGAATTTCTGCGCAACCGCGTTCCGGGGTACGAAAGCTTTGAGGAATCCTTTGCAACTAGCCCTCTGCTCAACTGTGGCATCATAGGAGGGAATATGCCCGTCATTTTGCCCTTCATGGAAGCCCTGGCCCTGCTCCACAGCCGCTACAACCGAAACAATTCCACCGCCTACACCGGAGATATGGGGATGTTTAACTACCTCGTCCGCACCCGGTACAACGACAGGGTCAGGCATGGTTTTCCGGTGAATACGGTCTTCAAAGGGTACGAATCAGCGAGAAAAGATTGCTGGTTCAGGCACAAGTGAGGGGATGCTGCTTGGTAATGAGTCTGGTGCGATCACATCCCCGTCACGGTAAACTCCACCCGCCGGTTCAGGCGGCGGCCCTCCTCCGTGGCATTGCTCGCCCGTGGCCGGAACATCCCATACCCCTTTACGCTCAGCCGGTAAGGCGGAATCCCCTTCTCCAACAGGTATGCCTTCACCGCATTCGCGCGGTTGAGGCTCAGCTCCATCTTGTCGTCGCGGTTACCGGTATTGTCGGTATGCCCCGAAATCTCAATTTTCACGCGGGGATTCAACTCCAGGAAGGCGACCAGTCGGTTCAGCTCGGCATAAGAAGGCTTCAGCACCTCCCACCGCCCCGATTCGAAATAAATGTTCTCCAGCACAAGCGAGCTCCCCACCGTGATGGGCTTGAGTACCACTGTTTTTTCGATGGAGGTTTTGTCAAACAGCGAATCGGTCAGAATGTCCTGCCCATAAAACAGGTAGCCCTGTGCCAGCACGTTGATGGATACGAGGCCGTAACTGGGCAGCAGGAGCACGAAACTGCCGTCTTCGGGCTGGCTGCTTGTGCTGCTGAGGGAATCGAGGGTTTGGTTGTCGGTAAGGGTAATGGCTGCTGTGAGGGGCTGGCCGTTGCTTTCGTCGATCACCTCACCGATGAGGATGGCAGGCGTGCGGTAAGGCCTCACATTGAGGCCAAGGCCGGGGTCGCCAAAGTTGACAAACCAGGCATCATACACGCCTTTATGGCCGGCAATCTCGATTTGCTCCAACGGCTTTTCCTGCACCTGACCCAACGCCAAGAAGCCCCCGCCGGGCAGGGCCACCACGTCGTGAAGGGCGTCTTTGGCCGGGTAGCCCAGGTTACGCGACCAAATCACCTTGCCTTCGGCGTTGGTTTTGAGAAACCAGCCGTCGTAATAGCCTTCTGTTTTGCTCAGGTGGCCATTGATGGAAAGGGTTAATCCCACGATGGCATAGCCTCCGTCCACACAGGCTGCGATGGCCGAAAATCCTTCATCGCGGGTGCCGCCATAGCAATGGTTCCACAGGTAGCGCCCCTGCGGGTCGAATTTCACGAGCCATCCATCGCCTTTGCCCCGCTGCTCATCCACATACCCTGCAGTAGAAAAGGTTGTTCCGGCCAGCACGAGGTTGCCGCCTGCATCGATCAGGGAGCCGTGGATATCATCGTTGTCATTGCCCCCGATCACTTGCTGGTGAGCGATTTCCCAGCGCTCGTTGAGGTGAAGCAGCCAGAGGTCTTTTTTGCCATAATTGGTTTGGACCATGCCGCCGGGGGCGTCGGCGGTGCAGACGAGCCATAACCCCGATTCGTGAGGGTGAATGGCCGAAATCCTGTCGTTGCCTGGGCCGCCAAAATGCTTTTCCATCATCAACTCTCCCCGCGGATTGAGCCGCGCAAGCCAGGCATCCAGGCCGCCATGGTGCGGCGACTGCATGGATCCGTCAATGGAGCTGGATTCTCCGCCAATGTACAGGCTGCCGTCTGTGTCCTGAAAAGCGCACCAGCCATAATCCATTCCCCTGCCTCCGAGTCGCCTGATCCAGAGCAGTTTACCTCCCGGGCTGAGGCGTGCCACCCAAAGGTCACTGCCTCCGGCGCTGCCGGGCAGGTCGCCGTCATTGGATTCTGTGGTGCCCACACACAACAGGTCGCCATTTGACAGCAGCAGCAGGTCGTTGAGCTCATCCCGGCCACTGCCGCCGAGGGTAATGGACCAGAAGACTTTGCCCTGGGTGGCATATTTGGCCAATACCACATCAAGGTCCTGGCTGTGGTTGTTTTTGCCGAGGCCATCGGTGGAGCGCGTTTGCAGGCCCAGCACGGTGGTGCCATCCGGCAGCAGAAGCAGCTTTTTTCCTGTGTCAAAATCGCTGCCGCCGATCAATTGCTGCCAGTAAGCTACCTGGGCAGAGCTGTCTGTGATCGCCGAAAAAAGGAGAATTAAAAGCCCATGACGAAGGAGGGACCAGATGCGGGGGGCAATTGCTAGCATGGGAGGTGGTAGATTGTCAATAACGGAGGTGCAGGGAAAATCAATGCCGGGTGGTTGGGGTAATGGATGCAGACCGCGCCGCCGACCGGGGAACTGGGTTTACAGGAGGGGGGGAAATAGTTCGGTGCGCATAAGATGACGAATGAGGGGGTAGCTTTCGTCTGAAATGGCGGCCCATTCTTCGCGGCCAATCCAGGCCACCTGCTCGATTCCCTCTTCGTGCTGGGGAGTAAGCGCTTGATTGCCAGGGGCGAGCATTCGAAACCAGTGGGTTGTTTTGAGCGTCCAGTGCTGGTTGTGGCGATAGGTGTGCAGGGTGCCGGGCACCGGTGCCAGCAGTTCGAGGTGGCGAAGGCCCGTTTCCTCCTGCACCTCCCGAATGGCGGCTTCGTCCACAGGCTCCTGCCATTCCACATGCCCTTTGGGGAACGACCAGCGGGAACGGCTGTAAATGCACAGATATTCCCCGGCCTCATTCTGGACCAACCCGCCGGCAGCGTCAACCTTTCGAAAGCGTGCGCTCCATTTGTGAACAAACTGGTTGAGCCCCTCCGCCGAGGGAAAGACAAGCACCACTTTGGCTTCGATGTGCCGGAACACCTCGCTGGCCTGGAGGGCAAACAGATGCTCCACAAGGTCGGGATTCATGTGGGCCTGGACAAAAAAGACCTGTCCCCGGAAGTCAATTCCTTTGAAAAAACGGCTCATGAGCGCATCAAAGGGCATGAGGTCCACCTCATAAGGCTGGGCGGGGTCTTTTACCACAAACTCCAGGCAAAGATTCAGTGCAAAAATTTTCATAGTTTTGCTCGCCAAAGACCCTTTTGCCTTGGAAAGCAGCAAAATTGCAGAGTATCTCCTAAAGATCAAAGCCGTGGCCCTGCGGCCTGAGCAGCCCTTCACCTGGGCTTCCGGCTGGAAGTCGCCCATGTATTGCGACAACCGCAAAACCCTGTCGCACCCTGAAATTCGCAGCGCGATCCGGGATGGGTTTGTGGCGAAGATCAGGGAAAAGTACCCCGACGCCACTGGCATTGCCGGTGTGGCCACCGGGGCCATCGCCCAGGCTGCTCTTGTGGCTGAGGCCATGAACCTGCCGATGATCTATATTCGCGACAAGGCCAAGGGCCATGGCATGGAAAACCTGCTCGAAGGCGAGGTGGACCCACTGGGAAAATATGTGGTGATTGAAGACCTTATTTCCACCGGCGGCTCCAGCGCCAAAGCTGTGAAGGCCCTTCAGGCCACAGGGGCAACGGTATTGGGCACCCTGGCGATCTTCAGCTACGGCTTCCCGCAGGCAGTGGCCACCTTCGCCGAAACGGGAACCCCTTTTTCCTCCCTCACCAGCCTGGAAGTGCTCCTGGCCAAAGCCATCGAAATCCGCTTTCTTTCGCCCGATCAGGAGGAAACGGTGCTCCGCTGGAAGGAAAATCCCCAGTCCTGGCAGGGCTGATCTGCGCGAAAAAGCCCCGCATTTCCCAAATTCTCCCTACCTTCGTTCTGCATTCGCTCACCAGCCCACGCCTTTGATCATGGAAAATCACTTCCTCACCACGCTTCAGTCCAGCCCCTTCCAGGACCAGATCCTCAACGTCTCCAGCTACGCCGGAGAGTTTACAATCACCCTCAAGCCAGAAGCGGTGCATGGGTTCCTGCGCATGCTGAAACTGGACTATGGCTTCGGCTATTTCGGCGATCTCACAGCCAGCGATCATTACACCGAAGAAGGGCGCTTTGAACTGAGCTACCATCTTATGAACCTCGACAGCAAGCAGCGCATTCGAATTGCCTGTCGCCTGGAGGAAGATCAACCCGAAATTGAAACCGTCACCGACCTCTACCCCGCCGCCAACTGGCTTGAGCGCGAGGCTTTCGACATGATTGGCATCCGCTTCGCCGGCCATCCCGACCTGCGCCGCATGTTCCTGCCCGAAGATTTTGTGTGGCATCCCCTCCGCAAGGAGTTTCCCCTGCTCGGCATCCCCGGCTCCATTCCCCTCCCTGAAAAAGACGGGCCGAAGGGGTACCAGTGAGAGATCAAAACACACGATCAGCAAGCCCGGAAAGAAAGGATACTCTCGCGGGCAGGTAGCTGGAAAAATATTGACGCAACGCTTTTTGATCAGCTCACAATGAGCCTTCCCTCCCGGCGGTACCAGGATCCGGACAGAGGTGAAAACGTTGATTGTTAGCTAAATGAACTACTGAGCCTAGTCTTTCACTCCTGGTCCTGGTGGCACTACTCATGTTTCAGTCTGTTGTTTAAAGAAAAGCAGCCATTTAGTCCCTGTGGCGTCTGTTGGGAAAACTCACCCCAAACAGCCCGGATCTATGCTGGATCTGATGATCGTCATTGCTACAGGGAGTGCATTGTTTCTGGCCTTTCTGCTGATTGCGGTCCGGAATGACGTCAACATCCTGGCCAACCGCTGGTTGAGCGGGTTTGTGCTGGCGCTGGGTTGTCTGTTGCTCGACAGCAGCTTTTCTGCCATGGACATATACCGGCAATTTCCAGCGCTGATTGGTTGTTTTGACCTGGCTCTGTTTGCGGTGGGGCCCTTGCTGTATATCTGTGTGTCCCATTTTGTAGTTGCCGGCAACAAGTTTCGCCTGCGTGATACCTGGCATTTTGGTCTCTTGGGGCTGTTTGCTGCCTTGAGCTTTCCTTTTCTGTTTTCCGGTGGCGAAGCGAAACTCGCAGAAATGGACACGCTCAGGACAGGGTTGAATGCGGAAGAGCAGATTCTGCTGGCAGTTGTGCTGTTTCATGTCGTGAGCTACTGGGCGCTGAGCCTGCGAAAGCTGCAAAAGCACCGCCGTGCCATTGCGCATGTCATGGCTTCGCCGGAAGAATACAGCCTCGGCTGGCTGACTGCTTTCCTCTATGGCACCGGCGCCCTGATCCTGCTGTGGGTGCTGGAGATGTCGATCTGGGGCATGACCCTGCACGCCACCCTTGCCGCTCCCGGTTACCTGGCCCTGATCTGGGTACTTGGCTATTATGCCCTCCGGCAAAAAGAGATGTTCCCATTTTCCGCCCAGGAAACCAGGGAAGTGGAGGAGGTGCTGGCTCAGGCCGAAGAACAGGCTGGGGCCCGCAAACCCGGATTTGATGACGAAACACTCGAACTCCTCAAAACCCGGTTACGGAGGAAAATGGAGGAAGAAAAGCTGTTTCTCGACCCGGATTTAAACCTGCCTGCCCTGGCACGGAGTCTGAACCTGAGCGTGCATGAGATGTCGAGGCTGGTGAATGAGGGCTTCGGGGAAAATGTTGCCCAGTTCGTCAACCGCTACCGCGTGGAGGAAAGCAGCAGGCTTTTGCTGTCAGAGCAGCATGCTCATCTCAGCATGGTGGGCATCGCCTACGAGTCGGGCTTCAATTCGAAAACAGCTTTCAACACGGCCTTCAAAAAAGTAATGGGCCTTTCGCCGACCGCCTTCCAGGCAGGCGAAAAAGAGCGCCTCCGCCAGCTTTCTACCCGTTCGGAACTATAAACCGGAACAGCAGACCCTGAATTGCGCCTCAGTTTTGCTTCGCTGAACGCAATTCATTTGTCCTGCATGAAACCAATTTCCCTGATCTTTTTTCTGCTGGCCCTGCCATCCTGGCTGTGGTCGCAACAACCAGATCCTGGCCTGCCGCTGCCTCAGAGCAGCCTGCGGGTAGCGGCTTTGGGTTCCCTCATTTACCCAGGCTTCAAAATCGGCATTGAACGCCCCTACCGGGTGATCCGGCGGGAGAGCGGAGGCACATTCCAACAGGAGCGCTCCCTGATTGCCAGCCTCGGATATTATCACCACGGCACGTTCCATGACAATCTGTTTCTGGTGGTGGAGCGGCAAAAGCGCTTCCAGTGGCGTAGCGGCTGGTTTGTGGAAACAGCACCCGGTGCAGGAGTCAGCCGCACGTTTCTGGGTGGCACCACCTACACGGTTTCGGAAAATGGGGAAGTGCGCAAACGCACCCTGGCGGGGCACACCTATGCCCTTGTTTCGGTCTCCTGTGGCGGTGGCTACCACTTCGCGGCCCGGCATGGGAAGCCGCTCAGCGTGTTCAGCAAGGTGAGCCTGCTGGGCATGTTTCCGGGCAACAGCTTTGTTTATCTCCGGCCCGCCATTGAGCTGGGATGTTCCTGGATGGTGCCTGGCCTGCTTCCCTCTTCTCCCACTGTTAAGCTGAAGAAAAAATGAAAAATATCCTGTTCGTCCTGTTGGCGATGTATGCCTTTTCTGCCTGTCAGACAGAGCGCAATGACCTGATTGTCAATGCCAATGAAACGATTTATGTGCAAAGCGAGGGAGCCTCTATGCGGGTCAACCTCCGGGGAAACCTCGCCAGCAAGGTGGTGATGCTGGTGGTGCACGGCGGGCCGGGAGGAGCCTCCTATTTTTACCGCACCCCGGCGGCAGCCGACCGCCTGGAGGAGAAGTACGCAGTGGCCTATTGGGACCAGCGGGTGGCGGGTGCCTCGCAGGGTGGCAGCAACAAAGGCTCTGTGGTCATGGCGCAGTATGGTGAAGACCTCAAAAGGGTGATCCTGACGCTGCGGCATAAGTATGGGCAAGATTTGCAGGTCTTTTTGATGGGGCAGAGCTGGGGCGGAATGGTTTGCGCGCAGTTCATGACCGAAGGTGACAACCAGGAGCTGGTGAGCGGCTGGATTTCGGCCAATGCGACGCACAACTGGGCCCTCAACGACAGTCTGGTACGCGCTATGCTCCTTGAATTTGGCACGGAGCAGATTGGGTTGGGAAAAAATGTGGCACAATGGCAGGAAATCGTGGACTACTGCCTGGCTAATCCGGGGGCAGTGACCGTGGAGATGTCGGCACAGCTCAATTTTTATGCCTGGGAGGCTTTGGAGCTCATCGAAGGATTTACCCCCTTCAACGAGGATGAAATCATTCGCCAAAACCTGATTTCAGAAAAAATCCCCTATACCCAGGCTTTCCTGAACCTCCTGAACCCGGCCAATGCCAACCTGAATAACAGCGTGCTGGAAGTGGAGTTTTCATCCCGGCTTTTCCGCGTCACCAGGCCGGTTCTGGCCCTCTCAGGCAGATACGATTTTGTGGTGCCGGAGGGACTAGCCATTGACCTGATCAACAAGGTGCAGTCTGCAGTAAAGGAGCGCAAACTCTTCCTCATGAGCGGCCATAACCTCGAAGAACAGGAAGCCTATGTGGACGCTTTCATTCAGTTCATCGACGAAAATAAATAGCGGATCATGAAAAGAACACTTCTCCTGATCCTGCTGTTGATGGTGACTGGCGCGGCAAATGCCCAGCAGAAGCGGCCTTATGTGTCCCTGACGGCCTATAACCACAGTTTTTCTCTGAAGCTGTTTCCCGGCTCATGGAATCCGGGGCTGGCCGTTGAATACGGCTTCGCCCTGAGGGAAAAAGGGAAGAGCCGATGGCATCTGCCTGTTCGGCTGCTGTACATCAGCCATCGGCATTTGTACCGGGCGGTCGGGATTTCGACAGGCATTCAGGTTCAGCATTCTGGTCCGGGTGGATTTGTGAAGGGCGCTGATTTCACGATTGGGTACCTCCGCAGCTTCGACCAATACCAGCGCTACGCCCCAACTAGCGGCGGCAGTTACGAAAAGGTTCGCGACCCTGGCCGGGGCAGCCTGCTGCCAGCCCTCCGGCTGAGCCTTGGCTACGATTTTTCAGCCAAAACGACCCTGCCTCTTGAGCTGTTTGCCAGCTACCAACTTGCCCTCCAAAGCCCGTTTTCCGGTGTGATTCCCTTTATTCCTCACCCTGGCTTTCAGGCGGGAGCCAGAATTCACCTTCCTTCCAAATGAAACTTTCCCCGCTCCGGATGGCGATCCTCCTTGCCTTCGCCTCCTCCAATTGCACTCCGCAGGATTATGTGTTCCCGGTTGCCACTTGCGACCCGATAGCAGCAGACAGCAGCGCCAGCCACCCGGAAGCCGCTGTTTTTCAGGAGATATTGACGGAGTTTACCCGCGAAAAAGGGCTTCCCGGCATCGCAGCCCTGGTATTCACCCCGGAACATGGGGTGTGGATGGGAGCCGCCGGATTTAGTCAGGTGGAAAACAATCTGCCCATGGCTCCCTGCCACCTGTTCATGTCGGCGAGTGTGGCCAAAATGTACCACGCCGTGCTGACCCTGGAAATGCAGGAGCAGGGGATGCTTTCCATCGACGACAACATTAGCCGTTACCTTCCTGATGACCTGATCGAAAAACTGCCCAACGGGCGCACGGCCACCATCCGGCACCTGCTCAACCACAGCTCAGGCATCCCCAACCCAACCGCGCGGGTCTCCTTTCTGACGAGCTACATCAACGACTTTAAGCAGCCCATTTCTGCCGAATCCTATCTCTCCAACGTCTATGGCCTCGATCCGCTGAACAGGGTGGGGGAGGAGTTCAATTATTCCGATGGCAATTACCTGCTGCTGGCCATGATCATCGACAGCATTTACGGTGACCATGCCCGGGCCATGAGCGAACTGGTGATTGAACCGCTCGGCCTGTCAAACACCTTTTACCGCAACGAGGCAGGCTACAAAAACCGCACAGTGCTGGTGAATTCCTATGCCGATTTGTATGACGAAAATGTGCTGCGGAACGTGTCGGAGGAGGAGCGGATATTCAACGAAAGCAACACCGGTCATGACGGCTTTAAGTTCACGGTTCACGACGGGTATTTGTTTTTGAGGAAATTATTCATCGAAAAGGCCCTGCTCACCCCCGAAAGCCTGGACCTCATGCTGAACAATGACGCCAACCTGGTGAGTTTCACGGCAAATGAGCGGGCCTTGCTGGGAGCTTTTCTGCTGGCAGACGACCCGGAGGTGGTGAGCATCAGCCACGAGGGGCAAACCATTGGCTCTTCGGCCTACATGGGCTACTACCCGAAGCAGCAGGGCATCCTGGTCGTGTTCAGCAATTTCGGAGGGGCCGTGAGCCGCAGTTTGTACGAGGCCATGTTCCTGCGCAGCGGCCCGGAGCCCTGCCTGCTGGAACGCATGGAGGAGGCGGCATTTTAGCAAACAGAAACAGCGTTCCCGGCTATCCACTGGGAACGCTGTCATCAGAGAACGCCCGGTCCCGTCAGTTCCCTCCCGCTTTTCCTACCCTGTCGAGCAGGAAGGCATACTCCAGCGCGACTTCCTTGAGCGACTCAAAGCGGCCGGAAGCGCCGCCGTGCCCGGCTTCCATGTTGGTAAACAGCAGGATGGGCATATCGCCCTGCTGCATGTCGCGCAGGCGTGCCACCCATTTCGTTGGCTCCCAAAATTGCACCTGCGAATCGTGTAACCCCGAAGTTACCAGCAGGGCAGGGTAGGGCTGTTCCTTCACCTGGTCGTAGGGCGAATAGGAAAGCATGTAGTCGAAGGCTTCCTTCTCGTTGGGATTGCCCCATTCGTCGTATTCGCCGGTTGTAAGCGGAATGGTGTCGTCGAGCATCGTCGTGACCACATCCACGAAGGGCACCTGGGCCACTGCGGCAGCAAAGAGGTCGGGCCGGGTGTTGAGCACCGCCCCGAGGAGCAGGCCACCGGCGCTGCCGCCCATGCAGCAAAGCCGGGCGGCGGCGGTATAACCCGCCTGGATAACAGTTTCCGCGCAGGCGATGAAATCGGTGAAGGTGTTCCACTTCTGCATTTGCCTGCCCTGCTCATACCAGGTTCTGCCCATGTCGGAGCCGCCGCGGATGTGGGCAATGGCAAAAATGAAGCCCCTGTTCAGCAGGCTCAGCCTCGACAGGCTAAAGTAGGGATCCATGCTCATGCCGTAGGAGCCGTAGCCGTAGATCAAAAGCGGCGCACTGCCGTTGAGCGGGGTATCGCGGTGATACACCATGGAAACAGGCACCTGGGTGCCGTCGGGCGCGGTGGCGAAAATTCTTTCGGAGCGGTAGTCGCCATGCTGGAAGCCGCCGAGCACTTCCTTTTGCCACACGATCTTTTCCTCGCCGGTGCGCAGGTCACGCTCAAAAATGGTGGCCGGCGTGGTGAGCGACTGGTAGTGATACCGCAGCACGGGCCGCATCGGGTCGGGGTGATGGTCGAGGCCGCAGGTGTAGGTGGGGTCGTTGAAAACGAGGTATTCGTCGCGCTGCCCGCCCGTGCGGGAGAGGATGCGGATCTGCGAAAGGCCGTTGCGGCGTTCGTCGATCACGAGTTCCTGTTCAAAGAGCTCGAAGCCTTCGAGCAGGGTATCCTCGCGATGCAGCACCCTGATGGCCCAGTTGGCTGGCTCAATGGCAGCGTCGGGGCAGGTGAGGAGCTGGAAGTTGACTGCGTGTTCGTTGGAGAGAATGTAAAAGAGGCCGTCGAAATGGTCGATGGAGTACTCGTGGCCGCGCTCGCGCGCGCGAAACACGCGGAATTCGCCGTGGGGCTGATAGGCATCCAGGATCCAGGCTTCATCGGTGAGGGTGGAGGAGGATTGAATGATGAGAAATTTCTTGGAAGAGCTTCGCCCGATGCCGCAATGGAAGGTTTCGTCGGTTTCCTCAAACACCAGCTCATCCTGCTCCTGCTCCTGCCCGAGGCTGTGCCTGAAGATGCGGTTGGCGCGGAGGGTGTCAAGGTCCATGGTGGTGTAGAACAGGGTCTGGTGGTCCATGGCCCAGGTGAGGTTGCCTGTGACCCCGTTGATCACCTCTGGCAGGAGCTGGCGGGTGTGGAGGTCGAGGATATAGAGATCACAGATGCGGCGGCCCTGAAAATCGACGGCATAGGCGAGGTAGCGGTGGTCGGCGCTCACTTTGGAGCCCATCACGGCGCAGTAGGCGTGGCCTTCGGCGAGGAGGTTGACGTCGAGGAGGATGTCTTCGGATGCATCCAGGGATTGCCATTTCCTGGCGTGAATGGGATATTCTTTGCCTTCTTCATAGCGTGCGTAGTAGAACCAGCCATCCACAAAGAGAGGGGCACTTTCTTCGCGGGGCTTCATGCGGCTTTTCATTTCTTCGAAAAGCGTGGCACGCAGGGGGGCGAGGTGGCGGATTTGTTCTTCGAGGTAAGCGTTTTCCTGGTTGAGGTAGGCAATAACGTCGGGGTTTTCGCGGTCATTCATCCAGAAATAGGGATCCTGGCGGGTAACGCCGTGGGTTGTGATGGCGTGGGGGAGTCGTGGGGCAATGGGCGGCATAAGTGGGAGCATTATATAGCAAGCGGTAAAGCTAGCGAAATGCGGGGCTTTGGCAAACGGGGGATTTGCTACCTCTCAATCCTCAACACCCTCCCCGACGCCACCGACCAGAATCCATATCCGTTTGTGATGCCCTGCGGTAAGCGTATGGGATCTGAAATCCCCAGCTCAAACCCTTCTTCCTGGTAGAGTGCGCTGAAAAAATCAAGCTCGCTGGAAGACGAAATCCCACATTCGATCACAAACGCCTCAATTGGCAGGGTAACTCCGGAGTTGTTCTCATATTCCGGCAGGTCCAGAACCAGGGTTCTGGAGCCTGTGCAGGCCATGTCCACATAAATCGCCCTGCCGGCACTGTAGCAGGAAGCCGAAAGCGGTGCAGTGTCAAAAACATTTTCCTGGACAGGGAAAATATCCTGGTTGGCCTCCACCTGAGCATTTAGGTAGACAACATCAGATGGGAGGGTATCGGGGAAAGTAAGGGTCAGCAGGCTTTTGTACCGGTTGGCCGATACTTGTGAAACAGAATCGCGGAGGGTATAGCTCAGCTCCGGTGCCGGTGGCAAAAACAGGTATTTGGTCGAAAGGGCCGGTAGCCGGAGGTGATAGGCAACCAGGGCATATGCGTTGCCAGTCGTAACGGGAGCCGCAGTTTCATAAATTCCCCGACCCACCTCCTCCAGTTTCACACTGTCGGCACCTTCTGTTTTCAGCCACACCGAGGCATCCGACACCCAGAATGAGTCCGATACCACCCCGATCACAGGAAGGGTTCTGTATAGCTCCACCCGGAGGATTTCTTCAGGCCGCAGCGTGCCGTACAGGATCCATTGCTCAGGCTCTTGCTTCACATTCAGGTCAATGAATTTCTGGCAGCCCGAACCCAGCCCTGACAGGGCCAGTAAAGCCGCCAGGAAACCAGCATGAAGCAGCCTCTTCTGCAGGAGCCGGGTGTTTACACAAATGATCCTCCTCAAAATTTCCATTCGTATGAAAGATAGGGTAAAAAAGGAATGAAGGAGGTTTGCTCGACCCGGTACTCCGGCGGAATAGGATTCCCGGAAATAAATCCCTGCTGAACGGGCCGCACCCGAAGGTAAAAGGGGTTCTGCTGGTTATAAACGTTGTAGGCGCCGAACGACCAGGTCCTATTCTCCCTCCCGTAAGGCCGATATTGGAAGCCCAGATCCATCCGGTGGTAATTGGGCATCCGGGCGTTGCTCCGAAGGCCATACACTGCTGTCAGGGTGGGTTCGTCAAAGCCTGGATTTACATAAGGGATCAGAGCGACCGGAAACGACACAGGACTGCCGCTTTGAAACACAAATGAGCCGCTCACTGAAAATCGTTTGTTGATGTCGTACGACCCGGTGAGACTGAGGTCGTGCCGCCTGTCGAAGCGGGCAGGAAACCAGTTCCCGCCGTTGACCCCCTCAAACTGCTGCTCACTCCAGGCCAGGGTGTAGCCCAGCCAGCCTTTCCAGCGCCCTACTGATTTGCTGGCAAACAACTCCAGGCCGTAGGCCCTGCCAATCCCGCCGCGCAGCACAGAGCCCTCCAGGTTTTCGATGTTTTCGAGCAGGTTGGTGCCCAGCTGAAAATCGAGCAGGTTGTCAAACTGCTTCGCGTAAGCTTCCACGCTGATCTCAGCATCGAACCGGGGCAGGGCGTGAAACACCCCCGCCGACACCCCGCGCGATACCGAGGGCAGAAACTGCGCCGAGGCAGGAATGTACACGTCGTTGGGCAGGCCAATGCCATTTGTCGAAACCAGTTGCAGAAACTGCCGCATCACGCTGGCAGAAGCCTGAACGCTCCAGCGGTCGTTGACGCGGTAGGCCAGCCGCGCACGCGGCTCCCAGTAGGGGCCCAGCAAGGTATCGCTCCGAAAAGCACTCGCCCGCAATCCCACCTGCACCGAGAGCCTTGACGAAAGTTCTCCGTTCCATTCTACGAAACCCGCCGCCGACTGTGCAGGCACTTTTTTCTCCACCTCCTTCAGGATGCCGTTGATGGAGTTTTCGTTCCTCACAAGCCCCGGTGTGACCAGCCAACTGCTCAGTTCCGCTCCGGCGCTGAAGGTGTGGCCCGGCCCTGCATACCAGCTCAGCTCGTTTTTCCAGGTAAGGTCACGGATCCCGGAGGCCAGAAACTGCTCCGTCGTGAAGAGGGAGTCGTTGGCAAGGGTAAGCTCCCCTTTGGTGGAAAGGCCATACCGGTATCGCGAGCCCGCCAGCAGGGAGTTCCAGAAGAATTTTTTGCCCAGCGGCTGCCGGTACTGGAGAGAAGCCGTGTAATTTCCCCATTGCAGCGATTGAGAAAAAGCTTCCCCCGGTATGTCGCTCGTGGCCGTTGCCAGGATGTCCTGCCCGGCATAGAGGCTCAGGCTGAGTTGGCCGCCATTGCTGAACCGGTGCTGAATCCGGGCATTGCCGTCAGCGAGCCAGTATTGGGCATAGAAATCGGCGGAGCCCCCCTGATAGGCGAAGTAAAGGGGCAGGGTGAGCAGCCCCAGGTAGGAGGCCCGGGCACCCAGGATAAAGGTCGTTTTTTTGCTGCCCCCGATGGGGCCTTCCCAGAAGATGCGCGAAGACAGCAGCCCGATGGCAGCATTTCCCTGCCGCTTTTCGGTACTCCCTTCTTTGGTTTTGATGTCGATCACAGAGGAAAGTCTGCCGCCATATTTTGCGGGGAAGGCCGCTTTGTAGGCTTCGAGCGACTGCACCACATCGGGGTGGAAGATGGACAAAAAGCCAAACAGGTGCGCGGCATTGTAAACGGGAATGCCGTCGAGCAGAATCAGGTTTTGGTCGGGGCTGCCGCCCCGCACAAACAGGCCGGAGCCTCCTTCCACCCCGAGATTAAATCCGGGAATCAGGTCAAGGGCTTTGATAATATCTACCTCCCCCAGGATGGCGGGAATGCGCTTGAGATCGGCGATGGGCACCACGACCCTGCCCAGGCTGGCAGGTGGGATGCGGCTGCCCTCAATGTCAACAGAGTCGAGGGTGTTGGGGGCGAGGGTAATGGTGAGGAACCCGTCGAGCGTGTCGGGCAGCACTTCGATTTGGGAAGGCGCATAGGCCACTGCCGTTATCCGCAAGCGTTGGACCTGGCCTGGCAGAGCGCTGAAGCTGAAATAGCCTACCGAGTTGGTTTGAATTCTGCGCCGGGTGGCTTCGAGCGTAAGGGTCGCGCCGGAGATGGGCTCGTTGGAGCCAAGCTCCCGCACATACCCGCGGATGGTGGCAACCTGGCCGAAACAAGGGGCAAACCCCATGTTTTCGACCACGATCCACAATACCAGAAACATCCTGACGACGCTCTTTTTTAGTAGTTTAGTCATTTGGTATTTGAAAAATTGGATTACCACCGCCAGCCAATGCTAAGGAAGGGCCAAAACTGACCCACAAAATTTTCTAAAGTTTGGGGATGGGAAAACCGCCCCGAGGTCCTGCCGCCGCCATCTGCGAAGGGGGTGCGACCCATCGTGATAAAGGTAAAAGGCACTTCTACCTGAATCGAAACAGGGCCTCCTTCAGGGAAAATACGCAGGCCTGCCATGGTTTGAACCTCCATAAATCCACCAGCAATCCGCTGCCCGGCAACGGGTGTCAGTGGTGTGAAAAGCACTGTGCCAATCCCCAGATATGGCCGCACATGGCGGGCAGGCTGATTGAACAGGTACCGGTAGCCCAGCCGGAGTTCTGGAATAAATGCCCGGGTGTATTGGCTGACACCTCCGTTAGATTGATACAAAGGGAATGCCCTTGTTTTGGACCAGCCAAACTCAGCACTGACGAGGTTGTGGTTGGTTAAGGCAAAACTGTACCCAAGCACAAGACTACTATGTTCCGCAAAGAGGTTTTCTCCGGTGGTGGGTTCAATTACTTCGCCTAGCTCCGGAGTTCGGTAGGATATGTAAAGGGTATGGGGCCTGTTTTGTCTGGAGGCGGAATCTGCAACAGGCAAGTCGCCGTCCTGGGCGAAGCATTGCGATAGAAGTAATAGAATAAAGGAAAGGCTTGAGAGCCAGTAATGATAGCTCATGTTTTATTGATTTAAGTGGGAAAGGGTGTCTCTTTTGTGGAATTTGGAGAGAAATAGAAGCTATTGTTCTTCACAAAGAGCTTCTAAGATGGATTAAAAGCAGTTAACTCGCGTTGTGATTTTTTCAGAGTAAAAATCACAACGCGAGTTACTAGATTTAAGGCCAAGGCATAACGTAGGTTGTCGTTGCTGTCTGGTTATCAAAACTTGAGTTTCCGTCACAGTCGCCACATCCGTGAAACCCAGTTATGTCAATATCGGTTCTGATACAGAACGTTGGACATGTGGTACCAAGTCCATAGGAAGGTGTTGACTTCTCGTTTACCAACACATTGTCAACATCTATGAAGGTTGTATCTTGATCCCCCCAAATTAAATATCCATCATTTCTATGAATCAGTGTTGGAGCTTCATCACCAACCCAAACTCCAGAAATTCTCCTTTGGTGCTTGGTTTCAGATGATACCACCTGAAGCGACTGAACGTTCGACTGATATTCAAGCAGTCCCCTGATTCTTCTGAGATTTAAATTTCCGGGCTCATATTCTCTAATATCGAGGTTGTTGCCTGCCCTTGAATTTACACCCTGCTCCGACTCCTTGATCTTCGATCTCGTGATGGCACTTCGGAACGGATGCCAGAATGATTCAGAAAAATCTGTCGTGTTTTCCAGCCTAGTTACCAAAGCTGGGTTATTCATAGGAACTGAAACAGCCCAATCATAAGAGAATTTTTTTACTGAATCTCCAACCTGTAAAATCCCTTTTTCATTTGTGAGGAACTGAAGAATGGGATGTGAAATCTGCATTTGCTCTTCCCACTCTCTTTTTGCATTGCGGGTGAAGAAGATCAGATGCGAAAAATCGCCAAGTGGTTCCCCGGCCAGTACCTTAGGGACCAATGTTTCGTACTCTTCCTCGCCAATCGCGCGCCAGGCATTGAAGTAGGCGGTGTAGCCATGCTGCTGATCATAGGATTCCAGCCTTGCACGGTCTTGAAAAAGGCTCTGCATGGTGCTGATAAATTGCTCCTGATCCGTAAACACAAGCCAGCCTTGGTCTGATACACGAATGGCTTGGGTTGAGCCTTCAGTTGTCTCTGCCAGTTCTGGCAACTGCTGTGGCCGGCATCCCATCATCCCCACACTAACGAGAGAGAGAGAGAGAGGACTCTCATGAAATTTTTACGATGTAACATAGGAAAGGTTTTTGTTTGAGGTTTGGTCAGCAAGAAAGGCTAAATCCAGGGACGCAATGTTAAGCGAGCATTAATTTTTTCAATCAGACAATTGTATGTATATTCAATTTATTTGGCAAGGTTTAGTAAATGGTAATATATATAAGATTGCATTTTTCCTGTTTTTATGAAAGATAGAGGCAGGCTAAATGGCTGATTATCAAACGTATTTATTCTGGTTCCACTACACCCAACCCTAAAGGTGAAGTCTTGACAAGGCGAAGCGTGGTTGCCTCCTCAGTGCTGACGAATTCGACCCCTCCCGCCATCACAGCCAACCCAATCCATCAAGCCCGGCAACATTCCCGGAGGTTACTGCTCCCTCACCAGAACCAGGGATGCGTTTTGGGAAACGTAACGATTGAAGCCAAGGCTTCCGCCAGCGAGGAATAGGGTGTCACTGTTCAATAAAAATGTAAAGCCCCGGAATACCGCCACAGAATCGTTAAAATCTTGATTAACTGTCCATAAGTCAAATCTGACTGATCCTGAGGTCGCGATCTTATCGGAGAGTGCTCCCCGATAGGTTGAAAAATTCATGTTTCCATCCAGGTCAAAAAGATAAACCGGGCACATGACCTCCTCTTCCTCGCATCGTCTAAACTCCATCCGGGGTCGGGCACCAGTGTAAAAAACGGTAGTATCTGACTCTCCATAGGTGATGGAATGGATTTCCCAGGAGCCTTCGACCGCAATGCCGAATTCTTCCTCCAGATCGACTTTGCAGCCTGTGAGGAGGACCAGGACGGTGAGGATGAGGATTTTGTTCATGTTGGTGAGATTGGTTGTATTCAAATGCTGCTTACTGACCCAGCAAAGGTTGTTCACATCGGCCAACTGTTCACGTTACTCTTATGACACCCGCTGCAGAAGGCATTTCATTTGCCCGTAAACAGATGCCAGAAAAATTTCCATGAAAATAAATTGATATAACATAGAAACAGAGCCCGGAGGGTTAGACAGTTGCAATATCAGAGAACTTCCCGTGTCCAATGTTAAGCAAATATTAAGTTCTGCATGTTGTTTCGCCTATCTGTCTTTTGATGCTTTTTGGCAAAGTCTGGAAAAAATAAATTCGAAAAGATTGAATATTGCTGCTTTTTTGGTTCCACCCGGCAGCTACTGTCCTCCTGATCAGGGCCTGGCAGGTATCCCGGCTTTCCGCATTGCCAGGTTGCTGGTTTTTACCACCTCCAGCCGATCCCCACCAAAGGCCAAAACTGCCCCAGGGCACCTTCCAGCGTGCCCGGACGGGAAAACCGCCCCGCAGTCCTGCTGCTGCCATCCACAAACGAAGTCCGGGCTACTGTCATAAAGGTAAACGGCACCTCCACCTGGATCGATATCGGGCCTCCTTCAGGGAAAATGCGCAGCCCCGCCATGGTTTGGAATTCCATCAGGCCGCCCGATACCCGCTGCCCCGCCACCGGTGTCAGATGGGTGGAAAGCACCGTGCCCATACCCAGATAGGGGCGCACAGGGCGATCCGGCCTGCCAAACTGATAGCGGTAGCCCAGCCGGAGCTCAGGAATAAAGGCACTGGTGTATTGATTCAATGCCCCGGTCGGCTCATACAGCGGAAAGGCCCGCGTGCGCGACCAGCCTGCCTCGGCACTCAGCAGGTGGCGGTCGCTCAGCGCGTAGGTGTAGCACAGCACCAGCTTGCTGTGCTGCGGAACAATGTTTTCGCTTGTACCAGGAATGGTGAAGTTTCTGAGGTCCGGGGTGCGGAAGGCAACCGAAAGGCTGTGCCGCTTCAGTGCTTTCGCTGCGGAATCCCGGGAAGAAGCAGCCGCCTGCTGGGCAATACCCGGTGTGATCAGCAGCAGGTGAAGAAGAAAAAGCAATGGCCGGATGGTGGTGCTCATAGGTGGGATGGTTGAAGGGAACGGATCAGAAATACCCCTGACAGAGGAACCAATGCAGCCGAAGGTTGCGCGGGTAGAAAAGTTTCCAAATTGAATAAATGCTTTCTCAATCTGAGAACCGGCCCCGGCAAGGGTGCAGCCATTTACCCGCTGCGCCGCCCGAAAAACAGCCGGAACTGCCGGGATCTTACCTGATGATACGGGGGGGAGAAATATCCTGACGGGTAAGGTTATCGCGCAAATGGTAGGACCAAAAGCGAAAATTTATCAGGTAATGGTCTGATAATCAGGCGATCTGTTTTCTTTTCTTTCGCCCCGATTTCACGCAATTTCTCTGACTTCCTCTCCCGAAATCTAAGCAGGAACCTGCCTCCCGTGGTCCGCTTCTTGTACCATCTCCGCGATTCTCTCCTTGAAATTCCATTCGCTCTTTCCCTTTCTTTTTTTCATCTCACCCGCTCAGCCTTCCCCAGCTCTTGCACGCTGGTGGTTGGCTGGTCATCTTTTATCGCGGATTATGCATCAAGTTTCCTGTTGCAATTTCCCTCTTCGCTCTGATTACCGCCGATGGGCCTGGCTCCTTTCCCTGCTCCTGCTGCCAGGCTTTCTTTCCGCTCAAAGTCCTGCCATTACCGGCGAGCTCCGCCAATGGCACGACGTGACCCTCACGTTTGATGGTCCGCAGGCTTCCGAAACCGGCAGCCCTAACCCCTTTCTGGATTATCGCCTGGACGTCACCTTTACGCAGGGCTCTTTGAGCCTCGTGGTGCCCGGCTATTTCGCCGCCGACGGCAACGCAGCAAACTCTTCCGCCAACTCCGGCAACAAATGGCGTGTTCATTTCAGGCCACCGCTCACTGGAGCCTGGAATTACACAGCCTCCTTCCGCCAGGGCACCAATGTGGCCGTGGCCGCCAGCGCCACTGCTGGAACGCCTGCGAGCTTTAATGGCTCTGCCGGTTCCTTTGCCATCGCGCCCACCAACAAAACTGGCCCCGACCTCCGGGCAAAAGGGACCCTCCGCTATGCCGGTGCCCGCTACCTGCAGTTCCAGGGAACTGGCGAGTACTTTGTGAAAGCAGGGGCAGACGCTCCTGAAAACTTCCTCGCCTACTGGGAATTCGACAACACAACAGACAACGGAGGCTCCAGCAACAGCCTCACCAGTACCAGCAGCTATACTGTCAAAGGTCAAACCTTCAACTTCCCCGGCGACGGCCTGCACCACTACAGTGCTCATGCCCAGCATTGGAGTGCCGGCGACCCCACCTGGGGAAGCGGAAAAGGCAAAAACATCATTGGAGCTGTGAATTACCTCGCTTCGACAGGTTGTAACGTCTTTTCCTTCCTCACCAACAACATCAACGGCGATGGCCGCGACGTGCATCCTTATGTGACCTACAATGGTGGTGCCGGTGCCCAGGCCGACCGCCTCAAGTTTGACGTGTCCAAACTCGCGCAGTGGGAAATCGTGTTCACGCATGGCGAAGAACTCGGCATGTTTCTGCACTTCAAGCTGAACGAAACCGAGAACGACGACATGTTCGACGGCAGCTTTACAATTGGCAACGAGCGCAAGATATACTTCCGCGAAATGGTGGCCCGCTTTGGTCATCACCTGGCCCTCAACTGGAACCTTGGGGAAGAATTTGGCGGCTCCAACGGATCAATTGAGCCTTTCAAATCAGCCATTGCCAGCTACGCCCAATATATTCGCTCCATCGACCCGTATGGCCATCCCGTTGTGGTTCACAACTGGGCTGGCAAGGAAAACGTCCGCTTTGATCCCCACGCCGGGAATCAGCAATCAATTCATGGAATTTCCCTTCAGCAGGATATTAACACGATCCACAGCAAAACCGTGAATTATGTAAACATGTCCCAAAACGCTGGCTACCCTTGGATTGTGTCGAACGACGAGCAAGGCCCTGCACACATTGGCGTGGAGCCTGATAACTACAACAACGGCAACAACAACCAAACCGACGCCCGCCACAAAGTGCTGTGGGGCAACCTCATGGGTGGTGGTGCCGGGGTCGAATACTACTTCGGATACAGCCGCGAGCACGACGACCTCGAAAGCGAAAGCTGGGAAGCCCGCGACCAGATGTGGAAGTACAACAAGCACGCCCTGAACTTTTTCTACCAGTACCTGCCTTTCTGGCAAATGGCTCCTTCCGATGCGTTGGTGGGCAATTCGGGCAACAGCAATTCTTTGTTTTGCTTCGCGAAAAAAGGAGAAGTGTATGCCGTTTATCTCCCAACAGGAAGCACTGCCTTTACCCTCGACCTCGAATCCAATACCGGGGGCTTTGAGGTAAAATGGTACGACCCCAGGAATGGCGGTGCTCTGGTCAATGGTTCTGTGACCTCAGTCAGCGGCGGCGGAAAAAAATCGCTGGGTACCCCTCCAAATAACGCCAACCTCGACTGGGTAATTCTGGTCACCAAATCCGGCGCTGGCGGCGGCAATCCTGTGCCTCCGACCGTAAATCTCACTGCCCCGACCAACAATGCCAACTTCACTGCAGGAACACCCATTTCCCTGACAGCCACGGCCTCTGATCCTGATGGCACCGTCTCTAAAATAGAGTTTTTCCAGGGAACTACCCTCCTCGGCAGCGATGCTACTGCACCTTACCAGTTTACCTGGACGAACGCAACCCCTGGAAATTACAACCTCAAGGCAGTTGCCACCGACAATAGCGGCCTTACCGGCACAAGCAGTGTGGTTGCCATCACAGTAGTTGCGGCTTCAACGCCAGTGCCGCCTGTGGTTGCTCTCACTGCCCCGACCAACAATGCCAACTTCACCGCAGGAACGGCCATTTCCCTCACAGCCACGGCCTCTGATCCTGATGGCACCGTCTCTAAAGTAGAGTTTTTCCAGGGAACGACCCTCCTCGGCAGCGATGCTACTGCACCTTACCAGTACAGCTGGACGAACGCCACCCCTGGCAATTATGCCATCAAGGCGGTTGCCACCGATAACAGCGGCCTCACTGCCACTTCTTCTGTAGCGAACATTGTGGTGAACCCCTCCGGCACAGGCGGTGGTGGCACTGGCGGCGGTGGCGCAGGTTGTCCGGCTCCATTTGCCGAGCAAAACGGCATGGTGATCATTGAAGCAGAATCAGCTACCCCCGTAGGAAGCTGGACCCTCGAAACAGCCATTCCCGGCTATACCGGCTCAGGCTATTATGTGTGGAACGGTGCTGACTATTTCAATGCTCCAGGCAACGGCCTGCTGGAATACAAAGTCCAGATCACTACACCGGGTACTTACAAATTTGTGTGGCGCAACCGGATTGCGATGGGAACCAGCACCTCCGATTTTAACGATAACTGGCTGCGGATCCCCGATGCCTCGGATTTCTGGGCTGAAAAAGGCGGCGCCAAGCTCTGGCCAAAAGGAAGCGGTAAAACGCCTAATCCTGCCGGTGCCGGTGCCGACGGCTGGTTCAAAATCTACGTGAGCGAAATCAACATCTGGAGCTGGCAAACCCGCACCAACGACGGCAACCCATATGAAGTCTTCGCCAGCTTCGATACCCCTGGCGTGTATACCATTCAGGTCTCTGCCCGCTCCAAAGGCCATGGCATCGACAGGTTGGTGATGTTCCACAGCTCTGTGAATCAGGCCACTGCCACAAATGCAGCCCTCGGCGAAACCCTTTGCCAGGGTGGCGGAGGCAGCGTGGCTGTGGCTCCCCAGGTGAGCCTTACAGCTCCAACCAATGGAACTTCCTTCCAGTTGGGAACGGCTATCACCCTGAGCGCCAACGCTTCTGATGCTGACGGCACCGTGGCCAAAGTGGATTTTCTCCTCAACGGGATCACCGTGATCGGAACTGACAACACCGCCCCCTATTCCATCAATTGGACACCGGGCGGAGCGGCTACCTACAACATTTCGGCACGGGCCACCGACAACAGCGGTCTGAGCAGCACCAGCAGCGTGGCTACCATCACGGTGCTCACGGCAACTGCGCCAAAGCCGCCCGTTGTTACCCTCACCTCGCCTGCCAACAATACCCAGTTTCCCCTCGGAAACAATATCCAGATCAGTGCTACCGCAAGTGACCAGGATGGAAGTGTGGTAAAGGTGGAATTCTGGGAAGGAACAAACCTGTTGGCCACTGATGCTTCTGCTCCTTACTCCTTCTTGTGGACAAGCCCGGTTGCGGGCAGCTACCAGATCAAAGCTGTGGCTGTAGATAACAGCAACCTCTCTGCCAGTTCTGCTGTGGTGAATGTAACGGTCGCTGGCCAGAACAAACTCCCAAGCGTGGCCATCACCAGCCCGGCCGCCAATGCGAGCTTTGTTGCGGGAAGCCCCATCAGCATCACCGCCTCTGCCAGCGATACCGACGGCAGCGTTGTGAAGGTTGAATTCTATGCTGGCAACCTGCTCATTGGCACCGACCAGACAGCTCCTTTTGCTGCTACCTGGTCCAATGCCACTGCAGGCACCCATTTGCTGCGGGCCGTTGCTACCGACAATCAGGGAGGCAGCGCCAACTCTGCACAAGTGTCGATCGTGGTAACAGCCAACGGCGGTGGTGGAACCTCCGGCAAGCCCGTGGTTGAACTCATTAAACCGCTGAACGGGGCGACCTTTGCTAAAGGCAGCACCGTGAATGTGGAAGCTACCGCCACCGACTCCGATGGCACCATTGCCCAGGTGGAATTCTTCCTAAACGGCAATAAATTCGCGACCCAAAAAGTGGCGGCCTACCGTGCCACACTGAAAAATGTGCAGCCAGGTACCTACACGTTGATGGCCGTTGGAACTGACAACCAGGGCAACAAAGACAGCTCTATCGTGCAGTACACAGTAACCGGCGGTTCCACGACTGGCAGCGGACCCGATGTTCAGATCATTGAGCCACTTGATGGCGCTGTGTTCAATCCTGGCGACGACGTAGCCGTGGAGGCAACAGCCACCGACGCCAATGGCAGCATCAACCGCGTGGAATTCTTCACCAACGGCGTGAAGTGGCGCACCGAGAAGGTCGCTCCCTACACCGGCGAAATCCAGAACGTGCAACCCGGCACCTATGTGCTCATGGCCATTGCCTTCGACAACGACGCCTTCAGCGACACGTCCATCATCACCTTCACCGTGACCGGAGGAGCGCCTGTGGCACCGAATGTGAGCATCATTAGCCCAGTGTCGGGAACCGAGCTCACCGAGGGTGCCAGCACTGACATCCTGGTGGACGCCACCGACCCCGACGGCAGCATCACAAAAGTGGAAGTGTTTGTTGGAAACGTGATGATCGGTTCCGACCAGTCCAAGCCCTACGAGGTGAAGTGGAACAACATGGCCCCCGGCACCCATGCCCTGCGTGCCGTTGCCTACGACAACAGCGGGATGAGCGCCACTTCTTTCACCGTTACCGTGACTGTGAAGCCTTCCGTGCAGCCTGATCTGACTGGCCTGGCTTTTGAAGCAATTCCTGACCAGGGCGCAGTGATTTTGCAGTGGAGTGCCCAAACCGAAACCATGGTGGCCACCTACCGCATCTCCCGCTCCAGCGACTCGACTTTCTTCCAGAGCCTGACCGACGTAACGGCAGTGGGAACAAGCAACACTCCGACCAGCTACGACGAGATCGACTTTACACCCCTCACGGGTGTGAGCTGGTACCGCCTCGAAGCCTATGGCGTGGACGGCAGCCTGCTGGCGATCCTCGACCAAAAGGTGGATCTGTCGGCTCCTAAAGTGGTGGAAAACTGGGTGATCTATCCCAACCCGCTCACTGGCAACCAGCCGATCCAGATCTGGGCTTTGCTCACCCAGAATGTCATGATCGAGGTGGATATCAACGACGTGTTTGGCAAGCCAGTCCTCAAGCAGAGCTATCAGTTTGTCGAAGGCCAGAACAAGCTCGTGATCGGGTTGAACACCCTGTCGCCAGGCATGTACTTCTTCACCCTGCGCAACGCTGGCTCCGGCGAAGTCATTGACACGAAGGTGTTTGTGAAACTGCCTTGATCAGACCGCTGCGCTGAGAGAAGTCAGACCGCTGTGCTGAGAGAAGTCAGACCACTTTGCTGAGAGAAGCGAGACCAGAGTCGGAGACGGCTTTGGTCTCGCTTCTGGTTTTTGAGAAGTGGGACGTCGGGAAGCGGGAGGGCGGGACTGGAGGGCTTCGCCTGTGGGCAGGAACCGGCCGCTGGTTCCTCCGGGGAGGGATGTTCCGGGCAGCAATGGGCCAAGCTCTGTAGCCAGGCGTACTTTCCAGAAAGAAGCTTTCTGCGACCGCTCAGCGGTCGCATGTTGAAATAAAAAAGGGATACTGCACTGCTACAAAGATTCGACCCCGCTGGGGGCGGGTTCCACCTGGGCCTTTTCGCCGCTCTTTCGGCCCTTCGACTGGCCCAGAGACCGAAAGAGCGTCGCCGAACCATAACAACCCGGAGCCCTCCTTCGGCGACGGCCTGAAGGCCTTCTCAAGATGACGCGATGCAGGCGATACCTCCCACTGTCATGGTGAGCAGGGCCTCCAGGCCCGTCGCCGAACCATGACAAGGCCGAACCATGACCGTTCCAGTCCGACTTCTGACCTCCGACTTCTCACTTCTCGAATTGCCCCGTCGCCGAACCATAACAACCCGGAGCCCTCCTTCGGCGAAGGCCTGAAGGCCTTCTCAGGATGACGCGACGCAGGCGATACCTCCCACTGTCATGGTGAGCAGGGCCTCCAGGCCCGTCGCCGAACCATGACCCTTCCAATCTGACTTCTGACCTCCGACCTCCGACTTCTGGCTCACTTCGACTCCCAGCTGCTCCGGAAGCTCCCATTCCAGTACCAATGGGCATGGCCCTCCGAATCCCACACGAAAGTGTATCGATGTTGTTCATCAAGGGAAAGATGGGCAAAAAAGCGAATGAAAGGGGGAACGGGTTCGGTGCTTTGTGGGCCCTGGCCCGAAGGCAGGGGGATTTCAGGGTACATTGGCCCGCCAACCCAGGTGTCGGCCCGAAGATTTCCACCGAGGTCTATGCCCGCATAACTGATTCCGGGCTGGTCCACAGGCTCCCAGCCAAACGACATGACCTTGTCCAGTCCCGGCAGGTGCGGATTGCCAAAGAGTTTACTTACCTGAGCTTCCTCCTGGGTGGTGGAACCGACCAGAAGGTGGCCTTCGGCATTGAGGCTGAGTTGAACGGCGCGAAAACGACTCGACCCTTCCAGGCGACTAGCCCCTTGCTTTCCATATGTGGGGTCGAGCTGGCCCTGAAGGTTCATTCGGCGAACATGGATATCAGTTCCCGAAAATCCGCCAATCAGCACCATGTGATCTTCCTGCACCTGCATCTGGCCAAAATAATCTGCGCCACCAAGGTCAAACACTGCGGTGCCGTTATTTCCGAACCTTGGATCCCATTGACCTTCAGGCAGAAGTCTGGCCAAAACCAGATCGAAGCCCGGATCCTGAGGGTTCATTTTGGCGTTTCCGCCTACGAGGATACTGGCATCCGGAAGCAGGGCCATGTCTTCGAGAAAGGATTGCTCCATCCCGATGGGTAGTTGCACCACGCCTTCTTCTCCGAAAGCTGGATCTTTCATGCCATTGGGAAGCAGTCGAATCACTGTGAAGCGCGACAAGCGCCCCGGTCGGGTGGTTGCACCGAGCAAAATTCGGCCATCGGGCCTCAGCACCATGGCAGATACCTTGTCCTCCTGGCTGATATCCAGGAAAATATGACCTTTCCGGCCGAAAGCTACGTCTTCCTTTCCATCGGGGCCAAGCTTGAGCAGAACGATGTCGCGGTCGAGGTCCTGGGGCTCAAAGCGGGTACCTGCAAGGAGGCAGGCACCGGAAGGAAACACATGAATGCGGGTGGCCACGGTTTGTTCACCAATGGAAAAAGTGGAAACCCCCTGATTGCCGAAGCTGGGATCGGTTCTGCCGTCGGGCAGGAGGCGCATGGCCCAAACGTCGCGGTTGCGGCCCCTCTGCACGTAGCCACAGAGATAAATGGTGCTATCCGGGCCGATGGCCATGTCGTGGATGGCACCTTCCAGTTGGATGGAGCGCACCCCTTCCGAGGAGAAAGAGAGATGAGGCTGACCGTCGGGGCCGAAGCGCCGGACCTCAGCCAAAGGCAACTCCTGATGGGTTTGGGATTGAGCAGTGAGAAAGCCACCATCGGGGGCGGGCTCCAGCACCAGAGGAGCAGAGCTTTGCTCAAAAACGGGGAGCAATACTTTGCCAGCCTGGCCAAACTGCGCGTCGGGCTGACCAACCATTTGCCCCGCTGCCTCCGGCAGGAGACAGAAGCCAGCCAGAAGGGCCAGGAGGTGGGGGGATCGGAAGCCATTCATGTTGTAGAGCTGTTCGTTTGGGTAGCCAAATCAGTGCAAAAATCTTTCCGAAAACAGAGGGTCGCGTCTCAACGGTTGGAATTTTTTGACAAGCTGTATGTTTGACGAATTGCGCGGAGCCTGAGCCAGTTACCGGCAAGATCTGCAAACAGGACGAACAATAGAGGAAGGATTCATTAAGAAACTTGCACAGGGGGGTAGGGGAGTAGCAAACATCGCATCCAGCTGCAGGTTCCGGGGCGGGGAGTGCAGGGGACCTGGCAAAGAATTTCCAGAAAAAAGGAGAAAAACAGGAACGTTGGAATGAAATTGGCGTATGTCGGTCGTCTTCTTCTTACAGTTGTTGTTACAAGTGACAGGTGAAAATTGTTGGAGGACCCTAAGCTTTACAAAAAGCCAGTTTGACAACCTGAATACATGATAAGGCGATAGCAGGCAGTTGAGGCTTCCTAAGGGGTAATGTCTGGAAAAGCATTGACCGCCAGGAAATCAAATTTATTTTTAGCTTCCTAGAAATAATTCTGCGGCAATTTTCTGTTTTTGGATTAAATGAAGTTAAAAATTCGCGCCAGGCCCGTTTTTGTTCATAAAAAATGCCATGAGTGTCGCAGCAAGGGTCTATTGTTATCAAATTAATAATTTTTATAAAAAATCTCTGCCGGATTTGGATAATTAAAAATAAGCCCCTTCCTTTGTGAAAGGTAATCGGGCAAATGGTCTCGGTTGTTATCCTACAGAAAAGCTTCTTGCAGCCGTGCAGGAAATTTCCAGGAGCTGAAAAGATCTTCCTTTTTCAGTCTGGCAAGGTTCGAATCCTTCCCCTGTAGCTCGCGAGTAGTAGTAGTAGTCCTTTTTATCGGTCCCCGGCTCACAAGTCGGGGATTTTTTTTATCCTCCCTCAGCCTCGCCGATATCGTTGCCGGTATGCATTTCATCGATTGAATTAATATAAAACCCAGTCAATTTTTAAAAAATTCCAAATTAATTCTTTGTTATCTTTCGAAAGTCCCATATGTTTACATCATCAAAAGCAAACGTTCTTATTTCCGCAAGGAAAAACATACTGCAGGATGGTGAAATTGGAAGCCACACCCTTTGGTCTCGGGGGCGAGGGTTTGGGATAAAGCTCCCTCCAACTTGTTGGAGGGAGCCTAACCACCTCATGAAGGTTCGACCCCTTCTCCTGCAGCTTCGCGAGTAGTAGTAGTCCTTTACATCGGTCCCCAGATTTTTCTGGGGATTTTTTTTATCCCCCCCTTCCCTATTTTCGGAAAAGACGCCCTTTCCCCCACAATCTGGGTCAGCTTTGCTTTTTGGTGCAATTGTTGCCTGCTGTTTTTCTATCGGTTTCCCTCTACTGGAGGCAACACGCGTGCATCTGCCCAAACGAGTTCTCACTCTGTCGAAAGATCCGCTCTTTGCCCGCATCTGACCTCTTCCTGCTATGCAACTGGTTGACAACCTCTACAAAAACATTGTTTCCTTCCAGGAGGAATTGTATAGCTGGATACAGTTCAGGATCAGTCAGTTGGGTCTTGACAGCCAGGAGGAGTATTTCACCCTGATCCACAGCGACCAGACTGAAAAAGAGGTCTTCTTTGACAAGCTCAAGCAAGGCCCTTCGAGCGATTATCAGGCCCTCTTCCAGGTGGCAGGAAGTCCAGGCTTTCCGGTTGGGGTCGTTATTCACTGCATGGACAAAATTGTTTATGCCAACCAGGCCGCAGCCGACCTGATCGGAGCCCCTGATGTCGAATCAGTGCTGGGAGTAGACGTGCTGGGCTTCATCCCTCAGCAGGATGCTGAGATGATGGAAGGCAGGAAACAGGCTTTCCAACAATCCGGTGCTGCTGCTTATCCTCACCGCCAGCAAATCGTTCTGCCCAATGGCGATACCAAATGGGTGCTTTATACCGGAATCCCGACTATGTATCAGGGCAAGCCCGCCCTGCAGTTGTGGATCATCGACCAGGAAAGGGAAACCCGCGAGCGCCAGGAGCGGCAGCTTCAGGTACAGTTGTTCCAGGGCATTACCCTGATTTCCAATGAATTAGTAGGTCCGGGAACAACCAATGAGATTATTCACCGCATATTTCGGCTCATCCTGACCATGTTTTCCGCCGACCGGGTGTATATTTTTCAGAACGCCACTGATTCCTTTGGACAGTTGTTTACCGGACAAAAGTACGAGCTCGTTCGTGACCAGATTTCCTCCCAGATCGAGAATCCCATCCTTGAAATGGCCCTCTATGCCGAAATGGGCTTTGAGCGCTGGGCCGATGAACTCGCCTCCGGTACCTGTTTGCACGGGCTGGTGTCTCAACTTCCGGACTCCGAGCGACCCTTGATGGAAGCTCAGGGGATTTTGTCATTTATGGCTGCTCCCATTCTCATCGGAGACCGCTTCTGGGGTTTTATTGGCATCGACGAATGCGAAGAGCCCCGGACATGGACGAGCTGGGAACAATCCGCCTTTCAGAACCTTGGTCTTTCCATCGGCAATTACTTTGCCAGGGAGGAAGCTTTCGCCCTGATCAAAGATTCTGAAAAAGCACTCGACAAGGCCCAGGAAATGGGCAAAATCGGGTCTTTTGTGTATGAGACGGACAGCGGGAAGTGGCTGTTTTCCAAAATGTTCATCAACATGTTTGGACCAGTGCCACACCGTCATGAGCGTTTTCTTCCTCAGGGGATCCAGCTGCTTGGCGAAGAAACCATGGGCCGCCTCATTGCCCATTGGGACCTCATGCTTCGGTCTGACCAGAACATCCAGGTGGTGGGAGAGTTTACTTACCGTGGTGCGGAAGGCCTAAAAACTTGCTTTTATCAACTGGAATCACAATTGGTAGACGGCCATCTGCTCTCTATTCACGGGGCCGTTCAGGATGTGACAGATCAGGTAAAATCAACTCAGGCCCTGCGGGAAAGCCAGGAGTTGCTCGACTACACCCAGGCCATTGGCCGAATCGGGAGTTGGTCGACGAACCTTCTTTCTGGAAAAACCTGGTATTCGCCGAGTGTGTACATGGTGCTTGGCCTTGATCCCAATACACCACTGGAGGGGTTAAAAACCCTGAGTACCTTGTTTGAGCCGGAAGACATAGACTTCCTGATGGCCAACGTTATGCGGACGATGGACACCGGCGATCCAATGCATTTTGTTCAGCGGGCCAAGGTGGTAAGCGGGGAGTATCGCTATCCTGAAATCTATGGCGAGCTGGAGTTTGATGCGGAGGGCACCCCCGTTAAACTCTCGGGAACCTTTCAGGATATTTCGGATCGGCATGTGGCCAAAGAAAAGCAGCAGGCTTCTGATGCCAGCCTCCAGGCTTTGCTGGAAAGTACAAAAGACATCATTGCCGCGGTTGATCTCAAGGGAAGGCTCACTTCGTTCAATACTTCTTTCAAGCGTTTGATGAAAGAATGGATCGGGGCTAAGGTGCGGGTCGGAGATGATCTGTGGAATTTACTTCAGTCACAAAAACGGGTGCGCCGTTCAGACATGTTACTCAGGGTTCTCGACCAGGCCCTGGCTGGAAAATCCATGCTGGAACAATTCCACGCAAGGCTTCGAACGCGCGAAGTGCGAAGCTTTGAGATGGCCCTCAACCCGATCGTCGATTCCAGCGAAGCCATTACCGGTGTAGCAATTTTTGGCAAGGATATTTCCCGGCACCTTCAAAATGAGCGGAGGATCAAGCAGTTAAATACAATTCTGGAGCGCAGGGTGCAGGAAAGAACCCAGGAACTGCAAAAGATTAACAAAGAACTGGAGGCTTTCGCCTACTCTGTCTCTCACGATCTGAGAACGCCGCTCCGGCACCTGAGCGGCTACTCCAGCCTCCTGGTGAGGCGTTCCCGCAACCTCCTCGATGCCGAGTCTGTTGAGTACCTGGAATACCTGGGGAAATCGGCGAAAAAAATGAATCAGTTCGTTGAAGACCTCCTCGAATACTCCCGCCTGGGCCGCAAAGACATGCACATGATCTGGATCAATCCAGCCTACCAGCTGTCGGGCATCATCGAGGTACTCAGCACAGCTTACCCGCAAGTCGGGATCGACTGGGACGTCACGCTGGGTCAGGACATCTTCGCCGACCCTTTGCTGCTGGAAACGGTGCTGATGAATTTGATGTCGAACGCAGTGAAATACAGAAAATCCACCCGGCGGCTGGAGGTAAAGGTAACAACCCAGGCTCAGAAGGGTGGCACCCTGCTCACGATCGAAGACAACGGCATTGGGTTCGACATGGCCTACCAGGAGGAAATTTTTGGCGTTTTTAAGCGCCTGCATTCCGAAGATGAATATGAAGGCTCGGGGATCGGCCTGGCCAATGTGCAGCGAATCATGCACCGCCATGGCGGGTCGATCTGGGCGCTGGCCAGGGAGGGCGAAGGGGCTACCTTCTTCTGCTTTTTTCCCGGCGAATAAGGCTTGCGCACCTTGCCGGGTTTGGGAATTATTGCTCAAATTTGCAGGCATTCCATTCCCTCCCTCCATGGTCGAAGCTACTTTTATCCAGCTCATGGGCCTCCAGATACAGGATCCCATGACCCTTTTTACAGATCTCCTGCTCGGCATCCAATGCCTCTATTACGCCTGGAGACTTCGCAACTCCCTCGCAACGGAGTTGGGCGGTTTTTTTGGGTTTTTCTTCCTGATGGGCGTGGGTTCCATCGAAGGGGGATTCGTGAATCATGGGTTTTATTATCTCCTCGGGCCGGGCTGGAAAAGCCCGATGGTGCTGATCATCAGCCTGAGTCTGAGCTGTTTGCAATGGGCCAGCCTGGCCTCAGGAAAAGAGCATATCTCCACCCGGGCTTTTCGTGTGCTGCAGGGGGTGATCGTGATCCAGTGGTTTGGGTTTTTGATCTATCTCAGCCGGTTTCCTCTCGGGGAAATCGACTTCAAGATGCTTGTTCCTCATTTGTTCATAGGCCTCTTCCTCTTTGTGCTGATTTTGCAAGCCTATCTCTACTTCCTCGACCGGCGGCCTGCCAGGCAATGGCTCATGGCCGGGGTGCTTGCTATCATTCCCGCAGGGCTTGTTACGGTGCTCAGATATTCCCCCGACAAGTGGTTCAATCAGTTTGATTTGGTCCATGTGCTGCTCCTCCCTGCCATGTGGCTGATGTGGAAGAGCGTGGAGCAAAGCAGGAGGTGAGAAGCGAGAGGTCGGAGGTCGGACAGGCTCTTGGTCATGGTTCGGCGACGGGCCTTGGAGGCCCTGCTCACCATGAGAGGAAGAAAGGCGTCGCCTGCATCGTGTCATCCTGAGCAGGCCCTGGGGCCGTCGCCGAAGGATGACTCAGGGGTGTTGGTCATGGTTCGGCGACCCGGGCCTGGAACATCCCCTCCCCGGCCCTCCCCTTCAAAAAAGGGGAGGGAGAAAGACTGGCTTCGCCTCCGGTCTCGCCTCTCGCAGCGAAGCGGTCTCGCCTCTCGCAGCGGAGCGGTCTCAAACAGCGAAGCGGCCTCACAGCATCACATCCCACGACCTCTGACGCTTGCCCTGGCGTGTTGCCACACCGTGGATCAGAGCCTTGGAAATCAGCCACTCAGATTCCCAGTAGCGGAACCGAAACCGGCCCACCAGTTTTTCTGGCCCTTTGAGCACAAGGCTGGCTTTGTCGCCACGCCACTTCAAGCGGGTAACGAGGACTTCAAACCCTTCGGGGATTTCTCCTTGCCGCACCACCGGGATGCTCCAGCCGTCCAGCATGACCTCTAGCTGACTGGGCAGCCGGTTGGCCATGGCCAGAGCTGATAGTCGGGGCTTATCTGGCTGCACAGGGGGCAAATACGGCGACAAGATCCGCGACTGCAGAGCTGTGCTGATGATTTGGCCCAGTTCGTTGTTGCCTTGCGCCAAAGAAGCGCCAGTCTGCCAGCATAGAAGGCAGGCAAAAAAGTAGCGTTTATACATTGATTCGGCTGGTTTCTCAGGAAGATGAACCGGCCAGCCGATGCGTTGCATCAGGGGCGATGGTAACTCGCCGGATCCAGCGCTGTGGGCGACCAATGCCGGAAGAAATCACCAACGGCACTGGCGTCATAAGATTTTTCGGCTTCGAGGTAGGCCGAATTCTGGGTATGAAGGAGGTTGCCCTCCGGCCCAAGAACCACGAACACCGGAAATCCAAAGCGCTGAGGAAATTCGAGGGAGGCCAGCAGCTCCTGGTTTTCATTCTCCGGGCTGTAGTTCACGTGGACCACCACATAATGCTCGTTGAGGAGATTGTTCAGGGTGGAATCAGCCGCGATAAAATCGTGAAAGCGGTAGCACCAAACGCACCAGTTGCCCCCGATCTGGAGCATCACATGCTTTCCTTCCTGCCGGGCCTTGTCGAGGGCCCGCGAGATATCTTCGGCAGCATCTACCTCTGGAAAATACAAAGGTTCTCTGCCCTGGGGCTGGGCCCACAAGCAGGCTGGCAGGAGGAATAACAGGAAAATCAAGAGTCGCATCGGGTTCATTTTGATCGAAAGCTAAACCTTCAGCCTTTTCCATGCAACTGGTTGGGCGTGGTTATTTTGACTGCAAATGCTGGTCCTGCAGGGAGTTATGTATCACCGGATCTTGTCTGAAGTCCTGGGAAGAACCTTGGTAGTTTTGCCTTCAACAACGTTCACTTATGGCAGGCAGGCGTCTTTCTTCTTCCCCTGGCACGCGGTTGGGTTCCAAATTGAGTCTACGGGAATGGCTGGTCACTGGCGGAACCGTGGCTGTGCTGGTTGCTGCGCTGTGGTTGGTCATCCGTCCTGCGCAGGATTTGCCACTTGGTCTTGAAAGCGCTGAGTCTCTGGAGGCATTATTAGACAAGGCATCGACGGAAGAAAAATGGAGTATTCTCTGGTTCAAAGCGCCATATTGTTTTCCATGCCATGAGGCCAGTCTTTCCTGGAAAAGTTCAGCATGGTCTTCCTGGAAAAGACAGTTTTTAGTTTATGAAATCAACGCTTTGGAACTCGGCGGTGAGGGCCAGCGGCTCGTGGCGCACTATGGGGTGAAGTCTCTGCCGGCTTGGGTGGTAGTGGATGAGGAGGGCCGGGAACATTACCGGCAGGAGGGTGGAAACACGCCGGAGCCTTCTTCTCTGGCAGATTTGCTGGCAGCGAACCAAGAGGCTTTTCAGGTTCTCACACCAGAGCCCCGGTCGAGTGAATGGCTTGCCCTTAGCTGGGTAAAAGACAAGCCTTATTGGGCAGCGATTGTGTATGCAGAATCTTTGGAGCCAAGCGTGCTGGAACCAGTTTGGATCCAGCAAAGCAGCGGCGGGTGGCAGGTGCTGAGTGGCAAATATGCCAATCGGGAGGAGGCGGAAGTTGCCCTGCAGTTTCTCCAAAATTGGGAGGGGCAATCGCCGGAGATCACCCGTTTGGGCCTGAATGCCTGGAGCTTGCCCTGAAATTTCAGCATGGAGAGTTGAACAAACATTAATTTCCAAGCAAATCCTGAAGGCGCTGGGCCACGATGGCTGTGCGGTGTGTGCGCCGGTAGGCGAGGGTTTGCTCGAGTTGGAGCAGGGATTTCTCCAGTCGCTGAATTTCGGCAGTCTGACTCTGGTAGGTTGGGTCGTTTTTCATGCCTTGTAACTGCACGCGAAGCGAGGAGGCCTGGGCTTCGAGGGTGCCCATGTTCAGGTCAAACATGGCATACAGAATGGACTCCATGTCGATACGGGCCTGGGGCTTGGCCGATTCGTGGAGAGAAGGGTAACGCTCCAGCCTGGCTTTGAGATCCTGGTTGAGCAAATCTTCCTGCTGCTGAATAGAGGGAAGGCGGTAGGTGCTGGCAGGGGAAACCGACCTGGTTCCAGGGGGCTGTGCCACTGCTGAGCCTGCGCACAGCAGCATCGACAATAACAGGAGACCCGGGAAAAGGCGGGGAGAGGTGGATCTCATACGCAGGGTGAGGGGTTTCTTTTGGTGGAAAACGCTAACAACATAGCGAAAAAGTTGATGGAATATTGGCTAAATGCCGGGGAATTTCCATCGCAGAATTACTATGGTTGTTAACCCTGCATTAATTCAACGAGTGAATAACTTAACACAGGGTTAACGATGGCTTGCCCTTCCGTTTTTGGGCCTCGCTCTACCTTTGTGCCAGCAAGACTTCTTGTCCTTTCCCGAATTATTATATGAAACATCGCATCCTCGCTCTCCTCGCGTTTGGTTCTGCCATGCTGATGTGCGCATCAGCATTTGGCCAGGCTTCAGCCACTGCCCGCGGCAAAATTGTCGATGGCACGACTGGTGAGGCCCTCCTCGGTGCCACGGTTCGCTTCTTTCAGGGTGGGGCTGTTAAAGGTGGTGCCTACTCCGACCTCGAAGGCAGCTACGCCATTACTGTGCCCGCAGGGCAGTACCAGCTGGTCGTTACCTATATTTCCTATATTGACGACACTGTTGATGTTGAGCTTACCGCCGGTGCTGTGACCTTCACTGATCACCTGCTCCTGGAGGAAACAGCCATTCGCTCGGATCTCACGGTGGAAATCGTGGCCAAGCGCAGCCAAGCCTCAGAAGTAACCCTTCTGAACGTGAAGAGAACCTCTATCAACACCGTTGACGGCATTAGCCTCGACCAGGTGCGGCGGGCAGGAGATGCAAACGTGGCGACGGCCATGACCCGGGTGGTAGGGGTAACAGTGGAAGGCGGAAAATATGTCTATGTGCGGGGCCTTGGAGACCGCTACTCGCTCACCATGCTCAACGGCGCGGAAATTCCTGGCCTTGACCCCAACAGGAACACGGTCCAGATGGACATTTTTCCCTCCAATCTGATTGACAACATCCTCGTTTTCAAAAACTTTACCCCCAACCTTCCCGCTTCTTTTTCGGGCGGTCTGGTAGATGTTCGCACGAAAGACTTCCCAAATCAGTTTACCCTTCGCTTTGCAGCTTCACTCGGGTATAACACACAGGCAACCTTCAACGACAATTTTCTGGCTGATGACTTTTACGAAGGAGACCGTCTGGCGCTGGGGAATGTCATCCGCGACATGCCTTCCTACATCGCGGATGATTTGGGAGGGACTCTGCCAAGGCTGCGCTCCTTCACAACAGCCAACGAAGTAAAAACCAAGGGCCCAATTCTCGACTCTGCCTCACGGCAGTTTCAGACACCCTTTACCCCCACCCGCCGCACAGGAGGTCTGAACGAAAACTACGAGTTCTCAGTCGGTGACCAGTTCCTGCTGGCCAAGCGCCCGTTCGGCTACATTGCCAGTTTGAACTACGTTCGCACCTTCGAATACTATGAGCAGGCTGAGCGGAATCTTTTCCGCCTTCGCGACGCAGGCAGTACGGCTTTGGATGGAGTGAACGATTTCGCAGGAGACGGCGGCGAGGAAAACGTGCTGTGGGGAGGGTTGATCAAATTCTCCTACAAACCTGCGGAGAAGCACAAATTCTCAATCAACCTCATGCACAACCAGGCCGGAACCTCCTATGGTGAAGATTACTCTGGTTTCCTTAACAACGAATCAGGCTACCGCGGTGATTTCCGCACCGTGACGACAGGCTACATCGAAAGGGCCATTTCAATCGGCCAGTTGCAGGGCGACCACGTGTTTGGTGCCTTGAAAGCAGACTGGATTGTGTCTTTGTCAAATGCCTCTCAGTACGAGCCCGACCTCCGCTTTTTTGCCTACCAGTTCGAGCCGATCAGTGCTGATGATACCACGTTCGACATCAACCCTTCGAACGGTTATGAGGCCCCGCTTCGCTTCTACCGCGACCTGAGCGAAGATGACGTGGATGCCCGCCTGAACTTCTCGCTGCCCTTCCCGGGCTTTGGACAAGATACAAAAGGTGTCTTCCGCTTTGGCGGTGCTTATACTTCAAAAGATCGCTCTTTCCGTGAAACGCGCTTCGAAATCATTCCGGGAAGGAACCACCAACGCTTCGCAGGGGATATCGATGAGTACTTCCAGGAAGATAATTTTCTTCGTGTTCCGCTTGATGAAAGCGGCAACCTGATCCTTTCCGAGCTTTACCAGGGATTGTACTATCAGGATCAGACCCAGACGACCAACGTATTTGATGCTACCCAAGCTGTGATTGGTGCCTATGGCATGGTGGAATTGCCACTGGGGGCACGCGTTAAACTGGTGACTGGAGCTCGTTTTGAACATACCGACATGCAAATCATCCCTGAGGATAGTACGTTGCTGTCGGTGTTGCAAGGTGCCGATACGACGGTTGATCCAGGGCGTTTGTTGCTCTCAGATGTGCTCCCAGCCGCCAACCTGATCTATAACATTTCTGAGACGATGAACCTGCGTGGTGGCTATGCCAGAACCCTGGCCCGCCCCAGCATCATTGAGTTCTCGCCTTTCCAGCGCCTGCCCTACATTGGTGGTCCGATTTATGAAGGTAACCCCAACCTGGAGCGTACCCTGATCGACAACTTCGACCTCCGCTGGGAATGGTACTTCTCCCTCTCTGAAATGGTGTCGGTGAGTGCTTTTTACAAAAACTTCACCAACCCCATTGAGGTGGCCCAGGATAGCAACGCCAACACCAACAACATTCGCTTCACCTACACCAACCGCGAGTCTGCCCTCATTTCAGGATTGGAGTTTGAAGTGAAAAAACACTTCGGATTTATTTCTCCTGCATTTGAAAAAGTCCAGCTGAGTGCCAATGCTTCGCTGAACTACTCCCGTGCCAAGCTCACAGAATCAGAGATCAGGACCATCCGCTCTGTGGACCCTTCAGCTCCCGAATTCCGCCCGCTGTTTGGCCAGTCGCCCTACGTGCTGAATGCCGAACTCGCTTACGTGGACCGTGAGAAGCTGGGCATTCAGGCCGGGATTGTGTACAACGTCTTTGGACCACGACTCTTCACTGTTGGCATCGGCGGCTCTCCTGACATCTACGAACAGCCCCGCCCGAGCCTTAACTTTACTTTCTCCAAGGACTTTGGGAAATATTTCTCAGTCCGGTTCCGGGCCAATAACCTCCTGAATCCAGAGACGAAGTTCGTCCAGACCTTCCGTGGCGAGGAGTATATCTTCAGCACCAGAACCCTGGGAAGAACCTACTCTTTGGGCGTGGTTTTTAACATCTAATCCACTTAGGCAGGGCCGATTTCTTTCAAGCAGGCTGGCTTCCAGCCTGACCGGGAAATCTAACCCATTGCCGTTAAAGTTCACCCGTTTGCAACAATTCCTTAACAAGGCGCCTCTACTTTCGCCTGATGCTAATTTTTTCAACCCACGTTTTTTGATCATGAAAAGATTTTTCCTTACCACCGCAATTCTGTGTACCATGGCGATGACCTCGCTCATGGCACAGGACACTGTGTTTGTCTCCGGAACGACCGGAACAACCACCTGGACCAAAGACAAAGTGTATGTTCTCCAGGGCTATGTCCGTGTGGACAATGGCGAGACCCTCACTATCAACGCTGGTACCGTGGTGCTGGCTGAGGATGGAGCCCTGGAAAATGCCTCCGCCCTGATCGTAGAGCGTGACGGCGTGATCCTGGCTAACGGCACTGCTGCTGAGCCGATCATTTTCTCTTCCATTCAGGACAATGTAAACGACCCGGATGACTTCCTCGACAAGCAAGCCATTGGTTTGTGGGGTGGTATTATCATGTGCGGCGACGCTCCAACCAACACTTCCAACAATGGATCTGAGCAAGTGGAAGGGATTCCTTCTACCCTGCCTGCCACTGTGGGTACCTTTGGTGGAAACGAGCCCAATGACTACAGCGGGATTCTTCGCTATGTGTCTATCCGCCACACAGGGGTTGCTCTTGCCTCCAACAACGAAATCCAGGGCCTTACTTTGGCCGGTGTTGGCAGCGCAACCATGATCGAACACATCGAATCCTACGCCTCCGCTGATGACGGCATCGAGATCTTCGGTGGTACTGTAAACCTCAAGTGGGTGACCATTGCTTTCGCTGAAGACGACATGCTCGACTACGACCAGGGCTGGACTGGTAACATTCAATACCTGTTCATCATCCAGGCTGCTGGTTTTGGCGACCGCACAGGCGAATGGGACGGTGCTGACACGCCTGAGAATGGTACTCCTTTCGCCATCCCGACCATCTACAACATGACCATTATTGGCAACAGGCCGGCTGGTACCAACAACCGCGCTATGACTTTCCGCGCCAACGGTGGTGGCAAAGTCTATAACTCCATCATCCTCGAGCAAGGCCGTGGTGTGGATGTGGAAGTCAAGTCTGACTCCATCTCTTCTGAAAACTCTTACGACCGCTTCGTGGCTGGTGATCTCGTTGTGTCTAACAACGTGTTCTGGAACGTGGCCAGCAATACCAACTCCTCCATTTTCCGAGTTTCCCCCACTCCGCTTCGTTGGGCTCCCGGCGACTCTGCTACCATTGTTTCTGCTGCTGTTACGAATGTTGCCACCCAGATGGGGGCTGCCAACAAAATTGCCAACCCCGACATCGCTGGTCTTTCTTACGTGGATGACGCTGTGCTGGATCCCCGTTTCTACGGCCTGGATGTGACTACCGACCTGGCTCCAGTTTCAGGTTCTTTCTTCACGCCTACCAGCTACAAAGGTGCTTTCGCCCCTTCTCCTGACGGCCTCTGGATCAAAGGCTGGACAGCCCTCGACCACTATGGCTATGTAGCCGACCCTGCTGCTTCTGACACCATCCGCGTGGCTGGCACAACTGGTACTACTACCTGGACCAACAACAACGTTTATGTGCTCGAAGGCTACGTCCGTGTTGATAACGGCGATACTCTCCGCATCCAGGCTGGTACTGTGGTGCTGGCTGACACCGGAGCTTTGGAAAATGCCTCTGCCCTTGTAGTAGAGCGTGATGGCTATATCGAAGCCCTCGGAACTGCTGGCGCTCCTATCATTTTTACCTCCATCCTCGACAACACCAACGACCCCAACGACTTCATTGACAACCAGGCTATCGGCCTCTGGGGTGGAGTCATCATCTGTGGTGATGCTCCTACTAACACCTCCAACAACGGTTCTGAGCAGGTAGAAGGGATCCCCAGCACGCTGCCAGCTTCTGTTGGTACGTTTGGCGGAAATGAAAACGACGACAATAGTGGTATCATTCGCTATGTGTCCATCCGTCACTCTGGTGTGGCTTTGGCCTCGAACAATGAAATTCAGGGCCTGACCCTGGCTGGCGTTGGACGTGCCACTACTGTCGAGTTCGTGGAATCTTACGCTTCTGCTGACGACGGCATCGAAATCTTCGGTGGTTCAGTGAACCTCAAAAACGTGGTGATCGCTTTTGCTGAAGATGACGGCCTCGACTACGACCAAGGTTGGACTGGCAAGATCCAGTGGCTCTTTCAGATTCAGGCTGCCGGCTTTGGCGACCGCATGGGCGAATGGGACGGTGCTGACACCCCTGAGAACGGAATGCCTTTCGCCATCCCTACCATCTACAACGCTACCTTCATCGGCAGCAAGCCAGCCGGAACCAACAACCGCGTTGCTACCTTCCGTGCCAACGGTGGTGGGAAAGTGTACAACTCCGTCTTTATCGAGTCTGGCCGTGGTGTGGATGCAGAGATCAAATCTGACTCTATCTCTACCGAGAACTCTTACGACCGCTTTGTGGCTGGCGACCTGGACATGACCAACAACATCTTCTGGAACGTGGCCAGCAACACCGGCTCTTCTATCTTCCGGATTTCTCCCATCCCAGAACGCTGGGCTCCTGGTGACTCCGCCGCTAAAGTGTCTGCTGCTGTGACTGCTTTCCAGACCTACATGACCAACAACAACACCATCTCCGATCCGAAGATTGAGGGTCTCTCTTACATCTCCGATAACGGTCTTGACCCACGCTTCGCCGGATTTGATGTGACCAGCAACCTGAAAGTTGCCAGCGATCCTTTCTTCACTCCGACTACCTACAAAGGTGCTTTCGGACTTGGAGCTAACGACCTCTGGGCTAAAGGCTGGACTGCTCTCGATCACTACAACTACCTCATCGGAACTCCTGGTGACGTAACTGGTGTTGATGCTGAAGACCTTCTCTCTGGTGTGAACGTCTATCCGAACCCTTCTACCGGCATCTTCTACATCGAAATGTCTGACCTGAACAGCACCGGCCCTGTGTCCCTCACTGTGATGAACAGCGTTGGCCAGGTAGTGGCTACCCAGGAAATGAACGCTTCCAGCATCAAAGCTGAACTGAACCTCTCTACTCTGCCCGCTGGCATGTACCTGCTCTCCCTCCGTCAGGGTGGCAAGGTGGCCGTGAGCAAGCTGGTGAAAGAATAAGCTCAGGCTTCCTACGCAACTGATTAAAAGTAAAGCCCCGCCATTGGCGGGGCTTTTTCATGTGCCGGATATGGAGCCGTGGTCTTTTCTGATCTTTATTTTCTTGATCAGGCTTCACCAGCCCATCCGAAGCTCTGTGAGTTGATCCACCCCCAGTGGCGTTTCGCACAAATATCCTTCTCCCAGCTCATAACCAGCCAAATGGCCCATATTCCGCGATCTCCCTTCCAAAAAATGCCAGAAAGATGCGGATGAAATATAGGTTTGAGGCTCTTCTCCGTCTTGGGATTCACTAAAAAACTGCGATCGGTAGGCTTGAATGGCCTGCTTTTTTTGCTCCCAGAAAGGGGTAATGTCCACCACAAAGCTGGGTTGGTGGTAATAGTCCTGGATGTAGAAAAACAGGCTCTTCGGCCGCCACGCCTCCTGTTCCTTGTCGTCGAGCTTGGTTTCAATCTTCCGTAGACCAGCGAGAAAGGCTGCGTCCCGAACCAGCCTGGAACCTTTGCCATGGTCGGGGTGCCGGTCGTGGGGCACGTTGGCTATCACGACCTCCGGGCGGTATTTCCGGATCATCTGTACCACGGCCAGTCGATGAGCCTCATCTGAAACAAAAAAGCCATCGCGAAACCCCAGATTATGCCGGACAGCAAGACCCATGATTCTTCCGGCCTCCAGTGCTTCTTCCATCCGCGACTCAGGTGTGCCCCTGGAGCCCAGCTCGCCTTTCGTCAGGTCAATGATGCCAACCAGCTTGCCTTCTGCGGTGAGCTTGCAAATGGTCCCGGCACAGCCCAACTCCACATCGTCGGGATGGGCGGCAAAAAACAACACGTCCAGTTTCATGAAATCTCTTCCTAAGGGGTCAACAGTAATCGCTCGGTAATATTCCTTGTTTCACCATTGATTTCCCACTCATGTTTCAAAAAAAACAACCCCGGCGATAACCCGGCAGGCATGGGTAGCAGGCGCTCGGCCCCGGCTGTTTCGTTCTCCCAGCGATACACTTCCCTTCCGTCCAGGTGAAACAGAGTCGCGCGATATTGTCTGCAGGATGAAGGCATGAGGATCGTTGCGTGGCTGCCTGCTGCCACCGGATTAGTCAACAGCCTGGGTTTGTCCTGCAACAGCGGGTCGGGTGTCGCCAACACCACCTTCGAAGGGCTTCCCTGTAATTCCAGGCGAACCATTGGCACGCCATCAAGCCGGGTCTGGATCCACTGGCCCGCCGAATCCCAATACGTCCAGGCATCGCGGTCAAAGCTCTGGTCATACCCGATCCCAATGGGGATTTCATCCATTTGCTGCAACCCTACCCAGCAGGTAGGAGGCAACACCAGCGGCTTTTGCAAAGGAAAGCGAACAAAGCCACCATAGGCCACATTTGACCCCGCTACCTGCTCCACAATGAAGCTGTCGGGGTGGGCCTGGTTCCAGATCCTAAGCCGGAACACTTTTCCGTCGAGGTAAGTAATTTTTCCATTCACCCCATTCACATTCACGGTCGGCACAAATTGTATCCAAACAGCCGTGGCGGTATCGGGCTGGGGCAAATCAAATCTCAGCCCGAACCCGGTAGATTTGTTCAAGCCAAAAGTTCTGTCTGCAATTCCATCGTCATATCCCCACAGGGAGTCCAGCCGAATGTCGGTGTGGAGGGTATCGTTCAGCGCCCTGGCGTCGTTGTTCCCCGTCAAATAATGCGTCGCCCGCCAGGTTCCTTGTTCGGCTGTAGCCTGCCATGCATAAGGGCCCAGGGAGGCTGTTTGACTCCCCGAAGCTGGAACATTCACTGCAACATCATCGAAAAATGGGGAAGAAAGGCCGTTATTTGGGCCGGTCCATTCGCCGTGTAAGGTGCCGGAAAAAGGTACTGCTGCATTTTGCCGCACCCTCACCTCATATCCTGTTTGCCATCCGGGAACCAACTCATACAGCCGGAATGGCAGTTGGAAATAGGGCTCCAGCGGGCTGGAGAGCAACCGCTCCGGGCCTTGCTCGTCGAGGTTGGCTACGCCTCCGGGCCATTCAGTGCCGATGTACACATAATCCACCAGCCACACATCGAGCAAGCCGTTGAGGGAGCCGTCGTTTTCAATGACCAACTGAGCCAATCCACCAAAATAAGGGGCCTGGTCGAGCGGAATGGCAATCCATCCACCGCCATTGGCCTGGGTGCCTCCGAGGGTGGCCAGCCGGAAGGTGTCGTTGGGTAGCACAAGGCTAAAGGCAAGGCTGTCGTTGGATTCGGGTAATTCGCCTAATCCACCTGCCTCTACATAGGCGTAAAACCACAGGTTGGAGGCTGGCCCCTGGCCTTGGAAATCGAGCAAATGCGACACCAGCCTGTCGGCTTTTCCACGCAGAGCAAGCAGCGTTTCGTAAGGAATGCCGCTTCGCCGAAGACCATCCAGGCGAACCACACCGGGGGTAGGAGCGGCCTTTGCGGCATTTCTCACCACCATTGGCGCACGAAAATCCTCATCGGGAATGAACCAAACCTGGGTATCGGGCAAGGCAAAGTCGCCAACGGTGGAAAAATCATCGAAAAAGGGGCTGCTCGGTCCAATTTGAAGGGTGTCTGGCAGCCCGCTGCGAAGGGCCAGCTCAGCTGAACGCACCTTGAGTCGTTGTCGAACGCCTTCATCGGTATCCAGCATGACTTGAGACCAAACGGAGGGAGCCCAGGCCAGCAGAGCCAGCAAGGCGATTGAACGCGGCAATTGGATCATGTAAGTTTCCTTCACCGGAGCAAATTAGGAAAAAGCCACCCCGGGAAAAACGCAAAATGAATGCCCTGCTTATTCTCTCACCAGCACATACCGGTCTGTGCCGTCTTCGAAACTTTCCAGCAGAACCAAGGTGTCTTGTGAAACGGTTGCTTCAAATTCATGGGTCCAAAGAGCCCGGGCCCCCTGAACACGCGCTTTCATTTTTACTACCAGTTCATCGCCGCCTTTGCGAAATGTCCACCTTCCTGTGGCATCTTCCTGGCCTGCGTCTCTGCAGGTCCCGTAAGTGCGCTGAAAATCGCCCTCCTCTTCGAAAATCATGTTGTCGTCAACCCAGCAGGTGTCTGCATTGGTCCCGTTAGACAATTCCTGAGAAACAAGGCGCCAGGTGCCTTCAGTGAGTTCGGGATAAAGCTCGAATTGGGTTAAATCCTTGCAAGAGGAGAGCAGGGCCAGGACCCCAACCATCAAACTGATCAAACGGAGGTTCATGTGAGTATTGTTTTTCCTCCCAGACGCCAACCAGGACCGATACGTTGGAGGGGAAAATTTTTCTCTCAATTGTGAGAAACCGATAGGATTGTGATCAGCTCGTGACCTGAAAGAAGTCGTTGAACAGGATGAGCAGCATCAGGCCGAGAATGAAAATCATGCCGATTTGCTGCGCCCAGATTCGCACCTTCACGGAAGGCTCTCTGCGGGTCACAGCCTCGATGAGCAGGAACAGCACATGACCACCGTCGAGGGCCGGGATCGGCAGGATGTTCACGAAGGCAAGCACCATGCTAAGGGCGGCTGTCAGGCTCAAAAACCCCCGCAAACCGCCCAGCAGGGAGGCCTGGCGATAAACATTTGCGATCTGGATGGGCCCCATCACCGATTTTGACGCATCCACATCCTTCCGGAACATTTTCTTCATGCCCCGGATGTTGGTAATCAGCACATGGTAGGCATCCTTTGGACCCTGAGCCAGCGATTGCCCTAGGCTGTAATGAATGGTGTCATAACGGAAGAAACCCAATTCGTCAGGGTTAACGCCAAGGCGGCCCAGAGAGTCAGTTTGGATGGCAAAGGTGAGGGTATCGCTGTCGCGGAGCGCCTGAACCTGAATGGTTTGGTTCTGCTTGTTTTGTAAATTGGCCCTTAGCTGGCTGAACAAACGAATCTCCTGCGAGTCGATAGCAATGATCTGGTCGCCAGTTTGCATGCCAGCGGCGAAAGCGGGCAGGGCCTGCACACCGCGGTTGGTCTTGGGGTCGCGCAGTGAGTCGACCACATCAAGAACAGCAGGCATATCAGCCCTGAAAAGGAAGCCGGAAATGGTGTCGTGGTTAAAGTAGTTCTGTGCATTGGCAGGCACTTCCAGGCGGACCAGTTGGCCGTTTCTCATCACCTCGTAATAGGCGCCATCTTCGATCAGGTTGCCCTGGTTTTTCCACTCTTCAAAGAAAGCGGGCTTTTTTCCCATGAATGAAACCAGCGAGTCGCCGGTTTGGAACCCGATGATGTGGCCGAGGGTGTTGATTTCAGCGCTGGCGTCGATGCCATATCTGACCTCGCTGATAGGCAGCTTCACATCTGGATAGGCATATTTGATCCCGGTAAAAATGAGAACGGCAAGGATCACGTTCATGATCACGCCACCGGTCATCACGATCAAGCGCTGCCAAACTGGTTTTGCCCGGAACTCATAGGGCTCAGGAGCCTGGCCGAGGTGGGCAGTATCCATCGATTCGTCGATGATGCCGGAGATTTTGACAAATCCTCCCAGTGGGGTTGCTCCGATCTGGTACTCGGTTTCGCCGCGCTTAAAGCTGAACAACTTGGGCGGGAAGCCAATGGAGAAGGTTTCCACCCGCATCCCGAATGCTTTCGCAGTGAGGAAGTGGCCAAGTTCGTGGACCGTCACAAGAATCGTGATGCCGATCAGCACCAGGCCAATGGAAACCATCACATTGAGAACCTCGCTAAGGTAGCCGGTCAGTTGCCCCACCAACAAGGCCAGCAGCACAATACCAGCAATGATGCCAAGTCGGAGGAAGCTTTTATTTCGTTCGGAGCTCATTCGGTTGATTAAAGTTAGCAAGTAAAGGTACGACCTAAGCGCTAAGGGAGGAAATGCGAGGGTTGATTATTTTCCCCTTCCTTGTCAGAAGGAAAAAGGGAAGAAAATGTTTTGCTTCGGTGCAGCAAAAGCAGATCTGCAAGCACAGTGGCACACATAGCCTCAACGATCGGAACAGCCCTTGGCACCACGCAGGGGTCATGCCGCCCCTTGGCCGGCAGGGTGATCGGCTGGCCCTGTTCGTCTACTGTTTCCACGGGCTGCATGATGGTAGCGGTGGGTTTGAATGCCACCCGGAAGAAAATGTCCTCTCCGTTCGAAATCCCTCCCTGGACGCCGCCTGAGTGGTTGGTTTTGGTCCTGATTATCCCCTCGTGATTGAGAAAAGTATCGTTATGCTCGGAGCCCTTCATCCGGGTTCCCCCGAAGCCGCTTCCGATTTCAAACCCCTTCACGGCGTTGATACCGAGCATGGCGGAAGCCAGCCGGGCGTCGAGTTTGCCGTAGATGGGCTCGCCGAGGCCAGCCGGCATCCCGGTGGCCCTGCAGGCAATCACGCCTCCCACAGAGTCGCCAGCCTTTCGGATGGCATCGATGTGCTGAAACATCTGCTCTGCAACAGTCGGGTCAGGGCAGCCAACCGCACGTGCGGCGTCGGTATCAAACCGGATCTCTCCCGGCACATAGCCCAGCTCAATGTGATGAATTTGCTCCACCCAGGCTTCGATGCGGATATTGGTAACTGTTGCGAGCAGCTGCCTGGCAACTGCGCCTGCAATCACCCTGCCGATGGTTTCCCGCGCCGAGGAGCGCCCTCCGCCGCGATAGTCGCGGAAGCCAAATTTGGCCTGGTAGGTAAAATCTGCATGAGAAGGCCGAAATGCCCGTGCGATGTGGTCGTAGTCGCCCGATCGGGCCTGCTCATTGGCCACCCAGAAGCCCAGTGGAGTACCGGTCGTTTTGTCGTCGAAAAAGCCGGAAAGCAGCTCAAACCGGTCGCTTTCCTTGCGTTGGGTAGTGATGCGGCTTGTGCCGGGCCGCCGCTTGTCCAGCTCTGCCTGGATTTGGGCAAGGTCCAGCCTTAGCCCTGCAGGTACGCCATCCACCACCACGCCAATCCCTGCACCGTGCGATTCGCCAAAGGTGGTAAATCGGAAAATATGTCCTTCAGTGTTGAGCATCTGTGTTTTGTGTTGGGACAGGCTGGCTTGTGGCCGCATTACATCCAAAAAAATGCAATAGAGGGAAAAAGAATTAACATGGCCAGCACCCCCACCTGGATGAGAATGAAGGGAATGATGCCAAGGTAAAGGTCGCGGGTGCGCAGGGTGGGAGGTGCCACGCCTTTAAGGTAAAATAACGCAAAGCCAAAGGGAGGGGTGAGAAAGGAGGTTTGCAAATTCATTGCCATCAAAATTCCAATCCACAACATGCCCATTTGCTCCGTTCCTACTACGGTTCCTTCAAACAAGGGATCTTCCAGCGCGACCATTTGCCTGAAAATCGGGGCTGCAATGGGAACAATGATGTAGATGATCTCGATAAAATCGATGAAAAACCCCGCTACAAACATGATCAGCATCACCAGAACGAGGAACATTACCGGGCTGAGGCCTGCCTTCAGCACGAGGGAGGTGAGGTAGATCTCTCCGCCTAATTGCCTGAAAACCAAGGTGAAAATCCCTGCACCGATCATGATAAAGAACACCATCGCACTGATGCGGGTGGTTTGCCTGGAAACGTCGCGCAGCAGTTCAATTAACTTTCTGCTTTCCCCTTCCTTTCGCGGTGTTGCGAAAATGAGGAGGAATGCGCCAAATGCCCCGACTGCCGCTGCTTCGGTTGGGGAGGCAATGCCGGTAAAAATGCTGCCCAGTACTGCAAGAATCAGGGCAATGGGCAGCAAAAAGGCGCTGCTGATTTGCCTGAGAACTCCCCGCCATGGCTGCTGCCAAAATTCGCCTAATTCCTTTGCCGGGATCGCTGGACCCCACGAGGGCTTGATCCGGCACACGACCGCGATATAAAGGATGTAGAGCCCCACCAACATCATGCCCGGCACTATGGCACCTTTAAACAAGGTCCCCACATCCACCTGAAGTACCGACCCCAGGAGCACCAGCACAATGGAAGGAGGAATGATCTGGCCCAGCGTGCCCGAAGCTGCAATGGTGCCAGCTGCCAGCCCCGGTCGATATTTTCGCTGCAACATGGTCGGCAGGCTGATCAGGCCCATGGTAATGACTGTGGCGCCCACAATGCCGGTTGAGGCTGCCAGCAAGGCACCTACCAGCACCACTGAAATTGCCAGACCGCCCCGCATCCGCCCAAATAACAAGCCCATTGTGTCGAGCATTCGTTGGGCAAGGCCCGATTTTTCGAGCAACAGGCCCATGAACACAAACAACGGAACGGCCAGCAAGACGGGATTGGCCATGATGCCCATCATCCGGCTGGGGATCAGGGCAAGGAAGTGAGGATCCAGGGTGAACAACCCGAACAGTAGGGAGGCACCTCCCAATACAAATGCCACGGGAAACCCGCTCAGCACCAGCAGAAAAATGAGGAAAAACAACAGAAAAGCCAGTCCGGGTGCCATTGGGAATTGCTTGTGTAGTCAGGGGAGTCAAACGCCGGAGGAAGAACCCGGTGAGGCTGGGGCAGGTCGTGGAAATATCACCTGGGTTGCTTTCCAGGCCGAAGCCACTGCTTGCGTGAGCAGTAAAACCCAGGCTGCTGGTATCAGGAACTTAATCGGATAGATCGCTGGCAAGCCGCCGGGATCTCCGGATGATTCCCCCCGGGTCCAGGCCGTAAAAAAATAGTCCCAGGCCACAGGAATCACAAACAGGCAAAGTGGAATGAGCAGGAACAAATGGCCCAGCAAATTAACCCAAGCTTTGGCTATTGGACTCCATCGCTGGTACAGCACATCCACCCTCACATGGCCGTCGTGCTGAAGGGTGTAGGAAGCGCCCAGCAGAAACATCAGGGCAAACAAATGCCACTCTAGTTCACCCAGCCAAATCCAGCTCATGGCCATCCAGTACCTGGCCACTACCTCTATGATGATGAGAAGGACCAGCAAAGGGTTGAGCCAGGAGGCCGCCTTCCCGATCCAGGCAAGGGCAGCCTCCACCCGCTCCACCAGCTGATCCATCAGCACGACCATAATCATGGGGAAACACCCAGGTCCTGGAGTTTTCTCACTGCATCTACATACAGCTGATTGGCCGAAAGCTTGAGCGAGGAAATGGCCGTGAGGGTGTCCCGGCGATTTTGGCGCTCCAGGAGCAGGAAACCATAAAGATACTCTCCGGCCGCCCATTGCTGCAGGGCAGATTGCTTGGCATACTGCAGCGCTTTGGTGCTATTGGCCTGAACGCCGACTCCCTGATGATACAGGTAGGCCAGCAAGTAGGCTCCGGGACCATCAAGAGCCGGGCCTGCTTTTTCAAATTGCTGGGCGCTGGCCTTGAACAGGTAAGGCGAATTTTTGGCTTTCGCCTCCTCATACAGGCGCATGCCTTCGCTCAATGCTTTTTTCTGGGCAGCAGTTGCCGTTGTGGTGGCGCTGCGCACAGCAGGAGCGGCACTGCTGGTGGGAGCAGCCAGGCGACTGTTGCTGGTGGCAGGGCTGCTCGTGCGCGGAGATGCAGGTTGGCCGGAAGTTGAGGAGGAGCTGGCAGGGGCCAATGAACGGCTCCGCTGGTTGCTGGCGCTGGCCACAGGCTGATCTGCGGGTTTGTTAGCCGGCACAACTGTACTGTCACCAGTCCGCCGCTGAAGCTCGGCCAGAATGGCAGTACACGAGCCCTGGTTGATCCTTGCTGTCTGAACCCATTCGGGGAGGGTCACTCCTTCATTAGATGCCGCCGGGTATAGCTGGAAACCGCGGTCGTACACTTGGTTTACTACCTGACAGTCGCGGTTGGGTTGAAGGTACAGCTGATTGGCCAGCCGGATAAAGGTTTCTGCTACCAGGTCGGCAGGAAGCTTCGTATCGCCGCTCTTCCCTGCTTCCATCAGTCGCTGGGCGTTGCGGAATGAATGGTAGGCAGAGATAATGTTGCCTTTGTCGAAAAACTCCTTGCCCTCGTTCACATATTCCTCAGCAGTGAGGGTGAGCTGGTCCAGAGGTATTTCATTCAGGTCAATCGAGGCAGGTGAGATGGCGAGGTAGGCATGAATCTCCTTTCGGATGGAATCGATCTGGTCGAGTTCTGCTGGTTTGGTCGCGAGCTGTGAGGCGCTGTCCAGCAAGTGAAGGGCCATATCGAACTCATCTTTTCCTTTACCAAAATCCTGGTCAAGATTCGCTTCTCTTCCTGCTTGCAGGTGCTCAGAGCTTTGTTTGACCAGATTTTTGAAAGGGTTGCTATTTTTTTCCAAAGCGGCAACCACTACCAGGCTGATAAGAAGCACCAACAGGCTTCCGCCGAATATCCAGCCAAGACTCCGTGCCAGCCGGTCTCTGCCAGGGGCCGGTTCAGTGAGGGGGGTGCTGTTTCCAGAAGCTGAGGCTGCCTCTGCTGTGGCAGCTTCTGGCTTAGCGCCGATACCCACAGCAGCGATGGAAACCAGGTAGCAGGACTGGTCTTCTTTCTGCTGGTCGGGGAGGATAAGGTCCTCAATCTCGGCGAGCATTTTTTCAGGTCCGCCCTTGGCCACGTTCACGTTATGGAAAATGGATTTCAGGCTGGCGGGGTCGAGGTGATTGCTCAGGCCGCCGCTGGCAAGGAAGAAGACATCGTCATTATTGAGGTCTTCAAGGGCAAAATACTTATGGCGCACCTGCACGGGGCTCCGGCCATCAATCCAGGCGCTCCGTTGCGGGTTTTCCATGTCTGCCTCCCACTGGCTGGAGCTGTGGATGGTGTTGTGCTTGCTGTTGTAGTAGTAAACCTGGCTTTCTCCCACCCAGGCAAGGGAAGCTTTGTTGCTGCCAAAATGGAGCAGGCAAAAAGAGGCCTTACTTCCTTCGTATTCGCTGCGTTTGCCAAAATAACTCAGCAATGTTCCCTGAACGTAGGTAAGCGAACTCTCCAGAAATGCCTGATCGGCATCTCCTTCTTTGAGTAAATTCAGGAATTGGTTGGCAAACCCCATGGCCACAGACTGCGCCGCAACGCCGCCATGGGATTGGGTGCCTTTGCTGCTGCCCTTGTCTCCATCTGCCACGATGAACAGCCTTGATTCGGCAGAAACATCCCCGGGGATAGGGAAAATGAAATCCTCATTTTCTTCCTTATCGCCTCTTTTGTGGAGATAGTTGGGTTGCTTTAGGTACACCTTCATGAAGGACTTGGTTGAATGACTGGAATGAACTCATCCCGGAAAGTTGGGAATGATGCTTCAAAATTGTAAATATTCGCGTGGACTACAAGCAGTAAACATATGAAAAAAGCTCCACGAATACCGCGGAGCTTCATTTTTTAGAATATCATGCTGCTGATTTTACCAAAACTGAGCTATAAAAGCCAGTTTTCGGCGGCATTCAGTTGCAATCAGCAGTGGGTTGTTGTCAGGGCAGGTTATGAATGGAGTCGATGCGATTTCTGAACAAGGTGGTGGATTGGGCCTGTTGACCGGAGATTTCCAGCAAGGGAAATTCCTTCCTCAAGAGGTGAACTTCCTCCTGGCTCAGGGCCCGGCTTTTGCGGGTCGCCCGGTTGTGGACCATCCATGCGGTCAGGGATTTGCGAATGTAGTACATGCCTCTGCGTCGGTTTGAGTTGAAAATCAACCAAAAGTGTTCGTTCTTCAGTAAAAAATCAGGGCTTCATTACCTGGAAAACCAACACAGTTAACCTTAACGTAACCGGTAACCTATTGACTGGAGATGTGCATAACTTCCAATCCCGAAGCGTGAAAAGCTACTTAGCCAAAATCCACCCTCCTGGTAAGCCCCGTTGCACGAGTCGCTGCTGGTAGGCCTCCACCTCGCTTTTGCTGGTAGATTCCCAGAGAGATACCCGAAAATTTCCCTGCTGGCCCTGGTCGGGAACCAAAATCCGGGGCTGTGCGCCGTAAGCGCGGCTGGCCTCAGCAAAATCGCTGGCCTGGTCATACCGGGCAAAATTTCCCCCAACGAGGTAATAGGTTGTTGCGCCCGCTGTTGCTGTGCCCGCAGGGCGGGAAACCCGCTGAGAAAGGGCAGGATTGAGGGTGGAGGAAGTTGCCTGCTCTTCCAGAATCCAGTTATTCATAGAAGGATAGCGCTGCCTTAACCTCGCTGCGTAGGCGTCAATTTCTCTCTTGTTAGCTGAATTGAATACAGAAACCCGAAAGGCGGAGATTTCTCCCATAGGAAACACCACATAGGGTTCCATTCCTTTAGAGGTTAACTGATCCACCTGAACCTGAGCGACTTCAAAGCTGGGATGCGAACCTACAACCAGGTGATACCTCACGTTGGCATCTGTCTGGGGGGCGGCCGACCGCTGAGCTGCCGGGGCGGTGCTGGCTCGGCTGGCTTCGCCGCGTTGCGCAACACTCTGTGTCAGGATCCAGCCCTTGGGCTTGCCTTTTGCTACCAGTTGGCGGCTGATGGCTTCAACATCGGCCCGCTGTGTGGATTGACAGGCGGAGACTCTGTACCATTTTTCTCCTTCTGCAGGAAACAGGATGGTCGGCGAAAGGGCTACTCCCGGAACTTTGAAGGCCTTGGCCACAGCATCGGCTTCTTCAAGGGTGGATTTGCTGCTCACAATCAAATGATAATAAGCTTGCTGGCCGAAGGCAGCAGACCCGATTGTAAGCAAAAAAATGGTGGTGAGAAGCATCCTCCCTGACCATGCACCCGGGATATGGGCTTGGGTATTGAGTTGGTTTGGCATTGTCTGAACGTGTTGTAGGCTACATGAAAAATTGGGGTGACAAAGAACGAACACGCGCATATACTTTCGGAGGATGGACAAGCAATAAAAAGAGTGGGTTGATCAGGGAAGGGGGCCACGCTCGGCATAAACCCATCCGGCCAGCCGACCAGTTTGTTTGAGCTTTTCAGCGTAGGCTGCCACTTTCTGCTGGTTGGAGTCTCTGTAAATGGAGACCCTGTGTGGTTCACCCGAACCTTCTTCCGCAAAAAGAATGACAGCATCATAGCCTTCTGTGTTGAGCTGTCGGACAAACTCTTCCGCCCGGCTGACTTGATTAAAACTCCCTGCAATGAGGTGGTAATTCTGAACGGCAGGCAACATGCGCGCGTTAGCTTCAGTCTCACCGCCCCGAAATACTCCCATATCTCCAACCGGAGAGCCGGATATGTCAGGAGCGGCTCCATTGCCACCAACACCGCCGCGAGTGGTTGTTTCGCTGGCGAGGAGGTTGGTATCTGGGCTATCTGGCAGGTTGCTCTCTCCGGCAGTTGTTTCAGGAGAGCTGACACGCTGGTTGTTGCTTGACGCTGGCTGGGTACCCTGGGTGCTGGTGTTGGAAGAGGTTGAATCGCCTGAATCGCCCGGCAGGGTGCCCTGGGGAAGAGGAGGCTGAATGGCAATTGGGGCCTCCTGGGTGGAAGACCAAATGGCCGGTAACTTCCAAGGGCCGTATTTGACCACAAGCCCGGAGAGGGCGCCCATCAGGACGACAACCAGGAAGAATTTCCAGCCGAACAAGCGATCTTTAGCGGATTTTTCCTTGGAAAGAGTATTCATCTCATGGTTTTTCTGAGAAACGGGTAGGGCAGAGGCTGTTGATTTGCGAGCGGCTTTGACCTTTTTTAATCCGAAGGATTGAATATCCAACGTTTGAAGAGCTTGCTCATCTGTATGGAACGAGAACTCACCGCTTGCGGTTTGGCTTAGGCTCCCGAGGCCGGGAAACTGAAATTTTCCTTTATCAGCGAGTGCCTGAACCACTTGTTTCTGCAATTTATATGCCAGCTCACGGGCGGTTTGCAGGGAAAGTCCTTCTTTCTCAACGAGATACTGAACAAAGTCTGGCTGAGAAGCAAAGCCCCGCACAAAATCGAGCGCCACAGTGGGCGGGTAAATAACTCCTTGCTCGGGATCCCAGCGAGCGGGCTGTTCTTTTCGAAGAAAACAGCCAAGATCGCCCAGGCGAAGCACTGGCCATTGTGCCAGCCCCCGGATAAGGGCCTGCGTAGTTGGTTCGAGGGTGGAATTTGTGCTTGACATCACAGCGCAAGGGACTTCATTGACAGGAAGTTAAAACGCAAGACTGATTCCTCCAAGAAAGTCGATCCTTCTTTCCGGGTAATTGTGCCAGCGTTGATAATTAAAGCCCAAAATATTATTCGTTTGCAAAAATACGGAAAACTGGTCTGTAATCCGATAGTCGGCCTGTAAGTTGATGCTGGGGAACAATCCCTGCTTTATCAGGTTGCCGCCGGCATCGATGCTCATGGTTCTGGGGCCAAACAACAGCAATTCTGCCCGGGCTGTGAGCTTTTCTTCCCAGCGATACACGCCATACACATCCAGCCGCAAAGGAGCTGCATTCCAGTATTTTTCCTGCTCGCTGGTGTTGTAAATGTTGAAAGTGAAGGTAGCTCCCAGATCGATAAACTTCTCCGGTGAAAAATTGACCTCCACCTGTGTGCCCGACACAGTCATCAGGCTGTCATACACAAGGTCGAAATAGAAGCCATCAGCACTGGAGAAGAACATCAGCTGGTTCTCCATCCGCTTGTAGTAAATGCGGGCGCTGTAATCCACCGTTCCACCCACATTTCCCTTCCCTCCTACATACACATGCAGTTTTTCAATCGTAGGCCGGATCGTTACCTCCCGCTGAAGATAGGGATTCTCCATCATGAGATCGTAGTAGGTGTTGTTGGTCATGCCTGTCTGGTAGCCCGCCAAAAAAGAAAAGGTTTCAGGCTGAATGGCTGCTGTAAGTTCAATCAACCCGCCAAAATTGGTGAGGTTGGTGCTGTCAAAGGAAGCACGAAACAGGTTATACCGAACTCCGCCCCGCACCCTGACAGTCCCGTTGTCGAAGCCCAGAAAAGGGGTTGCATCGAGAAAAAACCTGGATTCAGATTCTCCTGCCAGCCTTGCTGTTGTAAACGTAAGATTGCTTTCCAGCCCAACTTTGAACTCTGGTGTCACAAAAAAAGCTCCCGTTGGTGCCAGTTCCAGATTGCCTTCAGTGTTGCCGCGGTTGCCGGCAAACAAGCTGTAGCTCAACCCCGCATCAGCTTCATACTTGCTGTCGGGGTTGTAATTGGTCTTGAATTGCGCCCCTGCACGGAAACGGGTAAAACCCAGCTTCAGGCTGTCTTCCCGCGCCACTTCGTCTGCAATCAGCACTGTGTCGGCGTAGGGGAAATAGGTGGTGTTGTATAAATACACATTCGCTCCCACCTGATAATCCTGTTGCAAGCTGTTAAGGTAAACAGTGCCGTAATCGCGGCGGAATTTCCGCAGGGGAATCACGTCCTGGTGTGCCGACAAGTGGGTGAAATCCAGCCCTGCGTCGAGGTTGTCCTGCGGTCCGTTGTGAATGGTGAGTTTGCCATACGGAGTAATGAACCGCCCGATCCCAAGGCTGAGGGAGTTGTTGTAAAAGTCTTCCTTCTTCTCCTTAGGCCAAGGTTTGATCACCGGAGGCGTGGGCTCGAAGTTGGTTTCGACATAAAAATCGCGGGAGTTAAACTGAAAATCGCTGCGATTAGCCTCCTGAATCTCTTGATAAGGCGGCTTCATGAAAGGCTTGCTTCTTTCCACCACTTCCTCAATGCGGTCATTTTCAAGCACAATGCTGTCCTGACCAGCAAGAGGGTCGTTTTGGGCAAAAAGGCTGCTCACTGCGAGAAAGCAAAGCAGGGAGGCAAAACAGATATATGGGTTCTTGAACATGGATATCGGTCGGTTGGGTGAAAACAAAAAGGGCAATGGGTTATTCGCCGGCACCGAAGTTGCCACGGGCATTTTCTTCCTCCTGAATTTCTTTCAGACGCTTGCGGGCCGCTTCCTGCACGTCGGGGAAGCGATCTTCGCCTGTCAGGCTTTCCAGCGTTCCTTTCGCCTGAAACACGTTGCCAAGCTGGTAAAAGGCATCCGCAGCCACCAAAAAGGCTTTGGCCTTTTCATAGTTGAAGGTCGGGTAGTTGTTGCTCTGGTAAATAACGGCCTGCTTCACGGCTTCAAATTTGACCAGTGCCTGCTGCTGCTTGGCGTCTGCCTGAGCATTGCTTCCCTGCTGGCGCAGGCGATCTGCCTCCCGCTTCAGGGCCATGCCTTCATCGTAGGTAATTTTGGCAATCATGTATTGACTCTCTGCACCGAAGGCATTTTTGAAGTCTTTCTCAACTGCCTCAAACGTGCTGCGGGCTCCCGCCAAATCACCAGACAGGTAGAGGTTGGTGCCGATGTCCACATTGGCTTTGGTCCGCGAATAAGCAGCAACCTCTTCGTTCTGAGCAATTTGCCGGAGCACCGTTACCGCTGCTCTGTAGTCGCCCATGGCGTTGTGATTCTTGGCAATGCCGAATTTGGCTGCCACCTTGTTTTGCAGGCTGCCCGCCACGTTGTCGAGGGTCTGGTACAATTGCAGGCTGGCCATGAATTCCTTGCGTTCAAACCGGATCTCGGCAGCTTCCTGCAGGGCAATGCTTGTGAAGGCATTCGCCGAAGCGGTGCTATACACGCGCTCATAATCCTTGAGGGCCATGTCCAGTTGGGCCAGTTCGCGATAAGCTCTTGCCCGGAAGACCAGGGCCTCAAAGTAGTTAGGGCCGTTTTTGAACTCATTGATGTAGCTGGAAAACTGGTCAATCGCCGACTGGTAGTTTCCGGCAAAAAAGCGATCCTGCCCGGTTTTGAAGGTGAGCTGGGCCAGCCGGTCGTCCATTTGGGGCGAATTGCTGCGGTAGTCTTTGAAAATTTTATCAAATTCTCTTTCTGGCAACAATGCCGAGAGGTTGTCAAGGGCGATTTGGGCGTTGGCTTTGTCCTGCGGGTATTCCAGCACCACTTTTTTGAAGTAAGTAATGGCACCAGCTTCGTCTCCGCTGTTGTATGCTACCAGCCCGAGGCGGTTATAGGCAGCGGGTGCCAGGGGGCTGCGGGGATACTCATCCACGAGCATTTTGGCGTAGCGGGAGGCCTGGGCGTCGCTTTTGAGCCAGGTAAGGTAAATTTCGGAAATCCGGTCGAGGGCGTCGTCGCGCTGGTCGGAGTTGCGATAGGTGCGGATCATCTGGTCGAATGCCTGGACCGACTGGTCGTAGCTTTTGGTCCGGTAAAGTCCTTCTGCCAACTGGTAGGCGGCATAATCGCGCTGCGGATAGTTGCCATCAATGATGGCGCGGTAGGCGCGGTTGGCCTGAGCATAGTCGCGCAGAAGGAACCAGGAATCGGCAATCATCACCGCTGCGTCGTCGCGATATTCACGGTTTGCAGCGTTTGTTGCGGCATTTCCGAGGAAGGACTCAAAATTTTTGATGGCCTCCCGGTATTTTTTCTCCTGAAAATCAATCCAGCCAAGACTGAAAAAGGCACGGCCATAGTACTCGTTCGTGTTGGACCCGCGTGTGTTCAGAAAGCTCTGGTAAGCCGTGCGGGCTTTGGGCAGGTTTCCCTGCCGGAACTGCGACTCCGACAGCCAGTAACGGGCACCCAGAGCCATGTCGGCATCCACAGAGTTGTCGATGGCTTTTTGCAGATAGGGATCTGCTTGCTGGAACCGGCCTTTTTCGTATTCCTCCAGCCCGTAGAAATAGCAAACAGTCTGGTAGGCTTTCTTTGCCCTGGGGCTGGTTCTGGGTACAGATTCGAGGTAGCGAATGGACCGTGGATAATCTTTGGTATAGAGAAACACCTCGCCAATGAGGCCATCCACCTCGTCGGCGAAGGGTGCCCGGGGAAAATCGCGCTTCAGGTTTTGGAGTGCTGTGAGGGCTTCGCTGTAGTTTTTGGTGGCGAAAGCCAGCTTGGCATACTGGTACATGGCATCCTGGGTGATTTCCAGGTTGTCGCGGGTGCTGGAAGCTTTTTGAAAGGCAAACTTGGCACTGGATTCATCATTCACTTCCAAAAAGGAAAACCCAAGGTAGTAGGAAGCCACCTGCTGGAGGGAATCTCCGGTGCCAAGTGCCCTTTCCAGCACCGGTATGGCGTCTTTGAAGCGATTTTGCTTGTAGTAGGAATACCCAAAGCGGAAATTGTCGTTGGCGCTCATCCTGCCGCGGGCGTTGGTAAAGCGTTCGAAGTATTCGGTCGTTCTGGGGTAGTCCTGCCGTTCAAAGGAGGCATTAGCCACGATGTAGAACACCTGAGCATCTTCGCCGGTGGGTCGGCTTTGGATGAGTTCATCAGCCAGAACATACAACTCCTGGTATTTTTTGAGCTTCAGCAGCGTGTTGGCCAGGTAAATGCGGGTTTCCTTGCCGTATTTTCTCGAGTCTCTCAGCGGCTGAAAGGCATCGTAGGCACCGATGAAGTCTTTTTCCTGATACAGAATGAGGGCCTTGTAGTAGGCAGCATCCTCCTGAAAGGGGTTTTCCCTGCGGCTGGCAAGGTCGAAGTAATGGGTGGCCTGGGTGGGGCGCTTTTCCTGGAAATTGGCGTAACCAAGGAAAAACACGACTTCGTCGAACTGTTCCTGGGGCAAGGCGCTGGATTTGTATGCTTTTTCCAGCGGGCGCAGCGCATCGCGGTAGTCACGTTGGTCGAGGTAGTACCTGGCCAGGTAATAGTAGGCTTCAGGAGCCCTGGTGTTTTCCGGATAATGAAAGGTGAACGATTCCAGTAAGGACACCGCATCCTCGCGCTCCAGCTGGTAGGCAGAAGCGGCCTGCATGAAGAGGGCATAGGTGTGAATGTCGTTGAATGCAGCCCCTCTCAAGCCTTGCTCTTGTTCGAGAAAAAGATCAAGTCGCTGAAGGGCAGGGCCATAGATGCCTTTGTCAAACAAATCCTCTGCTTCGTAGAACAGGGAGCCGAATGAGTAGTAGGGAGATAATTGGGCAAACGCCGGGAGGGAGCTTGCCAGGAACAGGAGCAGCACGATTCGCTTCATGACGCGGAAAATTGTGTGTCGTTGGGATGGTAGCATGTTCGGAAAGGCCGGAACATGAGGGAAGGAAAGTCAAGAGCTACCCGAAATCTACGCCTAATGCCTGGAAAGGCAAGAATTTCGCAGAATAGTTCTCCTTACGCAAAGCAGGTGCCATGGATCGGGTACCTGGCCGGGCATTTCGCGAAACCGGAATTTCCTGGCATGAACCCGGGATATCTCCGGATATTCGTGGAGGCCGCATACAGGGGCGAAAAAAAAATCCCCTTTCCAGGGCAGGAAAGGGGACACACACAACTCTAACGCTTTTTACCGATAGCATAAAAAGGCAAGGAAGTAACGGAAGGAAAGGGGCTTAAGATTCGATTTTCGGAGAAACAGGACAGATTTTTCGCCAAACGGTCCGATCTGGTCTGCAAATCGCAAGTTTCCCCATGCTGAAACGCTACTCAATGTTAATCCGGATGCTTCGCTGCCTTCCTTTTTTGTCGAGCAGGTATCGTTCCCGGTACAGCATAAAGGCGGCATCGCCAACGTCGCGGAGATATACATAATTGAACCCGCCGGAAAAAACCGCACCCAGGCCTGGTACCAGCCCCACTGCTTTTTTGGTAATGGTTCGCTCCACGATTTCTTTGATCAAAATCCGGCTCATGAAACTGGTGGCACTTTTGCCGATTTGCTTGGTTGTATAATCGCCCATCACCTCGTTATAAACCTCCGATTGGCGGCCAGCCTCGAAGTCTTTCAGCTCGGAGAGGCCTTTTTGTTTCTGGACTTTGTCGGATGCTGTGGAGATTTTGAACACCCTCATCATGTATTCCATCTCAAATTCGCGGTCTTTGGTTTCGCCATCCGGGGCTTTGGGATCATAGCCATAGCTGAGTGCGATTTGGTAAATCTGGCGGAGGGAAAGCACAAATAAGGCAGGAAGATCTGCCAGGAGACCGGGCCATCCCACCAGGCCTGTACCCACCCCACTGATGGTTCCCATCCGGGTGTTTTGGGTAATGAAGGATTGGGAAATGCTGTCGAGGCTCTGGATCGGGGCTTTACGCAAGTCAGCAATGCTGCTGGCTTCAATGCCAAAATCCTGAGAAGCTTTCAGCACGTCCTCCGAATTCACCGACCATGAGGATGCGTCGTGGAGTTTTTCCACAATTCGTTCCGTAACACCTGCCACGCTGGTTTTCACTTCTTCTGGAGTGAGTTTATCGGTGAGCCAGGAGATGGGTTTACTGACAAAATCGGTGGCACGGTTCAGGAAACTCGGGTTTTCCGATTTCCATGCGGCCACATCGTCTAAAATCCTGACTTCTGAGTCGTTGAGTTTTGCCATAATCGTTGTTCCGTTTCAGCGAATTCTGCCTTATTTTACAGCCTTGCAGCCCGAAAGTTGGGCCTAATGAAGGATTAATTTATGAAATTTGGAACCAAAGCCGTCCATGCCGGCGTTCAGCCTGATCCCTCGACTGGTGCGATCATGACACCGATCTTCCAAACGAGCACCTACGTTCAGGAAGCCCCGGGAAAACACCATGGGTATGAATACTCCCGCACGCACAACCCCACCCGAACAGCGCTCCAAACAGCCCTCGCCGCCCTCGAAAATGGCAACCATGGGCTCGTTTTCGCCACTGGTATGGCTGCTGTTGATGCCATCATGAAGCTTCTTCGCCCCGGAGACGAAGTTATTTCCACCAACGACCTCTACGGTGGAACCTATCGCCTCTTCACCAAAGTGTTCGAGCCCTTTGGCATTCGCTTCCGCTTCATGAACATGCGCAACCTCGGTGACATCGAGCCGCATATCAATGCTGCTACCAAGCTCATCTGGATCGAAACCCCCACCAACCCGTTGATGAACATCATCGACGTGGCAGGTGTGGCTGCTCTGGCCAAAGCCAAAGGCATCATGACAGTGGTGGACAATACCTTTTCTTCGCCTTACCTCCAGCAACCGCTGGCGCTTGGGGCTGACATCGTTCTTCATTCCCTGACCAAATACATCAACGGCCATTCAGATGTGGTAATGGGCGCTTTGGTGCTCAATGACGAGGAAACTGCTAATCGGTTGGCATTCATTCAGAACGCATCTGGTGCCACTCCGGGCCCCCAGGATTGTTTCCTCACATTGCGGGGAATCAAAACCCTGCATCTCAGGATGCGCCAGCACTGCCTCAACGGGCGCCTTGTGGCAGAGTTTCTGCGCGAGCACCCGAAAGTAAACCAGGTAAACTGGCCGGGCTTCCCTGAGCATCCCAACCACGACGTAGCAGCCCGGCAGATGAAAGATTTTGGCGGCATGATTTCTTTCACCCTCCACGGCGACCGCATGGAAGATGCCCTGCGTGTGCTCAGTGGTACCCACTTGTTCTCCCTCGCCGAAAGCCTAGGTGGAGTGGAGTCCCTGATCGGCCACCCTGCCAGCATGACACATGCTTCCATTCCCCGCGAAGAACGCCTCCGGGCAGGACTCTCCGATGCGCTGATCCGACTTTCTGTGGGCATCGAAGATCCTGAAGATCTGATCGAAGACCTTGCCATGGCTCTCGGATGAGGCTAGTCCTTGGACATTGCTAAAAAAAGGCTCGTGGGTGGTAATAATTCCCGATAGGTTCCTTGTATCTCAGCGATTTCAAATGGAAATTCTATTGACGATCGTTGATGAAACATGAGCGCACACTCAACCCCCCCTTCTTTGACCATTATGCTGGTGGATGACAATGAATTCGCCAACATGATGCACCATACCCTGCTCAGAAATTTTGTGCCGGAAGACAGCATTCAGGTGTTCAGCTCGCCTGATCTGGCTCTGCAAGCCCTGGAAACTTCCCGGCGGAAAGGCGAAGCTCTCCCGGATTTGCTTCTGCTTGACATTGACATGCCCATCATGAACGGCTGGGAACTGCTGGCGGAAATCCGGCGGCGGAACATGTTTGTGCGTGCCTGCATGCTCAGTTCCTCCGTGGACCCCGAAGACCATGCCATGATGGCCAGGTTTCAGGAAGTGCTGGATTACATCTCTAAGCCCCTCGTTCCCGCCCATATTCCCAGGCTGTTAAGAATCCTGCCTTCGGGGTAACCCTGCTGCATCCTACAACAAAAAGCGGCCAGGCTCACACCTGACCGCCACCACTCCAAAAAGAACCCATATTCGATGTAACCAGGAACCCTTGCAGCTTATTCAAAAGCAGCCCAGGGCTGGTCGTTGTAATGTTGTTCCAGGTCAGGCGAGATCCTGGTGATGCAGCTCACCACCACATAATCGGCATTGTTGCAGGCGCGGTCGCCGCTGGCAATTACCTCGTAAGTAAATTGAATGCGTTCACGCTGGCGAAAATCCTTAGGCAAATCCTGCTGATTGATTGGCGTGACCAGGCTGCCATCTTCCAGGATAATCAGGTAATCGCAGGGCAGCTGGCCCTTTGTCACCCTCACAATACCCCGGCTTCTGCAGCGCTCGCTGTCCAGCTCAACCTGCTGGCCGCCAGGCCCCACAGAAGGCTGAACCCCGGCCACAGCCTGAGGCAGTTCGGAAAATGTGCAGGCCGAAGCTATCAAAGCCAGGCTTATGGTCAACATCCAGTTTAGTCGCTTCATGAGATTGTTTGTTGGCAGGGGTAATGCTTCCCCGGTGTCGTTAACTTACCCCACAAAGCAAAGGATAGTTCGATATATTGGAAAATCAGATTTTTCAGGATTCCAACAGTCTGATTTTATCAGGCGGCGGCCTTTTCCTGCAAAAAAAACAGCCCCGGTAGTGTCCTGGGGCTGCTTTGCTGTGGTTGGGTGATGACGCTTCACGCAAAACAATACAACGGGAGGCAGGCTTCAGCGGCCTGCAAAACTTCATTCCAGGCGCCCTGCACATCACTTTCCTGCTGCTGAGCATTTCCCGCCACCAGCCGGATCGCATATTTGCCACGCAGCATGGTGTGGCTCAGGTAGTACCGCCCCTGCTGCTGAATCCAGCTCAGCATGGCCTGGTTCAGGTCATTCCAGCGCTCTGGCGGCACTGATGCTGGCTGGTATCGGAAGCAGAGCAGGTTAAAAGTAACCGGTGCCAGGAGTTTGAAATCAGGGTGTTCCCCGATTTTTCGTTCCAGGTTTCTGGCCCAGCTCATGTGGCTGCGCAGCATTTGTTGCAACCCTTGCCGACCATAAGCCCGAAACACAAACCATAATTTGAGGGCCCTGAACCGCCTGCCCAACGGTATACCCCAGTCGCGGTAGTTATTTACTTCTTTGTCGTGGGCTGTTTTCAGGTATTCCGGCAAAATCTCAAAGGTGCGCCTGAGTGCTGCGGGATCTTTAACAAAATAGCTGGAGCAGTCGAAGTGGGTGAGCAGCCATTTGTGGGGGTTCACAACAAAGCTGTCGGCGAGCTCAATGCCTTCAATCAGGGGTCGATATTCCTCCAGCAGAAGAGCAGAGCCGGCATAAGCAGCATCAACATGCAGCCAAATGCCGTGTCGGGAGGCAATTGCGGCTATTTCGGAAAGTGGATCCACCGCCGTGGAACCTGTTGTGCCCAGCCCGGCGATGATGCACAGCGGCACAAAGCCTGCCTGCAGATCGGCCTGTATGGCGGCTTCAAGGAACTCCGGCTGAAGTGCAAACTGCTCGTCGGTTCCGATTCTCACGAAATTTTCGCTGCCAAGACCGGCAATTTTGATTCCCTTTTCGATGCTGGAGTGAATTTGCTCCGAGGCATAAACCCTGAAAACCGGCTGCCCCTGGAGACCATGGCGGTTGGCGTGGAAATTGGTGGCCCGCTCCCGGGCAGTGAGGAGGGCACACAAGGTAGCTTCCGAGGCTGTGGACTGAATCACCCCTTCCCAGGAAGGAGGAAGGCCCAAAAGGTCGCGAAACCAGTTCATGGCGAGTTCTTCCAGCTCAGCAGCTGCGGGTGAAGTGTCCCAAATCATGCACTGTGCAGCCAGCGAGGCGGTGAGCATCTCAGCCAGCAGGGAAGGAAAGGAGGCGCTGGCAGGAAAATAGGCCATGAAGCCGGGGTGCTGCCAGTGGGTAATGCCAGGCAGGATGACGGACTGGAAATCTTCCCAAATGGCTTCCATCGCTTCGGGGGCTTCGGGAGGGCTGGAGGGCAGCTGTTGGAGAATGTCGCCCGGTTTCACCTGCGACTTAACAGGCAGTTCACCAAGGTGCTGGTAGTAGTCTGCCGTCCAGTCGACAAGGCGGTGGGCCCATTGGCGGTATTCTTCGGTGGTCACGGGTGTTGTGGCTTTTTGGGTTTTGCGCCGAGGCGTTTTGTGTGTTGAGCGGTATCGGGCCAAATCAGCCTTCGACTCCAGATCCGGTTTCCGCCCTAACTTGTTAAATGAAAAAATCTGGCACCAGCGGCTGCGTAGGATCGACTGCGTAACCGGAAAAGTCGGTGACACCGTGTTCGCGAAGCAGATCTTCGTCGATGAAAAACTCGCCGTTAGGGGCCGGGTCTTTTGTCAAAACCAGGAAGGCGGCATCTGCCATGATTTCCGGCTTGCGGGAGGCTTTCATGAGCTGCTCGCCGCCGAGCATCCCGATGGCCGAGGTGGCGATGGCAGTCTGTGGCCAGAGGCTGTTCACCGAAATGCCATCCCGCTTGAATTCTTCGGAGAGGGCAAAGGTCACGAAGCTCATGCCATACTTTGCCAGGGTGTAGGGGAGGTGAGGGGCAAACCAGCGTTTTTCGATGTTGAGGGGCGGCGACATGTTGAGGATATGCGGCCTTGTGGAGGCTTTCAGGTAGGGAATGGCCAGCTTGGAAACCAGGAAGGTTCCCCGGTAATTGACGCTGTGCATGAGGTCGAAGCGCTTCATGTCGGTGTGGAGGGTGCCTGTGAGCTGGATGGCGGAGGCATTGTTGATCACAATGTCCAATCCGCCAAAATGCTTCACTGTTTCCTCCAGCGCTTGCTGCACATTGGCTTCTTCGCGGACATCCACGACCAGGGGCAAGGCCTTGCCACCTGCAGCCTCGATTTCTGCGGCAGCTGAATAAATGGTGCCTGGCAGCTTGGGATGGGGCTCTGCCGTTTTGGCTGCCACAACGATGTTGGCGCCGTGGGCGGCGAGTTTGGTGGCAATGGCCAGACCGATGCCACGACTGGCCCCGGTGATAAACACGGTTTTTCCTTGTAATTCCATCTGAGAAAGTCCTGTGGGTGGGAAGGATCGAATCTACTTCTTCTTTTGCTAACCCTGCAAAGCAGGCCCTGGTTTTTTCCATTCCAGGCCGGCAAGCAACTTTTTCCCTGAATTGAAGGTTGTTACGGCAAGCTTGTCGCAGGTGCATCCTCATCTTCGGATTGCACGAAACAGAAAGATCTTTTTTAGCTAAATGGAATTCGCTAACCGTACAATAATGATGGCTGAAAAAAAATGGAACCTGGGCCTGTTAATGGTGTTAGGGGTGGGGCTGATGGTGGGAATGTCGGGTTCTTTTCCTCCGGCCACGGCTCCTGAGGCCCGGCAATTGGCTTACAAGGCCTACGCAAACAACCAGCCATCGCTCTGGCCGCTGGCCCTGGGCACCCTCAGGCGCATTGGCCCCGACGCCCGCCCGATGAACCCGGAGCTTACTTATGAGTGGTGCCTCGCCGAATATGGCTACCTCGCTTATTGCATTGGCACCAAAAATACCAGCGTAAATGTGGAAGAGCGCCTGGAAGCGCTGGAGGAAGTATTGGATAAAATGCTCGACCTTCGCCCCAACCAGCCAGCATTCGAGTCGATGATGGGCTCTGTCATCGCGATGCAGATTTCATTTAGTCCGGCTTCGGCCATTTTTCTGGGCCCCCGAAGCAGCAGCTACCTTGGCGATGCCATGGCGCACGGGCCACAATCGCCTGAAGCCTGGGTCGAAAACGGCAACATGCGTCATCACGCCCCTGCTTTGTTTGGAGGCAACATGACCGAAGCCGTGAAATGCTTCAGAAAAGCTGCTGATTTGTTTGCCGCGAACCCCGGCAGAGCCAAAGACAACTGGCTCAGGCTTCATGCCCTGGCCTGGTTGGGAAAATCGTACGAGTCCCTTGGCCAGTACAGCCAGGCCAAAGCTGCCTACCGGGAAGCACTTGCCGTGGAGCCCAATTTTCACTGGGTGAAGCAAGAATTATTGCCGGCCCTGGAACGGCGAGGGTAAGTTTCCTTCTGAACAAAGGGCTTTGTATCTTTCGTTCAGGACGAACTACCACGCATGGAACCTTCTGCTAAGGCAATTTCTGACAAAAAGTACAACCAGCTCACAGAAGCCGAGTTGCTCGAAGCCATTGAAGCCAATAGAAAGGCGCTCAATGCGCACTTTGACCCCGACTTTCTGCGCGGTCTCAACGAGGAGATCATTCCGCTGCTGACCCATTATTTTCGGCCCAGCCTGATAGGGTTTGAGCAAATGCCGGAGCGTTCCAACCCCGGAAGGCCCCTGATTTACGCCTGTAACCACTCTGGCATGGCCTTCCCCTGGGATGCTATCATCTTCGGGTCCAAGCTGTTTCATCAGCACAATTATGATGAGAAAAAGCTGTTCCGGGCCCTGGCTGCTCCCATGCTGTCGGCGTCCAAGCTAATGAACCCCTTTTTGCTGGATAACCTCTGGCGAAGGGCAGGTGCTGTAGACGCCACCGGCCTCAATTTCGAGACCATGATGCAGCAGTCGAGAACCAACCTGCTTATTTACCCCGAAGGCGTGCCCGGCATTGGCAAAGGCTTCAATCGCCGCTACCAGCTTCAGACCTTCTCCACTTCCATGGTGCGCATGGCGCTTAAATATGACACCGACATCATCGGGGTTTCCTGCATCAACGGCGAGTTCATTAACCCTTTTTCCTACACCAGCAGAAGGTTAAACAAACTGGTCAACAAAATCGGGATTCCTTATTTGCCGGTGGCTCTTCAAACGCCTCTTTTGCTGCTCCAGCCATGGCTGTTTTACTATGCTTTCCCGGCCAAGCTCACCTACGTGCTTGGCAACCGCTACAGCCCCCGAGAAATGGCCGGTGGCAAAAGCCTCGACGAGGTGGATGTGGATGAGGTGCGCAGAATCCGGGATGAGATCCAGGCCGATATGCAGCGTGAACTAGACCAAAATGTGGCCCTGTATGGCCAGAAGCCCTATGTGTGGCGGGAGGTGCTGGCCAACCTCGTGAAGCACTGGCGGGATCTTCCGTATTGGACACCGATTGGCTGGCCAGCCCTGTTTACCGAGTTTGATCGTCGAAGCCGCGCAGGAGAACAGCCCAAAGGCGTCATTCGGGGTTGGTTTCAATTCTGGAGGATTATCTTCCGGAACCCCATTGTGCTGGCTTATTTTCTGCCCGTAATTGGCTGGATTCCCATTCTCAACCGCGGCCTCAAAAACCGCGTGGTGGTTGAGCCATGGGAAGGATCGAAGGTGGAGCCGGGCAGTAAGCAACCTGTTTCCACACATTTGCCAACAACACACCATTCATGACGATTCTGCCCTACCATCAGGTGGAAAGCTGGGATTTTGGCTTTCCGCCCCTCACCAGTTGGCGACAATTGATGCGCTGGATCGACCGCTGGGAGCGAATGGTGTACCGTGTGGAGGGGGAGTCTATCCGGATGTGGCTGCCAGCTGAGGTGGGGGAAGGATTTTTAGCAATATCACCGCTCCATGACCAGGCCCTTAGCCTTCGGCTTTTTCACGCCGGTGGCCTGAACCGGAAAGCGGTGGAGCAGCATCTCAGGGCCTGGTGGGACCTTGACCGCGACATGGCCCCTTTTTTCGAGCGTTTTGCTAACGACGGCCTGCTGCGCGAATCGCTCAAAACCAACCAGGGTGCCCGCATTGTGGGGTTTCCCGACCTGTTTGAGAACCTGGTTCTCGGCATTTTGGGCCAGCAGGTAAATGTCGCTTTTGCCTACACCCTCAAGCAACGGCTGACCGAAGCATTTGGAGAGGTGGCGGAATTTCAGGGAGAAACCTGGTGGCGGTTTCCGCGCCCGGCAACCCTGGCAGAGGCTTCTGTTGGGCAACTTCGCGAGATGCAGATTTCGCAGCGGAAGGCTGAGTATGTGCTGGGAGTGGCGAGGGCCATGGCAGGAAATGAATTCAGCAAGGAGAGCCTGATGGCGATGGACTGGGCCGGGCAAATGGCCACCCTCACGGCACTGCGCGGCATCGGAAGCTGGACTGCCCAGTATGTGTGCATGAAATGCCTGCACAGCATCCGGGCCTTTCCTGCCGGGGATGCAGGTTTGCAAAACGCGGTGAGGGATCTGCTTGCCATGGACAGAAAGCCAACAGAAGCGGAGCTGATCGAATTGTCGGCCCAATGGGAAGGCTGGGAAGCCTATGCTGTTTGGTTTTTGTGGATGTCCTGAATGGCTGAAGGAGGCGGTGAACGCTTTGGTGAAAAGGGTGTAAGAGTACCCGGAAAAAGGACTGTCGCAACGAAGTGATTCGATTAACTTTGCTTCAGTACCGGACTATTTCTGGCTGATTTATCATTCATCCACCTGCATAGTTTTCACCACATGAAGCGTTCCATCCTCATTACCGGCGGTGCCGGATTCATCGGTTCACACCTTGTCCGCCATTTTGTGAACAAATATCCTGACTACCGGATCGTGAACCTGGATGCTCTCACCTATGCCGGGAATCTGGAAAACCTGCTCGACATTGAGCAGTCGCCCAATTACCGCTTTGTGAAGGGTGATATTTGTGATGGCGCCATGCTGGATGAGCTCTTTGAGCAGGAGCAGATCGACGGGGTGATTCACCTCGCTGCAGAAAGCCACGTTGATCGCAGCATCCTGGATCCGCTTTCCTTTGTGAGAACGAATGTGATCGGAACGGTAACCCTGCTCCAGGCTGCCAGAAGCGCCTGGGCGGGCCGCAAGGATGTGCGTTTCTACCACGTGTCCACGGATGAGGTGTATGGTTCGCTGGAGGAAGGCGAATATTTCGTTGAAACGACAGCCTACGATCCGCGGAGCCCCTATTCGGCTTCAAAAGCCAGCTCCGACCACTTTGTGCGGGCCTACGGCAACACCTACGGGCTTCAGTATGTGGTGAGCAACTGCTCCAATAACTACGGATCCTATCAGTTTCCCGAAAAACTGCTGCCGCTGTTCATCTCCAACATCGTCAATGGCCAACCGCTGCCGGTGTATGGAAAAGGGGAAAATGTGCGCGACTGGCTCTGGGTTGTGGACCACTGCCTCGCCATTGATGTGATTTTCCACAACGGTGCCGACGGGGAAACCTACAACATCGGCGGCAAAAACGAATGGAAAAACATTGATCTCATTCGCCTGCTCATCAGCCAGGTAGATGAAAAACTGGGCAACCCGGCAGGCTATTCCGAACGGCTGATGACTTATGTTACCGACCGCCCCGGCCACGATCATCGCTACGCCATTGACCCCACCAAGCTCGAAACAGACCTTGGCTGGTCGCCCAGCGTGACGTTTGAAGAAGGCCTTTCCCTCACAATCGACTGGTACCTCGACAACCTCGCCTGGGCCGACCGGGTGAAATCCGGGGCTTACCGGGCCTACTATGAGAGCCAGTATGGCGAGCGCCTGGGGCAGTGAGAGGTGGGAGTTTTGAGTTGGGAGCTCAGGGGTGGCGTTATGCTTCCTCTGAGCTCAATTCTTTGTATCTCGCAGCCCAGCGGTCTGACTTCCCGCTTCTCAATACGCCTCCAGTCCCGGCTCTCGGCTCCCGGCTCCCGGCTCCAAAGCCAAGCCCGTCGTCGAACCATGAAACTGCCTCTCGTTGCGAGCGAGGGGCTGAAGCCGCCCCGCTCGCAATAGGCGACGCCTGGCGGGGTTCACAAAAGCGGAATGGGCCGGGTTGAAACCCTGGAGTTTGTGAGGTTTCCGGTCCCGGCTCTCGCTTCCTGGCTCCCTCAAAAAAACGCTCTTACCTGCACCCTGCCCGTGTGGATCACATTCTGGCCAGCAGCGGCGCGGCCGTCGTAGGTAACGCTGAACTCCAGGTTTTGCAAAAAATACCAGGTGAAAAATACTTGCCAGATGCCGTTCCAGCCGGGCTCGAGACCCTCCTTCATCTCGAAAGCAGCGGCTGCGGGCGGGTTCCCCTGCTGAATTAGCCTCACAAGCTCGGCCTTCACAAACAGGTTGTTTCGCTGACCCAGGTTGAAGCGGTTGTCCATCCCGATGCGGTGTTGCCACACCCTGGCCTGCACCATTCCGTCGCTGCCAAGGCTCCGGTTGTCCTTCAGCACATAGGTGCCGCTGAGCCGGATGTTGCGGTTCCATTGCACGTTAAACTGGGGCTTCCATTCAAAATAGGGGATGGCGAAATTGCGCTCGGGGAATTGCTCGGTGTCGAGGTTGCGCCGCCCGATCCTGATGTCATTTTCAAGGCTGCGGCTGTCCGAGAGGTTTAGCCGCTGTGCGAAGCCCCAGTAGCTTGTTTGCCTGAGCTCCTGCCCGGTGGTGAGAAACAGCACACTCTGGTTGTCGAGCCAGGCAAAGCGCAGGTCTCCTTTGGGGGAGTTTTGAAAGAAAGTAAGGTCCTGCCGGAGCGCGTAATTGGCATTTAGCAGGCTGCTGTCTGCGCTCCAGTTGCCCCAGCTCACCCAATAGGCGCTGAGGTCTTCGCCACGGGTTTTGTTTTGGGTAATGCGAAGGGTGGTGTTGAGACGAGTGGCTCTGGCCAGACTGGGTGCCCAGTGTTTAGTGGCCGGAACGAGTTCTTTGAAGTCGAGCCGCAGGCTGCCCGAGAGGCTCAGGCGGGTGGTGGGGGCAAAATCGCGCGTTGGCACGAGCACCCGCACAAAATCTGCGATCAGGGGGTTGTTGGCCAGCTGGAACTCGCCAATGTCCTGGATCCCGTCGTTGTTGAAGAGGCTGTCGAGCCACACATACTGGCCCTGACCGGGGTTTACCTGCAAATAGCGCACTTCCTGGCGGGCAAGCTGCTCGGAGGTGACCTCATACACGAGGTTGCTCATGATCCAGCGGCGTTTGGGCAGCAATGAAAGCTGCCAGTTGGTGTTGAGGGTGCGGCTGTCTTCGAGCCCCTGGCTGCGAAACAGGCTGTCCTGCACATCCAGCCTGCGAAAAGCGGTGACCTGCTGAATCTGCAAAGCCGGGCCCGGCTCATACTGAAGGCGGAGATAGCTGGTGGTGGCCAGGCTTTTGGGCCGGATTGCCCCGGCAAGCCAGGCCTCATCCTGCCGGTAATTGAACGACATCTCCAGATCAAACCGCTCACTGTCAAATCGCAGGTAGGGCTTCCAGTCCTGAAACCGGAACCTGCCTCGGAGGCTGTCAGCGGCGGTTTTATTTTCCAGCCACAGCACCACACCGGGGCGCCAGTTGCCGAGGGGGAGAAAGAGGTCGCCTTCCTGCCGGAGCCACTGGCTGGCCTGTCCGGGGCTGTCGCGGGTGATGCGGGTGAGGGTGTAGCGCCCCTGCAGCATTCGCCGAAGCTGGCTTTCCACCGTGATTATCTGGCGCTGGGCCAGGTTGCCTTCGCCGTCTGCCCGCAGCCCGCCCTCCAGTTGCAGGCTCCCCTTTCCCGGTGCCACTAGGCTGGTGCGTGCTTCGTAAATCTGCTCATTTACCCGGGCTTCATCGGGGGCCAGGTCCCAGATCCGGTTGTATTCTGCCTGATAAACGCGGTCGAGGTTTTCAAAGCGCCGTGCGATGAATTGCTGGGCCACCTGCCCCGACCAAAAGAGGGAGTCGCCGATGCGCAGGCGATCCCAGGTCAGGGCGGTTCGCTGGGCCAGGCCCAGGTTGTCGTCGTCGCCGAGGTCGGAGAGTCGGTTGCGGTCTTCGAAACTGAGGGCTGTTTCACTGGAGAGGCGGAGGTGTTTGGTAAGCTGATAGTCGAGCCGGGTGTCGGCAACCTGAAGCAGGCGGGGCAGCACCCAGCTTCGCTGGGGGGCATAGCTGCCGCGGGACCGGCCGGCAGCGTCGGGGGGCACCCAGGTGTAAACATTGGCATTGATTCCTGATCTGTCAGGCTCGTAATCGCCTTTTCCTTCGCCCACAAAAGAGAAGAAAAGGCTGTAAATGGCTTTTGTGCTGTCGCGGCTGTAGCGGTAAATTGGGTAGGTGAGGCCGTTAACGGTGGTATCAACGGCTTCGTATCGCAGGGCAAGGTTATCCCAGCCGAGCTCAAAAATGCCAGGGGTCACGACCTGGCCGGTCACGTCTCCAACCTGACTCAGGGTGTCGCGCACAAGGGCAAAGGCCTGGTCGTTGTTGAAAGGAGCGTTCTGATTATCGGCATCGCGGGCGTAGGAGAAGCGGATTTGCAGGTCGCCGGCCTGGTGCTCTGCCCTGGCGACCATGAGGGAGCGGTTGTAGTATTGGTCGTTGTATTCAAAATCGACCACAATCCGGGTGATGTTGGTGATGACATGGGCGGAGGTGAAGGTGACCTCGGCAGTGTTGTAATTGATGATATAATCGCGGTCCTCGCCGCGCACCAGGAGTTGCCCGTTGAGATAAACCCGCTCGCTGCCTGCCAGCACGATGAAAAAGCGCTCACCGTTCCTGCCGCTGAGCCGGTAGGGCCCCGAAACGCCGTCGATGCCCTCAAAACTATTGGAGTGGAACTTTCCCTTGGCCACAGCCCCCGACACCATCACCTGGCTGTTTCCCTGTTTCCAGCCTAGCTGCAAGCCCTGAACATTTCGGTAGAGGTCGGCAAATCGGCTGCCTTTCTGCTCAATTTCATAATCGCCAATCGTGCCAAAATAGCCGTTTTTCTGCACGCGGATGAAGATCCGGTCGAAGTCGGAGAGTTGCTGGGTGCTGCCGTCGGGCTGGATGGGAATGTTGTCGTCGCTGATCGCCCCCACGATTGACATCCCGTCGCCGAGGTCGCCTTCGAGCTGGAGGCGCAACCCGCTGTTCAGTGACAGGCTGCGGTTGTTGCCCACGGTAACCCCCCGGGTAAGGGAGCCGCTTTTTCGGATTCTGTCTGTTTCCCAGAGCTGCCGCTGCCCGGAGTTGCTGGAGTCCTGAACATAAAAAATATAGTCGGGAGCGTAGCGAAAGGTGTCTTTGGGCATGGGCCTGAGTGAGAGGCCGGGTAAAATAGGCTGGCTGAAGGACCGATAGACGAGAACATAGCTGCCGGCAGGCCAGAAGCCTGTCCGCACCAAAAGCCCGGAGGCGGGGTAGAGGTCGAAGGTCAGGGAGTCGAGCGGTTGCCCGTCCAGGCTATAGATCAGGCAGCTGCCGGGAACTGGTTGTTTCAGGTTCAGGGTATCCGGGCCGGGCACCAGGAGGGTGTCCCGCATCACCTGGCTGCCTTGCCCAAATGCCAGGCCAGGTAGCAGTGCCAGCGCCAGCCAGCTCATGATTCCCAAACCGCCAACACATTTTCGCATGAAAAAAGGAGGTTCCCGGAGAAATTCAAATCCCAACCAAACAACGCAAGAAAGATGCGCGCTGTGGGGCAATTCGCCGGTATCAATTGTGAGGAGAATCCTTCCCCCTCGTTTTCGCACCTCCTCACCCAACCGGAACCGGAACGGCCTCCTCTATGCGTGGCAGCTCGATGGTGAAGGTGGTTCCTTTGCCTTCCTGGCTCACAAAGCTGATTTGGCCCCCACTGCTTTCGATGATCTTTTTGACCATGGAAAGGCCGAGCCCCATTCCGCTGTTTTTGGTAGAAAAGCTCGGCTCAAATGCCCGCGACTGCACCTCGGCGTTCATGCCTACGCCGTTGTCCATGATGTCGATCCGGGTGCGGTTCGGGCTGCTGCGCATGGTGACCTCTATCACGCCGGTTTCGCCTTTCGCTTCAATGGCCTGGATGGCATTTTTGAGGAGGTTATTGAAGCAGCGAGACAACTGGTCGCGGTCGGTGAAGGTGAAAAAGCGCTCGTCGGGGATGTCGATGAGCCAAATGAGGTCATCGGCCTGGGCAAAAAGATCGACCACTTCGTGGAGGACGTCGTTTACAGGCACTTTGGACTTGGAAGCCTCCGGCATTTTGGCAAATTCGGAGAAGGAATTGGCAATTCTCACCATGGTGTCGATCTGGGAGACCAGGGTTTTCATCACTTTGGGGAACAGATCCTGGAGCTTATCGCTGCCGCTGTCCCAGGCCCGCGTCAGGTGCTGGATGCTGAGTCGCATCGGCGTAAGCGGGTTTTTGATTTCGTGGGCCACCTGCCTTGCCATTTGCCGCCAGGCCATTTCCCGCTGGGTTTGGGCAATTTTCTCCTCATTCGCCTCCAGCTGGGCAATCATTTTGTTGTAGGAAGCCACAATAGCGCCGATTTCGTCCTGAGCCTCATAGTCGATTCGTTCGTTTTTGCGGCCAAGGGCGGTGTTCGCAATCCGGGCCTGAATCATCTTGAGCGGTTGGGTGATGGTACTGGAAATAACAACCGCCACCACGTTGATCATGAGGAAAACGACCAGGTAAATATTGGCCAGGTAAGCCAGGAAACCAACGACCTGTTCGTCGAGTTCGGCCTGCTGGGTGAGGTAAGGCACGTTTACATAGCCAATGGGCTGGTCGTTTCTGCCCAGGATGGCCCTGTATCCGGAAAGGTATTCTTTGTTTCCGATTTTCTCTTTTAACACTACATCCAGGCTGTGCCCCTGGCGCAGGAGGTTCAGGGCCTTGGCGTTCATGAGGTCTGAACTGATCCCTTCGGCGTGTACCACAGAGCGGGAACTGGCCAGCGGCTTGCCTTCCTCGTTGTAGATGTTCACGTCATTAATCAGATAGTTACCCATGTTCTCCACGTTGTCGCGGAACTCCTGAAGCAGGGTCATTCGGCTGAAAGCGTCGTTTTTAAAGTTCAAATACTTTACTCCTACCAGCTTGGTCACCCGCTCTGTTTCCTGAAGCAGGTTTTCAATGGCCTGGGTTTCATACCGCAGGTAAATAAAGGGGGAAAGCAGCACCATGATGAAGATCATGGGCAAAATGCTGATGGTGAGCAGGCTAAACCGAATTTTTGCTCTCAGGGTCATGTTCCGGGTAAAGCGGTGGCTCCGCAAAGAGCGCAAGGCCAGCACCGGCACGCCAATGACCAGTACCCCGGCTAACACGAAAAAGTAAAAAATGAAAGAAAAGGTCGTGATGTAATCAACGAGGGTTCTAACCGGGTATCGCACCACTACGTGGATGTTCTTCTTCCTGTCCGGATTGCTCTCTTTGCTGTCCTCAAAATTGTCATCAAAGTTGTCCTCAGCATCTGCTTCTATGTTGTTGCCAATGGGGTGAATTAACTCGTAGTAGCCATTCACAATTTCTTTTTTGTCTTGCTGAAGGATTTGATGGTTGGCGAGACGAATAGGAAACTCGCTGGCTCCGCTTTCATAATACAGGGTGCCGTCGCGGTAAATGGCGTGGTCAAAGGTGTTGATGAGCTGTTGTTCTTCAAATACCCGCTGGTCCATGGTCAGGGCAGGGTAGAGGCGGTCGTCCTCCCGGCTGTTGGGATGGAGCTCCAGGTAGCAGGAAAGGGGGCCATAGGCGGGCAGGGCCAGGTCGAAAGTGCCGACGAAGATATCGACGAGGCGGTTTTCGACATTGCTAAGTCGATAAAGGTTCTCGGCAACTTTTTCGCCCCACTCTCCCGGGCCCAGGTCGCTGGTTGGGGTAAAAATCGGGGCATATTCATTTTTCACCAACGATCGTTGGGTGGAGTCAAAAGCATACAATCGCAGCTCGAATTCACGCATTCTGCCGGCAAAATAGGTGCGCTTGAGCCATTCGCTGAATTCCTCCAGGGTTTTGTTCTCCCGGGAAGCCTCCACCAGCTGCAGGCTGTCTGTTTTCATGCGCTGGGTAGCAAGGTCAAAGGCTGAAGCGGTGCTGATCACCTGGCGGCCAATCACACCGTCGGCAATCTGGCGGGCTTTGCGGCTGCGGTCATTCTCCAGGCTCTGGTCAAAATGAACGGTGACCACCAGCGACAGCACGCCGAGCAGCAGCAGGTAATTCACCATATCATGATGCAGAATGGGCCTGTTGGGAACCCGAAGAACCACCACCAGCAACGTCAGCACAGCCAGGCTCATCACCAGGGCCAGGCCCCAGTGTTCCTGATACATGGCAATGGAAAACACCAGCGCAGCAAGCACATGGATTAGCCAGTAAACCGTCGAAAATCCAAACCGCTGGCCATACACTACATTGAATTTGAGCAGGGTAAAGGAGCACAGCATGACCACAAAAAACAGCAGGCCCACATCCAGCAGGATCAGGAAGGCAAAAAAGTCGGCGGAGAAAATATTGGAGAACACCAACTCCACCTGGGAGTTGTTGGTAATCAGGGTGAAAATTTCCGAATAGGCTTTGCTCAGTCCAATAACGACTGCGACATGAAGAAGCATCGCAATCCAGGATACGTAATGATTATTCAGGATTTTGCGCCACCATTTGCTGCTGATCCTGAAAAAGTGGGTATAGGCGATCCACACCAGGGCTGCTAGCACCGCCACGTTCAAAGTGAACTCGCCGAGGGAGGGGGCCAGAAAGTGAAAGGCGAGTACATCAACGGAAAAAAGCCCGATTTCGAGGTAGTCTCCGGGAAAATCGGCCAACCACAGCAGTCCTCTCAGGGCCAGAATGCCGAAAAAGAGGGAACCATTGATGAAGTAGCGTATGTCCCAGCGGCGGATGGAAAAAATCCGGAGATACACAACCAGGGAACCCGTTCCCAAAATAAGAAACACCAGCACCGCCGTGCGGTCGCGCTGCCTGAACGGCTCCACAGGCAGTTGCTGAAAGGTGAGCACCCGCTTGTTCTGAAGGTCTGAAATGATGATTGGGCCCGCTATATCGCTGTTACCGGGGATCCCTACTGTTTCGAGTATATTGCTGCCTGCCCTTGGGCCATAGAACATGTTGTGGTACCGGCCAAAAAAGAAAAACGGCTGCAGAAATTCATTTTCCACCTGGTAGGAAATGCTCAGCGGAATGAGCACAACCCTGGTTTCTGCGCTTTGGTCGTGCCGGACAACATAAAAAGATTGACGGCCCACTGTCCAGACAGGGCTCGTATTGATGTAGTCGAGGCGGCTGATTTGGTTGTAAACAGGGAGGAACTGGGACCCGCTCCAACTCTTGAGGCGCCCATCTTCGTCAAACACCAGATGACAGGCTCTGGCAAGGCTATCGATCAGGGGGCCAGGCGTGGGGTGTTCGTCGTAGTGGCGAAGGAGATCGTGAAAGTCGTTTTGGATATCAGCCTGGAGGGTGCGGTAAATTTCGGCATCATCGCGACTGAGGTCATACGCGAAAATACCCATGCTCACAATCAGGAGCAACAATCCGAGAATGAGCCAGGGTGTTCCTTTGCGATTGGCCTTTTCTTCCATCTCCGCATGCTAAGGCGAACCGACCGGCGAAATGCCACGGCCCGAAAGGTCTTCTGATTGAGTAAAAATAGGGCAAAACAGGGTAAAAGCCAATGGGCAGGACGAATCGTGGCCGTGGCTTTTCGCAACCTATCAAAAACCATGCAGGTTCTGAGAAGGGGAAAATCAATTTTCAGAAAACCGCTGAGGGCGGGTATCCGCGTGTGTTTGGGAGGTGGCTTTTTCGAAGATTTTTTCTTCCAGAAGCTCTTCAAAAGTATCGCGCATGTACACCGGCACACGCACTGGCACGCGCTCGAAGCGGACCTGGTCATTTTTCACGATGAGGGTGAAAATGACGTTGGGATAGTCAGATTGCAGGTAATAGTCGTGAATGCTGCTCCAGCCGATCACATTTCGGAAATCGGGCACACGCAGTACCCGGTCGTTGGTTACAATGCCGGCTTCGGTAACTACCCTGACCAGAAGCATGCGGATGGCGGTGTAGGTAAAGCCAAGGGCAACCAGCATCAGCATGCAGCTAAAACCCACATCCCGCAGCCGCTGGGGAGAAACTTGGAGAGATTCAGGGTCGAGGTTGCCGAGGTCAAGCCAGGAAAAAAAGCTCGAAATGCCCACAATGAACAAAATCAGGGCAGCCACTAGAAAAGTGATTGTCACGATCACCATCTCCGGCTTTCTCCATACCATCACGGTCTGCGACAATTGCCGCCGATACCAGTAGGCCATCAGCAGGAAGCAGGGCGTGATGAGCAACGCCAACAGCAGACTGAAATTCAGGAAGAGCTTGATCCAGGGCATGATTGAGGAAGATGATCTAAAGTTAATATTCCTGTCGGACACTTCAAAGGAGATATTGCGAAGACCTTCACCTTGGAGCAATCTGGTGGAATTTGTCTCAGAAAGAACTGTAAAGGTAATGCAAGTGTTTGATCGTCAAATGGTTGGTTTCAGCCGAAAAGATGTTGTTGTTGACGGCTTCAATGGAAACGCCAGAAAAAGGAACTTGTTTAGAACGTTTTCAATCAAAAAAAATCCATCCTTCGTTTTTTCCCTGTGGTTAACGAAATGGCTTCGCGCTGATCAGGTACTCCTGAACATATTCCTCAACACCTTCTTCCAGGCTACGGAACGAATGATGAAAGCCAGCGTCGAAAAATCGTGCCATTTCAGCCTCTGTGAAGTACTGATACGCTTCCCGGATATCAGCAGGAATGTCGATAAATTCTACAGAAAGGGGCTTTTTTAACGCAACAAACACTGCCCGGCCAAGATCGAGAAAGGTCCTGGCCCGGCCTGTACCCAGGTTGTAAATCCCCGGTTTCACGGGTTGTTCAAGCCAGTTTGCCATCACCTCCACCACATCCCGCACATAAATAAAGTCCCGTTGCTGCTCGCCATCTGCCACTGCGGCCCGGTGCGACCTGAACAAACGCAGGCTGCCATGATCTCTCACTTGTGGAAAAGCATGGAAAACAACGCTGGCCATTCTGCCTTTGTGGGATTCGTGGGGGCCATATACGTTAAAAAATTTCAGTCCCACCCACCTGGGCGGGGTCTGGGTTTGCTGTAACACCCATTCGTCCACCCTCTGTTTGCTCCAGCCATATGGGTTCAGCGGGCGAAGGTTTGGAATCAGGCCCGGCTCGTCGGAGAAGCCGAGGCTGCCATCGCCGTAAGTGGCCGCGCTGGAAGCATAAAGGAATGGTACTTCCCGCTGCGTGGCCCAGGTCCAAAGCCGTTTGGTGTAGGAAACGTTTAGCAGGTCAAACAGGGCCTCGTCCTGCTCCGCTGTGTCGGTTCTGGCACCGAGGTGAAAAATGGCAGAAACTGGTTCGTGGAGTTGTTCGAGAAAATCAAACAGGGAGGTCCTTTCCACGATTCTGCGGTATTTCAGCCCTGAAAGATGTGCCAGTCGGGCAGGCTGAGAAAAGTCGTCAATCAAAATGAGGTCGTCAAGTCCCCGCCGGTTGAGCTCCGCGACCATGCAGGAGCCAATAAACCCCGCTGCGCCGGTAATCAGGATCATTTTGTTTTTGCTGCAAGGTAAAGAAGAAACACAAACTGGCAGTGCGGAGGTGAATTTCTGCCAGGAAAGGCCTTATCTGGCGGGATCGAAACCCTGAGGAGGGAGCATTTGCGACGAATGGCTGGTTGCATAACCTGTTCGATCGCGAAGAAAAACTGACCGTTTGCGTGTAAGAAAATGGTATAAAAGGAAGAAAAAGACGCTTGATAGCGGAGGGTAAAGTGCTTTTGGCTAAATTGTAAACCAGACAGAATCTCACTCCAACGAGAACAGAGCTAGAACGATTGCTAACCTGCCCCCCACTATGCGCGAACTTCGCCGCCTGATACTGGCTTTCCTGCTGGTAATATTTGCCTTTTCTGCCCAGGCGACCCACATCACGGGGGCAGAGCTGACCTACAAATGTATCAATGCCACCTCCAACACCTACCAGGTAACGGTAACTGTGTATCGCGACTGCGTGAACGGGCAGGCAGACTTTGATAATTCCATCCGCTTGTTTGCCTTTCGCAACAGCAACAAGGCCCTTTACACTTCCTACAATATTCCCCTCAACCAGACAGCCATCCAGATCATTCCCATTTTCTGGAATGCCTGTACGGGGATTCCGAACAACATCTGTGTGGAGTATGCCCGCTACACCACCAATATCACCCTGCCATCTTTTGCGGGTGGGTTCACGATTGGCTGGGCGCGCTGTTGCCGGAATAACATTGTGACGAACATCGCTCCGAATCAGGGCATCACGGTTATTGGCAGTATCCCCGGCCCCGAAAATGCGGTGTGCAACAACATGCCTACTTTCAACAACCTGCCTCCCATTTTCCTGTGCAACGGCCAAACCTTCAACTTCGACCATTCTGCCACCGACCTCGATGGCGATTCCCTCGTCTATCGCATCGTTCCTCCCTACGGCGGCACCAATTCTGCCGGTCAGGGTGCCACACAGTTCAACCCGGTTGTGTCGGTGGGGGGCTTCGGAGCAAACCCCATGGGGCCACCGCCATATAATTACGTCAACTTTCTGCCCGGATATTCCTTTCTCAACCCCTTTGCCTCGGGTAATTTTGCCATAGACCCCCAATCCGGGAACCTGTCCCTCACCCCAACGCAGACGGGCCTCTCAGTCTTTGCCGTTGCTGTTCGGGAATTCCGGAACGGCGTGCTGCTGAGCGAAAATGTGCGCGACTTCCAGATTTCGGTCATCGATTGTTCCCCACAGGGAGCGCCACCAGTTATCGCTGCCAATGCTCCTCCATTGCCAGGTGTTTCGGGTGATACTTTCTTTGTGCAACCCCTCCAAACCGTTTGCTACACCATGTCGCTCACCGATCCGGTGCCCAACAGTGTAGTCCGGCTTTTTCCCGTAAGTGCTTCCTTTGGCATCGGAGGGTCCTTTCTCAACCCGGCTACCCTCACCCAAAATGGCAATAACCCTGCGCTGGGAACAGTTTGCTGGACACCCGACTGCTCCTATGAAGGAGATACCATCCGCATGATCGTCGGGGGGCGCGACACGTCCGACTGCCCCGGCTACAACATCGTGTTTGACACCACATGGTTCATCGTGGCCCCGCTCAACCCACCTACGCTTTCCCACACCTTTTCGACCGGCGGAACGGGCGATACCCTTGTGCTCAACCCCAACCAGAATGCCTGCATCAACCTCTTCGCGAATGATCCCGACTCCCCGCTCGACTCGCTGGTGATCCTGCCGCTGTCCGGACCGTTTGCCGGCTTGGGTGGAACAGCCACTTTTGCTTCTCAGGGAGTGGGTCCGGTGAATGCCCAGGTATGCTGGTCGCCACCCTGCACAGCTGCCGGGCAGACGTTTACCTTTGTTTTTCAGGCCAGAGACACCAATCGCTGTCAGTATTTTGCAAACGACACCGTAGTGGTGAGGGTCAACCCCTTGCCCATTGTGGGTGCAACCGGCGACACCACCATTTGCCAGGGTACAATTGTTCCCTTGAACGCTTTTGGTGGCGTGAGCTACCAGTGGACGGCTGCTTCGGGCCTGAGCGCATTGAATATCGCGAATCCCACGGCCACGCCATTTTCAAGCATTACCTACACAGTGACCATTACCGACTTGTTTGGTTGCGTGCGACAGGAGGCCGTTTCGGTGATTGTAAACACCCTGCCGCCCGCCAATGCGGGGCCTAATGTGACCCGCTGCCCCGGTGGTATAGTGAACCTGCAAGCTACCGGAGGTATCGTTTATGCCTGGAGCCCTGCCACTAATCTGAGCAATCCCAATATCAGCAACCCTGTTGCCAGTCCGCCTGTGACTACTACCTATACTGTGACTGTCACCGACGGTAATGGCTGTGTGAATACCGATCAGGTTGTGGTGAATGTGATGAACGCCGTGGCCTCACCCGGGGGAGCCATTTGTCCCGGCGACAGCCTCAGCCTCCAGGCCAGTGGCGGGGTGAGTTATGCCTGGAGCCCGGTTGCAGGTTTGTCTAATCCCAATGTCGCTAATCCGAAGGCTTCTCCCGCTGCCACCACCACCTACACAGTCACAGTGACAGACGCCGCAGGGTGCACCGATACCCGCACCAGTACTGTGCAGGTATTCCCCGCCACCCCGGCCAATGCCGGCCCGGATGCCTCGCTTTGCTTTGGCGACAGCCTTTCGCTCGCAGCGACTGGCGGAGTTTCTTTCCAATGGCAGGCAACACCTGCCTTGTTGGGAACCGGCCTGGCCAATCCTCTTGTTTTCCCGCAAACAAGCTCCTGGTACAAGGTGACCGTTACCGACGCAAATAATTGCCAGGCCGATGACTCTGTTTTCATCACTGTGCTCGCCTTACCCATTCCTGAAGCCGGCAACGACACTGCGAAATGCGGGGAAGTTGGCGTGCCGCTCCAGGCATCCGGCGGAGTCGCCTATCAATGGGCGCCAGCCGGGTTTGTGAGTAATCCGGGCATTTCCAATCCCATTGCCAATCCTGATTCTTCGGGCTTCCTGTTTGTTACCGTGACAAATGCCAATGGCTGCTCCGATACCGACTCGGTGTTCGTGCGGGTGATGTATGCGAATGCCGGGCCCGACCTTCCGCTGTGCATCGGCGACTCGCTCAGCATCCAGGCAAGTGGCGGAGTGAGCTATCAGTGGGAGCCTTCTCCTGCTCTCCAGGGGCTCACCAGCGCCCAGACCCTGGCGTTCCCAACAGCAACCAGCACATTCGTTGTGACTGTGACCGACACCACCGGCTGCGCCGATACTGATACCATGACTGTGACAGTGAATCCCTTGCCTGTTACCAGCACCAACACAACGGATCCCTACGTTTGCTCGGGCGGCGGAACGGTGGTTGAGGCCACTGGCGGGGTCCAATATGCCTGGTCGCCCGGTAGTATTTTTAATGATTCCACCCTCGCATCGCCCACGGCTTTTCCTACCTACTCGGGAACTACGCTCGACAGCACCTGGCGTTTCTTTGTCACAGTAACTGACGCCAACGGATGTGTCAACTACGACTCGCTCGACCAGGTGGTGCGTCTGCTGCCCATCATTAACTTTAGCAACGACACGGTGAATTGCCCCGGCGGATCGGTGCCGCTGTTTGGCATTGGCGGCATCAGCAGCACCTGGTCGCCAGCCTATGCGCTGAATACGACAACAGGTCCCAACGTGATCGCTTCACCCGATACGACAACCATCTACACTGTGACAATTGAGGCGGTATGGGGCTGCTCCGATTCGGCTGAGATCAAGGTGATTGTGATGGTGCCGGAGGCCGGACCTCAGGATACCCTCTGCCTGCGGGATTCGGTCCAGTTACAGGGAAGCGGCGGAGCGCAGTACCTCTGGTCTCCTGCTTTGGGGCTCAATGACCCTACCTCTGCCACGCCGCAGGCTTCGCCATCGGCCAACACGACCTACCTCCTCACCGTGACCGACAGCCTGGGCTGCGTTGATACTGACACGGTTCGGCTGGTTGTCAACCCGTTGCCACCAGCATTCGCGGGGCTCGATCAGGAAATCTGTATCGGAGACACGGCGCAGTTGCAGGCCAGCGGCGGGCTTCTGTATCAGTGGGTCACCACCGACAGCCTGTCGGCTGCCAGCCAGGCTTCTACCCTGGCCTGGCCGCAGAACACCACGCTGTATCCCGTTGCGGTAACTGATGGAAATGGCTGCACCGAGCTTGATTCCATGGTGCTAACTGTTCACCCGCTGCCAACGCCCGACATCGGCCCCGATCGCACCCAATGCGGCGAGGATTCTGTGCTGCTCAGTGTAACAGGAGGCGTGGCCTATCAGTGGTCACCGACTGCGGGGCTGCAAAATCCTGCCGCTGCCAGCACCCTCGCCGATCCCGATTCCAGCACCCTTTACACCGTGGTGGTTACCGACATCAATGGCTGTGTGAACAGCGATTCGGTCTTCATTCAGGCCATGTATGCGACAGTTGCTCCCGACCTGGTCACCTGCCCAGAAGTGCCGGTCCAACTGGGTGCCAGCATCCTGGGTGGGGTGGCAACCTCTTATGTCTGGACTCCCGTGCTTGGTCTCTCTGACCCTGCTGTGTCTGCTCCAACTGCTTTGCCGGGCCTGAGCACCCGCTACCTCGTAACAGTTACGGACAGCAGCGGCTGTACCGATACCGCTTCTCAGTTTGTGTTTGTTTATCCTGTGCCTGCCGCAGACGCCGGGCCTGATGCCGAGATTTGCATCTTCGATTCGATCACGCTGCAGGCTTCAGGCGGAGTTTCCTTTGCCTGGGATGTTGTTCCTACTTTGTCGGATCTGACAATTGCCAACCCGGTGGCAGATCCGCAGGCCAGCACAACGTACCGGGTGCTCGTGACAGACGGGAACGGCTGTCAGCTAGCTGATACTGTGAGAATTACCGTGAACCCGTTGCCAGTGGTGGATGCCGGCCGCGACACAACAATCTGTGCCCGCGACGCTGCGACCTTGCTGGCAACAGGAGCCACTACTTACCAATGGACACCCGCCGGGCCGCTCAACCAGCCAGATCTTGCTTCGCCCATTGCCCGGCCCGAAGATGACATGTGGTTCTATGTGGTGGGAACCGACGACAAAGGCTGTCGCAACAACGACTCTGTGTTTGTGGAGGTGAGGCAGCTGCCCGTATTAACTGGCGACACCTACTATGAAATTTGCCTGGGCCAAACGACTTTTCTGGCCGTGGATGGTGCTGATGGCTATCTTTGGAGTACCGGGGAAGAGCTTCCCATCATTGAAACGGATCCCATTTTTACCACAGATTACTGGGTAATTCCATTAGGCCCGACAGGTTGCCGGGGCGACAGGCTGGATATCCAGGTGTTTGTGGAGCGGAACCTGCCACAGGCAGGCCTGGATCCTTCCGTGACGGAGGGCTTCTATCCGCTCACCGTGGCATTTGACAACCAAAGCCGGAATGCTACGCGCTACCTCTGGCGATTCGGTGACGGGGATACCAGCACCCAATTCGCCCCCAGCCACCTCTACACCAGCCCCGGCCAATACGACATTACCCTCATCGCCGACAACAACATCGGCTGCCCGGATTCCATTACCTACTCTTTCGTGGAAGCCCTTGATTTTGTCGCCTATTTCCCCAACGCCTTCACTCCGAATGGCGATGGTGAAAACGACGAATTCAGGATCATCGTGCAGTCGTTCGAGATGGTCCAGTTCCGCGTATTTGATCGCTGGGGAAGGATGGTATATGAAAGCAACCAGCCCGACATTCGCTGGGATGGCTCCAAGGCCGGAGAACTTCTCCCGGAAGGTGTTTATGTCTATACCTTTAGCGGAACCACCTTCCTGGGCCAAACCATCGACCGAAACGGAAGCATCACGTTGCTTCGATGAGGCAGGCTCAGAGCTTCACCACATACCTGTACTGGATTGTGTCTTTGCTGCGAACGGTGAAAACATAAGTTCCGGTAGGAAGACCTTCGACGGAGACGGACTCTTGGAGCGTTCCTGCTGAGGCTTCCCAGGTACCTTGTGAAAGCACTTGCCCGGCCATACTGGTAAGTTGCCAGGCCAGCTGGCCCGCCTGATGGATATTCACTTTTGCAGTGAAGGGGCCGTCGGTGGGGTTGGGGCCAATGAAAAGCAACTGAAAGTCCCCGGCTGTTTCATCAGCCAGGCTCACCCAGTTTGACATAACCAGCGTGCCATTCATCGAAAGTCCGGTAATTCTGTACCAGGGTTTCAGCTGTGGTCGTGGAATTTCCATGGAAAAAACCCCAAGGCTCAGCGCAGGAGCTTCTTCTGCAGGCAGGGTAATGAGCTCCTGCGGGAGGAGGGTGTCCCGGGCGGCTTCCACAAGAAAGAGTTCCCAGGAGTCGGGAGCAAAGGTTTCCCAGGTAAGCACATGGCCCTGGGCCAGGGCTTCTCCGTTAAGCCGGAGGGCCAGGGTGGGTGGGGCATAATCGCCTTCTGTGGCGTTGAACAGCAAGGTTTGCCCTTCGAGTGCATTCACTTCATTAGGCGGGCAGCCAAGGTCAAGTGAGCTGCCATAGTAGGCCCTTCCGGGTCTGTCAAACATCCCATAATCGTCGCAATTCTCCCCGTCGCCGCGGTTAAGGCCCACGTTGGCTGCGCTTCCGCCAAAGCCGTTTCTCCCTCCTGATCCGTCTCCCGTGGTCCAGTTCATGGCACCGTAGGAAAAAATAGCATTCACTCCGGCAGGAATGGCTGTTTGCCCCACAGCGCGAAGGGTGCCATCAGTCAAAATTAGCTGGAAAGTGTTGTGCTGCTCTGCTGCATTCGAGTCGGCACCGTAGTACCCTACCTGCAGCCAGCTTACAATCAGGAAGTGTTTTTCAGGGTCGGTGTAATACCAAATTTCACCTCCTTTGCTTAAGTCCACATCTGCAAAAAACGGGGCGATCATGGCCGGGCCTGTCTGGCAAAAGGGCGCGGGAGTATAGGCGAGATTTGGCTGCCCCAGGCTGAGGTTGCCGTTGGAGTTGATGTAGGCGGTGGAATAAGACTGGCCGAAAAAAGTAAAGGAAAAGCCCAATTCCACCTCCTGCGTGCAGTCGTCGCAGCGGTCGCCGCGGGCAAAGCGACTGTAATTCACCTGGTTGCCTTTCAGGTCTGTGCCTGGCTCAATCCAGCCGGGTGCCACCTCCGGAAAGGTGCAGTCGCCGGGGCAATCTTCGCTGGGTTCACAAATGCCGTCTCCGCACTCGGCTTTTCTCCCGGTCAGGAGAATTTCGTCAAGGCCCATCCCCCAGCTCCATTCGCCTTCATCATCAAACACAAACCGAAACTGCATGGGCTTGCCCGCAAAATCGCCGAGCTGAATCCTCACTTTGCCATAGTAGTCGTCGGCTACCTCAAAAATTCGAATCCATTCATCATCCTGGCGAAGTTCCACATAGGCAATACCGTTTCCTTCGAATGTTTCGAGGGCCAGGTAAAAGGACAGGGTTAGGTCGTTGAGCTGTGCTGTTTCAGGTAATTCCGGGCTGAGGAGTTCGGCTTTTCCGATGTGATTGGTATCCGCTTCAGAAACATAGAGCCATTCTCCCTCCCCGGGGTTGAGCATACCGGCCAGGTCAAGGGTATCGCGCCTCCAGGCTCCGCCGTCGCTAGGGTCCACCATTTGCCATTGCAGGAGGCTTTCCGCGCTTCCATCCATCCAGAGGAGGGAGTCGCGGAAAAAGTAAGGACAGGACTCGCCCTGGGCACGAACCTGCACCGTGAGCCCGGGAATGCCGGGCAGCATGAGCAAGAGAAAGGCAAGTGTCGGGAGGCGGAGGGAGCTAACGGGCATGGAAGTATTGGATTTCCCTGTGTGGGTCTGTCAATGTTGGGCAGCCTGGGTTCGGCGGATGTGGTCATTCAGTTGGGCGAGGCGCTCGCCGAGTTGCTGGCGCAGGGCCGGGTCGCCGTCGCCGATGCGGTCGATCCGCCGGGAAACGTCCTCTGCCTGCAGCAGAGTGGGAATGAGAACCTCGGCTGCTTCCAGGTCGGGGTGATGCCTGGTTTTGCTTTGCCTGAGCTGAAGAAGGCGCTGCTCCCAGGCCATGCGTTGTTGACGGTAGGCGTTATCGCTCGAAGTGCCGGACCACCTGACAGGCATGGGCTCCAGAAACACCTGCTGCTGACGCTCCGGTGAGAGGGTGGTTGGGCTGAGATCAAGTTGGAGGAGGAAGAGCGAGGCTGCGGCTGCCACGGCAAGCCCGGTAGCAAGCCAAAGGCGGCGCTGCTGGGTCTTTTGTCGTGGCTGAAGAATAATGCGGGCCATGCGGGCATTGATTTTGCCCGAAATGTAGAAGGAAAAATACCGGTTACCGGACTAGAATTTTAGAATATATTACAGAGAAAAAATTATTCTAAAATCAATAACGAACTGAACAAGCCCTGGCAGGAAACCAGCCCGGATGAAAGAATGGGCATATTTGCCCGGCGAAAATGGTCAGTCTTCATCGTCCCAGCCTTCTGCCTCTTTTTTCCTTGTTCGCCCGCCCCTGTGATCGATCACGCGCAGGAGCGTTGTCACGATTTCCCTCCATTCCTGATCGAAGCGACCCGAGAAAACCGGCCTTTGCGCATGTTGATACCAGTAGCTTGCGTTGCTTTGGTCGCCTTCTTTGCGGTGCAAATAGGCGTGAACCCAGGCGCTGTCGGCGTCGGTGGCATCATTGACAAGGGCATGTGCCCGCTCCCAGTCGCCATGTGCATCGTGCCACAAGGCCTGAAGGGCAGGGGAGAGCCGAATGGGAGGATTTGGCTCCCGGAGGGTGGCGAAAAAGTCGGTGAAATCCATGCACGAATCTAGGGAGCCGCCGTGACCGGGCAAAAAAATTGTCGTGCAGAGCGGGAAAGAACTATTTTTCGCCTCTGTAGTTCCCTGTGGCATGAATTCTTCTTCTCTCAAAGCCCTGGTCATAGGTGCCGGGGTGGCTGGTTTGGCTTCGGCCATCAGGCTTCGGCTCGCTGGCTGCGAGGTAACGGTGCTGGAAGCCGCCGGCCAGCCCGGCGGGAAAATCGCCGAACGCCGCGACAGCGGCTTCCGCTGGGATGCAGGTCCCTCTCTCTTCACCCTGCCCGGCCTCGTGGATGAGCTCTTTTCGCTCGCAGGGCTTTCCCCGCAGGAGCATTTTGCCTACAAAACCCTGCCCGTCATCACCCGCTATTTTTATGAAGACGGCACCCTGATCGATGCCCACAGCGACCCTGAAGCCTTTATCCGGGAGCTTGTGTTCAAAACCGGCGAGCCCGAAGCAAACATCCGCGGCCTGCTCCACAAAAGTGAGGAGCTCTATCACATCACCAACCACGTTTTCCTCGAACGTTCGCTCCACAAGGCTTCCACCTACCTGAGAATGGACACCCTGCGCTCCCTGCTTCAGGTTCACAAGCTCGGAGCTTTCACCACCATGCACCGCGCCAACGCCCGCCGCTTTCAGGATCCCAGGGTGACCCAATTATTTGACCGCTACGCCACCTACAATGGCTCGGATCCTTATCAGGCCCCGGCGACCCTCAACATCATTCCCCACCTCGAACACAGCATGGGGGCCTTTTTTCCGGAGGGCGGAATGTATGCCATCACCCGCGCCCTCACCGGTCTCGCCGAACAACTCGGGGTGGACATTCGCCTCAACACCCCTGCCACCCGCATCAGAACTAACGGAAAACAGGTCGAAGGGGTGGAGGCAAATGACCAGTTTTTTCCTGCCAGTCTCGTGATGAGCAATGCCGATGTGGTGCCGACCTACCGGCATCTGCTGCCGCAGCACAAGGCTCCGGATTGGATCCTCAGTCAGCCGAGGAGCAGTTCGGCCCTCATTTTTTACTGGGGAATGAAGGGACAATTTCCCGATCTCGATGCCCATAACATCTTTTTCGCCAAAGACTACCAGGCGGAATTCCGGCAGATCTGGCAGGAGAAAACCGTGACGGACGACCCGACGGTGTATGTGTTTGTGAGCTCGAAGGTGGAGCCTGACGACGCGCCGAAGGGCTGTGAAAACTGGTTTGTGATGATCAATGTGCCTTCGAATACCGGGCAGGACTGGGACCGCCTCATTGCCGAAGCCCGGGAGGCCATCCTGGCCAAGCTGGAGCGGCTGCTGGGAGCGGAGCTCAGCAGCAGGATCCTCGTGGAGCAGGTGCTGGATCCCCGCAGCATCGAGGCGAAAACCTCCTCCTACCAGGGGGCGCTATATGGAAGCAGCTCCAACAACCCCATGGCGGCATTTTTGCGCCACCCCAATTTCTCCCGGGCCATCAAAGGCCTTTATTTTTGCGGCGGTTCGGTCCACCCCGGCGGTGGCATTCCCCTCTGTCTCCTCTCTGCAAAAATCGCTGTTGACATCGCAGCCCAGGATTATTCGCTCTCTTTTCCCTCTCCCCATGATTGAAGCAGCCCCCACACCACTCGGCAGATGGTGGTGGCAAACCTTTTGCCGCTGGAGCATCCGCTGGATGTTTCACGATTTCGAGATTCGCTGTACGGAAGCTCCTGATCCCGGGAAAGCCATCCTGCTCATTGGCAACCACATCAGCTGGTGGGATGGGTTCTGGCCCATCGAGCTGAACCGAAGGCTCTGGAAGCGGGAATATTACGTGATGATGCTGGAAGATCAGCTGGCACCCAGGCCCCTCATGCGCCGCGGCGGTGCCTTTTCCATCAGGCCCGGCCACCGGAGTGTGGTCCAAACGCTTCGCTATGCAGCCGGGCTGCTGGCTTCCCCGCAAAACCTCGTGCTGGTCTATCCGCAGGGGAAAATCCATTCCCAGTACGACCGGAACTTCACCTTTGAGCCGGGCGTCCGGAAGCTGATAGAGATTACAAATGCTCCTTTTCAGGTCTTGTTTTTCGCTGCCCTGCTCGATTATGGCGCGCATCCGAAGCCCACGCTCACGATGACGCTCTCTCCATGGAAGGTGGAGGGCGACCTGGAACAAGCCTACCGCGCCTTTTTTGAGTCGGTGGAACGTGACCACATCGCGGCCCAGGCGGCTGTGCATGACCCCACTCTCAAAGGATAACGTACATCAGCCCTGCCCGAACCGAGGCAGCACGACCCGACGAAAGTACCCAGCCCTGGAGGTCGTCGGCGAAGACAAACAGGTGTACATACTGGTTCGCAACCACCGGAATCACCCCCTTGGCCATGATGCCCAGGCCCAGCGGCTGCCAGGGCGAACTGCTCATACTCAGGCCGATGGACCCCAGCTCATAGTAACTGTCCTTTGGTTTGTTGACCTGATACAACGCGGAGAGGGAAACAGTCGGAACCCATTGCCCGTCGGGCCAGGATTGTCCCTGCAGCAATGCGAGGGCCTTGAAGTTGTCCGATTTCCACCGAACACCCACAAAGGCTTGCGGCAGAAAGTTGCGGGTCCAGCTTGCATCAACGGGGTCGGGGAGAAACAACTGGGTGAGGCTGTCGAGCCGGAACAGGCTGTCGCTGAAGGGAAACAGGTTGTCAAACAAGGGTCCGCCATCGAGGCCGGAGGTGCCATAGGAGGCATCAGCTGTCCGCTCCGTTCCCTGCCAGCGGAGAAAGCCAAGCTGGTGTACGCCCGCCTCCAGGTTCAGCCGGTCGGAGATCAGCCAGGTGCCACTGAGCGCCAGGTGTCCGCCCCAGGCTTGTTCCCCGATTCTGTCGAGGTAATTGGCTGCCAGCCTCACCGAGTCGCCGAGCGGGCCGGTGTAAAGGGAGAAAGAGGTTAGTTCGGCAAATCTCCCACTCTGGCCATTGATAAGGGCCAGCTGGGCGCCAAGGTGAACCTTCAGTCCCAGCGCCTTCGCCATCCCGAGCTGGAGTTCCTGGTGGCGGGTCTGGGAAAAATAGGCGTTTTCTCCTGCGAGGGTTTGCCCCTGGTAGGAGGCGTTTCCATTCAGGGCGACCCTGGCGAGGTCGGCATCGGCAAGACTGCCAGCAATGGTTTGCCACTGCGCATATCCGACCGAAAAGGCAGTGCCGGTGGAGTGCCCATATTGTACCTGGACCTGTCCGCCCAGTTCGCTGAAAAGCCGCTCACGGCCCTGGATCCCGTCGATCAGGGTGTTTTTGTCGTCAGTGTCGAGAAAGCCGTCTGCCTGGTCAAACCAGCTAAAGGGAACTGCTGTGTTGGCAAACTGAAATTGCCCGTCCACCCCGACGCGGATCACGCCCTCGGCCATGGAGGCCAGCATGGCAGGATGAACAGTCATCTGGGCAGGGTAGGCGGAGGGCAGCAGAATTTGTCGGGGAGACTGTGCGACAGCGAGGCCCGTCAGGGCAAAACAGGCCATACACCAACGGAGAAGCAGCTTCATCAGGTCTTTGGTTGGGGGAATCAATTGTTGACTTCGAGGGGAAATTCTGCTGAAAGATGGGCCCGGAGGCGGTAATCAGCATACATTTTCACCTCCTGGTTCGCAGGGCGGCTGTCGAGCACAAAGCGGTACAAAATCATGGTGCCTTCTTCGATGACCTGCTCCAGTTGCGCCCTTGTCACGCGGATTTCCAGCGTGGTTTGTGCCGGAACGGCTGTTCGCCCACCGCCCTGCGCTGTTGCAGCTGCAATGGCGGTGCCCTCGGCAAGGCTCAGAAGGGTCGCACCTTGTGCATTCACGACCCGTGCATCAACCTTTCCTTCGAGCGGAAAATCATTCGCCAGTGCCAGGCGCAGGATGCCTTCCTCGGTCGGGATGTCCTCCACCCGGCCGGGGGTGAGGAACACAGTATCCTCAAAAACGAGGGTTTCCAGGATGCCGTCGAGCGGGATGTCGAGTTCCACGATGGCGCGGATCTGGCTTCGGTCGGTGGCGAAGTCGTTGAAATCGAGCGGGTCGCGGTTGGGGTTGGTTTGCAGGCGAATGTCGTACACCAGCTCGTCAGGTTCCAGGTTAAAGACCTGCACGAGGTTGCTTTCTCCGCGGTCGAAGAGGAGCTCGGTTTGGCTCACGCCGAAAGTATCGGGCAGTTGGGGGCGTTCCAGGGTGAGCGGGCCCGCGAGCAGGGCCCCGGTAGAGAGGCGGGCCGTCTGGCCGGTCTGGCTGTTACGTGCTATCAGGGATCGGATGTCCATTTCTGCGTCGATGCCAAGGCCATTGTCGATGAGCAGACGCACACTGGGGTCGGCGAAGCTCACCCGGCCAAGGTTGAGGCCGGAGCGCCAGTTGATCTTCACATTTCCCTGAAAATCATAAAATTCTGAACCAAAATAGCCCGTAGCAAAGGTGGGTTTGAGGTCCTGAACCCGAAAAGTGAGCACGAGGCTGTCCTGTTGGTCGAGGGTCACGAGGTTGCCTGAGTAGAGCAAATCCGCCTTGAAAAAGTCCTGCAACTGGTTCCAGGTGGTGCCGCCGAGGCTCATGTCGAGGAAAAACCCTTCAAGTTGCTGGGTGGCGCTCTGGGTTCTCACGCCATTTGGCGGGGCTGGCAGCACCTTGAGGTTCAATTCGGGTGGCAACCCGTTGGCGCTCACGGCATTGTTGATCCGGTATTGTGTTTGCAGTGAATCGCCGATGGTGGTGATGCTTTCCGCCTGAATGCTGCCGGAAAGGACCTTCATTTCCCGGATGCGAACGGGGCTGGTACCGTTCTGCAAAGGGTAATTGGTATTTCTGTCCACCTCAACGAGGGTCTGAGCAGGGAAAATGGCTGTGGCTTCCCTGGCTTTGAGGTCGCGGGCAGAGAGCAGCACTTCGATGTATTCGCTGGTGTCAATCGGCACCTGGGTACTGTCGCGCAGGTCGAGGTTGATGAGTTCCCCAATCAGCTGACTTTCAATCTGCTGGCCGCTGAGGTCATAGATTTGGGTTCTGGTTTGGCGGGAGGGGATGCTGGGGAATGTATCGCGAACGATGGGCGGGCCGGGCAGGGTGGCATTGCGGATTTCCAGTACCACGTTGTCGAGGCTGAGGGGGAATTCGTTGCGAATGGACAGGTCGAGGAACCCGGAGTCGAGGTCGGCGAATTCAAAAAAACTGGAGGCGTCGATTGGAATGACGCCCGAAGACAGGCCTGGTACCCCAGGTACAATGGGCAGGGTTTTGTTGTGGTTATTGATGATCAGCTGCCCGATGATGTTCCCCTCGTTTGCGAGTTGCGTGGCAAGCTGGCCCATGGTGATTTGTTGTGCGATGGATTCGGGGTTAAGCGAGATGCTATCGAGGCGAACGGCGAAGGAAAGCTCGATGTCGGGGAAAACGATGAGGTCTTCAAGGGAAATCCCGGCAAGGGTATCGCGATACACTAGCGAATAAACCCCCTGGCTGTTGACAGTCAGGCTGGTATCCTGAATGAGGTTTTCAAGGCCGCTCTCGCTCTGTGCAATAGGCAGCATCCAGTTCGTTTGCCAGCTTAATTCATCGAGGGTATTGAGTCGGCAGCCCGGCAGCGAAACAAGAGCAAGGCATATCAGTAGCAGGAGAGATTTGTTCATGGGTTTGGGGTAAGGGGATAGTTGTTCCAGAGGAGAGGGGAAGAGGATTGGGAGCGATCGAGAACGTTCAGGTTAATTGGCCGAATCATAAGCCTGTCGAAAGATTCGCCTTGAGCTTTAGCTGTGAGTTGAATATTTCCTGAAGGCAGAAGCAATGTATCACGAGCAATTGCCCACTCTCCCCAGACATCTCGGGTATTCATGGTCACTATTCGTTCTCTGAAAACCTCCTTACCGGCTAAAAATTGTTTGACGAAAAGCCGGGGCAGATAATTTGTTTCTTCAGAAATCTTGATCCAGACAGAGATTTCCCAGAATTCCTCCGCCGGATGTGTTGGAATATTGCCCTTCCACAAAAGATCACTCCAAGGGTTACAGACTCGAACCATCGCGCCCGGTGGATCTGTGGGATCATCGCCAAATCCATCCCTGATCAGGGTGGGGTACTGGATGGAATCCTTAGTGGTTACAGAATCCAATGCAGTCAAAAATGTAGTATCTGCTTGAATCTGCTCAAATGGAAGAATTGCAAGTCTTATTTCGCCAACCTCACCTAATAGGCTTGATTGATCGATTAACCACTGTTCGCCTGGTGAATAAGTTCTTCCCGGGTGAATCACCAACAAGAGAGGTCTTTTGTCAATCAAGCTATTGTCCCAGTCACGATCGATCAACGGATGAGAGGCAAGCTGGATGACCTTCCTGGTTTGAGACAATGATGCTCTGGCGGCAAGATTTTGTACAAGTGGGAGCCCAGTTTTCACTGAAATGATCTGTGCATACCTTTCGGAGAACCAGTCTGCAAGGAAAATTTTTTCAGAGCCGTGATGAAAAAACGGAACTGCCAGGATGGCTTGGAACTCTGAAGGAGGCATGTGGAATGAACTCAGGATCGACTCCCATTCTATCTGCCATTCTGGATACAAATCTATGCCTTGTCCCGCAATGATGTTTCGCTGTTCATTTAGCATAATCCGCCCTTCTGCCCCCCAAAGGAAAATCCCTGCGAAGAGCAGCAAGGATGCTAGCGATGAGGCCAGTTGGCTTTGGGATTGACGCAGTTTTCCTGCCAACCAAAAGAGATACCAGGCTGCGAATAAGAAGTAGGTAAAATAAAATACCCAGGCAAGGCGTCCCGGAGATCTGAATTGGCGAAGAGGGCCCAGAAGGATTTCAAGCGATGGGAACCAGGAAAATGGAATTCCAATAGCAGGAATCAGGGCGATTACTCCGGCCATTATGCTAACAGACAACGCTATTGGTAGATCTGGTTTAGGGGGTTTTAAGGTATAATCTTTTATCGAAATCCGGTGAAGGGATTTGGTCAGTAGAAGAATAAGGATGAGCAATCCAGTTGTACCAACATATGCATAACCTTCAAAATCATAATGCTTTATTGGCAGCAAGGAGTCCCACCAAGCCCTAACGGGACCCTGGTTTGGTAAAAAAATTGATTCAAAGCCTGCGTGATAAAAGGTTAGGCCAAAGGGATATTTCACTACGTCTTGGTTACCATGGTTGGTGAACAACTCCCAGACTTTGAGCGAAATTCCAGGAATAGGAGTAGCGAAAAAGGGGATTAAGCGATGAAGAATAGGCTGAATACGAAAGGAAGGATCTTTTAACCACGCGGCAATCGAAAATGCACCAAGGAAGGCTGCCGAAATTAGACCAAAGTAAGGGTGGAGAAAGCTGACGAGAATGGCGCTTGCAAGGTAGGGCAGAAGGAGCCTGAAGGAATAGGATTTGCTCTGCCATTGAAGAAGACACCACCATAACAAGGGTATTACCCATAGGTGTGACAAGGAATAATGACCTGTGAGCCGGTGCAGTTGAGGGGACAAAAGGACGGCAAGAAGAGCAACTGTCCCTGCGTACCAATTGGGAAAAGAAAACTTTTTGCCGATAAGAAACAACAGCCAAACTGCTGGAATTGCGCTCCAAAGGCTTGCAGCATTGATTACTGTCACAACTGTTTCCAGCTCCCATATTACTCCAAATTCAGCTGCAATTTGAAGGAAACCATATAAAAGAGGATTGCCATCGACATACATAAGATGCGTTCCCAAGGGGTGATGGAACATATGGTGCCAAGCGCCGTGTCCATGAAGAAGTTGCCATGCAAGTGTGTAATACCCTTTTAGTCCATCACCGCTGGAACCAAATAGATAAGCCCCCGGGCGCAGGAATGGGTCTCCAATCCAGAGCCGTATTAGTAGGATAGTTGCCGCTGTAAGGAGTAACAGCCAGAGGATATGCCGATAGCCGCTCACTCGATGACAAGTCTAAACACTTCCTGAAAGTCAGGTGCCTGAATATTGAGGATATAGACCCCTGCTGGCAGGTCAGGAGAAAAGTAATACTCTGGAGATCGATCGGTGTTTACCTGATCTGTCCACACTACTTGCCCTAAATTATTGGTAAGTGACAGCCTGACCACGCCTGAGAATGCCTGAAACTTAATAGTGAAGGAGCGGGATGGATTAGGAAATACCTGAACAGTTCTGATTTCAGACAACAATTCGGAGCTGGTGGTGCCGTCGTATTCGAATGCACCAATATCTTGACGAAGCCCATATACCCTGTTAACACCTCTTTGGTCGGTCGCCTGGGAGGGTTGTCCGGGTTTTCCGTTATCAATTGCAACGGATTGATTTGAGAGAGCATGTGTTAGCATGGTACCTCCGTAATCAGCCAGCGGCAACAAGTTGGATGGCTGGCCAATGATGTCTGTAGGAGCAATATTGCCTGTGGTACCTTCAGAGGTTCGGATCAAATTATATCCAGAAGAGGCTAGGCTTCCATAAATTTGCTCGCCGATAGGAGCCAGATTCAGGTCGACCAACGTGTTTTCCAGAATGAGATCGGAGCCATCGTCTATGAAAATGGCACCTCCTCTGACAAATGCTTCATTGTTTGCAAATGTGCATGAATGAATATTTACGGAGAGGTGGCCGCCAAATGATCTGTTGTCCAATGCGCCTCCGTCCAGCCATTGCGCCAGGTTATGGGAGAAGGTGCATCCTTCAGCGAGAAATCGGCAAGTGTCTCCGCTTTGGGCATAATTTGAAATAGCTCCTCCGCCTGAGGCTTGATTATAAGCGAAAGTGGAGTGACGAAGATGCAAAGAACCTCTGTTTGCAATCGCCCCACCTCCATAATTCGTGGAATAGCCATTTATCAGGGTTAATCCAGACAAAAATAAATGGCCGGTAGAAGAAATGGTAAAGATCTGGCTGCTGTCATTTCCGTGCAGAACCAGCCTGTTGTCAAGCTTATTTAAAATAGATACGTTCCTGAAGATTCCGATAGGGCTTGAAAGCCGGATAGTATCCGGTGTATTGTCTAAGTGAATAGTGTCGCCTTCACAGTGAAACTCAATAAGGAAGCGCAAGGAGCCTACACCAGTGTTATTGCTGTTAAATAATCCTAAATCTTTTGATTCGACCCTTTCGTAAGCGCCAACATCAGCAGGCCCAACCCTTGGCTCACCCCGTTGGTCGGTCGGCTTGGATTCATTTGCCGGTATCTGATCCAGACAGGGGCTGTTGCATTGGGTTGCCATTAACCATCTTCTAGGGCTGAAAGGAGTGGCATTAATCAGATTAGCTGATATTCCTGTCTGATCAGTGTTTCGAAGACCCTGTGGAAATGAAAACCCAGTGGTATCAGAAAACACGTTGTAACCTTCAGAGGAAAATCTTCCTCGCGCGTTGGGATAGAATGCAGAGCCTTGATTTTCGGAAATGACACAAGCCTTGAAAATTGGCCTTCTACCTTGGTCCATGTCAATCCCTCCACAGCCAAGAAGCGCTTTATTATTGGCAAAGGTACAGTGCTCAAAGCGGGTCAGGCTATTTCCAAACGGAATTTCGAGCAGGTAAATAGCTCCTCCTGTATCTTCGGACTCATTATTGGAAAATGTGCAATTGATAGCTTCGATCTCTGTAAACCCATACTGCCGGGTATCAACGAAGATAGCCCCTCCAAGGGGTCTCGACAATGTGGTTCCATCCCCTTTCACAGCTTTGTTCCCAATAAAAGAACAATTTTCAAGGTATAAATAGGAGGAGTCGCCACCGAAACTGATATTCTCAATGGCCCCCCCATACTCAGCAGAGTTATGAAGGAATAAGCAGTTGTAGGCAAAGACAAACCCTCTGTTTCGAATAGCTCCACCTCCTTCCTGAGCAAGTCCTCTTGTATATCCACCCTGGAGGGTCAAATGATGAAGCACCAGAGTAACCTGGTCGCTTACTTCCACCAGCCTCTGTTGGCCACTTCCGCTTATGATAACATCAAAAGCATCCAGACCCATGATGGTAAGGGATTTGGATATTATCAGGTTGGTTTGCAAAAACACAGTTCCATCCACCTGAAACTCCAGGGTATCGCCGCTGGCGGCCAGTTCGGCTTGCTGCCGCAGACTTCCCGGGCCTGTATCGCCCAGGGAACTCACCGGAAGGATGGCTGCGGCCAGTCCGGCAGGACAAAAGGCTGCAAGCCACATCAACATTCGTATTCTCTGCATAGGTCCAATCGCTTAGGCAGGTCTTTTGAAAAAGAAACCAACTGCTTGGCCCCTGTTCAAACGCTTACTGCCCTTCTTATTGGATAAAGGTAGAACAAAAAACGAAAGTCCGACCTCTGGAAAGAGGCCGGACGACTCATTTTGGTGCAATGACCTCTGGGAAAACTACTTGTTCTCCTTCAGGAAGTCGCTGACCATATCAGTAGGGATGATGTCTTCGCGGAAGGTGTAGGCACCGGTTTCGGGGCTCTTCACGGCACGAATAATCTTGGTCAGTGTTTTGGACTGACTCCGGTCGCGGTATCCGGCAACGGTTTTCTTAGCCATGACGAATCGGGGTTACTTGGTTTCTTTGTGAACGGTGTAGCGCTTCAGAACAGGATTGTACTTCTTCAGCTCCATCCGACCAGTGGTGTTCTTGCGGTTCTTCGTGGTAATGTAACGCGACATACCGGGAAGGCCCGACTCTTTATGCTCGGTGCACTCCAGAATCACCTGAATGCGATTTGCTTTGCTCTTCTTTGCCATGAGGTCTTTGTTCTTTCAACGGAGGGCAAAAATAATGAATCTGATTGAAAATGAAAAACAAAGGGTTAAAAAAATAGTGAGATCTTTTTGAGAGGCAGGAGATTGGAAGGAGAAACATGGAGTAGCCAGGCAATCCGCCAATGATCACCTTCGCCTCGAGTCCCGGCCCCCGGCTCACCGTTCCCGGATTCCATCTCCAACCTCCATTCTCACCCCTTTTTCCTACCTTCGTTTCCCGCTAAACTCTCCTTCATCATGGCTGCTCCTCACTTTCCGCCGCGCGTGCCCAATTCCGAATATTTCGCCTCCCAAAAGGCCATCATTTCCCACATGATCAACGCCTACCGGGGCTATCAGCAGCGGTTTGGTGAGCTTTATGCTGCCCGCCTCGTTACCCGGCAGGTTTATGTAGCCACAGGCCCGCAATATGCCGCCCATCTTCTCCAAAAAAACCATCGCAACTACCAGAAAGACAAACCCAGCCACGTGGTGGGTTCTGTAATCGGCAACGGGATTCTCACCAGTGAAGGCGAATACTGGCTTCGCCAGCGGCGGCTCGTACAGCCTGGCTTCCACAAAACCCAAATTGAATTTCTCTCCACCCTCATGGCCGAGGAAACCGATCATGTGCTGCAACAACTCAAAGCCAGGCCTGAGCAGGAAGTTCATCAGCTTATGACCCAACTGGCCTTGCAGGTGGTGTCGCGGGCCTTGTTCAGCAAGGGAATTGATGAACAAGGCTTGCGCCTTGTGGAGGACTGCTTGATCATCCTCCTGGAATTGATGGTGATGAAGATTCGTGACCCGCTTCGAGTGTTGCGCTATAAGCTCACGGGCAAGCTGGACGACTACTGGGCGCGCCGCCGACAGTTGGATGCCTTCATTCTCAGGATTGTGGACCAACGGCAGGCAGAGGGGCCAGGACCTGGCGACCTGCTGGATATGCTGCTCACGGCCCGCGACGAAGACACGGGCTTGCCGCTTACCAGGGAAGAAGTCTTGCAGGAATTGATGGCCCTCTTTCTCGCTGGCTTCGAAACCTCTGCCAATGGCCTGAGCTGGACCCTCCTGCTGCTGGACCAACATCCCGAAGCCAGGGCCCAGCTTCAGGAGGAGGTGGACAGGGTGCTGGGGCAAGGCCCGGTTCGCTTCGAACAACTCAGCCAATTACCCTACACCCGGCAAGTGATCGAAGAAAGCCTTCGCCTCTACCCGCCTGCCTGGATCATCGGGCGGGAAGCCCTGGGGCCCGACCAAATCGGAGAGCTGAGCCTTCAAACTGGCGACAATATCTCCATTTTCATCTACGGCCTTCACAGGAATCCTGCCTATTGGCCTGATCCTGAAAAGTTTATGCCGGAAAGGATGGCGGCAGAGGCAAAAAGAAATTTTGTGAGCCACCAGTACATTCCCTTTGGTGGCGGGCCCAGGCTGTGCATCGGCCACCAGTTTGCCATGGTGGAGATGCAGATTGCCCTGGCGATGTTGTTTCAGCGGTTTAAGGTAACACGTACCGACCAGCGGCCCATTTCCATGGTTCCATCCATCACACTAAGGCCGGGAGATCCGCTGATGTTCAGGTTTGATCCAAGATGACAGAGATATCAGCTTGCCCCTATAAGAGGGGTGAAAAAATCACTACAAGAAAAAGCTAATGAAAATAGATTTCAAGACGAATAAATTGCAATAAAAATAAGCTTTTGTTTTGTTCCCATCAAACCTGGCTTTGGAGAGCAGAGGCTGAGCGCCATTTTTAGCGGTCAGGGAGTAAATTTTTAGAAAGGAGAAAAGCTCCGAAGGATTTAACAGGAGAAAGCAACTAACCTGTCGAAGAAGCCAAAGCCAAATCTTCTTTTAACACATTACAATTGACTATGAAAGAGTTGCATTCAGTTATTATCTTTTGTGCCTTTTTAGGCATTAGTTTTTCGGTTGGTTGCAAGGAGGAGCCAATCGATGTGGAAACCGTTGTTGAGGTGGATCCCAATCTGTTTCTTTCTGGCGGACTGGCAGAGCCCATTACGATCGAAACCCGGACCTTATCAAATGGAGAGTCGGTGGAGTGTTACAAAATTGTATCTAACGGTACCCCAACTGATCACAACATGGGGCCATGGTGCCCTGATAATATTTCAGACGGTGAGGAAGCTGGTGGGATATGGCTTGAAAACGACCAAGTCTACGATGTAGATGGGGAGTTTGTGAAAAATATGGCTACTTTCTATTCAGACAACACCTGGCTAATGTATGACGTGAATGGAGATATCTATACAACCGACACAAAAGATGAATGCCAGGCGGCAGCTAATCCTAATGTTGGGCCTGAGTATAAGAATTTTTGTGTTGAATGCTTGCCTTCCTATGTCTCTGCTCTGACGCAAACTTACTATATCCCGGTTAAACCTGTGTTATTGAGTAGTACTGCCTCGTTTTCAGGAGGCCCTTTCTCTTCGGGGCCCTCCACACGTGGGGTGGCCTTCAATGGTGTCCGGTTCGATGCCCCTGCACCCAAGGATGCTATTTTAGGGGCCTATACCCTTGCTCCTTTTGATGACGCAGGTGGACACATCAACCTGGCTGCAGGTTACCACTACCATGCGGCCACTGGCCAGACGAAACAAATCGCCCAGGCTGATGGCCATGCTGCCATGATCGGTTATGCCATGGATGGTCACGGACTTTATGAACAACTGGATGTAAACGGTGCTGAGCCTGATGATCTCGACGAATGCAGAGGACACTACGACGATACACGTGGCTATCATTATCACGTTGCGGCACCCGGCACAAACAACTTTATTGATTGTTTACATGGTGGCTACGCGAATTAGCTCTGGCCTGACAACAAAAGGGAGAGGCATGCAATGAGAGATGGCCTCTCCCATTTTTTTAGCTTTTATTTAACTTATTTTTGGTATGCGGTTTTTGATTTTGTGCCTGTTGTTTACTGCGAATGCGAGCATGGCGCACCAGCCCGACTTGTCAACAACCATGCTCTTCCAGCGGCCCGACGGCAATTGGATGCTGCAAATCACCTCTTCTTTATCGGCATTTCAGGAGGCGATCAAGGTCCGGTTTCCTGATAAAACCTATTCAGATGCGCAAGAATTTCAGAAACTGGTGCTGGCTCATCTGAGGGAGAATTTGTTTTTCTGTGTAAATAATGACGATACCCTTCAGTTGGGAAATGCCTTTGTGAAAATGGGGCATGAAACATCAGTTGTGTTTGAAGTAAGCGCGGTTCCAGAACAGATTTCTACGTTAGAAGCTCAAAATTGTAGTTTTCGATACATTCATGGAAACCAAAGTGTGCTCATTCTGAACAAAGAAGGCCTGTCAATGAAGCATATCCTGCTGAACAACGATAATGCTCACCGCGCACATCTGAGGAATCTTGGCGGTCAATTGCAGTTGAATGATTCCAGCTCTGCTTCATTAGTCGCTCCTGAAAAACTAATCGCTCATCCGGTTTCTTTCTATGACAAGGAAAGTTGAGCTTGGCCAGCGGGGTGATGGGCCTGAGAATCGGCTGCAGGGTTGGTGATATGCTCTAGGATGCGCCTGAGCCAGGCAC